>JACJWF010000009.1 GCA_020637295.1 Acidimicrobiaceae bacterium | reverse complement strand
GGACCTCACCGCAGCCGAGGGCTACCAGGTCTACGCCGACCCGGCCGGTCACCCCTTCTGCCTCGGCTGGGGCCAACCGGACGAGGAGGCCGTCCGTCGCTACGTGGCCCGCCAGACTGCCGGCTAGGCGCTCCATGACCAGGGAGGCAGGCGGTTCACGCGAACCGCCTGCCTCGGGTTCGCACCGAGAGAGCGGCCGTTATCTACGGCAAACCCCGGACTTGGGTATGCTACGAACGGTTTTCCCCGTTCAGATCGGAGCATCCCGTGGATAAGGAGATCGTGTTCTCTGGCGATCTGCCATCGCAGACCATCAGCGACATGGTCCGACGCGGCGTCCTTCGTCCTCTGGCTCGCGCGATCTACACGAGCGACACCACCACCAGCCCCGAGGCCGTGGTCGCTCGGCACTGGCACACGATCGTCGGTCACGAGTTCCCCGGCGCCGTCATCACCGACAGGTCGACGCTCACCGGGGGCAAGGTCGACGGCTACCTCTATCTCTCCCGCGACGGCCGACCCCGAGAGCTGTCGCTTCCCGGCCTCGACGTGCTGGCACGCCGCGGCGCCGGCCCCGTCGATGGCGACATCCAACTGCCAGGCGGCCTGTGGCAGGCATCGAAGGCGCGAGCACTCGCCGAGAACATGCGGCCATCCCGTTCCAGGGGCGGGCGGCCGCGTCGCACCCTTGACAACCATGAGATCGACGCCTGGATCGACCGGCTCTGCCGACTCGATGGAGAGGAGCGACTCACGGAGTACCGGCGGCAGGCCGAGCGGCTGGCACCCCATCTCGGCGTCCAGGCGGACCACATCGGCGAACTCGGGCGCAGGATCGGCGCGGCGATCGGTAGCCAGAAGGTCACGACGTCGAACCGTGCCCTCGCCGCACGACAGGCGGGGCTTCCCTTCGACCCAGACCGCATCGAACGATTCGATGCACTCCTCGTGGCCTTGCGGTCAGCCGCACCGCAATCCCGCGACGGAGTCGCGCCGGGCTCGTCGGGCTACGGGGTCCAAGCCTTCTGGGAGGCGTACTTCTCCAACTACATCGAAGGCACAACGTTCACCGTCGATGAAGCCCGTTCCATCGTCTTCGACGGCGTACTGGTCGCCAACCGGGGTGCCGACAGCCACGACATCCTTGGCACGTACGCACTCGTCGCCGACCCCGACGAGATGAGCCGGGTTGCCGACTCGCCCGACGAGTTCCTCACCATGCTGCGGGGCAGGCACGCCACCCTCATGAGTGGCCGACCGGACATCGCTGGCATCTTCAAGACACTGCCGAACCAGGCAGGGATGACGCTCTTCGTCGACCCGGCCCTCGTCCGTGGGACGTTGCGCGAGGGCTGGCGCCGGCTCGCCGACCTCGACACCGCATGGGAACGCGCGCTGTACACGATGTTCCTGGTTTCCGAGGTCCACCCGTTCGCCGACGGCAACGGGCGGATCGCTCGCGTCATGATGAACGCCGAACTGGTGGCCGGGCAGCAGTCGAAGATCATCGTGCCCACGAGAGTCCGCAGCGACTACCTCGGCGCGCTGCGACGCCTCAGCCCTGACGACGACCCCACCGTCTACATCAAGACGCTGCGTTTCCTCCACGACTACACGTTCCAGATCGACTGGAGTACGCACGAGGCGGCAGAGGCCGACCTCCGCAGCACCTACGCCTTCGAAGAAGCCGACGACGCGCCTCGGCTGGCACTGCTACGGCCTGTCGCTCCCTCATGAGCGGCCGCCGGGGTACGGTTCGGCGATGACCGATCTCAGTGAGTTCGCCCGCCTCGTGCCACTCGACCACGGGCTCAGCGTCGTCGTGACGCGCCGTGCGGACCTCACGCCGCAGACCAGCGTCGTCAACGCCGGGGTCACCTCCCACCCCATCACCGGGGAGCCGGTGGTGGCCTTCGTCGCCGGCGGCCGCGCCCGCAAGCTCGTCAACCTGCGCACCGACCCGACGATCTCCGTCGTGCTGCGCGCCGGATGGCAGTGGGCGGCCGTCGAGGGAACGGCCACCCTCATCGGGCCCGATGATCCGGCGCCCGGGGTCGACGATGAACGGTTGCGGGTGCTGCTGCGGGAGATCTTCACCGCCGCCGGGGGGACCCACGACGACTGGCCGACCTACGACCGCGTCATGCGCGAGGAGCGGAGGACGGCGGTGCTGGTCACCCCGACGCGGAGCTACTCGAACCCGGCGTGAGCGCCCCCAGGGCTGCCAGCACGGCCAGCACCACCAGCGCCACGGCAACCGAGATGAACCCGCCGACCGGGTCGCGGCCGGTCTGGAACAAGGCCTTCAGCACGAACAGATGGACCATCGACGACGCCGTCGCCGCCGCGGAGCCCTGCACATCAGTTCTCGACGGTCACCGAGAGGACCTCGGGGATCATCGGTCCTGCATCACCGCTCCTGGCAACCGCCACCACCCCGATGGTGTGCGGGCCATTGGCAAGCGTCGTCGTGTCCAGATCGAACACGTACCCGAAGTTGGGCGCGCCGGCCCGGCCCGGGTAGTCGTTGTCGACGTCCGGCCGAGGGTGCCCGTACACCGCATCGCCCACGTACACGCCGTCCACGTAGACCTCCACCCGTTCGATTCCGCTGTCGGCCAGCGCCCAGCCCTCGACCCCCACGATGCCGGACACCACTGCGTCGGGGCTTGGGAAGTCCAGGTAGCCGATCGGCGCGATGCCGGTGGGTCCACTCGGCACCGTCGAGTCCGTGGGCCCTCCGGCGCCATCGGCCAGGCACAGGGCGCCCGCCCCGTCGGCGCAATGCTCCACCACACCGCCGATGATCGTGACCATCACCTCGATGTCCGGCAGCGCGGCCGGATCCACCTCGCGAGGGTTGTCCGACAGGATCACCAGGTCAGCCAGCTTGCCGGGCTCCAGGCTGCCGATCTCGTGCTCCCGGAAGATGGCGTACGCGGCATTGATGGTCATCATCCGCAGCGCCTCGTCAACCGTGATGGCGCCCTGCGCCAGCCAGTCGGGCGGCTCGCACACGCTGCCGTCCTCCGCCCGCTGGGCGCGGGTGACCAGGCCGTAGAGATGCGCCATCGGACTGATGTCGGGGAACACGGGGTAGTCCGAGTGCCATGCTGCGGCCAGCCCAGGGTTGGCGTCCAGGATGGCCCTCCACGGCCACTCCCACGTACCCAACTCGTCCGGCACGACGTACTTGAACCTCCCCGGCTCGGCGTTGATCCGCATGCAGGTGGTGTACGAGCCGAAGAACGTCGGCACGATGCCGATCTCGTTGTAGCGGCTCATCATGTCGGGGCGCACGATCGCGTTGTGCTCGATGCGGTGGCGCAGGTCGTTGGGGGCCCCACCGAGCGACGCTTCGATCGCATTCATCGTCTCCTCCACCGCCCGGTCGCCCAGGGCATGGATGGCGATCTGGTGCCCCGTGGCCTGCACTGCCTGCACCGCCGCGGTCAGGTCCTCCTGCGCCAGGAACAGGTCGCCGTGGCCATACCCGCCCGGATACTCGAAGGTGACCGCCGGCACGCCACACGACCCTCCGTCGGAGAACAGCTTGACCCCTTCGTTGCGGATGTGCGCCGAAACGTCCTCCCCCTGCGCATACGTGTTGAACCACGCGCTCTCGACAGGGTCGCCGCAGTTCGTGTTGTACAGCAGGTACGTGTTCCAGCGCATCCGCATCAGGCCGGCAGCGTCGAAGCCGGTGAGCTGGTCCAGCAGCTCCGGCGAAACGCCCATCTCGGTGATGGTGGTGATGCCACCCCGAAGGGCCTGGTCCTGCACCTGCCGGAACTGCTCGGCGTCGCCCTGCGCGCTCCCGCCCAGGTGGGCGTGCGAGTCCACGAAGCCTGGCATCACCGTGCTGCCCTGCAGGTCGACGATCACGGTGTCCTCACCGCGGTGCCGGAGCACCTCGTCGGCGGAGCCGACGGCAACGATCCGGTCGCCGTTGAGCGCGATGGCCTCGGCGACAGACTCCGCCGCGTCCATCGTCAGCACCGTGCCGCCGGTGAGGATCACATCGGCGTCGCCGAGACCCGGCTCGGTCGTGGTGGAAGCAAGCGTCGTCGTGCCCGCGGCCGTTGTCGCTGAACCTGTCGGCCCCGTGGCCGTCGACCCCGATGACGACGAGCCCGGGCTGCACCCCAGCAGACCTACCGACCCGACGAGTGCGAGGCCCAACAATGGCGACCCGGATGAGCCGCGTCGTGAACGGTTGCTCATGCAAGGACCCTACGACGCCGGCGACGGGTGGAGTGACCGGAACACCCACCCGACCGCCCTACCCGCCCGGCGGCCGGGCTCACGTCAGGCAGCGACGAAGCCGTGCGGGACGACGACGGTGGGGCACGTGGGGTGGTGCAGCAGTTCGTCCGGGGTCTTCCCCAGCAGCAGCCCGTCGATCGAGCGACGCGACCGGGCGCTGACGATCAGCATGTCGGCTCGTAGATCGGCGGCAAGCTCCTGGAGGGTCTTCGCCGGGTCGGCGCCGACCGCTTCGGTGAACGTCACGTCGGGCGCACCGCGCACCTCCTCGCGCGCCGCCACTTCCTCGGGCCCGTAGGAGCCTGCCGAATCGAACGTGTCGTACATCGGGTCGGTCACGAACGCTGCGGTCACGGAGGCACCCAACTGCTCGGCCAGGCGCAGCGTCCACTCGAACGCGTTGCGGTTGCCGTCCGAGCCGTCCACGCCGATCAGCACCGTGGGCGTGGCGTGCAGCGGCTGTGCATCGTGCGGCACCACCAACATCGGGCACGGTGTGTGATGGGCGAGGGCGTGGGCCAGCGAGAAGAAGCCGTGGCGCCCGACCCCCTCGGTCTCCTTGGACCCGATCACCAGCAACTGGGCATCGGCCGCGGCGAACGCAAGCGTGTCGCCCGGCTCTCCCTCGGCGACCTCGACCTCCGCATCGGCCAGCGACCCGTCGCCATCCACCTCGTCGGTGACGTGCGTCCGCTCCGCTCGCTGCAGCGCACGGTCGATGGGCGGGGAGATCTCGCTGTACGGGCGGACCAGCGCCTCCATCAACACGACGTCCGCGCGCAGCTGGTGAGCCAGATCGGCGGCCCAGTCGGCAGCCCTGATCGACGGGTCGGTGCCATCGACGCCGACGATGATCCGGTCGATGAGGTGGTGGGTTTCGTGGGTTCTGTTCTCAGTCGTCATAGTTGCAGTCCTACACCCTTTTTGTCGCTACATCTACTGGTTTCTTGCATTTGTTGTTAGAGTGCAGCGCATGAGCCCGAAACGAGCGACCAACACGGCGCCGACGCCCCACGAGGTCGGGCAGGCGCTCGTCGTCGCCTCCAGAGCGCTGGTGGGCATCGCCGCCAGGTCGCTCGCTGCCATCGAGGGCGAGCTCACCCTCCCCCAGTACCGGGCGCTCGTCTGGCTGGCCGAACGAGGCCCCAGCAACGTGGGCGCCCTGGCCGATGCGGTGGGCATCCACCCCTCCACGGCGACCCGCCTGTGCGACCGCCTGGTGCACAAGCGTCTCATCCGTCGCTCCAACCCGCCGGGCGACCGCCGGGAGGTCGTGCTGACGCTGGCGCCGGCCGGCGAGGCGATCATCGCTCAGGTCACCCGGATGCGCCATGCCGAGATCGACCGCCTGGTCGCCGGGCTCGACGCCACGGCGAGAGCCGAGATCATCCGCGCCCTCGGCCGCTTCGCGGACGCAGCCGGCGAACTCCCCGACGACGCCTGGCAGCTGGGCTGGTCATGAGCGTCGCGTCACACACCTCGGAGGCGGGCATTCCTCCCTGAAAGAAGGCACTCACATGACCACCGACCACCACCGGCTGCTGCCCCCCATTCCCTACGCCACGCTCGCCGACTACCTCGCAGACAACGGCGGTGTCGCCCTGCTGGAGGCTCGGTCCGTCGAGCCCGACGTGCTGATCGATGTGGTCGAGGCCTCCGGCCTGCGCGGCCGCGGCGGAGCCGGCTTCCCCACCGGCCTGAAGTGGCGCACGGTCGCCAAGTTCGAGTCCGACCTGCTGGCCGCGAACGTGGTGGTGAACGCGGCGGAGGGCGAGCCCGGCACCGTGAAGGACCGCACGCTCCTCCAACTCAACCCGTACGCCGTCCTCGAAGGCGCGCTGATCGCCGCCCGGGCGGTGCGGGCGAACGACATCACCATCGCCACGAAGGCCTCGTTCACGGACACGATCCGCCGCCTGCACAGCGCCATCGACGAGATCCGCGCGGCCGGGTGGCTCGACGATCCCGACGGAACCGTGTCGATCGCGGTCGTCGAGGGCCCCGACCGCTACCTCTTCGGCGAGGAGACTGCGATGCTCGAGGTGCTGGACGGCCGGCAACCGATGCCGCGAGTGGCGCCGCCCTACCGCCATGGCAGCGTCGAGGTGGTGACGGATCAGGTCGCGCCGGCCTCCGGCCACGACTCCTTCGAGGGCGCGGCGGACGTGGTGATGGCCGGCACCGGGGCCGGGCACGAAGCACCGCCGACGCTGGCCAACAATGTCGAGACGCTGGCGAACGTGCCGGGCATCATCGCCCTCGGGCCGCAGTGGTTCCGCCAGATCGGCACGGCCGACTCGCCCGGCACGGTGCTGGCCACCGTCACGGGTGACGTCCACCATCCGGGCGTTTGCGAAATCCCCCTCGGCCTTCCGCTGGAGGAGCTGGTCGCCCTGGCCGGCGGCCCTGTGCGAGGCACCCGGCTGGTGGGTGTGCTCGGTGGGGTGTCCAACACGTTCCTCACCGACCTCTCCACCCCGATCTCCTACGAGGCGATGCGCGACGCGGGCAGTGGTCTCGGCTCTGTGAGCTTCCGGTTCGTCAGCGAGGAGATGGACCCGCTGGCCCTGGCCGCCGGCGTCAGCCGCTTCCTCGCCGTGGAGTCCTGCGGGCAGTGCACCCCCTGCAAGCTGGACGGGCTGGAGATCGCCCACGCGCTGGACCGGCTGTGTCGCAACCGGGGCACGGCCACCGACGTCACCACGGTCTCGGTCCGCCTGGGCACCGTGGCCGAAGGGGCGCGGTGCGGGCTGGGCCGCCAGCACGAGACGGTCGTCGGCAGCATCCTCGATGCGTTCCCCGAGGCGATGGACCAGCACCTGCGCCACGAGCGGGCCGCCACCGAGCCCACCGTGATCGCCGCCACCGCCTACATCGACGACGAGGGCGAGCGGGTGGACCAGTCGATCGTGACGGCGGAGCCGGCATGGTCGGGCCTGCAAACCGGGCCGGCCAATCCGCCGGCAGCAACCGCCTGACCTTCAGAGCGCCGCGGGGATCTCCCGCGCCCGCGGGCCCAGCGCGGCGAAGAACGCATCGGCGTCGTCCGTGGTCGCCAGCCGCTTCCCCAGCACCGCCAGCCCGGTGCGGTCGCGCCGCCAGAAGCCGTCGCCGAAGTCCACCAGCAGGTGGCGGAAGACGTTGCCACCCGTCTCCCTGATATCGAACCAGTACACGGCCACAAGGTCCGCCGGAGCGGCGTGCAGCAGGTCCTTGGGGCGATTGCGCACCGACGAACGGCTGCCCAGCAGCAGGCGACGATCGGTGAGGACGTAGAACGTCGTGGACGCGAAGGGAGCGACGGACTTCGACGGGTCGGCACCGAACTCGGCGATCCGCCGGCTCATCACGTCGTCGCCCTTGAACTGGACGTCGTCGGCGCGCATCCCGCTGGTCCAACCGCTGCCGCCGTAAGTGGCGGTGACCTGCATGGGTGTCCAGGTGCCGGCGGCAATCGACCCGAGCAGCCGCTCGCCGGGCGCCTGGGACGCCACCCACGCCTCGACCAACTCCCGCTTGAACGCCATGTCGCCGCCTCCCACACGCCGGACCACCGGACGGCAGGAACGGTACCTCACCGGATTCGCCCGTGCCGCTGGCCACGCTCCGCGCGGGTCGTTGTGCCCTGTGCAGCCGTGGGGCGAACCCGTACGGTGAACACCGAGGAGCGGCCCGCCATGCCGTCTCCCGGCGGCAAGCGTTGCGGGTCGGCAGCGGACATGGTGCGGTTCGGGCGACGGTCTGCCACGGTCGTCGCCCTCCTGTTGCTGGCGCTGGCCGCCTGGCCGCTGCCGGCCGCCCACGCCACGCCGGAGGAACCGGCCGACGACGCCCCCGTGGAACTCGTGCTGTTCTGGGGCGACGGGTGCCCGCACTGCGCGGCCGAGAAGCGTTTCCTCGCCGACCTCCAGGCGGACTTTCCCGACCTGGTGATCCGCGCCTACGAGGTCTGGTACGACGACGCCAACCGCCAACTGTTCGTGGAGACGGCCGCTGCGGTGGGGATGGAAGCCCGCTCCGTGCCCACCACGTTCGTCGGCGACCTGGTGTGGGTCGGCTACAGCGACGCCGTGGCCACCGACATCCGGGCGGTGGTGGAAGGGGCGTTCGAGGGGCGCACCGTGGAGCCCGCCAGCCGCTACGTGGTGGACGTCCCCCTGCTCGGCGAGGTGGACCTCGGTGATCGATCGCTGCTGCTCAGCACGCTCGTCATCGGCTTTGTCGACGGCGTCAACCCGTGCTCGCTGTGGGTCCTCTCCATCCTCCTCGCCCTGGTGCTGCACAGTGGGTCGCGGCGGCGCCTGGCCGCCGTCGGCAGCACATTCCTGCTGGTGACCTCGGCCATGTACGGGCTGTACATCGCCGGCGCGTACAGCGCGCTGTCGTACGTGGGCTACCTCACGTGGATCGAAGTGGGCGTCGCAGTGGTGGCAGGGGGCCTCGGCATCCTCCAGTTGAAGGAGGCGTTCGGCGTGCAGGCCGGGCCGAAGCTGGGGATCCCCAACGCTTCCAAGCCCGGCATCTACCAGCGGATGCGTGGCCTGGCATCGCCCGACCGCTCCCTGCCCGCACTGCTCGGCGCCACGGCCGCGCTGGCCGTGGGCGTGTCGCTGCTGGAGACCCCGTGCACGCTGGGCCTGCCGATCCTCTGGACCAACCTCCTCACCGAGCACGGCGTGGGGGCTGCGGGCGCCGCCGCCCTCTTCGCCGTCTACCTCCTGGTCTTCCTCATCGACGAGTTGATCCTGTTCGTCACGGTGCTGGCGACGATGAGGGCACTGAAGGTGCAGGAACGCCACGGCCGGGCGCTGAAGCTGGCCAGCGGCATGGTGATGGTGACCTTGGCCGTCGTGATGCTGGTGAGGCCGGCGACGATGGAGAGCGTGGGCGGTACGTTGGCCGTCTTCGGCCTCGCCCTCGCGCTCGTCGCCGCCGGCCTCGCGGTGCAGGCGGCCGTGCTCCGCCGTCACCCTCCGCGCCCTGTGCCCGTCACCGCGGCCGCCGGAGCAGCACCGAGCCGACCCACACGAACCACACGACCGAACCGAGGCCGAAACCCATCCCGACATCGGTGAGGCCGGGGATCACGGTCACCAGGCCGGCGGTGGCAGTGAGGATGCCCGTGATGCACAGCGCCCGCGGCAGCGCCGCAGCGCGGACGGCAGCCACGCTCACCAGCAGGATCCAGAGGCCACCGACCAGTTCGTTGCCACCGCCGAGGCCGTTGGTGACGGCGTCCAAGCCGGCCCACACCGTGGCCGCGTGATCGGCGCCGTGGTCGCCGGCATCCACCACGGCCTGGATGCCGATGTTGGAGATCATCCCGGTGGCGAACATCAGGCCGGCCCAGATGTACCCGCACACCGCTGCGCTGTCGGCGAGGCCGGGCGAGCGCTCCCGCAACCTGCCGTGCAACGCCCGGACCAGCGGGATCAGCGCCGCACCGAACAGGAGGAAGATCACGAGGTACCAGACGAACAAGGTCGTCTGGTGGCCGGTCACAAATGCCACGGCGTCAGCAGGGTCGAGGCCGGCGGTGAAGTCGGCCAAGGTGGTGACGGCGAGGGCGATCCCCAGCAGGAACGTGGCGGCGGCGACGAGGGCAGCGACGCCACCGGCGCGCCCGGCGCGGCCGGCGGGCCGGGTCGAACCGGCCGCATCTGCCGGCGGGGCGGTGGAGGTGGTGGTGGTGGTGGTGGTGGTGGAAGTGAGTGTGGACACGATGTCTCCTTTCGACGCCGCCACCATCGCAACGACGAGGGGTGAGGCGCATCACCCCGTCATCGATCTCACCCGGGTGAGATTCGGGTGCGGGGTAGGGTCGACCGGATGCAGGACACCGCGGCGCCCGACCTCGTCGCGACCAAGCTGACCCCACCGGTCCCCACGTCCATCCGCCGGCGGGCGGCGCTGCACGCTCGGCTGCTCGCCGCCGTCGACGACCCGGCGATCCGCCTGGTGCTGGTCAGTGCACCTGCCGGCGCCGGCAAGTCCACACTGGTTGCCGCGGCACTTCATGGCGACGGTCGGGCGTGCGCCTGGCTGCAGATCGACGCCGCCGACGACGACCCGGTGCGCTTCTGGCGCTACCTGACGGCAGCGGTCGGCTCCGTGCACCCGCACATCGAGCTGGCCGTGCAACCGCTGGTACCCACCACGGCGGCCGACCCAGAACTGCTGGTCGCCCGCCTGGTGAACCTGCTGGCCGAGGCCGGCCCGACCGCGCTGGTGCTCGACGACTACCACCTCATCACCGACGCCCGCACCCACGCCGCGGTGGAACGGCTGGTGGAGCTGGCGCCGCCCGACCTGACAGTGGTGCTGGTCACCCGGGCGGACCCACCCCTGCACCTCGCCCGGCGGCGCGTCCGCGGGCAGCTCGCGGAACTGCGGGCTGCCGACCTGCGTGTGGACCCGGCGGACGCTGTGGCGTTGCTGGGCCCTGGAGCTGCGGCGCTGGACGCAGCGCACATCGCCGCGCTCTGCGAGCGCACGGAAGGGTGGGCGGCGGGCCTGGTGCTGGCCGGCATCTCCCTGGCAAGCGGCACGGACGCCGACGAGTTCGTGCGCACCTTCCAGGGCACCGATCGCCTGGTGGAGGAGTACCTCACCGACGAGTTCCTGTCCCACCTGACGGCCGACGCAGATCTGCACCTGCTGCGCACCTCGGTGCTCACACGGATGTGCGGCCCGCTGGTGGACGCCGTCCTCGGCACCACCGGCGGCGCCGAGTGGCTGCGCCGGACCGCGTCGTCCAACCAACTGCTCGTCGCGGTGGACCGTCAGGGCACCTGGTTCCGCTTCCACCACCTGCTGGCCGACCTGCTGCGCAGGCGGGCCGCGGCGCGCATCCCCGCGGAGCTTCCCGACCTGCATTCCCGCGCCGGTCACTGGCATGCCGCGCACGGCGACGCCCACGACGCCGTGGAGCACCTGCTGGCCGGCGGTGCGCTGGAGGACGCCGCCGACCTGATCTGGCAGCACGGCACCCGCCTGCTGAACAGCGGCGAACTGCGCACCGTCCGCTCCCAGGTCCGCCGCCTGGGGCCCGTGGCGGACACGCATCCCGGGTGCCTCATCGTCACCGCGTGGATCGGCCTGCTCCGCGGCCGCTTCGACGAGGCACGGCGGGCCATCGGCACCGCGGCCGGCCTGGGCTCCGCCGACCCGGTGGTGCTCGGGATGCTGGACGCGCTGCAGATCATGCTCGGCGTCATCGAGGGCGACATCGGCGAGGCCTTGCGGATCGCTGATGCGGCACACGAACCCACCGAGTCCACCCAGGTGATGTCGCTGGCCCTGGCGGCTGCGCTCGGAGGCCGGTTCGCCGACGCCCGCCGGCTGGCCGCCACCGCCCGGCGGCAGGCTGCGGACGAGGGCCACACGTTCGTCGCCGTGGCCACCGGTGGTTACGAGGCGCTGGTGGCGCTGGAGGAGGGCCGGGCGGCGGAAGCCCGCAGCCTGGCCGTCGCGGCCATCGACGCCGCCGCCGCCGCAGGCTACGACGAGATGACCCAACTCGGGCCTGCCCATGTCGTGCTCGGGAGGGTCACTGGCCAGCCGGAGGCGGCGGCCGCCGCGGCGCGGCGAGGCGTGGCCCTGGCCCGCCGCGGTGCCGGAGCCGTGGTGCTGGCGTACTCCCTTGCTGCCGCCGCCCAGGTGGTGGCCTCTGCCGACGCGGACGAGGCCGCACGGCTGCTCGACGAGGCTCGCACCGTGGTCGGCCGGTGCACGGACCCAGGCATCGCCGGGCCGTACGTCGCCCGTGTCGCCGCGCAGGTGCGCCCTGGCGGGCCGTCCGGCGGCGACCTCGTGGAGCCGCTGACGGAGCGGGAGGTCGCCGTCCTCCACTACCTCCCGACGCCCCTGTCACAGCGGGAGATCGCCGCGGCGTTGTACGTCTCGCTCAACACGGTCAAGACCCACTGCCGCGCCGTGTTCCGCAAGCTCGGTGTCGGCGATCGGCGCGCCGCCGTGCAGGTCGCCCGCGACCTCGGGCTCCTCTGACGCGTCTCCCCTGCGCCCTAACCTGCTCGCCGTGATCGACGCATGGCGGTGGTCGGCGGTGACCGGGATCCTCGCCGGTCTGGGCGCGTTCGTACTGCTCTTCGTGCCGATCCTCGCGTGGCAGTCACGGCGCTTCGGCAGGGTGCGCGGGGTGCGGACGCTGGCCGCCGGCGCAGCGGCCATCTACGGGGTGACGATCATCGCCTACACCCTGTTGCCGCTGCCCGACCCCGGCTGGTGCGCCACCCACGGCAGCAAGGAGCACTACTTCACGCCGCTGCACTCGATCGGCGAGATCCGCCGGGCCGTTGATGGGCTGTCCACGCGGGAGGCTCTGCGCAGCTTCGCCGTCCTCCAGGTGGCGATGAACGTGGTGCTGTTCCTGCCGTGGGGCGCGTTCGTGCGTCGCCTGTTCGGCCGGAGGCTGCTCGTCGCCGGGCTCAGCGGCATGATCGTCTCGATCCTCATCGAGGCCAGCCAGGGCACGGGGCTGTGGGGCATCTACGACTGCGCCTACCGCGTGGCGGACATCGACGACGTCATCACCAACTCGCTCGGTGCGTTCCTCGGCGCCGTTGCCGCTCCCCTGGTGCTGTGGTGGCTGCCGACGACCGACGCGGACGTCGCCCAGCGCCGGGAGCCGCGGCCGGTCACCCGCGGCCGCCGCTTGGCCGGCATGACGATCGACGCCTTCGCCTTCTTCGGCCTCTGGTCGGCCATCTCGCTGCTGCTGATCGTGGTCGATCGGTACGAGTTGGGCCAGCCGGTCACCACTCGGGCCGCGTGGGTGGACCAGACGCTGCCGGGCATCGTCGCCTTCGTCGGGGTGGTGGTGCTGCCGCTGTCGTTCGGGAGCGGCGCCTCGCTCGGCCAGCGGGCGATGTGGCTGTGCCCGGACCCACCGCTGCCGCGCCGCCGGCGACTGCTCCGATCGCTCACGGGGTTCGGCGGATTCGCCGCCATCCAGGTTTCGGCCGCCACCCCCGGCCTGCCCCGCTGGCTGGAGTGGACGGCCAATGGGGTCTCCTGGGCCTTCCTGGGGGCTGCAATGGTGGCGCTGGCCACGGACCCGAGTGGCCGCGGCATGTCCTTCCGGGTGTGCCGCTGCGGCCTTGCCGACAGCCGCGCAGCCGCCGAGCCCTGACCGCCGCCGGCCCGTCAGCCCCAGTTGGCCAGCGCCACGTCCATGGCCGCCACCAGGCGGGCGAAGCTGGCATCCACGTCACGCGCCATCTTGAAGCTGCCGCCGTCCTCCAAGGTCACGAAGCCGTGCAGTGCCGCGTGGAGCATTCGCATCGCGTCCACCAGGGCATCCCCTGCGAGGCCGTAACCCTCGAGCACGGCGAACACCACCCGCTGCACGGCGGTCGCCGCCTGGGTGTGCTCCACGTCCCCGGGCGCCGGCGCCATCGCCGTCGCCGCGTAGACACCCGGGTGAGCCTGCGCGTAGCTGCGGTAGGCGTGCGCCATGGCCGTGAGGGCCGCCCCGGCGGCCTTGCCCACCGCAGCGTCGGCCAAGGCGCCCGCCAACTCCTTCAACCCGCGGATGCGCAGTTCGCGCCGCAGGGCCTCGATGCCGCCGATGTGCTTGTAGAGGCTGGGCAGGGCGACACCGAAGTGGTCGGCCACGGCGGCGAGCGTGACGCGGTCGAAACCCACATCGTCCGCCACCGCTGCTGCCGCCTCCACGACGCGCCCTGGGGTCAGGCCGGCACGGGCCACGCTCAGCGCCTCCCCGTGGCGACACCCACACCCGCAACCCAGACCACCAGCAGCAGCAGCGTCGGCCCAGCCGCGACGGCAGGTCCCTGCAGCAGGAGCAGGTAGCCGGCGGCTGCGGGGATGACCACCGCGACCAGCACCGCCCCGGCCACACCCAGCCACCGGGGCAGGACGCCCCGACGAGCGAGGGCCACGCCCGCAGCCACCATGGTGCCCAGCGCCAGCATCTTCACCCCATCGAGGCGCCCGACGGCGGCGAACAGCCAGCGTGCCCGCGCCGCATCGCTCGTGTCGGCGGTCAGCGCGGCCGTCACGCCGAGCACTGCCTGCACGAACGACAGCGCGGCGGCCAGCCGTGCCGCGCCTCGGCCGAGCCGCGCCCCAGGCAGGCCCCGACCTGCAGCCGCTACGCTGGCCGCCACGAACAGCAGGGCCACGGCAGCAACGCCGTGGACCAGGAGGGACTGGACCGCCAGCGGCCACCGCGCCGATGCGTAGTGCGCTGCGACCACCGGGCCGGCGGCGTCGAGCGCCGGACCCGACGGGTGGAGCGCCAGCCCCACCAACCAAGCAGCCGCATACGCACCGCCGGCCAGCATCGGCGCCCTCGCCCTCGTGCGAGCCGCTGTCACCACTTCTGCGTCGAGTACTGCAGTCATGTATCGCCTCCTGGCTTACTTACCTAGGCCGAAGGCTAACTGCATTAGCTTCACTCGTCAAGGGACAGTTCCAACCCCTCCATCCGGCCGGTGGACCGCCACTCCTCCATCAGGCGGGTGAAGCGCAGCAGGCCCGGGGTGTAGGCACCGAGGAACTGGCTCTCGGTGCGGTCCCCCTCGTTGTTGTAGTAGCCCGGCGTGCAGTCGGCCAGGAAGCTGCTGCCGGTGGTCTGCAGGCCGCGGATGACGTCCACCCAGGCGTCCTGGGCCTCCTGGCTGGGCTCCACCGTGGACGCGTTGCGGCGCACTGTCTCGCCGATGATGTAGGCGATGTGCTTGGCCTGCTCGTCGAACATCGACGTCATGTTGAGGCTGAACGCGTTCTGCGAGACGCCGATGTAGCACCAGTTGGGGAAGCCGCGGGTCATGAAGCCGTGCAGCGTCTGCTGCCCCTTGCCCCACGCGTCGTAGAGCGACAGGCCGTCGCGCCCATCGATCTCCACACCCAGCCGCAGCCGGAAGTCCGACGTGATCTGGAACCCCGAGGCGTAGACGATGAGGTCCACCTCGTACTCGACGCCGTTGGCGACGACGCCGTGAGGCGTGATCCGCTCCACCCCGTGCGCCGCGCCGACGTCCACCAGCGTCACGTTCGGCCGGTTGAAGGCCGGCAGGTACTCGTCGTTGAACGTCGGCCGCTTGCACATCACCCGGTACCAGGGCTTCAGGGCCTCGGCGGTGGCCCGGTCCTCCACCGTGTCGTCGATGCGGCGGCGAAGCTCTTCCATCTTGGCGAAGTCGGACAGCTCCACCACCCGGTCCCGCTCTTCACGGGTGGTGGGGCGGTCCGCGCCCTTCGGTGAGCTGATGGCCCGGAAGATGTCCGTCCACGAGTCGTCGACCAGGTCCTGCTCCGGGCGCTTGCCGTCCGACCAGGCAGCGAAGTTGTCGCGGCGTTCCTTCTGCCAGCCGGGCTGCAACGACCGGAACCACTTCTCATCGGTGGGCGCGTTACGGCGCAGTCCGACGGTGGAGGGCGTGCGCTGGAACACGTAGAGGTGCTGGGCGTACTCGGCGACGCGGGGCACCACCTGGATGGCGGTGGCGCCGGTGCCGATCACGGCCACCCGCTTGTCGGCCAGCCCGGTCATGCCGCCGTTCGTGTCGCCGCCGGTGTAATCGTAGTCCCACCGGCTGGTGTGGAAGCTGTGGCCCTGGAACTCCTCGATCCCGGGGATGCCGGGCAGCTTGGGCCGGGTGGTGGTGCCCATCGCCATGATCACGAACCGCGGCCGAAGGTCGTCACCACGGTTGGTCGCCACCCGCCAGCGCTGCAGGTCGTCGTCCCACCACACCCTGCGGACCCGCGTCTGGAAGATCGTCTTGTCGTACAGCCTGAAGTGCTCGCCGACCCGGCGGGAGTAGTCGAAGATCTCGTCGACGTAGGCGTACTTCTCCTTCGGCATGTAGCCGAGCTCCTCAAGGAGCGGCAGGTAGCAGTAGGCGTCGGTGTCGCACTGGGCCCCCGGGTAGCGGTTCCAGTACCAGGTGCCGCCGAAGTCGCCGCCGGCCTCGACGATCCGGAAGTCGGTGATGCCCTGCTCCAGCAGGCGGGCGCCGGCGAGGATCCCGCTGAACCCGCCGCCGATGATTGCCACGTCGCACTCGTCGGTGATCGGGTCGCGGGTGAAGCCCGGCGCCACGTACGGGTCGTCCTCGGCGAAGTGGGCGAGGTCGCCGCTCATGTCCAGGTACTGGTTGGCGCCGTCCGTGCGCAGCCGCTTGTCCCGCTCGCGCCGGTACCGGTCGCGCAGCTCGTCCGGATCGAACCCGATGTCGTCGATGGTCATCGCCAACCCCCTGCCGTGCCGCTCGTTGTGCCCTCGCCGCGCTGCCGCCCTCGCGCCAGCGCCGTGCCGCCGCCATCGTGCCAGACCACCACGTGCCGGTGCCCACCGGACACCCCTCCCCCAGCCCTCCCGCCCCATCTCGCCCCGCCACAACCACCCGCCCCATCCCGAACTTGTCGCGGGCTGACCTCGAAAACGGTCGGTCAGACCCGCGACAACTTCGGGTGGGATTGGCGTGGAGGGCGACGGTCTATCGTCGGCGGGGGCGACACGGGGATGGGACCGGGAGCGATGGACGCTGGAGACGACGGCAGCGACGGCACGTACTACGACGTGCTCGGCGTGGCCCCAACCGCGAGCGACGAGGCGATCCGCGACCAGTACCTTGCCGTGGCAAAGGTCGTGCACCCCGACGTGGGCGGCGACCCGGCGATGTTCATGGTGCTGCAGGAGGCCTACGACACCGTCGGCGACCGCGTGCGCCGCGCCGAGTACGACCGACTGCTGGTCACCGAAGGACTGCGGAGAGTCGCCAGGGCGGCGGAACAGCAGCCCGCCGTCGCGGCACCGGCTCAGGGATGGGGTCTGCTGCGGCCATCGACGCCCGAGCAGCGCGCCCGCGGGGCGCGGCTCGCCGAGAGGGGGATCCTCAACATCCACCAGGACAGCGAGCAACGCCGGCGGGCACGGTGGATCAGCGTCCGCCGGGAGGCTCCGCTGATGGTGATCGCAGTGGCGATCGGCCTGATCCTCTCCCGCTGCCGCTGAGCCGCCCGCTGCCGCAGGCCCGCGAACCCGCTCGCCTGCCCCCATCCACCCAAACTTGTCGCGGGCCAACCACGGGATTCCCCGGTCACGGCCGCGACAAGTTCGCCTGGGGCTGGCCCTCGGGCTGGGCGATGCGAGTGTCGCCGCACACGAACCCGGACCGCCGGCCGGGCGTCGGGTCCATGTGCACGGTCACGACATCGCCGCCCTCGCCACCTCGCCGAGCAGTGCGATGCGCTCCGGCTTGTGGCCGTTGCCGGGCAGGTTGATGGTCATCCCGTCGATGCCGGTGGCCATCATCGCCTGGAGGCGCTCGCCCACGGTGTCCGGGTCGCCGTAGATGAGGATGCCCTTCACCATCTCCATCACCTCGGGGCTCCACCCCTTCACCGCGGCGATCTCGCGGAGGTCGGCCTCGGCTTCCTCCATGGTCGGGGCGAGGAACACCATGGTCAGCTTGGTGACGGTGATCTCGGAGCGGTCACGGCCGAGCCGCTCGCAGTGCGCGGCCAGGGCGTCCAGCTTGCGGGGGATCTCCTCCATCGCCCCGCTCGACAGGTTGGACTCGTCGGCGTACTGGGCGACCATCCGCAGCGTCTTCTTCTCGCCGCTGCCGCCGATCATG
Source organism: Acidimicrobiaceae bacterium (assembly GCA_020637295.1). Classification (GTDB taxonomy): domain Bacteria; phylum Actinomycetota; class Acidimicrobiia; order Acidimicrobiales; family Ilumatobacteraceae; genus UBA668. The sequence goes on along the minus strand of JACJWF010000009.1, from coordinate 151,996 downwards.
ACCGGCACCCGCGAGATGGGTGCCGGCGAGTTCACTGCGTCCGTCACCGAGTAGTACTTGCCGTGGAACGTCACGGTCTCGCCGCGCAGCATCGGCACGATGATCTGCAGCGCTTCCTCCAGCTTCTCGAACCGCTCGGAGAACGTGCCGAACTCGTAGCCCAGCGAGTTGTGCTCCTGCTCGAACCAGCCGGCGCCGAGTCCCAGCGTGGCCCGCCCGCCCGACACATGGTCGAGCGCCGTGATGGTCTTGGCCAGCAGGGTCGGGTTGCGGTAGGTGTTGCCGGTGACCAGGGCGGACAGGCGCACCCGGCTGGTGTGCTGGGCCAGCGCCGACAGCAACGTGTAGCACTCGATCATCGGCTCGTCGTGGGCGCCGATCCCCGGCAGTTGGTAGAAGTGGTCCATCACGAGGACCCGGTCGAACCCGGCCTCCTCCGCAGCCTTCGCCTGTGCCACGACCATGCCGAAGATGTCGGCAGGCGCGGCACCGGGGTAGGTGAAGTTGGGGATCTGGTAGCCGAGGCGGGTCATGGGTGCTCCTGACGATCGGGGGTTCGCGGCGGCGACAGTCTCCCCCACGTCGCCCGGTCGGGAAAGCCCTACGGCAGGAATTCGGCGGAGCCGAGGTCCTCGACGGCGAGGGCGTAGCGGCCCATCATCGTCTCCAGCAGTTCCCGCCCGCGGTCGTTGAACGAGTCCAGGTCCACGTCGGCCGCGGCGGTCACGATGTAGCCGAGCAGCACCAGGCCGCTGGCGCGGTAGTCCTCCCAGCACTGGTCGTACGGGTAGTTCGCAACGCCATGGTCGAGCAGCGCGTCGTGGTACACGCGCACGAGGTGGTCCTGGTGCTCGCGCCGCCACTCGGGGCTGAAGTTGCCGGCCAGGAAGTAGACCACGTCCCACAGCGGGTTGGCCCGGAAGGGCAACTGCCAGTCCAGCAGGGTGAACTCCAGGTTCGGCCCGAACATCATGTTGTCCAGCCGGAAGTCGCCGTGGATGAACGTGTGCGGCCGGCGGCCGACGCCCAGCTCGATGGCGTCGTGGTAGCACTCCGCCATCCGGTGGGCCAGCGCCATCACCTCGTCGCTCAGCAGGTGCCCGAACACCTGCGGCACCGCGGGGAGGGAGTCCTTGTAGCCCGCCTCGAGGATGTGGAAGTACGGGCTGCCGGGGCCGGGCAGCCAGCTCTCGAAGCCGGCCAGATCGGGGTGCTCCCACCAGGCGGCATGGAAGGAGGCGATGGCCCGCAGCACCACCTCTGCCTCCTCCAGCGAGCAACTGGCCAGCTGGTTGCCCGGGCGGAGCGGGGCCATGTCCTGCAACAGCAGCATGTACTCGCCGGCCTCGTGGTCGGCGTGGTTGAAGTAGGCCGCGGGGACCGACAGCGGCACCCGCCCGGCCACGTCGGCGTAGAAGCCGTGCTCCTTCTCGTAGAAGCCGAGCATCAGGCCGAGGTGCTTGAACCCCGGGTTGGTGGTCGGCACCTTTGCGATCAGCGACCGGATCGCACCGGGCGGCGGCGTGTCATGGCCGTCGTAGCGGAGCGTGACCCGGGCGACCTCGCCGACGAAGCCGACGCCCTCGCCGATCACCTCGACCTCGACCCCGGCAACCGTGGCGCCACCACGGCACTCCACCGGCAGCACCTGGTTCAAGAACGCGGCATCCACGTCCGCGCACCGCTGTGGGACCTGCCCCATGTCGCACCCCCTCGTGCTCCGCGCGCCCCCGCACGCGGACGGCCAGTGTTTCACAATCTCACATGACGGCCGGACGGACGGCGCCACCGCACCCGCCCGCGTGGTAGGACACCGGGCAGACATCTCGGGAGGGACACCACATGATCGACGATGCCACCGCCGCCCGCCGGGCCCGCCGCGAACAGGTGCTGATCGAGCACATGGAGAGTGAGAACGTCCACGCCTGGGACCGCACCATGGCGACGTTCAGCCATCCCCGCTACGAACTGATCCCCAACGGCCACGTCCACGACGGCGCCGAGGACGTGCTGGCGTACTGGAAGAAGGGACGCGCCGTCATCACCGACCAGCGCAACGAACTGATCTCGCTGCACCACACCGACGACGGCGTCTGGATCGAGTTCTGGCTGCGCGGCACCCACCTCGGCGGGCCGAACCCGACGGGCAACCGCTTCAAGTGCCGCATGGCCGCCTACTTCGAGTTCGACGACCAGGACCTGATGACCCTGGAGCGGGTGTATTACGACCAGACGACCATCAACAACCAGTTGCAGGGCCTGGTGCAGGTCGAGGACGACTGAACCGGCTCACCCCGCGCCGAGGCGCCGGAACCGGGGCGGGCGGCGCTCCACGAACGACGCCACGCCCTCCTTCACGTCCGGGTGGTCGAGCGCCTCGTAGGTGGCGACATCGGCCTCGGTGAACGCAGCACGCATCTCCGCACCGAGGTGTGCGTACGCCAGCCGTTTGGTGACGGCCAGCGAGTTCGGCGAGACGTTGGCCGCCAGGTCGTCCACGTACGCGACCGCGTCGGCGACCAGCGCCTCCGGCTCCACCACCCGCTGCACGAGGCCGATCCGGTACGCCTCAGCCGCGTCGATCTTGCGCGACGACCACAGCAGGTCGAGCGCGTCGCCCATGCCCACCTGGCGGGGCGTCAGCCAGGACAGACCGTGCTCGGAGATCAGCCCGCGCTTGGAGAACACCGTGGTGAACGCCGCCGAGGTGGACGCGAACCGCAGGTCGCACTTGGCCACCAGCACGAACCCACCCCCGGCCGCCACACCGTTGACCGCGGCGATCACCGGCTTGGGCACCTGCACCAGGTAGCTGAACAGGCCGGGCAGCTCGTCGGGGTCGGGCTCCCGCCGCGTGCCGGAACCGGCGTCCGCGGTGGCGGCCAGCGCGGCGGCGTCCAGCCCGGCGCAGAAGCCGCGGCCCGCACCCGTGATGACGATCCCGACGACGGCGGGGTCGTTCGCCGCCGCCTGCACCGCGGCCTCCAACTGGGCCAGCATCGGCCCGTGGAACGCGTTGAGGACCTCCGGGCGCTGCAGCGTGATGACTGCGGCCGCACCGCGGACCTCCGACTGCACGAACACCTCGGCGGAACTCATGCGGTCATGTAACCAGGCCGGTCGGGCCCGCTGGCTACCGTGACGCCCATGACGATCACGGTGGTGCCCGCCAACGAGGCGAGTTGGGAGGACCTGCAGGCGATCTTCGGCGCACGTGGCGAGGCCGCCCGCTGCCAGTGCCAGTGGTTCAAGGGGCCGGTCACGGAGTTCCGGGCGACACCGGTGGACGAGCGCGCCTTCCGCTTCCGCCAGCAGACCGACTGCGGGAACCCGGGGGCGCCGGCCACCAGTGGCCTCGTCGCCTACCTCGACGGCCAGCCGGTGGGCTGGGTGGCGGTGGAACCGCGCACCGAGTACCCCAAGCTCACCACGATGCGGCTGCCGTGGACCGGCCGCTCGGAGGACCCTGCGGACCCGTCGGTGTGGGCCGTCACGTGCTTCGTGGTCCGGGCCGGTCACCGGCGGCAGGGCATCGCCGGCGCCCTCGCCGCGGCCGCCGTGGAGCACGCCCGCAACCGTGGCGCCCGAGCGGTGGAGGCGTACGCGATGCAGGCCGAGCCCGGCACCGAGGTCACCTGGGGCGAGCTGTACGTCGGGCCGCGGAGCGTGTTCGCCGCCGCCGGCTTCCGCGAGGTCACCCATCCGACCAAGCGCCGCTACGTCATGCGCATCGACTTCGACGAGTGACCGGCCCGCCGGCCGATCGGCAAGACTCGCAGCCATGACCGACGCCGACGGCTCCCCGCCGCCGCTGCCCAACCTCTCCACCGCCCAGCTCGGTTACCTGGTCGCCATCAGCCGGCACCGCACCTGGGCCGAGGCCGCTGCGTCGCTCGGGGTCTCCCCCTCGGCGCTGTCGCAGGGCATCGCCGAGCTGGAGCGCCGGCTGGGTGTGCCCCTCTTCGCCGCCGAGGGCCGCCGCCGGGTCCCCCACGAGCACACCGCCACGGTCGTCGCCTACGCCGAGCGGGTGCTGGCCGACCTGCACGAGCTGTCCCGCTGGCTGCAACTGGTCGGCACCGGCCAGGTCGGCCGCCTGCGGGTCGGCATGATCGACATCGCCGCGCTCCACCACTTCCCCGACGCCGTCTGGCGCTTCCGCCAGGCCAACCCGACCCTGGACGTCGGCTTCACCGTCGCCCCCACCGGCACCCTGCTCGACCGGCTGGAGCGCGGCGAACTGGACGTCGCGGTCTGCGTGGACCCCGAGGGCGTGGGCCGCTTCGACACCCAGCCGCTGCTGCGCGACGAACTGGCTGTCTACGCGCCGGCGAGCGCGTTCACTCCGGCCCCGCCGCCGCCGGCGCGGTGGGGCCCGTGGCTGCTGTTCCCCGCCGACTCGCGCACCCGCCGGGCCATCGACCGCCGGCTGCGCGACATCGGCGCGCCCCTGGTGGTGGAGATGGAGTCCCACCTTCCCGAGGTGCTGTGCGAGATGGTCCGCCAGGGCATGGGGTGGACGGTGCTGCCCACGTCGCAGGCGGAGTCCGGCCCGCACCCGCTCACCCGCGCCCGCGACGAGCCGCTGCTGACGCGCACGATCAGCGCCGTCACCCGCCGCGGTGGCGCCGTCCACCCGGCGGTCGACGCGTTCGTCACCGCGCTGCGGCAGGCCGTCAGCGGAACTGCCGGAAGAACTCCCTGACCTCACCGACCACGAGGTCCGGCTCCTCCGCCGGGGCGAAGTGCCCGCCGGCCGGCATCACTTCCCACCGCTGGATGTTGGCCACCCGCTCGGCCACCTTGCGCGGCACGAAGATCAGGTCGCCGGGGAAGACGGCCATCGCCGTCGGCGCCTCCACCGCCGGCGTCCGGTCGTGGCGCGGCGTCCACGGGACGTGGACCCGGCCCCAGTACATCCGCTCGGTGGACCAGAAGCAGCCCGTGTGCCAGTACAGCGACGCCAGCGTGCACAGCGCGTCCTTGGAGAACCGCCGCTCCACGTCGCGCACCCCGTCGGGGCCTTCACAGTCGCTCCACGCCCGGCGGCGCTCGACCAGCCACGACAGCAACCCGACGGGCGAGTCGTGCAAGGCGTGGGCCAGCGTCTGCGGGTCCGTCCCCATCACGGCCACATGGCTGCTCGCAGTACGGAGGCGGCGGGCGGTTCGCTCGGCGTAGTCCTCCTCCCCCGGCAGCAGGTCCTCCGGGGCGTGTGGCCCGCGGGAGGCGCCGGGGAACGACGGCATGGTGACGGCGATCCCGTGCAACACGTCGGCGTGGGCGTGGCCGAGCTCGATGGTGACGATGGCACCCCAGTCGCCGCCCTGGGCGCAGAAGCGTTCGTAGCCGAGGCCCCGCATCAACTCCACCCACAGGTCGGCCACCTGGGCCGTCGTCAGGAACGGCACCGGCAAGGGCGTGGAGAAGCAGTAGCCGGGCAGCGACGGCACCACGACGTCGAACGAGTCGGCCGGGTCACCGCCGTGGGCCGCCGGGTCGGTGAGCGGGCCGATGACGTCGGCCAGGTCCCAGAACGTCCACGGCCAGCCGTGGGTGAGGATCAGCGGCAGCGGGTTCGGGCCCTTGCCCTTCGCGTGGATGAAGTGGATCGGGATGTCCACCCCGTCGGGGCCGGGCACCTGGGCGAGGAAGTGCGGCCAGGCGTTCATCGCCCGCTCGTGCGCCCGCCAGTCGTACTCGTGTCGCCAGTGGGCCACCAGGTCGCGCAGGTAGGCATCGTCGGTGCCGAACTGCCACGAGCCCTCTGGTCCGGCCGCTCCCCCGGGCACGTCCGGCCACCGGGTGGCGTCCAGCCGGCGGTGCAGGTCGTCCAGCGACGCCGGCGGGACGGCCACCTCGAAGGGCTCGACGTGCAACCTGCTCACCCGACCTGGAACAGGACCTTCAGCACGCCGTCCTCGCGGGCGTCGAACACCCGGTAGCCCTCGGCGCCGTCGGCCAGCGGGTAGCGGTGGGAGAACAGGCCCTCGCCCTTCACCCTTCCGTGCACCACCAGCGGGAACAGTTCCGCCCACATCTCGGTGACCGGGGCGACGCCCGCCCGCAGGGTGACGTTGCGGTACAGCAGTTGGCGCAGTGGCAGCGCGGTGTCGCCCTGGGGCAGGCCGATCAGCGACGCCGTGCCGCCGTGCCGCAGCAGCCCGGGCACGGACTCCACCGCCGAGCGTGCCCCGGACGCTTCGAACACCCGGTCCACCATCCGGCCCTGGGTCAGGTCGCGGACGATCGCCCGGGCCTCGGGGCCGGCCGCCACCGCCACCGCGCCGAGGTGGGCGGCGTGCGCCCGCCGGCCCTCCACCGGGTCGATGGCGATGACCTGGGCAGCACCGCGGGCATAGGCCAGCTCGATGCCGAGCAGCCCGATCGGGCCGAGACCGACGACCGCCACCGTGTCGCCCGGGGCCACGTCGGCCCGGCCGATGCCGAAGTGGGCGGTAGCCAGCGCGTCGGTCAGCAGCAGTGCCTGCTCGGTGGAGATGCCCTCCGGAATGCGGCGCAGCGTGGTGTCCGCGTTGGGCACCTGCACCAGTTCCGCCTGCCCGCCCTGGAGCGCAGTGCTGAGGCCGAAGGCGTTGGCCTTCGGGCAACGACTGATGCGCGACCGGCAGGCGTCGCAGACACCGCAGCCGGTCCCGCCGGCGGCCAGCACACGGTCGCCGACCGAGACCGTGAACACGTCCGGCCCGGCGGCCACGACCTCACCGATGAACTCGTGGCCCACGCAGAAGTGCGGCTGCGGCTGCGAGTAGTCGGTGAGGCCGATGCGGTCGCCGTGGTAGATGTGCAGGTCGGAGCCGCAGATGCTGGCGGCCTCGACCCGCAGGAGCACCCCGTTGGCGATCGTCAGCGACGGGTCCGGGTAGTCCTCGTGGCGGATGTCCCGCGGGCCGTGGAAGACGAGCGCCTTCATCGTGTGGATCCGGTGGCCGTCGACCGCGTCAGTGGACCGTCACCGTGCCGGTGGCGCCGTCCACCGTCACCATCGCCCCATCGGGGATCAGGTGGGTGGCGTCGGCGACGGAGGCCACACAGGGGATGCCCAGCTCGCGGCTGACGATCATCGCGTGGCTGCCCATCGCCCCGACGTTGACCACCACGGCGGCGGCCGGCACGAACAGTGGCACCCACGACGGGTCCGTCTGCGGCGCCACCAACACGTCGCCGGGCTCCAGGCCCTCGGGGTCGCCCGGGTCCAGCACCACGCGGGCACGGCCGGTTGCGGTGCCACCGGAGCCGGCGGCGCCCTTCAGGACGGTGCCGCTGGCGGCCTTCTCCAGCCCCTTCTCCGTGCGGCGGGTCATCTCGCTGAGCGCCGGCACCCGCCCGTTGACCACGAACACGGGCTCGTAGTCGAAGAGGCTGCGGAACTGCTCCCAGCGCTGGACGATGGTGGCCTTCATCGGCTCCGGGTCGTGGCGGAAGTGCTCCAGCTCGTCGCCGGTCAGCATGAAGACGTGCTCGACGGTGGGGATGAGACCCCGCTCGACGAACCGCCGGCCGAGCTCGCGGATGGCCATGCGCACCTCACCGATCACCATGATCGCGTTGGTCTTGGCCCGCTCCCGGCCGCTGAGGAACAGCCCGGCAGACGTCAGTGCGGCCTCGACCATGCCGGCGGTCTCGGCATCGCCGGCCACCAGTTGACGGATGACGCCGGCGGCGCGCTCCTTCTCCACCACCGAGGCGGCGTGGCGCACGGCCGGGGCCTGGCTGTCGTCGGACTTGCGCATCAGGTCGATCGCGGCGAAGGCCACCCGCGGCTTGACCTCCCACGAGGCGGCGAGGATGTCGTACTCGTTCGGCCCGCGGGAGCCGTAGGTGCCGATGAAGTCGCGCAACCCCGCGGCGAACGCCTTGGCACCGTCGGAACCGGCGTCCAGACGGTCCAGCAGGCCGTCGATGCCGGCATCGAAGGCAGCCGTGACCTCGGCGGAAGCCCGCGCCGTACGGGACAGCGCCCACATCGCGTGCGACGGCGCCGACGAGTCCACGTCGATGCCCGCCAGCAGGCCGATGGACAGCTCCGGCTTGCCGACGGCTTCGCAGATCGCCGACAGCGCCCCCGGGCCCATCGACGCCATCGACGAGACGACCATCGCGTTCTCGAACATCTGCTGGATGTGCGGCAGCATCGACTTGGCGCGGGAGATCAGTGCCCAGTCCTCCAGCTCGGTGAGATCCGGGCGGGTGTCGCGGAGGTGCTCGGCGAGGGCCTTGTCGGCGGCCAGGAAGGGCAGGCCGTCGGTGGACATCACCCACCCCATCGTGGCGCCGAGCGCGGCCTCGTGCTTCGGCGACACGTGCCACGCCTCCTCCACGTACTGGGGCACCTCGTCGCGCTCGTCGAAGAACGCCTTGTCGATGGCCTCCGGGCTGGCGCCGGGCATGCGGGCGCCGAGCAGCCGGGTGAGCGACAGCGGGTTGTACGGGTAGCCGCCGTACATCTGGAACAGGTCCGGCGCCTCGGGGTTCTCGAACTCCTCCCAGTCCAGCGCGCCCATCCGGATGTAGGCATCGCGCAGGCCCAGGCTCATCGCCCGGCGGAGGATGAGGTCCTTGCCCAGCGGGCTGAACGGGTCCGGGAACACGTCCGCCGCGTTCCCCCTCGTCCAGGCCGGGTACTTCTCGCCCGGCGTCGAATCGCAGAACCACCGGTCAGAACCGCTCACGTGACAACCCCCTCGTGTCGTCCGCGGACACCCCCGCCCGCGTCACGCCACTTTCTAGTCGCCCTGCACAGTTTGTGTCGAACGACGCCCGAGGAACAGCCAGACGGCCACGACGGCGGCGACCGCGCCGGACACGGTGAGCGGCAGGCGGCCCGCCGGCCCCCAGGCCAGGCCGGCCCACAGGCCGGCCACGAGGACACCGACCCCCGTCAGCGCGCCGTGCACCCCGAGCGCGTAGGACCGCGCCGTGTCGCCGGCGAGCTGGCTGACCCAGGCGCGGGCCACCCCGTCGGTGAGGGCGGCATAGGCGCCGTACAGCGGCATGAAGACCCACACGGCCGTCGACGAGGTGCTGAGCCCGAGGCCCAGGTAGACGACGGCGAAGACGGCGACACCGACCGCCAGGACCGTGCGGTGGCCGAACCGGTCGCCGGCCGTTCCCGCCGGGTACGCCAGCCCGGCGTACAGCGTGTTGAACAGGATGTATGCCACGACGACCCACGACAGGCCGACGCCCAGGTCGTGCGCCCGTTGCAGCAGCAACGCGTCGCTGGAGTTGACCACGGCGAACGCCGCCAGCGGGATCATCGCCCGCCGGAACACGGGCGGCAGCGGCGGCCGGACGGGCGGCGCAGTTGGCGCTGCAGCAGCGGCGGCCGGCGCAGTGGCGGGCCCATCGACCGCGTCCTCGCGCCGGTGCTCGCGGACCAGCGACACCAGCGAGGCGCTCAGCACCGCCGGCACGAGCGCGGCCAGCAGCACCCAGCGGATCCGCCCGTCGAGCAGGTGGTAGAGCGCCAGGCCGAGCAACGGGCCGATCACCGCGCCGAGCGTGTCCATCGCCCGGTGGAATCCGAACGCCCTCCCCCGGTCGGCGGCCGGGACGGCGTCGGCGATCATCGCGTCACGAGGGGTGCCACGGATGCCCTTGCCGACACGGTCGACCACCCGGCCGAGCAGCACCACCGGCCAGACGAACGCCACGGCGACGATGGCCTTGCCGACCGCCGCAAGGCCGTACCCGGCGGCGATCCACGGCCGGCGGCGACCGGCGGGGGCCTTGCGGCCCGAGACCAGTTTCATCCCAGCGGCGGCCAGGTCGGCGGCGCCCTCGGCCACGCCGACCGCCACCACCGGGGCGCCGAGGACGCCCGTGATGAACGCCGGCAGGAACGGGTAGAGCATCTCGGAGCCGGCGTCCTGCGCCAGGCTGACCGCGCTGAGCACCTTCACGTTGCGCGGCAGCGGCTGGCGACATTCGGTCGGGGCAGGCTCGTTCACGGCGCATCGCTACCGCACCACGGACGCCCTTCGCAAGCCATCACTTTCTTGAGATCGACTCCACATGCAACGATGTCGGCGTGGGGATCGTCGACGCAGCCATCGGCCCGGACGGTGTGCCGGGATGGGATCACGAGGTGGACGTCGTCGTCGTCGGCCTCGGCGCCGCGGGCGTCAGCGCCGCGCTGGAGGCCCACCGGGCCGGCGCCGAGGTGCTGGTCCTGGAGCGGGCGTCCGGCGGGGGTGGTGCCAGCGCGGCCAGCGAAGGCATCTTCTACCTGGGCGGCGGCACCACGCTGCAGCGCGACCTCGGCGTGGAGGACTCACCGGACAACATGTACGCGTTCATGCGGGCCGTCACCACGACGCCCGATGACGGCGCTCTGCGCCTCTTCTGCGACCAGGCCGTCGAGCACTTCGACTGGCTGGAGGCCCAGGGGGTCCACTTCGAGCGGGCCCTGTTCACCGGCAAGGCCGTCGCCGTGCGCACCGGCGCCGGGCTGCTGACCACCGGCAACGAGAAGGTCTGGCCGTTCCGCGAGGTCGCCACACCGGCGCCGCGAGGGCACCAGGCCGAGGGCAGCGAGCAGGAACGCGGCGGCGCCCCGGCCATGAGGGCGCTGCTGGCGACGTTCGAGCGGGAGGGCGTCCCCGCCCTCTACGACACCGGGGTGGTCGGCCTGGTCCGCAACAGCGACGGCGCCGTCGTCGGGGTGCACGCCCGCCGGCATGGCACCGACGTGTGGGTGCGCGCCCGCGGCGGCGTGGTGCTGGCCACCGGCAGCTTCAACCTCAACGCCGAGATGACCGCAGCGAGCTTCCCGACCTTCGCCAAGTACGGCCAGCCGCTGGGCATCGACACCAACGACGGGGCCGGGGTGCAGCTCGGCCAGAGCGTCGGCGGCGCCACCCGGGGGATGGACGGGGTGATCGCCACGGCGTCGATCTACCCGCCGGCCGAGCTGATCAAGGGCATCGTCGTCAACAACCGTGGGGAGCGGTTCGTGCCCGAGGACGCCTACCACGGCCGCCTGGCGCACTTCGTGGAGCGCCAGCCGGACCATCAGGCGTTCCTCATCGTCGACGAGGAGATCTTCGCCTACCCGGAGAAGGGCTCCCACAAGCTGGTCGACGGCTACGAGACGGTGGCTGAGATGGAGGAAGGGCTGGGCGTCCCCGCCGGCGCGCTGACGGCCACCCTGGACGAGTACAACCGCGACGTGGCCGACGGCGAGGACCACGCGTTCCACAAGTACCACGACTGGCTGAAGCCTCTGCACCCACCGTTCGTCGTCTTCGACATCTCCGTCACCAGCAGCGACTACCACTACATCGCGCTCGGCGGGCTGGCCACCGACGTGGACGGCCGGGTGCAGGCCGACGACGGCGCCACGGTCGACGGGCTGTACGCCGTCGGCGCGTGCGCCGCCCACTTCCCGCTGCAGGGCAGCGAGTACGCCAGCGGGATGAGCCTGGGGCCCGGCTCCTGGTGGGGCCGGCGGGCCGGACGGCACGCGGCCGGACGGTCCCGCTGACGGGTCAGTGCGCCGGGGCGGACTGCTCCATCGCCTCGGACAGGCCCGCCCGCAGCCGCAACGGCAGCTCGGGCAGCAGGAGGGCAAAGAGGATGCCCACCGCCATCACACCACCGCAGACCCAGTAGATCCGGCTGACACCCAGGGCCACGCTGTCCACCACCGCCTGGCGGCTGACCGGGTCGAGGAGCTTGATCTGGCCGGGGGCCCGGATGAGGCTGGCGGCCTCGGCAGCGGCCACGTTCACCCGCTTGGGGATCTCACTGCGGATGGTCGAATTGAGGATGGTGCCGAAGGCGGCGAGGCCGAAGGAGCCGCCGAGGGAGCGGAAGAACATCACCGTGGAGGTCACGACGCCGAGGTCGGTGAACTCCACGGCGTTCTGGCTGGCGATCGAGGTGGTGGTGAACACCGAGGCGGCACCGAAGCCCATGGCCATCATCGGCAGCAGCAACCAGACGTAGGTCGTGGAGCCGTCGATCTGCGCCACGGACAGCAGGCCGACGGTGCCCACCATGGTTCCGGCGATCGGGTAGGCCTTGTACTTGCCGGTGCGGGCGATCAGCCGGCCGATGCCGAAGGTCGCCAGGCTGACCCCGGCCATCTGCGGCGCCATCGCCAGACCGGACGCGGTGGGCGACCAGAACAGCGAGTCCTGGAAGTAGAGGGGCAGGAACTGCCCGGCGCCATAGGTGGCGACGCCGGCGCACATGCCCAGCAGGATGCAGTAGAGGACGACCTTGTTGCCGAACAGGCGCAGCGGGATCATCGGCTCGTCGACACGCTGCTCCACGAGGATGAAGGCCACCAGGCCGACCACTGCCACGGCGAACAGGATCAGCACGTCGGTGTGGGTCCAGCCCTTGCGGCCTTCCTCCAGGCCGATCATCAGGCAGGCGATGGAGACGGAGAGGAGGACGGCGCCACGCACGTCCAGCCTGGCCTGGCGACGGCGGAACGGCAGCCGCAGGGCGAAGTGGCACATGATCGTGACGATGATGCCGAGCGGCACGTTCAGCCAGAAGATCCACTGCCAGCTGAAGTGGTCGATGATGAACCCGCCGATCAGCGGGCCGAGCAGCGCGGCGCCCACGAACGACAGCGTGAAGTAGCCGATGTACTTGCCGCGCTGGCGGGGCGGGAGGATGTCGCCGAGGATCGCGAACGCCAGCGCCTGGATGCCACCGCCGCCGAAGCCCTGGAGGGCACGGAACGCGATCAGCCAGCCCATCGAGATCTTGATGCCGCAGAGCAATGACCCGACCACGAACGTCGCCATGGTCGTCTGGAAGATCAGCCGCCGGCCGTAGAGATCGGAGAGCTTGCCCAGGAGGGGCGTGCCGATGGCCGAGGTGACGATGTAGGCGGTGCCGACCCAGGCGAAGCTCTCGAAGGCGTTGAAGTCGCCGGCGATCGTGGGCAGCGCGGTGGAGATGATCGAGGTCTCCATCGTGGAGAGGAAGACCGCCAGCATCAGCGCCGACAACACGAGGAACAGGTGCTTGCGGGTGAACCCAGGAACCGACGACTCCGCCACGGCGTCACCGTATGCGCCGGGGGCCTGGGGCGAACGAGCCGGAGTACAGTCCCGCGCCGTGACCGAGCCTGCCTTCGCCGAGTACCTCGCCGCCCAGCCCGAGCCGCAGCGCCGGACGCTGGAGGTCGTGGCGGAGCGCCTCCGCCGGCTGCTGCCCGACGCCGAAGCCTGCATCAGCTACGGCATGCCCGGCTTCCGGGTGGACGGCACCGTGCTGGCCGGGTTCGCCGGTTTCGTGCACCACTGCTCCTACTTCCCCCACAGCGGCGACACCGTCGGCCGCCTCGCCGCCGCCGACCTCGACGGCTACGAATGGGACGCCGGCACGCTGCGCTTCCCCAACGACCGGCCCCTCCCCGTCGCGCTCCTCCGCAAGCTGGTGGCCGCACGGGTGGAGGTGGAGAACGCGCAACCGCCCAAGAAGAACGTCGCCCGCCGCTTCTACGACAACGGCCGCCTGGCGCACAAGGGCCGGCTGCGCGCCGGCGAGATGCACGGCGAGTGGTCGTTCTGGCGGCGCGACGGCTCGCTGATGCGCACCGGTTCGTTCACGGACGGCGTCCAGACCGGGGTGTGGCGCACCTTCGATCGCACCGGCGCCCTCGTCAAGGAAACCACCCTCTGACCCTCCCCCCTCTCCAAGTTGGCGTTCAGTGGCGGTCCTGCCGCACCTCACCGCCAACTTGGGGTTCGAGGTGGGCGGCGACGGCGAGGGCCACGTGGTCGTGCCACCGCGGGGCGGCGATCTGGACGGCGAGGGGCAGGCCGGTGGCGGCGTCGACACCGGCGGGAAGGCTGACGGCGGCCCAGCCGGCGAGGCTCCACGGCAGGGTGAACACGAAGTCCTCGCCGTCCAGCGGACGGTGATGCGGTGCGACGTCGGCCACGGCCGGGCCGACCACCACGTCGAACGCAGCCGACGCCCGCAGCATGCGTCCGGCGAAGCGGTCCCAGTCGCGCAGCTGAAGGTCCACGTCCACCCCGGTCAGCGACGGGTCGTGCCCGGCGCGGCGCCAGTAACGGGTGGTGATGTCGAAGGACTCGGCCAGATGGGCCGGCAGGGCCTCCGCCATCACCAGCGCGCCGGCGTCGGCCAGCAGTGATGCAGCGCGTTCGACCGCGGCGCAGGTCGACGGCGCCGGCGCCCATCCGCCGTCGCCGAGGAACACGGCGACCCGCAGGCCGTCGATGTGGACCAACGCAGGATCGCCGAGCGGCACCGGCATGCAGCCGGCGTCCACGCCGTCCGGCCCGGCGATCACCCGCAGTGCTGTGACAGCATCGGCCACCGACCGGGTCAGCGGGCCGATCACTGTCCGCCCGTCCACCCGGTCGCCCACCCGGGGGAAGTGCCCCGTCGTCGGCACCAGGCCCGCCGACGGCTTCACCCCGACGGCCCCGCACCACGCGGCCGGGAGGCGGATGCTGCCGCCGGAATCGCTGCCCAGCCCCAGCTGTGAGGCACCGCCGCCGACGAGCGCGGCCTCACCGCTGGACGACGCGCCAGGAGTCCGCAGCGGGTCCACGGGGTGGTGGCAGCGGCCGTGGATCGGATGGTCCGCACCGGGCTGGGTCTTCGCCACCACGACCGCGCCGGCGGCACGCAGCCGGGCCACCGCGGTGGCATCCCTCGACGGGACCCGACCCGTCCGTTCCGCGGACTCGCCCTCGCAGGGCAGGCCGGCGACGTCGATCCAGTCCTTCACGGTGATGGCCCGGCCGAACAGCGGCAACCGCCGGGCGTCCTCGGGCAGCCCGTCCAGCGCGTCGGCCTGCGACAGGGCGGCGGCGTCGTCCCGTGCCACCACCGCGCCCAGCGCTGCAGCGGCGTCCAGGCGCGCCAACGCCTCGGCGACGGTGGCGCGGACGGTCATGTGGCTACAGCTCGGGGAACTGGAGGCGCAGCTCCCGCTTCAGCGCCTTGCCGCTGGCGTTGCGCGGCACCACGTCCACGAACCGCACGGCCGTCGGCATCTTGTAGCGGGCCAGCTTGCCATCGCAGTGCTCGATGATGGCCCGCTCCTCGAGGTCCGGGTCCTTCTTCACCACGATGGCCAGCGGCGACTCGCCCCACTTCTCCGACGGCACACCGATGACCGCCACGTCCGCCACGCCCGGGTGGGTGAGGATGACGTTCTCCACCTCCGCCGGGTACACGTTCTCGCCGCCGGAGATGATCATGTCCTTCAGGCGGTCGCGGATCCAGATGAACCCCTCGTCGTCGCGCACCGCCACGTCGCCGGAGTGGAACCAGCCGTCGCGGATGGCGTCGGCCGTGGCCTCGGGGCGGTTCCAGTAGCCGGTCATGATGTGGTCGCCGGCGATGACGACTTCGCCGGCCTCGTCCACGTCGCACTCGGTGCCATCGGGGCGCATCACCATCACGTCGGTGTGGAAGAACGCCTTGCCGGTGGAGCCCGCCTTGCGCAGGGCGTCTTCCGGCGTGGTGAGGCAGGCCGGGCCGCACGTCTCCGTCAGGCCATACACCTGGTGGATCTCGATGCCCATCTCCGCGTAGGCCTCGATCAGCGCCTTGGGCACCGGCGCCGCCCCACTGAGGAACCAGCGCACACTGGAGTGGTCGTGCACGGACGGGTCGTAGACCATCCGCATCGCCCCGAGCATCGCCGGCACCAGCAGCGAGCTGTTGACCTTCTCGTCGCGGACGAGCTCCCACACCTTCACCGGGTCGAACGCCCGCATCAGGATCTGGGCCAGGCCGCGGTACGCCGTGGTGATGGCCGGGGTGAGTGCGCCCACGTGGAACAGCGGCATCGGGTTGAGGTACCGGTCGCCGATGCGGTAGTCCGCCGTCGCGTTCAGCGTGTACAGCGCCGCCATCTGGGTGTCGTGCGTGTGCATCACGCCCTTCGGCAGGCCCGTCGTGCCGGAGGTGTACATGATGTAGAGCAGGTCGTCGTTCCAGGCCGTCAGCGGCGGCTCTTCCGTGCTCTGACCGTCCACCCACTCGTCGAACTGGAGGGCGAACGATGGCCGCGCCGCCGCATCGCCGACGTGCACCCAGGTGCGCACGTCCGTGCGGTCGCCGCGGGACTGCAACTCCTGCACCGCGGCGGCGAACTCACCTCCGGCGATCATCAACGTGCAGCCGGCGTCCTTGACGATGAACTCCAGCTCGTCGGGGACCAGCCGCCAGTTGAGCGGCACGATCACCGCGCCGACCTTGGCGACGGCGAAGAAGCTGGTGACGAACTCGTGGGAGTTCATCATCAGGAGGGCCACCCGGTCGCCCTTCTGCACGCCGGAGGCGAGCAGCGCGTGTGCCACCTGATTGGTCCGGTCGTTCAGCTCGGTGTAGGTGAAGCGCCGGTCCGCGGCCACGTCGAACAGGGCCTCGTTGGTCGGGTTCATGAGCGTGCGCTTGGCGAGGATCGCCCCGATGTTGTTCCGCATGGCGCAAGAGTGTGGCACACGTCACTCCCGGATGCGTCGCCTACGCTCCTCCCCGACCAACGAGAAGGGGGCTCCCGTGGGACACATCCGCAGCTTCGACCCGTCACCGGCGTGTACCGGCGCGGCCGCCAACGGTGGGGTCGCCCACGTCGACCACCTCGCCCACGGCCAGGTCATCCGTCCCGAGTGGTACACGGTGCGCCCAGGCGTGTGGACGCTGGTGGGCAACGGCCTGTCCAACCAGACGTTCATCGAAGGCCCCGACGGCATCATCGCCATCGACACGGGCGAGAGCAACGAGGAGATGCGCGCCGCGCTGGCCCGCCTGCGGGAGGTCACCTCGGCCCCGCTCGCCGCCGTCGTCTACACCCACTTCCACTACGTCAGCGGCACACAGGCGGCCATCGACGACGCCGGCCACAGCCTGCCGGTGTACGGGCACGAACGCATCGTCACCAACCTCCGCCGCGTCACGAACGAGATCGGGCCGGCGTACTCCCGCGGCCTGGTGGAGCAGTTCGGCGTGGCGATGCCCGCGGACGGCCCCGATGCGCTGGTACACGTCGGGCTCGGCCTCTGGTTCCGCAACCCCGCCCACGCGCCGTACACGAACGGCTTCGTGGAGCCGGACCGCACGTTCGCCGCCGCCACCAGCCTCCGCGTCGCCGGTCTGCGCATGGAGGTGACACCGGCCCCCAGCGACGCCGACGACTCCGTCACGCTCTGGTTCCCCGACCTCGGGGTGTGCGTGCACAACCTGTTCTGGCCGGCACTGTTCAACGTGTTCGCCATCCGCGGCGAGGAGTACCGCGACCCGCGCGTGCTGCTGCACGGCATGGACCACGCCCTGTCGCTCGGCGCGGAGCACCTCGTCGGCACACACGGCCCACCGATCAGCGGTGCCGCGGAGATCGCCCGCCGGGCACGCCGGTCGCGCGATGCCGTCCAGTTCCTGTGGGACCAGACCGTCCGCGGCATCAACCGCGGATGGACGGTGGACGAGCTGGTCGGTCGCGTCCGCCTGCCCGACTTCTACGACGACGACTACCTGACCAGCGAGCGCTACGGCGTCGCCGAGCACCATGTCCGTCAGATCCACAACGGGCTGCGCGGCTGGTTCGACGGCGACCCCGCCAAGTTGTTCCCGGCGCCGCCGGCCGAGCGGGCCGCGAAGTTGATCGCCGGCTTCGGTGGCCGTGCCGACGTGGTGACCAGGGTGGAGCAGGCAGTCGCCGACGACGACCTGCGCTGGGCAGCCGAGATGGCCACGTGGCTGGTCACCGCCCCCTCGTCCGAGGACGAGGAGGCCGACGCAGACCGGCGCCGCCTGGCGGGTGTGCTGCGGGCCATCGGCCAACAGACGCCGGCGGCCAACATCCGCAACTGGTGCATCACCCGCGCCCGGGACCTGGAGGGGGTGACGCCCCTCGCCCGCTTCCGGACGCACCGCCTGCGCCGCGCGGAGATCGAGCGTGACCCCTTGGCGGTGCTCAACACCCTGCGCGTCCTGCTGGACCCCGACGCGGCGGTGGGCGTGGACGCCCATCTCCGGCTCGTCGTCGCTCGGTGGGGAACCGCCGGCCTTCACGTCCGCAACTGCGTGGCCGTTGCCACGGACGGCACGGCCGCCGCCCTCACCTTGGAAACCGACGCGGCATCGTGGGCGGGACTGCTGACCGGCGGCGGCCTCGCCACGCTGCTGGACAGCGGCGCGGCCACCGTCAGCGGCGGAACCGCCGAGCAGGTTGCCGCGATCCTCGCCCTCTTTGATCTGCCGGAGACCGGGTGACCGGCCAACCGGGCGCCGGCGCGGGGCACGGGCTGCCTCGACCGACCACGCCGTTCGCCGGCACGATCGCCCGGCTCCTCCCGGACGCCGAGGGCCGCCCACTGCGCAGCGCCGCGGCACCCGACCGCGCCCCCAACGTGCTGCTCGTGATGCTCGACGACGTCGGCTTCGGCACGTGCTCCACGTTCGGCGGGCCGGTCCCCACACCCGCACTCGACCGCGTCGCCGCGGCCGGGCTGCGCTACAACCAGTTCCACACCACCGCCCTGTGCTCCCCCACCCGGGCCGCGCTCCTGACCGGGCGCAACCACCACGCCGTGCACTGCGGGGGCATCCCGGAGATCGCCAACTCCTTCCCCGGCTACGACAGCGTCATCCCGCCCGAGGCGGCCACCGTCGCCCAGGTGCTGCGGGCCAACGGCTACGCCACGGGGTGCTTCGGCAAGTGGCACCTCACCCCGGTGTGGGAGCAAGGCCCGTCCGGCCCGTTCGACCGCTGGCCGACCGGCCTCGGCTTCGACCGCTTCTACGGCATCATCAACGCCGAGGCGTCGCAGTGGGAGCCGGCGGTGTTCGACCAGACCCGCCCGGTGATGCCGTATCTCGGCCGCCCCGGCTACCACCTCACGGAGGACCTGGCCGACCAGACCATCGACTGGATCCGCACCCACCGGGCCACCCGCCCCGACGCACCCTTCTTCGCCTACCTGGCGACCGGGGCGATGCACTGCCCCCACCACGTCGCCCCCGAGTGGAGCGACCGCTTCCGCGGCCGGTTCGACGCCGGGTGGGACGCGCTCCGCGAGGAGATCTACCGGCGCCAGCTGGAGCTGGGCGTCATCCCGCCGGCGACGGCACTGACCGGTCGGCCCGAGCAGGTGCCGGCCTGGGAGGACTACCCGGAGCGCTACCGCCCCGTGGCCGCCCGCCTGATGGAGGTCTTCGCCGGCTTCCTGGCCCACACCGACGCCCAGATCGGGCGCGTGCTCGACGCGCTGGTCGCCGACGGCCTGTGGGACGACACGCTGGTCATCTACCTCACCGGCGACAACGGTGCGTCGGCCGAAGGCACCGTCCACGGCGCGTGGAGTGCGCCCAGCTTCCAGAACGGGGTGCACGAGGACCCCGAGTGGCTGCTGGAGCACATCGACGACTTCGGCACCGCCCGCTGCGAGAACCACTACAACGTCGGCTGGGCCTGGGCGCTCGACTCGCCGTTCCAGTGGATGAAGCAGGTGGCCTCCCACTTCGGCGGAACCCGCAACGCGATGGCGGTCAGCTGGCCGGAGCGGATCACCGACCGGGGCGGCCTGCGAAGCCAGTTCCACCATGTGGTCGACCTGGCGCCCACCATCTACGACGTGGCCGGGATCACCCCACCTGCCCGCTTCAACGGCATCGATCAGATGCCGTTCGACGGCACGTCGATGGCGCCCACCTTCGATGACGCCGCCGCCCCCAGCACCCACACCACCCAGTACTTCGAGATCCTCGGCAACCGGGCGATCTACCACGACGGCTGGATGGCCTCCTGCTTCCACGGCCGGGTGCCGTGGATCCGCATGCAGGGCCTGGAGTTCGACGGCCCGCAGGAGCGGTGGGAGCTGTACGACATCCGCAACGACTTCTCCCAGGCGGTGGATCTCGCCGCCCAGCACCCCGACAGGCTGGCCGAGCTCCAGCGGGTCTTCGACGCGGAGGCGCTGCGCAACGGTGTGTACCCGCTCCGCGACGCAGGCTCACGTCGTGGCGGCGAACTGGCCGTGCCGACCGCGCTCGGCAGGCTGAGCCGGATGACCTACACCACCCACCATGTCCGCATCCCCGAGCCCGTCGTGGTGAACCTCAAGAACTGCTCGTTCCGCATCACCGCGACGCTCGACGTGCCGCGGGGCGGCGCGAGGGGCGTCATCGCCTGCCAGGGCGGCAACATGGCCGGGTGGTCGCTCTACCTGGACGACGACGGCCGCCCCGTGTACCACTACAACCTCTTCGGCAAGGTCCACAGCCGGGTGGAGGCTCCGGCATCGCTCGAGGACGGACGGCACCACCTCGCGGTCGCGTTCGCCTACGACGGAGGGTTCGGCGGCGGCGGCGAGGCCGTGCTGCACGTGGACGGCCTGGCTGTCGGTTCCGTCCGGCTCGACCGCACCGTGCCGGTGGTGTTCTCGATGAGCGGCGAGACGTTCGACGTCGGCGTCGACACCGGTGCGCCCGTCGGGCCGTATCCGCACCACTTCCCGTGCACCGCGGTGATCCACAGCGTCACCTTGGAACGCCTCAGCGAGCCGCCGCCGGAAGTGCTCGCCCTCATCGCCGACGGCGAGTTCCGCGCCAGCCTCAGCACACAGTGACCGGTACCGCCGACCCGAGGTGACCGGCGACGGCCGCGTACGCTCGCCTGCGTCACGAGGGGGTTGCGACCATGACCGACACCATCGATCACGAGGCGCTGCGGGCCAAGTACCGGGAGGAACGCGACAAGCGGATCCGGCCCGACGGCAACGAGCAGTACCTGGAGCCCGTGGGCCAGTTCTCCCACCTGCTCGACGACCCGTACACACCCCGGGTCGAGCGCGACCCGATCACCGACGAGGTCACGTTCGCGTTCATCGGCGGCGGGTTCTCCGGCCTCACCTGTGGGGCCCGGATGGTGCAGGCGGGGATCACCGACATCCGCATCATCGAGGGCGGCGGCGACTTCGGCGGGGCGTGGTACTGGAACCGCTACCCGGGCGCGATGTGCGACACCGCAGCGATGGTCTACCTCCCCCTGCTGGAGGAAACCGGCCACATGCCCAGCATGAAGTACGTCTTCGCGCCGGAGATCCAGGGCCACGCCCAGCGGATCGCCCGCACGTTCGGCCTGTACGACAAGGCCGTCTTCTCCACCAACGTCACGGAGTTGCGGTGGGACGACGAGGCCGACCGGTGGATCATCCACACCGACCGCGGCGACGCCATCCGCGCCCGCTTCGTGGCCATGGGCACCGGGCCGCTGCACCGGCCGAAGCTGCCCGGCATCCCCGGCATCGAGAGCTACCAGGGCCACAGCTTCCACACCAGCCGGTGGGACTACGGCTACACCGGCGGCGACCCGGCTGGCGCGCCGCTCGCCAACCTGGCGGACAAGCGGGTCGGCATCATCGGCACCGGCGCCACCTCCGTCCAGTGCATCCCCGCGCTCGGCCGCGACTCGAAGGAGCTCTACGTCTTCCAGCGCACCCCGTCCAGCATCGACGTGCGCAACAACCACCCGATCGACCCGGAGTGGTACGCCTCGCTCGGCCCCGGCTGGCAGCAGAAGTGGCTGACCAACTTCGCCACCTTGCAGACCGGCGGCTTCGCCGAGGAGGACCTCGTCCACGACGGTTGGACGGACATCTCCAAGCGGATCCGCGACCGGGTCATCTCGATGATGCAGGCCGACCCGGAAAGCGGCGCCACCAGCGCCAGCTTCGGGCCGGAGATGATGCTGAAGGCGTACGAGGACTCCGACGACGAGAAGATGGAGGAGATCCGCGCCCGGGTGGACACCATCGTGGGTGACCCGGCCACCGCCGAGGCGCTGAAGCCGTGGTACCGCCAGCTGTGCAAGCGCCCCTGCTTCCACGACGAGTACCTGCAGACCTACAACCTGCCCAACGTGCACCTGGTGGACACCAGTGGCAAGGGCGTGGAGCGGATCGACGAGACCGGCGTCTGGGTGGACGGGCAGCACTACGAGGTGGACCTGCTGATCTACGCCTCCGGCTTCGAGGTCGGCACCTCCTTCGCCCGTCGATCCGGGTTCGAGACGGTCGGCCGCGACGGCGAGACCCTCAGCGAACACTGGGAAGAGGGGATGCGCTCCCTGCACGGCATGCACGTGCACGGCTTCCCCAACCTGTTCGTGGTCGGCCCCAACCAGGGCGCCAACCTGATCTCCAACATCACCCAGAACCTCACCGAGGCCGGCACGACGATCGCGATGATCGTCAACCACGCCCTCGCCGGCGGCAGCACGGAGGTCGAGGTCACCGAGCAGGCCGAGCAGGACTGGATCACGCTCCTGCAGAGCCATGTGCGGGCGTTCATCGGCAACCCGGAATGCACCCCCGGCTACTACAACAACGAGGGCGGCGAGATCGGCCCCAAGCAGCGGCTGAACGGCAGCGGCTACCCGATGGGGCCTGTGGCGTTCTGGCAGTACCTCGACCAGTGGCGCAACAGCGGCACGTTCGAGGGCCTGACGTTCCGCTGAGCGGGCGTCGCCGCCCGCCCAGCGGAGAGCGTCAGCCGAGCAGCCGGGCCGCCGCCGTCACCAGTGAGGCGAGCTCGGCCAGGGCAGGGTCGTCGAGGCGCTCGGACAGCGTGAGCGCATCCTCCGCCACGGCAGCCAGGCCGACCCGGCCGCTCCAACCGTTGCCTCGCAACGTCTCGGCGAACGACGCCACCAGGATGTCCTGCACCAGGCGGGGAGGGGCCTCGGCCAACGAGCGGGTGATGTCACCGACCGCCAGGCCGGCCCCGGTCTCGTTCGGGTTGCGGGTGTCCGGGTGCAGCCAGCGCAGCGTCGCGCGGGCGACCCACGCAGTCGGGTCGGCGTCGGCGTCGAACCCGTCCACCAGCCGCACTTCGTAGAGCGCCGTCACCGTGTGCCCGGCGCCGACCTCACCGCCGTCCACGCTGTCGTCGCGGAAGTCGCGGTCGGCGATCTGGCGGTTCTCGAAGCCGAGCAGCCGGTAGGTGGCCACCGTCGCCGGGTTGAACTCGACCTGGATCTTGGCGTCCCGCCCGATGACCTGGAGCGTGCCCGTGAGGTCATGGCTGAACAGGCGGACGGCCTCCGCCTGGCCGTCGACATAGGCGTAGAAGCCGTCGCCCTTGTCGGCCAACTGCTCCATCAGCGTGTCGTTGTACTCGCCGAGGCCGAAGCCGACGGTGACCAGATCGATGCCGTCGCGGGCCCCATCGCCGATGATCTCCAGGATGGCCGCCGACCCGGTGGCACCGACGTTGGCCACACCGTCGGACAGCAGGATCACCCGGTTGATCCGCTCCGGGTCGTAGGACTCGCGGGCCACCGAGTATCCGAGGGTCAGACCGCCCTCGACGGAGGTCGCCCCCTCCGTCTCCAGCCGGTAGATCGCGTCCATGATGTCCTGGCGCCGCTCCACCCGGGTCGGGTCCAGCACCACGCGGGTCTCGTCCGAGTAGACCACGATCGCCACCCGGTCGGTGGGCCGCAACGATTCCACCAGCGCGTCCAGCGCCGGCTTCACCGCGTCGAGCTTGCCGAACTCGCCCATCGAACCGCTGACGTCGATGACGAACGTCAGGTTGGCGTCGCGCCGGGCGCTGTCGTCGATCTCCATCCCCTGCACCCCGACCCGCAGGACCACGGTGCCGTCATCCAGGAAGGGCACCGCCGTGCCGTCGACCGACACGGCGAACGGACCGTCCGCCGGTTGCGCGTAGTCCTGTTCGAACGCGTTGACGAACTCCTCCGTCCGCACCTCGTCGGGGCTCGGGAGGTACCCGGCGTCCAGCATCGCCCGGGTCCGCGTGTACGACCCGGTGTCCACGTCGATGGCAAACGTCGACAACGCATCCACTGCCGGGTCCGTGACCGGGTTGATCTCCGGCACGCGGGCCGCAGTGGCCTCGGTCGCAGCCTCCATCACCGCATAGGTCTCGGCCGTCGGGCCGTCCGTCGCCACCGGCACCGGCATCCGGTCCGGCGACGAGGACGACTGTTGGTCGTCTGCGCAGGCCGTCATCAGCAGCGTGAGCGCGCCGAAGCAGGCCAGGTAGTTGGTTCTCATCGAATCCTCCCCCGAGTCTCGAATGGTCGTGTCAATGAACTCGACGGGTGTTCACGCCGTCATGCCTTCGACGGTGGGAGGCGCGCGCCCGGTTCCCGCGGGGAGATGTCGGTTCGGTGTCGAAGTCGCGACGTGCCTACTGGGCGAGCGCCTGCTCCAACATGCCCGCCAGGTCCATCCGGGCGCGGGCGACGCGGGAGCGGACCGTGCCGATGGGGCACTCCATCACCTCAGCGGCCTCCTGGTAGCTGAGGCCCAGCACCTGGGTGAGCACGAACGCGTCGCGGCGTTCCGGCTCGAGCGCGTCGAGCAACTCGTCCATGGACGCGTCCTCGTGATGGGCGACAGCTTCCTGCGAGTAGCGGCTCATCCGGTCCATCAGGCGGCGGCGGCGGGACCGCCGGCGGATGTCGTCCGCGCACACCCGCCGGGCGATCGAGAGGATCCACACCTGCACCGGCGACTCGAAGCGATAGCCCGGCAACGCCCGCAGCGCCCTCAGGTAGGTGTCCTGCACCAGATCGTCGACATTGTCGCCGGAGCCGAGCGCGCTGCACAGCCGCCACACGGCCGGCTGGGTGGCGCGAACCAGCGCGGCGACGGCCACATCGTCGCCCTCACAGGCGGCTTCGGCGTAGCGGCGCAGGGGGTCGACGACGTCCACGCCTTTATCATGCCTGACGAAACCCGGCGACACGCGATCGGTGGGAACTCCGCCCCGGCAACCGACGACTGGATGGACATGGCATGTGAGCGGTGGCAACTGGCCATCTCGGCGCTCGCCGACGGCGAGGACCCCGGGGTGGAGCCGCGCCTCCTCGATGCCCATCTTGCCACCTGTCCCTCCTGCCGGGCCTTCGCCGAGTTCAGCCGCTCGGCCGCGCCGGTCCTGGCCGCCGCCCCGCACATGCCCGACCTTGCCGCGCCGGTCACCCACCGGAACGCCATCGCCGACCGCGCAGCCTCGTTGGGCATTGCCCGCGTCCTGCTGGCCGTCGTGGCCCTCGAGGTGATCGTCTTCTCGTTGCGAGCCCTGGTGCTGGGGAAGGAGTCCGACACGTCGGTCCACGCCGCCCGCCACCTGGGCGCCTTCAGCGTCGCCTACGCGGTGGGCCTCCTCGTGGTGGTGGTCCGCCCGGCGCGAGCGCGCACGATGCTGCCGGTCGCCTTCGTGCTCGCCGGGGCGCTGGCCCTCACCGCGCTGATCGACATCGCCACCGGACACGTGCCGCTGGTGAACGAGACCACCCACCTGCCGGAACTGCTCAGCGTGCTGCTGCTCTGGCTGCTGGCCGTGCCCTCGGACCGGCGTCGGCTGCGCCGGGCCGCACCGCCGGCAGCGGTGGCGCCGCTGCGCGCCGTGCCAGGCCACCAGGACCCGCCGCCCCGCGCCGCCAGCGGCGGCTGAACGGGCCGCTCAGACGGGCGACTCGATGCGCCGCAGTGGGCGCTGCTGCACCGGCTGGTGATCCCACAGGTCGGCGAGGAGGTCCGACTTCAGCGAGGCCACGGCCGGGTCGTCCCACCGGTTCACCTGCTGCAGTGGGTCGTCCACCAGCGAGTACAACTCGCCCTCGGTGCCGTCATGGCTGTAGCCGGGCAGGTACGCAGTGCACACCCAGCCGTCACGTGTGATGGTGCGCAGGTGCACGTCCACGCCGAACAGGGCGCTGTCCCACTCGGTCAGCACGCGCTCGAAGCCGCGGGCATCGGCGTCGCCGTCGTCGACGGGCAGCGAGTGACCCTCCATCCACTCCGGCGCCGACAGGCCGGCGATGGTGCAGAACGTCGGCGCCAGATCGACGAGGCCGACGGGACGGGTGATGGTGGCCGGGCTGGCGGCGGTGGACGGGGCAGGCCGCCAGATCAGCGGCAGGCGCATCAGCGAGTCCACGTGGTACGGGCCCTTGAACAGCAGACCGAAGTCGCCCTGGAACTCGCCGTGGTCGGTGGTGAAGATGACGTCCACGTCGTCGTCCCAGCGGCGGGCGGCAATGGCGGCCATCACCCGGCCGAGCGCCTCGTCGATCAGTTCGCACTCCACGGCGTTGAGTGCGTTGACCTCGCGCACCTGGTCCGCCGTCATCTGGGCGGGAACCCAGTTCAGCGGGGCCTCGTAGTTGCTCACCAGGCGGCCGTCGTACCAGGCCCGCCAGTGGCGGGGCTTGCCGTCCAGCACGGCCTCACGAGCCGCGCCGTCCTCCTGGTAGCCGGCGGGCAGCGGCACATCACGCCAGTCGATCCGGCCGATCTCGCTGCGCGGCGGGTCCCACGGGTGGTGCGGGTCGGGGAAGCTCATCCAGCAGAACCAGTCGTCGTCGGCGTCCAGCGAATCCAGCCAGGCAATCGTCCGGTCCGCCACCCAGTCCGTGTGGTACCACTCCTTCGGGATGGCGTTGTCCCACGCCTGGGGTGCGCCGGTCTGGCCGCCGCCCATCGCGTTCACTTCCAGGGCCATGTCCAGCACCGGGTAGAACATGCCGACGGCCTCCGGATGGTTGGCGGCCAGCCAGCGGGCGTAGTGCAGGAAGCCCTGCCCGCCGTGGGTGGCGGCCTCGAAGTGCTCGAAGCCGCGGTGTGGCACGGGCATGCCTTCGCGGGCGAAGCGGTTCTCGGCGAAGCGGGCGAACGGGTCGAGGAACGGCTCGAAGTGGGGCTTGCCGATCAGCGCCGTGCGGTAGCCGGCCTCGCGCAGCACCTCGGCCACGGAGGGGGCATCGGCGGGGAGGGCGACACCATTCATCCACACGCCGTGCGTGCTGGGGTGCTGGCCGGTGATGATCGTGCTCCGCGACGGCATGCACACGACGCTCTGCGGATGGGCGCGCTCGTAGCGGCGGCCCCCGGCGGCCAACCCGTCGATCACCGGCGTGCGGGCGACCGTGCCACCGTTGCAGCCGAGCGTGTCGTAGCGCTGCTGGTCGGTGGTGATGAACAGGATCTTGCGGCCCATCAGGCGGCTCCCTCGTTCGGCTCGAGTTGGCGTTTCAGTTCGTCCAGCGCGCCCGCCGTGCCACCGCCGATGGCCAGCGCCATCGTCCGCGGATCGGCCTCGGTGGTGTAGACGACCACGCTCGTGCCGTCACCCATGTCGAGCACGTCGATGGTGCCGCGGTGGAACTGGAAGATCGGCGTGGCGATGCGGTACTGGAAGCGGCGCAGGAGGTGATCGTGGGTGATGATCTCCTCCGGCATCTGCATCCCCGTGCCCAGCGTGATCGTGCGCGACGTGCCCTCCACGTGGCAGTCGGTGATCCCCGGGAACCAGGTGTGCAGCGCGGCGGCGTCGCCCACCCGGGCCCAGACCTCGTTGGCCGGGCGGGCGATGCGGACATGGTGGCGGACGGTCCCCAGCGTCATGGCGGGCACCCTAACAGTTGTCAGTCAGACTGTCACGACCTGCCGGCGCCGCTGCCCGTCCCGGCGGTGAGTCGGCGGGCGTAGGCGAGGGCGTGGCGCAGCGAGTCGGTGAAGGCCTGGCCGGTCCAGGCGATGTCGAACGCCGTGCCGTGGTCCACCGACGTGCGCACGATGGGCAGGCCGAGGGTGACGTTGACGCCGGAGTCGAATGCCAGCAGCTTCATCGGCCCGTGCCCCTGGTCGTGGTACATGCACACGATTGCGTCGTACCGGCCGCGGTGGACAGCCTGGAAGAACACCGTGTCGGCGGGGTGCGGCCCGCTGACATCGAGGCCCTCGCCCGCGGCCGCGGCGATGGCCGGCGCGATCTGCTCGATGTCCTCCCGGCCGAACAGGCCGTGCTCGCCGGCGTGCGGGTTCAGCCCGCACACGGCGATCCGCGGGGCGTCGAGGAAGCGGCGCAGCACCTCGTGGGTCAGGTGGACGACGTCCAGCACCCGGGCCGTGGTGACCCGGCGGATGGCCTCCGCCAGCGAGCAGTGAGTGCTGACATGGGTGACGGCGAGGGAACCGTGGGGCGTTGCGGCCGTCAGCATCATCGACACCTTGTCCACCCCGCACAGCCCGGCGATGAACTCGGTGTGGCCGACGAACCCGGGGTCGGTGAGTTGCGTGGCCTCCTTGTTCATGGGCATGGTGACGAGGCCCGCCACGGTGCCGGCCATGGCGTCGATGGTCGCCCGCTCGACGTAGGCGCGCGCCGCCTCGCCGGCCGCGGCGTCCAGGCGGCCGGGATGGTGATCCGCCGCGGTGAGGATGCCGAGGTCCACCAGCGGGAAGCGCGCCCAGTCGATGTCCAGCCCGAGCAGCGTGGCGCCGTGGCGGAGAACGGCTGCGTCGCCGTAGACGACGATCCCGTCGACGGGGTCCAGTTCGCCGGCGGCGAACGCCCGCAGCACAATCTCCGGACCGACGCCGGAGGCATCCCCCATCGTGATCGCCAGCGGTGCGCCCATCGCCGCCACGGTATCCGCTGGCTGACCGCCGTGGTCAGAGGGCGGCGATGTCGACGGGGCCAATGCCCACGTCGTAGCCGGCCAACTCGCCGGCATCCGGAGCCTGGAACAGCAGGCGCCACTGACCGAGGTCGGCTGCAGTGATCGGCGGGTCCTCCCGGTTGCGGGCGGCGATTCGGGCGGCCAGCACCTCGTCGGCCGCGTCGAGGAAGTGCAGTTCGGCAGCCGCTCCCACCTGCCGGGCCGCGGCGAGCAGGGCGTCACGCTCGCGGCGCGCCCACGTGCCCCACTCGATGACGGCCGTGCCGCCGCCGGCGAGGACGCCAAGGGCGACGTCCCATTGCAGGGTCTCCACGCGAGCACGGAACGCCTCGTCCCACAGGTTCACCCCCAGCGCCTCCATCCACTCGTCCGGGCAGAACCGGACACCAGCGGCGTCCATGGCCATGCGCCGCGCCACCGTCGTCTTCCCCGCGCCCGGCAGTCCGCACACGATGATCAGACGACCGGGCACGGGTGCAGCCTCGCGGATGCGGCGCGCCGAGATGGCGCGAATTGCCCGGGGCTCAGCGCACCAGCAGGCGGACGAGTGCGTTGGGCGAGCCGAACGCACCCGCCTTGGTGACCACGGCAGGCCCGTCCCCGCTGGACGGCGCACTCCACGGCATGCCGGGCGCGGCGTAGCCGCCGACCCGCCGCGGCGCGTCCCCGAGGACTGCCGCCGACGTATCGCCGCCGATCAGCACGACCAGTCCGTACGCGGCCAGCCGCGGGCGGACCAGCGCAGCCAGCGCATCGGCATGAGCACGGTCCAGCAGCGACCCGGCGTGGGCGGGGGTGGTGACCACGTGGACATCGGGCAGCGCCGCCCGCAACTCGTCGATCTGCGCCGCCGCGACCGCGGTGGCGCTGCCACAGACCACCAGTACGGGGCCGTCGCCCCAGCGGTGGTGAAGTGTGGCGCGGCCCCCTCCCGGGGCGGTGCCGACACCGGTGTGAGGCCGGGCGCGGAAGGCGGCGCCGAGTGCGCCGGCAGGGCCGGCGACCAGCGGCGTCAGCGGCGCGAGTGCTGCGGCGGCAGCCGCCAGGTCGGCGTCGTCGGCGATGTCCACCCAGACCACGTCGCCGACGTCCAGGGAATCCAGCAGGTCGATCCGCGCCCGCTTGGCCGAGGGCAGCCCGCCGGTGACCGAGGCCACGGGACGGCCGTCCACGTGGACCACGCCGTCCCGGCAGGTGCGCCCCATCGCCGGGTAGGCAGGCAGCACCACCACGGGTCGGCGGAGCACCGCCTGGCGGGCCAGCACCTCGGCCGCCCAGTGGCCGCGCAGGGTGGAGTCGATCTTGTGGGCAGTCCAGGCGGCGGGCCCGAAGCGGGTGTCGATGGCGGAGGCCCGGGCCGCAGCATCGCGTGCGGCCAGCGCCCGCGACCCGAGGTCCACCACACACGGCCAGTCCGCCACCGCAGTGCCCACACGGACCTCGACCGGGACTCCGATGACCTCGGCCATCTCGGCCGCGACTTCGAACGCGCCGGTGCGATCATCGGCAGCGACCGCCCAGTCCCTCACCTGGCCCACGCTACGTCGGGGGACCGCCCGGCAGACGGTCGGAGGGCTCAGTTCACCTTGCGGTCATGTCCGGCCCAGTAGGGCTCACGGAGGTCCTTCTTCAGCACCTTCATCGCGCCGGACAAGGGCAGCGGCTCGGTGCGGAACTCGATGCTCTTGGGCACCTTGTAGCCGGCGATCCATTCCCGGGCATGGTCGATGAGCTCCTGCTCGGAGGCGGCCGCGCCCTCGCGGAGCACGACGATGGCATGCACCGCCTCGCCCCACTGCTCGCTGGGGATGCCGATGACCGCGACCTGGAGGACCGCCGGATGCGTGGCGAGCGCGTTCTCCACCTCCGTGGAGTACACGTTCTCCCCACCGGTGACGATCATGTCCTTCACCCGGTCCACCAGGAAGAGGTAGCCGTCCTCGTCCAGGTAGCCGGCGTCACCGGTGTGGTACCACCCGCCACGGAAGGCTTCCGCGGTGGCCTCCGGCTTGTTCCAGTACTCGATCATGAAGTTGCCGCTGCGGGCGCACACCTCGCCCGGCTCGCCGGCGGGCAGGATCTTGCCGGCGTCGTCCTGGATGCTCAGCACCACGCCCGGCAGCGGGGAGCCGGTGGCGCGCAGGTACTTGCCACCCTGGCGGTGCTCGTCCGGCCCCAGCAGCGTGAGCACGCTGGAGCTCTCCGTCATCCCGTAGCCCTGCCAGATGTTCATGCCCGGGTAGAGCGCGAGCAGCTTCTCCAGCAGCGCCTGCTGCATCGGCGACGCCCCGTACACCAGGTCGGTGAAGGACCCAAGGCCGTCCGGGGCGAACTCCGGGTGGGCCATGGTCATCCCGATCATCGTCGGCACCATCACCGTGACGGTGGGCTGGTACTCGCGCACCGCCTTCATCACCGCCGCCGGCTCGAACATCGGCACGATCACCGTGCTGGCGCCCACGGCCGGGCCACCGAGCACGCTGAACATCGAGGCCGCGTGGAACATGGGTGTCTGCATCAGGGTGACCGTGTCGCGGCCGAACGAGAGCCGCATCATCACGTGGTAGGCGTTCAGCATCTCGGCCCGCTGGTCCAGCAGCACGCCCTTCGGCAGGCCGGTGGTGCCGCCGGTGTACATCAGCACCACCGGGTCGGTCTCCTCGCCCTCGTCGGGGATCACACCGTCCGACGACGCCAGCAGGTCCTCGTAGGTCGCGGTGTGCGGCCCCTCGCCGCCGCCCACGAGCACGACGTGCTCCAGGCCCGCTTCCTCCTTCACCTTGTCGATCAGCGGGGCGAAGATGAAGTCGACGAAGCACACCTTGGTGCCCGAGTCGCGCAGCACATACGCCAGTTCCTTCGGTGCGAAGCGGAGGTTCAGGGGGTTCACCACACCGCCGCCCAGGAAGGCGGCGTGGTACAGCTCCAGGTACTCCGGCGAGTTCAGCGTCATCACCGCGAACCTGTCCTGCCGGCCGACGCCGAGCGACTGCAACCCGCCGATCAGGCGGCTCACCCGGTCCATGTGGGTGGCAAAGGTCGTGGTGGCGCCGGTGGCCGCGTTGATGGAGCAGGCGCGGTTGGCGTTGCGCTCCACGGACGGCAACAGCTGACGGTGGTAGATGAGCTCCTTCATGAGCGCCAGCGTAGGCGCGATGGCTCCCCGGGGAGTCAGGCCTCCACGCCGTCCGCACCCCAGGCGTGCAGCGCGGCAGCCCGTGCGGCACGCCACGAACCGCCCGGCGCCACCCGCTCCACCAGCAGGCAGGCGAGGGCGTGATCGGCCAGATGACCGTGATCCCTCGCGGCCACGGCGGCGGCGGCCATGTGCTCGGCGGAACCGACGGCCTCCACCATCGCCAGCCGGTGGCGATGGTCCATCGGGTTGGCCGCGGCTGCCCGGCGAAGTGCCACCAACGACCGGCGGGACCGCGGTGCGCCCTCCGTACCCAACGCCTCCAGGAGCGCAGCCTGGAAGTGGTGGACGCCGACGACCACCTCGCCGGGCGCCATCCGCACGTGCGGAGCGGCCGCGGCGACGAACCCGGCGGCGTCCTCCAGCCGCCCGTGCGCCAACGCCACGTGCGCCTGGAGCGTGTGGACGATCAACACCAGATCGCCGCGCCGGCGGCGCGCCGCCAGCCATCCGGCGGCGTCGAACTGCTCGCCGCACAGCGGCTCGCGGCCATCCAGCCCGCCCACCAGATCCGCCGCCGCCTGGGCGACGACGGCGACGCGTTGGGCGAACGCGTACTCCTCCAGCCGCAGCAGCTCCGTCGACAGCTCGGCGGTCAGCTCGACCACGTCGGGGAGGGGCTGCCCTGCGAGCAGGCCGTGCAGTGCGGCGAACGCGCCTGCGCTGTGGGCGTACCCGCCGCGGCCGACGGCCAGGCCACGGCGGAACTCCGCGAGCAGCGGTTGCACGGTGCCGGCCAGTGGCTCGCCCCAGTGACGCACGAAGCCGTGGTGGGCGAACTCGACCATCGTGCGCACCATGCCGTCCGATCGCTCGGCCAGCGCCAGCCCGGCGCGGCCGTAGCGCACACCCAGCTCCAGTTGCCGTCCCAGCCCGCACATCAGCAACCCGTAGCCCGCGACGAAGTACGCGCTGGACGCATCCACACCATGACGCGCCGTGAGGCGCAGACCACGCAGCACCAGCAGCACATGGGTGAGCGGCTCGGTGGTGTACGCGAGGTGGACTGCGCTGAGCATCGTGTCCAGCTTCGCCCGCACCAGCTCGTCGCGCAGCGGGGCGGCCGTGACGAACTGCTCCGGCTCCATGCCGCGGATAGCCATCCTGGTGGCCATCAGCTCGCGAGCCACGTGGTACCCCGTGGGCTTGGTGGGGAATCGCTCGCCGAGCTCGCGGAGCAGGCTCTGCATCTCGGCGATGCCACCCCGCTGATCCTGCCGGGTCCACCAGCGGTTGCCCAACACCCGCATGGCCCGTACCCGCTCCATCGGCGTCGGGTGATGCGCCCACGCGGAGTCCAGCAGCTGGTCCACCAGCCCGGTGCGGTCGATGACGAGCGCGTTCTCCGCCGCCCGCAGGTGCAGCTCGAACATCCGCGCCGGCTGGTCGCGCCAGGCCACCGGCCCGAGCTGGGTGATGGCGCGCAACTGGAGATCGAGCGCGGCAGCGTACGCACCGCCACCGTGGGCCAGGCGGGCCGCCTCCTCGCACCACGTGATGTACCAGGTGGACTCGTCGGCCGAGAGGGCGTGCTCCGACCCCTCCAGCAGCTGCAGCAACTCGAACCGCTCCGCCGCACCGACCGCAGGGGCGCCGAGCGAGCGCACCCGGGTGGCCATGACCGCTCGAGCGAGACGCAGGCGCAACTGAGCCGACGTCGCGGACTCCAAGGACTCCACGGCCGCCTGGCGGACACCACCGTCGGGGATCCGCGCAGCCGGCTGGTCACGCCAGACGACGAGGTGATCGGTGGCCAGCCGGTCGAGCGCGGCGATCGTCGCGTCCGCGGGCAGGTCGAGCGCCTCGGCGATCACTTGCGGCGTGCCCAGCGAACCGGCCGACGCAACCGCCTGCAACACACCCAACGCGGACGGCGCGAGCGCGGCGACACGCCGGCGGTCGGCCTCGACGAGCGACACGGCTCCGCCGGCCAGGGCGGCGTCGTCCCAGCTCCACACGCCGGACGCGGCGTCCACGCGCACGGCCCTGGTCGCGATCAGCGCGTGCAGGTCGGCGATGGCCTGCCCCGGGTTGCCACCGGAGCGGTTCCACAGCGCACCGCCCAGAGCGGCCGCCGCGCCGTCGTCCAGCCCCAGCCCGTCGGCGACGAGGGCGTGGAAGTCCGCTCTGCCGAGTGGCGGCACGGTCACCGACCGGACGTCCACGTCCTCGCCGGCCAACGAGGCGAGCGTCGCGTCGAGCGCGGCGGGGCGGTCCGTGCACCGACCGAGCAGCAGGACGAGCGGGATGCGGGCACCGGCCAGCAGCGACAGCATCGCCAGTGAGCCACTGTCCGCTGCGTCGGCATCGTCGAACACGGCCACGTAGGGCTGCACCACGTCCACCATGCCGGCGACCACCTCGCGGGCCGCGTTCTGCACCCTGCCGGCCATGTCCAGCGCACCGCCGCCGGCCGGCGCGGGCACCACCCCCACCAGGCGGGCGAGCGGCGGCATCAGTGCCACGGCCAGGCCCAGGTCGGTCCCCAGCCGCCGCCGCAATGCCGCGACCACGCTGGCGCGGACGTCCGGCGGACCCACCTCCAGGTCGTCGACGATGCCGCGCACCAGCCGCAAAGGCGCGCGCATCGGCTGCGCCTCGACGGCCTCGAAGCGGGTGGCCGCCACGCCGACGCCGCGCTGGCGGAGCGCATTCTCCACCATGCCCAGCACGGTGGACCGGCCGATGCCCGAAGGACCGTCGACGGTGACCACGCGCGGCCCGGGCATCCCGTCCGGCCCCAGGCCGACCGCCTCCATCACCGTGTCGAGCACTGCATCCAGGCCAACCGGTCGCTCGAGGTCCCGCCACGCCAGCCCGAGGCGGCGGACCTCGGGCTCGAAGGGGGCACACAGGCCGGTACGGCGGAGGCTGTCCGAGCACCGCTCAAGGTCTCGGGCGAAGCCCACCACGGAGCGGTAGCGCTGGCGACCGGGGCGGGTGGCCGCCTCCAGCACGCGGCTGACTGCCGGCGGCACCCGCTGCCCGCCGCGGGCCAGTGCGGTGGTGACCAGGCGGGAGAGCGCCGCAATGTCGCCCGCAGGTGACGCCGGGCCGCCCGTGGGCCATGGGCAGTCCAGCTCGGCGCTGGCGTGCATGCCCGCCCCGCGATGGACCGTGAACAGGTCGATCATCCCGTGGCCCGCGCCCTGCACGTGCAGTTCGGCCAGCGCCGGCGCGAGGTCGAGCGCCACGTGGAGCACGTCCAGCAGCGAGAGCGACCGCAGGTCGGTGTTGGCCAGCGACGGGCTGGCCGGAGCGCTTGCCACCAGAGCACACCGCGACGGGCTGTCGATCATGGCGACCACGGGCGCGATTCCCGTGTGGTGCACCCCGGCCAGGGTGTCGCGGTGGCGCCGCAGCCGCTCCCGGAACGCCGGGGTGGGCAGGTCGGGCACATGGGTGTGCACCACCACGGCGCGGCCACCAGGCTCCGTGGTGCGGAAGGTGCCGTCCTCGCCCGTCGTCGTCAGCAGTAGCAGCGGGCCGTAGCCCGGCAGGATCGGGGACGTCACAGCGGTTGCCCGAAGCGGTACCCGGAGATCTGGTCCAGCGACGGGCGGCCAGTGAGCGCGTGCGCGGCGAGCATGCCGGACATGACAGCGGCTTCGAACGACCCGATGTTCAGCCCGGTGTAGATCCAGTCGCTGGCCAGCACCAGGTTGGGAAAGCCGCTCTCCCACGCCTGCGGGCGGGCACCCAGGGAGCCCGGCGGCGAGGGCACGTAGCGCTCGTTGGGGTCGATGTTGGCCCGCCAGTACTGGGCCTCGAAGCGTTCCTCCCCGACGGCCGTGCTGCCCGGCGGG
Organism: Acidimicrobiaceae bacterium; assembly: GCA_020637295.1. GTDB lineage: Bacteria > Actinomycetota > Acidimicrobiia > Acidimicrobiales > Ilumatobacteraceae > UBA668. The sequence continues at coordinate 116,520 of JACJWF010000009.1, read as the reverse complement.
CACCACAGCGCCTCGAAGTCGAACGACTGCGGGGTGACGGCGAGGGTGCCGCTGGCGGGCATCACCGAGGTCGCCGTGCGCAACCACTGGATGACGGTGGCCTTGGCCCGCTCCGTCTCCCGCTCTGGCGTCTCGGTGTCGGAGAAGGGCGGCCACGGCCCGCGGTGCTGCAGCGGGCCGCACAGGTAGACGAGGCCCTGCGGGCAGTCGGCGGCGGCGTACTCCGTCGCCCACTGCTCGCTGCCGAGCACGTCGGTCATGTCGGCGAAGCCCAGCGGTGGCACGGCAGCCCCACCGACCACACGGTCGGTGCCGTGCAACGCGGGGAAGCCGAGTTCGGCGCCGCTGCGGTTGGTCCACACCTGTGCGGCCAACGTGGGCAGGCCACCCAGCACCTCGACGGACGCCGCCCATGGCGCCGCGTCCACCACCTGCGGCGCCACGAGCGGCAGGCACGGCAGGGGCATCGCGAACACGACGTCGTCGAAGTCCTCCCCTGCCACCAGGGTCACCTGGGCCACCGGCGGCCACCCGTTCCACCACGACTCCAGATCCACCCCGCCGTCGCGGAGCGCATCACCCTGGGCCAGTTGGGCGTACACCGGCTGGTCCGGCCAGGCCCAGGTGCCGTCCGCCAACCGGACCAGCGGCTCGTACGGCCGGCCGTCCACGGTGGTGGCCTGGATGTCGACGACGATCTCCCCGATGGCGGTGCCGTCGGCCGTGAGACGGACCTCGCTGACCTTGTGGAAGAAGCGGAACTCCACGCCCCGCTGCGCGGCCACCCGGTAGAACGGCGCAATCACGGTGTCGCCCGTGCCGCGGTGGAACCAGTAGGTGGCCTGCCCGCACGCCAGCACCTGGCGGAGCACGAACCACAGGTAGCCGGCGGCGCTGAACTGGGGGTCCTGTGCCGTGTCGCCGTGGGGGAACTGGAAGCACATCTCGGCGGGCATCTGCACCGGGCTGCTGTTCACGGCCGTCTCGCTCATCCCGTGACGGCGACACCAGTCCATGAAGTTCTCGCCGTCCACGGAGTTGATGCCGCGGGTGACGATGTCGTCGGCCACGACGCCGCGAGCAACCGTGAGGTACAGCTCCAGCTGGCAGTAGACCGAACGCAGCAGTGCCCAGTGCTCCCGCCAGCTCTCGGTGTGCTCCAGCAGGTGCAGCACCCAGGCCGCCGCGTGCTCCAGCCGATGGATGGCTTCGGCGTGGTGGGTGGCGTTCGGCGGGTGCGGGTGGGCGGCGTGGTGGGCGTGCAACGCCTGCAGCGCCCGCAGGTGCTCCTGCCCGGCCTCACCCAGCTCGGGGTCGTCGCCCGCGTCGCCGAGTGCTTCGGCCACCAGCCCGGCCGCCAGGTGCAGCAGTTCGCGGAACAGCACGCTGAGGTCCGGGTAGTCGGCCTCACTCCACGGGCAGAGCGAGTTGTGCGGGAGGTGCTGAGGCGTCAGGTTCCAGCGGCCCGAGAAGTAGTCGGCGAGCTGGATGTAGTTGTTCGGCCGCAGCTGGTTCTCCATCGTGGCCACGGGCTCACCCGCCGAGCGCTGCAACTCCCCCAGGCAGGTGTGCAGGGTCCGCAGCGAGTTCACGTACATGTTGCCGAACAGGTGGATGCCGTGCTCTTCCACCCTGCCATCGCCGGTGAGCCGCCACTCGCCGTCCACCTGCGCCACCGCGCCGCGGCGACCGGTGGCGCCCTTGCCGCCCACCCGCCAGCCGAGCTGCAGGACCGTCACGTCGTAGTGCTCCTGCCAGTCCGGCTGCAGCGTGGGGTCGGTGAGGCTGAGTGCGGTGGAGAGGCCGGCCGGGCCACCACCCAGCACGAAGATCCGGCGGCGAGCAGTCATGCCGCCATCATGGCGCGCCTGCGGTGCGCAGCGCGAGAACCACGCGCCGTCACGGGGCGAGCGCGTCGGCCAGTGCCCGCACACCGGCAGCGAACAGTTCTCGCTCGGCGTCCGTGAGCGTGGCGTACGCCGGCGCGACGATGCGGTCCGTCAACGCCTCGGCGTCGTCCATCCGGGCCCGCAGCGCGTCGTCGATGGTCGGCGCATCGTCGTCGGCCCAGCCGAACATGCGGATATCGCCCGGCCGCTTCACGAAGTGGGCGTCCTTCGACGGGATGCCCATGGCCCGCAGCGCCACCAGGTGGGCGCAGCCGCGGTACTCGCGAAGGATGGTGAGAATCTGCATGGCCCGGCCGGCGGCATCCGGGGCGGCGGGCTCCGCGGCCACGCCAGCGAACAGGGGGAAGGCCTCCACCTCGCAGGCGGACAGCACCTTCTCGCCGGCAGCCACGAACGACGCCAGGTCGGCAACGCCGGCGAGGCGAGCGCGACCGTGCTCCGCGCAGCACTCCATGTACGCCGCACCGGCCACCCGGGGCGAGCAGTGCTCGCGGGCGGCGTTCCACAGGTTGGCGATCATCGCCGGGTTGAAGTACCCGAACGCCGAGGACACCACGGCGGGCTCCACGTCGCCGAGCACACCGCCCCGGCCCAGACCGTAGAACTGCACGCGGTCCAGCCCCAGTTCCTGGCCCCTGGCGATGGTGGCCGGGGCGAAGTAGAAGGCCGCGCCGGCGGCGCCGATCAGTCCGCTGGTCTGGTGCACGAGTTCGAGGGCGTCCATGGAGCGCACCGTAGCGACCTGGTTCAATGGCAGTCCGACCGGAGGAACCATGCCCGCCAGCCCCGCCAGCCCCGCACTCCCCCAGCGTGCCCGCGTCGTCGTCATCGGCGGCGGCGTCATCGGCACGTCGATCGCCTACCACCTCGGCCATCTCGGGTGGACGGACACCGTGCTGGTGGAGCGCGACCAGCTCACCTCCGGCACCACCTGGCACGCGGCTGGGCTGATGGTGACGTTCGGGTCCACCTCGCAGACGTCCACCGAGCTGCGCACCTACACGCGCGACCTGTATGCCGGGCTGGAGGCCGAGACCGGCCTCGCCACCGGGTTCAAGCCCGTCGGATTCATCGAGCTGGCCGCCGACGAGGGGCGGCTGGAGGAGTACCGGCGGGTCTCCACGTTCAACCGCTACCTCGGCGTGGACGTGCAGGAGCTGTCGCCCGGCGAGGTGGCCGGCATGTTCCCGCTGGCCCGCACGGACGACCTGCTGGCCGGCTTCTACGTGGCCGGCGACGGGCGGGTGAACCCGGTGGATGTCACCATGTCCATGGCCCGCGGCGCCCGCAACCAGGGCGTCACCATCGCCCAGGGCGTCACGGTCGAGGACGTCGTGGTGCGCGGTGGGCGGGTGCACTCCGTCGTCACCGACCACGGCACGATCGAGTGCGAGTACGTCGTCAACGCTGCCGGCATGTGGGCCCGCCAGCTCGGCGCCCGATCCGGGGTGTCCATCCCGCTCCAGGCGGCGGAGCACTACTACCTGATCACCGAGCACATGGAGGGCCTGGACCCCACCTGGCCGGTCATCGAGGACCCCGCCAACTATGGCTACTACCGCGAGGAGGTCGGCGGGCTGATGATCGGCCTGTTCGAGCCCGTGTGCGCGCCCTGGAAGGTGGAGGGCATCCCCCGCGACTCCTCGTTCACCACCATCCAGCCGGACTGGGACCGCATGGGCCCGTACGTCGAGGCGGCGATGAGCCGCGTGCCGGTGTCGATGGACACGGGCATCCGCACGTTCTTCTGCGGGCCGGAGAGCTTCACCCCCGACCTGCGCCCGATCATCGGCCCGGCGCCGGAGGTCGGCAACTACTTCGTCGCCGCCGGGCTGAACTCCATCGGCATCCTCACCGGCGGCGGCCTCGGCCGGCTGGTGGCCCACTGGATCGTCGACGGCGACCCCGGCGCCGACGTCACCGGCATGCACCCGGCCCGCCTGCAGCCGTACCAGACCACCCCGTCGTACCGCCGCACGCGGACCGTGGAGTCGCTGGGCATGGTGTACCAGTGCCACTACCCGAACAAGGCGCTGCACACCGCCCGCGGCGCGAAGGTCTCGCCCCTGCACCAGCGGCTCGTGGAGCAGGGTGCGTACTTCCGCGACGTCAGCGGCTGGGAGGGGGCGGACTGGTTCGCCGGCCCCGGGCAGACGCCGGCCCCCGGCCCGCTCACCTGGGGCCGCCCGTCGTGGTGGGCCACCTGGGAGGCCGAGCACCGGGCCTGCCGGGAGGGCGTGATCCTCATGGACATGAGCTTCATGTCCAAGTTCCGCGTGCAAGGCCGCGACGCCGGCACCGTGCTGGACCGGCTGTCCGCCAATGCGGTGAACGGCGACCCGGGCACCATCACCTACACCCAGTGGCTGAACGACCGGGGCCTGCTGGAGGCCGACCTGACCGTCACGAAGCTGGCGGACGAGTCGTTCATGGTCGTCGCCACCGACACGGCACACCGCCATGTGGAGTCCCAACTCGTGCGGGCGTGTGCCACCGCGGGCCACGCGTTCGCCACCGACGTCACCGCCGGCCTCGCCCAGATCAACGTGCAGGGCCCCCGCTCGCGGGCGCTGCTCCAGACCCTGACGTCCGTGGACCTGTCCGACGAGGCGTTCCCGTTCCGCACCGCCCGGGAGATCGACCTCGGCTACGCCCGCGTCCTGTGCGTGCGGATCACCTACCTCGGCGAGCTCGGCTACGAGCTCTACGTGCCGGCCGAGCAGGCGCTCCACGTGCACGACACGCTGGTGGAGGCGGGCCAGGAGTTCGGCCTGCGCCACGCCGGGCTGAAGGCGCTGGCCAGCCTGCGGATGGAGAAGGGCTACCGCGACTACGGCCACGACATCGACAACACGGACTGCCCGCTGGACGCCGGGTTCGGCTTCGCCATCGCGTGGGACAAGCCGGGCGGGTTCAACGGCCTGGCGGCGCTGGCCGAGCGGCGGCGCATGCCCCGGCGCCAGCGGCTGGTGAGCGTGCAGGTGCTGGACCCCGAGCCGATGCTGTATCACGCCGAGGTGCTGCGCCGGAACGGGGTGGAGGCCGGCTACGTCCGTGCCGGCTCCTATGGCCACACCGTCGGCGGCGCCGTGGGGCTGGCGATGGTGGCCGCCGGTGGCGAGGAGGCCACTGCCGCCTGGCTGGCGGATGGCACCTGGACCGTCGAGATCAACGGTGCCGAGTACCCGCTGGCGGTGTCGCTGAAGCCGCTCTACGACCCCTCCAACGCCCGCATCCGCAGCTGAGCCCGCCTCATCGACCCGCCTCATCGGCCGTGCCGTGACCGGCGTGGCCGCCGGCGGCGCCGCAGGGACCGCGACCTTGCCCCGACACGGTCTCGATCCCACTCGACATGGCTGTCTCTCGTGCTGCACGGGCCGGCGGCCCGCGGCGGACCACGGAGGCCGCCGTTGGTACCCTGGCGACCGTGGCGGAATTGAACGAGTACCCGACCGACCACCGGCCGGCCGGCCCCGACGGGGCTGCCGAACCGGTGGTTCGCCGCGTTGCGGAACTGGAGGCCGCGCTGCAGGAGGCGCAGGCGGCGGAGGCGAGGGCGCTGGCCGCACTCAGGGCCGCCCAGCAGCTCAACGCGACGCTGCTGGCCCATCACGAGCAGGGTGCCGACGCCGATGAGGTCGCCGAGCTGCGCGCCCGAGCCGCCCTGGCCGAGGAGATGGCCGCCACCCGGACCTGGCGCTGGAGCCGGATGCCCCGCCGTGTGTGGGGCCGGATGCGGCGGATCGCCCGTCGCGGGGCCCCGCCGGCCAGCACGAGGGACAGCGGGTGAGCGCCCCCGAGGCCACCGCTGCGTCGGCACCGTCCTCGCCACCGCAGGCGGCGGTCGCCGGCACGATCATCGCCCGCAACTACGCCGCCCAGGCGACCATCCTGGCCACCACCTACCTGCAGCACCACCCGGGCCGGCGCTTCGTCACCCTGCTCATCGATGCGGAAGCGGACGCACCGTTGCCGGCCATCCCAGGGGACGTGGTGACGGTGGACCAGCTGGGGCTGAGCCGCGACGAACTGCACCTGATGGCCGCCACCTACTCGGTGCTCGAACTGTCCACCGCCGTCAAGGCGGCCTTCCTGCTGCACCTGCTGGAGACCGCCGGCGCCGCGCTCTACCTGGACCCGGACATCGTCCTGTACGGCCTGCTCGACGACGTCTTCGACGCTGCCGCCGCGCACGGCATCGCGCTCACCCCGCACGTCCTCCAGCCGTTCCCCCGCGACGGGCTGGAGCCCGCGGAGGACCGCATCCGCCACTCCGGCATCTTCAACCTCGGCATGATCGCCGTCGGCCACCAGGCCCGCCCCTTCCTCCACTGGTGGCACGAGCGCCTCCGCACCGAGGCGGTGGTGGACCTGCCGCGGGCGCTGTTCACCGACCAGCGCTGGATCGACTGGGCGCCGGCGCTGTTCCAGCCGGCCGTCATCCGCGACCCGGGTGTCAACGCCGCGTACTGGAACCTGCACGAGCGCCCCCTGTCGTGGCGCGACGGCGTGCTCCATGCCGGCGACTCGCCACTGCGCGCCCTGCACCTCAGCGGCTATTCGCCGGACCGTCCGTGGCAGCTCTCCGTCCATGCCGGCATCACCCCGCGGGTCCGCCTCTCCGACCATCCGGTGCTGGCCGCCGAGTGCGATGCCTACGGCGCCGCGCTGCGCCGCCATGGCTGGGGTGGCGGGCCGCCCTATCGCTGGAACGTCACGGCCGAAGGGGTGCGGCTGGATCACCTCATCCGCTCCGCCATCCGCCGGGCGGTGGCCCTGGCCGACCGCGGCGAGGACACACTGCCGCCCGATGCCTACGACCCCGACGGCGGGTTCGCCGCCTGGCTGGACGGGCCGGCACCGGGCGTGTTCGGCGTGCCGATGGGCCGGTGGGCCCTCGCCTACTGGGAGTCCGAGCCCGGCATCCAGCAGCACTTCCCCCGGCTGGACCTGGACGACGCCGCCAACTACCAGCGCTGGCTGGGTGAGTTCGAGCCGGCCGTCGCTCGTCGCCGTGCAGCGGGGCTGGCGGTGCCGCCCGTCCCCGAGGCGCCGCGGCCGTCCACCATGCGCACGGTGGGCGGCTGGAACGTGGTGGCATACGCCGCGGCCGAGCACGGCGTGGGCGAGGCCGGGCGCCGGCTGCACGCCGCGATGGCGCTCACCGGCCTGCCCACCCAGTTGGTGAGCGTGCACGCGGATGCCACGCGCAACGCGCACCGCGGCGCCGGCGCGGCCACCACCGACCTGCACTACCGCGACTCCGTCTACTGCGTGAACGCCGACATGCTGCCGCACACCCTGGCCCGGCTGGAGCACTACCACCGCTGCCGGGAGGACGCCCGCCGCGTGGGCCTGTGGTTCTGGGAACTGGACACCATGCCGGAGGAGTTCGCAGCGGCGCTGCACAACCTGGAGCAGGTGTGGGTCACCAGCGAGTTCACCGCGCAGGCCGTCCGCACGCTGGCACCGGACATCCCCGTCCACGTCGTGACCCTCCCCGTGCTGCCGCCGGACGCCCCCACCCCGTACACCCGGGAGATGCTCGGACTGCCCGACGGGTTCCTCTTCGCCACCAGCTTCGACCTCAACTCGGTGGTCGCCAGGAAGAACCCGTGGGATGTCGTGGACGCCTACTGCCGGGCGTTCCCCGAACCCGGCGAGGCCCACCTGGTGCTGAAGACGATGAACGGCCACCGCCATCCACTGGAGATGGACCGGCTGCGGCGCCTGGCCGCCGGCCGCGACGACCTCCTCGTGGTGGACACCACATGGGACTCCAGCGAGTTGCAGGCGTTGCTGGAGCTCAGCGACTGCTTCGTGTCGCTGCACCGCAGCGAGGGCTTCGGCATGCAGATCGCCGACGCGATGGCCGTGGGCACGCCCGTGATCGTCACCGGCTACTCCGGCAACATGAGGTTCTGCACCGACGCCACGAGCTACCTGGTGCCGTGGCGGTTGGTGCCGGTGGGCGAGGGCAACGCCCCGTACGCGACCACGGCGCGGTGGGCGCAGCCGGACGTGGAGGTCGCGGCCGCGTTCATGCGGCACGTGGTGGACGACCCCGAGGAGGCCGCCGCCCGCGGCTGGCGCGCCAACGCTCATGTGCGCGACGAGTTGTCGCTGGAACGCGCCGCGAGCGACCTCATGGCCGCCCTGCACGGCCCGCTCGCGCCACCAGCCGCAGTGCGGCTCGGCTAGGCGCGGGCACGGGGAGGGCGTGGTGACCGTCGCCGTCACCGGCATCGCGGACGGCATCGTCGCCGCCTGCCGGAACGAAGCCGACCATGAAGTGCACGTCCGCATCGGGGACGCCGTCGTGGCCATCCGCGCCAGCCCCACCGTGATGGCGGCATGCCGCCACTTCGACGCGTTCGCGCTCCGCGGCGTCGCGGCCGGCACCACCGAGCCGTGCGCCGTGGTGCACGTGGCGGAAGGGCCCGGCGTGAGAGCCGCGATGCCGGCACTGCCGCCCTTCGCCATCGATCCCGCCGGCCGCCCGAACCCTGCGGACGAGATCGTCGCTCCGCTGGCCGGCCCGGCACCGGCCGTGTACGCCGCCACCGCCGACCGCCGCCGTGCTGCGGTGTGGGTCCCCTCCTGGAGGGACCGCGGGCGCAGCGAGCGAGCCCGCCCGCTGTTGCCGGCGATCCAGGCCGTGTTGCGCGACACCGGTTGGTCGGTGCTCCACTCAGCGGCGATCGGCACACGCGGCCGAGCCGTGCTGCTGACCGGCGAGTCGTACGCCGGCAAGACGAGCCTTGCGCTCGCCGCCTGCGCAGCAGGCGCGGACTACTACGGCGACGACGTGGTGGCGGTGCGGTGCGACCGAGCCACCGGCGCTGCCGGCGCGGCCGGGCGTGACGAAGACGGCGGTCGCCCGCTCGTGGCCCGCATCTACGACACCGCTGGCCTGCGCCTTCCACCGCTGCCGCCCCTGCTGCCGTTGGTGCCCGAGGGCGAGCACACCGAGGAACTGGGAGAACACCGCTCGGAGTTGCTGCTGACGGGCCGCCTGGCCGGCCGCCCGGCGAGCGCGCCGATCGAACGGATCGTCCACCTCGCCCGTTCGGGCGCAGGAACTCCCACGTTCGGCACCGTCAGCCGAGGGCGGGTGATCGCCACCGTGTCGGCCACCACGTTGCAGGTCTCCTTCGGTGATCTGCGCCACCGTGACCTGATCACCAGCCTGTGCGGGGTCCGGCCGCCCATCCGCCTGGACCCAGGCCCAGACCTCGGCGCCGCAGTGCGGGCCGCGCTGGGGCTGCTGGACCCCGCTGGAGGCCCCGCCCGAGATGACGGCTGAGATGGTGCCCGATCCCGCTGCCGGCGACGTCGCCGTGGTCATCGCCGCCTTCCGCGCCGAACGCACCATCGCCGCCGCTCTGGCCAGCGTGATGCGCCAGCGGCCGGAGGCGGCCGAGATCGTCGTCGTCGACGACGGCTCCGAGGACGGCACCGCCCGCGCCGCAGCGGCGGCATGCCCGGCAGCGCGGATCATCCGCCTGGCAGCCAACCGGGGCGTCGCTGCTGCCCTCAACGTCGGCGTGGCCGCCACCAGAGCCCCGCTCGTGATGTTCCTCGACGCCGACGACCTGTGGGCGGAAGGTGCCGTGGCGGCGCTCACGGCCCCGCTCGTCGAGGACGCCGCATTGGATGGAGTGTTCGGCATGACGCTGCAGTTCACGGACCCGGCCGGCGCGATGGCGGCCAACGAAGTGACTGCCGCCGCGAACGGCCTACCTGCGCACGGCGCCCTCAAGTCGGCGTTCGCCATCCGGCGCGCCGCGCTCGACCGGGTGGGACCGTTCGACGAGGCCTTCCACCGTGCCGATTTCGTGGAGTGGCTGGCGCGTGCCCGCCACACCGGCCTGCGCACCGCGAGGGTGGACACGGTGGTGCATCACCGCCGACTGCACGCGGGGAACCTCGGTCGGCTCCACACGGACGAGCAGCGCGCCCAGTACGCCGACGTGATGCGGGCCATCAGTGCCCGCCGCAGGGGCACGGCGTGAGCAGCGCCCGCCCCGCGGTCGCCGCGGTCGTCCCCGCACTCGACGCGGCCCTGTTCCTCGGCGCCACCCTTCGCTCGATCGTCGGCCAGGCGCCGCCAGTGCAGGAGATCGTGGTGGTGGACGACGGCAGCACTGACGACACCGCCGTTCTCGCCCGCACCATGTGCCCGGCCGCGACCGTGCTCACCGGCCACCGGCGGGAGGGCGCGACGCTCGCCCGCGCTCGCGGGGTGGCCGCCACGACCGCGGAATGGCTGGCGTTCTGCGACCACGACGACACCTGGCCACCCGGCCGCCTCGCGGCGCTGCTGGCCGCGGCGACCCCTCAGGCGTCGTGGATCGCCGGCCGGGTGCATCTGGTGGTGGAGCCCGGCTACCGGCCCCCGGCGAGCATGCTGCGCGCCGACGGGACGCACGTTCCGTACCTGATCGGCGCATCGCTCATCCGCCGCAGTGTCTGGGACGACCTGGGCGGGATGGAACCGTTCCGCACGGTGGGCGACGACGTGGACCTGTACTTGCGGTTCCGCGAATCCGGCCGCCAACCCGCCCTGGTGGACGCGGTGACGCTGCACCTCCACCTGCGCCCCGGCACCACCACCAGCAACCAGCTGGACCAGGTGGCGACGCTGACATTCGACGCGATGCGCGCTGCTGCCCGGCGGCGACGTCAGCCCGGAGCGTCCTTGTAGGGCCACCCCTCGTCGGACGCGTCGTGAACGGGATCCAGCAGCAGCGCGTCTTGCAGGTCGTCGAACGCCTCGACGCTGCCATCGGCCCACACGATCGTCGCCAGGGAAGCCGCCGGCGCGGCACGCTGCTGGCCCGCCAGCAGTCCACCCTCGACTGCTGCGCGGAGCACCTCTTCGAGCGCCAATGGCAGGCGCTCGTCTGCCGCCAACGCAGCGCGGACTTCGTCCGGGGCGTACCCGTCCACCAGCGCGCACCACACCGACCGATGGGCCCCGGTGAAGCTGAAGAACCAGCCGGTCTCCATGTTCGCGGCCACGACTTCGTCCCCGTAGTCGTGCACCATCACCCTCGGGCCGGCCGGCCCGAGGCGGTTCGGTCCGCCCGTTGTCACGACGGGAGCTTATGCCTGTCCCATTAGCGTGAGCGCGTGACGTACGCCGTGCCACACCCGCACCGGCTGCTGCTACGGGCCGCCGTGGCCCCGGCGGCAACCGCCGCCGCAGCATTGGCTGAATGGGCGGCCGCCACGCCGATCACCCGGGCCGACCCGGACGAGACGACGGTCTTGCCGTTGCTCGCGTCCCGGCTCACCGAGTTGGCGCCGGCGCCGGCGGTCGCCCAGCGTCTGCGCGGGCTGCGCCGTCATGCGGTCGTGCGCCAGTTCGTGGTGCGAGAGGAACTGACGGCGGCGGCCGGCCTGCTGCGCGCCCAGGGCATCGAGCCGATCGCAGTGAAGGGCGTGGCGCTCGCCGCGGCCTACGGCTCGGAGCGATGCCGGGCGGTGGGTGACGCGGACGTGCTGGTGCCGCCGGAGCAGCGCGTCGCGGCAGTGGCCGCACTCACCGCCGGCGGGTTCGCCGGCACCTACGGCATCGCCACGGAGGACGTGACGCTGTGGGCCGGACGCTTCCACGCGCTCGGCATGCACCGCCCGGAACGACCCGACGTCGACCTCCACTGGCGCCTGCCGCACCAGCCCGCCGAGGCCGACCGGCTCACCGCCATCATCCGTCGCCGCGCTCGGCCGGCGGGCGGCGACCCATGGCTGCTGCCCCATCCGGCCCACCAGTTGGCCATTGCGGTGGCCCACGGGTGGGCCACGATCTCGCAGGCGTCGCTGCGCATGTTGGTCGACGTCGCCGTGCTGCTCCAAGACCCGGAGGTGGTCGCAGCCGTCGCCGATGAGGTGCTCGGCCCACATCACCTGCGTGCCGCGCTGGACCATGTGCTCGACCTGCTGGCGGCCGAGGAGGTACCCGGCGCGGCAGCGTTCCGCACAACTCTCCCCCGGCCGCGACACTCCGACCGGCTGGTGGCACGCACCTTGCTGGCCGACCGGGACGGTCTGGCCACCAGGCTGGCCTGGGCAGCGGCCCAGCGCCGGCCGAGCGCGCTCCGCCCGGCTTCGGTTCAGTCGCTACCCCTGCACGGGCCGGTGGCGCCGCCCGCCGAGCAGGCGGTCCAGCTGGCCCGGATCGACCCGGCGAACGACGCGCACGTCGGCCTGGCGGGCCAAGGATGGTGGCTGCCCGACGGCTGGGCCACCTGGTCGCGGCGCCGCGTCGCCTCGCTACGCCTCGCGCCGGCACCACGAGGCACCGTGACGCGGCTCCGCGTGGCGCTGCCGCCCGGCACGCCGTCCCACCGCCGCTGGACGCTGGTGATCGGCGGCGGTCGCGTTGCCCAGGTGTGCCGGCCGACCACCGGCGGGCAGGCCGACGTCGTGCTCCGCGGCGGGCGCCGCGCCTGGTTCCTCAGCCCCGGCCTGTGCGTGCCCGCAGAGGCGCTCGGCACCGGCGATCGGCGACGTCTCGGGGTGGCCGTCACCGCCATCAGCACCTCAGGCGGCGAGGGCGTCCACCACGAGGGGTAGGGCGACAGTGAGGCCGACGGCGGCATCCGCGGCCACGCCCTCGTCCTTCGAGACGGTGACCAGTGCGACCATCAGCCCGTCGCCCCGCCAGACGGCGATGCAGCGGTCCTCCTCCAGGCACCAGGCCACCAGCCGCCCGCCGTACACCTCGGTGGACACATCGGCGCCGGCATCCGCACCGAACTCCTCGTCCAGGTAGGTCTGCAGGTCGGCAGTGCCCGGGTGCACGTCCACCCGCACCTCGTCGATTCCCGTCGTTGCGTCGCTGGATGCGTACTCCTCGCAGTAGGTGATGTCCGCCTCACCGCCACGGAACACCTGGCCGTAGTTGTCCACGTCCTCGGCAAGCTCGGGCACCAGCGGAGCCACGCCGGCGATCACCGCGAGCACCTCGGCCATGTCCCACGGGCAACTGCCCAGCCCGTCGCCCAGGTCGATGGCCGCCTGCGCAGCGGCCGCGGCGCCTGCCAGGTCCAGCGCAGCAGGTTCCACGGTGGGAGGCACATCGGTGGTGACCGGCGCAGTGGTAGGGCCGGCGGTTGCCGCGGACGTCGTCGCCGGGGTGGTGGTGGCGCTGCCCGAGGTGTCGTCGCCGCTGCACGCCGTCAGCGCCAGGGCGCCGGCCAGCAGCAGCGCAAGGGGGGTACGGTGCATCGCCCGATGGTAGTGGGTGACCATCGGCCGGGTCAGCGCTTGCGCACCACCAGGCTGCCGATGGAGTACCCGGCACCGAAGCTGCACAGCACGCCGAGGTGCCCGGCCTCCAAGCCACCGCGGTGCAGATGGAAGGCGATCACCGACCCGGCGGACGAGGTGTTCGCATAGCGGTCGAGGATGACCGGCGCCTCGGTCTCGTCCGGCAGCCGGCCGAGCACCTGCTTGGCGATCAGCTGGTTCATCTTCAGGTTGGCCTGGTGCAGCCAGAAGCGGCGGATGGCCGCAGCATCCAGCGACAGCGCGCCGAGCTGTTCCTCGATGTGGCGCACCACCAGCGGCACGACTTCCTTGAACACCTGCTGGCCGCGCTGGCGGAACACCAGCTCGAACGGGTCGCGGGCATCGTCCTCACACGGGTTGAGGAAGCCGAAGTCGTTGCGGATGCTGTTGGAGAACTTGGTCTCCAGCCGGGTGCGCAGGACCTCCCACTGCTCGGCCGCCACGGCGTCGTCCGCCCGTTCGAGTACCGCCACCGTGCAGGCGTCACCGAAGATGAAGTGGTGGTCGCGCAGGGCGAAGTTGTTGTGGGCGCTGGTGATCTCCGGGTTCACCACGAGCGCGCAGCGGGCCGAGCCGTTGCGCAGTGCATCGACCGCGGCCTGCATGCTGAACGTCGCCGACGAGCACGCCACGTTCATGTCGTACGCCCAGCCGCCGGCCCCGATGGTGTGCTGGATCTCGATGGCCACCGCCGGGTAGGCCCGCTGGATGTTCGACGCGCCGACGATGATGCAGTCCACCTCGTCGCGCCGGCGGCCGGCCTGGGCCAGTGCTTCGTCGATGGCCGGGAGTGCCATCTCCGCCATCAGGCTCAATTCGTCCTCGCTGCGCGTCGGCAGGTGGGGGCGAAGGCGGTCTGGGTCGAGCACGCCCTCCTTCTCCATCACGTACCGGCTGCGGATGCCCGAGGCCTTCTCGATGAACTCGGCATCGGGGATTGCCCGGGCCTCCACCGTGCCGGCCTCGATCTCCGCTGCGTGCTCCTCGTTGAACCGGGTGGCCGACACGGTGAGCGACGCCACGAGCTCGTCGTTGCTGATCGAGTGCGGCGGGGTGAACAGGCCGGTTCCGGTGATGACAACGCTGTCGGGCACGGTTGCCAACCCTACCCACCCCGAACCCACCCCGACCTTGTCGCGGCCCCACCTGGGAAACGCCCGGTCAGGGCCGCGACAAGTTCGGTGTGGGGGCGTATCGTCGGCGGGGTCATGAGCACCGTGTTCGACGCTCCGCCGCCCTCACTGCCGGCCGACCGGGTCGCCGGTTTCGCCGCCGCGACGTTCGGCGTCACCGGTGAGATCACGCCGCTGGCGAGCGAGCGGGACCAGAACCTGCGCGTCGGCGGGCACGTGGTGAAGGTCGCCCACGCGGCGGAGGACGCCGCCGTGCTGGACCTTCAGTCCGCGGCCCTGCGCCACCTGGCCCGTACGGCACCCCACCTGCCGCTGCCCCGCCTGGTGGAACCCGGGGTGGTTCAGTACGACGGCCACCTCGTCCGCGCCGTCACCTGGCTGGACGGCGCGCCCTACGCGGAGGTGACGCACACGCCCGAGCTGCGCCGGTCGCTCGGCACCTTCATGGGACGGCTGTCCGCCGGGCTGGCGGGGTTCGGGCACCCGGCCGCACACCGCCCGGGCTTCCTGTGGAACCTGGACGACGCCGCCGCCGTGGAGCCCTGGGTGGCGGACATCGCCGACGAGGCCGACCGGGCGATGGTGGCCGGCGTGTTCGCCCGCCACCGCCGGGTGGTCGCGCCCCGCCTGCCGGCGCTGCGCGCGGCGGTCGTGCACGGCGATGCCAACGACTGGAACGTGCTGGTCGACCGCGACGGACAGCGGGTCAGCGGCCTGATCGACTTCGGCGACGTGGCGTGGGGCCGGCAGGTGAACGAGCTGGCCGTGACGCTGGCCTACGCGCTGCTGGACGTGCCGGACGTGGTGGCCGCAGCGTCGGACGTGATCGCCGCCTACTGCGCCGAGTTCCCGCTGACCGGGGACGAATTGCACGTGCTGTGGGAGTTGGTGGCCACCCGCCTGGCCGTCAGCGTCGCCGTGTCCTCGCACCGCAGCCGCGAGTTCCCCGACAACGGCTACCTCCTCGTCTCGCAGGCGCCGGCCCTGCGCCTGCTGCGGCGCATCACGGCGATGAAGCCGGAGTTCCTGCGGGCCTGTGCCCGCGCCGCTGCCGGGCTGCCACCCGTGCCGCTGCAGCCGGCCATCACCGCCTGGCTGGACGACCGCGACGCCTGCCGCCCCACCGGCCCGCTGCCGTTCGACCTGCGTACCGCCGCGCGGGTGGTGGTCAGCCTGGCGGGCGACGCCCCGCTCACCGCGATCACCGACCCGGTGGCGTCGTGGGAGTGGATCCGGGCGGAGATGACCGCCGCCGACGCCGTGGTCGCGCTGGGCCGGTACGACGAGGACCGCGCCTGCTACGCCGGCGAGCAGTTCACCACCGACGCGCCCGAGCCGCGGTCCGTCCACACCGGCATCGACCTGTTCGTCGAGGTGGACACCCCGGTGCGGGCGATGCTGCCCGGCACGGTGGAGACGGTGGTGGACAACGCCGCGGCCTACGACTACGGCCCGACGGTGATCCTCCGCCACGAGACGGCCACCGGCACGCCGTTCTGGGTGCTCTACGGCCACCTGTCCCGCGCCACGCTGACCACGGTGCAGCCGGGCCAGCAGGTGTCGCCCGGCGACGTGGTCGGCTTCGTCGGCGACCACACCGTGAACGGTGGCTGGGCGCCGCACACCCACCTGCAGGTGATGACCACCCTGCTGCTGGAGCGCTGGGGCGAGGCCGACGCCGCGCCCGACGGCAACTTCGAGGGTGCCGGCGAGCCCAGCCGCATGCAGGTCTGGCGCAGCATCGTCCCCAACGCCGACCTGCTGCTGCGGTTGGCGCCAGAGACGTGGGAGGACCGGGCCGCCGACACCCCCGACGTGCTCGCCGCCCGCCGCCGCGCCGATCTCGGCCCGTCGCTCTCCGTCAGCTACCGGCGCCCGCTCAGCATCGTGCGCGGCGAGGGCGTCTGGCTGCACGACCACACCGGCCGCAGCTTCCTCGACTGCGTGAACAACGTCGCCCACGTCGGCCACGCCCACCCGCACGTGGTCGAGTCCATCGCCCGCCAGGCGGCCGTGCTGAACACCAACACCCGCTACCTGCACCGGACGATCCTCGACTACGCGGAGCGGCTGGCGGCCCTGTTCCCCGACCCGCTCAGCGTGGTGTTCCTCACCAACTCCGGCAGCGAGGCCAACGAGTTGGCGCTGCGCATCGCCCGAACCGCAACCGGCCGCACGGACGTGGTGGCGCTGGACTGGGGGTACCACGGCAACACGGCCGCACTCGTGGACGTCAGCGCGTACAAGTTCAACCGCAAGGGCGGCGCGGGCCGCCCGCCACACACCCACCTCGCCGACCTGCCGGACCCGTACCGCGGCGCGCACGGTGCCGACGGCGCGGCCTACGCCGCCTCCGTGGCCGCCGCCTGCGAGCGGGCCGCCGCGGACGGGCACACCGGCGCTGCGGCGTTCATCGCCGAGAGCATCAGCGGGTGCGGCGGGCAGGTGGCGTTCCCCGACGGCTACCTGACGGCGGCGTTCCGCGCCGCGAACGCCGCGGGTGCGATCACCATCGCCGACGAGGTGCAGGTCGGGTTCGGACGAGTGGGCACCCACCTGTGGGCGTTCCAGCCGCAGCTGGAGGGCACGGGCCTGGTGCCCGACATCGTGACGCTCGGCAAGCCGATCGGCAACGGCCACCCCCTGGGTGCGGTGATCACCACGCCGGCTCTCGCCGCGGCGTTCGCCAACGGGATGGAGTGGTTCAACACGTTCGGCGGCAACCCGGTCAGCTGTGCCGCAGGGATGGCGGTCCTGGACGTGATCGAGGCCGAGGGGCTGACGGCCAACGCGCTCGACACCGGCGCCTACCTCACCGGTCGCCTGCGGGCGCTGGCCGCCGAGCACGAGGCGGTCGGCGACGTGCGCGGCCCGGGCCTGTACGTGGGCGTCGACCTCGTGACCGACCGGTCGACGAAGGCGCCGGCGACCGCGTTGGCGGCCGACGTGGCCAACCACGCCCGCGACCACGGCGTGCTGGTCTCCACCGACGGGCCGGCCGACAATGTGCTGAAGATCAAGCCGCCGATCGTGTTCGGGCGGGACCACGCCGACCTGCTGTGTGACACCTTGCACGACGCCCTCACGAGGTGCGCCACCCGCTGACCTCTATCGTTGAGTGACCCCCGGAACGCCCGGTGGCGTGCAGTGGACGGAAGTGATTCCCGTGGACATCGAGAACGACGGCGACGTCGAGCAGGAGACGGCGGGCTTCGCCGATCTCGGCCTGCGGGAGGAGCTCCTGGCCGCGCTGGAGGAGCTGGGCTACGAAGAGCCCACGCCGATCCAGCGCGAGACCATCCCCCACCTGCTGGAGGGGCACGACCTGGTCGGCCAGGCGGCCACTGGCACCGGCAAGACCGCGGCGTTCGCGCTCCCCGCGCTGCAACTGGTGGACGGTCGCCCCGGCGCACCCATCGCGCTCGTGCTGGTGCCCACCCGCGAGCTGGCCATGCAGGTCAATGAGGCCCTGTTCCGCTACGGCCGCCGCCTCGGCGCGGTCAGCAGCCCCGTCTACGGCGGGCAGCCGATCTACAAGCAGCTCCAGGCCCTCGACCGCGGCGTGCACATCGTGGTGGGCACGCCCGGCCGTGTGCTGGACCACATCGGCCGTGGGTCGCTGCCGCTGGGCAGCATCCGCATGGTCGTGCTGGACGAGGCCGACGAGATGCTGGACATGGGCTTCGCCGACGACATCGAGTCCATCCTCGACGCCATCGAGACGGCCGACACCGACGTGCTGAGTGCCGGCCGGCAGACCGTGATGTTCTCGGCCACGATGCCGCCGCGCATCACGGCCATCGCCAAGAAGCACCTCACCGACCCGGTGCGGATCAACGTCACCAAGGGCGACACGAAGGCCAGCATGGGCAAGGTCCGCCAGGTGGCCTTCGTGGTGCCCCGGGCCCACAAACCGGCCGCGCTCGGCCGGGTGCTGGACATCGAGGCCCCCGGCGGCGCGCTCGTCTTCTGCCGCACCCGCACCGAGGTGGACCAGCTGACGGAGACGATGAACGCCCGCGGCTACCGCGCCGAGGCCCTGCACGGTGGGATGGACCAGGCCCAGCGCGACCGCGTGATGAGCCGCCTGCGCGACGGCACCGCCGACCTGCTGGTGGCCACCGACGTGGCGGCCCGTGGCCTGGACGTGGACACCCTGACCCACGTGGTCAACTATGACGTTCCCTCGGCGCCAGAGAGCTACGTGCACCGCATCGGCCGCGTCGGCCGGGCGGGCCGCGAGGGCGTCGCCATCACGCTGGCCGAGCCTCGCGAGCAGCGCCTGCTGCACAACATCGAGCACCTCACCAAGCAAACCATCGCCATCGAGAAGGTGCCGACCATCGCCGACCTGCGCGCCGCCCAGCTGGAGCAGACGATCACGTCGGTCCGCGAGTCGCTGGCGGCAGACGACCTGCACGAGTACGAGCCCGTCCTGCACGCGCTGAAGGGTGACGCCGATCTGCGCGAGGTGGCGCTGGCCGCCATCCGCCTGTTCCACGAGGCGGCCGGCAACACGACCGACGAGAACGAGATCCCTGACCTGTCCGAGCGCATGCAACGGCGCGAGCGCACGGAGCGCGGCGACCGCCCGGAGCGGGGCGACCGATCGGACCGGATGACCCGCGACGACCGTGGCAACCGCAGCCCGGTCGGCCAGGGCGACACCGGGTTCGTCTACGTGGGCATCGGCCGCAAGGCCGGACTGCGGCCAGGCGACCTGGTGGGCGCGATCGCCAACGAGACCGACCTCGAGGGCCGCCAGATCGGCCCGATCCGCATCACCGACCTCTATGCCGTGGTCGGCGTGCCGGAAGACCGGGCCGACGGCGTGATCGACGCCCTGCGCAACACCATGATCCGCGGCCGCACGCCGACGGTCCGCCGCTACGTGGACAACGGCGGCGAGCGCCCGGCGAAGCAGGGCCATCGCGGCCAGCGGCGCACGTCCTACGGCGACCGCGACGACCGCGGGCCGCGCTCGGACCGCCCTGCGTGGGGCGACCGGCCGACCCGTGGCGGCGACCGCCCCAGCCGTGGCGGCGACCGGCCGAACCGTGGCAAGGGCGGCAAGTGGTGAGCGACACCCACCGTTCCGTCCGCATCGAGCGCGTCCGTCGCGGCCTGTACCGGGCCACCAACGGGGAGGGGGCCACGCTGGAGTTCGGCGACGACTCGACCGCCACGTTCACCCCCGTTCAGCTGATGCTGGCGGCCATGGCCGGTTGCACGGCCATCGACGTGGACTGGATCACCACCAAGCGGTCCGAGCCGCTGCAGTTCGAGGTCGAGGGTGCGGGCGAGAAGCTCAGCGACGACACCGGTCACCGGATGACCGACCTCACCGTGACCTTCCGGGTGACGTTCCCCGACGACGAGGCCGGGCAGGCCGCTGCCGCCCGCCTGCCCGACGCCATCACGCGCTCCCACGACCGCCTGTGCACCGTCAGCCGCACCATCGAGGCCGGCACCCGGGTGGACAGCCGCCTCGCCGACTGAGCCGAAATCCACCGTGGCAACGTCGCCGCCCACTGCGAAACTCGAACCGATGCTCACCGCCCCCGAGGTCGCACCCTCCCGCTTCCGTTGGGACCGCCTGACCTACGCCTCGGCCGTCGGCTATGCGGTGCTCGTCTGCGCCCTCAGCATCGGCGTCGTCCTCGGCGAACTGCGCGAGCAGTTCCGCCTGTCCGGGGTGGTGGCCGCCCTGCACGGCAGCACGTTCGGCATCGGCCTGCTGATCAGCGGCGTGTTCGGCGTGCGGGCGATCGACCGGGTGGGCCGGCGCACGGCAATGATCATCGCCGTCAGCCTCATCGGTGTCGGCGTCACGGTCTTCGTCCTCGGTCCGGCGTGGCCGGTCACGCTGGCCGGCACGGTGATGAGCGGCATCGGCGGGGCCCTGCTGGTGATGCTGATGCCCGGCATCATCAGCGACCACCACGGCGAGCACCGGGCGGCTGCGTTCGCCGCCGTCAACGCGGTGCCGGGTGCGGTCGGCGTGGCCTTCGCCCTGCTGATCGGTGCCGCGATCGCGACGGGCTGGTCGTGGCGGATCCCCTACCTCGGCCTCACGGTGGTGTGCCTGGTCGTCCTCGTTGCGGTGGGCCGGCGGGCGGTCTTCCCGACGGGCGAGCGCCACGGTCGTTTCCAGATCGCCGGCGTCCTCGACCGCGAGGTGATCCGCCCCTGGCTGCATCTCATCAACGCCGCCCTCGTGGACTTCACACCCGGCGTGTGGGCGGTGGTGTACCTGCACGAGGTCGGCGGCGCGTCCGACGGGGCGGCACCGGCCCTGTCGTGCGTGTTCGGCGTGATGATGTTCGTGTCCCGCCTGGCCGTGCCGGCGTTCCTGCGCCGCAGCGAGCGGTGGACGCTGCCCCTCGGGTACGTGGTCACCGCCCTCGGCGCGGTGCTGATGGTCACCGGGCCCGGCCTGCCCGTGCGGGTCGCCGGGCTGGCGCTGATCGGCTTCGGCGCCGCGCCGCTGTACCCGCTGACCGTCGACCGCTTCTACAGCGCCGTCGGCCACCGCCAGGACTCGGTGTCGATGGGGGCGTTCTGCGCGCTGGCGTCCGGCGTCGCCGTCACCGCCGGGCCGCTGGCGCTCGGTGTGCTGGCGGACATCGTCGGCCTGCAGTACGGGATGCTCGTGGTGCCGGCGTTGTGCGTGGTGGCGGTTGTCACCCAGCGTCGCCCGGCCTGACCGGCCCGGTCCGCTCGATCGACGCACCCGGGGTCCGTCCCACTCCTCCCGTTCAACTCAGTTCGATTTCGATTCGGGTAGCTCTGGCGACGAGGACCTGTCGGCGGCGGGCCGGGAACGAACCGGGCCGTGGGACCCGCTGGCGTCGCCGGCGAGGGCCGCGGGGCGGGGCCACCCGGGCCGTGGGCGGTCTCCTGCAACCACAATCGAAATCGAACTGACGAGAACGAGGGCACACCGGGACCTCCGGGGCCGGCGACGACCCCGGCGAGCCGCTCGCCGCGCCTCACGTTCACGCGGCGGTGATATTGACGTCATCAATATCGTGCTACGGTGCGAACCCAGAGTCACGAACGACGAAAGGGCTGCACATGAAGGTCGGAGCGTTCTTCTTCGGCGGGGTCGAGATGCCGGATGCCGGCGCCGGGCTGCCGAACCCGATGGACCGCAGGTACGACAACGCCACCTGCTGGGACGCCACGCTGAAGTACATCGACGCCGCCACCGCGGCCGACGAAGCGGGCTACGACAGCTTCTGGACCACCGAGCACCACTTCCAGTACGAGGGCTACGAGGTCATCCCCAACGGCATCCTCATCTCCGCCTGGATCGCCGCCCGCACCAAGAACGTCCGCCTCGGGGCGATGTTCAACGTCGTCCCGCAGTGGAACCCGCTGCGCCTGGCGGAGGACTTCGCCACCATGCACAACCTGTCCGGTGGCCGCGGCATCCTCGGTGTCGGGCGCGGCACGGTGCCCCGCGAGATCCTCCACCTCAACGACTTCCACGTGTCCATCGGCTCCCACGACAACCCCGACCAGTCGGCCGACGACGCCAAGAACCGGGAGTACTTCGAGGAGCAGATGGAGATCGTCAAGATGGCGCTCACCCAGGAGTCGTTCCACCTCGACGGCAAGTACTTCCAGCTCCCGGTCCCCGGCATCCCCGACCGCGGCACCACCGTGCAGGAGCTGACGCTGGTCCCCCGGCCGATCTACCCGTTCGAGATCTGGCAGGCGGCCACCAGCCCGCCCACCGTTGAGTACACGCCGAAGGCCGACCACGGCGCGGTGTTCTGGAACCAGCACCCGACGTTCATCAAGCGGATGTGGGACCGCTACGGGGAGGTCTACGAGCAGGCCCACGGCCGCACGCTCGGCAACCACGAGAAGCGGATGCTGGTGGTCAGCGTGCGCATCGAGGACACCCACGAGGAGGCCATGCGCACCGCCCGCAACGGCCACGACGAGTTCTGGAAGTTCCTCGGGCCGTACGGCTGGAGCCGCGGCTACATGGGCGAGGACGGCAAGCCGGTGAAGCCCGGGCTGATCCCGACGCTGGAGGAGTCCATGCGCCAGCGCACCATCCTGGTCGGCACGGCCGAGGAAGTGGCTGCCCAGGTCCAGGAGTACAAGGACCTGCTGGGCCTGGAGTACCTCACCCTCTACCCGCACCTCGTCGGCGACCCGTACAGCAAGGCGGTCGAGCAGATGCAGCGGTTCATGGGCGAGGTGGTCCCGCTCGTCTCGTGACGGTCGCGGCACCCTCCCCGGTCGGTGGCCAGATCCGCTCCCGCCGGCAGCAACAGGGGTTGACCCTGGTGGCGCTGGCGGAGCGGTCCGGCCTGTCCCAGCCGTTCCTCTCCCAGGTGGAGAACGGCCGGGCCACGCCGTCGATGGAGTCCCTCTACCGCATCGCCACCGCGCTCGGCACCACCCCGCAGGCGCTGTTCGCCGGCGATGACGACACCGACACGGTGATCGCCCGCGCCGCCGACCCCGGGGTGGCCGCGGTGGCCACACCGGGCGAATCGCTGCGCCGTCTCCTCCTCGCGGGCGGGGCGCCGTTCCACGTGGTGGAGCTCGTCGGGCTGGCCACGGAGTTCCGTGACGCCTGGACGCACCCGGGGTTCGAGGCCATCTACGTCCTCGCCGGGCCGGTGGAGGTCGAGGTCGGCGGCGAGCTGACCGCACTAGCCACCGGTGACTTCATGTCGTACCCGGCGGACCTGCCCCACCGCTACCGGTCGGCGGCGGGCGACCTGGCCCGCGCCCTGCTCATCGAGACCGAGCTGCGGGCCGGCGGCGAGCCCAGCGCGCACTCCACCGAACCGTAGGCTCGGCCCATGAGCGACATCCCGGTGGTCCCGGTGGTCACGCTGGACCAGTGGACCGGGCCGTGGCCAGACGACGACAAGGACGCCAACCTCAAGGCCGACGTCGCCCTCTACGCCAAGGTGGACCCGATGCGGACCATCCGCGGCCTGTCGCAGTCCACCGACGTGCCGGAGGGGGCGCTGGTCCGCTGGGTGCTGGCCCGCTGGGCCAGTGAAGGCGCCAGCGGCCTGCTGGAGCTGGGGCCGACCTTCACCCGCCGCCTGCACGCCGTGTGCGAGGACGCCGAGGCCGCCGGCGACGACGCGGCCCGCCTGGCCGCCTACCACCAGCTGCGCCAGATGATCGCCTGGGTGCACCACCCGCTGGCGCACCCCGAGGTCTACGACATGCCGTGAGGCCGCCGCCAGGGGAACTGCGGGGCCCGCCGCTCCCCGAACGCCGCCACCCCCTCGGCCAGCTCACCGCTGACCGCCACCTCGTGCGCCCACGCGTCCGCCATCGCCGACGGCACCGAGCCGTGCTCCAGCACCGCACCGACCATCTGCTTGGTGGCGGCCTGGGTGAGGAGGGACCGGGCGGCCAGCGTGGCGCACAACTCGTCCACCCGGGCCTCCACGTCGCCGGCCGGCCAGACCTCGTCCACCAGGCCGATCCGCCACGCTTCGGCGGCGTCGACCAGGTCGCCGGTGAACAGCAGGCGCTTGGCCGCCGGGCCGAGCAGCCGGGTGACCCGCTCCAGCGACGCCGGCGGGTAGACGATCCCGAGCTTCGCCGGGGTGATCCCGAAGCGCGCCTGGTCGACGGCGATCCGCAGGTCGCAGTCGATCGCCAGCGCGGCCCCGCCCCCGATGCAGTCCCCCTGGATGACGGCCACGGTCGGCTTCGGAAGGGTGGCCAACGCATGCTCCGCGGCCATGTTGACGTCCATGAAGCTGGGCTGGGTGGCCCGGCGTTCGGCGAGGAGCTCGGTGATGTCGGCGCCCGCGCAGAAGTGGTCGCCGTCGCCGCGCAGCACCACCACCCGCACCGCCTCATCGCGGGCCATCGCCTGGCACGCGGCCTCCAGCGCGGTCCACATCTCGTAGGTGACGGCGTTGCGCTTGGCGGCGCGGTCCAGCGTGATCGTGCCAACGGGTCCGGCGACCGACGTCACGACGCTCACGCGCCCGGCCCCCCGGAAAGCGTCGCTTCGAAGGCCGCCAGCCGGCTGAGGAAGCGGGCCGGGTGCACGAGGTGCAGGTAGTGGCCATGGTCGGGCCACTCCTCGTACGTGGCCGACGGGATCAGCGCCGTCAGCCACTCCGCGTACCCGGGGCCAGGATCCAGCCCGTGGATGGCCAGGTACGGCACCGTGACCGCGCCCCCGATGGCCTGGACCTGGGCGTCCAGTTCCTCCGCCGTGCTCTCGAGCACGGACGCCCACGTGCCCAGCACGACCCGCTGGTCGGCCCGCTGGTGGGCGTCCAGCCGCGCCTGTTCGGCGGCCGGCAGCGGCCCGTTCATCGCCGTGAACATCATCGTGATCGCGGCCTGGAAGGTCGCGTCGTCGGCGCGCAGCATGGGCTCCAGCTGGGCCAGGCCGTCCTTGAACCCGGCCAGCCGCAGGGGCTGGTCGATGTTCACCACGCCACGGCACGGCGCGATGGCCGCGTAGGCGCTGACCACCACACCGCCGAGCGAGTGACCGACCAGCAACGGGTCGGTGAACTCGGCCGACCGCACGGTCTCCACCACGTCAGCGGCGTAGGAGAGCGGGTCGTAGGCGTCGCCGTCCGGGCTGGCCCCGTGGCCGCGCAGGTCCACCGCGAGGACCCGGTGGGTCTCCGCCAGCGGCGCCAGCAGCGGCCGCCACATCTCATGGCTGTCGGTGATGCCGTGGACGAGCACCAGTTCCGGGGCGCCGGCGGAGCCGAGCAGTTCGTGGGCGAGCAGCATGGCCGCGAGGCTAGGCCACGGCCATGCTGCGCCGGCCGGTCGCGCCATCCGAGCGCTGGAGGCTACGATCCTCGTAGCAATCGACTACGAACATCGGATTCTGCTATGCCCTCATCCTCCGAACTGGCCACCTCCGAACTCGCCGCACGTCATCTCTGGATGCACTTCACCACGCTGGGCGCGTACGCCGCCCACGAGGTTCCCGTCATCACGCGCGGCGACGGCTGCTATGTGGAGGACGCCCATGGCAAGCGCTACCTCGACGGCCTGTCCGGTCTGTTCACCGTGCAGGTCGGCCACGGCCGCGCCGAACTGGCGGAGGCCGCCCGCGCCCAGGCCGAGACCCTCGCCTACTTCCCCGTGTGGAGCTTCGCCCACGAGCCCGCAGCCACGCTCGCCCACCGCCTGGCGGAGTACGCCCCCGGCGACCTGAACCGGGTCTTCTTCACACCCAGCGGCGGCGACGCGGTGGAGAGCGCCATCAAGTTCGCCCGCCAGTACTGGAAGCTGCAGGGCCGGCCGATGAAGCACAAGGTCGTCAGCCGCTACCTCGCCTACCACGGCACCTCGATGGGTGCGCTCAGCCTCACCGGCGTGCCGTCGATCAAGGCCCCGTTCGAGCCGCTGGTCCCCGGCGCGATCAAGGTCCAGACCCCGTACCGCTACCGCTGCAACGACTGCATGAACCTGGGCGCCTGCACGCTGCGCTGCGCCGACGACCTCGCGCTGCGCATCGAGATGGAGGGCCCAGACACGGTGGCCGCCGTGTTCATGGAGCCCGTGCAGAACACCGGCGGCGCGTTCACCCCGCCGGACGGTTACTGGCAGCGGGTGCGCGAGATCTGCGACGAGTACGACGTGCTGCTGGTCAGCGACGAGGTCATCGCTGCGTTCGGCCGCTTCGGCGAGATGTTCGGCAGCATCCGCTACGGCTACCAGCCGGACATCATCACATTCGCCAAGGGCGTCACCAGCGGCTACTCCCCCCTCGGCGGGATGCTCCTCAGCGACCGCCTGGCGGAGCCCTTCCTCGCCGACGCCAACGTGTTCCTCCAGGGCCAGACGTTCGGCGCCCACCCGGTGAGCTGCGCGGTCGCCAACGCCAACCTGGACGTGTTCGAGCGCGAGGACATCTGCGGGCACGTGCGGGCCAACGAGGGCCGGTTCAAGTCGCTGATCGAGGGGCTGCTGGACCTCCCGCTGGTCGGCGACGTGCGCGGCGACGGCTACTTCCTCGCCATCGAACTGGTGCCGGACAAGGCCACCCGCGGCATGTTCACCCAGGAGCAGGCGGACTGGCTGCTGCGCGGCGAGCTCTCCCCCCGCCTGTACGACGCCGGGCTGATCTGCCGGGCGGACGACCGCGGCGAACCCGTCATCACCCTCTCGCCACCGTTGATCGCCGGCGAGGAGGAGTTCGTGTTCATCGAGTCCGTGCTGCGCCGCGTGCTGACGGAGGTCGGCGACCAGTTCGCCCGCCGCGCATGATCGACGACATCGACCGCACGATCATCGAACTGCTCCAGGCCGACGGGCGGATGCCGTTCACCCGCATCGCCGCCGAGGTCGGCCTGACCGAGGGCGCCATCCGCCAGCGCGTGCAGCGGCTCACCGACGGCGGGGTCATGCAGATCGTCGCCGTCACCGACCCACTGTCCGTCGGCGTCCGCCGGGTGGCGATGGTCGGGGCCAGGGTGCGCGGCGACGTGGAGGAGACCGCCGCCGCGCTCGCCGCGCTCGACGAGGTCGAGTACCTCGTGGCCACCACCGGTCGCTACGACCTGATGTTCGAGGTGGTGGCCGACGACGACGAGGAGCTGCTGCGCCTGCTGTCCCGCCTGCGCAGCCGGGACGACGTGGTGGAGGCCGAGGCGTTCGTCTGCCTGAAGTTGTTCAAGCAGACGTTCGCCTGGGGGGCCCGCTGAACCACCGCCCGGGCCGGGGCGGTACTGTCCGCCCCATGCGCGTGCACGGGCCGGAACGGAGCGGTGGCCAGGGGCTGGACCGCCATCAGGAGGAGAGCGGGAACCGGGCCATCGCCGCCCTGCTCACGGACGACGTCGTCGGGCCGCAGGTGGACCTCGTGCTGACATGGCGAGCGGGCAGCGACGGTGGGGCCGGCGGCGCCGACGACCGCGCCGACGGTGCCTATGAGGTGTGGTCAGCCCGGGGCATGGTCCGGTTCCGTCGCCTGGTGGACGACGGCGGGGCGCTGCGGTTCGAGGTGCTGGAGGTGCTCGGCGAGAACCCGATCGCTGACCAGGATCCGCTGGCGCTGGCCACCATCGACGCCGAGCGGGCCGCGGCGGCAGCGAGCGGTTTCGATGCCGACGACCCGGCGCGCCGCTTCATCGCCCCCGAGCACCAGAGCTACCCCTTCGGCTACGAGCGCGTCGCCCAGCTGTTCGACAGCCCCAACGCCCCCGACCTGGCGATCTCCCCGAAGGACTGGGCCAGCGGCGCCCAGCCCGGCACCCACGGGTCGTTGCACGTCCGCCAGGCGCGGGCCCCACTGTGGTTCAGCGGGCCCGGCGTGCGGCGGGGGCGTCACCCGCTGGCCATCCGCTCGGTGGACATCGCACCGACGTGCCTGGCCGCGCTCGGCTTCCCACTGATCGACGGCGCCGACGGCACCGGCCGGGTGGCCAGCGAACGCGGCGTCGCGCCCGACGTGTACCTCGCCCGCCAGGACGGCCGCGCCGCGCACGAGGTGCTGGACGCCGGGGGCCCACAGCCGAGCCGGCTGTACGTGTTCCTCTGCGACGGGCTGCACCAGACCGAGCTGGAAGACCGCCTGGCGCGCGACCCGGAGGGCCTGCCCAACTTGCGCCGCCTGCTGGCCCGCGCCGCCGTGCTGGACGGGGGCTCGATCGTCAACTTCCCATCGATCACCTGGCCCAGCCACACCGCCATCGGCACGGGCACCTGGGGCGGGCACCACGACGTCGTCAACCCCAGCTACTACGTGCGCGCCGACCGGGAGACCGTGTCGCCGCAGGGCCTGCAGATCGGCACAGAGCGGTTCGCGTCGACCGCGGTGGAGAGCCTGTCCGAGGCCTTCCACCGTGTGGACCCCGAGTGCATGACCGCCGCCATCCACGCCCCGTTCGGCCGCTCCGCCCGCCACGCCGTGCTGGAGGGCCGCAACCTGTGCGACCGGTCCACGGTGAAGGCGCTGACGGCGGAGTTCGCCGCCGACATGACACCCAGGTTCGCCACCGAGCATCCCGCGGTCGCCGGCGAGAGCCTGCTGGACACCCGTGGTGTGGCCCAGGTGGTGGAGCTGCTGGGCCGCGACGACCTGCCGCCGCCCCGCTTCGTGTACCACGAGCTAGCGGTCACCGACGGCGCGGGGCACGACTACGGCCCGCACAGCGACGGCCTTGCCGACGCACTGACGGAGACCGATGTGCGCATCGGGCGGGTGCTGGCCGCGTTGGACGAGCGCGGCCTGTTCGAGGAGACCCTGTTCGTCGTCACCGCCGACCACGGGATGGCACCGCAGATGGTGGAGCTGAAGGCCAACACGGCGGCCCACGTCACCCGCGCCGGCATGGCCGCGGTTGTGGCCGAGCCGCTGGTGTGGCTGCTGGACGTGGCGGTGGAGGTGGAGCGCAAGCCCGACGGCCGGACGGGGCGGGTGGCGGTGTGCGAGCTGGATCTGCTGCCCGACGGCACCCAGCCGCCCGTCGCCGGCGCCGAGGTGATCGTGGAGAGCCACGAACCCGGTGGCACGCCCACCGTGTTGGCCCGCGGGCGCACCGACGCCAACGGGCTGTTCGCCTTCCCCACCCCCAACGACGTCGAGTCGGCGGCCATCGCCGTGTCCGTGCGGGCGGACGGCTTCAACCCCCGCCACCTCCTCCTCGACGGCACCAACCTCGCCCTCGACCTCCGCGCCCACCTGTACTAGTCGGAGGGTTTCCGGCTCGGAGGCGGACACGAAACCCTCCAACCGGGGCAGACTGGGAGGGTGCGTGCCGTGACCGTCCACCCTGAAGTCGCCGAGGCGCTGGCCGCCGGCCGGCCCGTCGTCGCCCTCGAGAGCACGATCATCAGCCACGGCATGCCCTACCCGGAGAACGAGGCGATGGCCCGCGAGGTGGAGGGCATCGTGCGCGCCGGCGGCGCCGTGCCGGCCACCATCGCCGTCATCGACGGGGAGTGCCTGGTCGGCCTGACCGAGGATCAACTGCACCAGCTCGCCACCGTCAGCGGCGTGTACAAGGCCACCACCCGCGACCTGCCGTGGCTGCTCGCCGCCGGCGCAACGGGCGCCACAACGGTCGCGGCCACCATGAAGCTGGCGTCGATGGCCGGCATCCGGGTGTTCGCCACGGGCGGCATCGGCGGTGTCCACCGTGGCGCCACCACGTCGATGGACATCAGCGCCGACCTCACCGAGATGGCCGTCACGCCGGTCGCCGTCGTCTCCGCCGGGGTGAAGAGCATCCTCGACATCCGCCTCACGCTGGAGCACCTGGAGACGCTGGGCGTGCCGGTCGTGGTCAACGGCAGCGACGACTTCCCGTCGTTCTTCAGCCGCACCAGCGGCCTGCCCGCCCCACGTCGGCTCGACGGCCCGGCGGCGATCGCCCGCATGCTCCACGCGGCGTGGGACGTGCTCGGCCTGCACAGCGGGGTCAGCGTCGCCAACCCGATCCCCGCCGAGTTCGAGGTGCCTGCGGAGGAGATCGCCGGGGTCATCGACGACGCCCTGGCCGACCTGGACCGCGACGGCATCACCGGCCAGGACGTCACCCCCTTCCTGCTCCAGCGGGTGCGGGAACGGACCGGCGGCCGCAGCCTCACCGCCAACCTGGCCCTCGTCCGCAACAACGCGGCCACCGCCGCCGCGATCGCCGTCGAGTACGCGAAGCTGGCGGGCCACACGGAGTAGGCAGGGTTGGGGTACGAGGATGCGGAGCGAACGACGGCTGACAGCGCGGCCCACCCCGTGCCGGCTGCACGGCCGGGCGCGGGCTCGTGCCACCCTCGCCGCTGCGGTCACCGTGCTGGCGGGCGCCTGCGGCGGCGGCGATGGCGATGGCGCAACCGGCGCGTCCACCGTCGCCGACGCCGATCTGACGACATCCGCAACGAACGGCGCCTCAGCAGGTGGCACCACCACCGACGGTGAGGGCGATGGCGACTTCGCCGTGGTGGTCCTTGGCACAGAGATCTGGATGACCCTTCCGGACGGCCTGGACGAGGCCGACGTGTGCAGCCCGGCGGACCCCGCCGTCGCCGTGGTGACGGTGCCGGCACTGGATGCCGTGCAATCGGCGGAGATCCTGCTGCGCCGTGCCGGTGGCGACCCGACGTCCATCGACATGCGGGTCGACGACGACGGGGTGTGGCACGGTGTCATCGGCCCGTTCACCGCGCCCCGCCAGGCCGAGGACCGGATCGTGGACGTGAGGTTCGTCGCCCACCGCCTGGACGGTTCCACCCTCACGACGGACGGCAACCTCACCGTGCGGGCACCGGAACGCTGCGGCCCCGGCGTCGCCGACCGGCGCAATCGGAGGGCCACCGGCCCAGAGCTTCGCGTGCGCACCGACCCGGCCGATGCCACGCTCGCCGCCAGGGGCACCGCCGACTGCAGCGGGCTGCCGGGCAGCGTACGGCTGGCTGCCACCACTGGCGGCGGCACCGTGGCCGTGGACGCAACCCTCACCTTGCCCAACGGCTCCACCATCGGTCGGGCGCTCACCCGGCAGAGCAGCACCTCGGACGCGTGGCAGACGACCCTGGCCGTGGACGCCTGGGCCTCCATGCCCGCCTCCACCGGCGTGCCCGTGACGGTCACCGCGGTCACGGCCCGCGGCGTCGTGCTCACCGACACCACGACGCTCACCGTGCACCGCCCCGTCCCGTGCGACGAGGCGGACAACGGCACGGCGGCGGGAGGGGTTCGCCTCACGGTGGGGGCCACGGATGTGGACGCCACCGCCGACGGCGCATGCCCGGCGCGCGCCACCACCGTGGCGGTGGAGGTGGCCGCGTCCGCCGACACCACATCCGCCGAGGTACGCACGCGGGCACCGAACGGCACCATCACCACGTGGCCGGTCACCCGCGTGAGCGACCGCCGCTGGACAGCCACCATCGGGCCGATCGCGGCCACCGGCACGATGGCGGACACCAACACCCTGGAGGTCGAGGCCCGCGTGCGGTTCGACGACGCCACCGAAGCCACGTCGACGGCGACGCTCACCGTGCATCGCCCTGCACCGTGCCCCACCACGACCCCCGCAACCACCATCGGCGCGCCACAGGTGGACGCCTCCGTCTCGCCCTCCGACGTGGACGCTGCGGCGGGCAATTCCTGCCCCACCCGCCCGACCACCTACACCGTCAAGGCACGGACGAACGGCCAGGTCACCACCGTGACGGCCAGGGTGCAACTGCCCGGCGGGCAGACCCAGACGCTGACGCTCTCCCCCCAGGGCGGAGGCCAGTGGGCCGCGAGTGGCGGGCCGATCTCCGGTTCGGGCACGATGCCGGAGACCGCCGCCGTCACCATCACCGTGCGCGCCGAAGGGCCGGGCGGCACCGCCACCGACACCAGCTCGTTCACCCTTCACCGCCCCGCCAGTTGCTGAGGAGCCTCATGCTGCACCCCCGCCCCCGTCCCGCACGCCGCGCCGCCGGCAGGATCGCCCTCGCGCTCACCGCGGCGCTCGTCGCCGTCGCCGGCTGCTCGGACGACAGCGGCTCCGAGGCAGCCACCACCGGTGCGCCCTCCACGGCCGGCACCACCACCGAGCCAGGCTCCACCGACGCACCCACTACCACTGCGCCGGTGCCTGCCCCCGTCACCGACACACCCACCACTCCCGAGCCGGCACCCGAGTACGCCGCGACCGTCGACGAACTGCTCGCCCTCGGTCGCCCGATCGTGCTGGCCCACACCGCCGGCGAGGACGAGTTCCCCGCCAGCACCCTGTTCGCCTTCGGCGAGAGCGTCAAGGCCGGGGTCGACATGCTGGATCTCAACGTGCTGCTCACCGCCGACGGCCAACTGCTGGTGCAGCACGACGACACGGTAGACCGCAACACCAGCGGCACCGGGGCCGTCGCCGACCTGACCTACGACGACATCAGCCCGCTCGACGCTGCCTACTGGTTCACGTCGGCATGCAGCGACTGCCACGACCGCCCGGACGACGAGTACCTCTACCGCGGCATTCGCACCGGTGCCGTGCCGCCGCCGGAGGGCTACACCGCCGACGACTTCGCGCTGCCGACGTTGACGATGCTGATCGAGCGCTTCCCGACCATCCCGCTGAACATCGAGATCAAGGGCTCCGGCGACGTGGCCAGGGCGGCGGCGGACGTGTTGGCCGACGTGCTCGAGAACACCGGTCGGGCAGCGGCGTCCGTGGTCGCCTCCTTCGACGACGAGATCGTGTCCTACTTCCACTCGATCGCGCCGGGCATCGAGGTGTCACCCGGCCTCGGCGTGCTCACTGCCTGGGTGCTCGACGGCACGGCCGTGCCCGATGGCATGCGCATCCTGCAACTCCCGCCGGTCTATGGCGGCCTCACCGTCATCTCGCCGGAACTCGTCGCCGCCTCCACCGCCGCCGGCTACGTGATCTGGGTGTGGCCGAACGACCGGGATCTGGAGAACCAGGACGCGTACGGCGACTTCCTCGACCAGGGCATCCAGGGGCTGAACATCAACTTTCCCGCCCAGGGCGTGCAAGCGGTCGAGGAGTACCTGGCCGCCCAGGCCTAGGAATTCACGACCGGCCCCCGGACGGGCCGTGCCAGACTGCCGGCCGTGGCGACTCCCAGCCTGTGGCGGCAGCGCAACTTCCTGCTCGTCCTCGGTGGCGAGGTGGTCAACAACATCGGCGACTGGCTGCTCGCCGTCGCGCTGCCCGCCTACGTGTACACCGAGACCGGCTCGGGCACGGCCACCGCAGCCATCGCCCTGCTCGAGCTGGCGGTCAGCATCGTGTTCGGCCCGCATGCCGGCGCGCTGGTGGACCGATGGGACCTGCGCCGCACGGTGATCGCCTCCAACGCCGCCCAGGCCGTCACCCTCCTCCCACTGCTGGCCGTCGACGGTGACCGCATCTGGCCGGCATGGATCGTGGCCGTCGTGCAGGGCGTGATCCGGGAGGTCAACAACCCCGCCTCGTTCGCGCTCGTGCCGAGAGTGGTGGCGGCGGAGGACCTCACCACGGCAAACGCCATCAACGGCGGCGCCGGGTCGATCTGCCGGCTGGTGGGCGCCCCGCTCGGCGGCATCGCCGTGGCCGCCGGCGGCCTGCCGGCGGTCGTGTGGGCGGACGGCACGACATTCCTCGTCGTGGCCGTCACCACCTGGTTCGTCCGGGGTGCGGACACCGGCCCGGCCGTGCAACCACCCGCCGGCACCGGCGGGGAGCCGGACGCGGTCGATGGCCGGGAGCACGGCAGCGGGGTGCGCGCCGGATGGCGCATCGTCCGCCGCAACCCCGCCTTGCGCGGCCAACTGGTGGTCCAGACGATCGCCGCGTTCGGCTTCGCCATGTTCCCCGTGCTGTTCATCGCGTTCGTGGTGGACGTCCTCGGCGGCGACGAGGCCACCATCGGGATCATCCGCGGGATGGCCGCATTGGGCGGCATCGGCGCCGCGCTGCTGGTGGGGAAGAAGGCCCGCCGCGTGGACCCCGTCTGGCTGATGGCGGCGGGGTTCGCCGGGCTGGGCACCGTCGCGTTCGTGTTCGTCAACGTCAGCCACGCGACGACGGCACTCTGGCTCTACCTGGTGCTCTTCGCCCTCAGCGGCCTGCCCAACATCACCTCGGAGATCGGCTCCACCGGGGCCACCCAGCGCCTGTGCCCCTCCGCCGTCCTCGGCCGGTTCCAGGGCATCAGCTCTGCCCTCGGCGCCGCCGCGGCCCTGGCGGCGACGGCTGCGACCGGTGTGCTGGTGGACCACATGCCCGTGCGCATCCTGCTCAACGTGCAGGCAGCCGTCTACGTCTCCGCCGGGGTGGCCGCCTGGTTGCTGGTGGCCCGTCGCCGGACCGACGTGGCGGCCGACGCGACCGTCGCCGCCTGACCCTCAGCCGGCCAGTGGCGACACCGCGGCGTCGAGCGCCGCGAGCGTCGCTTCCATCCCCGCCCGGTTGTGCTCCCGGCGGTCGCGCACGCCCACCGCCAGCCCGGTGAGACGGGCCACGAACGGGCTGCGGTGGTCCTCCCAGAACTCGGTGACCGTGGTGGCGGCCCCGTCGCCTGCCGGCTCGAGCCGATACCCCCAGCGGGCCACGCCGAGCCCCATGGACGTGACGTCGAAGACGAAGGCCGTTCCCGGGTCCGCCTCCACCACCGTGACGTCGGTGCTCCACCGCCGCCAGCCGTGCCGGTTGGACCCCTTGAACCGGGCGCCGACGGCGGGACCCGTGGAACCCTTCACCCACTTGCCGCCGGTGTTCTCCGTGGACCACTCGCCCATACGCGGCAGGTCGCTGACGAGCGCGTACAGCCGGGCCGCCGGGGCGGCGATGGTGCGGCTCACTTCCGCATGGTCATTCGTGCTCATCGGAACAGATCCTTCGATTGGTCGCGCAGGACGGGCGCGATGGTGGCGGTGTCGTCGGGCTCCCACGCGTGGCCGCGCACGAGCGCGACGGGCACGCGGGACACGTTGCCCTTCACCAGTTCGGCTGCCGCTGCCAGTTCGTCGGCGGTGCACAGCGCCTGCACCAGGAACTCGTGACCGTGGGGGTCCACCTGGCCGATGTAGCTGAGGATCGGCTGCATGCCGGCGATGCCGATGGCGATGTCCGTCTGGCCCTCCCGCCATGCCCGCCCGAACGTGTCGCTGATGATCACGGCCACGTCCAGCCCGGCGGCGCGCAATCCCTCACGGATGCGACGGGCGGACGCATCAGGATCAACGGGCAGCAGGACGGCCCTGCCGTGGGCGCCGCTGGAGGACTGGTCCACGCCACTGTTGGCGCAGACGAAGCCGTGGTAGGTCTCGGTGATGAGGATCGGACCGAGCTGGCGGACGATGCGCTTCGCCTCGCGGAGGACGATCTCCACGATGGCGGGGTCCTTGTCCCATTTCGCCGACCACTCGCGAGCGAACGGCGACGGCTCGATCTCGGCCAGCTCGACCGTGCGCCCTTCGGCCTTGGAGACGATCTTGGAGGTGACGACCAGGACGTCGCCGTCGGCGAGCGGCACGCCCGTGCCCTCCGCCGCAGCCAGGATGACCGCGGCCAGGTCGGCGCCGGGCGTGATCTCCGGCAGCCCCTCGATGCCCGTGATGTGGAGGGAGCTCACGCCGGCAGGCCCGCCAGGAAGTCGAGAATCGCGGCGTTGACCGGGCCGGGGTTGGTGAGGTTGGCTGCGTGCGCGCCGCCGACCTTCACCACCGGGCCGCTGCCGGAGAGGCCGGCGGCCATCGCCTCGGCCAGCTCCATCTCGATGGCGGTGTCCTCGGTGCCGTGCACCACCAGGGCCGGGCAGGTGATCTCGCCCAGCCGGTCGGTGACGTCGTCCCGGCCGAACAGGCATGCGCCGGCCTCGGCCATCGGCTCGTTGGGCGCGGCCTGCCACTTGGCGATCCACTTCGGGTTCTCCACGGGGTCGGCGATGATGATGTTGGCCACCACGTCGGCCAGTTCCTGCACGGCACCGACGGCCAGCCAGGTGTCGATCATCCCCTTGTAGAGCTCCACCTTCTCGGGTGCCTCGGCGCCGGCCTGGGTGTCCAGGAGGATCAGCGCCCTCACCCGCTCCGGCGCCGTGAGCGCGGCGCGCAGCGACAGGAAGCCGCCCTGGCTCATCCCGCCCACCACCGCCCGGTCGATGCCGAGGTGGTCCAGCAGGCCGATGCAGTCCGCCGCCGAGTCCCAGTAGGTGAACGGTCGGCCGTCCCACTCGGTGAGGCCGAAGGCCCGCTCGTCCCAGGTGATCACCCGGTACTGGCCGCGGAGGGCGTCCACCTGCGGGGCGAACATCTCGTGGTCCATCAGGAACCCGTGGGCGAGGATGACCGCCGGCCCGTCGCCACCCGTGTCCTCGAAGTAGATCCGCTGCCCGTTGACGTCTGCGTACGACATGGCCCGGACCGTACTACGCCCCATCCCCTCCCCCTCCTGCCCCACCCCCACCCCGCCCCCGGCATTCGTGTCGCGCCCCTGGTCGAGCCACCCGTCGCCGGCCCCGCGACACGAGGGCGAGGTTCGTGGCGGGCCATGTCGGGTCGCCGCCGGTCCCCCTCGCCCCCTCCCACTTCATGTCGCGGGGCTGATCAAGCCCGCCGACGACGGTGGCGCGACGCGAGGTGGGGGCGCGGGACCGGCTGACGAACTTTGCCGACCCGGCGGTGGTCGATGTGCACCAGTAGGTGTGAACGTCGAACAGCGCCTCATCCAACTCGCCGCCACCCACGGCGGGCTCGCCACCCGGAGGCTGGCGAACACTGCCGGCCTGAGCGACGCGCAGTGGCGTCGCCTGGTCGACGCCGAGTGGTGGCTTCCCGTCGCGCCCGGCTGGTACCGGCACGCCGCCACACCACTGACGTTCGAGATGCAGGTTCGAGCCGGCGCCGCCTGGCTCGGACGACGCGGGGGGTTGGACGGCACATCGGCCCTGCGCTGGTGGGGCGTCGATGTGCCGGAACCGAACCGGGTGGAGTTCCTCGTGCCGCGAGGCTTGCGTTCGATCCCGAAGTGGATGACCGTGCACACCACAGAACGGTGGGACCCCAACGAGCTGGTTCGCCACCGCGGTGTTCCGCTGCTCGTCGCCACTCGGGCCCTCATCACGATGGCCGGCGGCCAGTTCACCGCCCGGCAGGTGGAGAACGCGATCGACAGTTCGATCCGCCTCAGACGGACGGCAATGACCCGGCTGCGGAGCCGGTTCAACGACCTCGCAGGAGCCGGGACGCCCGGCACCCGTCTCCTTCGCGAGCTCCTCCTCGACAGCGGCGGCGAGTCCCTCCTCGAGCGACGGTTCCTGCGCATCGTCCGGCAGGAAGGCCTGCCGAGACCTCGCTGCCAGGTCGTGAAGTCGCGTCGCGGCGAACGGGTCGTGCGGGTCGACTTCGCCTTCGACGCCGGCTTCGTGGTGGAGGTCACCGGCCGCCTCGGGCACACGTCCGACCGCCATCGCCAGTCCGATGCACGCCGCCGCAACCGAGTCCAGCTCGGCGACGAGCCCGTCTACGAATTCACCACGGCCGACGTCGTCGATGATCCCAAGTACGTCATCCGCACCCTGCGCCAGGCACTTCGCGTCGCGGCCCAGCGCGGCCGGCCCGTGATCACGCCCGCGACATGAATGCGGAGGGCGGGGCGGTTGTGGGACAACGGGGGTCCGTAGCATGGCGGGCATGACGGAACAGGTCAGCGAGATCTTCGACCC
Source organism: Acidimicrobiaceae bacterium (assembly GCA_020637295.1). Taxonomy (GTDB): domain Bacteria; phylum Actinomycetota; class Acidimicrobiia; order Acidimicrobiales; family Ilumatobacteraceae; genus UBA668. The sequence goes on along the minus strand of JACJWF010000009.1, from coordinate 79,034 downwards.
GGCGGCGTGGCGCGAGGTGCCGGGGTTCGCCTTCGACGACATCACCTACCACCGGGCGGTGGGGCACGGCACGGTGCGGATCGCGTTCAACCGGCCCGAGGTGCGCAACGCCTTCCGCCCCCGCACGGTGGACCAGCTGTACACCGCGTTGGACCACGCCCGCCAGACCACCGACGTCGGCTGCGTCATCCTCACCGGCAACGGCCCCTCGCCGAAGGACGGCGGATGGGCCTTCTGCAGCGGCGGCGACCAGCGCATCCGCGGCAAGGACGGCTACAAGTACACCGCCGAGGGCGCCGACGGCCAGGTCGGCGAGACCGCCGCGGCCATCGAACCGGGCCGCGCCGGGCGGCTGCACATCCTCGAGGTGCAGCGGCTGATCCGCTTCATGCCCAAGGTCGTGATCTGCGTGGTCAACGGTTGGGCGGCGGGCGGGGGGCACAGCCTGCACGTCGTCAGCGACCTCACCCTGGCCAGCCGCGAGCACGGCAAGTTCAAGCAGACCGACGCGGACGTGGCGAGCTTCGACGGCGGCTTCGGCAGCGCCTACCTGGCCCGCATGGTCGGCCAGAAGTTCGCCCGGGAGATCTTCTTCCTCGGCCGCACCTACTCCGCCGACGAGATGCACGCGATGGGCGCCGTCAACGCCGTCTACCCGCACGCCGACCTGGAGCGCGAGGCCCTGCAGTGGGCCAAGGAGATCAACGGCAAGAGCCCCACGGCCCAGCGGATGCTGAAGTTCGCCTTCAACCTCGTGGACGACGGCCTGGTGGGCCAGCAGGTGTTCGCCGGCGAGGCCACCCGCCTGGCCTACATGACCGACGAGGCCCAGGAGGGCCGGGACAGCTTCCTGGAGAAGCGCGACCCGGACTGGAGCCCCTACCCCTGGCACTTCTGACGGTGCCCGGGCCCGGCCACGGCACAACATGCGCGCCCTGACCCCGATCGACGACGCCGGCGACCCGCGGCTGGAGGTGTTCCGCCGCAACGAGCGCGGCCTGGCCAACCGCGTCGACCGCCGCGCCGACGACGGTCAGGGCCTGTTCATGGCCGAGGGCGACCTCGTGGTGGAGCGGGCCCTCGACGCCGGCTGCCGCCCCCACGCCGTGCTGGTGGACGCCGCCCGCCCGCCGGCCGTCACCGACCGCTTCGACCCCGACGTGCCGGTCTACGCAGGTGGTGACCCGGTACGGGCGATGGTCACCGGCCTCGGCGTGCCGCTCGCCATCGTGGCCGTGTTCCATCGACCGGCCCGTCACACGGTGGACGACCTCCTCACCACCAGCCGCCGGCTCGTGGTGGTGGAGGCCGTCGACAATCCGGCGAACATCGGCAGCATCGTCCGCAACGCCACCGGCCTCGGGTGGGACGGCCTGCTGGTGGACGGCACCAGCGCCGACCCCCTCGCCCGCCGCTCCCTGCGAGTCTCCATGGGGACGGCCGTGCGCATGCCGTGGGCACGGGCCCGCGACCTGGCTGAACCGCTCGCCCGAATGCGCGAACTCGGATGGACGACCGTCGCGCTGACCCCCGCCGCCGACGCGCCCGCGCTCGACGACGTGGCCACGGCGGTCGGACCGGCTGCCGGCACGGTCGCCATCCTCATCGGCAGCGAGCGCGCCGGCTTGGCCGAAACGACGCTGGCTGCCGCCACCGTCCGCGCTCGCATCCCCATGGCGCCTGGCGTGGACTCCCTGAACGCCGCGGCCGCCAGCGCAATTGCCTGCTACGCGCTCCGCCCGCAAGGATGACCTGATGCCCGGCACCGCCGTCATGCTCCTCACCTGCCCCGACCGTCCCGGCGTCGTGGCAGCCGTCGCCAACTTCATCGCTGCCCACGGTGGCAACATCGTCCATGCCGAGCAGCACACCGATGCCGTGGAGGGCATCTTCTTCCAGCGGGTGGAGTTCGCGCTCGACGGCCTGGACCTCCCCCACGAGGACATCCTCGACGCCTTCCGCCCGGTGGCCGAGCAGTTCGGCATGCGGGTCGACCTGCGCTTCACCGACCGGCGTCAGCGCGTCGTCCTCCTCGCCAGCAAGCAGCCGCACTGCCTCTACGACCTGCTGACCCGCTGGCGCACCGGCGAACTGGCCGCCGATCTCGTGGCCGTCGTGGCCAACCACCCCGACCACGCCGGCATCTGCCAGCACATGGGCGTGCCGTACCACCACCTGCCCGTCGACCCCGCGGACAAGGCGGCCCAGCAGCAGGCCGTGCTCGACACGCTGCGCGACCTGCAGCCGGACACCATCGTGCTGGCCCGCTACATGCAGATCCTGCCGAGCTTCGTGGTGGACGAGTTCCCCCGGCGGATCATCAACATCCACCACTCGTTCCTGCCGGCGTTCGTGGGCGCCAACCCCTACCGCCAGGCGTACGACCGGGGCGTCAAGCTGATCGGCGCCACCGCCCATTACGTCACCGAGGACCTCGACGAAGGCCCGATCATCGAGCAGTCGGTGGACCGGGCCACCCACCGCGACGACGTGGCCAGCCTCACCCGCAAGGGCCGCGACCTGGAGACCATCGTGCTCGCCACGGCGGTGCGTGCCCACTTGGAGCACCGGGTGCTGGTCTACGGCAACAAGACCGTGGTCTTCAGCTGAGCCCGCCTACCGACGACCGGCGGTTCACCTGGCGAGCTGGATGAGTCCTACCACCAGCATGAAGAACACCGGCCCGACGAGATAGAGCCACGCCCACCCGCGGACGACCGTCCGCCGCCACCCGACCCGAGCAGTGTCCGAGTGCAAGGCGTAGCCGAGGTGCTCGATCTGGCCCATCGGCGACAGGTTGCTCGACCCAGGTGGCATCTGGGCCGTCACCCTGGCCCGCACGTCGGACTGCTCGCTGACCTCCGAGTCGGGCCGCAACATCGGCGGCAACCCAGGGATGCGGACATCGGCCTCGCCATCACCGTCGAGGTCCAGCTCGTCGTCCTCCACGCCCGAAGTATGGCAGCCGGCGACGGGCCGAACGGACCGTGCTCGCGTCAGGTGGGCGGGACGGTGCGCTGCAGGCCGTCGTTGCGGAGGTGCTCGGCGGCCGGGACGAAGTAGTCCATCAGCGCGTCACGCACCGGGCCGGGCTCGGTCTCCCGCTCCACCGCCGCGGCCATGTGGAGCAGCCAGTGGTCACGCTCGCGCGGGCCGATCTCGAAGGGCATGTGCCGGGCCCGCAGCATCGGATGGCCACGCTCCTCCATGTACGTGGTGGGGCCGCCCCAGTACTGGGCCAGGAACAGGGTCAGGCGGTGCTGGGCACCGTCCATGTCGTCATCCGGGTACAGCGGGCGCAGCACGGGGTCGTACCGCAGGCCCTCGTAGAAGGCGGCCACCAGCCGCTCGAAGAACGGCATCCCGCCGGCGGCCTCGTAGACGGTGATCTCCTGCTCGGCGCTCACACAGGACAGGCTACGGATGTCAGGCGACAGCGGCGAAATGCTCGAAGTCGTCGAGGTCGTGGAACACGCTGGCCTGGCCGAGCTCCTCCACGTGCACGACGACGGGAGTACGCCCGTCGCACGGGTCGAGGATCACGAACTCTTCGTTGGCCAGCAGGACCAGCGCCGACAGCGTGGAACCGTCCAGGGTCATCTCGATCACATCTCCGGCTTCCACCCGGGTCATCACGGCGCTCATCTTCGTCCTCCGTTCAACGTGCACGTGGCGTGTACGCACACAGATTGTCGGCGCGCCTTGAGAGGACCTTTACGAAAACTTCGGAGTCTCGTACGAAGGGAAGATGTCCGGCAGGCCGTCGCTGACCTTCACCGGGAAGCTCGGGGGCCGCTTCTCCAGGAAGCTGACCACACCCTCCCGGGCATCGTCGCTGCGGCCACGCTCCATGATCCCGCGGGAGTCCGCCCGGTGCGCTTCCATCGGGTGCGACGCGCCGAGCATCCGCCACAGCATCTGGCGGGTCAGTGCCACGCTGACCGGCGCCGTGTTCTCGGCGATCTCGGCGGCGATGGCCTGCGCCGTGGGCAGCAGGTCCTCCGGGGCGTGGACGCTGCGGACCAGGCCACCCGCCAGCGCCTCGGCGGCAGGGAACACCCGGCCGGAGTAGCACCACTCCGCGGCCTGGCTGATGCCCACCAGCCGGGGCAGGAACCACGACGAGCAGGCCTCCGGCACGATGCCCCGGCGGGCGAACACGAACCCGAAGCGGGCGGACTCGCTGGCCAGGCGGATGTCCATCGGCAGGGTCATCGTGACGCCGACGCCCACCGCAGGGCCGTTGATCGCCGCGATGACCGGCTTCTTGCACTCGAAGATCCGCAGGCTGACCAGGCCGCCACCGTCACGGGGCACCCCGACGTCCTCGGGGATCTCGTCGCTGCCACCGCGGCTGAACGTCTCCCCGCCACTGCTGAGGTCCGCCCCGGCGCAGAAGCCGCGCCCGGCGCCGGTGACGATGACCACCCGGACGTCGTCGTCCGCGTCGATGAGGTCGAACGCAGCGATCATCTCGCGCATCATCACGCCCGTGAACGCGTTCAGCTGGTCCGGCCGGTTGAGGGTGATGGTGGCGACGTGGTCGCTGACCTCGTAGACGATCTGGGTGAAGTCGGGGCTGGGGCTCATGGGGGCGACGATAGGCGCGCCACCCCGCTCGGCCGAAGGCCGGGGCTAGACGTCGAGGAACTTGCTGGCCGCCGTACCGGAGCCGACGGCACCGACGAACGCACCGAGAACCACCATCGACAAGCAGACCCACCACGGGTAGCCGTCCGTGACCACGAAGCCCTTGATGCCCGCGTTGGAGTCGATGGCCTCCATGCCACCTGTCCAGTCCTGGTTCATGTACAGCAGCGCAAGGCTGCCGAACACACCGCCGACGACGCCCTGCAGCAAGCCCTCCAGCATGAACGGCAAGCGGATGAACCAGTTGGTGGCACCCACCAACTTCATCACCTCGATCTCTCTTCGTCTGGCGAACATGGCTGTGCGGATGGTGTTCCAGATCAGCAGCGCCGACGCGAACAGCAGCACGAGTGCCATCACCAGCGTGCGTGGACCGAAGAAGCTCTTCAGCTCGCCCAGTACCGCCACCGCTTCGTCCGGTGTCTTCACGTCGATGACGTTGGGAAGTTGGGTCACAAGATCCTTCAGGGACTTCAACGCGTCACCGCTGCTCGAACTCACGGGTTTGAGCTTGAACGAGGACGGGATGATGTCCGGCGTCAAGGCGTCGAGGAAGGTCTCGTCCGCAGCGAACACCTTCTGGGCATCGGCGTACGTGCACGCTTCGTCGCAGTACTCCACGGTGTCGATCAGCGTGTCCTGGGCGTCGAGCTGGGCGCGGATGAACTCCACCTCGTCGGCGGAGGCACCGTGCTTGACGTAGACGATCATCTCGACGCCGCCGGTCCACTCGCTGAGCTGGTTGTCGAAGGCCCGCTGGATGAGCAGGGTCATGCCGAACAGGAACAACGACACGGTGGCCGTGATGACGGCGGCGAACGTCAGCGTGAGCTGGCGCGAGAGGCTGGCCCACATCTCGCGGAACATGTAGCGGATGCGGGAGATCATTCGTACACACCTCGGGCCTGGTCGCGCACGATCACGCCGCGGTCGAGCTGGATGACGCGCTTGCGCATCATGTTGACGATGCGGGTGTCGTGGGTGGCCATGACCACCGTGGTGCCCGTCTTGTTGATCCGGTCCAGCAGCCGCATGATGCCCTCGCCGGTGGCGGGGTCCAGGTTGCCGGTGGGCTCGTCGGCGAGGAGGATCAGCGGCCGGTTGACGAACGCCCGGGCGATCGACACACGCTGCTGCTCGCCACCCGAGAGCTGGTCGGGGAAACGGTCCTGCTTGCCGCCGAGGCCCACGAGGTCCAGCACCGCCGGCACCTGCTGGCGGATGACGTGGCGGGGTCGGCCGATGACCTCCAGGGCGAAGGCGACGTTCTCGAACACCGTCTTGTTCAGCAGCAGCTTGTAGTCCTGGAAGATGTTGCCGATGTTGCGGCGCAGGTGCGGCACCTTGGAGTCCGGCATCTCGTTGATGTTGCGGCCGGCCACCCACACCGCACCCTTCTCCGGGCGCTCCTGACGGTTCATCAACCGCAGCAGGGTGCTCTTGCCCGAGCCGGACGGCCCCACGAGGAACACGAACTCGCCCTTGGCGATGTCGAAGCTGGCGCCCTTCAGCGCGGTGACCTCGGTGGAGTACGTCTTGGTGACGTTGTCGAGTCGAATCATGCGATGGCTCCTCCACGAGCCGTGAGCCGCCCGCCCAAGTGCACGATGATCAACGCTACTGCGGGCGGTCGCCCGTGCGGCGGCACCCTCGTCATTCGGCTTCCCGCCGGCGCCAGCGGAGGTAGCCCTCCATGAACTCGTCGAGATCCCCGTCGAGCACGGCGTCCACCTGACTGGTCTCCACCTCGGTGCGCAGGTCCTTCACCATCTGGTACGGCTGGAGCACGTAGGAGCGGATCTGGCTACCCCAACCCACCTGGGCCTGGCGGCCGGCGATGCGGGCCAGTTCGGCCTCGTGCTCCTCCTCGATCTTCGCCGCCAGCATCGTCCGCAGGCGGTTCATCGCCTTCTCCCGGTTCTGCAGCTGGCTGCGTTCCTCCTGGCTGGCCGCCACCAGCCCGGTGGGCTCGTGGATGAGCCGCACGGCGGAGGACGTCTTGTTGATGTGCTGGCCACCAGCGCCGCTGGCCCGGAAGACCTCCATGCGGATGTCGGCCTCGTTGATCTCCACGTCCGGGGCGTCCATCACCGGCCACACCTGCACCGCGGCGAAGCTGGTCTGGCGGCGGCCCTGGTTGTCGAACGGGCTGATCCGCACCAGGCGGTGGGTGCCCCGCTCGGCGGTCATCAGCCCGTACGCGTACCGCCCGGTGATGGTGAACTCGGCGGACAGGATGCCGGCCTCGGTGCCCTCGCTGACCTCGTCCACCTCGACGTTGAACCCGCGGCGCTCCGCCCAGCGGCTGTACATCCGCAGCAGGATCTCGCTCCAGTCCTGGGCATCCACCCCGCCGTCCTTGGCGTTGATCTGGACGATGCAGTCCGCCTCGTCGTGCTCGCCGGTGAACAGGCTGCGCAGGTCCAGCTGGCGCAGCTGCTGGTTCACCGACGCGCAGGCGCCGGCGATGTCGCCCTCCTGGGTCTCATCATCCAGCTCGCGGGCCATCTCGTGCAGGACCTCGGCGTCCTCCAACTCCCGGTTGAGCGCGTCGAAGGTGTCCACGTCGGCCTTCACGTTGGCGTACTCGGCGTTGACCTTCTTGGCCAGCTCCTGGTCGTCCCACAGGTCGGGGCGGGCGACCTCCATCTCCAGCTCGGCCAGGCGCGCCCGGCCGGCCGAGATCTTGAGGTAGCCCTCCGCCTCGCCGAGACGGCGGCGCAGATCCTTCAGTTCGTCGGAGAAGTCACGCATGCGGCCACCGGTTCACTGGGTGGCGCCGTGGCACATCTTGAACTTCTTGCCGCTGCCGCAGGGGCACGGGGCGTTGCGCGGGGTCTTCGACCACTCGTCCTTGACCACGGTCTGCTGCTTGGCCGCGGCGGGGGCCTTGGCCTCGGCTGCCTCGGCAGGGATCTCCCCGGCGGCCGCAGCGGCACGCGCCGCGGCAGCGATGCCGTCTGCCTGCACGAAGTCGCTGGAGCTGAGCTGCATGTTCTGCACGACGGGCTTGGGCTCCTCGCGGCGGACCACTTGCACGTGCATGACGTACTTGACGAAGTCCTGGGCGATGCCCTTCATCATCGCCCCGAACATCTCGTAGCCCTCGCGCTGCCACTCGGTGAGGGGGTCCTTCTGGCCCATGGCCCGCAGGTTGATGCCCTCCTGCAGGTAGTCCATCTCCTCGAGGTGCTCGCGCCAGCGCTGGTCGATGATGCGCAGCATCACCTGGCGCTCCACGTCACGCATGATCACGGGCGTGAGTTCCGTCTCTCGCTGCTCGTAGTACGCCTTGGCGTTCTCCATGACCAGGTCGTAGATGTCGTCGGCGTCCTCGAACGCCTCCAGCTGCTCCATGGTGAGCTCGCTCGGCCAGAAGGTCTTCAGTTCCTTCACCAGGCCGTCGAGATCCCACTCGTCGGCAGCCTCGCTGACGCAGTGAGTGTCGATCAGCGCGTCCACGGCGTCGCTGAGGTACTCCATGGCGGCGACCTTGAGGTCTGCCCCTTCGAGGATCTGGTCGCGCCGCGCATAGATGACCTTGCGCTGCTCGTTCATCACCTCGTCGTACTTGAGGACGTTCTTGCGGATCTCGGCGTTGCGCTGCTCCACCGTGGTCTGCGCCCGCTCGATGGCCTTGGTGACCATCTTGGCCTCGATGGCCTCGTCGTCGGGCAAGGCCCGGCTCATCACCCAGCTCAGCGCGCCGGTGGCGAACAGGCGCATCAGCTCGTCGTCGAGGCTGAGGTAGAAGCGGCTCTCGCCCGGGTCGCCCTGGCGGCCGGAGCGGCCACGCAGCTGGTTGTCGATGCGCCGGCTCTCGTGGCGCTCCGTGCCCAGCACGTAGAGGCCGCCCAGCTCGCGGACCTTGTCGCCCTCGGCCTTGCAGCTCGTCTTGAACTCGCGCTCCAGCTCGGCGTAGCGGGCCATCGCCGCGGCACGGGCCTCCTTGAACTCGTCGGGCATCTGATCCAGCGGCATGGGGAGGGCGAAGTCGTCCACCAGCACGGCCGGGTCGTGCCCTTCCTTGACGACCTCGTGGCGGGCCAGGCCCTCCGGGTTGCCGCCGAGCAGGATGTCCACGCCTCGACCGGCCATGTTGGTGCTGACGGTGACGGCGTGCATGCGCCCGGCCTGGGCGACGATCTGAGCCTCACGGGTGTGCTGCTTGGCGTTGAGCACCTCGTGGGGGATGCCCCGCTTGTTGAGCTGGCGGGAGAGGTACTCGCTCTTCTCCACGCTGATGGTGCCGACCAGCACCGGCTGGCCGCGCTCGTAGCGCTCGGCGATGTCGTCCACCACGGAGCCGAACTTGCCGACCTCGCCCTTGTAGATGAGGTCCGCCTGGTCGGCGCGCACGACGGGCTTGTTGGTGGGGATCGGCACCACCTGCAGCTCGTAGGTGTTGGCCAGCTCGGCAGCCTCGGTCTGGGCCGTACCGGTCATGCCGGCGAGCTTGTCGTACATGCGGAAGTAGTTCTGCAGGGTGATGGTCGCGAGGGTCTGGTTCTCCTCCTTGATCTTCACCCCTTCCTTCGCTTCCACGGCCTGGTGAATGCCTTCGCTCCAACGGCGGCCTTCCAGCACACGACCGGTGAACTCGTCGACGATCTTCACCTCGCCGTTCTGGATGATGTAGTCCTTGTCGCGCTTGTAGAGCTCCTTGGCCTTCAACGCCACCTGCATCTGGTGCACCAGGTTCTGCTGCACCTCGTCGTACAGGTTCTCGATGCCCAGCGCCTGCTCGACCCGCTCGATGCCGGCCTCCAGCGGGACGACGACTCGCTTGTCTTCCTCCACCTCGTAGTCCACGTCGCGCTTCAGGCTGCGGACGATGGAGGCGAAGCGGTAGTACAGCTTGGCGGCGTCGGCCACGCGACCGCTGATGATCAGCGGGGTGCGGGCCTCGTCGATGAGAATCGAGTCGACCTCGTCGATGATCGCGAAGTGGTGCCCGCGCTGCACCTTGTCCTCCAGCTTGGCGGCCATGTTGTCGCGCAGGTAGTCGAAGCCGAACTCGTTGTTCGTGCCGTAGGTGATGGCGCAGGCGTAGCTGGCCCGCTTCTCGGCCGGCCGGTCGCGGTAGCCGGGGAGGATGAGGCCGACGTCGAGGCCCATGAACTTGTGCAGCCGGCCCATCCACTCGGCGTGGAAGCGGGCCAGGTAGTCGTTGACCGTGATGACGTGCACCCCGTTGCCACTGAGCCCGTTGAGGTAGGCGGGCAGGGTGGACACGAGGGTCTTGCCTTCACCGGTCTTCATCTCGGCGACCCAGCCGAAGTGCAGCGCCGCACCGCCCATCATCTGGACGTCGAAGTGGCGCTGGCCGAGGGTTCGGTCGGCGGCTTCACGGACCACCGCGAACGCCTCGATGAGGATGTCGTCCAGCGTCTCGCCGCGCTCGAGGCGGCTCTTGAACTCGGCGGTCTTGCCACGCAGGGCATCGTCGCTGAGTGCCTTCATCGAGGCTTCGAGGGCGTTGATGTCGGGGACCAGGCCCTGGAGGGCCTTCAGCTTCTTGCCTTCACCAGCGCGGAGGATGCGATCGAGGATGCCCATGCGGGTGCCAAGCCTACCGGTGGGGGGTTCCCGGACCTTGGCACCGCTCCGGGTCGTGACCGGTGGCCGGCAGCGGCCAGACTCGGCGCCCATGAGCGACCGGCTGATCGACACCGTGATCTTCGACGTGGGTGGTGTGCTGGCGGCCAACGGGCGCCATTCGGACTTCGCCAGCCGATTCCCCCACGCCGACCCCGAGGTGGTGACGCGCATCTTCGTGGGCGACTACGGCGAGGACGGCGACCACCCCTGGCACCGGCTGGAGCGCGGCGAGATCACCCTGGAGGAGAACCGCCGCCTGAACCGTGCCGCGTTGGAGGCCGCCGGGATCGAGTTGAAGCCGCCGCCGCCCGGCGCGCCGGTGACCGTTGAGTTCACCCGTAGCGAGCCGATGGTGGCCCTGGTGGAGGAATTGCGGGCGGCGGGCCTGCGCCTGGGCGTGCTGACGAACAACGTCCTGGAGTTCCGCGACCGCTGGCGCTCGATGATGCCGTTCGACGAATGGTTCGACGATGTGGTGGACAGCCATGAGGTCGGCCTGCGCAAGCCCAACCCGGCGATCTATCAACTGGCCTTGAGCAGGCTGGGCGCCGAGGCCGGGCGCACCGCCTTCCTCGACGACGTGGACTCCAACGTGCGGGCCGCCGCGGGCGTGGGCATCCGCGCCGTGCTGGTGGAGGAGGACCCGCTGCCGGCCATCGCCACCGTTCGGGGCTGGGCCGGCCTGGCCGACTGAGCCCGCCCGGCGGGCGTGGCCGCGGCGGCCAGGCACACGACCTCGCCGATCCCCGCCTCCAGCAGTGCGTCGCGGGCGGCCGCGAGCGTGGCCCCCGTGGTGACCACGTCGTCCACCAGCAGGATCCGCAAACCATCCCGCGGTGGGCGGGCACGGAACGATGGGCCGTGCAGGCGTTCCTCCCGGCTGCGGCCGGTCTGCGGCACCGCGCCGTGCGCCCGGTAGAGCAGCCGCCGGCACGGAACCCGCAGCTCGCGGGCCACGGCCTTGGCCAGCAACTCCGCCTGGTCGAACCCGCGCGCCCGCACATGGCGGGCGCTGGTGGGGGCCCAGGTGACGACGTCCACCCGACCGATGCCGCCGCGGCGGACCATCAGGCGGGCCAGGTGGCGGGCCAGGCGGCGACGGTTGCGGTACTTGAGGGACAGGACGACCTGGCGGGCCACCCCGTCGAACGGGAGGGCGGCGTGGACGCCCGGTGCCGGCGCCTGGCTGGGGGCGGCCGCCAGGGAGAACCGGCAGCGGTGGCACAGCAGCGGGCCGGGCTCGTTGCAGCCGGCGCAGTGGGACGTGAACAGCATGCCTGCATGAGTACCAGGAGGGTGTGACAGGGTTACCGGGTGGTGGGGGCACCCGGAACTCCCTCGGCCCCGCCGCGGCACGGGCGGTAGCGTCGGGCGGGTGCTGCGCCGCATCTTCCTCCCGCTCCCCGAGGACCGCCTGGTGGAGCGGTTCGTGCGCTGCATCGTCGGCCTCGCCCTGTTCGGCCTCGGCATCGACATGTTCATCACCTCGGAGCTCGGCGCGGCGCCGTGGGATGTCTTCCACCTCGGCGTGGAGCGCCACACCGGCATCGACGTCGGCCTGGTCATCGAGATCACCGGGGTGTTCATCCTGCTCCTGTGGATCCCGCTCCGTGAACGGATGGGCTGGGGCACGCTGTTGAACGCGGTCGAGATCGGCCTGGTCGTGTTCGCCCTCGGCGACTCGCTCCCCCACGCCGACAGGCTGGTGCTGCGTGCCGCCTACCTCGCCGGTGGCCTGCTGGCCATCGGGTTCGGCTCCGGCCTCTACATCGGCGCCGGCCTGGGGAGCGGCCCTCGGGACGGTCTGATGCTCGGCCTGGCCAAGCGCGGCCACAGCGTCCGCCTGGCCCGCACCGGCATCGAGGCGGCCGTGCTGGTAGTCGGCATCCTGCTCGGCGGCAACGTCGGTGTGGGGACGGCCGTGTTCGCGTTCGGCATCGGCCCCGTGGTGCAGTACTTCCTCCCCCGCCTCCGCCTGCACAACGACCGCACCGTGCTCGCCACCGCTCACTGAGGCCGGTACAGTCCGGCCGCATGGCGGACGAAGCGACCGGGCAACCCGACGCCGCGGATGACGACGAGCACCTGCTCTACTCCGTGACCCTCCGATCCACCCGGTTGGGCGAGTACCTCTGGGTCAGCATCGGCCTCGCCATCGTTGCGGTGTTCGGCGCCGCGCTCATCGATCCCAGCCCGAGGCTCGGCGTCGTGGCCGGTCTCGGCGCGCTGATCCTGTCGTACCTGGTGTGGCCCAGAATCCGCCCCTCTCACCCTCCGTTCGGCCGTCCTGCAGAGCTCGTGCTGACCACGAAGTGGCTGATCGCCTACCGGGCCAACGGCGGCCCTGAGGTGGACCGCCGACCGCTGGTCGATCTGGACGGCAGCCGGTTCCGTGCCGGCCTCGGACCGTGGGTTCCCGCACGGCTGACCGTGACCTTCAGCGACGGCGAGGAGTGGACCGGCACAGTGGCCACCGGCCGCGGACCGGTCATCACGATGCACGAGTGCCTGGTGGACCTGCTGACCCCGGAGCCGGCGCAAGCACAGGACGAGACGGACCAGTAGCAGCGTGGGCTCGTACGACGTCGAAGCGCTCGCCGCCGCGTGGTGGCGGTCCGCCGCCGGAGCAACCGCGCTGGAGGACGCCATCCGCGCCGACCCACGGGGCTGCGTGCTCTTCCTCGCCGCCGTCGCCGAAGCGGAGGTCGAGTGGTACAGGCCCGCCGCCCTCACCATCGCCGAGGAGGCCAGGCCGACGCTGCTGACGCTCGCTGCGCAGGACGACGCGCTGCTCGCGCTCGTCGCCGACTGGCTCGGCGTCGAGACTGCCGTCGAGGCGATCGGTGCGGAGGAGTTCGGCCGGCGATACGTGCTGCTCGAGCACCCCGAGGGCTACACCCCCACGTGGCTGGATCTGACAGGGTTCCTCGGGGAGGGTCTGCAGCCTGCCGTGTACTCAGCGGCCATCGAGGCGATGGTGGAGGTTGCCGACGACGGTGGGCTGGACGCCATCGGCGACGGGCCGCTGGACCATCTCGCCGGAATGGACCTCGCGCTCGCCACGGCCCTCGTCCACCGGCACCGATCGGATCCTCGCTGGATCCGGCTGCTGGAGTTGAAGGACGAGGAGTGTCGGCTGCACGACGGCGACCCGGCTGACTTCTGGTGGCGGCAACGTCCGCCCTCGTGACGCGGAACTGGGGTCCGGATCGTTGCGGAAGCCGCAACGATCCAGCCCCAGTTCGGGAAACGGTGAGATGCAGCCCCAGAAACCACCGGGGCGATCGGCGTCAGTAGCGGTAATGGTCGGGCTTGTAGGGGCCGGAGGGGTCCACGCCGAGGTAGTCGGCCTGCTCGTCGGTGAGCTTGGTGAGCTTCACGCCGAGGGCCTCGAGGTGGAGGCGGGCCACCTTCTCGTCCAGCCGCTTGGGCAGCACGTACACGCCGGTCGGGTACTGGTCGGTGTTGGCGAACAGCTCCATCTGGGCGATGACCTGGTTGCTGAACGAGCAGCTCATCACGAAGCTCGGGTGACCGGTGGCGCAGCCGAGGTTCACCAGGCGGCCTTCGGCCAGCACGATCACGGCGTGCCCGTCCTGGAACGTCCACAAGTCCGTACCGGGCTTCAGCTGGTCGCGGGTGGCGCCGCTGCGGGCCAGGCCGGCCATGTCGATCTCCGAGTCGAAGTGGCCGATGTTGCACACGATGGCGTTGTGCTTCATCCCGTGCATGTGGTCGACGGTGATGATGTGGTCGTTACCGGTGGCCGACACGAAGATGTCCGCGGAGCCGACCACGTCGTCCATCGTGACGACCTCGTAGCCCTCCATCGCCGCCTGCAGGGCGTTGATCGGGTCGATCTCGGTGATGACCACCCGGCTGCCCTGGCCGCGCAGCGCCTGGGCACAGCCCTTGCCGACGTCGCCGTAGCCGCACACGACGGCCACCTTGCCGGCCAGCATGACGTCGGTGGCCCGGCAGATGGCGTCCACCAGGCTGTGGCGGCAGCCGTACAGGTTGTCGAACTTGGACTTGGTGACCGAGTCGTTGACGTTGATGGCGGGGAACAGCAGCTCGCCCTTCTGGGCCATCTTGTACAGCCGGTTGACGCCGGTGGTGGTCTCCTCGGTGACGCCCTTGATGCTCTTGGCCATCCGGGACCACTTGGTGGGGTCGGACTTCAGCGTGCGCTGCAGCAGGCCGAGCACGATGGCGAACTCGGCGTTGGTGGCCGACGTCGGGTCCGGCACCTCACCCGACGCCTCGAACTCCACGCCCTTGTGCAGCAGCAGGGTGGCGTCGCCGCCGTCGTCGAGGATCATGTTCGGCCCGTCCTCGCCGTTGGCGCCGGCCGACGGCCAGGTCATCATCTGCTCGGTGCACCACCAGTACTCCTCCAGCGTCTCGCCCTTCCAGGCGAACACCGGCACACCCTGGGGGTCCTCCGGGGTGCCGTTGGGGCCCACCACCACGGCGGCCGCGGCGTGGTCCTGGGTGGAGAAGATGTTGCAGCTGGCCCAGCGCACCTCGGCGCCGAGCTCCACCAGTGTCTCGATGAGCACGGCGGTCTGGATGGTCATGTGCAGGCTGCCCGAGATGCGGGCACCGGCAAGGGGCTTCAGCGGCCCGTACTCCTTGCGCAGGGCACGCAAGCCGGGCATCTCGTGCTCGGCGAGGTGGATCTCCTTGCGACCGAAGGGTGCGAGGGAAAGGTCGGCGACTCGGTAGTCGCGACGCGCGGCGAACGACATGGGTGGTTCCTCCGGGAACGATGTGGTGGATGGAACCGGGCCGGTGCCAGCTGGCAGCCCTCTGATCAGCCCAGTCGGCCCTCAGCCTAGGCCGTCAGTCGGCCAGGATGACGGCACTGACATCGAGGATGTAGTGCGCGTAGCCCTGATAGTTGAAGACGCGCACCTTCAGATCGTCGCTGTAGCGGATGAGTGCCATGTTCGGCACGGCCTTCGGGTCCGAGGCGACGCTCTCCACCGTGTTGACGTTGGAGACCGTGGGCGGCTGCCCGTTGACTGCCGGCGTGGGGTACACCGTGAGATAGCTGGTGACCCCCACCGTCGGGTACTGGCGGGTGAGCTTGGCGTTGGTGAGGTTGCCGATGAGGCCGGCCTGGTGGCCCACCGGCACGCCGCCGATGGACACGCTGTCGGCGAACGGGGCGAAGTCCCAGTCCTCCGCGGCACCCGGCCCCAGCGGCACCCCACCGAACTCCACCTGCCGGGTGTCCAGCGCCCGGAACGGCGCGGTGAGCGGGATCACCCGACCGGCGCGGGTCTCGTCGGCGCCCTTCAGGATGTAGGCCACCACGTCCACGATCAGCTTGACGTTGCCGCTGTGGTTGTACAGCCGGATCTTGCCGTCCGCCCCGACGGGCACCATCGCCATGTTGGCCTTGATGGCCCCGGCGGGCACGTTGACGTTCGAGGTGGTGGGCATGCCGACGGGGTTCTCGGGCAGGGCGCTGATGAAGGTGGTGGCCGTGGGCTGCACGGCCGTGATGTTGACCACCACACCTTCCACATCGGCGCTGTCGGGCACGATGTCCGTGATGATCGGGGCGACCACGGTGTCCGCGCCGCGGATGGCGATCTCCTGGACCCCCTGCGGCCCGAGCGTCCCTGGCCGGTTGTCGAACACCCGGCCGGGGCCGACCGGGATGATCCGCCCGCCGCGTTCGTCCGCGGACTCCACGTCATCGGCCCCGAGGTAACCGGAGGTGCTGATCCAGCCGTAGACGTCGACCGCCACGTCGGCACTGCCGGCCGCATCGCCGTGCAGCCACAGCGTCAGCTCACCGCCGGTACCCGGGCGCACGATGGTGAGGTTGGCGACGGTCTGGCCGGCGCCGAAGTTGAGCACGGAGGTGTCCGACGGCGACCCCGTGGGGTGGGCGCCCATGTAGCCGCGGACCGTCGGCGAGATGACGGTGACGCTGACGGCCACCGCGAGGATGTCGTCCGCCTGGATGCCCTCGTCCGTGGGGACCCAGGGGTTCTCGAACTCGGGGTCGTCGATGCCCAGCAACTGGAGGTCGAACGACGGGTTGGAGGCGCCCAGCGGCTTGCTGCCGAGCGGAGCGACGTCGTTGATCGGCAACTCCGGCACGGCCTCCAGCGTGCGCGAATCGAAGATCCGCACCGGCGCGATGGGGTGGTACTCGCCGCCGGCGCAGAGGGTGCAGCCCGCAGCCGAGGCCACCGGCGCGCCCGCAGGCGCGCTGGGAAGGATGACGGAGGACACCGAGACGAGGCCGGCGACGAACAGCAGACGCAGGGGGCGCTTCATGTGAGCACGAAGGCTACCAGCCCCCTCACGGCCGGGCAGGGCGCGACCCCGCACCGTGGTGTGAGCGTCAGGCGGCGAACGTGGGCGCCAGCTCGCCGCTGGCGATCCGGGCGTCGAGGGCCTCGGCGTCGTCGGCGGGCACGTCCTCGGCCTCGTCGGGCAGCATCACCGGGATGCCGTCGCGAACCAGGTAGCGGCGACGAAGGCGCGGGTTGTACAGACCACCCTCGTCACCGAGGTAGTACAGCGGCCCCTTGTCCACGGGGCAGGCGAGGACGGCGACGAGGCGCGGGTCCAGTGACATGGTTGCCTCCAAGGCGATGAGGGTCAGGGCAGGCTGGTGATCAGCGCGAGCAACTCCGCCACCCGCTGATCGCAGTCGTCCCGGTTGGGCGCCTCGAGGTTGAGGCGCAGGAGCGGTTCGGTGTTCGACGGCCGCAGGTTGAACCACCACGGGCCACAATCGACGGTGAGCCCGTCCAGGCGATCCTGGGCGAAGCCGCGGAATTCGGCGGCGACGCGCTCGATGACGGCCTGCGGGTCGTCCACGGCGGTGTTGATCTCGCCGCTGGACGAGTAGCGCTCGAACGGCTTGCGGGCCACCGACAGCGATGTGTGGGCGGTGCTGATCTCGGCCAGCACCATCATCGCCGCGATCAGGCCGCTGTCGGCACGGAAGTTGCGCAGGAAGTAGTAGTGGGCAGAGTGCTCGCCACCGAACACCGCACCGGTCTCCAGCATCCGCTGCTTGATGAAGCTGTGGCCCACCTTGGTGCGCACCGGCACGCCGCCGTGCTCGCGCACGACCTCCGGCACGGTGCGGGAGCAGATGAGGTTGTGCAGGATGGTGGCCCCGGGGTTGTTCCGCAGGACCGACGTGGCCAGCAGCGCGGTGGTGACCGACCCGCTCAGCCCGCGGCCGTGCTCGTCCACCACGAACACCCGGTCGGCGTCGCCGTCGAACGCCAGCCCGACGTCGAAGCCGCCGGCCACGACCCTGGCCTGCAGGTCGCGCTGGTTGGCGGGCTGCAGCGGGTCCGCGGGGTGGTTGGGGAACGTGCCGTCGAGCTCGCCGTACATCACCTCGAGGGTGATCTGCGGCAGCCGTTCGAACACTGCCGGCACCACCAGGCCGCCCATCCCGTTGGCCGTGTCGGCCACTACCCGCAGGGGACGGATGGCCGAGCGATCGACGAACGACACCACATGGTCGGCGAACGCCTCCAGCAGGTTGCGGCACGACGACGATCCCGCCGTCTGCGCCGGCGCGGGGCCGCCGCCGGCCAGCACGTCGGCTGCCGTCGCCTTGATCTGCTCCAGCCCGGAGCCCTCGCCCACCGGCCGGGCGCCGCTGAGGCAGAACTTGACGCCGTTGTACTGGGCCGGGTTGTGCGATGCCGTGAACATCGCCGCCGGCGAGTCCATCGTGCCCGCCGCGTAGTAGACGAGATCGGTGCTGGCCAGCCCGAGGTCGACGACGTCCACCCCGTGCTCCATCACCCCGCGGGAGAACGCCTCCACCAGCTCCACGCCCGACGGGCGCATGTCGCGCCCCACCAGCACGCGGACGGCGGCGGTGAAGCGAGCGAAGGCGACGCCGAGCGCGTACGCCACGTCGGGACTCATCTGGTCAGGGACGGTGCCGCGGACGTCGTACGCCTTGACGATGTCGTCGAGCACCCGGGGATCGGTGTTGGACATGCGGCCCTACACGCTATCGGGGTGGTCGCTGCCACCCTCCCGGACAGCACCCTGCGCCCGCGGCGGGAGGACCAGTTCCTCCTCCGCGGCCGGCGCCGCTTCGCTGCCACCGCCCTCGGGTTCGGCACCACCGCCACCGGCGTCGTCGCCACCCGGTGGTTCACCGTCGCCACCCCATGGTTTGCCCTCATCCCCTGGTGGCTCGCCGGTGTCGCGCACCAACTCCCAGAGGGAGCTGCCCGTGCCGTCCTCGGCATCGTCGGGCCCGTCGCCCGAGCCGCCCGCGCCGCCGCGGGCCGGCAGCACCATGAACGGATGCGGTGACGCGTGCACCACGTCGCCCATCACCCGCCAGAGCACCAGCAGGCCCAGCGCGACGATCGTCAGCAGGTAGGCCAGGTAGTCCGAGGTCGACTTCTCGAAGCTCAGGCGCACATGGGTGGACCGCGGCACCACCACCATGAAGTTGGGTGCCACCCAGTAGGGGCCGTCCGCACCCTCGGCCTCCCAGTTCGGGAAGTAGCTGACCTTCACCAGCACCGGCACCCCGACCTGGCTGACGTCGAACGACAGGTCCTGTTCACCCATGTGGTAGTTGGACACGGTGATCTGCGGCAGGTCGACGACGTCGATCGTCTCCCCCGGCACCACCACGTCCACCCGCTTGGGCTGCTCACTCGCCCGTGACTCGTCCACCTCCACGTCGATCCGCTGCCACTCCGGTGGACCGTCGTTGGCCGGCAGGGCCGCCCAGTCCTCCGGGTTCTGGAACCAGCTGGTGCCCAGCTCCAGATGGCGTTCGCGCTGGTCGCCGTCGCGCTCGTTCACCACCACCGGCTGCACCGTCAGTGGCACCACGACATCGCTGTCGGCCACCTGGTAGATCTTCCACGGGCCCACCTCTTCGAGCAGTTGCAGCTCTGGCCGGCTGGCCGCCTGGCGCTTGGCCGCGTCGGTGAACACCATCACGTAACGGATGCCCATCTTCTGCAGCATGGGCACCCCGACCGCGGCGTTGTTGTCCGTGTACCTCAGCTCGCGCACGGGGTTGGAGCTGTGGTCGCTCATGGCCGCCGCAGTGAGGAAGTGGTACGGGGTGGTACCCGAGGCCTCGAAGAACAGGCCCTCCGAGCTGCTGATGCATCCGTCCGTCCAATGGGGCAGCAGCATCAGGGACATGGTGGTGCCGTAGAGGCCGGTGTCGCCGTTGTTCTCCCACAGCGCCCGACCGCAGCCGTCAGCGTCGCCGATCTCGTCCATCGCCGTGACGAGGTCGTAGTACTCGCCGTAGTACGGGCGGCCTTCGTACCCCTCGAAGTTGTAGCGCGGCCAGGCATCGCTGAGCGCGTCGGTGGACGACGCCGTCAGCGAGATGGGGTACCAGTCGCCGAGGCCCCAGCTGTACACCGTCTGCCCGTGCACCTGGCGGTAGACCGCACCCGGCATCTCGCGGAACAGGAACAGCTCGCCGACAAGCACCGACGAGCCCACCAGGCAGAACGTCACCAGCCCGGTGATCCACTCGGTGCGGACGTTCAGCTCGCGCAGTTGCACGCCGCGCACCAGGAAGCGGGCAGTCTCGGCGATGCCGTACATCATCAGCAGCAGGCGCAGCAGGTACAGGAACGGCAGCAGGCGCGGGTTCCACAGCAGGCCGATGATCGGCAGGCTGTCCTTGGCCACATATGTGAACGCCATGAGGAAGATGCAGGCGATGCCGAGGAACGCGCCGTTGAGGTTGCGTTTCAGGACGGCGGCGACGAACCCGATGATCGCGAAACCGGTGACCAGCAGGTCGAGGAACGGGGTCCAGGGGAAGAACATGTCCCAGAAGCTGTCGTTCGCGCCGCTGGGGCGGTAGCCGTACTTCATGTCGGTCATGTACTTCGTGCCGAGGAGGAACGGGATCGACCAGAACGCGGTGAGCAGCCCGGCCGTGAGCAGCGTGGTGAGGCCGTAGACGAACCGGGTGCGGTCCATCCAGACCAGCCACATGATCAGCAGCAGCAGCGGCCACACCAGCATCACCAAGCCGTGGGACAACATGGCCAGCGCGATGACCAACGCGGCCTTCACCCGGTGCTTGCCGGTCTCCAGGCCGCGGGCGAACAGCCCGAGGCCGAGCATGCCGAGCGACAACGCGATGGAGAAGGAGAACTCCCCCGCCATCGTGCTCTTCACGTTGCCGCCGTAGATGCTGAAGCTCTCGTCGAACAGGAACAGCATCGCCGCCAGTGCCATCAGCTCCGGCACCGGGTAGCGGAAGCGGGCGAGCCGACCGAACGCCCAGCAGCTGAACGGCAGGGTGAAGATCCCGAGGACCACCACCACCTTGAAGGCGATGCCGTACGGCATGAACACGTTGAGGAACACGATCAGCAACGCGGGCGGCAGCATGTAGAAGCGGTACAGGGGGAAGCCGTTGTACCAGGAATTGCTCCACCCGGTGACCTGGAAGTGGGGCAGCAGGTTGTCGCGCAGTTCCGCCGGGCCCAGCACGTGGGCACCCATGTCGCCGCCGGTGGGCGTGTTGTCCGTGAAGATCGCGTCGAGGTGGACGACCTTCATGATCGCCAACGTGCAGCCGAGCAGCACGATGACGGCGGTGAAGTACTGGACCAGCCGCTCCGCCGGCCACGGACGGTGCAGCCATTCGGACGGCCGGCGGATGATCCGCCTCCCGATCCGCGCCAGCCGGCCGTCGAAGGGGGCGTCGAAGGGGGCGTCGGCCTCCGGCACCCAGAGATCGTCCAGGTCGATGGTGGCCGCGACGGCTGCCGCCGCTGGCGCCGCGTCGTCGGGCGCCGTGTCGTCTCGGGAGTTGTCGCTCATGTCGTGGGGAATTGTTCCATGCGGGCAGGGTGCGAGGCCGTCACCGCGGGGCGGACGGGTGGGTCGTGCGTCAGCGCCCGGCGGCCAGCGCCAGCCCGGTGGCATTGAACGCCACGTGGGCGAGGAGCGGCATGCCCAGCCGGCCGGTGCGCCACATGCACGCGCCGAGCACCAAGCCGACGACGAACAGGCCCGGGAACTCCACCGGCTGGAGGTGGATGCCGGCGAACCACAGGGCGGCCAGCACCAGGCCGACCATGTCGTCCAGCCGCCGGGTCAGGGCCCCCTGCAGCAGGCCTCGGTAGACCAACTCCTCCACCATCGGCGCACCGACGACCACCACCACGACCAGCAGCGCCAGGCCGGCA
This sequence comes from Acidimicrobiaceae bacterium, assembly GCA_020637295.1. Lineage (GTDB taxonomy): Bacteria > Actinomycetota > Acidimicrobiia > Acidimicrobiales > Ilumatobacteraceae > UBA668. The sequence continues at coordinate 57,582 of JACJWF010000009.1, read as the reverse complement.
CCGTGGGCGTTGTCCCACAGGTCGCGGGCCCGTTCCTCCAGGCGGTCGGAGGAGAACGTGGCCGGCCAGAAGTGCCGGAGCGGTAGGTAGACGAGGGGCACCAGCACCAACTGGGTGAGCACCCCGACCGGGATGCCCACGAGGTCCACCGGCCGCAGGGACACCCCGTAGTCGGCGACGAGGTCGCCGCGCCCGTACTTGCGGCCGAGGCCGACGGCCATCACGACCATCGGCACCCACAGCCCCAACGACGACACGGCCAGCCAGCCGGGCCCGGCCTCTGCCACCGTGTCGTGGCCACTGGCCGCGAACACTGCCGCCGCGACCACATTGCCGATCAGCCAGGCGCCCGCCCAGCCCAGCGCGGCAGCGGGAAGCGGCACCTGGGCGCGGTCGCCGACGATGCGCACGGGAGGCAGGGAAGGCGGCGCCACGGGGGGCGAGCCTACCCAGGCACGCGCCCAGCGGGCCGGGCAGGCGATGGACGTGCGGCGGAGCCTCGGCAGGTCAGCCGGCCAGCAGACGGGCGCCTGCGGTGACCAACTGGCGGCGCGACCGGCGATCCTCCAGGCGCCACCCGTTGGGCACGGACAGGCGCCCGGTGTGGCGCTCGCACAGGTCGTAGCTGTGCGGATCGCGCTCGTCGGAGAGGTCGTCCAGCCACACCATCGACCTGGCGTACTGGTACGACAGGGTGGCCGTGGCGGGAAGGGCGCACCCCGTGCGGGAGCACTGACGACTCATGGGCGGTCAACTTACGGGACCCCGCGCGGCAAGTGGTGGATGGTGGCGAACACCCGCGCGATCGGCCGCGCCGGCCGCCGAACCATTCCCGCCCCGGCCCCGTAGGATTGTGCCCCATGAGCAATCTTCCCCCGCCGCCGCCACCGCCGCCGCCCGGCCGTGGCCAGCAGCAGGGCCCCCAGCCACCCAACGGCGGCGGGCGCAAGCCTGCGACCGCCGGCTGGCCCCGCTGGAGCATCCCGGTCCTCCTCGCCGTCATCGTCGGCATGCTCGTCCTCAACCAGGTCTGGCCCACCGACGACGGCGAGACCGTCAGCTACACCGAGTTCATCGAACTGGTCAAGAACGACAAGGTCGAGAAGTTCACCGTCAACAACGGCGACAACACCATCTCCGGCGACCTCACCGACGGGTCGAAGTTCAACACCACCGTGCGCGACAACTTCCCCGACGAATCGGAGCGCGCCCTCCTCGCCGAGCACAAGGTGGACTGGAGCAGCAAGACCCCCGAGAGCAACTGGCTGCTCAGCTGGGCCAGCCTGCTGCTGCCGTTCATCCTCATCATCGGCTTCCTGGTGTGGATGAACCGCCGGGCGCAGGGCCAGATGGGCAACGTCATGTCCATCGGTCGCAGCCGGGCGAAGGCCTACTCGGCCGACAAGCCGTCCACCACCTTCGCCGACATCGCCGGCTACCAGGGCGTGAAGCAGGAGATCACCGAAGTGGTGGACTTCCTGCGCATGCCGGAGCGCTTCCGCGAGATCGGCGCCCGTGTGCCGAAGGGCATCCTGCTGGTCGGCCCCCCGGGCACCGGCAAGACCCTGCTGGCCCGCGCCGTGGCCGGTGAGGCGGGCGTCGGCTTCCTCAGCGTCACCGGCTCGGACTTCATGGAGATGTTCGTCGGCGTCGGCGCCAGCCGCGTCCGCGACCTGTTCCAGCAGGCCCGCAAGATGGGCCGGGCCATCATCTTCATCGACGAGATCGACTCCATCGGCCGCAAGCGCGGTGCCGGCCTCGGCGGCGGGCACGACGAACGCGAGCAGACCCTGAACCAGATGCTGGCGGAGATGGACGGCTTCGAGACCAGCGAGGGCATCGTCATCCTCGCCGCCACCAACCGGCCCGACATCCTGGACCCCGCCCTGCTGCGCCCCGGTCGCTTCGACCGCCAGATCGTGGTGCCGCTGCCCGAGTTCGACGAGCGCCTGGCCATCCTCAAGGTGCACAGCCGCGACAAGCGGATGGGCGCCGACGTGGACCTGGAGACCATGGCTCGGGCCACCCCCGGCATGAGCGGCGCGGACCTGGCCAACCTGGTCAACGAAGCGGCCCTGTTCGCGGTGCGCCGCGGCAGCAAGCACGTGGAGCGCATCGACTTCGAGAACGCCCGCGACCGCGTGGTGATGGGCGCCCGCCGCGAGAGCCTGGTGCTGAGCGCCGAGGAGAAGCGGGCCACCGCCATCCACGAAGGTGGCCACGCCATCCTCACCGCGGTGCTGCCCAACGCCGACCCGCTGCACAAGGTCACCATCCTCCCCCGCGGCATGGCGCTCGGTGTCACCTGGAGCCTGCCGGAGGAACGCCACACCTATTCCAAGGAGTACTTCGAGGACGTCATCTGCCGGGCCATGGGCGGCCGGGTCGCCGAGAAGATCGTCTTCGGCCACCTCAATTCCGGTGCTGCCAACGACCTGGAGCAAGCCACCGCCATCGCCCGCCGGATGGTCCGTGAGTGGGGCATGAGCGACACGGTGGGGCCGATGGCCTGGCACAGCCAGCAGCAGGTGTTCCTGGGCGAGGACCTCATGACCCAGGGCCGCGAATACAGCGACGACACCGCCAAGATGATCGACACGGAGATCTTCCGCATCCTGCACGAGCAGGAGGCCCGGGCCACCGAGTTGCTCACCAAGCATCGCGCTGCGCTGGACGCCGTGGCCGAGGAGTTGCTGGAGCACGAGACCATCGACGGCGCCGACGTGGCCCGCATCGTGCACTCCACCCTGCCGGCCACCGACGCGGCACCGTCCACCGCCGACGTGGACTGACCGCACTCCGCCGGCACATCTCGCACCCGGCGGCGCAGCCGCCTCGAGGCCGGCTCAGCCGTTGCCCAACTCCGGCTCTGGTGTGCTGCCCGGCTGCCGGGCATCGGCCACCGCCGCCCACAGGTCCGTCGCCGTCACCGGCCCGGCGAAGCCGCGCCGCACCACCCCGTCGGCGTCGGCCACCACCAGGATCGGCACCGCGTCGATCCGGTACTTGCGGTGAAGCGCCTGGGACGCGCCGAACTCCACGTCCACCACGGTGACCTGGGAGGAGTTCAGCACCTGGGCCTTGGCCACCACATCGGCGCAGGTGTGGCAGGTGGCGGAGGAGAACACGGCCACCAGCCATGGCGACGTGACCGCGAAGTCGGCACGGTCCAGTTGGGTGGGGATCTGCAGCGCCGGCTGGGTGGGTGCCTCGGCTGCCTGGCGGCGGCGCAGGATCAACCCGGCCACCACGGCAGCGGCCACGACGGCGGCAGCGATGACGACCTGGATCATGAGGACCGCACCATTGCAGGTCAGCCCGGCAGGGCGAGCGACGCGGACCGGCCGCGCAGGTCGGCGCCACGCGGCAACTCACGCTCGACGACGATCGGCTGATCGGCTTCCACCACCAGCGGCACGCCGAGGGCTGCCTCCAGTTGGGGAATGGCGATGGACAGCACACCGTTGGCCGGCAGCGCCACCGCTTCCAGGCCGGGGATGGCCGCCTCGCCACCGGGGCCCAACGCCTTGACGGTGACGGTGCCGTCGTACAGGCCGAGGTTGGCGACGATCAGCACGCCATCCACGGCGAGGTCGGTGCCGATGCCCATCGTCCATCGGTAGTACTGGCTGAAGGGGGTGGGGGCTCCGAAGCACACCGTCGTGACGTAGCCGTCGCCGGCGGTGCGGGTGATGGCCCGCTCCACCACCACCCCGAGGTCGGACTCCGACGAGAAGGCCATGTGGTGCCTGCCGGTGGGCAGGCCATCCCATTCTGCGGTGGTGAAGGACACCACGCCGCCCGGGCCGATGGTGTCCTCCCGCAGGTTGATGAAGTTCGGGTCGTCGGACGGCACGCCGAGCGCCACGGCGGCGACGGTGACGTCCCGGTCGTTGGGGTTGTAGATCGTGTAGCGCTCGAAGCGCACGTCGTCGGACTTCTCACCGTCGGCGAAGTACCAGTCCGTCGAGGTGGAGGGCGCACCCAGCGTGTTGGTGAAGCCCAGCCGCTCGCCGCGGTACCGCTGCGAGCGGGCCACCACCACGCGACCCCGGCGGGCCACCACGGAGAACGCCAGCACGCTCTCCTCCTTGGGCATCAGCCGCTGGGCGATGACCAGCACCGACTGGCCGCGCACGGCGATGCCCTGGAGGTTCTGCGCCGAGTACGAGCCCTGCGGGTTCACCGCGAGCACGTCGATGATCGCGTCGTCCGGGTACGGGTTGGTGATCACCAGCGAGTTCTCGCTGTCGTTCAGCGTGTAGTTGTCGGCGAAGTACCACGTACTGGAGGTGCTGTTGGAGCACGGGCTGACCGCCGAGCCCTGCTCGTGGTCGGCGCGCTGCTCCACCACGCCGCCACCGCCGGTGATCTCCACCATCGCCGACAGGTAGTCCGTGCCGGTGGTGGCGCCCTCCACCGCCAGCGTCCACGTGCTGCGCGGTTCCACGGCGAACGTGCCGGTGACCGCGGCGACGCCCTTCGTGTCCGAGAACACCGTGTAGCTGCCCTTCATCGGCGTCTCGCCCGGGTTGACGACGACCACGTCGCCCCCAGCGCCGCCTTCGGAGATGGGGACGCCGGCGCAGAACCAGGTGGCGTTGAGGAACCCCTGGGTGGGCACGAACGGCAGGGTGGGCGGCTGGAGGGAGGCGAACGTGGGGTCGGCGTGGACCGGCCCGTCGGAGGTGACGGCCACCGCGCCCAGCCCGAGGGGCAGCAGCACCAGCACCACCAGCGCCATGGCGCGGTACCTCATGCTCCGTCCTCCTCGTCGTCACCGATGATCTCGAGCGCGTCGTCCGCCGGCGCCAGGCCGGGGTCGCCGGCCCCCCAGGGAAGGTCCTCGGCGTCCGGCAGGGCGTACGGCGCGGAGAGGTCGGCCACCTGCGAGGTGTCCAGCAGCGCGGAGTCGCCACCCCGCCGGCGCAGGAACACCGATGGCTGGAAGCGGGTGGCGGCCAGCGCCAACCCCAGCCAGACCACCAACTGGGCCAGCAGCCACAGCGATCGGGTGAAGGGTGTGTCGTACTCCAGCGTGGCCTCGCCCGGGGCCGGCACGTCGAAGGCCATGGTGACGCCGAAGGCGCGGCGGGCGGCAACGGCCTGCCCGTCCACCGTGAGCCGCCAGGCCGGGTCGTAGGGCACTGCGACGTGGAGCGTGCCGGCGCTCACCGGGCCGTCGGCCGGGCCGACGTCCGGGGCGCCGATGGCGAACGGCACCGAGCCGCGCAGGTCGGCGCTGACGCCCGCCTCGTCGCCGGCCAACTGGCTGGCGGCCGCCCCGGGCTCCGTGAGCGTCGCCCGCACCGGCGCGTAGGCCGTGTTCTCGTAGACCAGGTAGTTCGGTGGGCCGAGCAGCGGCGACGCCAGGTCCAACTGGTCGTCGAGCACCTCGTCCAGGCCGGCGGGCACCGGCCGGGGGTTCTCGATGGTGCCGTTGAAGCCGTCCGCCACCGGGATGATCACGTAGCGGATGCCGTACTGGGCCAGTAGCCGCCCGCCGCGAAGGGTGACGCCGGCGGCCATCTGCCGCAGGGCGCGGGCGACATTCTGCTCCGCAGCACTCGGTTGGCCGGCCCAGTGCTCCTCCACTTCCAGCGGCCCGTCGTCGGTGATGGCGAAGCCGATGCCCGGCTGCAGGGTCCACCCGGCCACCGGCAGCGCGTCGGGGTCGCCCACCCAGAGCACGCGGTAGTCGCCGTCCACCGGGTTGGCGGCGAACTCGACGTACACGCCGTGCAGCGTGCGCTCCGGCATGTTCCACCGGCCCCCGCCCACGGCCGCCACGCCGGGCACCAGGCCGACCACGATGGCCGCGGCCGCCAGCACGCCGAGCGGCTGGCGCCAGCCGAACGAGCCACGCAGCACGTCGGCTTCGAACGCCGATGCCAGGCAGCCGGCGGCGATGGCGATGCCGAGGGCCACCGGCACCAGCAGCACGCCCGGCTCGGGCATGCGGAACGGCAGGGCGGCCCGGTCGTCGAGGATGGCCAGCCCACCGAACGCGAACACCAGCGCCGCGGCGCGCAGCGCCCAGGTGAACCGCCAGGAGCGGGCCACCAGCGGGGCGGCGAACACCGGCAGGTAGAACGCCATCGCCACCGGGGTGAGCGACCCGAGGCCGAGCGCGAACCGGGCCAGCGTGGTGACCCCGAGGGAGCGGGCCGTCACCTCCGGCACGCCGACGATGGAGGTCCACCCGTCGCTGCCGAACAGGGTCGCCGACCACGGCAGGTTGGCCACGATGGCCACCACGACGGCCGCCAGCGGCGCGGCGGCCAGCACCAGCGCCGCCCGGGGCGACGTGCCCGACACGACCGTGCCCACTCCCAGCGCCAGGCCGATGCCCACCAGCACCACCGTGAACGCCGGGGCGAAGGCCAGCGTCACCGCGGCCAGGAGGGCCAACTGAGCGAACAGCCGCACCGCCCGCCGGCCACGGACGTCCACCACACCGTCGGTGTCGTCGGCGGCAGGCGTCGCGAAGGCGTCGATGCCGGCCAGGCGGCGCAGGATGTGCACGGCCCACGGCGTGGCCGCGTAGACCACGAGGGCGCTCCACCTGCCGGCCGACAGCAACTGCGACGGCAGCGGGATGCCCGCGTAGACCAGGAAGAGGGTGATGCGCGCCCGCACGGACGGTAGCGCCGAGCCCAGCCGGTAGGCGCCGAGGTACCCGGCCAGCACCAGGCCGAGCACGCTGATGGTGTGCAGCAACTGCATGTGGAACAGGGTCCCGATGCTGGCGATCGCGACCAGCGCCAGGCCCGTGGGTGTGGGGTCCGCGCTGCCCAGGCCGTGGCCGTTCCAGCCCGACATGTACGACGTCAGCAGCTTCGCCGGGCTGTCCGGGAAGGCCAGGAACTCCCCGAAATTGGGCACACCGCCGCTGATCAGCTTGCGGCTGCCGATGACGAACAGCAGGAGTACGGCCAACCAGGCGAGCACGGGGGCCGAGCCGGCGGCTTCACGCCAGCGGCGCTCGTTGGTGGCGTCCGGGTCGGCGGCCCGCGCACCCCGGCCACGGAGGAAGGCCACCAGTCGGGCGCTGCCACGCAACTGCAGGCCGGCGACCTCGGTGTCCGGGACCTGGCGCAACGGGGCCACCTGGCGCCGGCGGGCGAACACCCCCGGCAGCCGCACGAACATGCCGCCCAGCGCAGAGAGTGCGGCACCGGCCTGCCGCACGCGCCCCATCACCGCGGACACGAGGACCTCGGCGATGGTGACCAGCACCAGTTGCGGCACCACCAGCGGCAGGCGGCGGCCACCGGTGAGCGACAGCACGGTGCGCATCCGGTTGCGGACCGCCTGGGTGGCGTGGCGCACGTCCGGCCGCCGGCCGGCGAGGTCTTCGCGGTGGCGACCACGGGCCGCGGGCACCACGACCACGCGAGCGCCGCTGAGGTGCGCCCGCCAGCAGAGGTCCACGTCGTCGCCGTGGTACTCGATGGCCGGGTCGAACCCGCCGATGGCCCGGAACAGGTCGGCGCGGATCATCAGGCAGGCGGCCGGCACGGCGAACACGTCGCGCACGGCGTCGTGTTGCTCCTGGTCCACCTCCCCCGGCTCCACCAGTGGGTCCACCTCACCCAACCGGTCCACGGCCAGACCGACGTGCTGGAGCACCACCGGGTGGTCCCACTCCACCAGCTTCGGCCCGACGATGCCGGCGTTGGAGCGGTAGACCTCCTCCACCAGCAGGCGGATGGCCGACGGCTCCAGCGCCACGTCGTCGTGGAGGAAGCAGAAGAAGCCGTTGTCACCGTCCACCAGGCGCATGACCTCGTTGGCGGCGGCCCCGAAACCGGGGTTGCCGGCCACCCCGCGCACGAACGCGTTGGGCACGCGCTCCCGAATCCGGCTGGGCAGGCTGCCGGCCTCGCCACTGACGAGGAACAGGCACTTGAGGTTCGGATGGTCCTGCGCGGCCAGGCCGGCGAGCACGTCGTCGAACCATGGGCCGGGCTCGTGCACCACCATCACGGCCACGACGGGCGGAGCGAGCGTGCCGGTGGGTTCCACGAGGGTCCGAGGCTAGCGGCGCCAGGGCCCGCGAGCGGGTCACCCTGGGCCCGCTCCACCGGCGGTGTCGCACCCGTCACGCGTCCCGACTGCGCCCGAGTGCTTGCAACAGTTAGCAACATGCGCTAGTCTGCGTGCATCGGGTCACCCCCCGACCCGACCACCCGACCAGCCGTCACGCCCGGACCCTCGCGTCCGCCACGCCTCGGAGGCAGCACACACCATGGCCACCTTCCCCACGTTCCCCAACCTGGACTTCAGCGCCCTCGATGCCGGCAAGCTGGCCGAGCTGGACGACAAGATCGCCGCCGCCGTGCGCGACGCCGCGTACGTCGCCATCGGCTTCGGTGTGCTCGCCGTGCAGCAGGCGCAGGTTCGCCGCCGCGAACTGGTGTCGGCCCTGAACAAGCGCTTCGGCGACGGCCCGAACCAGATGAGCGATCAGGTCAAGCGCCAGGTCGAGGACCTGGTGCGCTCCCTGGAGGACCGGCTGGGCTCCTTCGACGAGCGTCTCGATGCGTTCGAGGCGACGCTGGACAAGGCCGTCGGCCACCTCGAGGAGCGCCTGCCCGAACAGGCCGCCACGGTGGTGGGCCAGGCGCACGACCTGGCCAAGGCCGCCCGCAAGCAGGTGCGCGGCCTCATTCGCTCCGCTGCCTGAGCCGGGTTCGGCAGGGTCGCCGGCCGCAGGCGGCTACGCGAAGTAGCCGCTCACGTCCACCAGCACATGCGCCGGCCGGCTGGAGTAGATGCACCAGCGGCCGCTGCCGTCGTCCGGTGACGCCACCGGGTTGGCGGCGTTGTTGGAGGTCTCGTACCGCACCATGGACAGGTTGGGCACCGTGCCGAGGCACGGGTGCACCGTGAGGTAGCCGACCGCCGTGGGCTTCACCGCCGTCACCTCGGCCAGCACCGCTCGGAGTGTGGCCGCCGAGGGCAGCCCGCCGCTGCCGGCCAGGGTGATCGCCCGGTTGGAGCCGGTGGTGAACATGCCGGAGAGCCCCGTGCCGTCACGGGTGTCCACCGCCCGGAACGGGGGCACCGCGTAGAACTGGGTGGACGCACCCGGGCCGTACCAGCCGCTGAGGTCCACCACCAGGTGCATCGCCTTGCTGACGTAGAGGCAGATCTCGCCGGCGTCGCTGATCGCCATCTCCAGGTGGTTGGTGACACTGGAGCCGGCGACCGTGTTCAACGAGCTGACCACCGGCATCGTCGCCTGGCACGGGTAGGCCGTCACCCAGCCCGTCCCCGTGGCGTTGGTGGCATGCACGGTGAAGGCGGCGGCCGTGGCGGCCGCAGGCGCAGCGCCGGCCTTCTCCACCTGCACGTGCACCACGCTGCCGGCGGGCAGCGCGGGCCCGTTCCGCGAGTCGTACAGGCGCACCGCGGTGAGCGGCTCGTAGGCCTGCCCACCATCGGTGCGATAGGAGCCGAACAGATCCACCGCCATGTCCATCGTGACGCTGCTGTAGATGCAGATCCGCCCGTCGTCCGTGAGCGGCACCACCGCCATGCCGGCGACGGCCCGGTTGGCCACCGCCTGCACGATGGACACCGTCGGGCGCTCCGTGCCGCAGCCGTAGGCGGTGACCCAGCCGTTGCTGGCCGGCCGGATGGCAGTGACGTTGACCGCCACCGCCGTGGCGGTGGCCGGCAGGTCGGGGTCCACCACCAGCGTGCAGCCGGCGTGCAGCGGGATGGCGCCGGTGCCGGTGCCGAAGCGGGTGTCCACCAGGCGCACCGGGTCCACCGGCACGTAGCCGGCGGCCGGTGCGGCCGTGGCCACGGTGGTGACCGGGGGCGCGTCACGGCCGTCGCACTCCGACGGCGGCGGGCCGGGCGGCTCGCTGCCCTGGGGGTTGAACAGGTTGGACTTCAGGCCGAACGTGCCCTTGAAGCTGTCACCCGAGACCGTGGTGGTGCCGGACGTGCCCTCGACGCGGATGGTGGTGACCCGGCCACCCCAGTCGCCGTAGCCGTTGCGGGCCAGCACGGTGAGCCCGGTGAACGTGCCGATGGCCGGGTAGGCGGACTGGATCTGCGCCGCAGTGAGGGTGGTGGACCAGTTGTAGTTCGGGTTGCCGGAGGTGGCGTCGCCGAGGTCGGGCACCGCCGGGAAAGGCACCAGGCCGCCCGGGCCGGGCGCCGTGTACCCACCCGAGGACGCCGAGAACATGGTGAGTGCGATGTCGCCGCTGGTGGAACCGATCCGCCGCACCACGCCGGCCACCGCCTGCACGGCGGCATCGGTGGACGGGTACTCCACCCGGGTGTAGGCGCCGTTCACGGAGGTACGGGTGGCGGCGCCGGCGTAGTACTGGCAGATCGAGTCGCACGTCTTGGCGTAGCTGTAGCGGTTCTCCGCCAGCGCGAAGCTGCGGGCGGCCACCGCTTGGGCCTGCAGCGCCTGGGCGCCCCAGCCGCCGCCGGCGGACGCCCACGAGGGCGACATCTCCTTGGCGATGACCGCCCGCAGGTAGTGCTCCAGCCGCACCACGTTGACCGTGCGGTTGGCCCCGTTCAGGTCGTTGACCGCGCGGATGACACCGCGGTACGAGCGGATGGTGCCGTCCGGCCGGCAGGTGGCCGGCAGGTCCTCGTACGCCGTGGCCGCGTAGGTGTCCGCATCGGTGGACACGTCCACCGGGCCGGCGACCCCGGCGCTGATCAGCGTCCACCCACTGGCCACCGGGTCGCCGGAGGAGGACGGGCACACCTGGGCATCGGTGCGAGCCCACACGGCGTAGGAGTTGGCCGCGACCTCGCGGAGCAGCACGGACTTCCACGGGCCGCCGTCGACCCCGGCGACACGCAGGCCGCCGCTGGCGCTGACCACGGCCGTCTGGGCGTCGTCCAGGCCCTGCAGGCGTACGGCGATGTCGCTGTCCAGCGGTGCCGTGCCGTTCACCGTGCCGCCGTAGTAGTGGTCGACGATCTGGTCCCACGTCCAGTGGTAGTCCACCGCGTAGCCGTATGCACCCCACTGGCTGAGGCCGTAGCCGTGCCCCCACCCGTGCCCGTCGATGGTGACCGAGGTGACCGCCGCCGGCGCCGGCGGCAGGGCCGGCACGACATTCGCCCGGGTCGTCGCCGAGGTCGTCGCCGGGGCGGCCGCGACCGGCGTGGCGGTCACGGGCACGAGCGCGCCCAAGGACGCGGCGAGGACGGCGAGGCGGCGAAGGGGCACAGTGGAGTATCGGCGCATGAGCAAGACGGCTTGACGGAAGGGGAGGCGGCGGCCGGCCTCGGGGCCGGCAACCCTGCCGCGGCACCAGTCTGGCCGCTAGCCTCGTTGACTTGGTGTCACCCTCCGACGAGCAGCCGTCCACTTCACGGGTCCCTCTCCCGGAGGGCACCATTCCCGTGGGCATCGGTCTGCTCGTCGCGGGCGTGGCCAGCTACCTGTTCTTCAAGGTCGGCAAGGAGGCCCTGGGCAGCGACGAAGCGCTGCAGCCGATCACCAGCCTGTGGGTGGCCACCTTCGCCCTCGCCCCCGGCGTCTTCCTGCCCGTGGAGCAGGAACTGGCCCGGGCGCTGGCCCACCGGCGGGCCATCGGCCTCGGCGGCCGGCCCGTCCTGCGCCGGGTGATGGTGCTCGGCGCCATCCTCGCCGGGATCGTCGCCGCGGCCATCCTGGCGGCCAGCCCGGCCATCGCGTCCGCCTTCTTCGACGGCGACTGGGTGCTGGTCCTCGCCCTGCTCATCGCATTCGTGTCCTACACCCCCGCCCACATCGCCCGCGGTGTGGCCAGCGGCAGCGGGCGGTTCCGTGCCTACTCCATCGTGATGGCGGCCGACGGCGTGGTGCGCATCGTCCTGTGCGGGGCGCTGGGCGTCCTCGGGGTCACCGCCATCGGCCCCTATGGCCTGGCCATCGCGTTTGCCCCCCTGCCCGGCGTGCTGTTCGTCGCCGCCAGGGGCAACCTGCGCACCGACGACGGCCCGCCGGCCGACTGGGGCGAGGTCACCCAGAACCTCGGCTGGCTGCTCGCCGGATCGATCTTCGCCGCCGGCCTGGTGAACGCCGGCCCGCTGGCTGCAACGATCCTGGCCAACGACAACGAAAAGGAACTGGTCACCCAGTTCACCTATGGCGTGCTGCTGGCCCGCATCCCGCTGTTCCTGTTCCAGGCCGTGCAGGCCGCGCTGCTGCCGCGCCTGTCCCGCCTGGCGGCCCGCAACGAGATCGCCGAGTTCCGCAGCGGCCTCACCCGCCTGCTGAAGGTCGTGGTGGTGGTGGCCGTCGTCGGCACCGTCGGCGCCTACCTGCTGGGGCCGTTCGTCATCGAGAAGTTCTACGAAGCCACGCTCAGCGGCGCCACCCTGGCGACGCTGGCGTTCGGCAGCGCGCTGTACATGCTGGCGCTGGCCCTGGCCCAAGCCGTCATCGCCCTGCGAGGCCACGCGCTGGTGGCGCTCGGCTGGGGCTGCGCGGCCATCACGTTCGTGCTGGTCACCTGGCTGAACAGCACGGACTCGCTGTTCCGGCGGGTGGAGATCGGGCTGGTGGCATCCTCGGCGATGGGCCTCCTCGCGTTCGCACTGGCGCTGCGGGCGAAGCTGAAGTCCGGGGTGGAGCCCTCCACCCACTCGATGATCGACGCCATCACCGACATGCCCTTCGAGACCTGAGGCTGGAGCTCACTGACGCGGTGGCCGCACCCGCGGCCGGCGGCGATCAGCGGTTCAGCCTGGCGGCCTCGACCTCGAGGTCGTGGGCCACCATCATCTTCACCAGCGCCGGGAAGTCCACCTCCGGCTTCCAGCCGAGACGCTCGCGGGCCTTGCTGGAGTCGCCGATCAGCAGGTCCACCTCGGCCGGGCGGAAGAACTTCGGGTCCTGGCGCACGTACGGCGCCCAGTCGTCCACGCCGATCTCGGCGAACGCCCGGTCCAGCAACTCGCGGATGCTGTGCGTCTCGCCGGTGGCCACCACATAGTCGTCGGGCTGGTCCTGCTGGAGCATCAGCCACATCGCCCGCACATAGTCGCCGGCGTAGCCCCAGTCCCGCTGCGGCTCGAGGTCGCCCATCACGATCTCCTGCTGGAGGCCGAGCTTGATCCGGGCCACCGAGTTGGTGACCTTGCGGGTGACGAACTCCAGGCCGCGGCGCGGCCCCTCATGGTTGAACAGGATGCCACTGCAGGCGTACAGGCCGTAGCTCTCCCGGTAATTGACGACGATGTCGTGCCCGAACACCTTGGCGCAGCCGTACGGCGAGCGCGGGTGGAACGGGGTGCGTTCCGTCTGCGGGGTCTCGCGCACCTTGCCGAACATCTCGCTGCTGCTCGCCTGGTAGAAGCGGATCGGGTTGTGCTGCGCGCCGCCCACCATGCGCACGGCCTCCAGCATGCGCAGCACGCCGAGACCGGTGATATTGGCGGTGAGCTCCGCCTGGTTGAAGCTGAGGGCCACGAACGAGATGGCGCCGAGGTTGTACACCTCGTCGGGCTGGGCGAAGTCCAGCGCCTTCACCAACGACGGCAGGTCGGCCAGGTCGCCCGGCACGGGCTCCACGTACGGGAACTCGTCGCGCATAGCGGTGAACTTGGGGTTGTTCTGCCCCTTCACCATGCCGAACACCTCGTAGCCCTTGGCGTGCAGGAACTCGGCGAGGTGCTGGCCGTCCTGGCCGGTGATGCCGGTGATGAAGGCTCGGGGCATGTGCGGGGGTCTCCAACTCGAGGGTCGCCTGAGTCTACGGGACACCGGCGCCGTCCCCCTGCCCAGCCCACGGCCCGCTGGGCCGGCAGGATCGGCCGGGAGGCCAGCAGGAACGGCCGGCGCGCCGGTAGTGTCCCGGCGATGGCAGCGATCCGGGTGGCCTTCGACACGGGGCCCCTGCACGGGGCGCGCACTGGCATCGGCCACGCCGTCGCCGAGCTCCAGGCTGCGCTCACCGCCCACCCGGGCGTGGACCTGCAGCCCTACCTGCTGTCGTTCCGCGCCCGGCCGCAGCCCCCCACCGTGCGGCTGCCGATCCCTGCTGCCGTGGCCCACCGGCTGTGGCGGCGGGTCCCCTGGCCACGGCTGGACCGCCACCTCGGTGATGCGCAGGTGGTGCACGGCACCAACTATGTGGTGCCCCCCACCCGGCGGCCGGCCGTGGTCTCGGTGTACGACTGCTGGTTCCTCCGCCACAGCGAGTTGGCATCGCCCGCGGTGGTGCGGGCCGGCGAGGTGCTGCGGGCCGCAGTGCGCCGCGGCGCCCATGTGCACGCCAGTTCCCAGACCACTGCCGCCGCCGTCGCCGAACTGCTCCCCGGTGCTCCCGTCACCACCGTCCACCTCGGCCCGCTTCCGGTGCCGGCGCCGCTGCCCCGCTCCCCTCTTGCCGAGCTCATCGAACACCGTTTCGTGTTGGCCGTCGGCACGGTGGAGCGGCGCAAGAACCTCCCCACCCTGGTACGGGCGTTCGCCGTGCCGGCGGCAGCGGACCCTCACCTGCGCCTGGTGCTGGCCGGCGCGCCCGGCGATGCCACGGACGCGGTGAGAGTCGCCATCGACGGCCTGCCGCCGGCCGTCGGGCGCCGGGTGCTGGTCACCGGGCGGATCGACGAGCCGACCCGCGGCTGGCTGCTGCGCAATGCAGCCGTCCTCGCCTACCCGTCGCTCGACGAGGGGTTCGGCTTCCCGCTGCTGGACGCCATGCAGGCGGGGGTCCCGGTGGTGGCCTCCACGGCCGGGTCGATCCCCGAGGTGGCCGGCGATGCGGCCCTGCTGTGCGCGGCGGACGACGACCAGCGCCTGGGCGCGCTCCTGGCCGAGGCGATCGCCGACCCAGGGCTGGCGGCGCGCCTCGTGGCCGCCGGGCACGAGCAGGTGCGCCGATTCTCGTGGGCCCGCTGCGCCGCCGAGATGGCGAATCTGTACGAAGTTGTCGCGGGCCTGACCGGGCCTGGCCCGGTCAGGCCCGCGACATGATCGGGAGGGAACGATCGATGGATGGCGGAACGGCGGCGCCCGGAACGACGGTGGACGGCATGGTGGCGGTGGTGTGCGGCGGGGTCGGCGCCGCCCGCTTCCTGCGGGCGCTGGCCACCGTGCACCCGATGGAACGAACCGTCGGCGTGGTCAACACGGGCGACGACACCGTGCTCCACGGCCTGGCCATCTCGCCCGACCTGGACACCATCACCTACACCCTCGCCGGCGCCATCGACCCCGAGCGCGGCTGGGGCCTGACGGACGAGACCTGGCGGGCGATGGGGGCGTTGGCTCGCTATGCCGCGGTGCGCCCCCTCGGTTCCACCGCCGCCCCGACCTGGTTCAACCTCGGCGACCAGGACCTGGCCACCCACTTCTACCGCACGGCCCGGCTGACCGAAGGGGCGACCCTCACCGACGTGACGGCTGAGATCGCCGCAGCGTGGCACGTGCCGCAGCGGCTGCTGCCGATGACGGACCACCGGGTGGCCACGATGGTGACGCTCATCGCTGAGGGCGACGACGGCAGCGGCGGTGGCACCGGTGTCACCGGCCGCGAGGTGACGTTCCAGGAGTACTTCGTGCAACTGCGCCATTCCGTGCCAGTGTCCGCCCTCCGCTTCGACGGGGCCACGGAGGCCACGGCGTCCCCCGCGGCGCGCGCCGCGCTCGCCGACGCGGCGGTAGTGGTGATCGCCCCGTCCAACCCGCTGGTGTCGATCGGGCCGGTCCGCGCCCTGCCGGGGGTGGACGACCTCCTGGCTGCCCGGCGGGCCTCTGTCGTGGCCGTCTCGCCGATCGTCGGTGGAGCCGCCCTGAAGGGCCCGGCCGACCGGATGATGGCGGAACTGGGGCACGAGCCGTCCGTCGTCGGCGTTGCCCGCCTCTACGCACCGATCGCGTCGGCACTGGTGATCGACCCGGTGGACGCCCACCTGGCCGATGCGGTGGCCGCCGAGGGCATCCGACCCGTCGTGCAGCCGAGCGTCATGGCCGACCCGGTGGTGGCCGCGGACCTGGCCCGGGCCACGCTGGCGGCAGCGACCTGACCTCAGGGTCTGCTGCGGCGGCGCACCCTCCGCAGGCCGTCGCCCGCGGCGCGCCGTCAGCGGCGGCCCACCGACCGAAGCCCCGTCTCCAGGTCCGTCCATGGTGCCCAGGCGAGGTGGATGCGCGCCCGCGTCGGCGACAGCGCGAACCGGGGCACGTCCAGGGTCCGCCGGGGCGACGGCGCCGGCGGCCGGCCGCTGGGCCCGGCCATCACCTCCCACACCGTGCGGATGGGGGTGCCGGTGCCCGTGCCGATGTTGACGACCAGGCCCCCACCCTTCACCGCGGCCCGGACCAGCGCGTCCACCGCGTCGTCCACGTACACGAAGTCCCTGGTCTGGCGGCCGTCGCCGTGCATCATCGGGGTCACCTTGTCCGCCAGCGCCTGGGCGAACGTGGCCACCACGCCACCGTCGGCCCGTTGGCGCGGCCCGTACACATTGCCCATCGCCAGTGCGGTGTACTCCACCGAGTGCAGTTCGCGGTAGGCGGCCAGCAGTTCCAGCAGCGCCCGGCTGACCACCCCGCGCACACCCACCGGCTGCCACGGCTGGGCCTCCTTCACCGGCAGGTCCTTGGCGGCGACGTCGCCGTACAGCGAGACGGCGGAGATGACCACCACCACCTTGGCCGTGCCCAACTGGCGGGCGGCCTCCAGCACGGCCAGCAACGATGCCATCGCCGACGCCGCCGTGCGCTCGGCCGGCTCCCCGGGCGGCAGCAGGGCCAGGTGGTACACCACGTCGGGCCGGCGGAGGGCGATCAGCTCACCGAACTCCGCTGTTGCAGCGTCCAGCGTGTGGATCTTGAGGCTGGCGGCCATGGCCCGGGCCTCCGCCAGGTTGGCCAGCGAGCCGCTGCGCAGATCGTCCACCACGTCCACGGCGTGGCCTTCGGCGAGCAGTCGTTCAGCAAGGTGGGAGCCGAGGAACCCGGCGCCGCCCACCACCAGTGTGTTCACGTCGCGTCGGGGTCGGGGCGCTTCTCGCCCTCGGCGCGCTCGCCCGGGCCGACGCTGCCGTCGGCCCCGAGGACACAGTCGCGCACGTCGGCGCCGTCGCCGATTCGGCCCATGACCACGGAGTCTGCCACCTGGGCACGGTCGCCGACCACGGCGCCGGGCAGCAGCACCGAACGGGCGACCGAGGCGCCGGCCCCGACGACCGCACCGGCACCCACCACGCTGTCCGCCACAAGGGCATCTGCCGCCACCTGTGCACCGGGAGCGATCGCCACGCACCGGTCGTGGCGGCGCAGGCCGCGCACGATGTCCAGGTTGGCGGCGAGGTACAGCTCGGGGCGCCCGGTGTCCAGCCAGTAGTCCTCCGTGGCCATGGCGAAGAGGCCGCCGTCGCCCGCCACCGCCGGGAAGGTGGCTCGCTCGATCGACACCCGCTGGCCGGCGGGGATGCGGGCCAGGACGCTGGGTTCCAGCACATAGGTGCCGGCGTTGATGAGGTTGCTGGGCTCGGTGCCCGGCGCGGGCTTCTCCACGAACCGCTCCACCCGGCCGTCGTCCTGCAGCGCCACCACGCCGAACGCCGACGGATCCGGCACGGCGATGAGGTGGATGGTGGCCTCGGCGGCCTTCGCTCGGTGGAACGCCACCAGGCCGCCGACGTCCAGGTCGGTGAGCACGTCGCCGTTGGCGACGACGAACGTGTCGTCGATGCCGGCGGTGGCGGCGGCGAAGCGGATGGCTCCAGCGGTGTCCAGCGGCTCGGGCTCCACCGCGTAGCGCATGGCCACGCCGGCGCACTCCCCGTCGGGGAATGCCGCCACGAACGGCTCTGGCCGGAAACCCAGTGCCAGCGTCACCTCGGTGACACCGCCGCGGGCGAGGTTCTCCACCAGGCGCTCGATGATCGGCACCTGGCCGACCGGCAGCATGGGCTTGGGGATGCTGTTGGTGAGCGGCCGCAGGCGGGTGCCGAACCCGCCGACGAGCACGACGGCGCGCATCAGCCGCCGGTGGTGGCAGTGGCGGTGCCCGGCGTGGTGGTGTCGGCCACCGAGTCCGCCGTGGTGTCGGCAGTGGTGTCGGCCACCGTGTCGGCGGTGGTGTCGGCGACGGTGTCCGGGACCGTGGTGTCCGAGGTGGAGGTGCCGGAACCGAGCACACCGAACTCGTCCAGGCGGGACGCCGTGGCCGGCTGCGGGATCTCGAAGTCGTCGTTGTCGGCGGGGACGACGGCGATGACCCAGGCCATGCCGTTGTCGGTGAACCGCAGGTTGGCGAAGTCGGTGATCTTGTCCTGGAAGGCGCCGGACGAGGCGTCCTCCCATTCGCGGACCTTGATGCTGGCCTTCTCGCCCTCGCACGACGTGCCGTCGAAGATGTCGCTGTCGTTGATGTCGTACACCAGCTCGTCGGCGTCGGCCAGGCCGGCGGGGATGACGAGCTTCTTGGTGTTCAGCGTGATGCCGTACTCGCTGAGGAACACCCCGAGCCGGGCCTTGCTGCCGGTGTTGCCGCCGACGATGGGCCGGTAGTTGATGAAGCCGGTGGAGCTGGCGGTGCCCGCAGCGAGGTCGTTGGCGTCACCCGCCGAGGCCTCCTTGGTCTGCAGGTCGTCCGGCTGGCCTTCGATGGTGAACGTCGTGTCGCACACACGGAACTCGTACGCCATCGTCCACTGCACGCCGGCCTCCGGCGGGCCTGCGGCCTCGCTGGGCAGGGAGAGCTTGGCGTAGACGATCAGGGCGACCATCAGCACCGACGCGGCAGCGACAACGGCAGGGAAGGTGGTGCCGCCGGAGAAGCGGACCTTCTTGCCCTTGCCGCGCGAGGCGAGCTTGGCAACTTTCTTGGCGGACGATGACGAGGCCACGAGGGTGCGAGGCTACCGCCTCGGCGGGGGAAAAGCAGTCAGCCGCCGGCCCGCACGCGCAGGATCAGCGCCTCGTAGGCGGCGGCGACGGCAGCGGGTGACGCAGCGCCCTCCACCCAGGCCCGCCCGTGGGCACCCATGGCCGCCGCGGCCGGGGCGTCGGCCAGCAGCGCGCCCAGCGCCGACCCGAAGGTCGCGGCGTCGTCGGGCGGCACCGCCACCCCTCCCCCGCTGGCCGCGATCATGCGCGGCACCTCGGTCCCGGGGTCGATCGCCGCCAGCACCGGCCGCCCGGCGGCGAGGATGGAATAGGTCTTCGACGGGACGCTCACCCGCCCGAGCCCAGCCTTCAGCGGCACCAGGTGGATGTCGCCCGTGGCCAGCACCTCCGGCACCCGCTCCTTCGGCTGGTAGCCGGAGAACCGCACATTGGGCAGCCCGGACGCACGTTCTTCCAGTGACACCCGCGCCGAGCCGTCGCCGTTGATGAGGAACGTCGCCTGCGGGAACTCCCGTGCCGTGTCCACCACCATCTCCAGCGACTGGGAGAAACCGACGTTGCCGGCATAGAGGACCACCGGCTCGTCGCCGATGCCGAGCTCGGCCCGTAGCGGCGTCATCCGATCCGCCGGCCGGATGAACTCGGTGTCAACGAAGTTGGGGATGACGTGCACCCGTCCGGCGCGGGAGGGCTTCACCTTGGCGACGACGTTCTCGCGCAGGTCGTCGCTGAGGACGGTGACCGCGGCGGCGCGGTGGTAGCTGAGCCGCTCCAACCACCGGGCCACGGCGATGACCTTCGTGTTGGTGATGGCCCCGGTCTCCACCGCGGCGTCGGGGAAGACGTCCTGGATGTTGAACACCAGCGGCCCACGGCGCACGAGATGGGTGGCCCAACCCGTGAGGCCCATCGTCAGCGGAGGCGACATGGCGATGACCGCGTCCACCCGGCCGCCGCGCAGTGACGTCAGCCCGGCCAGCGCGCTGAACCCGGCGAACCCGGCGGCGCGGCGCAGCAGGTTGCGCTTGTCGCCACCGGGGAACGGGGTGACCCGGGTGATCGAGCCCCACGCCGTGGTCTCGCGGCGGACCCACTTCCCCTCCCACCCGGGCTCGATGCGGTGCTCGCGGTACCAGGGCAGCGCGGTGACCACGTGCAGTTCGTGGCCGCGGGCCGCCAACTCGTGGACGATCCGGGTGATGACGTCGCCCGTCGGCGCCGTGTCGGGGGCGAAGTGAGGGCAGAGGACGGCGATGCGCAGCGGGCTCATGACAGCCCCAAGGCTCGCGCATAGACGTCGGCAAGCGCCCGCCCGCTGGCGGCGGAGGTGAAGTCCGTGGCCCGGCGGTGGCCGGCCGCCACCAGTTCCTCACGGCGGCGGTCCACCTCGTCCAGTGCGCCGGCCCAGGCACCGGCGTCCAGGGGCAGTACCAGCCCCGCGTCACCGACGATCTGCGGCATGCAGGTGGTGTCGGCGGCGACGACGGGCGCGCCCAGCGTCATCGCCTCGATCAGCGGCGCCCCGAACCCCTCGTAGCGGCTGGGGAAGACCATCGCCCTGGCCATTGCCAGCAGCCCGTTGCGGTCGGCCTCGGGCACGCGGCCGAGGCGGCACACGCGCGGGTCCGTGCATGCCGCGACGGCGACGTCGCCGAGACCGGTGCCGCCGGTCAGCACCAGCCGCAGGTCGGGGTCGGTCCAGTGGCGAGCCATCAGGTCCAGCAGGAAGGCGTGGTTCTTGTGCGGGTGGGTGACGGCCGGGTACACCACGACGGGGCCGTCGCCGAGGCGGTAGCGGGTACGCAGATCGCCCTCTGGTGTGACATGGGTGACGAGGGTCGGCTCGATGCCGTGAGGGACGACCATCACCCGGTCGGGATCGGCCCCGTAGGCCTCGATGACCGACCGGCGCACATAGTCGCTGGGCACGGCCACGACCGCAGCATGGCGGACCGAGCGGGGGATCGCCGCCCCGAGGTACGCCCGCTTCAGCCGCGTGAAGTACTCCGGGTACGTGCGGAACTGGAGGTCGTGGATGGTCAGCACGTAGGGGCGGTGGGCCCGCAGTGGTGCCGTGCCACCACCATGGTGGACCAACGCGACGTCATTGGCGTGCGTTCGCAACCAGGTGGACTCGCCGACGATCCGCCGCAACCTGCTGTCGCTGCCGAAGTGCGGCTCCACCCAGGGCAGGCGCTCGGCCAGTTCGGGATGGGCGCCGGCCAGGCCGCGGGCCATCGCCACCGTCGGCCGCCAGCCCGCGCCGCGGTCGCCACCGTCCAGCTCGGCGAGCCCGAGCAGTTGGCGGACGAGGTACTCCTCGGAGCCACCCACCCGGCCCGGCACGCACCACAGGAGGTTGACGAGGACCGCAGGGCGTTCGCCACCGTCCGGCGCCGTCACCCGGCGAGCTCCCGGTAGGCCGCGGCGGTGAGCGACGCCGTCGCCGCCCAACTGCGCCGCTGGACGCGGGCCAACCCCTTGGCGTGCAGTTCCTTGCGGCGGGTGATCGCCTCGGCGATGCCGCGGGCGATGTCCTCCGGGTCGAGCGGGTCCACCAGCACCGCCGCATTGCCGGCCGTCTCCTCCGTGGCGGTGCCCTTGCTGGTGACCACCGGCGCCCCCTGGGCCATAGCCTCCAGCACCGGCAGCCCGTACCCCTCCCGCTCGCTCGGGTAGCAGAACACCATCGCCCCGGCGTACAGGCCGGCGAGGTCGTCGCCGGGCACGAAGCCGATGAAGCGCACACCGGGCGTGTGGGCGTTGACCCCGGTGTCGCCCCACCCGTCCGCGCCGGCAACCACGAGCTCGGGCGCGTCCGGCAGGTGGGCCAGCGCTGCGACCAGACCGCGCAGGTTCTTGCGCGGCTCGACGGTGCCGACGAAGAGCAGATAGTCCTCCGGCAGGTCGTGGGCGGCACGCACCCGGACCACCTCTGCCGGCGAGGCGCGCTCGGTCTCCACGCCCAGCGGCACCAGGCGGAGGCGGTCGGCGCCGATGCCGGCGGCCAGGCAGTCGTCCATCGTCGCCTGGCTGCAGCAGAGCACCAGGTCGGCGCGCTCGCGGATGATCCGCAGGCTGCGGTGGAACACCCGTACCCCGTGGCGGGTGAAGTGGCGCGGTTCGTGCAGGAACGCCAGGTCGTGGAGTGTGACCACCAGCTTCCCGTCGGTCGGGCAGGGGATCAGCGTCGTGGCGTGGGCGATGTCCACGGGGCCGGTGGCCACCTCCACCTTTGGCCAGCCGGCGCGCAGCCAGGTCTCGTACAGCCACGGCGATGCGACGGGCAGGTGGGCGACGGGGATGGTGGGCACCCACGGCTCGGGCGGCAGGCGGCGGTGGCGCCCGGCGACACCGATGAGGCGCACGTCGTTGTGCGGGCCGAGGGCCTCGGCGACGCGCAGCGCGGCCACTCCGGTCCCGCCCGGCACACGATGCCAGCACTGCTCCAACGTGTAGGCCACGCGCACGGGCCCCATCTTGGCCTGCGCCGTCGTAGCATCGTCGTCATGACCAGCTTCTGGCAGGACCGTCGCGTCGTCGTCACCGGTGGGGCCGGCTTCCTCGGCAGGGTGGTGACGGCCAGGCTCCGCGCCGCCGGGGCGGACGTCATGGTCCCCCGCAGCCGCGACTACGACCTCACGGTGCCCGACGTGGCGGAGGCCCTGCTGGCCGAGACCCAGCCGTCGCATGTCGTGCACCTGGCCGCCCGGGTGGGCGGGATCGGCTACAACCAGGCCGAGCCGGCACCGCTGTACCTGTCCAACCTGCTGATGGGCACGTACATGATCGAAGCGGCGCGGATGGCCCCGTCGGTGGAGAAGACCGTCCTGCTCGGCACGGTGTGCTCGTACCCCAAGTTCACCCCGGTGCCGTTCCGCGAGGAGAGCCTGTGGGACGGCTACCCGGAGGAGACCAACGCCCCGTACGGCATCGCCAAGAAGGCCCACCTCATCCACGCCCAGGTCAACGCCCAGCAGTACGGGCAGCGGTTCGCCTACCTCATCCCCACCAACCTGTACGGCCCGGGCGACAAGTTCCACCCGTCGGTCAGCCATGTCATCCCCGCCCGGATCAAGCGATGCGTGGAGGCCAAGGAGCGCGGCGAGGAGAAGATGGACGTGTGGGGCACCGGCCGGGCAAGCCGCGAGTACCTGTACGTGGACGACGCCGCCGAGGCCATCGTGCTGGCGGCCGAGCACCTGGAGAGCACAGAGCCCGTGAACCTGGGGACCAACCGCGAGGTCACCATCCGTGAGACGGTGGAGTTGATCGCCCGGATGGTCGGCTACGACGGCGAACTGGTGTGGGACCCGACGAAGCCCGACGGCCAGCCCCGCCGCCGGGTGGACCCCGGCCGCGCCGAGGACCTGTTCGGCTGGCGGGCCCGGATGCCGTTCGAGGACGGCCTGCTGAACACCATCGACTGGTACCTCACCAACCGCGCCGAGGCCGAACGCGAGCCCTGACGCTGCGGGCTCGCCGCCCGACCCCACCCACCCCACCCTGCCCTACCCCACCCCCGCCCTGCCCCACCCCGGCCCGAGTGCCACACCCCCCACCCGAGTGCCACACCCCATCCGAGTGTGGACCCCAACCCCGGGGTGCGAGTGAGCACTCGGATGCGGGCTGACACTCGCACCCGCGGGCTGACACTCGCACCGGGGTTGGGTGGTGGGGAGGGCTCGAGGCGGCTGCGTCGAACGGCCGGTCCGACCAGCGACTAGGGTTTTCACATGCGCACACAGTTGCCGCCCGACGCACTCGCCCGCGACCATCGGTTCCACCGCATCTCCACGGCCGAACGGTTCGCCGACGAACGGCCCAACGGGCTGGGTGAGGACCGCCGCATCGACCCGGCATCGGAGGACGTAGCCGACCGGGCCCGCCGCCAGATGCACGGCATCTTCGTCGGCGAGATCCAGGCGCTGGAAGGCGCCGGGCGCACGGCGTACGATTACACCACCGCCGAGACCCCGTTCGCACTGAAGCTGGACATGGCCCGCCAGGCGTGGGACGAAGCCCGCCACGTGGAGATCAGCCTGAAGCTCGGCGACCACATGGGCATCGACGTCGGCGAGTACAGCGAGGCCGTCACCCTGTTCGAAGCCGCCTGCCACCCGGACCCCGTGTTCCGGCTGTGCGGCGTCAACCGAGCGCTCGAGGGCCTGGCCATCGACGTGTTCACCACGATGCGCGACTTCGCCATCGAGATGAACGACCCCGTGCTGGAGTTCTGCGAGGACTGGATGCTGGCCGACGAGGTCACCCACGTGAAGATGGGCAGCAACTGGCTGCGCGAGCTGACGAAGGACGACAAGGACCGCCAGTCGCGGGCGCTGGAGTTCCAGCGCACCGTGGACGGCCTGTTCAACTTCCGCGGCCTGCGCGGCGAGGACCGCGAGAGCGCCATCATCCTCGCCCGCAAGTTCCGCGAGATGGCCGGCTTCAAGAGCGAAGAGATCGACGAGATCGCCGCCATGGCAGCCGAGCAGCGCGCCGCGCTGGCATCCGCCGACTGACGCAATTCGGGCGACACCGCCCGGCACGTCGCACCACACTCTGGCGATGGCACACCCGCTCTGGCCGTTCTTCGACCTCAGGGTCACCACGCCCCGCCTCGAGTTGCGCTACATCGACGACGACTTGGGGGCGGACCTCGCTGCCCTCGCCGCCGCCGGCGTCCACGACCCGGCGTTCATGCCGTTCGCCATCCCGTGGACCGACTTCCCGTCCCCCCAGCAGGAGTGGCAGACGCAACAGTTCTACTGGCGGTGCCGCGCCGACCTCAGCCCGACGAGTTGGAGCATCAACCTGGCCACGCTCGTGGACGGCCGGGTCGTCGGCACGACCAGCCTGATGGGCAAGGACTTCCCTACCGTGCGCCAGTTCGAGACCGGCTCCTGGCTGGGCCGGGCACACCAGGGCAGCGGGATCGGCAAGGAGATGCGCATCGCCAGCCTGCACCTCGGGTTCCTCGGCTTCGAAGCGGTGTGGGCGACCACCGGGGCCTTCGACGACAACGGCCCGTCGTTGGGCGTCACCCGCTCGCTCGGCTACACGCCGAAAGGGCACGAACGCACCGTGCGCCGCGGCGCGAGCGCGACGACGATGCGGTTCGAGATGGCCCGGGCCGACTTCGAGCAGCGCCTGCAGCGCGACGACATCGTGCTCCACGGGGTGGAGGGCTGCCTGCCCCTCCTCGGCCTGTCCTGACCCAGCGTCCCCCAAGTTGGCGGTGAGGTGCGGTACCACCGCCACTGACCGCCAACTTGGACGGGGTCAGTAGAACGGCAGGTACTCGTTGAGCTCCCAGGCGGTGACGTCCTCCACCGAGAACTCGTTGCCGGTGGCCTGCCAGCGGGCCACCTCGTCGCGCCGGATGGTGACGAAGCAGCGGGTGAGGTCGGCGCCCATGGCCTCGCACAGCAGGCTGTCCGCCTCATACGCGTCCAGCGCGTCCCACAGGGTGTGCGGGGTGTGGCGGTCGGTGTTCGGCTCAGCGTCGCCGTCGCCCACCTGAGGGTCGCCGCAGTCCAGCCCGTCCACCACGCCGAGGAGCGCGGCATTGAGCATCGCCGCCGCAGCCAGGTAGGGGTTGGCCGAACCGCAGGGCATGCGGTTCTCGATGCGAGTGGATGCCCCACGCTCGCCGGGCACCCGGTAGGTGCTGATGCGGTTGTCCAGCCCCCAGTTGGCCCAGTAGCCGGCGATGATCCCGGGGATCAGCCGCTTGTAGCTGTTGACGGTGGGGGCGGACAGGGCGGCGATGCCCTCGTGGTGGGCGATGAGGCCGCCGAGGCACTGGCGGGCCAGGGACGACAGGCCGTACTCGGCGGACTTGTCGTCGAACGCGTTGTGACCACCCTCCACCGGGCTGAGCGAGAAGTTGACGTGCAGGCCGCTGCCCACGTACTCGGCGATCGGCCGGCCCATGTACGTGGCGCAGTAGCCCTTGGCGGCGGCGATCTCGCGGGTCATCTCCTTGCAGATGAATGCCCGGTCGGCGGCGTCCATCGCCGGGCCGTACTTCATGTTGAGCTCCATCTGGCCGGGGTGGAACTCGCCCATGATCCCCTCCACGTCCAGGCCGATGTGCTCCGCGGCGTCGAACATGTCGAACATCAGGCCCGTGTTGTCGCCGCCCATGCCCACGCCGTACACCCGGTGCGACGGGATCCGCAGCGGGCCGAACCCGCCGGGCGCGTCGGCGTCCGGCTGCATCACGTAGAACTCCATCTCGAAGCCCAGCATCGGCTCGTAACCGAGCGCCCGCCATGCCTCCACCGCACGCTTCAGCGCGTTGCGCGGCCCCAGCGCCAGCGGCTCACCCTGGAACTCCAGGTCGGCGATGACCACATCCGTGTCCGGCTCCCACCCCGGCCGGCGGGTCTCCGCCAGCGGCACGGTGGTGAGATCAGGGAACCCGACATCCGCGGCGTAGCCGTCCACCGGGAGGATCTCCCGCTCGATGGTCATCGTCAGGGTGGTGACGGCGTGGTGGCCGTGCTCGTGCAGGCGCCGCTCAGGCACGTACCGCCCATGGGACAGCCCGTTGAGATCGCTCCACATCACTCGTACGCGTCGGTTCGCCATAGGGCGCGCACGATAGCAAACCAACCGTGACCGATCGTTTGTCCCCAAAGCATTTCGGTGGGCTACCATCGGCCTCTCATTGCCCGACGCCGCCGACCCGGTGGCTCCTCGGATACAGGGGGAACATGAAGAAGCGACTCATTCCGGTCGCCGTGGCAGCACTGGCCCTCGTGGCCGCCGCCTGCAGCGACGACGACAACGGCACGGCCGACACCGCGGCGCCGACCACGGCCGACAGCGGCACGGACACCACCGCACCCAGCGGCAGCGAGGCCCCGGGCACCACTCCCAGTGGTGACTGCACGCTCACCGAGCCACTGAAGATCGGCTTCGCCGCCGACCTCGGCGAGCTGGGCGGGTTCTCCGACGGGCCCGGCTCGGAAGCCGCCCAGGTGATGGTGGACATCATCAACGACGCCGGTGGCGTCGGCGGCCTGCCGGTGGAGTATGTGGTGAAGGACATCCAGGGCGATCCCGCCGCCACCCAGCGCGCCGCCCAGGAGATGCTCGACGACGGCGTCAACGCCATCATCGGCCCGCCGTTCGCCAACACCGGCGCCCCGCTGACCGACACGGTCAACGGCCAGGCCCCAATCGTGTTCATGGCCACCACCGACCCGTCGCTGGCCGACCCGTCGCGGGGCGCCTTCCTCAGCACCTTCAGCGACCCGGTGCAATCCTCGGCGATGGCGCAGTTCGCACTGGAGCAGGGGTACACCAGCGCCGTCACGTTCTCCAGCACCGACGACGTGTACTTCTCCGGCAACCCGGAGTACTTCGCCGATGCCTTCGAGCACGGTGGCGGCACGATGATCGGCGACTACGCGTTCAGCCTGGCCGACGCCGACTTCTCCACGCAGGTCAACGACATCTCCAACCTGTCGGAGAAGCCGCAGGTGCTGTACACCGCGATGGTGATGCCGCAGATCCAGACGCTGATGGAGCAGCTCGACGCTGCCGGCCTCGGCGACATCGTGGTGATGGGCGCCGACGCGTTCGACGCCACCGTGGTGTGGAGCGCCGGTGACGTGGCCAACGGCGTGTACTTCGCCGCCCACACGTTCCCGACGGCCGACAACGACGTGCAGTCCTTCCTGGACACCGCCGCCGCGGCCGGCGCCAACATCGAGACCATCAGCTTCGGCGCCCTGTCGGCCGACGCCGTCCAGATCATCGCCGCCGCCGCCACCACTGCCTGCTCGGTGGAACCGGATGCGCTGATCAGCGCCATCGACAACCTGGAGAACCTGAAGGTCACCACCGGCTCGGTCACCTACAAGGGCGCCAACGGCGTGCCCGAGAAGGACGTTGCCATCCTGACCGTCGAGAACGGTGCACCGGCCCTCGTCGAGCTGATGCGCCCCGACTACATCGCCGGCTGACCTGCTGGCCGGCTGAGGGAATTCGCCCATGTTGGAGGTCGACCAGCTCACCACCCGCTACGGGGCCATCACGGCCCTGCACGGCGTCACGATCAACGTCAACGCCGGGGAGGTGGTGGCGCTGGTCGGCCCCAACGGGGCCGGCAAGACCACCCTGCTCAACACGGTCGCCGGCCTGCTCCGGCCCGCAGACGGCACCGTCCGGTTCAACGGAGCCGACATCACCGGCGCCGAGCCGGCCGACCTCGTACGGGCCGGCCTGGCGCTGGTGCCCGAGCACCGGCGGATCTTCAAGGACCTCACGGTGGAGGAGAACCTCCGCCTCGGCGGCTCCACCCTTCGCCTGCACCAGCGGGTGAGCCGGGTGCACGAGATGGCCGACCTCTTCCCGGTGCTGCGGGCCAAGTGGAGCACCTCGGCCGGGTTCCTCTCGGGCGGCGAGGCCCAGCAGCTGGCCGTGGCCCGGGCGCTGATGTGCGACCCGAAGCTGCTGCTGCTGGACGAGCCGACGCTCGGCCTGGCTCCCACGCTGGTGGACGTGGTGTTCGACCTCCTGGACCGCCTGCGCAAGGAGGGCCGCACCCTCCTGGTGGTGGAGCAGAACGCCACGCGGGCGCTGCAACTGGCCGACCGCGGGTACATCCTGCGCACCGGCCATCTCGTGGCCGAAGGGAGCGGCGCCGACCTGGCCGCCGACCAGGGCCTGTTCGAATCGTTCATCGGTGGAGCGGACGGCGCATGACCAAACTGATCCAGACGATCGTCGACGGGCTCGGCGTGGGCAGCACCTATGCCCTGCTGGCGCTCGGCATCTCCCTCATCTTCGGCGTGATGCACCTGGTCAACTTCGCCCACGGCGAGCTGATCACCGTGGGTGCCTACACGTCCTACTTCTTCTTCCTCCACGGCGGCAGCTGGTGGTGGATGCCCGTGGCCATCCTCGCCAGCGCCGCGCTGGCGTCCGTGCTCACCGAGCTGGTCGCGTTCCGCTGGGTGCGCAACGCCAGCCCGTTCACCCTCCTGCTCACCTCGTTCGCGCTGGAGCGCCTGTCACACGCCCTGTGGCAGATCTTCATCTCCTCCAAGCAGCGCACGTTCCGGAAGCCGAAGTGGGTGTTCAACCAGTTCGAGCTGCTGGGCATCAAGTTCGAGGTGATGGACCTGGTCACCATCGGCGTCACCGCCGCGACGATGGTCGTCACCGCCATCGTGTTCAAGCGCACCCTGTTCGGCGTGGCGGTGCGCGGCGCCGCGGAGGACTTCGATGCTGCCCGCCTGATGGGCGTGCGGGCCAACCGGGTCATCTCCGGGGCGTTCGCCTTCGCCGGCCTGCTGGCCGGTGTGGCCGCGTGCCTCATCCTCATGCGGACCCCTTCGGCCGAACCCACCCTCGGGAGCGACTGGCTGCTGAAGGCGGTCATCGCCGCGGTCATCGGTGGGCTGGGCAGCTTCACGGGCGCGGTGATGGGCGGGCTGGTGCTCGGCCTGCTGGAGACGCTGACCAGGGCGTACCTGCCGGACGTGGCCACCGGCTGGGACAAGTTCGCCCCAGCAGCCGTGTACATCCTGATCGCCGCCTTCTTCGTGATCCGACCGGATGGCATCTTCAAGGTCTCGCACGCGGAGCGGGTGTGATGGGCGCCATCGGCCAGCGGCTCGGCCGCTCCACCATCGCCAGTGCGGCACTCCTTGCGGTGGTCTGGGCGCTCACAACCGCATACACGCAGACCGGCGGCTCGTCACGGGTCCTGCTGATCAGCGAGATGTTGTCGAACTTCATCCTCGTGCTCGGCATGCAGGTGTTCATCGGCAACACCGGGGTCCTCAGCTTCGGCCACATGGCGTTCGCCCAGATCGGTGCATACGCCACCGCGATCGTGGCCATCCCGGTGGCTGCCAAGGCCAAGTCGCTGCCCGACATCCCGTTCGGGCTGGCGGACACGCACATGGGGCCGGTGGCGGCCACGATCTTCGCAGTCGCCGTCACGATGGTGATCGGCGCGATCTTCGGGATCGCCGTCTGCCGAGCAGGTGGTCTTGCCCCCACGATGATCACCCTCGCGGCACTGTTCGTGGTGGACCAGGTGGTGAAGAACTGGGGAGAGCTCACTCGCGGCGCCGGTGGTCTGACCGGCATCCCCATCATCCGGGGCAACGGCTGGCTGTGGGTGGGCGCTCTCGTCGCGCTCGTCGTCGCCCACCAGTTCCAGGAGACTCGCATCGGCCGGTTCTCCATCGCCACCCGGGAGGACGAACTGGCGGCGCCGGCGCTGGGCATCCGCCTGTTCTCCAGCCGCTATGCGGCGTGGGTGGTGTCCATGGGGTTGATGGCCCTCGGCGGCTCCCTGCGGGCCCAGTCGCTGGGCAACGTCAACCCCAAGCAGTTCACGCTCGACGCCGGGATCCTCATCCTCGTGATGATGGTGGTGGGTGGCATGCGCACCGTCAGCGGCGCAGTCCTCGGCACGGTCATCATCACGGCAGGGAACGAGCTGTTCCGCCAGCTCGGCGACCCGCAGCGGTGGGACATCGAGCGCTTCCCCGACCTCTTCCTCGGCGCCACGATGCTGGCCGTGATGATCCTGCGCCCGGGCGGCCTGCTCGGCGACCGCGACCTGGCGGGTTGGCTGCGCCGGACGATGTACCGCCGGCGGATGCACGAGCCCGTGGAGCCCAACCCGGGGTCGGACACGCTGCACGCCAAGAGCATCATCGTCCACTTCGGCGGGTTCACCGCGCTGGACGGCGCCAGCCTGTCCGTCCGCCCGGGCGAGGTGGTCGGCCTGATCGGCCCCAACGGTGCGGGCAAGACCACCCTGTTCAACGTCATCACCGGCCTGGTGGACGAGACCGATGGCACGGTGATGCTCGGCGCCACGGACCTCACCACCGCGCCACCGGTACTGGTGGCCCGCGCCGGGCTGGCCCGCACATTCCAGAACCTGCGCCTCTTCAAGAACCTCAGCGTGCGCGACAACGTGGCGCTGACGTCGGCCGTCGCCGCCCGCCACCGCTCGCACCGGCTGCGCCCCGACGTGGACGACCTGCTGGAGTCCGCCGGGCTGCTGGAGTTCGCCGACCGGGCGGCCGGCACGCTGGACTACGGCAACCAGCGACGGCTGGAGCTGGCCCGGGCCGTGGCGCTGGCGCCGGAGTTCCTGCTGCTCGACGAGCCCACCTCGGGCATGAGCGACACCGAGAGCTTGGCGATGGTGGAGTCCGTGCGGGCGATGGCCGCCAAGGTGGGCGCCGGGGTGCTGGTGATCGACCACGACCTCGGCTTCATCACCCGGATCAGCGACCACATCGTCGTGCTGGCCGAAGGGCAGGTGCTCGCCGAAGGCACGCCGGACGAGGTGCGGGCCAACCCGGCCGTGGCCGCCGCCTACCTCGGCTCGCAGGCCTGACGGGCCGGTTGGTCGACGTGGCCGCACGGCAGGACACCCTCCCCCACCTGGACATCCTCTCCCACGACGTCTACGAGGCGGGCGTGCCCCACGCCGCCTACGACGAGTTCCGCCGCACCGCGCCGGTGGCCTGGGTGAACGAGACGGACAAGGGCCACCACGGGCGCGGCTTCTGGTCGCTCACCTGCCATGAGGACGTGGTGGCCGTGCACAAGGACTGGCGCACGTTCTCCAGCGAGGTGGACGGCACGGAGATCGAGGAGCTCGAGCCTGACGCGCTGGCGGCCCGGCGGACGATGCTGGAGACCGACCCGCCGCGGCACACCAAGCTGCGCCAACTGGTCAACCCGACGTTCAGCAAGATGGCGGTGGAGACCTACGCGGCCCACGCGGAACGCCTGGTGGGCGAGGTGCTGGACCGGGCGATCGGGCGCGACGCGGACGGGGTGTACGACATCGCCCGCGACCTGCCGATCCGGATGATCACCGGGCTGCTCGGTGTGCCGGAGGAGGACGCGCCGCAGCTGTTCCACTGGGCCGACCAGATCGTCTACAACGCCGACCCGGACTACTCGCCGCTGATCAGCGACCACGGCGACACCGACCCGTACCGGCTGCTGCCGTTCCGCAGCCCGGTCAGCCTGACGGTGCTGGAGTACGTGCACCGGCTGGCCGTCGCCCGGCGGGGCGTGGACGGTGGCGACCTGCTGACCGTGCTGTCCAACGCGCTGGTGGACGGCGAGCCGCTGCCAGAGCGCGAGCAAGGGACGTTCTTCCTGCTGCTGCTGATCGCCGGCAACGAGACCACCCGCCATTCGCTGTCCCAGGGGCTGCTGGCGCTGGCCGAGCACCCGGATCAACTGGCTCGGCTGGCCGCCGATCCGTCGCTGCTGGACTCGGCGACGGAGGAAGTCCTGCGCTGGACCAGCCCCCAGTTGCACTTCCGCCGTACGGCCACGGTGGCGACGGAGATCGGTGGCGTGCCGGTGGCCGCGGGCGACAAGGTGGTCACGTGGTACCTGGCGGCCAACTTCGACCCGGAGGTCTTCCCCGACCCGCACCGATTCGATCTCGGCCGGTCGCCGAATCGTCACGTGACGTTTGGCGGCGGCGGGCCGCACCTGTGCCTCGGCCAGTGGATGGCCCGGCTGGAGGTCCGCACCTTCCTGGCCGCGCTGGCCCAGCGGGTCCGCCGGGTGGAGCTCACCGGCGACCCCAAGCGGGTGCGCAGCAACTTCATCAACGGCCTGAAGGCCCTCCCCCTCCACCTCGTCCCCCGCTGACCCGAGCCCCAACCCCGTCGCCGCGACCGCCCACCAGTTCTGGGGCTGATCGTGACCATCCCGGGAACTGGGGCTGGATCGTTGCGGGTTGCGCACGAATCCGGACCACAGAACCAACCGATCACCAGCGAGGGGTGGTTGGGGGCACGACCGTTCTGAGGTCCGGAATCGCACCATTTCCGGGAAGATCCAGCCCCAGTTCCGCGAATGGTGAGGATCAGCCCCAGAAACAGCCGGGGCGAGGAGGGGGGCCGGCGGGGGTCGGGGTCAGTCCGCGAGGGCGGCGATGGTGCGGTCGGGGCGGACGAGGACGGCGCGGTGGCCGTAGGTGGCGCGGGGCTCGACCACCACGGGACGGCCGTCGGGTGCGACGAAGCCGTCGTCGGCGGCCACCCAGCACCACGGGGAGAGGCGGTCGTCCAGGTGGTCCGGTTGGGGGACCTGGTGACCGAGGGGGAACTCGCCGAGGGGCAGGCCGGGGAGGCGCGACCAGCGGGTGGGGTCCGGGGCGGACGGGGTGGGCAGGTCGGTGGGGTCGGCGGCCAGGCGGGCCAGCGTGCGGCCCGCCTCCACGCTGAGGCGGATGACGTCCTCCGTGTGCGGCTTGCGCTCCGCCTGGTAGGTCTCCAGCAGGGCCGGGTCGCCGCCGCCCAACACCTCGACGAGCTTCCAGCCGAGGTTCTCCGCGTCGCGCATCCCGCTGCACAGGCCCTGGCCCATGAACGGCGGCATCATGTGCGCGGCGTCGCCGGCCACGAACACGTCCCCCTCACGCCAGCGGTCGGCAACCAGCGCGTGGAACCGGTACTTCACCGCCCGCACCAGCGTGCCGTGCTGCGGACCGATGCCCCACTCCCCCAGCAGCGTCCACGGGTCGGGATCCTCGCCCTCGGCCAGCAGGAACTCCCAGCGCCGGTGGGCGGCGTGGCCGGGCACGAAGGTGGCCAGGCGGCGAGGGTCGCACACCTGCTGGATGATCGGCGGCAGCGGGGGATCCGGCTCCGCGTGGAGGTCGAGGTCCACCACCAGCCACGGCTCGTCGTAGCCGAGGTCGGTGAACCCGATGCCGGCGGCCCGGCGGACCGCGCTGGACGCGCCGTCGCAGCCGACCACGAACCGGGCCTCCGCCCGCAGTGCGTCGAGCGGCGGTGCCTCGCACCAGCGGATCGTCACGTGACGGAACTCGGCGACACGGCGCCGGAGGGCCGTCTCCAGCTCGGGCTGGATGAAGACGTAGTCCTCGTGCCAGCCGAGCAGGGGCTCGCGCTCGAAGCCCTCGAACGTGAACAGCCGCCGGCCGCCGGGCCGGTCCACGTACTCCATCCCGGCGGACACCGTCAGCAGCGACGGCAGTTCGTCCGCCAGCCCGTGGCGGGCCAGCAGGCGGGCGATCTCCGCATCGAGGTGGCAGGCCCGCGGCTGGCTGTACGGCGCGGGGTCGCGCTCGTACACCACCGTCCGAATGCCGGCCTCGCCGAGCACCGTGGCCAGCACCGCCCCGGTGGGCCCGAGGCCGACGATGGCGACGTCGAACCCGGCCGTGACCACGCTGCTCCCCTCGCCCGCCGTCCCGCTCACTCGGGGGCGACGGTCTCCCACTGGGTGGTGCCCCAGGTGACCGCCAGCAGGGTGCTGTCGTTGCCCGGCGCGGCACCGTGCCAGTGGCGTTCGTTGGCCGGGCAGACCACGAGGGTGCCGGGGGCCAGGCGGACCTCCCCGTCGGCCTCCGTGCCCACACGGGCCTCGCCGCTGACCACGAACAGCTGCTGGCCGCCGGGGTGGAGGTGCCAGAACGTGACGGCCCCGTCCTTGAAGTGGACGAGCGCCGTGTCCGGCTCCTCGTCCGTGGGCGTGGCGTGCAGCATCTCCAGCTCGACGGTGCCGGTGAACCGGCCGCCGTAGGACACGCTCTTGTCGCCTTCGGGCACGACCCTCATCGCCGCCGCCTCAGCGCTCGACCACCGGGTTGCGCATGCACCCGATGCCCTCGATCTCGGTCTCCACCAGGTCGCCGGCGCGCAGGAAGCGCTGCGGGTTGCGGGCCTCGCCGACGCCGCCGGGCGTGCCGGTCCAGATGAGATCGCCCGGGCGGAACGTGATGAACCGGCTGAGCCAGACGATCAGCGCCGGCACGTCGAAGATCAGGTCCGAGGTGTTGGTGCGCTGCATCTCCTCGCCGCTGACCCGGCCGACCAGCTCCAGGGCGTCCTTGTCGGCCAGCTCGTCGGGGGTGACCATGTACGGCCCGATCGGACCGAACGTGTCGTAGGACTTGGCGATGGTGAACTGCTTCACCGGCGGGCGGAACTGCTCGCCGCGGTCGCTGATGTCCTGCCCGCACATGACGCCGGCGATGTGGCTCCAGGCGTTCTCCCTGGTGGCGCCCTTGCACGTGCGCCCGAAGGCAATGACCAGCTCGGCCTCGTAGTCCACCTCGGTGCGCCCGGCCGGCACGATGATCTCGTCGAACGGGCCGCACACGCAGTTCTCCGTCTTGGCGAACAGGTGCGGCTCGGTGGGCATCTCCCGCCCGCTCTCGATGGCGTGCTGGCGGTAGTTCAGCGCCACGGCGATGCCCTTCGGCGGCCGCGGCACCGGGGCACCGAGCAGGGCTTCGTCCACGGCCGGCCAGGCCGCAGCATCCGCCGCCGACGCGATCACTCTCAGGTCGTCGTGGTTCGCCAGGTCGGAGAGCAGCATGGGGTCGCTGCCCATCGCGCCGTTCGACGCCTTCTCCACATCCACTGCCCGGCCCTGGACCACGATGGTGGCGCGGCCGTCATAGTTCGCAAGTCGCATGGGTTCGATTCTGGCTCAGGAAGCGCCGGGGAACCACATGTGGACCTGCCCGGTGCCCGCGGCGTTCTCGTAGTCGCTGTACGGGATGCCCTTCGTGGTCCACTGGTCGCCGCCGCGGGCGACGGCCTGGATGACGTAGTGGGCGAAGCGGCCCTCCGGCGCGAACGCCTTGAAGTTCGGGTAGTCGGCCAGGATCTTGGCGTGGTTGCCCTCCTCCATCCACGCCATCACCTGCTGGTCGGCGGCGCGGTGCTCGTCGTTGAAGACGTGCACCGGGTTGGCGGCCTCGTGCAGGCGCAGCTTGCTGAGCGGCCAGAAGCGGTGTGAGAGCGCGCCGCTGCCGATGACGACGACCCGCCGGTCACTGCGGCGGATGGCTTCGCCGAGCACCTCGCCGGCCTTCACCATGTCGGCGAACTCGGCGGTCTGGCAGGTGCTGAACGACACCCACTTCTCGTCGCGCTGGAGGAACGGGGTGAGGTAGACGGTGGCGTAGCGGATCGGCAGGTACGGGTCGTCGTTGGCCGTGATCCACGTGTCGTCGCGCTCGGCGGCCACGTCGGCCACCAGGCGGGCGAACTCGGGGTCGCCGGGGATGTCGTAGGGGAACTGGGGCACGGTGCGGGGCAGTTCCTCGCTGGTGAACTTGCCCGTGCGCCGCTCGTGGGCGCTGACCACCCACTCGAACGTGGTGAACCAGTGGGTGTCGAGCACGAGGATGAGGTCCGGCTGCAGCGGGTCGATGCACTCGCGGCGCATGCGGTGCAGGCCCTCGACGATGCTGAAGTCCTGCCCCTCGTTCAGCTCGCGGCGCATCTCCTCGGGCATGACCAGCGGCGGCACGTGCGCCACCACCGCGGAACCGACGATCTCTCCCATTGACCCAGGCCTCCCCGAAATTCGTTAGGACCCGAACAACCTAGCCGACGAGCGCCGCCACCGTTTCCACCAGTGGTTCGCGGAAGTCGCGCATCGGCGCGAAGCCGGTCATCCGCAGGACCGCGTTGTCCAGCCGGCTGTTGGCCGGGCGGGGCGCCGGGCGGGGCGGGTCCAGCTCCGCGGTGGTGATCGGGCGGACCATCGCCGGGTCCTTCCCCATCGCCTCCACCACCAGCTGGGCGAACTGGAACCAGGAGCACGCCAGCGAGTTGGTGACGTGCACCACCCCGCTCAGCCGGTCCAGCGCCAGCCGCCGCACGGCCGGGGCGAGGTCCTGGGTGAACGTCGGGGTGCCCACCTGGTCGTCCACGAAGGCCAGCTCGGGGCGGTCGGCGGCCAGGCGGACGATGGTCTTCACCATGTTGGCCCCGTTGACGCCGCACACCCACGCCGTACGCACCACGGTGGCCGCCGGCCCGAGCGCCAGCGCCTCACGCTCGCCGATCAGCTTGGTGAGGCCGTAGACGCTCTGGGGGTCGGTGTCGTCCCACTCGTGGTACGGCCGGTCGAGATCGCCGGCGAACACGTAGTCGGTGGAGATCTGCACGAGGTGGCTGCCGGCCCGGTGGCAGCCTTCGGCCAGCCAGCGCACGGCGGTGCCGTTGACGGCGAGGGCCCGGTCCGGGTCGCCCTCGCAGGCGTCCACCGCGGTCCAGGCGGCGGTGTTGACGACCACGTCGGGGCGGACGGACGTGATGGCCCCCAGCACCTCGCTGCGGTCGGCGATGTCCAGCTGCTCGCGGGTGAGCGCGACCACCTCGTCGCCGGCGGCGTCGCAGACGCGCAGCAGGTCGGTGGCCAGCTGGCCGCCGGCGCCGGTGACCAGCAGCCGCATCAGAACGCCGCCCGGGCCTTCAGGGGCTCCCACCACCAGCGGTTGTCGCGGTACCACTCCACCGTCGCGGCCAGGCCGTCCTCCAGCGAGTGCTCCGCCTTCCAGCCGAGCGCGGTGACCTTCTCGTGGGTGATCGAGTAGCGGCGGTCGTGGCCCTTGCGGTCCTCCACCGGCTGGATGAACGCCTCGTCGCGGCCCGTCAGCGCCAGCAGCCGGTAGGTGAGCTCCTTGTTGGTCAGCTCGTTGCCGCCGCCGATGTTGTAGACCTCGCCGGGCGTGCCGTGGCGCAGCACCAGGTCCGCCGCGGTGTTGTGGTCGTGCACGTGGATCCAGTCGCGCACATTGCCGCCGTCGCCGTACAGCGGCACCTTCGCGCCGTCGAGCAGGTTGGTGGTGAACAGCGGGATGACCTTCTCCGGGAACTGGTACGGCCCGTAGTTGTTGCTGCAGCGGGTGACCATCACGGGCAGGCCGTGGGTGGTGAAGTAGCTGAGCGCGATGAGGTCGCTGCCGGCCTTGGCCGCCGAGTACGGCGAGCGCGGGGTGAGCTTGTCGCCCTCGCTGAACGAGCCCTCGTCGATGGAGCCGTAGACCTCGTCGGTGCTGATGTGCACGAACCGCTGGATGCCCACCCGCAGGGCGATGTCGCACAGCACGTTGGTGCCGAAGCAGTTCGTGCGGACGAAGGAGTAGCCGTCCTTGATGCTGCGGTCCACGTGGGTCTCGGCGGCGAAGTGGACGACCCCGTCATGGCCCTCCATCGAGGCCAGCACGATGTCCTGGTCGCAGATGTCGCCGTGCACGAACGTGCAGCGGCGGTCGTCCACGAGGTCGCGGATGGTCTCCATGTTGCCGGCGTAGGTGAGCGCGTCGAGGATGGTGACCTCGTCGTCGCTGTTGGCCAGCAGCCAGCGCACATAGTTGGAGCCGATGAACCCGGCCGCGCCGGTGACGAGCAGTTTCATGTGTGGGTCCTCCGCCTCAGGTTCGCATGGGCCAGTAGGGGCGGCGCCCTTCCGGCAGGTCGGCGCGCATCGGGTTGGCCTGGTCGCGGGCGGAGAGGATGGGCTCCGTCACGCCCCAGTCGGCCCCGATCACCGGGTCGTTCCAGGCCACACCCAACTCGTCCGCCGGGTTGTAGTAGCCGTCCACCAGGTAGGTCATCACCACGTCGGTGAGGGCCGCGAAGCCGTGGGCCACGCCCGGCGGGATGTAGACGCCGAGGTGGTTCTCGCCGCTGATGTCGAAGCACTCGGTGCCGCCGTACGTGGGGCCGCCCTCGCGCAGGTCGTGCAGCACGACCCGGATGGTGCCGACCGGGCAGTACCAGTAGTCCGCCTGGTGCAGGTGGTAGTGGAGGCCGACGACGGCGCCCGCCTGCTTGTTGCTGCGGTTGCCCTGCAGCATCTCGCGGGCGTTGGGGAACCACTCGCGGCGGTAGGTCTCGATGAACAGGCCCCTCTGGTCGCCGTGGATGGTGGGCTCCACGATGTGGACGCCGGCGATGCGGTCGCTCTCTCGTACGTTCGGCATGCGCCCCCAGTATGGCGGGTCGGGAGGTCAGGCGGCCGTCGTCGGCGGGTTGGGGTCCGGGCCATCACCGCGGAAGAAGGCGAGGACGGCGTCCGCGCCGTTACCCAGGCGCAGAACCGCGGCGCCGTTGATGGTCTCCCCCACGACGGGGAGGGAGTAGGTGCCGAGGCCGGCGTCGACCGCGCTGCGCAAGGAGGAGGCGGCGTCGATCGGGTCCAGCCCCTCGTCGATGCGGATGGCGTCCATCATCGCCAGCGCCACCTCACCGGCTCGGAACGGGTCGGCCTTCACGGTGGTGAGCGCGGTCTGCAGGCAGCGGTTCACGAAGTCGCGCTGGCGGGTGGAGCGGCCGAGGTCGCTGGTGGGGTCCTCGTGCCACTGCCCGTCCTCCTTCAGCTCCTGGTAGTGGCGGCTGCGGGCGTAGGCCAGGCCCTGGGTGCCGTTCAGCAGGTAGCAGCCGGGGGCCGGGATGTCGAGGCCGGTGTTGGTGTCCTTCGTGGGGTACGGGAAGCAGACGGTGACGCCGCCGACGGCCTCCACCAGCGCGGTGAAGCCGACGAAGTCGATCTCCACGTAGTGGTGGATGGGCAGGTTGAGGGCCTCCTTCACCACCCGCACCAGTTCGGCCGGCCCGTCGTTGTAGGCGCCGTTGATCCGCCCGGTGTGCCCGCTGACCTCCACGTACAGGTCGCGGGGGATGGACAGCAGCGCGGCCGTGCCCGTCGCCTTGTCGTAGCGGAGGACCATGATCGTGTCGCTGCGGTTGCCGGTGACGTCGCCGCCCTCGCCCGTGTTGGGGTCGCCCCCGGCCCGGCTGTCGCTGCCCACGAGGAGGTAGTTGTCCACCGTGGCGTTGCCGGAGCTGAGCACGCCGGAGAGCCCGGTGACCCGGGGCACCTGGTCGACGACGCTGCGGGTGGCGATGAGGATCCCGGTGGTGCAGGCGACGGCGACGATCACCGCCAGCAGCACGAACGCCGGCACCCGGTTCTGCCGCCGCCGTGGTGTGGTGTCGATCGCCAGCACGGCCAGCGAGGGTAGTGGCGGTCCAGGTCATGGCGGCGGCACCCCGGCGCAGGGGTGTGGGGCCTCGCGGGTCGCCGCTCAGGGTCGGCGCGCCCGCGGACGCGTCAGCTCGCAGCATTGTCGACGCCCCGGAACCCTGTCACACCCCTTCAGTACGCTGGTCGAGCGAGCTCGACCGGGCCGGCACGGCGGTCAGCCCGCCAGCCCGAGGAAGGCGAGGATGGAGCGGATGCGGGCCCCGTCCAGCGACACGAGGTTCGCCACCGGTGCGTTCAGCGGGTCGCTGCGCTGCTCCCTCTGGACCATGTGGGTCGCCCCCCATCCGCAGATCTCCTCGCTCCGGATCGCTTCGGCCTGACCCGGCACGAAGAAGTCGAAGTACTCGAGCATCGTGGGGGTCGGCCGGCTGCACCGGTGGAAGGAGATGTCAGCGACGAAGCCGCGCAGGTCGTCGACCGCAAACTCGGGGACCTGGGGGATCTCCACGAGGTCGATGGCGACCCAGTCGGTGGTCGCGGCAAGGGGCGGCACGGAGCCGAGCGCAATGATCGGGACCAGCAGTTCACCGTTCGTCACGTAGACCGGCGACTCCCAGGCCGCCGCATTCCGGCAACCTGCGGAGCGCCGCTGCCCGATCCGGAAGTCGACATCGACGTCAGTTCTCAGATGTCGGTGCGCCGATAGCGGTAGAGCCATGCCTGACGAGCACGGTCGACATCGAGGAGCACGCGTCCCGGTTCGTTCAACGCCGCGGGCAGGTGTTCTCGGATGATGCGATCGCTGCAGCCGTTCGCACGTTTCACCTCTGCGTGTGTGTACCACCGGTTGGGGTGAGCCTCGAACCACCGGCAAACGTCGACTCCAGTGGTCGCTCCCGGGTGGACCTGAAGGTATCTGCGGACCAAGGGGCCATCCACATTCACCCCTTTCTGAGGTTCTTGATGAATGCCTTCACAGAGGGCCGATCGCGGCAGTACGCATCGAGGAGTACAGCAAACTCCTCCCACGTCAGCGCCCACGGCTTCTTGCTGTGCTTCGGGAACCAGTCGACGCCGCCCTTCGAGATGCTGAGCTTCCCGAGAATCGCATCGTCGCTCTTGATCTCCATCGTGTAATCCGAGTGGAGGGTGGTACGTGCCGGCTGGATGATCGTAACCGTGTGCTTCGCCATCAGAGGAGCTTCGCGCAGCGCGTACAGGCGAGCTGTCGACGGGAACTCTTCGAGCGGAGATGACCACTGGTTGCAGCACCTTGATCGATGTCACCATTGCTGCTTGTTGCGTCTCCAGCTCGCGATGCATGACCCGGTCGAGCTCGCTCGACCAGCGTAACGAAGGGGTGTGACAGGGTTTCTGCGCCGACGACGACCGGCCCGTCGCGCCCGCGGACGCGTGTCGGTCGAACGCGTTCGACCATCCCCTCAACGCAGGTGGACGATGTCGCCGACGTCGAGGCGGTGGGTGACGGCGCAGGCGTCGAGGACCACCAGGCGGCCATCGGGGTCCGCATCGACCGCGCGGCCATTGAGCACCTCGCCACCCGGCAACTCCACCCTCACGGCCCGACCCAGGGTGCCGAGGCGCTGCCGGTACAGGGGCAGCACGTCCGCGGGCAGGGCGTCGTAGGCACCGAGCAGGGCGGCCAGCACGTCGAGCGGATCGACGTCCGCCCCCAGCCGGGCCGCACCATCCGGCGACCAGCGCACGTTCATGCCGATCCCCACGACGACGACCGGCCCGCCCTGCCCGCCAGCGCCACCCGGTCCCCCGAACGAGGCCTGGGCCAGCACGCCGGCCAGCTTGTGGTCGCCCACCAGCAGGTCGTTGGGCCACTTCAGCGTCGGGGTCACACCTGCCACCTGCTCGGCGGCGGCGCAGGCAGCCAGGCCGACCCGCCAGGTCAGCTCGTGCGCGGCCGCGGGCACGTCGCGGAACAGCAGGGACACCAGCAGGTTGGCGCCGGGTGGGGCGTCCCAGCGGCGGTCCAGCCGGCCCCGCCCGGCGGTCTGGTGCAGGGCGCACAGCACCGACCGATCCGGCGCCCCCGCAGCCGCCGCGGCCAGCAGGTCGGCGTTGGTGCTGCCGGTCTCGGTCACCACCTCGACATGCCAGCCGGGGGGCCAATTGCGGGGCAATGTGGCGGGACGGCCGTTCATCCGCAAAGATTGTCACTTGTGCTGCAGAAGATCCTGATCGCCAACCGTGGAGAGATCGCCGTCCGGGTCATCCGGGCTGCCCGAGAGCTGGGTATCAAGACCGTTGCGGTCTACAGCGAACTCGACCGGAACGCCCTCCACGTCCGCCTCGCCGACGAGGCGTACGCACTCGGCGGGCAGACCGCGACGGAGAGCTACCTCAACACCCACATGATCCTGGAGGCCGTGGAGCGCAGTGGCGCCGACGGCGTCCACCCCGGCTACGGGTTCTTCAGCGAGAACGCCGACTTCGCCCGGGCCATCACCGAGAAGGGCGTCGCCTGGATCGGGCCGCCGCCCGCCGCCATCGACGAGATGG
Organism: Acidimicrobiaceae bacterium; assembly: GCA_020637295.1. Lineage (GTDB taxonomy): Bacteria > Actinomycetota > Acidimicrobiia > Acidimicrobiales > Ilumatobacteraceae > UBA668. Next base: position 15,428 of record JACJWF010000009.1, on the reverse strand, counting down.
GCGACAAGGTCAGCAGCCGCAAGGCCGCCCTCCGCGGTGGGGCGCCGATCGTGCCCGGCACGACCGAGTTCGTCACCAGCGCGCAGGAGATCACCGACTTCGGCAACGAGTACGGCTTCCCCGTGGCCATCAAGGCCGCGTACGGCGGCGGCGGCCGCGGCATGAAGGTGGTCAAGAGCGCCGACGAGGTGCAGTCCGCCATGGACTCCGCCCAGCGCGAGGCCAAGGCCTTCTTCGGCCGCGACGAGATCTACGTGGAGAAGTACCTCACCTGGCCGCGCCACGTGGAGGTCCAGATCGTCGGCGACCAGCACGGCAACGTCGTGTGGGTCAGCACCCGCGACTGCTCCGCCCAGCGCCGCCACCAGAAGCTCATCGAGGAGGCCCCGTCGGTGGGCATGGGCCCCGGCATCGAGGAGGCCATGGGCGAGGCCGCCATCAAGGCCGCCAAGGCGGTCGGCTACTACAACGCCGGCACCGTCGAGTTCATTTACCAGGACGGCGAGTTCTTCTTCCTGGAGATGAACACGCGCCTCCAGGTGGAGCACCCGGTCACCGAGGTCATCACCGGCATCGACCTGGTGGAGTGGCAGATCCGCGTCGCCAGCGGCGAGACCCTGCCGATGACCCAGGAGGAAGTGGCCACCCAGCGCCGCGGCCACGGCATCGAGGTGCGCATCAACGCCGAGAACCCGGCCGGCGGCAAGTTCCTGCCCTCCCCCGGCACCGTCAGCAAGCTCGTCGCGCCCGACGGCTTCGGCATCCGCTTCGACGCCGGCTACGAGAGCGGCGACACCGTCAGCCAGTTCTACGACAACCTCGTCGGCAAGCTGATCGTGTGGGGCAAGGACCGCCCGACGGCCATCGCCCGCACCATCCGCGCCCTCGAGGAGATGGTCGTCGAGGGTGTCGCCACCACCATCCCCGCCGACCTCGCCATCCTCCGCCACCCGGAGTTCCAGGCGATGGAGCACTCCACCAAGTGGGTGGAGGAGAAGCTGGACCTCAGCGGCGTCGAGCCGCCCAAGCCGCCGGCCCCCGCCCACGAGGACGAGGCCGCGCTCGTGCAGCGCAGCACCACCGTGGAGGTCAACGGCAAGCGCTTCGACGTGAAGATGTGGGTGCCGGACATGCCGATGGTGGCCGCCGGCGCGCCGAAGGCCACCAAGAAGGCCCGCGCCGCCCACGGGCACGGCAGCGGCAGTGGCAGCTCCGGCAGCGGCAACGTCGAGGTGCCGATGCAGGGCACCATCGTGAAGGTCCTCGTGGAGGTCGGCCAGGCCGTCGAAGAGGGTCAGGCCGTGGTGGTCCTGGAAGCCATGAAGATGGAGAACCAGATCAACGCCGAGAAGGCCGGCACCGTCAAGGAGATCAAGGTGAAGGCCGGCGACACCGTCGGCGCCGGCGACGTGGTCGTCGTCATCGCCTGAGCCCTCGGCAGATCACCCTCCGGCCGGCTCGGCCTCAGGCAGGAAGCCTCGCGAAGTACGGGGCCATCAGGTCCTCCATGCGGTAGAAGCCGTTGGGCTTGCCGTGCAGATGCTGGGCGGCGAAGATCGCCCCGTTGCCGAAGGCCTCACGGGTGATGCTTTCGTGCCGCAGGCGCACGACCTGGAACGGGAAGCCGAAGACCAGTTCGTGGGTGCCGATGATCCCGCCGGCCCGCACCGTCTTGATCTCGCACGGGTCCAGCCCCAACCCCTCCGCCATCCGCACCGCGGTGCCGGACACCTCCGGCTTGGTCTTGAAGTGCTCCTCCACCACCTCCACGTCGGCGCACGGGGCAATGGCCCGCAGCGTCTTGGCGGCGAGCAGCATGAAGTTGATGCCGATGGTGATGTTCGGTGACCACAGCGCCCTGGTGCACCGGCCCCAGTCGCGGAACTGCGGCTCCACGTCGCGGTCGAACTTGCTGACGGCACACACCATCGAGACGCCCCGGGCCGCTGCGGCGTTGCCGTAGTAGTCGATGCCGGAGACGGAGGAGAAGTCGATCACCGCGTCCACCGGGAACTCGTCCAGCAGCGCGGCCGCAGACGCGTCACCCGCGGAGTGGATGACGGCCGGATCGTCGCTGTCCACCCCGATCACTTCCGACGCGTGCCGGTGGTCCAAGCGCGCGGAACGGCGGACGATCCACTCCAGGCGCACGTCGGCGCGCTCCATCATCACCGAAGCGACGGCCCGGCCCGTCCTACCGAACCCCATCAGGCCGACTCTCAGCACCCTGTCACTGTGGTCCCGCACTGTCGCGGTTCGGTGACGAACCGGTGCCCGATCGGCGCGATTCCCGGCGCCGTGCCGGCCGCACTCAGTCCGCTTCGGTGAGTGCCAGGAAGTCGTCGCGCGACACCGTGCCCTGGGCCGCCTCGCCGCTCGGCAGCGGCACGGCGATGTCGGTCTCGGCCACCACGAACCCCACCCTGCCCACGCCGCGCAGGTCCGTGAGCGTCAGCACCAACTGACCCACCGCATAGACCTGGTCCGCGGCGGGCACCTGGCTGAAGTCCGGCGACAACTCCACGGTGGCCACACCGCCGGCGACGGTGACCCCGATGACCACATCGCTGCCGGGAATGGCGGAGCGCAGACCGCGGCCCTGCTCGGTCTCGGACGGCCCGGCGGACAACTCGGCCACCGCACCGTCGGCGGTGACGGGGCTGGGCACACGGTGGCTGACGGACACCAGCCGCTGATCCGCCACGAACCACAGGATGAGCGACTCGCGGGGCGTCACCACGGTGGTGGCCGACGGGTCCACCGGCTGCAGCCCGGTGGGGATCCGGTCCGACGGGATGGATCGGGCTTCGTCCTCGGTGGACACTCCGCAGGCGGCGACCACCAGTGCCACCAGCACGGCGGCGGCGAGACGGCGGGCGGCGCTCACGGCGCCTGCTCCCCCGGCAGCCGCACCGTGAAGCGGGCACCGCCCCACGGGCTGTCGGTGACCGTCACGGTGCCTCCGTGCAGGCGCACATGCTCTTCCACCAGCGCCAGACCCAGCCCGGTGCCCTTCGGCTTGTCCTCCGGCTGGGCGCTGCCGCCGCGGTGGAACCTCCCGAAGATGGCCACCCGCTCATCGGGCTCCACGCCAGGGCCGGCGTCGTCCACATGCACCACCAGCGTGGTGCCGTCGCGCTCCAGTTCCACCGCGGTGGCGCCACCGCCATAGCGCTCGGCGTTCTCCAAGAGGTTGGCCAGCACCCGCTCGATCCGCAGTGGGTCCATCGGGTGGCGCCGTAGCGTGCCGAGCCGCGATCGCAGCCGGTTGGCCGGCATGCCGGCCTCGGCCATCACCCTGGCCACCAACACCGGCACGTCCACCTCGGTCAACTCCAGTTCGGCGACACCGGCATCGATGCGGGAGATCTCCAGCAACTCCAGTGTCAACCGGCGGAGGTGCTCCACCTGGTCGCCCAGCACGTCCACGGCGAACTTGGTGCGCTCGTTCATCTCCGAGCGCCGGGCCAGGCTCACCGCTGACAGCATCGCCGTGAGCGGGGTGCGCAATTCGTGACTGACATCGGATGTGAACCGCACCTCGCGGGCGATCCGCGACTCCAGCGAGGAGGCCATCTCGTTGAAGGAGTCCACCACCGGCTGCAGGTCCGGGTCGTGCGCGCCGTCCAGCCGGCGGTCCAGTTCGCCGGAGGCGATGGCCGCAGCGGCGTCGGCCACGCCCGCCAACGGACGCAGCACCCGGCGAGACAGCAGCCATCCGACGATCGCGCCGCCCAGTGTTGCCACACCGGCGCCGATGAACAGGGTGGTGGCCAGCGTGTCCATCGTGTCGCGGTACTCGGCGAGCGACACGAACTCGAAGTAGACGGCGTCCAGACCTGGCAGCTCCACCCCGATGACCAGGTAGGGCGCCCCGTTGACGGTGACCCGCTGCATCGCCGCCCCGGACTCGGCCACCTCGTCGCGCTCCGACGCGGGGATCACCGCCTCGTTGAACTCGACGACGGTGGCGTACCACGAGCCGTTGACGGACAGCACGGCGCGAGCGTTGGACACCGACCGCAGGGAGGCGAGCAGGGTCTCGGGGTCCTCCGTGGACGCGACCAACCCCTTGGCCACCTGGGCGTTGACCATCGTCTGGCGAACGGCGAGGTCCTCACGCTGGCCGATGAGGTACCACCGGGCCAGCTGGTAGGTGACCACACTGAGCATGGCCGACACCAGCAGCGCCAGCACGGCGAAGCCGAGCGCCGATCGCACCCGCAGCCCGCGAGGCACCAGCTTCATCGGGTGACCGGCTTCATGGAGTGACCGACAGCCGATACCCCAGACCGCGGACCGTGTGCAACAGCGCAGGCTGGGCCGGAGAGCTCTCGATCTTGGCGCGCAGGCGGGCGATGTGCGTGTCCACCAGGCGGCCGTCACCGTGGTAGGCGTACCCCCACACATGCTCCAGCAACTGCTCCCTCGACAACACGAGGTTGAGGTTGCGGGCCAGGTGGACCAGCAACTGGAACTCGGTCTTGGTCAGCGACAGCCGCTCGCCGGCCTTGGTGACCGTGCCCTCCCCGGCCCGGATCTCCAGGTCGCCGACCCGGATGATGTCGCTGTCCGCCGCAGAGGAGAGCTGGAGGCGGCGCAGCTGGGTGCGGACCCGGGCCATCAGCTCGCGATCGTTGAACGGCTTGGTGACGTAGTCGTCGGCGCCGAGCTCCAGGCCGGCCACCACGTCGTGGCTGTCCTGCTGGGCCGTCACCATGATGATCGGCACATTGCTGAGGCGGCGGATGCGCCGGCAGACCTCGAACCCGTCGAACCCGGGCAGGCGGATGTCCAGCAGCACGAGGTCCACGTGGGCGTTGCCGAACAGCTCCACGGCCTCCGGGCCGGACGCCGCAGCGAGCACGTCGAGCCCCTCGTCTTCGAGGAGCATGCGCAGCAGGGCGCGCACGGAGTGGTCGTCTTCCACCACCAGCACCGTGTCTGCCATGCGCTGGACGTTAGCGTCGGGGGTCATCGGGTGTGGCGGCGAGTCACTCCGGGTGCCCGTCCGCCACCACTACGACCGGGCAGTCGAGGCGGCGGCGGCACCGTTTGGCGAGCGGCAGCAGGCGGCGCTTGCTGGGACCCAACACCACCAGTTCGGCGTCGGCGGCGGCCTGCTGCAGCACGTGGAACGGATCGCCGCAGGCCACGGTGCGATGGATCTCGGGGGGCTCGCCGACCTCGGCGAGCACCTGGCGGAGCAGTTGGTCCTGCTCGCGGCGGGCTGCCCGCACCAGCCGCTCACGGTCGGGCACGACGGCCAGGGTGCCCACCGGGGCGGCAATCGGGACCGGAATCGGCACGGCCGTGACGATGTCCAGCGCCATGGCCCGCTCGACCGCCCGCTCCACTGCCCAGCGCAGCGCACCGGCCGCTGCTGCGGTCCGGCTGAGCCCCACCACGACCTTGCCCATTCAGCGTCTCCTCCGAGTCACTTGTGTGGCGTTCACTGTCCGCGCCAAATGTTGCGATTCCGTCACAGAAGGGTGGCGACTCGGCCCCGAAGCCCGCCGCCTACGCTGGCGCCTGTGTCCGAACTGGTCCACGTCCGAGTGGTGGTGCCTGACCATCACCGCACCCCGCTGGTCGACCTGCTGGTGGCCGCCGAGGGGGTCACCAACGTCGTCGTCCTCGCCGGTGCGGCGGTGGACCCGCACGGCGACCTGGTCCTGTTCGACGTCGCCCGCGAGAGCGCCAACCAGGTGCTCGCCGCGCTGGAGCACGAGCAGATCGACCACCTCGGCTCCATCGTCCTCATCCACTCCCGCCTCTCGCTGGGCGACAGCGTGGACGCCGCCCTGGCAGCCGCACCCGGCGAGGCCGACACCACGGTGCTGTGGTCCGAGGTGGAGGACGCCATCGGGCGGGCCTACCGCACCACGGCCCGATTCTTCGCCTACTTCGTGGTGGCCTCGCTCATCGCCGCAGCCGGCGTGCTGACCAACTCGCCGATCCTCATCGTCGGCGCCATGGTGGTCGGGCCCGAATACGGGGCCATCGCCGCGATGTCGTGGGCGATCGAGCGGCGCCGCGGGCGCATGTTCGTGGGAGCGACGCTGGCGGGCATCGCCGGCTCGCTGGCCGCCGTCCTCGCCAGCGCCGTCTTCGCCGGCATCCTGCGCGCCCTCGGCCGCATCCCCGACGGCTTCGAGCTCAGCGCCCAGACCAACGCCGGCTTCATCGCCCACCCGGACGTCTACAGCGGCGTCGTCGCCTGTGCCGCCGCAGTGGCCGGCGTGCTGTCGTTGGCCTTCGAGCACTCCGGCACGTTGGTCGGTGTGCTGGTGAGCGTCACCACCATCCCCGCCATCGCCGCCATCGGGGTGGGCGCCGTCACGGGCGACTGGCACGATGTGGCCGGAGCCGCTCGCCAGTTGAGCGTCAACGTGATCGCACTCACGCTCATGGGCGCGCTGACCTTCCGGATCCTGCGCCTGTGGCCCGCACAGTGGCACCTGCCGGTGCACACACGCCCCTGGATGGGGCGCGTCAACGGACGTTGAGCGCCACCAACGTGCCGGCCGCCTTGTCGTGCAGGCCCTGGCGGCGGAGGTCGAAGAACGCCAGCAGGTACACCCCGAAGCCGAGGAACACGCCCACCTGGGGCACGACGGAGAACGCCGCCGGCACCAGCGACCGGATCATCGCCGCGCTCACCGCCACCGAACCCCCGTCGGCCACATGCACCACCCGGGTGCCGGTGAGCACCTTGCCGAGGGTGCGCCCCCACCGCCAGACGCCGATGGTCTCGTAGACCAGGCCGAGGAGGGTGAACGCCATCGTCGCCCAGAAGGCCGGCGTGCCGTCCACCGCGTCGGACGCCGACGTGCCGGATAGCACGAGACCACCGATGACCAGGCCGGACAGCAGCAACTGGTCGACGAACAGGCCGAGCGCCCGACGCCAGAGCGGGGCGAGGTGGACGCCCGCCGGAACGATCGGCCCCTGTGCCTCGTCGTCCTCGGTGTAGGGCAGCATCACTCCGCCGCTTCGGCCAGCGCCTCCGCGAGCGCAGGGTGCACGAGCAGGCTCTCGACGATGTCCGTGACCTTCAGGTTGGCCGTGACCGCAAGGGCGATCACGCTGATCAGCTCCGCGGCGTGCCGGCCGACGATGGAACCACCCAGCACCACGCCAGTGGCCGGGTCGCTGATGATCTTCACGAAGCCCCGCGGGTCGTTGTTGATGAGCGCCTTCGGGGTGGCGCTGAACGGCACCTTGGTGACGCGGATCTTGCGGCCCTCGGCGAAGGCCTCCGCCTCGGCCAGGCCGACGTCGGCGATCTCCGGCTCGGTGAAGATGGCGCTGGCCGCCTTGTCGTAGTCCAGGTGGCGGTGAGCCACCTTCTGCAGGCCCATCACGTGCTCGGCCACCTTGCGGCCCTGCATGCTGGCCACGCTGCTGAGCGGCAGCTTGCCGCTGACGTCGCCGGCCGCGTACACGTGCGTCAGGTTGCTCTGGCAGTGCCGGTTGATGGTGATGTAGCCGCCGCGGTCCAGCTCGACACCGGCGGCTTCCAGGCCGAGGCCGGCGGTGTTGGGCACCGACCCGATGGCCAGCACGGCGTGGCTGCTGCGCACGACGCGACCGTCATCGCAGCGCACCACGACCTCGTCGCCCTCCCGGTCGATGGCCGTGGCGCGGGCGCCTTTCAGCAGGCGAACCCCACGGCGCAGGAAGTCGTCCTCCAGGACGGCGGCGACCTCGGGGTCCTTCTGCGGCAGCACCTGCTGGCGGCTGACGACCAGGGTGACCTCGGCGCCGAAGCTGCTGAACATGTGGACGAACTCCACACCCGTCACGCCCGACCCGACGACCGTGATGCTCGACGGGAAGATCTTCGGCGGGTAGCAGTCCCGGGTGGTGAGGATGCGCTCCCCATCCGGCAGGCACCAGTCCGGGATGCGCGGGCTGGAACCGGTGGCCACCAGCACGGCATCCGCCGGGATGACGGTGGTGGAACCCCCGGACGTGACCTCCACCTCGTGCGGGCCCACCATCCGGGCGGAACCGCTGAGCATGCGCACCCCCTGGCTGGACAGCAGCCCGGTGACGCTGGCCTGCAGGTGGCCCTTGATGTGGTCGATCCGCTCCGTGAGCGCATCCACGTCCAGTTCGGCCTGCTGTTGCTCCAGGCCCATGCCGCGCATGCGGCGGGTGAAGCTCATCGCCCCACCGGTGGCGATCATCGTCTTCGACGGGATGCAGTCCCACAGGTGGGCGGCGCCACCGATGACGTCGCGCTCGATCAGGGTGACCTCGGCCCCCAGGCGGGCGGCATGGGTGGCCGCCGTGTTGCCGGCCGGGCCGCCGCCGATGATGACGAATCGAGTTGCCACGTGCGGGAGGCTATCTCGGCGGCGGCGAGGCGCTACTCGGCCGTCAGGCCGTCGTCGGCGAACATGATGCTGCGCGAGTCGGGGGGTGGCTCGCCGGTGTCGGCCAGCGCCCCGCCAGGCAGGTTGGCGCAGTACTTCGACGGGTACTGCAGGGTGTTGCGCGGCTCGCCGACCCACTCGAAGTGCATCCCGTCGGGGGTGAGGAAGTTGCCGCCCCATGCGAAGCCGTGCTTGCGGAAGATGCGCACGATGCGGCAGTCCATCTTCGGGGTGCAGCCCTGGCAGTTGGCCACCGTGCTGGTGTCCAGCGGCTGGCCCCACGAGTGGCGCGACACACTGCCCAGCGCCTGGGTGATCCGGCTCAGCCGCGCCTGGCCCGGCACGGCACAGCCACCAGCGTTGTTCGTGTTGGCGACGTCGATGCCCGTGAAGTATTGGTTCGCCGACGCTGCCACCAGCGACGGGTACGTGGTGGCCACCTCCTGCAGCGCGGCCGCCAGGTCGGCGCGCACCTGCACATTGCAGTACGCCCGGATGCCGGTGGGGAACGTCTCTCGCGACGCCGGCAGGTAGGCGTTGCGCCAGGCGGCACCGACGGCCGTCCAGCCATAGGTGCTGACGCCGGCGTAGTTCATGTCGAACTCACCGAGGATGGTCTTGGTGGCGGCCATGCCCAGGGTGTTGTCCGGGTCCGGGGCGTCCCAGCTGCGGCGGATGCGCACCTTGCTGTTGGATGACAGCCCGTACGCGGCGAGTTGGCCGTCCAGCACGGCGCGGTCGAAGAAGCCGAAAATCACCACGCGGGTGTCGATGGTGCCGCCGAGCAGCGCGGCCTGCTCCAGGCTCATCACGATCTCCGTGCCGCCCACTTCCTCCTCGCTGCCGATGCGCCCGATGGTGAAGCTGATGGTGACGCCGCCGCGCATGCCGATGTCGATGACGTCACCCACCTGGGCGCCACGCAACGCTGCCGTGGTGGCGCCCATCACCACCTGGCCCTGGGCGACGGGTGCCGCCACCTCGCGGCCCATCACGGCGCGGATGGTCTCCACAGGGAGGGCCGTGACCGCCATGGGGAACGCGTAGCCGACGGCGCTGGCCATCTGGATGGACGTGGCGCCACGGCGGAGTTGCCACATCGGGGCCGTGAAGCCGCGCCCGATGGACGCCTGGGCGCCTGCTGCGGCGGCGGCCGCCAGCGTGGCGTCGCGCACGGAGGCCGTGATCGGGCCGGTCTGGTAGACGGACACGACGTCGGTCTCCACCACGGCACCGATGCGGGCGGGTTCCGTGGCCGTGGCCCCTCCCTGGTCGATCGACGGCGCCGCAGCGATGGCCGGGGTCAACGCCGGGACGGCGACGGCGATGGCCAGGAAGGCGGCAGTCGTCGAGCGGGGCAGGCGCATGCGGGCGGGGGGCCTTTCTGGCAGGCGGAGGGTCGGCACACGTTACCAAGCACCCCCGCGCCGGGGTCGGCGGGCCCGCTCGGTCCGCCCCGTGGGGCAATCACCGCAGGAAGACGGCACCCCGTCGGGTACCGTCAATGGACTGTGAGCAGCGACCACGACGACCTTCCGCTCCCCGCCGGGGGCGACGCCGCAACCGACGACACCATCACCGGCAGCGGGCTGCTCGCGGAGAAGGCCAAGCGCCTCCAGAAGCTGGACGCGATGCGCGACTCGGGCGCCAACCCATACCCGTACCGCTTCGACCGCTCGCTCACCCTGCACGACCTGCGGGCTCGGTTCGGCGACCTGGAGCCCGGCACGGAGACCTCCACCGAGGTCGCCGTCGCCGGCCGGGTGATGCTGCTGCGCGAGCAGGGCAAGCTGGTCTTCGCCACCATGCGGGACCGCGACGGCGAGGTCCAGCTGTTCGTGTCGAAGGCCGTCGTCGGCGACGACCTGTTCGCCGCCATCCGCGACCTCGATCTCGGCGACTGGGTGGGCGTGCACGGCACGGTCATGACCACGCGCAAGGGCGAGCTGAGCGTGAAGGTGCAACGGCTGGAACTGCTGTCCAAGGCCGTCCGCCCGATGCCGGACAAGTGGCACGGCCTCACGGACACCGACACCCGCTTCCGCCAGCGCTACGCCGACCTGATCGTCAACGAGGAGGCCCGGCGCACGTTCCGGGTCCGCCACGCCATCATCGCCAGCTTCCGCCACACCCTCCACGAGCGCGGCTACATCGAGGTGGAGACGCCGGTCCTGCACGTGGAAGCCGGCGGCGCGCACGCACGCCCGTTCATCACCCACCACAACACCCTGGACATGCAGCTCTTCCTGCGCATCGCGCTGGAGCTGCACCTGAAGCGGCTGATCGTCGGCGGCATGGAGCGCGTGTTCGAGATCGGCCGGATCTTCCGCAACGAGGGCATCAGCACCCGTCACAACCCCGAGTTCACGATGATGGAGCTGTACCAGGCGTTCGCCGACTACAGCGAGATGATCGAGATCACCGAGACGCTGATCACCCGGGCCGCGGTGGACGCCACCGGCTCGTCCGTGGTGCAGATCTTCCACCCGGACGGCAGCGGCCAGACGGCGGTGGACCTGGCCCAGCCGTGGCGCCGGGCCCGGATGATCGACCTGGTGCACGAGGCCACCGGCGTCGCCGTCCACCCGTCGCAGCCGGTGGAGGAACTGCGCGCCCTCGCCGCCCAGCACGGCGTGCCGGTGAACCCGCGGTGGGGCTCCGGCAAGATCATCGAGGAGCTGTTCGAGAACACGGCGGAGCACACGCTGATCGCGCCCACGTTCGTCACCGGGCACCCGGTGGAGATCAGCCCGCTGGCCCGGGTGGACCGCCACGACCCGTTCCTCACGGAGCGCTTCGAGCTGTTCGTCGGCGGGCGGGAGCTGGCCAACGGGTACTCCGAGCTGAACGACCCGGTGGAGCAACGGGCCCGCTTCGAGGACGAGCAGGCCGCCAAGGACGCCGGCGACGCCGAGCGCGGCAGCGTGGACGAGGACTACCTGCGGGCGCTGGAGTTCGGCCTGCCCCCCACCGGTGGCCTGGGCATCGGGATGGACCGGGTGGCGATGCTGATCGCCGGCGTCAACTCGATCAAGGAAGTCATCCTCTTCCCCACCCTCCGCCCCGAAGCCTTCTAGCCCCGCGCTAACCCCCAACCCCGGCCCGTCCTCATCCCCCGAGGTGACGTGATATATCACGTCACTTCCCTGGTGGGGGTGGGGGCGACCGCGTCACTTCGCCGGGATTCCGGCCGCCGAGACCCTGCCGAGACCCTGAGGAGGCCCACATGGCCGAGCGTGAGTACACCGAGCCGGTCGACGAGTGCGACGCCCGCGGGCGGCTGAACCCGGCGGCCCGTGGCTGGTCGCGCACCCCGCTCCTGCGGGCCAACCTGCGCCGAGCCTGGGGCCGCAAGAAGAAGTGGGACTACTGGTGCGTCAACACCCCCGAGGTGGTGGTGTCGTTCGTCTACGCCGACGTGGACTACGCCGGGCTGGCCAATGTGTGGGTCATGGAGCACTCGACCGGTCTGCAGGCCGGGGGCGGCGTGCTGGTGCCGTTCGCCCGGGGCTTCTCGATGCCGGAACTGGTCTGCCACGGTGCAGCGCAGCACGTGGGCAAGGGCTTCCGCCTGCGGATCGCCGAGACCACGACGCACACCGAGTTGCAGACGTCGGTCGCCCGGACGCCGGAAGGGCCGCTGGAGGTGGACATCCGGGTCGCCAAGCCGGCGGGCCACGAGGGGTTGAACGTGATGATCCCGTGGAGCGACCGGCGCTTCCAATTCACGTCCAAGCAGAACACCCGCCCGGCCACCGGCACGGTGCGGCTGGGCGACCGGACGTGGGAGGTCGGCGAGGACGCCTGGGGCGTGCAGGACCTGGGCCGGGGCATTTGGAAGTACCGCAACCGGTGGAACTGGGCGGCCGCCTCGGGGTACGGGGAGGACGGCCGGCTGGTCGGGCTGCAGTTCGGCGGCAAGTGGACCGAGGGAACCGGCGCCACGGAGAACGCCCTGTGCATCGACGGCCGGCTGACGAAGATCAGCGAGGAGCTGGTCTGGGACTACTCGTGGGACGACCCGATGCAGCCGTGGCGGGTGCGCACGCCCGGGTCCGACCAGGTGGACGTGACGCTCACCCCCACGTTCGACCGTTACGACGTCACCGACGTGAAGCTGCTGAAGATGGAGGTCCACCAGTGCTTCGGCACGTGGAGCGGCCGGGTGGTGGGCGACGACGGCGTGCCCGTGGAGATCGACGGCATCCGCGGCTTCGCCGAAGAGGCCCGCAACCGCTGGTGACAGCCGGCCACCCCGGCCCGTCGGTGCGAGTGCCATCCCGCCCACCCGAGTGCCCGCCAACCGACCCGAGTGCCAGCCTTCATCCGAGTGCCCACTCCGACCCCGGGATGGGGGTACCTACTCGGTTGGCACCTAGCCTGGCGGCCACAAGGAGGGACGTGAGATGACTGCTGCATGGGGCCGGGGGCTGGCCACGATCACGAACGACGGCACGGTGCTGGATACCTGGTTCCGCGAATTGGGCCTGGGCGAGGAGCCGGACCCCGAGCAGTTCGAGGCGTACAACGTGGCCGATCGCACCGATGAGGTTCGGCGGGTGCGGGTGCGGGCCGTGCAGGTCCACATCGACACCGACGACGCGCCCGCGGACGCCTCCGACGCCTACCTGCGGCTGCACCTGCTGTCCCACCGGCTGATGCAGCCACGCACCATCAACCTGGACGGGCTGTTCGGGACGCTCAGCAACGTCGCCTGGACCAACCTCGGGCCGTGCCCGGTGGAGGGCCTGGAGGAACTGCGCTGGCGGGTGCGCCGCGACGGCGGGGTCCTCACCGTGCACGGGCTGGACAAGTTCCCCCGGATGACGGACTACGTGGTGCCGACCGGCGTGCGCATCGCCGACGCCGACCGGGTGCGGCTCGGCGCTCATCTCGCCCCCGGCACCACGGTGATGCACGAGGGCTTCGTGAACTTCAACGCCGGCACGCTTGGCACATCCATGGTCGAGGGGCGCATCACCCAGGGCGTCATCGTCGGCGACGGCAGCGACATCGGCGGTGGCTCGTCGATCATGGGCACCCTGTCGGGCGGCGGCACCCAGCAAGTCACCATCGGCGAGCGCTGCCTGCTGGGCGCCAACGCCGGCATCGGCATCAGCCTGGGCGACGAGTGCATCGTCGAGGCCGGGCTGTACGTCACCGCCGGCACGCTGGTGGCAGTCCACGGGGCGGACGGCGTCGAGACCGTGAAGGCCCGGCAACTCAATGGCGCCGCCGGCCTGCTCTACCGCCGCAACAGCCGCACCGGCTCCGTGGAAGCCCTCCCCCGCAGCGCCAAGTGGGACGGCCTCAACGCCGCCCTCCACGCCAACGACTGACCCGGGTCGGAGGGTTTCCGGCTCGGAGGCGAGCACGAAACCCTCCAACCGGGGTCAGAGGGAGCGTTCGCAGCCGATCACGTGGTCGTTCACCAGGCCCATCGCCTGCATGAAGGCGTACATGGTCGTGGGGCCGACGAAGCTCCACCCCCGCTTCTTCAGCGCCTTCGACAGGGCCGTGCTCTCCGGCGTGGTGGCGTGGAATTCGCTGGTGAGGGTCGGCTGCTGGTGCGCCTCGGGGCGGAAGCCGGAGAAGAAGGCGTGCAGCGAGCCGAACTCGTCACGCAACTCCCGGGCCCGCGCCGCGTTGTTGATGGTGCTCTCGATCTTGCCCCGGTGGCGGACGATGCCCGCGTCGCCCAGCAGGCGCTCGACGTCGGCGGGGCCGAACCCGGCCACGGCGTCGATGTCGAACCCGGCGAACCCGGCCCGAAAGGCTTCGCGCTTGCGCAGGATCGTGATCCACGCCAGCCCGGACTGGAACCCCTCCAGGCAGACCTTCTCGAACAGGCGGGTGTCGGCCGTGACCTCGTGGCCCCACTCGTCGTCGTGGTACCCCACGTACAGCGGGTCCTCCCCGCACCACCAGCAGCGGACCACCCCGTCCGCCCCGACCCGCAGCCGCTCCGTCATCGGCACGCCTCGCGGGTCGCGGCGCGGCGGCGTCGCCACCGAGCCAGATACCCATCGTCCGACTCTGGCAAGATCATGCCCATCGTCGCCCCGAACCCGAGCCCCGCGATCACGACGCCAGGGGTCATTCCGTCGATGGCGCCTCGGATGCCGATGAACAACGGCGCCAAGAACAGCATCTTCTCCACGAACCGCTGGCGGCGCGAGTGAGGCTGACTGCCCATCCGTTCCAGCGCCTGCCCGCCGAACCACCCGACAGCGAGTACCAGGCCGAGACACAGGGGTGCCTTCACGCTCCAGTGCCACGACAGCCGGCCCAGCACCACCGCCGGCACCAGGATGATCACGGCAACCGCGGACCCGACGACGACCGAGGCCGCCCACGACCGCGAGGGCGCAGGGGGAGTTGGAGGCGGCGGCGCGGGCGGCGGATGCGCTCCGAACGGTTGCATCGACCGGGTCGCCGCGTCCACGTCGGCGACAGTAGCCCCACTCACCGGGTGGGGCGTCGCAGCGCACCCAGTCAGCGCCGGGAACCGATGGCAGGTCGACGGGTGGTCGACGGACGCCGAAGTGACACCGCGGAACGGCGACCTGCCGTCCTCGCCGCGAACACGAGGCACTCGTGGACGTCCTCGGGCTCGAGCCCTGCGTACTCGGCGACGATCTCCTCTGCCGACCATCCGTCGGCCATACGCGCCACCACGGTGCCGACCGTGATGTCGAGATCGCGGATTCGCGGCGCCGAGCCGGACTCATGGTCGATCGTGATCCGATCGAGCCCGGCGGCCATCCCCGCGGTGGTGGACGACTCGAGCCACCCTCGCTGCATGACGCCCAAGAGGTAACCGAGGGACACGAGGCCGAGCCACGTGGAGCGATCCGCCGGCCAGTCGTCCAGCAGCGACAGCAGGAGCATGGCCACGATGACCAGCACGACCACGACCGGACTCACCCCCCTGTCCTCACCCGACCGGGCGCCATCGACACGATTCGCCGCCACGAAGCCCGTCGCGACCGCAGCGATGAACACCACGGCGAACAGCGGCTGCTCGACCCACTTCGGCCAATC
>JACJWF010000008.1 GCA_020637295.1 Acidimicrobiaceae bacterium | reverse complement strand
AGCAGCTACCGGCGTCGATGTGCAGGTACCGGGCATTGAGATGCCGGTACGCCACCATCCCAGAGGCCACCCCGGCCAACGTCACGATGGCCGGCAGGTAGCCGGCCCCCAACTGCACCAGCGGGATTGCCGGGCAGCCACCCGACACCGCCCAGCCGGCGCCGAACAGCACGGCACCGGGCACGACACCCTTGTGAATGCGCGTGCGGGTGGGCCGCTTGGGGTCGAGCAACAGGAAACCGAGTGCAGCCACGGCCACGCCGCCGGCGAACGCCAGCAACATGCGGGTGTCCTGGAACGTGAACATCGCGTTCAGCTCGCCGAAGTCGGCGAACCCGACCATCGACACCGTGAACCCGAACAGGGCGCCGAGCACGGCGACCTTCGCATGGAGCGCAGTCATCTCAGATCACCTTCCAGACGAGGAACGACACCGCCACTGCGGTGCCGAAGAACACCGCGGTGGCCACCAGGCTGACGGGTTCGCCGCGGGAGCAGCCGCTGAGGCCGTGCCCCGAACTGCAGCCGCCTGCCATCCGGGTGCCGATGCCCACGAGGACGCCGCCACCGAACAGCACGACCCACATGAGCGGTCCACCGGTGACGATCGAGCGGAACGCATCACCCATGTCGGTGTGCCACTCGAAGCGACCGGAGACCAGCGCGGCGATCAGCCCGCCGGCGAAGATGGAGACGATCAGCACCAGTTGGGTCGTCAACGGCATTCGCCGCTGCACCTCGGCCGGGGCGCCCTCGGGTGATGGCGTGGCGGGTGCGGCGACGGTCGCCACTGCGCCGGGGGCTTCGTTGTCGGCCGCACCGAACGCCGCTGCCGTCTCGGCGGCCAGCGCGGCCTCGAACGCCGACATGTCGTCGAGGACGGCGTCGGCACGCTCCGCCTCCCGCTCGGTCTTCCAGTGCAGCACCCGCTCCCACGCACCCGACACGCCGAGGCGACGGCCGACCAGGAGGGGAAAGGCGACGACGAGCGCGCCGAAGGCGAGCGCGCCCAACCACCAGGGCCAGTACTCGGCGCTCATCAGTGCCCCTTCCCGAACAGTCGCTGCCACAACGAGCGCTTGATCACCGTCGGTGGCTCGTCGGTCTCGGTCGCCGCCGCAGCGGGCGCGGGCGCGACGACCGTGGTGACGCCGCCACCAGGCTGCTGGGGATGCTGGTGGTGCTCCACATAGTCTTCGGTCAGGACGCCGACGAGCTTGCCGTTGGGCAGCAGCGCCAGCGGCACGGCTTCACCCCGCATGCTCCGCTCGAACCGGGCACAGTTGCGCCATGCGACGTCCGTGTCGCAGTAGTGCGTCCGCCACGCACCAAGGCTGGCGTTCAACTTGGGGAACAGCGGGCAGTCCGCTGTGTGAGTGCAGGCCATGTCCATCTCCCTCGCCCGTTGGGTTGACAGAGTGATCGGCACACGCTCCGTGGCGCTTGAGAGGGTTTCACCCACCAAACGTGAGATTCACCCGATGGTCACCGGCGGGCGGCGCGGCGGGCGTCACTCACTCCGCAGTTCGGCGACCGCCTGCACCTCGATGCCGCCGCGGGGCCGCTGGGTGAGCGTGACGGTGACCCGCTTCGGCCGGGCGGACGCCATGATCTCGCCGGCAATCTCGGCTGCCAGCGCCTCGGCGAAGACAGCCCGGTCGCGGAAGCCCCACAGGTAGAGCTTCAGGCTCTTGGACTCCACGCACCATTCCGCCGGCTGGTACTCGATGACCACGGTGGACAGGTCGGGCTGCTGGGTGACGGGGCACATCGAGTTCAGTTCGTCGTTGGTGAACCGGACGGTGGTGACGTTGGCCGGGGCGGGGAACACCTCGACATGGTCGATCGCGTGGCGCACGGTGGCACCGAGCACGGTGAGGCCCTGCGTGGTGGTGTCGGGTTCCATGCCCGACAGGGTAGGGCCGCCCGCGCACGGCCCCTACAGTGACGCCGATGGGTCACGTCCTCAGCGACGAGCAGGTTGCGCAGTACCACCGCGACGGGTTCCTCGCCGTCCCCGGGTTCGTCGGGCCCCAGCCGCTGGCCGAGTTGAAGGCCGCCGCCGAGCAGATCGTGGAGGAGTTCGTGCCGCCGGAGCGGCCGGCGGTGTTCACCACCAACGAGCAGACCCGGGTCAGCGACCGCCAGTTCCTGCAGTCCGGCGGTCGGGTGTGGTGCTTCTTCGAGGAGGACGCCTTCGCCGTCGATGGCTCCCTGCGCCAGCCGAAGGCGCTGAGCATCAACAAGATCGGCCACGCCATGCACGACCTGGTGCCCGAGTTCGAGCGGTTCAGCTACACCGCGGATCTCGCCGGCGCCGTGGCGGACATCGGGCTCATCGACGCGCTGGCGCTGCAGAGCATGTACATCTTCAAGCAGCCGCACATCGGCGGCGAGGTCGGCTGCCACCAGGACGCCGCGTTCTTGTTCACGGACCCCATCAGCGTCGCCGGCTGCTGGTTCGCCGTGGAGGACGCCACGCTGGAGAACGGCTGCCTGTGGGCGGCCCCGGGTGGGCATCGCACGGCGCTGCGGTCGCAGTTCCGCCGGGCCGGGGCGACGGACGACGACGGCACCGAGTTCCGCACCCTGGACCCGTCTCCCCTGCCCACGCCGCCGCACGACCTGGTGCCGCTGGAGGTGCCGGCCGGCACGCTGGTGCTCCTGCACGGCTTGCTGCCGCACTGGAGCGACGACAACCACTCGCCCGTCAGCCGCCACGCCTACACGCTCCACTGCATCTCGGCCACCGCCGAGTACCCCGATTGGAACTGGCTGCAGCGCCCCGCCGGCATGCCGCTGCGCCGGCTCGACTCGCTCGCCACGATCTGACACGGACGGCCACCTCACCATGAACACCAACATCTCCGCACTGCCCAAGGTTCTCCTCCACGACCACCTCGACGGCGGGTTGCGCCCGCGGACCGTCATCGAACTGGCCGACGAGTACGGCTACGGCAACCTCCCGACCCACGACGTGGACGAACTGGCCGCCTGGTTCAACCGCGGCGCCAAGCGCAACGACCTCGTCCTCTACCTGGAGACGTTCGCCCACACCGTCGGCGTCATGCAGCACCGCGACGCCATCGAGCGGGTGGCCTACGAGTGCGCCGTCGACCTCGCCGCCGACGGCGTGGTCTACGCCGAGGTGCGGATGGCCCCGGAGCTGTGCACGGAGCAGGGGCTGACGCTGGACGAGGTGGTGCAGGCCATCATCGACGGGTTCCAGCGCGGTTCGGCCGGCACCGACCTGACAATCTACCTCATCTGCTCGGCCATGCGGACGGCGGCCCGCAGCCTGGAGATCGCCGAGCTGGCCGTCCGCTGGCGCGACCGCGGGTGCGTCGGCTTCGACATCGCCGGCGCCGAGGCCGGGTACCCACCCACCCGCCACCTGGACGCGTTCCACTATGTGCAGCGGGAGAACTTCCACACCACCATCCACGCCGGCGAGGCGTTCGGCCTGCCGAGCATCTGGGAAGCCGTCCAGTTCTGCGGGGCGGAGCGCCTGGGCCACGGGGTGCGGATCGTCGACGACATCACCGGCCCGGAGGGCGGGGAGCAGCTCGGCCGTCTGGCGGCGTTCGTGCGCGACCGGCGCATCCCGCTGGAGCTGTGCCCCACCAGCAATGTCGGCACCGGCGTCTGCGCCAGCATCGCCGAGCACCCGATCGGCCTGTTGAAGCGGCTGCGCTTCCGGGTCACGCTGAACACCGACAACCGGCTGATGAGCGACACCTCGATGACCAGGGAGATGGAGCAGCTGGCCGAGGCGTTCGGCTGGGGGCTGGACGACTTCGAGTGGATCACGATCAACTCGATGAAGAGCGCCTTCGCCCCCTTCCCGGAGCGCCTGGCCATCATCAACGGGATCATCAAGCCCCGCTACGCCATGGCCCGCGCCGGCACTCTCTGAGCGGCACCGGCACCTGGCAGACTCGCGGCATGTCAGTTGCCGTGCACGTGGTCGACCACCCCCTCATCGCCGACTCCCTCACCCGGGTCCGGGCCAAGGACACGCCGAACGCCCTGTTCCGCCAGGAGCTGGAGCGCATCGGCACCCTGCTGATCGCCGAGGCCACGAAGGGCCTGCCCACCGGCAGCGTCAGCGTGGAGACGCCGCTCACCACGACGCTCGGCCGTCAGCTCAGCTCGCAACCCGTGGTGGTGCCGGTGCTGCGCGCCGGGCTGGGCTTCCTGCACGCCGCCCAGGACCTTCTGCCCAACGCCGACGTCGGGTTCATCGGCGTGGCCCGCGACGAGGAGACCCACCAGCCCAAGCCGTATGTCAACAAGCTGCCGGAGAGCCTGGCCGGCCGGCAGGTCATCGTGCTCGACCCGATGCTGGCCACCGGCGGCTCGCTGGCCCACACCTGCCACCTGCTGCTGGAGCGCGGCGCCACCGGCACGATCATCGTGGTGTGCGTGCTGGCTGCGCCGGAAGGCATCGAGCTGCTCCGCAACGAGGGGCTGGAGCTGGCCGTCTACACCGCCGCGCTCGACGAGCGGCTGAACGAGCAGGCGTTCATCGTGCCCGGCCTGGGTGATGCGGGCGACCGCCAGTTCGGTTCCCCCGCCTGACCGCGACGGAAACCCGCGCCGCCGTTCGTTGGAGTCGGTGTGAGCAATGACCCGCGGGTGGTGGAGCGGTTGAACGACCGGGAGGCCTTCCTGGCCTTCTACGACCGGACGTTCACCGACGCCTACCGCTACGCCGGACGGCTGTGCGGCACCGACCGGGCAGCTGCCGAGGACCTCGTGCAGGACGCGTACCTGCGGGTGCTGCGCCAGATCCGCGGCGGTGACGGCCCGCAGGTGTCGGTGGGGTACGTGATCACCACGATCCGCAACCTGCACCTCGACGGGCTGCGCCGGGAGGCCGGCCGGGAGCGTCACCTGCACCTGGTGGCGACGCCGGCCGTGTCCGTCGATGCCGACCCGCCGTCGATGGCCGAGCCGTCGGCGCTGGCGGCCCTGCCGACGCGGGACCGGACGGCGCTCGTCCTCCGCTACGTGGACGGGCTGTCCGTCCCCGAGGTGGCCGACGCACTGGGCACCACGGTCCACGCCGCCGAATCGCTGCTCGCCCGCGCCCGCACCCGACTCCGCCAGCAGGAGGCCGACCATGGATGAGATCCGTCTCGACGAGCACGCGTCCGACGAGCTGACCCCCCGACCGGACTTCCGGGCGGAGTTGCGCGGCCGCCTGGCCGCGGAGTGGTCCGGCCGCTCGGCGGCGGCCAGCGGGCGCCGGCGCCGGCGTGCCGTGCTGGCCGGGGCCGCGGCCGCGCTGGTGGCTGCAGCGGCCGTCACCGTGGTGGTGGTGACGGGCGACGACGGGGCCAGCACCGTCCGCCCCGCCGACTCCTCTGGCGGCACCGCCGACCCCAGTGGTGTCACCGAACCGACCGGGTCAACCGAGCCGCCGACGACCGTGCCCGGCTCGACGACGCCGGCCGACACCGACCTGGCCGCCGCCATCGCCGGCGTGAACTGGACGGTGTGGGAGTGGAACGGCGCCCGCACCAGCGGCACGCCCACGTTCACCCTCGCCGCCGACGGCACGGTCAGCGGCTTCGACGGCTGCAACGGCTACGAGACCGAGCCCGGCACCGAGGGCCGCTGGCGGGTGGAGGAAGGGCTGCTGCGCCTGCCGCCCACCCTGCGGTTCGCCGCGATGGAGTGCTTCCGCGCCGGCGTGATGCCCTTGGTCGACGGTACCACCCTGTCGTTCGACGCCGCCGCAGGCGTGCTGCGGATGACCAGCCCCGACGGCGCCAACCGCTACATGGCCACGACGTCCTCGACGCTGGACGTGGGCACGACGGAGGTCCCCGCCGACCTCGCCGCTGAGCCGCTGGACCGCACCGTGCTGTACACCGCGAGGGTCGGTGCCGGCGACGGCCAGCTGGGCCGTGACGAGTGCACCGCATGCACACCCGTCCGCCCGCGTTCGCCGGTGCTCACGCCGCAGGGCACGGTGATCATCCCCGACGTGGCCAACGGTCGGTGGGTGATCGTCGACGGCACCGACGTTCGCACCGTGCCGATGGACGGCGGGCTCGTCGACCAGCCGCTGCTCGTCGGCTCCTGGCTGTACGCGCCGATGAACACCGCCGACGACCCGCCGTCGACGACCACCGTGCGGGCCTACGACACCACCGACATGACGACGGTGGTGGAGGAACTGCCGCTGCCGTCCGGGGCCGCGACCACTCTCTCGATCAGTGGCAGCCACCTGCTGGCGGGGACCGTCGAGCTGCGCGAGCTGAGTCCCTACGACACGACCGCTGCCGTCGTGCCGACCTTCGATCAGCAGTCGTCGACAGTGAATGTCACCTGGAACTCGGTGCATCGGCGCTGGCAGTTCCCCGCAGGATCGGCCACCCCTGTCGTCCTCACCGATGGCACCGTCCTGGTGGAGGCGGACCTCGGCGGGACCGATTCGATCGTCCGCCTCTTCCCCGACGGCACGATGGCCGCCGGCACCCTCGCCGCACCGACCGACGCGTACGGCTGGTGGACCGCCAGCCAGCTCGGCATCGTCCAGATCGAGTTCGACGGCAGCCGCTTCGAGGTCACCCGCTACGCCCTGCCGCGGCCGTCCGGCCCACTGCAGATCGACGTCGAGACAGGTGGAGTCTTCGGCTTCGTCCCTGGCCCGCAGAACGCCGACGAGGTGGTCACGGCCATGACCGCAGAGATCGGCGCCCCGTTCAACGACAGCGGCTGGGCCGAGGTGTCCCGCAGCGGCGGCAGCGGCAGCGAGTGGGAGTGCAGCGGCGCCACCGAGTGGCGCGAAGTGAGCTGGGACGGGGTCACCGCCACGTTCGTGCGTCGAGGTGGCTGGGCGGAGCTCGTGGCCTGGTCGCTCGGCGAAGGCGTCCCCACCTCGAACGGACTGTCCCTCGGCATGCCCCGGGCGCAGGTGCTGGCTGCGTGGGCCGACCGCGTGACGGTCTTCCAGAGCAACGCCACCGTCACCATCAAGTGGGACGTCCTGACGCTCGCCGCCAACTTCGACGGGCAGGACGAGGTCGCCGCACTGACCGTCGAGCGCCGCCTCTGCAGCTGACCCACCCTTCCGCCCCACTCCGGCCGCCTCCCCACCCCCATTCCCTCCCGGTTCGCGTCGCGGGGCTGACCGGCGTTCGCTCGGTCAGCCCCGCGACATGAGTTCAGGGGTTGGAGGGGTCGGGTGGGGTGTCAGGTCAGGTGAGCGCCATGTTGGGCTCGCCGTTGGCATTCAGGCCGTTGCCGCTGCGGGAGCACGTGCCGCCCTTCGGGCTGCCGCCGTTCCACGCCTGGCGGACGCAGTTGCGGATGGCCTTCTCGCCCCACCAGTTGGGGTGGATGCTCTCCTGCACGTAGTAGGGCCCGAAGATCGTGCTGACGGTGCGGATCTGCGCCACCCATTCTGTGGCATTGACGGCGTTGGCGTTGGTCCAGTTGCCGTAGCCGGTGTTCTCCATCAGGTTCACACCGCTCTCGCACAGCCGTCTGCCGTTGAAGGCCCCGTCGAGGCGCATGACCTTCACGTTGCCGGCGGTGTTGGCCGCGGTGGCAGCGCTGACCACGGCACCGTTGATCTTCACCATCGCCGTGTTGTTGGCCCAGTCGGCGTCCTTGTTCCAGAAGCCGCAACCGCCGGTGCTCTGCCGGGTGTAGCCGCTCTCGCTGTAGCGGAAGCCGGAGCCGTTGGGGATCGGCGACGGGTAGGTCTGCATCACGATCGTGTACTGGCTGGTGCTGTAGCCGGCGTTGGCCATGGCCGTCTTGACGTTGTTGACGGCCGTGGTGATGAGTGCGGTCTTCGCGCTGACGTTGGTGGTGGTGAAGTTGGCCTTCACCGAGCTGTCGTCGTAGCAGTAGTTCTTCCACCACGACGGCGAGGTGAGGAAGTCCACCACGCACGCCTGCACGATGTCGGCGAAGTTGAAGTCGTTGCCGCCGATGGAGAGCATGATCATCTTCACGTTGTGGGTGCCGGCGAACTCCTGCAGCATCCGGGCCTGGCCCTTGTTGCTGCCGGACTGGTAGAAGTCGATGCCCGGCTTGAAGTAGCCGTCGCTGGAGGTGAACGTGTTGACCTTGGCACCGGAGCACGCCAGGTTCAGGCTGTTGATCCCGCCGCCGATGTGGATCTCCGCTGCGGTGCTGCGGTGGCAGCGATTGATCGTCTCGCTGACGCCGCCGTTGTCGTAGTAGGCGGCCGAGCCGCCGGCGTCCACCGACGACGAGCTGTTGTTGCTGTTGCCGGCCCAGCGGCCGGCCTCACCGGAGATGTACGAGTCGCCGAGGCTAACGACCCACGGCGTCCCCACGCCCGGACCATCGGCCTGTGCCACTTCGGCGGCACCGACGACGGGCAGCGCGACCGCCACCGTCACCAGCGCCATGAACGCCCCCAACTTGCGCATGGATGCTCCTTCGGAACTGCTACCCCACCATCGGTGGGTGGGTCACCACGGTGTGACGAACGGCACTCTAGCGATGCCCGCCGACCCCACCGGAACACCCGTTCCGGATGGGTTGGAGGGTTTCCGGCTCGGAGGTGAGCACGAAACCCTCCGACCGCGCCCAAGCTCCGCCCCCGCCCCGCCGGCTCCGAGTGCTCACTCCGACCCCGGGGTGCGAGTCAGCACTCGGTTGCGCCGTCGCACTCGGGTGGGGGGCGTGGCACTCGGGTGGGAGGCGTGGGGCTCGGGTGGGCGCGGGTCAGATAAGGAGGGCGGCGAGGGCGGCGAGGAGGGGGGCGGGGTCTTCGCCGATGCCTTCGGCGTAGAGCTTGACCTTCGGCTCGGTGCCGCTGGGGCGGACCTGCAGGCGCACGTCGTCGCCGAGGCGCAGGCGCAACAGGCCGGCCTCCTCGAACCACTCCACCCCGGTGACGGCCCGGCCCCCGACCGACGTCGGTGGCTCGGCCCGCATCCGGGCCACGGCGGCGGCACCGTCCGCCGGCGGCATCCGCACCGACAACTCGGCCATCACGTGGCGACCGAACTCGGCGGCGATGGCGTCCAGGCGGTCCTGCAGGGTGACACCCTCCTCGGCAGCGACTGCGGCCACCTCGGCCATCAGCACGGCGGCGGTGATGCCGTCCTTGTCCAGCGGCTGCCCGGCCACCAGGTACCCCAGCGCCTGCTCGTAGCCGAAGACGAACCGCTCGTCCGGGTGCTCCAGCACGGTGTGGCCGATCCACTTGAACCCGGTGAACGTCTCCCGGCAGGTGACGCCGCGGGCCGCGGCCATCCGCCCGAGCAGCGACGACGACACCAGCGTCGTCACGACCAGGCGGTCGTCACCCGACGTGTGACGGAGGATGTGGTCGGCCATCAGCCAGCCGATCTCGTCGCCGCCGAGCCGCCGCCAGCCACCCTCCGGCGTGGGGATCGCCGCACCCAGCCGGTCCGCATCCGGGTCGTTGGCCAGCGCCAGCAGCGCGCCCGACGCCGCGGCCCGGGCCATCAGCAGGTCCATCGCCCCCGGCTCCTCCGGGTTGGGGAAGTGGACCGTGGGGAAGCGGCCGTCGGGCTCCTGCTGCTCGGGCACCACCGCCGGCACCGGCAGCCCGGCCACGTCGAAGGCCTCCAGCAGCGTCGCCCCGCCGACGCCGTGCATGGCCGTGTACGCCACCGGCACGCCGGCGACCTCCGGGCACAGCCGCACCGTCGGGACGAACGCCAGGTAGCGCTCGATGTGGTCGCGCCCCAGCCGCTGGATCAGCGGATCGTCGGCGGGCGCCAGCGCGACCGAACACGGGTCGATGGCGTCGATGTGCGAGCTGATCAGGGCATCGGCCGGCGGGACGATCTGCGACCCGGTGTCCAGGTACACCTTGTAGCCGTTGTCCTCCGGCGGGTTGTGCGAGGCAGTGACCATCACGCCGGCGGCCGCACCGGCCTCGGTGATGTTCCACGCCAGCACCGGCGTAGGCACCACCCGGTCGAACAGCATCGCCTTGACCCCACGCGCGGCACACACCCGCGCCGTGTCCAGCGCGAACGCATCGCTCTTGCGGCGGGCGTCGTAGCCGATGATCACGCCGCGCTCGGCGGCGTGCGGGGCATGCACGAGCAGGTAGTCCACCAGGCCGGCAGCGGCCTGCTGCACCACCAGGCGGTTCATCCGCTGGGGCCCGGCGCCCACCGCGGCGCGCAGGCCGGCGGTGCCGAACTGCAGGCGGCCGGTGAAGCGGGCCTCCAGATCCTCGTCGGGGCCGGCCAGCAGTGCGGCCAACTCCTCACGCATGTCGTCGTCGGGTTCGGCCGCCAGCCAACGCTCGGCGGTCTCTCGTGCAGTGGCACTCATGGGGGCAACCTCAGGGCAGCAGGGTCTTCAGTTCGACGAGTGGCCGCGGGCCGACGTGGGAGATCACTTCAGCCGCGGCGATCGCCCCCAGCTTCGCGCACTCATCCAGCTGCCGCCCCCGCGTGTACCCGAAGAGGAACCCGGCGGCGAACAGATCGCCGGCGCCGGTGGTGTCCAGCACCTGGTGCACGGGTTCGGCCGGCGCCCGGTGCACGTCGTCGGGCGTGACGATGACGCAACCGTCGGCACCGATGGTGATGACCGCCATGTGGCAGTCGTGCCGCACCCTGGCGACGGCCTCGTCGAACGAGTCCACCTGGTACAGCGAGAGCAGCTCGGCCTCGTTGCCGAACAGCAGGTCCACCTCGTCGGTGACCAGCGCACGGAAGTCCGCCCGGTGGCGGTCCACGCAGAACGAGTCGCTGAGCGTCAGGCTGACTCGGCGGCCGTTGGCGTGCGCGACCGCCGCCGCATGGCGGAACGCCTCCTTGGCTTCCGGCCGGTCGTACAGGTAACCCTCCATGTACAGCACGGCGCCGGCGGCCACGGTGGCCTCGTCGATGTCCGTCGGCTTCAGCAGGCTGGACACCCCGAGGTAGGTGTTCATCGTGCGCTGCGCATCCGGCGTGACCACGATGATGCACCGCCCTGTGGGCACGTCCGCCTCAGCGTGGCCGGGCCGGAAGTGCACGCCCACGGCGCGCAGGTCGTGGCCGAACACCTCGCCCAGTTCGTCGTCGCTGACCTTGCCGATGTACGCCGCCCGGCCCCCGAACGAGGCGACGCCGGTCATGGTGTTGGCGGCCGACCCGCCACTCATCTCCACCGCGGTGCCGAGCGCCCGGTAGAGGTAGAGGGCGCGGTCGGTGTCCACCAGCGTCATCGACCCCTTCACCAGCTCGTGGTGGTGGATGAAGTGGTCGTCCGCGTGGGAGATGACGTCCACCAGCGCGTTGCCCACACCGACCACGTCGTACAGCGGCTCGTTCACGGGGGCGCCTGACACGGGCAACAACGCTACCCGCCCCACACCGCCGACGGCCGGACGGCCGGGATACGCTCGCCGCGGTGGTCACGGAGAACGACGCAGGTGCCACCGCCGTGGCGGCTCTGCTCGCCTTGAGCGACCTCACACCTTCTGCGGCGCGTCAGGCCGGCGGCGACGCCGTGCCGCTGGAATGGTTCCGCTGGCTGGACGACGGGCTCGAGTTGTTCCGCCCCGCGTCGCCGGGCGATCCACTGGACCGGCCCTCGGTGGGCGAGACCTTCGCCCGTGAGTTCTTTGCCCGACAACCAGCGGTGACGTACCCCACCCTGGGGGTCGAGCGGGCGTTCGGCGAGGGCCTCGCGGCGCTGCAGCAGGTTCGCGGCGAGCAGGCCGTCCGGGTGGGTTGGCTGTGGGTGGCCGGCACGGCCACCATCACCAACCCCGACGGGTCGACCCGGCGCTCGCGGGTCTTCCAACCCCTCGTCACCCGCCCGGTCCGTGTCGTTCGCCGGTCCCCCCTCGCCGGATGGACGTTGCAGTCCTTCGGCGACTTCGAGATCACCGACCTGGTGACCGACCGCGACATGGTGCGGTCGTTCGAGGAGGTGGAGTTCGGAGGTGGCGCCTTCCACCGTCCAAGCCAGCTGACGCCCGCCCTGCTCGGCCGGCTCTCCCGCCTGCAGAGCTACGCGATCCGCCTCAGCGCGGCCGCGGGTCTGCCTGCCCGGGTGCTGACGACCGCAGCCGAGCAGCCGCAGACGCTGATGCGTCGGGACGGCCTGCAGATCGTGATCGGCGTCGGGGTCTTCGCCGACGGCGAGCGCGCTGTCACGACGCGCTCCGGCAGCCTGCAGGCATGGACTGACGTCGTGAACGACGAAGCGACCGCGTTCCACGCCGTCTACGCCGACACTGCGCCCGACCATCCGCTGGACGCCGGCGACGATGCAGCGGTGGAGTCCCCGCTCCCTCTGTCGCCCCGCCAGAGGGATGTGGTGCGCCGAGTACGGCGCCAAGCCGTCACCGTGGTGTCGGGTGCGCCCGGCACCGGAAAGTCGCACACCGTGGCTGCGGTCGTCGCGGACGCGCTCCGCCGCGGTCGCAGCGTGCTCGTCACCGCCAAGTCCGACGCTGCGGTCGATGCGGTGATCGCGCTGCTCGAGCGCCAGCCAGGGCTCGAACCCGTGGTGTTCGGTGCCAGTGAGCGACGGGAGGCCCTCAGCCAACGGCTGGCCTCGCTGAACCCTGCGCCGGACGCCACAGTAGAGCGCGCACGACGCCAGCTCGACGAGGCAGTCGCGAGGCGTGACAGGGCCTGGGCCGCCGCCCGCCGCGCCGTGTTGCCGGAGGAGCTGTTCACCCCGGGCGGTGCCGCAGCATTGGCACGGGCGCGGCTGCACGCGCCGGCAGCGTTCACCGGAGAGGCCGACCCCGAGACGGTCGCCGCACTGGCCACGGCAGCGAACGGGGGCGGGGGCGGCTGGCTCGCCCGGCGCCGGCGGCGAAAGGCTGAGCGCACCCTTCGACGGCTGCTCCACGCGCCCGGGTCAGCGAGCCTCGGCGAGGTGGTCGCCGCCGCGGAGGTGGCGGCGGTCAGGACGCCGCTCGACCACGACCCCACCCCTGCCGCCTGCTGCCGCGCTGCCGAAGCCGCCGAGGCCGCCGTACGGACGGCATTGTCCGAGTGGCTCGGCCTCACCTCCCGCTCGCAGGAGCGCCTGGACCGGGGCGGGCTGAGCGCAGTGGCAGCACTGTCGACGGCGCTGCGCAGCGGCCGGGCAGCCCGCCGCGCCCAGCTGCAGCGCATGCGTGCCAACCGCCTGACCACCGCGCTCCCCCTGTGGGTCGGGACGCTCAGTGATGTCGACGATCTGCTGCCACCGAGCCCCGCCTTGTTCGATCTTGTCGTGGTCGACGAGGCCTCTGCGGTCGAGCAGACGTCGGCGGCGCCGGCGCTTCTTCGCGGCAGAGCCACGCTCGTGGTCGGTGATCCCAACCAGCTGCGGCACGTGTCCTTCCTGAGCGATGCAGCAATCGAGGCCGTGCTCCAGTCGCGGCGCATCGACGATGCCCGCCGCAGCCAGCTCGACGTGCGACGCAACAGCCTGTTCGACGCGGCGACCGCCGTCGCCCCCTCGATCGTGCTCGACGAACACTTCCGCAGCGCACCGCATCTCATCGACCTCGTCGCCGAGCGCCTCTACGGTGGCCGGGTCACGGTCGCCACGCGGACTCCGCTGACGCAGGAGGAGGACTGCGTCCATCTGCACTCGGTCGACGGCACACGTGGCGGGGACGGCGTGATCTCGGCGGAAGTGACTGCGGTGCTCGCCGAGGTGCGCCAGCTGCACCGCCGTGGCGCCAACAGCGTGGGCGTGATCTCCCCGTTCCGCGCTCAGGCCGACGCGCTGGAAGCCGCGATGCTCGCAGCGTTCTCGGCCACGGAGCTGATGGCGATGGACCTCCGCGTCGGCACAGTGCATGCTTTCCAGGGCAACGAGCGCGACGTCATCGTGTGCTCGCTCGGCCTGGCCGCCGGTGATGCCGGCGGGTGGAACTTCCTCTCGAACCCCAACTTGCTGGCCGTGCTGCTCACCAGGGCTCGCCGGCGGATGATCATGGTCAGCTCGTTCACGCCGGCTCCGCACAGCCTGCTCGGCGAGTACCTCGCACGGGCGGACGCCCCTCCCGGCGCGCCGGCACCGGCCGTCGCCCCGACGGAGTGGTGCAACACCATCGCCGACGGGCTGGCGAGTGCGGGCTTGCCGACGTACCGCTGCTACCCGACCGGCAACCATGTCGTGGACGTCGCGACAATCAGCCAGGGCAGGCCTGCGGCGGTGGTGTGCGGCCTCCATCCCGCCGGAGTCGATGCCCATCTGGAACGGCACGCCGCGCTGGTACGAGCGGGGTGGCAGGTGCACGACGCGCTGCAGTCCCGGTGGGGCGACCGACCGGCGGAGCTGATTCTCGACCTGAGCCATCGTGTGACCACCGGTACCCTGGCTCCATGAGCGACAACCCGTACCGGCTGCCCCGCACCGTCCTCCCCTACCGCTACACGCTGGCGCTGGAGCCGGACCTCGCGGCGGCGAGCTTCGTCGGGCATGTCGTCATCGACGCCAACGCGGCGGAGGTCGCGGACCGGATCGTCCTCAACGCCATCGAGCTGGGCATCGACAGCGTCCGCGTGGACGGGGAGGACGCCCCCTTCACCCTGGACGACACCACCGAGCGCCTCGTCATCGACCGCGCCGTGCAGCCCGGGTCCGTCACGCTGGAGATCACCTTCACCGGCACCCTCAACGACAAGCTCCGCGGCTGGTACCGCAGCACCTACACGGACGCGGATGGCAACCAGCAGGTCATCGCCACCAGCCAGATGCAGGCCACGGACTGCCGCCGCGCCTTCCCATGCTTCGACGAGCCGGACTTCAAAGCCGTCTTCGACGTCACGCTGATCGTCGACCCCGCCCACCTCGCGGTCAGCAACGGCCCGGAGGTGGAGCGCAGCAAGCAGGCCAACGGCAAGGTCGCTGTCCGCTTCGCCCCGACGATGCCGATGAGCACGTACCTGGTGGCGTTCGTGGTCGGCCCGCTGGAGGCCACCGCGCCCGTGATGGTGCCGCGGCTGGACGGCGGCGAGCCGATCCCCCTGCGCATCGTCCACGTGCCGGGCAAGGGCCACCTCACCGCATTCGGGCTGGACGTGGGCGCGTTCGCCCTGCGCTGGTACCAGGACTACTACGGCATCCCGTACCCCACGGAGAAGTGCGACATGCTGGCCCTGCCGGACTTCGCCGCCGGCGCCATGGAGAACCTCGGCTGCATCACCTACCGGGAGAACCTGCTGCTGGCCGACCCCACCACATCCACCCAGCTGGAGCTGCAGACCCTGGCCGACGTCATCACCCACGAGCTGGCCCACATGTGGTTCGGCGACCTGGTGACGATGAAGTGGTGGAACGGCATCTGGCTGAACGAGGCGTTCGCCACGTTCATGGAGGTCGCCTGCTGCGACGCCTACCGGCCGGACTGGCTGCGCTGGACCAGCTTCAGCCTGGAGCGCAGCGCGGCGTTCGAGGTGGACAGCCTGGCCAGCACCCGCAGCGTGGAGTACCCGGTGGAGGCCCCGGAAGACTGCGACGGCATGTTCGACGTGCTGACCTACCAGAAGGGCGGCTCGCTGCTGCGCATGCTGGAGCAGTACCTGGGTGAGGACGAGTTCCGCCGCGGCGTCAGCCACTACCTCTCGCAGCACGAGTACGGCAACACCGAGACCGGCGACCTGTGGGACGCGATCGAGGAGTCCGTGATGTCCGGCGGCGGCCCGGAGGTTCCCGTGCGCACGCTGATGGACAGCTGGATCTGGCAGCCCGGCTACCCGCTGGTGCGCGCCCGGCTGGAGGGCAGCACGCTCGTGCTGGAGCAGCAGCGCTTCGCCTACGGCGACACCGACGACGCCACCCTGTTCGTCGTGCCCGTCCACCTGCGCATCGACGGCGAGGAGCGCAAGGTGCTACTCGAGAGTGACGAGCTGCGCGTGGCCGTGCCCAGCGCCGACGCTTCCGTGGTCGTCAACGCCGGTGGCCACGGCTTCATGCGCGTGTCGTACGACGCCACGCTGCGCGCCCGCATCGAGCAGCAGTTGCCGCAGCTGACCATCCTCGACCGCTACAACCTGGTGGACGACGCGTGGAACGAGGTAGTGGCCGGCCGCCTCGCCGCCGCCGACTTCCTCGCCTTCGTGGAGGGCTTCTCCGCCGACCGCGACCTCGCCGTCTGGCAGGCCATCGCCGTCGGCCTCCGCGGCGTCGGCCGCCTGGTGGAGGGCGACGCCCACGCCGCGTTCCAGCAGCGGGTGGCCGCTCTGGTCGCACCCGCCATGGCCGACTTGGGGTGGACCCCGCTCGCCGGGGAGAACGACCTGCAGGCCAAGCTGCGTGGTCTGCTGGCCGGCCTGCTGGCGGTGCTGGCCGGCGACGCGGACGCGCAGAGCCGCTGCCGCGCGATCATGGACGACCCGGCAGCCAGTGGCGCCGACCCGGAGCTGATCGCCGCCGCCACCAACGCAGTGGCCGCGGCCGGCACGGACGCCGACTACGACCAGTACCTGGCCCGCTTCCGCAACGCCGACACCCCGCAGGAGCAACTCCGCTTCCTGTACGCGCTCGCCGAGTTCCCCGAGGCCGCGCAGATCGACCGCACGGTGGACCTGGCGTTCAGCGGCGAGGTCCGCACCCAGAACGCCCCGTTCCTCCTCAACCGGTGCATCGCCAACCGCTGGCACGGCGAGCAGGCGTGGGAGGCCGTCCGCCGCCAGTGGACCGTCGCCAACGAGAAGTTCCCCAACAATACGATCGTGCGGATGATCGACACGGTGAAGCTGCTCACCCGGCCCGACGTGGTGGCCGACGTGCAGTCGTTCTTCTCCGAGCACCCCATCCCGCAGGCCGCCAAGACGCTGGACCAGGTGCTGGAACGCCAGCGGGTCAACGCCGCGCTGGCCACCCGTGAGGCAGGCCGCCTTCCCGACGCGCTCGCCTGAACGCCCCCGCGCCAGCGGGTACAGTCCCCGGACCCGCAGCAGTGGCGGGCGACGGACGACGAGCCACGGAGGGATCGAACATGGCAGGCGGGCTGGTCGGGCTGCTGGACGACATCGCTTCGCTGGCGAAGCTGGCGGCCGCGTCGATCGACGATGTCGGCCTGGCCGCGGGCAAGGCCAGCGCCAAGGCCGCCGGCGTGGTGATCGACGACACCGCGGTCACGCCGGCCTACGTGCACGGCCTCGCCGCCGACCGCGAGTTGCCGATCATCAAGCGGATCGCCAAGGGCTCGCTGCGCAACAAGATCCTGTTCATCCTCCCGGTGGCATTGGTGCTCAGCGAGTTCGTGCCGAAGCTCGTCGAGGTGATCCTCATGCTCGGCGGCACGTACCTCTGCTACGAGGGCGCCCACAAGATCCACGCCAAGCTCACCGGCCACGGGCACGACGACCATGCCACCCCCGCCGCGGCCGAGGGCACGGACGCCGAGGAGGCCACCGTCGCCAGCGCCATCCGGACGGACTTCATCCTCTCCGGCGAGATCATGGTGATCGCCCTCAAGGAGGTGCTGGACGAGGGGTTCGCGATGCGGACCGCGATCCTCGTCATCGTCGCCGTCGTCATCACGATCGCCGTCTACGGGGTGGTCGCGCTGATCGTGAAGATGGACGACATCGGGTTGCAGATGGTCGAGCGCGGCAGGGGTGAACGCCTCGGGCGGGCGCTGGTGCAGGGCATGCCGAAGGTGCTGGCGGTGCTGTCCGTGGTGGGCACCGCGGCGATGGTGTGGGTGGGCGGCCACATCCTCCTGGTCGGCGCCGACGAACTGGGCTGGCACTGGCCGTACGAGCAGGTCCACCACCTGGAGCACTCGGCGCACGACGTGGCCGGCGTGGGCGGTGTGCTCGGCTGGCTGGCCAACACCGCGGTGTCCGCCGCCGTCGGCCTGGTGGTCGGCCTCCTCGTGGTGGCGGTGCTGGCGACGCTGCCCCGCCGCGGCACACCGGCAGCCGCGCCGGCACCCCACTGACCCCTCGGTATACTCAGAGTATGCCGATGACCACCGTCAAGGTCACCACCGAGACCCGCGACCGCCTCAAGGCCATGGGCCGCGGCACGGCCGACGACACCATCAACGCCGCACTCGACGCGCTCGACCGCGCCGAGTTCTGGGCCCAGGCCGAGCGGGCCACGGCAGCGATCCGTGCGTTGCCGGAGGCCGAACAGCGGCGCCGCAAGGCGGCCGAGGCAGCGCTGGACGGCGCCTTCGACGGCATCGGCTGATGGATCAGGGGCAGATCTGGCTCGCCGATCTTCGGGAGGAGGAGCGGCGGCGAGTCGTCGTGATGTCCGCCGAGCCATTCCACCGGCTCGCCGACCGTGTCTGGGTTGTGCCCGAACTCGTCGGTGGAGAGCACGACGACTTGCCGTGGCGGTTGGTCATCGACGACCGGGTCTACGCAGTGGACCACCTCCGCTCGGTGCCCGTGTCGAGCCTGCTCGAACAGGTGGGCACCGCACCGGTGCCGGAACTGGCCCGGGCGCGGCGGGCCGTGCTGGCGATCACCGCCTGACCGACACCCATCCACGTCGGCACCCTCGATGCAGACGCGTCAGGGGCAGGTCTGGCGGAGGTATCCGGGGTCGTCGGGCAGCACGAGGTCCAGGTCGCGCAGGATCACCGACGCGGACGGATGCAGGGCGGCGCAGGCTGCAGCGAAGCCGGCCTGCGTGTACTCGATGGCGAACACCTCGTCCCCGTACACGTCGGTGTAGTCACCGCACTCGTCGTACTGGCCGCACTCCTCCACGACGGCGAAGTCGAACCCTGCCTCGGCCCGCCCGCGGGCGGCGATCTCCACCGAGTTCTTCTGCCCGGCGGCCAGGCTGAGTGCGTGGGCGTGCTCCACCAGGTCAGCCGCGTAGGCCAGCGCCTCGTCCGCTCCGAACCCGAGCTCGGGGAACCGGGTGAACGAGTCCAGGTTGTCGAACTCCACGGCGCGGAAGCCCTTCGTCGCGCACGTGTCGATCATGGACGTCACGTGTGCGGCCGCGGTCGCCCGAAGCTCGGCGGAGGACAGGTCAATGGCGAACTCGCCCGGCCACTCCGGGTCCTCCGCGGTGCTCACCACCTCGGCGGGCCATGCGCCGCGCAGGTCCGGACGATCGTCGGCATCCGGCGGCTGGGTCTGGAAGGCGTTGATGTAGCACACCGAATACGCCCCGGGCGCGGCCGTCCCCGCGAACCAGTCGCGCACCACCACCGTCACCCCGGCCGGCAGCGGCGCGTCGCCCCCGAGCTGGTAGTCGAACCCCGCCCCCGCCGGCGGCACCTCCACCGCCCGCCCGCCCCCAACCACCGTCATCTCCCCGAAGTTGTCGCGGCCCTGACCGGAATTGCTGCAGGAAGCGGCCGCGACAAGTTCGGCAGGAATGAGGACGAGCGAGAGCAGGAGCAAGCGGGGCCGGACAGCGGGGCGGGCCGACAGGGGACGGCGGCGGGGAGCCCGGCGCGCGGTCAGGGCAGCTCGACCGAGAGCTCGCCGGCTTCGTTCTGGGCCCTCAAGACCTTCTTGTCGAACTTGCCGACGCTGGTCTTCGGCACGCTCTCGATGAAGCTCCAGCGCTCCGGCACCCAGAACTTGGCGGTGCGCTCGGAGAGCCACGCCTTCAGCTCGTCGGCGGTGACGCTCTCGCCCGGCTTCAGCACCACGCACGCCAGCGGGCGTTCGTCCCACCGGTCGTCGGGCACGCCGATGACGGCGGCCTCCAGCACGGCCGGGTGACCCATGATGGTGTTCTCCAGGTCCACGGAGCTGACCCACTCGCCGCCGGACTTGATGACGTCCTTGGCCCGGTCGCTGATCATCACGTAGCCGTTGGGCAGCACGCTGGCGACGTCGCCGGTGCGCAGCCAGCCGTCGTGGAACTTCTCGTCGTCATCCACGTGGTAGTAGGCGGCGGTGATCCAGGAACCGCGCACCTCGATCTCGCCGAGGCTCTCGCCGTCCCACGGCTGCACGCTGCCGTCGTCGGCGGTGATCCGCAACTCCACGCCCGGCATGATGCGGCCGGTCTTCACCCGCCAGTCCGTCTCGCTCTGGTCGCCGCGCTCCTTGGGCGGGTGGCCGATGGCGCACACCGGCGAGGTCTCGGTCATGCCCCAGCCCTGCACCACCGGCACGCCGAACGTCTCGCGGTAGCCGTCGATCAGGCCTCGCGGCACCGCCGAGCCACCGCACATCACCAGCCGCAGGCTGCTCATGTCCGTCGTCGGCGCATTGTGCAGCAGGTCGTTGAGGACCGTGGGCACCGCACCGGTGAGCGTCGGGCGCATCTCCTGGATCACACGGGCCAGCGGGCCGGCCTGGAGGAACTGCTGCGGGAAGACGAGGTCGGCGCCGATCATCCACGCTGCATACGGCGTGCCCCAGGCGTTGGCGTGGAACATCGGGACGATGACCAGCATCCGGTCGGTCTCCGCCAAGGCGATGTTGGCGGTGGAGGTGACGGCGAACGAGTGCATGTACGTGCTGCGGTGGCTGTACATGACGCCCTTCGGGTTGCCCGTGGTGCCGCTCGTGTAGCACATGGCTGCGCCGGTGTTCTCGGTGACCTCGGGGTAGTCGTAGCCACCGGGCTGGGCCGCCAGCAGGTCGTCGTAGTCCAGCAGGTTGTCGCCCAGCCCGGCCGCCTCGCCCGGGCCCTTGACGATGATGTGCTGCACGGTGGTGAGCTGATCCCTCACCCGGGCCAGCAGCGGCGCGATCGAGGCGTCGACGATGATCACCCGGTCCTCGGCGTGGTTGATGACGTACGCCAGCTGCTCGGGGAACAGGCGGATGTTCAGGGTGTGGAGGACGGCGCCCATGCACGGGATGGCCAGGTAGGCCTCCATGTGGGTCTGGTTGTTCCACAGGAACGTGCCCACCCGGTCGCCCGGCTGGACGCCGAGGGACGCCAACGCCGATGCCAGGCGGTCCGCCCGGTCGGCCACCTCGGCGAACGTGGCCGTCTGGTAGCCGGCGTCACCCTCCGCCCCCGTGAAGGTGATGATCTTGCTGTTCGCGTGCACCTGGCGCCCGAACTTGAAGATCGGCAGCAGGGTGAGCTGGTAGTCGTCCATCATCGTGCTGGACATCGTGCTGATCGGCATGGCGGGGCCCCCTCTTCGCGACCGGTGCGGCGTTGGGGAAGAATAGGCCACCGTGACCGCCAGCCCCACCCCCGCCGCCACCCAGCAGACCGTCGTGACCCTCGACCTCGAAGGGGTGCTGGTGCCGGAGATCTGGATCGCCGTCGCCGAACGCACCGGCATCCCCGAGCTGCGCCGCACCACCCGCGACGAGCCGGACTACGACGTGCTGATGAAGGGCCGCCTGGCCATCCTGGCCGAGCATGGGCTGTCGATGAGCCTGATCGCCGACGTCATCGCCGGCCTCGGGCCGATGGAGGGGGCGAAGGACTTCCTCGATGTGCTGCGCACCCGCACCCAGGTCATCATCCTGTCGGACACGTTCGAGCAATTCGCCGCCCCGCTGATGCGCCAGCTGGGCATGCCGACGATCCTCTGCCACCGCCTGGTGGTGGAGGACGACCGGATCGTCGACTACCGCCTCCGCCAGCAGGACCAGAAGCGTCACGCCGTGGAGGCGTTGCGCGGTCTCAACTACCGGGTGGTCGCCGCCGGCGACAGCTACAACGACTCGGCAATGCTCGGCGCCGCACACGCCGGCTTCTGGTTCCACGCCCCGGAGTCCATCGCCGCCCAGTTCCCCCAGTTCCCGGCAACGGACACCTACGACGACCTCCTCGCGGCCATCACCGCAGCCCTCTGACATGCCGCCGCTACGTCCCGACACCACGGACCGCCTGACGGCGATGGCCGATGCCACCGCCGCCGAGTTCCGCTGCCCCACCGTGTCCTGGGGTGTCGTGCGGGGTGGTGAACTGGTGGGCCACAACGGCGCGCCGAACACGGTGTACCGCATCGCGTCGATGACCAAGAGCTTCACGACGGCCGCGGTGCTGGGCCTGCGCGACGAAGGGGTGCTGGCGCTGGACGTGCCGGTCGCCGAGTACGCACCGGAGCTGGGCCCGGTGGTGGGGCCGCCGGGCTCCGCCGCCATCACGCTGCGCCATCTGCTGTCGATGACGTCGGGGCTGGCCACCGACGACGCCTGGGCGGACCGCCACCTGGACATCGACCAGGCGTCGATCGACCGGGTCTACGCGGCCGGGCCGACCTTCGCCCACCGCCCGGGCAGCGCCTACGAGTACAGCAACCTCGGCTTCGCGATGATCGGCCGGGTGGTGCGCCGGGTCACCGGCCGCCCGGTGCAGGAGCACGTCGAGGAGCGCCTCCTCCGGCCGCTGGGCCTCAGCCGCACCACCTGGGTGCAGCCGGACCACGACGACTGGGCCCGCCCCCATCGGGTGGTGGACGGGGTGTCGGTGCCCGAAGGCACGCCGCTCCTCGGAGACGGCGAGATGTCGCCGATGGGCGGCCTGTGGAGCTGCGTCACGGACCTGGCCCGCTGGGTGTCCTGGTTCGACGATGCCGTCACCCGCCCGGACGCCACGGACTGGGTGGGGCTGTCGCCCGCGTCGCGGCGCGAGATGCAGCGGGTCAACACGTACATCGGCACCACCACGGTGGCGGGCCGCACCAGCCCGGCCGGCTACGGCTTCGGCCTCAACCTGCGTGACGACCACGAACTGGGCACCGTGGTGGCGCATGCCGGCGGCCTGCCGGGCTACGGCAGCAACATGCGCTGGATCGGCGGCACGGGCACCGGCGCCATCGCGCTGGCCAACGCCACCTACGCGCCGATGAGCGTGCTCACGCTGCGGATGCTGCTGCTCCTGCACGAGCATGACGAGGTGCCGCCGCGGACCTCGGCCCGCACCGAGGTGCTGGACGCCCGCTGCCGAGCGCTGATCGCACTGCTCAACGCCTGGGACGACGACACCGCCCGCGCCCTGTTCGCCGACAACATGGAGCCGGACGACCCGTTCCCCCGCCGGGCGGCCGCCGCGGCCGCGCTGCTGGAACGCCACGGGCCACTGGAGGTCGTGGCGGTCCACGCCTCCTCGGCGACCCTCGGGACCGTGGAGGTGCGGGGTCAGCACGCACCCTTCCGCATCATGGTGGAGTTGGCCCCGCTCGCCGGGGCGCCGGTGCAGCACTACTCCCTGCGCCGCTGAACCGCCGGGCTCCGTGCGCCGCTGGACCGCCGGTGCTACAGCTCGCCGAGGGCCAGCATCCCGAGCGTGGTGGACAGGTCGACCACGTCGTCGAGCACGTCGAAGTGGTGGCGCCCGCTGCACTCCAGTTCGATCACCGATGCCAGGCCGGAGCTGCGCAGGTGCGCGGCGTAGGCGCGGCTCTGGGCCTTGAACGCGTCGGTGTCCGCGTCGCCCCAGGTCACCAGCGTCTCGGCGCGCCCGCGGACGTGCAGCAGCTGGGGGCTGCAGGCCTCGGCGGACCCCGCGTCCATGCCGAGCGGCTCGTTCACCGTGGTCTGCAGCAGGGGACGCAAGTCGTACACGCCACTGACCAGCACGACCCTGGCCACCTCCACCGGCGGTTCCTCGACCAGTGCCACCATGGCGGCCAGGTGTGCCCCGGCGGAGTGTCCGGCCAGTAGCACGGGGCCGTGCCCCCCGTTGGCCGCGGTGACGGCGGCGCTCACCGCCGCCAGCTCACGCGTGCACTCGGCCACCATGCCGGGGATGGTGCCGGCGGGGGCGATGGTGTACTCCAGGCTGGCGAACGACCACCCGAGGTCCACGACGGGCAGCGCCAGGTAGAGCGCGTCGAGCGCCGCCATCAGCTGCCAGTAGCCGCCGTGGACGGCCACCAGCAGCGGCCCGCCGGGCGCCCCTGGCACCGCCAGTGACCCGCCGGCGGTGCGGGTGAGCCGCGACCCGAACCCGGCGGCAGCAGCCTCGCCCTCGGCCCGGTAGCGGGCGACGTGCGGGTCGGCGGACCCACCGGCTCGTGAGCTGGGCGAATACTCCCGTTCCAGGTCGGTCATCGCCACACTGTAGAAGGCGCCGACCCGTAGGGACTTTGGTCCTGCGCGCGTGTGGTCACCCGCCCCTGCCTGCGTGAACGGGTCCGCCGTAGGTTGGCCAACGTGTTCGTGACAAATCAGCAGCAGTCTCCCACCCGTCGGTTTGCCGTGCGGGCGGTCGCCATGGTCAGCCTCGTTGCACTCGGCGCCGCCGCATGCTCCGACGACAGCAACGATGCGGTCACCACGACGGCTCCCCCCACCACCGCTGCGCCCACCACCGTGGCCGGCGGCGACAGCACCGAGGTCACCTTCGCCCCGCCGAGCTCGCTCGACGTCACCCCCATGGGCGACATCGTCGCCACCGCCCTCACGGGCCATGTGTTCACCGAGCTCGCCGGCCTGGTGGTGGATGCCGGCCTGGTGGACACGCTGCGCGGCGGCCCCTTCACCGTGTTCGCGCCCACCGACGACGCGTTCGACAAGATCCCCGTCCCGATGCTGCACATGGTGCAGGACTTCGACGGAAACGGTGACGGCACGCCAGACCTGCTGGCCACGGTGCTCACCCACCATGTGCTCGCCGGCAACTACGCCCCCGAAGACCTCGTGGCCGGAGAGTACGAGACGGTGGCCGGCACCACCCTCACCATCACCGAGGTCGACGGGATGAAGTACGTGGACGGCGCCCCCATCGGCGCCGCCGTGCAGGCCACCAACGGGTACGTGTACGTGATGAACGACGTGCTGGTGCCGGCCATCGGCGACATCCCGACGATCGCCACCACCTTCACCTGCTGCTTCGAGACGCTGGTCGCCCTGCTGGTGCAGGCCGACCTGGTGGACGCCCTCACGGCGGAAGGCCCGTTCACGGTCTTCGCCCCGATGGACGCCGCCTTCGGCAAGCTCGACGAGGCGACGGTCAGCGCCGTCACCTCCGACAACGAACTGCTCACCACGGTGCTCACCCACCATGTGGTGGTCGGCAAGTACAACCTCGACCAGCTCACCGACGGCATGGAGCTCGAGACGCTGGCCGGCGACACCCTGACGGTCACGGTGGACGACCAGGGCGTCGTGTCCATCGACGGCTACCCGGTGGCGGTCGGCAACGTCCAGGCCACCAACGGCGTCATCCACGTGATGGGCGACGTCCTGGTGCCCGAGGGCTGATCAGCACCGCACTGCGGTCCCCACGAATCGTGGCGGGCGGTACGGCGGGCACCCGAGGAGTCGGCGGATTCAACTCGGGTGCCGCCACCGCCCGCCGCTTCGCGTCCGGGCCACGGTCGGTTGTCACCATTCGGGCGGCTCGTGCGTCCAACCAGTTGCCGGCGGCGAACCCGCCCGCCACGGCCACCGGCCACCGGCCGGTCCTCTGCAAGGGAGTCCACATGAAGGTCAACATGGGTCCGCTCGACCGCAAGATCCGGGCATTCGTCGTCGCCCCCGTCCTGATCGTCCTGGCGATCATCGTCGGCGCCGGCAGTGTCGGCGGCATCATCCTGTTCGCGCTGGCCGCCATCATGCTGGCCACCGCAGCGATGAAGTCCTGCCCCCTCTACCTGCCGTTCGGGCTCAACACGTGCAAGGTGAAGAGCGCCAAGGGCTGAGCCTCGCCGAGCTGAACCGGGCGGTGGCGGACGCCGCCCCGGAACTGCTCGGCGCGGCCCGCCGGTTCGCCCCCACGCTCGCGGCCGCGGAGGACCTCGTGCAGGAGACGGTGCTGCGCGCCGTGGAGCGGCGGGGGACCTTCCGCGGCGAGGCGGCACCAGCCACCTGGCTGCACCGCATCTTGTGGAACCTGGCCATCGACCGGGCCCGCCGCGCCGACCGCGAGTTGCTGGTGGCCGACGTGGAAGCCCACTGGCGCGACGACCACTACGCCGTCGACCCTGCCGCGGTGGCGGAGCAGGCGGCCGACACGGACCGGCTGCGCGATGCGCTCGTCAGGCTGCCGTTCATCTACCGCAGCGCGGTGGTGCTGCACGACTCGCTCGGATGGACCCATCCCGAGATCGCCGACCGCCTGGGGATCTCCGTCGACAACGCCAAGCAGCGGGTCCATCGCGGGCGCATGCTGCTGACCACCGCCCTTGCCGAGGCAGCCGAACGGCGGACGGTGACGAAGGGAGAGTCCATGCGCTGCTGGGACGCCCGTACGCGGGTCGGCGACTACCTCGACGGTGTGCTCGACGCCGGTGCGGCAGCCGAACTGGAAGCCCACCTCGCCGGCTGCCCGACCTGCCCGCCGCTGTATGCGTCGCTGGTGGGGGTGACCGATGCGTTGGGCCGGTGGCGCGACGCCGACACCACCGTGCCCCCGGCCTTGGCGGGCCGGATCGCCACCACGTTGACGCCGCCGCCGGGCTGACGCCCGACGGGGCCGGCGAGGGCTAGGCGTTGGCCAGGCTCTTGATGTACTCGATGATCGTCTCGAGGTCCTCCGGGGTGACGTTGGGGTTCACCGGCATCGGCACCGTGACACCCTGGGGGATCTGCGCGCTCGGGTTGATCACGGAGGTGCGCAGGTACTCGTCGTCCACCACTGCCGTGGAACCGTCCTGCAGCGTCACTGTGGAGCCGTAGAGACCCTTCCACGCCGGCCCCGTGCCGCCCTCGCCGTTCTGGCCATGACAGCTCAAGCAGGCGTACTTCCGGGCCAGGGTCTGCCCTGCCGGCTCACGCTCCGAGCCCTGCCCGCACGAGGCCAACACGGTGACGGCCGCGGCGACAGCGCCCGCGGCGAGAAGACGAAGATCCACACGCACCGCACCATCGTCCCACGGCGTGAGGACCTTCGGAAATCAAGTGGCACCAGTCACCCGTGGTGCCATGCTGGCAGGCGGCCATGGATCCCACCCCTCCTCCCCACGCGCCCGGCGACGCATCCGCACCTGCGGCCCGCCGCGCCGCCACGGTGGAGGCCCTGCGCGCCCGGGGCGCGCTCGCCTGCCCGGCGGGGCTGCCGTTGGCCGAGCGGCGCGACGACCTGCTGGCCGCCCTGCGCGAGCACCAGGTGGTGGTGGTGGCCGGCGAGACCGGTTCCGGCAAGAGCACCCAGCTGCCGAAGCTGTGCCTGGAGATCGGGCGCGGGGTCCACGGCCTGATCGGCCACACCCAGCCACGCCGGGTGGCGGCGCGGACCATCGCCGAGCGGGTGGCCTTCGAGCTGGGCACACCGCTCGGTGGCGCGGTCGGCTACTCGGTCCGCTTCACCGATGTGGCCGGCGAGGACACGATGGTGCGGGTCATGACGGACGGCATCCTCCTGGCGGAGATCCAGCGCGACCGCATGCTCCGCCGCTACGACACGATCATCATCGACGAGGCCCACGAGCGCAGCCTGAACATCGACTTCCTGCTCGGCTACCTCCGCCAACTCCTCCCCCGCCGGCCGGACCTCAAGGTCATCATCACCAGCGCCACGATCGACACGGAACGCTTCGCCGAGCACTTCGGCACCGGCGGTGTGCCGGCGCCGGTGGTGGAGGTCAGCGGGCGCACCTACCCGGTGGAGGTGCGCTACCGCCCCTACGGCGCGGCCGCGATGGCGGAGGAGGACGACGACCCTGGCGAGGATGCGCCGGCCGCCTGGCGCCGGCGCGGCCGCCCCGACGACGAGGTGGACGACCGCGACCAGGTGCAAGCCGTCATCGACGCCGTGGCCGAGCTGGCCGACCCGGCACAGGGCGGCGGGCCGGGCGACGTGCTGGTGTTCCTCAGCGGCGAGCGGGAGATCCACGACACCGCGGACGCGCTGCGCCGCGACGCCGCCGACCGCTTCCGCCCGCTGGAGGTCCTGCCCCTCTACGCCCGGCTGTCCGCGCCGGAGCAGCACCGCATCTTCGAACCCCATCAGGGCCGCCGTGTCGTGCTGTCCACCAACGTCGCCGAGACGTCCCTCACGGTGCCCGGCGTGCGCTACGTGGTGGACGCCGGCACGGCGCGCATCAGCCGCTACAGCCACCGCCTCAAGGTGCAGCGGCTGCCGATCGAGCCCGTCTCGCAGGCGTCCGCCAACCAGCGTGCCGGCCGCTGCGGGCGTGTCGCCCCCGGCATCTGCATCCGCCTCTACTCCGCGGACGACTTCACCGACCGGCCGGAGTTCACCGAGCCGGAGATCCTGCGCACCAACCTGGCCTCCGTCATCCTGCAGATGACCGCGCTCGGCCTCGGCGACGTGGGCGCCTTCCCGTTCCTCGACCCGCCGGATCCGCGGGCGGTGCGCGACGGCTACGGGCTGCTGGAGGAGTTGGGCGCGCTGGAGCCGCCGGACCCGGAGGGGCGCCGCCGGCTGACGGCGGTCGGCAAGCGGCTGGCCCGCCTGCCGGTGGACCCGCGCCTCGGGCGGATGGTGTTGGAGGCCGACCGGCTGGGCTGCGTGCGCGACGTGATGGTGATCGCCAGCGCGCTGAGCATCCAGGACGTGCGCGAGCGTCCCGCCGAGCAGCGCGGCACGGCCGACGAACTGCACCGCCGGTTCGAGGTCCCCGGCAGCGACTTCCTCGCCTACGTCAAGCTGTGGGACCACCTCCGCGAGCAGCAGCAGGCGCTGAGCGGCAACCAGTTCCGCAAGCTGTGTCGCGCCGAGTTCCTCCACTACCTGCGGGTGCGGGAGTGGATGGACCTGTACAGCCAGCTGCGCCAGGTGGCCGGGCAGATCGGCGTGCGCTCGGCGAAGGGCGGGCGGTTCGCGACCGAGGCCCACCCGGACCATGTGCACCAGGCGCTGATGAGCGGCCTGCTGAGCCACCTCGGCACCCGCGACGGCACGAGCCGCGAGTACCGCGGTGCGCACGGGTCGAAGTTCATGATCTCGCCCGGCTCCGTGACCGCGAAGGCCCTCCCCCGCTGGGTGATGGCGGCCGAACTGGTGGAGACGTCGCGGTTGTGGGGCCGGGTGGTCGCCGGGGTGGAGCCGGAGTGGGCGGAGCAGTTGGCACCGCACCTGGTGCGCCGCTCGTACGGCGAGCCGTGGTGGGACGAACGGCGGGCCGGCGCGGTGTGCCGCGAGACCGTCACCCTGCTGGGCCTGCAGATCACCAACCGGGTCGTCGGCTACGACCGGGTGGACCCTGCGGAAGCGCGGGCCATGTTCATCCGCA
This sequence comes from Acidimicrobiaceae bacterium, assembly GCA_020637295.1. Classification (GTDB taxonomy): domain Bacteria; phylum Actinomycetota; class Acidimicrobiia; order Acidimicrobiales; family Ilumatobacteraceae; genus UBA668. Next base: position 142,094 of record JACJWF010000008.1, on the reverse strand, counting down.
CGGCGTTGGTGGAAGGCGACTGGAGCACCCACCAGAAGCCGATCCTGGCGAACCGCGAGTTCCTGCGCGACCTGGTGGCGATGGCCGAGCGGACCCGCCGCGTGGACCTGGTGGACGAGGCCGCCGTATTCGCCTTCTACGACGCGCGGCTGGGGCCGTCGGTGGTCAGCGGCCGGCACTTCGACCGCTGGTGGAAGGACGCACGGCGCACCGACCCGGACCTGCTGACGATGCGCCACGAGCACTTCGCCGGCGCGCGGGGTGCGATCGACCCGGCCGGCTTCCCCACCGTGTGGCACCAGGGCCGCCTGGAGCTCGCCGTCACCTACCGCTTCGACCCGGGCTCGGCGCTGGACGGAGCGACGGTGCACGTCCCGCTGGCGGCGCTGAACCAGGTGGAGCACACCGGGTTCGACTGGGGTGTGGCCGGGTTCCGCGAGGAGTTGGTGGACGCGCTGGTCCGCTCGCTGCCGAAGGAGCACCGCCGCGAGCTGACGCCGATGAACGAGGTGGTCGCTGCGGTCGCCGCCCGGCTCGGCCGGCCGGAGGCCTGGGAGGACGGCACGTCGATCGCCGCGGCGCTGGCCACCGTGGTGCACGAGGTCAGCGGGGTGCGGGTGCCGTCGAACGCGTTCGACGTCGAGAGGGTGCCGCCGCACCTGCGATTCACCTTCTCGGTGGACGACGAGGCCGGCCGGTCGCTGGGCCACGGCAAGGACCTTCCCGCGCTGCAGGAGCAGTTGGGGCCACGGGTACGGGCGGCGATCGCCCGGGCGATGCCGATCGAGGAACGCACCGGCATCACCACCTGGGATGTCGGCGACCTGCCGCGGACCGTGGAGACGTCCCGTGGGGGCGTGCCCGTGCGCGGCTACCCGGCGCTGCTCGACGACGGCGACAGTGTGCGCATCCGGGTGCTCACCGACGAGGGTCTGCAGCGCAGGGTGCAGCACGGCGGCGTGCGCCGGTTGCTGCTGCTGGCCGTGCCGGTCGGCAACCGGGCGGTGGACGCCGACCTCACCAACGAGCGCCGCCTGGCCATCGCCCGCAGCGGGTACGACCTGGCGGCACTGCGGGCCGACTGCCTGCTGGCCGCGGCCGACCGCATCGTGTCCAATGCCGGCGAGCCGCCGTTCGCCGCCGACGGGTTCGATGCGCTGGTGGCCGTGGCCCGCGCCGAGCTGCCGGTGCGGGCCGCACGGGCGCTGCGGCTGGCCGCCGATGTGCTGGCCGCGGCAGCGGGTGTGGAGGCCCGGCTGGAACGGCTGGTGGCGCCGGCCGTCGCCGCGTCGGCTGCGGATGCCCGGGCCCACCTCGACCGTCTGGTGCGCCCGGGCTTCGTGGCCGCCACGGGGACGGCGCGCATGAAGGACCTTCTGCGCTACGTGCAGGCCCTCGACCACCGCCTGGCCAAGCTGCCCGAGGCACCCCAGCGGGACGCCCGGGGGCTGCGCGAGGTGGCCACGCTGGAGGCCCGGTACACCGACGTGCTGCGCAGGTGGGGCCGGCACGTGCCGGCGGACGCCGGCGAGGTGGGCTGGATGCTGGAGGAGTTGCGGGTGGCGACGTTCGCCCAGCAACTCGGTGCGGCGAAGGGCACCAGCGTCTCGAAGGTCGCGGCCGCCATCGCCGCCCTCGCCCCGCCACCCTGACCCTCCCCCTCCTGCAAGTTGGCGCTCAGGTGCGGTGGTACCGCACCTCACCGCCAACTTGGACGACGGGTCAGCTGGGGAGGCGCCAGACGGAGACGTGGGACGGCGAGGTGGCGGTGAACGGGCTGCCCAGCCAGTCGGCGTGGCGGGACTCCAGCTCCATGCCGGCCATCCGGGCCATCAGGTCCAGTTCGGCCGGCCAGGCGTAGCGGAACGGGATCGACTGGCGCGTCACCCAGTCGGCCGCGCTGGTGACGTGGTGGGACACCAGGCGCTGGGTGACCACGTCGTATTCGTCGATGCCGATGTGGTCGTCCGTGACGGAGAACGGCACGAAGCGTTCCCCCGCCGCCAGGCGCTGCAGCTGGGGCACCATCACCTCGACGACGAAGCAGCCGCCGGGCCGGAGGTGGGCGGCGGCGTTGGCGAAGCAGGCCACCTGGGCGTCCTGGGTGGTGAGGTTCATGATCGTGTTGAAGACCAGGTAGACGAGCGTAAAGACGCCGTCGACGCGGGTGGTGGCCATGTCGCCCAGCACCACCGGGATGGCTGCCCCGCCCTGCTTGGCGCGCATCTGAGTCGCCATCGCCGGGGAGTACTCGATGCCGTGCACCTCCACGCCGGCGGCGGCCAGGGGCAGCGCCACCCGGCCGGTGCCGATGGCGAACTCCAACGCCGGCCCGCCGGCGGCCAACTCCGCAAGGCGCTGCACGGTCGGCCCGAGCACGTCGTCGCCGAACATCTCGGCAGCGTCGGCGTCGTAGGTGAGGGCGACGTCGGTGTCGAAGTGGTTCTCCATCACCAGGAGGCTGTCACGGCCCGGCACGCCGGGTCGACCGGATTCACCGACGCCGGAAACGTCAGTGGTCGTCGGCGACCTTGCTGAGCGCGACGGCGTTCATGCAGTACCGCAGCCCGGTGGGCGGCGGGCCATCCGGGAAGACATGGCCGAGGTGGGCGTCGCACACATTGCAGACGGTCTCCACCCGCACCATCCCATGGGTGCGGTCCACGTGGTAGGCAACGACGGCGTCCTCCAGCGGCTGGGTGAACGAGGGCCACCCGGTGCCGGACTCGAACTTCTCCGAGGCGTCGAACAGCACCGTCCCGCAGCACGCGCAGCCGTAGCGGCCAGGCGTGAACAGGCTGCACATGTCGCTGCTGAACGGCCGCTCGGTGGCGGCGTGACGGGTGACCTCGAACGTCGCCGGGTCCAGCACCGCCTTCCACTCCGCCTCGGTGCGGTCGTCCCGGCGGGGCGGGGTGAGGTTGCCGTCACGCCCCCGGGCCACGATGTCGTCCCACGTGATCATGCGCCGCACCCTAGGCCACCCACCCCTCCCCGAACTTGTCGCGGCCCGACCACGGAAAACCCCGGTCACGCCCGCGACAAGTTCCGGCTGGTGCGTTCGCCGAGGCCGGTCGCACCATCCTCTGCCCACCCCTCCCTCCCCGAACTTGTCGCGGCCCGACCACGGAAAACCCCGGTCACGCCCGCGACAAGTTCAAATGGGGACGAGAGGTGACGCCGTGCCGCGGGCGGGCGGGTCAGCGGGGGCGGAGGGTGGCCAGCGGGGGGCGCTCGGAGAGGTTCAGGGGGACCTCGGAGCCGTCGGCGCGGCGCAGGACCGGGCCGACGTGCGCCGGCAGGAGGGAGCCGGACGGCACTCTCGCCAGCATCGTGGCCATCACCTCCGCAGCCTGGACGGACAGGGAATGCAGGCCGCGATGGCGGTGCTCGCGCACGCCGAGGTCCACCTGGGCGATGGCCTCCGGCCCGAACTGGCGGGCGATGTCGATGAGCAGCGCGATCTCCACGCCCCAGCCCTCCGGGAACGCCATCTGCTCCAGCACGGTCCGCCGCCCGGCGTACTCTCCCGCCAGTGGCTGCTGGAGGCCGGTCAGCTCCGGGTAGTAGAGCGACATCAGCGGGCGGGCCACGAGCTCCGTCGTTCGGCCGCCGCCACCCAGCTGGGTGGGCCGGTGGAACGTGGCCTTCACCAGTGCCACCGTGTCGTCGTCCACCATCGGGGCAACCAGCTTGGCGATCCAGTTCGGCTGGAAGCTGGTGATGTCGCCGTCCATCCAGACCACGAAGTCGCCCTTCGATGCCGCCAGGCTGGCCCACAGCACATTGCCCTTGCCGTGCCCCACGCCGTGCACGAGGTGGACGTCCTCGATCGACACCACGGTGGCGCCGGCGCTGGCGGCGACGGACGCGGTGTCGTCGGTGCTGCGGTCGTCCAGCACGATCAGTTCGTCAACCAGCGGCACCCGGCGCATCAGCGCGTGGCGCACCATGCTGACCAGCGGGCCGATGGTGGCCGCCTCGTCGCGGCAGGGGATGCACACGGAGATGGTGCGGCCGGCCTTGGCCTGCACCAGCAGGTCCAGCGCGCAGTCCTCCACTTCGAACGTCCGCACACCGCTCACCACGACCTCCCCTCGCCGGCGGGCTGCCCGTAGCATCCACCGCCATGTTCCTGTACGGCGTGCTCAACGCCAGCCCCGACTCGCTGAACACCGACTCCATCGTGCGCACGCCCGCGGACGCGCTGGCCCGGGCAGAGCGGCTGCTGGCCGACGACGCCGACGGGTTCGACCTCGGCGGGCAGGGCAGCACCGACGTGGCCGAGGTGGTGCCGTGGCAGGCCGAGTGGGCGCGCCTGGAGCACCTCGTGCCGGCGCTGGCCGCGCTGGGTCGCCCGCTGAGTGTGGACACCTGGCGCCCCGAGGTGCTGCGCCGAGCGCTGGACGCCGGTGCCACCGTGATCAACGCCGCCGACGGCATGCAGGCCGACGCGATGTGGGAGGTGGCGGCGGACTTCGACGTGCCCATCGTGGTGCCGTTCCTCAGTGGGCCGAACCCGCGGGCGATGGAGATGGTGGACCGCGACCCTGTGGAGGCCATCGTCGAGTTCTTCGACGCCCGCCTGCGCGACGCCGACCGGTACGGCCTGCGCCAGCGCTGCGTGCTGGACCCCGGCACCGGTTTCGCCCCGCCGAACTGGCCGTGGGAGGAGCGCTACGTCTACCAGAAGCGGGTGTACACGAACCTCGACGCGATGCGGGTGTTCGGCCTGCCGCTGTACATCGCCCTGCCGTGGAAGGAGACCGCCCAGCACGACGAACTGCTGGAGATCGTGGTGCGGGCCCAGCCGGAGTTCGGGCGTGTGCACTACCCGGCCAAGGTGCGACGGTTCGAGGATGCGGTGGCCCACGGCCTCACACCAGGTCGGCATCCAGGCTGAGCGGCCCACGGGGCAGGACGGCCGCGGGCGGCAGGGTGTCGTCCCAGTCCGCCGGGCAGAACTCGGGTGCCACTTCCGCCAGCGGCGCCAGCACGAAGCGGCGCTCGAAGATGCGTGGGTGCGGCAGCATCAGCGCTTCGCTCTCGATGCGCATGTCGTCGTAGAACAGCAGGTCCACGTCCAGCGTGCGCGGCCCCCAGCGGACCAGCCGCTGGCGCAGCGCGTTGGCTTCGATCCGCTGGCAGCGGCGCAGGAAGGCGAACGGGTCCAGAGCGGTCTCCACCTCCACCACCATGTTGAGGAAGGCGCCCTGGCCGCCGGGGCCGCCGATCGGCTCGGTCTCGAAGATCTGCGACATGGCGGTGACGTTGCCCAGCTCGCGGACGGCGAAGCGCAGGTAGCCCTCGCGGTCGCCGAGGTTGGAGCCGAGCGCCACGACCGCGCGGTGGGCCACCAGCGGCGGGGCCGCGGCCTCCTTGCGGGTGCGGACCAGGTGGACGGCCGTGGACTGCACTTCCTCGGGGATCGGTGGGCGCAGCTTGGTGAGCGTCACGTCCACTTCCTCCACCAGATCGAACTCCAGCACGGTGTCGGCCACCTTGGCGGCCAGGCGCTCCAGCAGGATGTCCTTGCTCTCCCGGCACAGCTCGGCCACCCGCTCGCACACCAGCCCGTAATGGACCGTGTCGGCCAGTTCGTCGCTGCGGCCGGCCTCGTGGAGGTCCACGCCCAGCGCCAGGTCGATGCGGATGGGCTGGGCGATCTCCCGCTCGTGGGGCAGCGCACCGATGACGGTGAGCACCCGCAGATCGTCGATGAGGATGCGGTCCATCCGGCCACGCTATCCAGCCCGGCCAGGGCTGTCGCCCCGGGCGGCGAATACGCTCGGCGCATGGCCGACCACCAGGCACCCGCTGCGCCCGACTACCCCGCCCTCTTCCCGACGCTCTCGTTCGACCGCCCTGCGGACGGCGTGCTGCGGATCACCCTGGACGCGCCGGGGCTGAACGCCGTGTCGCCGGAGTGCCACGCCCACCTCGCCGACGTGTGGCTGACGATCGACCGCGACCCGAGCGTGCGGGTGGCCGTCATCCAGGGCGCGGGGAAGGCGTTCAGCGCCGGTGGCTCCTTCGAGCTGCTCGACGAGCTGACCAACGACTACGCCGCTCGCACCCGCGCCATCCGCGAGGCGCGGGACATCGTGATGAACGTCATCAACTGCTCCAAGCCGATCGTGTCGGCCATCCACGGCCCGGCGGTAGGCGCCGGCCTGGTGTGCGCCCTGCTGGCCGACGTGTCCGTGGCCGGCCGCAGCGCACGGATCATCGACGGCCACACCCGGCTCGGCGTGGTGGCCGGCGACCATGCCGCCATCTGCTGGCCGCTGCTGTGCGGGATGGCGAAGGCGAAGTACTACCTGCTGACCTGCGAGACCCTGACCGGCGAGGAAGCCGAGCGCAACGGGCTGGTCAGCCTGTGCGTGGACGATGGGCAGGAGCAGGCGAAGGCGCTGGAGGTGGCGGTGCAGCTGGCCGGCATGGCCCAGGCGGCGATCCGCTGGACCAAGCACACGCTGAACCACTGGTACCGCCAGGCCGGCCCGATCTTCGACGCCAGCCTGGCCTACGAGTTCTACGGCTTCGGCGGCCCGGACGCCGCCGAGGGCCTGGCCAGCCACCGCGAGAAGCGCCCGCCGACCTTCACCGGCCCCACCAGCGAGTAGAGGACGCGAATTCCCCGGTTATCACCACGGCGGGTGGTGCCGATACACAAGGCGTGACGGAGCACCCGCACACTCACCTCGGCGGACGGACGCCGGTGGACCCAGCATCGGTGCCGTCACGCACGCTGCGCTTCGACCCGATGAGCGGCACCTGGCCGATGGTGACCCTCAACGTGCTGTGGGTCGTGGGGTTGACGACGGCACTCTGGCTGGTGGCAGATGCGGCGACGTCGGGGATGACGGCGCAGGTGCTGGTCTACATGGCCGCGTCCGGTGCGCTCTTGCTGGGCATCACCGGTGCGCCGCTGCGCTACTTCCTGCTCCAACAGCGCGCCGAATCCGCCCGCCGCGAGACCCTGCTGAGCATCGAGGCGGCACGCCGCGACTTCGAGTCCCGGCTGGCCCGGGCGATGGACATGGCGGACGACGAGGCGTCGGCTCTCCATGCCGCGATGCAGGCCATGGGAACGATGGTCGACGACGCGCTCGTCGAGGTGCTGCTGGCCGACTCCAGCCGCGCCCACCTCGCCATCGCCGCCAGCAGCGAGGGCGGCGATGGTGCCGACGGCGGCGAGACGCTGCGCGGTTGCGGGTGCGACGTGGCCACCCCGAGGTCGTGCCCGGCGATCCGATCCGGCCACCACCTCACCTTCGAGGCGTCGTCGCAGTTCGACGCCTGCCCCCACCTGCGCGACCGGGACGGTGGCTGCGGCACGCTGACCGCCGTCTGCATGCCGGTGAGCGTGGTCGGTGCGGCGGTCGGCGTGGTGCACGTCGCCCGCCCTGCAGCGGAGCCGTTCGACCGCCACGACATCACCGCGTTCGCCGCCGTCAGCCAGCAACTCGGCTCGCGGATCGGGTTGGTGCGGGCGATGAGCCAGAGCCAGTTGCAGGCGTCCACCGACCCGCTGACCGGCCTGCTCAACCGGCGCAGCCTGGAGAACGAGGTGCGGCTGCTCGCCCAGGACGCCCGCCCCTACGCCCTCATCCTCCTGGACCTCGACCACTTCAAGATCCTCAACGACACTCACGGGCACGACGCCGGTGACCGCGCCCTGCGCATCTTCGCCCGCCTCCTGCAGCGCAGTGTGCGCGACCACGACCTGGTCTGCCGCTACGGCGGCGAGGAGTTCATCATCGTGCTGCCGGACCGGGACCTCACCGCCGCGGCCGAGGTGTTCGACCGCATCCGCCTAGAGCTTGCCGTCGCCTGCAGCGACGGCCACGCTCCCAGCTTCACCGCCTCCGCCGGCATCGCCGACACCACCGAGGCCGCCACGTTGTCCGAGGTGATCAGCCTCGCCGACAACCGCCTCCTGCGGGCCAAGGACCAGGGCCGCGACCGCGCCGTCGTCGGCTGACCCCGTCGCTCCCGACCCCGTCGTCGCCTGACCCCGTCGCGCCCGACCACCCCGTCGCTCCCGACCCGCCCGGCGCCTCCCTCTCACCGGCGCCCTAGTGGTCGTGGCGGTGATGGAGGTCCGGGACGTGGGGGTGGGTGTGCACGAGTGCGGCGTGTGCGTGCACATGGGTGTGCCGTCCGGTGAACCCGCCCTCGTGCACATGGTCGTGGTGACCGTCGTCGTGGGTGTGTTCGTGCTCGTGCTCGACGGGCTGGTGCTGGTGCCGATGGTCGTGCGTCGACCGCAGTGAGAGCACCACGCCCGAGGCGGCCACGAGCGCCGCCACGACCTCCAGCCGGGTCACGTCGTCACCGAGGAACGTCCACGCGATGACCGCGCCGATGAAGGGGGCCGTGGCGAAGATCACCTGCCCGCGGGCCGCACCCAGTTCCCGCGCCCCTTTCACCCACAACGTGATGGACAGGCCGTAGCCGGCGGCGCCGATGGCGAGGGCGGCGACCACGTCCCACATGCCGGTGGCCGCGCCCCACCCAGCCATGAGCAACCCGATGGTCAGGTTCACCCCGCCGGCGATCCCGCCCTTCAACGCCACCACATGTTCGGGGGCCAGTTGCTCGATGCCGGCAGTGACCCCGTTGTCGAAGCCCCACGCCGCGCAGGCGGCCACGATCAGCAGGGCCCCGACGTCGAGACGTGCGCCGGGCTGCTAGGTGAGCATCGCGCCGGCGACGGTGACCAGCCCCGCGCTCCACCACATCCACCGGCCGAGGTGCTCGCGGAACACCAGCGCAGCGAGCACGACGGTGGCAGCCAGTTCAGCGTTGAGGAGGATGGACGCAGTGGCCGCATCGGTGCGGGCCAGGCCGGCCACCAGCAGCACCGGACCCACCGCGCCACCCATCACCACCGCCCCCATCGCCGGGCGCCACTCGGCCCGCAGCCCCCAGAGGCTCGGCGGGCGGCGGACGACCACCGGCGTGACAGCGAGCGCGGCACCCAGGTACAGCAGGCCGGCAAGGGTGAAGGCCGGTATCGACCCCGCCAGCCTCGACGACAGCGGCGCGCTGGCCCCGAACAGCACCGCAGCCAGCAGGCACCGCATGATCCCGACCCGGCTCATGCGGCCCAGTCTGGCAGGCGGGCCAGGAACAGCAAGAGGCCCCGCCGGCGAACCGTGCGGGGCCCCTTGTCAGAGGTTCCGGGTGGAGGTGAGGGGAATTGAACCCCTGGCCTCAACAGTGCGATTGTTGCGCTCTGCCAACTGAGCTACACCCCCGTTGGACGCCGTGAGTGTAGCGGCGCACGCCGCGCCCCACTCAGCGATTCAGGCGGGACGAATCAGGCGGCGTTGAACCAGTTGTGCTCGCCGTAGGAGCGGTCCACCTCGAGGCTGCGGATCTGCACCAGCTTGTAGCAGTAGCCGCAGAGCGACACGAACGACAGGGCGAAGGCGTAGATCATCAGCGTGGCGTGGGTGGTGGCGGCGAGGAAGCCGCTGAGCGCCACGGTGAGCACCAGCACGAACAGCACGTTGGCACGGCGGCGACGGATGGCCTCGCGACGGCTGACCCGATGCACCTGCATGGTGCGGTGACCATGGTCGTTGTGGTCGAAGCCACGGCCGGCGTCGGCGCTGAGGTGCTGGCGGGCACCGGCCTGGGGGAAGCCCTGGGCCCGGCGCATGGTGCCGGCGTGGCCGTGCATGCCAGGACGCTGCTGGGGCGCCTGGGTGAGCGGGCGGGCCATGCCCCGCATGGGCACCATCGTGCGGGTGGGCACGGCGCGCTGCAGGGTGGACAGTTGGCGACGGAAGTCCGTGACCGAGGAGTTGGGGCGGTTCTCCACCCGCGACCGCAGCAGCGGCGGGATGATGACGGCCAGCCACACAGCGGCTACGGCGAGCAGGACGACGGGCTGCATGTCAGTGCACCTCTCCAACGGGTTGGTTCAGCGGGCAGTACGCCATCGGGCGGTGGTGTTCTGGGAGCTTCATGTTCACGAGTTCTCCGGGTGCCGAGCCGATGAACGGCGGGTTCTGGAGCGGCATCCGTTTCATTACGGTTCTACTACGTTCGTAACAGCGGACGCAATGTTAGCGGGTCGGCGGTACGTCCCCGACCTGCCGCCGGTTTTCTCCCACAGGGCGATCTCGCCGATCACCATGCCCTTGTCGGCGGACTTGCACATGTCGTAGATGGTGAGGCACGCGACGCTGCACGCGTGCAGTGCCTCCATCTCCACGCCGGTGCGGTCCACCGTCTCCACCTGCACGTCCACCTCGACATAGTCGTCGCCGATCTCGAAGTTCACCGAGACGGCCCCGATCAACAGGGGGTGGCAGAGGGGGATCATGTCGCTGGTGCGCTTGGCCGCCTGGATGGCAGCCACCCTGGCCACGGCCAGCACGTCACCCTTCTTCACTTCCCGGTTGGCGATGGCCGTCGTGGTCTCCGGCTGCATGGACACGCGGCCCCTGGCAACGGCCCGCCGGTGGGTGGGCTCCTTGGGGGTCACGTCGACCATCCGGGCCCGACCCAACGGATCGAGGTGGGTGAAGGTGAGGTCACTCATCCGTCACGGAACTGTAGTGCCCTCGTCGCGCGGGGTTGGGGATTGGCCGGTGACCGACGTCACCCGGTGATGGTCGGCCCCATGTCGACCACCTCGAACGCCGTGCCGGGAATGGCCTTCAACTGGTTGAGATCGTTGTCGTCCCAACCGGGGCTCGGCGCGCCCTGGAAGTACCAGTTGCTGCCGTTGTCGGCCACGATCAGGCCGTAGTCCTTCATCGCCTCGGCGATCACCCGTGCCTGCCCGGTGAGGCTGCTGATGTCGAAGCCGGCCTTCAGCCGTAGGCGCATCCCCATCGGCGGGGCGTCGATGTTGGTGACGCTGGAGGCGAAGTGGGTGGCCGGCAGGACGAAGCCGCGCTGGGTGGTGGAGAACGTCACCCGGATGGCGTGCTGGATCTTCCCCGACGCCACCTCCTCGTAGCGGACCAGGCCAGGAAGGATCGGCAAGCCGGCGGCGTCGGCGCTGGTCCACCCGAGCGGCCGCAACCCGTTGGAGGTGAGGTCGAAGCGGGCGCCGCTGGCAGCGACCCAGCCACTCCCCTGTCGCCGGCCGACGTACAACTCGAACAGGTCGCACGTGCCCTGGCGCAGGGCGATGACGTGGCGGTCGCCGCCCGCACCGCCACCCTCGACCGGCGCGTCGAGGGGGATCGGGAACGGCCCGGGGTCGCTCTCGTCGCCGTAGGCGTCGTACGTGATGGGCACCAGCGGCTGGTTCTGCGGCACCACCACGAACGGGATGCCGTAGGCGGGGTTCTCGCCGAAGTCCGGGTGGAGGTTGTCGCTGCCGTGGGCCTGGATGTAGCTGACGATCTGGCTGCTGCGGGCCGCCAGCGGCGCGTTGCGGATGTTCACGTTCCACGAGTTGTCCGTGGGGAAGATCCGGCAGCCGCCGATCGTCGGCACCGGCGGTGGGGTGATCCGCACCGGGTGGCCTGCGGCGGTGACCGGGGCGTTCACTGGGTCCGCCCCGGCCACCGCTGTCACCATGAGGATGCCGACGACGGCAACGCTGGCGGCGACGCGCATCCTCACAGGGCTTTCATCGGTCGGAACTGCGGTTTCGTTGAGCGCGCCACCCACCCGAGTGCCAGACCGCCCACCCGAGTGCCAGCCGACCCACCCGAGTGCCAGCCGACCCACCCGAGTGCCAGACCGCATCCGAGTGCGTACTCGCACCCCGGGGTCGGAGTGAGCACTCGGATGGACCGGGAAGGGCCGACGGACCCGGAAGGGCGGGGCGAGGCGGTGAAGGGCCCGGGGGACCCGGGAGGGCGGGGAGGGCGGAACCGCCGCTCAGCCGCCGATCTGACTCATCGTGCGGCGGGGCTTCACGAACGTGACCTGGCCGATCTGGTGGCCCGCCCACTTCGTGCCGACGGCGCGCTGGATCAGCGCCGCCAGGTCGTCGTCCGAGCCGCCGGTGCGCAGCACCTCGCGCACGTCGAACTCGCGGGTCTCGAACAGGCAGGTGCGGAACTGGCCGTCGGCCGTCAGCCGAACCCGGTCGCAGTCCCCGCAGAACGGCTTGGTCACCGTGGGGATGACGCCGACCATCCCGCCGCCGCCCACGAAGCCGCCGTCGGTGTAGCGCCAGCGATCAGCCGGGGCGGCACCCCGGGCCGGCACGGGCTCCAGCGGGAACTCGGCGGCCAGGCGGGCGACGATCTCGTCCTGCCCCACCACGTCGTCGTGCAGCCAGTTGCCGGCGGCGTCGAGCGGCATGAACTCGATGAAGCGGATCTCGACGCCCCGCTCCCTCCCGAAGCGGGCCAGCGGCACGATCTCGTCGTCGTTCACACCCCGCTGCACCACAGCGTTGATCTTCACCGGGTCGAACCCGGCCTCGATGGCGGCGTCGATCCCGTCCAGCACGGCCGGCAACTCGTCGCGGCGGGTCATCTGCTCGAACTTGGCCCGGTCCAGCGTGTCCAGGCTGATGTTCACCCGCCGCAGGCCCGCCTCGCGCAGCTCGTGGGCCAGGTTGCGGAAGGTCGCCCCGTTGGTGGTCAGCGCCATGTCCACCCCCAGGCGGGCCAGCTTGGCCACCAGCACCGGCAGGTGGGCGCGCACCGTGGGCTCGCCACCGGTGAGGCGGATGCCGTCCACCCCGAACCGCTCCACGAACAGGCGGGCGACCCGTTCGATCTCCTCGAAGGTCAGGATCTCCGAGCGGGGCATCCACTGCATGCCTTCTTCCGGCATGCAGTAGGTGCAGCGGAAGTTGCAGCGGTCGGTGACGCTGATGCGCAGGTCGCGGATGGTCCGCCCGAAGGGGTCCACCAGATCCTGCGCTGCCATCTGCTCACCCTACCGAGAGCAGGATCGTGCGAACAGTGCCGCCCGCCGGCACGCCGTCCCCATCAGGGACCTCGGCGATGGCGTTGGCCATCGACGTGGCGGCCAACTGGTGGCTGCCCTGGGCGCCCACGGACGTCACGTGCACACGCCCGTCCTCGCCGAACGAGGCGAACACCCGCATGAAGTGGATCTTGCCGTCGGGGCGGCGGGCCAGCCCGGCGTCGGCCACCGCGGCCACGGTGGGCCGCTGGATGACCGGGTGCCCCGTCATCTGGCGCAGCGCCGGCCGGGCCAGCAACTCGAACGACACCAGCGAGCTGACCGGGTTGCCTGGCAGCCCGAACACGGGGATCTCCCGCGCCCCCGGCGCCGCCGCCAGCATCCCGAACGCGAACGGCTTCGCCGGCTTGATGGCGATCTGCATCCAGCGCATCGTGGCAATCCGGCCGAGCACCGCCTTGACCACGTCGTAGTCGCCCATGCTGACCCCGCCGCTGGTGACCACGGCGTCGAAGCGGGCGGCAGCGTCCAGCAGCACTCGCTCCAGTTCGGCCTCGTCGTCGCGCACGATCCCGAGGTCGACGGCCTCGCACCCTGCCTCCGCCACCAGGCCGAGCAGCACGGTGCGGTTGGACTCGCGGATCTGCCCGGGCTGCAACGGCGACCCGTCGTCCACCAACTCGTCGCCCGTGCTGAGCACCGCCACCTGCGGGCGGCGGACCACCTGCACCACGGCGGCGTTCACCCCCGCCAGCATCCCCGCCACGGCAGGTGTGACCACCGTGCCGGCCGGGTACAGCACCGTGCCGGCACGCACGTCGTCACCGGCACCGCGCAGCGAGTCGCCGGCCTGCACCGCCTTCGAGATGGCCACCTGCGCGCCGCCGTCAACGCGCTCGGTGTCCTCCACCATCACGATCGCATCGGCACCCGCCGGCATGGGCGCGCCGGTCATGATGCGGATGGCCTCGCCCGGCTGGAGCACCCGGTCCGTGTAGCCGCCGGCAGCCACCTCACCGACCACCGGCAGCACCAGCGGCGCGCCCGCGGACGCGCCGGCCACCGACGCAGCCACCACGGCGTACCCGTCGACCGCCGAGTTGGCGAACGGCGGCACGTCCTCCCCAGCCACCACGGGCGCCGCGAGCACCATGCCGACGGCGGCGCGGCACGGGACCTCCACCACCGGCAGCACCGCACAATGGGACAGCACGTGGGCTCGGGCCTCATCGATGGGGATCATCCGGCAACGGTACCGTGACCCGCATGTACTCGCCGTTCGCAGCCGCCCACGACCCCACCGGGCACGTCGTGCGCTGGACCACCTGGGACGGCGAGCACGTGGAGACCGTCACCATCCGCTGGGAGAACGAGGGCTTCACCGTCACCGGCCACGTCGGGCGGGAGCGGGTGGAGTACGTGCTGCGCCTGTCTCCCACCTGGCAGGTCCGCCAGTTCATCCTCTTCGCGACCTGGAGGAGCCGGACCTGTGGCTGGCCACCGACGGCCATGGCCGTTGGGGCGAGATGAACGGCTCCCACCGCACGGAGCTGGACGGCTGCTACGACATCGACCTGGCGTGCACGCCGTTCACCAACACCCTGCCGATCCGCCGCCTGCCGCTGCACGAGGGCGACAGCGCCGAACTGCCGGTCGTGTACGTGGACCCCGAGACGCTGGAGGTCCGCCCCGTCACCCAGCGGTACACCCGGACCGCCGGCCACACGTGGCGCTACGAGAGCGTGGACACCGGCTACGTCACCACGTTCGAGGTGGACGAGCACGGCCTGGTGCTGGACTACCCGGACGAGTTCCGCCGCGTGTCGTAGGCCCGGCGCAGGTCGGCCGCCACCGCGGGCGGGAGCTTGCGCAACGGCTCGCGCAGCGTCACCAGGTTCATCCCCGCCATATGGGCGCGCAGCCAGGCCTCCACCTCGGCCGGCCGGCGGGCGGCCTCCTCGCGCAGCGCCCAGCCGAGCACCTTGCGGATGAAGAACTCGCGCTCGGGCAGCAGGGTGGCGCAGTAGCCGTAGAAGCGGGCGTGCTCGCGGCCCGCCGCCAGCAGGCCCCGGACGGCCAGCACGGCCGAGCGCCGAACCCAGAAGTCCGGATCCGACACCCAGCGGTCCAGCACCGGCAGGGTGGCGTCCGGCTGACGCACGGCAAGTGCCGCCACCACCGCCCCGGCCAACGGGTCCACCAGCGCCCAGGTGCCGCACTCGCGCAGACGCGCCTCGATCCACGGGAGGTCGGCCGCCGTCACCAGCTTCGGCGAAGCCATCAGCACTTCGACCGCCGCCAGGCGGCACTCGTGCACCGCCCTGCCGTCCACCTGCCGGCCCCACAGACCGTCGGCCAGCGCGAACGCTTCGTGGTGGGTCGGGCGGCCAGCCCTCAGCGCGGCCTTCACCGCCCGGCGCACGTCGGGTACACGCACGCCGAAGAAGTGCAGGTTGCTCTTCAGATAGGCGGCCTCTCCCGTGGCCCGCTCCGGGTCGCCAGTGGCGGCCAGCAGGCCGGCCAACTCGCCCGCCGCCTGGCCGGGGTTCATCCCAGCCGGCCGCGCAGCCAGGCGGTGAACTCCGGACCCACCGTGGGGTCGTCGATGGCGAGGTCCACCACCGCGGTGAGCCAGCCGAGCGGGTTGCCGGTGTCGTGCCGGCCGATGCGGCTGAGCACGCCGTGGAACGGGCCGGCCTCCGCCTGCTGGCGCAGGGCGTCGGTGAGCTGGATCTCACCCTTGGCCCCGGGTGGCAGTCGCTCGATGAGATCGAACACGTCGTTGGTGAGCACGTAGCGGCCGATGATGATGAGGTCGCTCGGGGCGTCCTCCACCGGCGGCTTCTCCACCATCGTGGCGATCGGGACGACGCCGTTTGCGTCGAGGTCGCCCGCAGGGGCGATGACGCCGTAGGCGCCGACTTCGTGCATCGGCACCCGCTTCAAGCCGACGACGCTGCCGCCGGTGCGTTCGCACACGTCGATCATCTGGGCGAGCAGCTGGCTGCCGCTCATCAGCTCGTCGGGCAGCAGGACGGCGAACGGCTCGTCGCCCACCGCCTCGCGGGCGCACCCCACTGCGTGGCCGAGGCCGCGGGGCTCGTCCTGGTAGGCGATGCTGATCTTCAGGCCCGCCATCTCCTGCTCGGCGTCCTTCCCGAAGCGCTCGATGGCCGGCTTGTCGTGGCTGGAGACCAGCACCACATGGTCGATGCCGGCGCCCACGCATTCGTCCAACACCAGCTGGAGGGCCGGGGTGGCGATGATCGGCAGGAGCTCCTTGGGGACCGTGCGGGTAATCGGCCGGAATCGGGTGCCCTGCCCCGCGCAGGGGATGACCGCGGTACGGACTCGCATGGTGGCAGCTTAGGGGCGCTAGCCTTAGCACTCGCCCGACCCGACTGCTAACTGCCCAGCAGGAGCCCGAGATGCCCACCTACGTCTACAAGTTCGTCGAGACCGGCGAGACCATCGAAGTGCAGCAGGCGTTCACCGACGATGCGCTCACCGAGGCCACCCACCCCGACACCGGCAAGGTGATGCAGGTCAAGAAGGTCTTCACCCCCGTCGGCGTGACGTTCAAGGGCGGCGGCTTCTACAAGACGGACAGCCGGGGCTCCAGCTCCAGCACCTCGGCCGGCTCCTCCAGCAGCTCCAGCGCCTCGTCGTCCGGCGACTCGTCCAGCAGCACCTCCAGCTCCTCCAGCGACTCGTCCAGCAGCACCTCCAGCACCTCCGGCTCCTCCAGTTCCTCCGGCTCGGGGTCCTCTGCGTCGTCGACCTCCTCGGGGTCCTCCGCCAGCTGATCCGCCGGCGCGCCGATATGGTGCGCCGTACCGCTTCCCCCGCGTCCATGTTCTTCGTCGCGCCCGGGAGGCACCGTGTCACTGCTCGCCCGTCTTCGTCGTCTGCTGGCCCGCCGGCCGTGGCTCTACTGGGCCGCCGTCGGCGCCGTCGCACTCCTCATCGGCCTCCAGGTCCAGGCGGCGCTCGCCGCGGTGGACCATGCCCGGCGCGACTGGGGCACCCCCGTCACGGTCTGGGTGGCCACCGCACCCGCGGGGCGCGGCGACCCCATCCTGGCAGAGGCCCGCGAGTACCCGGTGGCGATGGTGCCCGCCGGAGCCCTGACCGGGGCGCCGGGCGGCCCGGCCGCCCGCGCTGTCGAGACCGGGGAGATCCTGCTGGCATCGGCCGTCGGGGCCGGCGCAGACGTGGACCCGGCCGCTGTGGTCGTGGCCGTGCCCTCCTCTGCGGCGCCACGTCTGGTCGTGGGCGACCTCGTCACCCTGTTCGGCAACGGGGCGGCGGTGTGCGACGGCACCGTCACCGCAACGGGCGGCGACACCACGGAGGTCGCCGTCTCGCCCTCGTGCGTGGCCACCCTCGCCGGGCACCTGCTGGCGGGCACCGTGGTGGTGGCCCGCCATGCGTGACGGTCAGCCGGCAGCAGCCGCGCGATCCAGCGCCGCACCGAGGTCGGCCCACAGGTCGTCGACGTGCTCGATCCCGACGCTCATCCGCACCAGGCCGGGCGGCACGTGGGCGTCGCCGGCGTACTTCTGGCGGCGCTCCATGGTGGTCTCCACCCCGCCCAGGCTGGTGGCGGGGACGATCAGTTCGACGGCCCGGCAGGCAGCGTCCGCGGCCCCGGCACCGCCCGCCACGACGAACGACACCATCGCCCCGAAGCCCGGGTAGCGCACTTCGGCGACGGCAGGGTGGGAGGCCAGCCGACCCGCGAGGTCGGCGGCGTTGGCCTGCATCCGCTCCATCCGCAGCGGCAGGGTGCGCACGCCGCGCAGGGCGAGGAACGCCTCCAGCGCGCCCGGCGTGCAGCCGTTCACCAGGCGGGCGTGGTGGAGGCGGTCGTACACGGCGTCGTCGGCCGTCACCGTGAGGCCGATCATCAGATCGCTGTGGCCGCCGATGGCCTTCGTGCCACTGTGCAGCACCACGGTGGCCCCGTCCTCCAGCGGGCGGGCGCACACCGGCGTGGCGAACGTGCTGTCCACCACCATCGCCGCGCCGGCCCGGGCCGCAGCGGCGCCGATGGCCGGCAGGTCGGCGACGTCGAGCGTCGGGTTCGTGGGCGTCTCCATCCACACCACGTCGGCGCCAGGCAATGCGGCCAGCACCGCGGCCGTGTCGGCGATGTCCACCGAACGGACCTCGATGCCTCGCTGCACCTCGAGGTCGGCCACCAGCGCGCGCACGCCGAGGTAGCTGTACGACGGCAGGACGAGCACCTTCGGGGCCAGTGCGAAGAGGGTGGCGGAGGCGGCCGCCATGCCGGTGGAGTACGCCAGCGCCCGGCCGCCCTCCAGCGCCCCGACGGCGGCCTCCAGCCCGTGCCACGTGGGCGTGCCGTGGGTGCGGGCGTACTCGCCCTCCTCACCCCGGAAGTTGCTGGCCAGCACGACGGGGTGGTTGAGCGGCGCACCGGTGCCCTTCGGGCGGCCGGCGGCGACTGCGGTGGTGGCGGGATGCATGCCCCGTTTCTACCCGGTGGCGGGGCCGGGCAGCGCCAGGACGCGGGCCACCCGCTCGTCCGTGACGCCCAGGTACTGGGCCAGCACACCCACCACCCGCGCCCGGTCCAGCGTGCCCGCCGTGGCCATCTCCTCGAGGTCCGCCCAGTCCTTCGTGCGGTTGAAGAACGCCTTGAAGACGGCAAGGTCGGTGCAGGAGAGGAAAGGGACGTCGTGGCCGGCGAACGGCTCTCGCCGCGCCCGCGTGGCCACCTCGTCGTGGAACGGGGTGGTGGAGAAGAACAGGTCCACCGGGGTGTCGGCCCACCACAGGCGGGCCTGGCCGTCCCGCGCCAGCAGTGCCCGGTCGGCGGCGGTGCAGGCCACCTCGGGCGGCAGGGCGGCCAGGGCGGCGTCCAGCCGGTCGGTGCCGACGAACAGGTTGACGTCGATGTCGATGGTGCCGCGGGCGCGCTGGGTGCACCACGCCAGCGCGAGTGCACCACCGAATGCGTGGGGGACGCGGCCGGCGTCGAGCGCCTGGTGGATGGCGACGATGCGCTCGGCGAGACGGCTCATCGCCCGAACACCGGCGCCAGGAGGACCGGGGCGTGGCGGGCGGGGAACTGCTCGGCGAGGGCCAGCACGTCCTCCAACTCCCGCCCCCGGCGGGCGGCGTCCGGCAGCCGGCGGACCAGCGCAGGCTCCAGCTCGAAGCCGCCGGCGTGGACCACACGCTCCACCGTGGCCGCCGTGGGCGAGACCCGGCCGTGGGCGTAGGCGAGGAGGGTGGCGTGCGAGGTGCCGGCCTGCGCCCCCAGTTCGCGCCAGCTCATCGCCGTGCGGCGGTGCAGCGAGCGGAGGATGGCATCCACGTCCACACCCGAATGGTATCTACTTCGATACCACCTGCCAAGCCCCTAGCATGGCTCGGGTGAGCACCCCCACCACCCACTCACGCCGTCGCGCCGCGGGCATCGCCGCAGCCGGGCTCCTCCTGCTGGCCGCCTGCGCCGACGATGGCAACGACAGCCAGGCCACCACCACGGTCAACACCGCACCCACCGTGCCGGCGCCGACCGTGACGAACGAAACGGCCACCACCGACACCGCCGGCACGGACGGCACCGCCGCGCCGTCCACCACGGCGACTCCCACCTCCACCACGCCGCTGGCTGCGGCGTCGATCCGCCTCGAGCCGGTCGTGTCCGGCATCGACCGGCCCGTCGACGTGGCGTGGCGCGATGCCGACCCCGCCCTGTACGTCGTGTCGCAGAGCGGGCTGGTCGTCCCCGTCACCGACGGGGCGGCCGGCGCACCGGTGCTGGACATCCAGCGCCAGGTCAGCACGGGCAACGAGCAGGGCTTGCTGGGCCTGGCGTTCCACCCGTTCGAGCCGTACGCCTACGTCGACTACACCGACACGTCGGGCAACACGGTGATCGCCGAGTACGCCGTGGGCGCCGACGGCGTGTTCGACGCATCCAGCGCTCGCGTCGTGCTGACCGTGGAGCAGCCGTACGAGAACCACAACGGTGGCGACCTGGCTTTCGGCCCGGACGGCATGCTCTACATCAGCCTCGGCGACGGCGGGGCAGCCGCGGATCCGCTGCGCACGTCGCTGAACACCGGCGTGCTGCTCGGCAAGCTGCTGCGGATCGACCCGCGCCCGGCGGGCACTGCGTCGTACGGCATCCCGGCCGACAACCCGTTCGTGGGGGTGGACGGCGCCCGTGGCGAGGTGTGGTCCTACGGGCTGCGCAACCCGTGGCGCTTCAGTTTCGACCCGGCCACCGGCGACCTGTGGATCGGCGACGTCGGCCAGGGCGACTGGGAGGAGATCGACGTCGCCCCCGACGACGTCCTCGCCGCCGGCGCCGGGGTGAACTTCGGCTGGAGCGCGTGGGAGGGCACCCACCGGTACAACGACGACCAGACGCCCGAGGGTGCGATGCCGCCGGTCTACGAGTACCCACACGGCGACGACGGCTGCTCGGTCACCGGTGGCGTCGTGTACCGCGGTGCGGCCATCCCGTCGATGGAGGGCTGGTACCTCTTCGCCGACTGGTGCAGCGGCAAGTTGTGGGCAATGCCGGCCGACACCGAGCCCGGCGGCGACATGGCCTCCGTCAGGGTGCTGACGCTGGCCCAGCCCGGCTCGGTCAGCGCCATCGTCACCGACCAGGCCGGCGAGGTGCTCGTGCTCTCCCTGGGCGAGGGCACGGTCGCTCGGGTGGTGCCGGCGTAACGCCGAAGCCGGCGACCACCCGGTCCGTGAGGCCGCAGGGCCGTAGGGCCGTTCGGCACTGTGCCGTACGGGGCAGCGCCGATACCCTCCGAGGTATGAGTGAGCACACCCACGCCTACGGTTCGGACGTTGCCAACACCCTGGCCCCCATCGCCCGCGAGTTGCGGCACGAGATCCCCGACACGGTGAAGGCCTTCGCCGATCTGCACAAGGTGGCCATGGCGGCCGGCGCGCTGGACGAAGCGACGAAGGAGTTGCTGGCGCTGGCGATCGCCGTCACCCGGCAGTGCGACGGCTGCATCGCCAGCCACGCGCGCGGCGCGGCCCGCAAGGGTGCCACCCGGGCCCAGGTGGCCGAGACGATGGGTGTGGCGATCCTGATGAACGGCGGCACCGCCACCGTGTACGGCCCGCGCGCGCTGGCCGCCTACGACGACTTCGCTGCCGCCGCGCCGCCCTCGCCCGCCGGCTGAGCCAGCGCCGCCGGGCGCTCCACCCGGCCGCTCGCGTGGCGGGCGAAGCGGGCTGCGCCGGCATCGCGGTGCACGGGGTCCGGCCGGTCCCACGGCCAGCCGCCGAAGCCGGTACGGCGGTAGTCCGTGAACGCCTGCTCGATCTCGGCTCGGGTGTTCATCACGAACGGGCCGTACTGGGCCACGGGCTCGCCGATCGGCCGGCCCTGCAGCACGAGGACCTCGGCGCCCTCCGGCCCGGCGGCCAGCGGTGCTGCGACACCGCCCTGGACGACGACGCCGGTGTCCGTGCCGGCCGTGGTGCCGTCGACGGACACGGACCCCTCGAAGACGTAAAGGACGCGGCGCGTGTCGTCCCCACCGCGGGCGGGCGGCAGGGCCAGTTCGCCGCCGGGCGACAGCACGACATGCCAGATGGCCACGTCCGCCTCCGGGCGCGATGCCCAGGACGAAGGCGGCGGCGCCGGCGGGGTGAGCCCCTCGAACTGGCCGGCGATGACCGTGACGGTGGCGGTGCGACCCGCAGCGTCCGTGTGCTCGTGGACGGGGATCTGCTCCGCCCACAGCATGGTGAAGTACGGCTCGACCATCTTGTCGGCGGCCGGCAGGTTCATCCAGATCTGGAACAGTTCGACGGTGTTGGCCCCGTCACCCTCCGGCGAGAGCAGCGGGAACATCTCGCTGTGCACCACCCCGCGGCCGGCCGTCATCCACTGCACGTCACCGCGGCCGAAGCGGGCGGCGGCACCCAGGGAGTCGCTGTGGTCGATGTAGCCGCGACGGGCGAAGGTGACGGTCTCGAAGCCGCGGTGGGGGTGCTCGGGGAAGCCGGGCACGGTGCTGCCGTGGTACATCCGCCAGCCGTCGCGGGGCTCGAAGTCGCTGCCGATGTTGCGGCCGGCCAGCGAGGCGGCGGGGCCGAAGTCGCCGTTGCCCGCCGGGTAGTGGTCCAGGTGGTGGACGCAGAACAGGTAGGGGTCCGCCGTCGGCCACTGGAAGCCCAGCGGCACGGTCTGGACGACGACGTCCCCGTCGGTGTGCCGGTCGATCGCCATCCGGTCAGCGTACGCCCGTGACGATGAGGGCCAGCACGAGCACGCCGAGCCCGACCCGGTAGACGACGAACGGCATGAACGTGCGGGTCCGCACGAGGCGGATCGTGCCCCACACCGCCAGCCAGCCGGAGATCGCCGACGTGATGATGCCGACGACCATCGGCACGCCGAGGCCATCCGGGATGCCGTCCTTGGCCAGCTTGAGCATCTTGTAGGCGACGGCGCCGGCGGTGACCGGGATGGCCATCAGGAAGCTGGCCCTTGCCGCGGCGTCGCGGTGGAAGCCCACCAGGCGGGCCGCCGTCATGGTGATGCCGCTGCGCGAGGTGCCCGGATTGAGGGCCAGGATCTGCGCGGCACCGATCTTCAGCGCGTCGTCCTTGGTGTACTCCGGCAGATCGCGGTGGCCGTCGCGCCGGTCGGCCCAGCCGAGCAGCACGCCGAACACGATCAGCGAGATGGCGATGATGGTGGGCGTGCCCAGCTTCTCGTCGATGAAGCTCTCGAACAGGGCGCCCGCGGCCGCCGCAGGCAGGGCGCTGAGCACCAGCAGCCACGCCAACCGACCCTCAAGTGTGGAGGGGCGCTGCCGGCGCACCACCATCCGCACCCCGTCGCGCACATAGACCACGAGGTCCTTGCGGAAGTAGGCGACGACGGCCACCAGCGTGCCGATGTGCAGGGCGACGTCGAATGCCTTCTCGATCGACGCGTCGGCGAAGTCGTTCCAGTTGAACAGCCAGGGCACGAGCAGGAGGTGTCCGCTGGAGGAGATGGGGAGGAACTCGCTCAGGCCCTGGACGAGGCCGAGGACGATGGCGTGGATGATGGGCATTCGCGAGTGGGGTCCTTCCGGGTACCGCTATTCGATCGTGACGCTGGGGAGGATGCGCGGGCTCCACGGGCGGGGCTGGTCCCAGTGGTGGCCGACCACCCGGCCCTGGCGCAGCTTGGCCAGGAAGTCCTGCGGGCCGTCGAAGTCCGGCATCTCCACGTATGCGGAGCCGAGCGCCAGCGGCACGTGGGCGTCGCTGCCGGCGCCGGCGGCCAGGTCGAACTGCTCGGCGAACTCGGCGGCCCGGCGGTTCAGGCTGGCGAGGGAGGTCTTGGCGTTGATGGTCTCGACCGCGTCGAGGAGGCCGGCCTCGGCCAGTTCGTGCAGCGCCGGCGCGGCCATGTTGCGGCGCATCGGGTCGAACGGGTGGGGCACGTAGACCACGCCGCCCTGGGCGCGGATGGCCTCGGCGGCCTCGGCGGGCGGGATGCCGAACGGGATGCGCTCGGTGAGGAACAGGCCGATGATCTCGCCGTGGTGGGTGCGCATTTCCTCGCCCACGATCACCCGGCACGGCAGGCGGCCGGCCAGTTCGGCGGCGCCCTTGATGGCGTGGTGGTCGGTGATGCACAGCACGTCCAGCCCAGCGGCGATGACGGCCTCCTCCACTTCCTCCGGCGTCGTGGTGCTGTCGCCACTCCACATCGTGTGGCTGTGCAGGTCCACCCGCACCCACCCAGCCGGCAGGGGCTCGGCGAGATGGGGGTGCCGCTCGACGGCGGAGGCGTGGGGGGCGGGCACGAGCAGTCACCGTACCGCCGTAGGGTGTCCGATGTGACGACGCGGGTGCGGCGGTGGACCGGGCGGAAGCGGCTGATGATGGTCACCGGCGCGTCGGGGTTCCTCGGCCGGCACCTGGTGGAGGCGTCCGAAGCCGGCGGGTGGGAGCTACTGGCGCCGGGCAGCCAGGCGTTCGACATCCGGCGGAATGAGCACGTGCAGGACGAGATCCGCACGTGGAAGCCGAACGCCGTCGTGCACCTCGCCTACCGGCCCGACGACCGCCGGGTGATCGTGGACGGCTCGCGCCACGTGGCCGCCGCCGCGGCGGCCGTCGGCGCACGGCTGGTGCACATGTCGACGGACATGGTGTTCGCAGGGCGGGCGGAGCCGTACACGGAGGCCGATGCGCCCGACGCCACGCTGGACTACGGCCGGTGGAAGGCCGAGGCCGAGTCAGCCGTGGCCACTGCCTACCCGGCAGCCCTGCTGGTGCGGGCGTCGCTGCTCTACGGGACGGGCAGGTTGGGCCGGCCGCAGGAGGACGTGGCCGACGTGCTGGCCGGGCGGAAGGCGATGCGCTTCTTCACCGACGAGTACCGCTGCCCCACCCACGCCGCCGACGTGGCGACCGCGCTGGTGCAGGTGGCCGGCATGCAGGGCCTGCGCGGGCCGCTGCACGTCGCCGCCCGCAACGTACTGAGCCGCGCCGACCTGGCCCGGACCTTCGCCGACTGGATGGGCCTCGACCCCGACCGCGTGCCCACTGCATCGCTCGCCGAGTCCGGCCTCACCCGCCCCGGTCGGGTGGTCCTGGACCCCTCCCTGGCCGAGTCCCTCGGCATCCGCTGCCGCCCCATCGACGAAGTCCTCACCCCCTGACCTCGCCCGTCCCCCCTGGGTCCCCGGGTCCGAGTGCCAGCCCCCGACCCGAGTCCCAGCGCCCCCACCCGAGTGCCAGCGCCCCCACCCGAGTCCCAGCCTTCATCCGAGTGCCTACTCCGACCCCGGGGTCGGAGTAGGCACTCGGATGGGCTCAGAAGGAGGGTCCGATGGCGGACCGCCGTGGGTCGGCACGGCGAGGGCGAGGGCGGGTGGCGGGACTCGCCGCCGCTGGTGCCGGCGCTGGCCGCAGGCCCGTCAGGCGCCGGAGAGGGTGAGGTCGCGGATGACCAGGCTGACGCCGGCGGAGCGCATGGGCAGCCAGTCCACGTCGCCACCCACCTCGACGACGTCGAGGAGCATCCGCTGGAGGGTGGAGGCGATGGTGAACTCCCGTAGCGGCGCGCCGAGCTGACCGCCGCTGATCGACAGGCCGGACGCGCCGACCGAGAAGTCGCCGCTGATCGGGTTGACCCCGCTGTGCAGGCCCTGGACGGACTGGACGAGGATGCCGTCCTCCACGTCGGCCACCAGTTCCGCCTGGGTGCGGGTGCCAGGGTTCAGCTGCAGCGCCAGGCAACCGACGCCAGGCGTGCCCTTGAACCCGCCGCGCACCGCGTTGCCGGTGCTGCGGGTCTGCATGCGGCGGGCGCTGTAGCTGTTGTGCACGAAGCCCTGCAGCACGCCGCCGTCGATCAGCACGTTGCGGCGGGCGGCCAGGCCCTCGCCGTCCAGGTCGGTGGCGGTGTAGGCCAGCGGGTTGGTGGGGTCGTCCACCAGGGTGACCAGCGGGTTGGCCACCTGGTCGCCCACGCGGTCCTTGAACAGGCTGCGGCCCTTGGCCACGGCCTCGCCGTTGAGGGTGCTGGACACCACGCCGAGCAGCATCGCCGTGACGAACGGGTCGAACACGACGGTGGTACGGCGGCTCTGCGGCTTGATCGCACCGATCAGCCGGGTGGCCCGCTCCGCCGCCTCCCGGGCGGCCTTGGCCAGGTCGAAGTCGTCGGGCGAGCGGCCGACGCTGAACCCGAACCCGGTGTGGCTCTCCTCGCCGTCGTCGGCCAGCGTGCCGACGCTGACGTAGCAGCCGTTCTCCCGCCCGCTGCGGCGGATGCCGGTCGTGGTGGCCACGGCCAGTTCGGCGGCGACGTCGGCGTAGTTGCTGTCCTCGATGCGGACCCTGCCGTCGGCGGCCAGCGCCATCCGCTCCAGCTCCTTGGCCAGTTCGATCTTGCGGTCGGTCGGGCAGGCGGCGAGCGCGTCGCTCCACAACTCCTGCTCCACCACGTCGACACCGTCGGGCTCGGCCAGCGCGGCGAACTCGTCGGGCGTGCCGAACGTGACGTTGTCCCGAGCCTCGGCCAGCACCTCGGCGATGGCGTCCGCATCCAGCGTGCCGGCGTAGGCGAACCCGGTGCGCCCGTCGCGGATGACCCGGATGCCGATGCCCTCGCTCTGGGCGCTGACGAAGTGCTCCACCTCGCCCTCGTAGACGCGGATGTCGGTCTCCCAGTCCCGCGACACGAAGGCCTCCACCTGCTCGCCCGGCAGGGCCTGGGCGACCACGCGCTCCGCCAGCGCGAGCAGTTCCTCTCCCCCGCTCATGCCGCCGTGCCCCCAATGGTGAGGCTCTTCACCCGCAGGGTCGGCTGGCCGTCGCCCACGGGCACGCCCTGGCCGTCCTTGCCGCACGTGCCCGGGTTGCCCATGGCGAAGTCGTTGCCCAGCAGGTCGATGTCGCGCAGCACCTGCGGCCCGTTGCCGATCAGGTTGCCCTCGCGCAACGGCTCCGTGATCTCGCCCTTCTCGATGAGGTAGGCCTCGGTCATGCCGAACACGAAGTCGCCGCTGGCCGTGTTGACGCTGCCGCCGCCGAGCTTGGCGACGTACACGCCGTAGTCGGTGGCGCGGACGATGTCGTCGGGGTCTTCAGCACCGTTCAACACGTAGGTGTTGGTCATCCGCACCATCGGCAGGTGCTGGTAGCTCTGGCGCCGGCCGTTGCCGCTCTGGCGGCGGCCCTCCTTGCGGGCCCGCAGGAAGTCCCACATGTAGTCGGTGAGCACGCCGTTCTCGATCAGCACGTTGTACTGGCTGGGGTGGCCCTCGTCGTCGAAGCCGATGGCACCCCACTCGCCGGTCATCGTGCCGTCGTCCACCAGGGTCACCAGCGGGCTGGCAACCAGCTCACCCTGCTTGCCCCGGTAGACGCTGCCACCCTTGGCCACCAGGTCGGCCTCCAGGCCGTGCCCGCAGGCCTCGTGGAACAGCACGCCACCGCTGCCCTTCTTGATCACCACCGGTAGCGCCCCGCTGGGGGCCGGGCGGGCGTTCAGCTTGGTGAGCGCGATGCGGGCCGCGTCGCGGGCCAGGGCCTCCACGTCCACCTTGTCGATGAGTTCGAAGCCCATCGTGTGGCCGGCGCTCTGCGAGCCGGTCTGCATGCCGGCGTCGCCGTCGGCCACCACGGTCATGCGCAGGAGGGTGCGCACCTGCTCGTCGGTGACGAACACGCCGTCGGTGTTGGCCACCAGGATGTGCTTGCGGCTGTCGGCGTAGCCGGCGCTGACCTGCACGATGTTGCCGTGCTGGCTCTTGGGCACGCTGCGGGCGGTGCCGTCGATGCGTTGCAGGACGGCCACCTTGTCGGCCTTGCGTACGTCGTCCGGGTAGCGCTCCACCGGGCTGACGGTGCGGGTGCCGGCACGGGTGAGGGCGATGGTGCGGGTGCCACCGTCGCCCTGGCTGGCAGCGGCTGCGGCGGCCTCGGCGGCAGCCAGCAGGCCGCGCTCGGTGAGGTCGGCGGTGTGGGCGAAGCCGGTGGTGTCGCCCTTCACCACGCGGATGCCGGCGCCTCGGTCGCGCCCGCTGGTGACCTGCTCCACCTTGCCGTCGTCCAGCCCGATGGAGCTGGACCGCTTGTCCTCCGCGTACACCTCGGCGAACTCGGCGCCGGTGCGGACGGCCGCAGCGAGCACCCGCTCCAGCACGTCCTGGTCGATCATTGCCGCTTGCGTCATGGGGCCGGAGCCTACCCAGCCCGTCGCCGTGCGGGTCCGGGGCCGTCCACGGGTTCGTGGTTCGGGGCGGCGGCGGCAGTAGCGTTGCTCGCCGTGAGTGCAGTGGTCGGCCTGAAAGGCACCGCTCGACTCGTGGTCACCGACGCCGACACGGCGGTGGCCATGGGGTCCGGGTCGGTCCTGGTGCTGGCCACCCCGCGCGTGATCGCTCTGTGCGAGCAGGCCACGTGCGCCGCCCTGGCCGGGCACCTCGCCGAGGGGTGCACGACGGTGGGAATGCGGGTGCAACTGGACCATCTGCAGCCGACGCCCGTCGGCGGCGAGGTCGAGGCGGAGGCCGTCCTCGAGAAAATCGAGGGGCGGAGGCTCACGTTCATGGTTTCGGCGTCCGATACCAAAGGGCTGGTGGCTGCAGGAAAGGTCACCCGCGTCCTGGTGGAGGTCGACCGATTCATGGACAAGACACAATGACCGCCCGACGACTGCTTCCCCTGCTCGCCGTCCCCCTTCTGGTGCCCGCACTCGCTGCCTGCCAGCAGGCCAAGGACGCCCGCGACGGCGCCCAGTCCATCCAGAACGCCTCGAATGCCAACTGCGTGGAGAACCGCCGGGTCTTCGAACTGGCGGTGGAGAGCTACCTGCTGCTGGAGAACCCGCAGGTGATCTCCGAAGCCGACATGGTGCCCGACTACATCAAGGTGGAGTCCCCGTACTTCGACCTCGACGCCCAGGGCAACGTCATCCCCGCCCCCGGCAGCGTTTGCGCCACCCCGTAACTGCCGCAGCGCCCGACGCCCAAGTTGGCGGTGAGATGCGGTCCTACCGCCACTCAACGCCAACTTGTGGGCAACCCTCGGCAAGTTGGCGGTGAGGTGCGGTCCTACCGCAACTGAACGCCAACTTGGAGGCGGCGGAGGCGGAGGCGCTCGGCCAGGTCGGCGACGACCGTGTCGAGCGAGTGCGTGAGCCAGCCGCTGGGGATGCGCTCCACCTCGCCTCCCAGCAGCCGGATCTCGAAGTCGCGCCACTTGTCGTACGCGGCCTGTTCGGCGGTGTTGTGCCAGGTGGGGTGGTCGACCTCGACGTACAAGCCCACGTCCGGCACGCCGAGGTCCGGGTGCACCACGTCGCCAGTGCGCAGCTGCACCGGCGGATGACGGACGAACTCCATCAGCCCGGCGCCATGCAGCGCGTGGAGCAGCACCACCTCGTCGTCGGAGTCGGCGGCCTTTCCGACGGGTGACCGCTCGGCAATCACGCGCACGGCTCGGCCACTGCCGGGTCGCCCGCGAGACGCCACCTTGCTCACACGGTCGGCCAGTTCCTCGTGGGTGGCCAGGCCATCCGCGATGATCTGCTCGCCGATCGAACGCAGCGCAAGGTCGCCCGTGTGACGGGCCAGATCGAAGAACGTCTGCACGGCATCGGTGTGGCGGATGCCGTCGTCCCTCGTCACGATGTGGTCCGTGAGCTCGAGGCGAGTGCGGTGGACCTTCACCGATGGGCCGATCGGCTTGGCCCTCCGACCGGTGGTGCAGTGCAGCCACTTCGTGCCGCACTTCCGCAACCCCATCAATGCGCCGGCGGTGAAGCAGCACAACACCAGCGACTCGTCGGCGACGCACACGGCACGGCAGCGGGCTTCAAACGTGAGCGGCGACGACGTCAAGTGGTACACGCCCTCGAACAGCCGCTCCAGCACCCCTGCAGCGAGGAGTTCACGACGCCGCTGCCGCCCGACGCCGAGTGCGATCAGTTCAGCCGTCGATGCAATGCCGTGATGGTCGTGGAACCAGGTCGCGACGGAATGGTTGAAGGCGGGCACGGTGCCTCCCCTGGGAACGGCGCCGTCGAGGCGCGTCGTACAGATCGGGGGAAGCTGTCCGCACCATATCGGCGCCGCCCGTGCTCGCCCACCCGCCGACAAGTTGGCGGTGAGGTGCGGTCCTACCGCCACTCAACGCCAACTTGGGGAAGGTCTCGTGCAAGTTGGCGGTGAGGTGCGGTACCACCGCCACTCAGCGCCAACTTGGGAGTTCGCTGCGTCCGATCCTCAGCCGAGGTTGCTGGTGCGGGGGTAGACGTCGCTCGGGTCGGTGACCACGTTCACCATGTAGGGCACGCCGGCGGCGAAGGCGCGGTCCAGGGCCGGGCCGATCTCGGCCGGTGAGGTGACGGTCTCGCCGGCGCCGCCGAGTGCCCGCACGACCTCGTCGTAGCGGCAGCCGGGCTGCAGGTCGCAGGCCATGTCCCACCCGTAGATGGCCTGCATCGGGTGCTTCTCCAGCCCCCACATCCCGTTGTTGCCGACCACCATCACCACGGGCAGACCGTGGCGCACCATCGTGTCGGCGTCCATCAGGCTGAAGCCGGCGGCACCGTCGCCGAGCAGCAGCACGATCTGGCTGGACGGCCGCACCGTGCGGGCCGCGATCGCATAGCCGGGGCCGTTGCCGAGGCAGCCGTAGGGGCCGGTGTCCAGCCAGCAGCCGGGCTCGTACACCTCGACGAACTTGCCGGCGTAGGAGGCGAAGTCGCCGCCGTCGCAGATCACCACGGCGTCGCGCTCCATCCGCCGTGCCAGCTCGCCGTAGATGCGGCTGGGCTTGATGGGGGCGCTGTCGGCGGCCAGCAGTTCGGCGTCGGCGGCGCGGCCCTTCTCCTCCGCGGCGCGCAACTCCTCCACCCAGCCGGCGTGGTCGGTGCGCGGGCCGGTGTAGTCGGCCAGGGCGCGGAACACGAGGTTGGAGTCCCCCGCCACGGTGTGCACCTGCACGTGCTTGGCGCGCTGGGCCTCGCTGTCCACCACGTGGGCGACAGTGGCGTTGCCGAAGCGGCCGAAGCCGAGGCGGAAGTCCAACGGCGTGCCGAGCACCACCACCAGGTCGGCCCGGGCCTTCAGCAGGCCACGGGTGCGCAGGAACGCCAGCGGGTGGTCGGCGGGCAGGGTGCCGCGGCCGAGGCCGTTGAAGAAGCACGGCACGCCGAGATGCTCGGCGGCGGCGCGCAGGGCCTCCCACGAGCCGTCCCAGTAGACGTCGCTGCCGACGATGAACGCCGGGCGCTCGGCCTGGGCGATCATCTGGGCCAGCGTCGCGACAGCGTCGGCATCGGGCGCCACGCCGAGGCCGACGCACTCGTCCACCTCGGGCAGGTCGCCGGCGCTCGGGCCGAAGAGATCCAGCGGGAAGTCGAGGAACGTCGGGCCGCGGTGCGGGGTCATGCTCAGCCGGGCGGCGGCGTGCACGGCGGCGCCGGCCTGGGTGGCGTCCTTCACCGTGGCGGCGTGCTTGGTGATCGGCGCCATGACGGGCACGTGGTCGAACTCCTGCAGCGAGCCGGCGCCCCACCGCTGCTCCGGCGCCCGCCCGCCGAGTACGACCAGCGGCGACCCGTTGAACCATGCCGACGTGATGGCCGACGTGCCGTTGGTGATGCCCGGCCCGGCGGTGAGCGCGGCGAAGCCGGGCTTGCGGGTGAGCTTGGCGTAGGCCTCGGCGGCGAACGTGGCCGTCTGCTCGTGGCGAGTGTCCACCACCTTCATGCCCTGGTCGCGGGCGGCGTCGTACAGCGGCCAGATGTGGCCACCGTTCAGCGTGAACATGGTGTCGGTGCCGAACGCCATCAGCGCGGCGACCGCCTGCTGCCCGGCGTGGCCGTCCACCCGAGTCGTGGCGATGTGAGTCGTCATGGCGCCAGTGTTCCACTTCACCCCGCGACGGCCTGCCATCGGCGGGACCGCTGGCGCCTACGGCGGCGGTGGCGGACCGTCGAGGAAGTTGATGGCAACGAACTCCGGGGCGGGCTCGGCGAGACTCGGAAGGATGGCCTGCGGAGCCACCCCATCCGGAAGGAAGTAGGACCAGCCCATCCCGTAGGTGGTACCCGGCTGGTACCAGATCAGGTCGGGGTCGACCGGGTCACCGGGCGCGCCGCCGGAACCGCAGTAGTCCCACCAACGGACCCTGCCGGCGGCAACGATGTACGGCGGATCGACGGCCTCCACCGTGATGGCGTGGACTTCCTCCGACACGGTGAACGTCGCGGCCAGGTGCCAGCAGGTCCCGCCAGACACGGGCTCCGGCCACATGCCGACGATCGTGATCGTGACGGTGCCGTCGGCGGCCTCGTGCAGGATCGGGGTCGTCGGGTCGGCGAGCGGCGACGGATCCGGACCGATGGTCGTCGCCGGCAGGTTGACGGACGGCGCCACCGCGATGGTGCGGGAGTCCGTGGTGTCGGCCGTCGGATCTCGGACGTAGATCTCCTCCACGTCCGGAAGGGGTTGCTCGAACTCGATCATTCCGAACGTGGCGATGACCGAGGTGCCAGGGGTGATGAGCGCGTAGTCGTGCTGCAACTCGATGTCGTCTGGGATGCAGGCGCCAGGAATCCCACGACCTCCGCCATCGGTGCTGCCAAGCGACAGGTTGTCGGCACTTCCGAGCGGTGCCGTGCCGATGTACGTCGCGTGCACGACGAGCGCCAAGCAGGGCGGCTGGGTCCTCGACCGGGGGTTGACCCCCGGGGACACCAGGCCGGTGACCACCCCGAGCAGTTCGATGTCCCACAGCGAGCCGGCACGGTCGTGCACGCCGGTGAACTGCAACGACTGCGCTGGGGCGGTCGAGGTCGTCACGGCGCTCGTGGACACCGGAGCGCTGGTGGGCACCGGCGTGCTGGGCGGGGCGACGGTTCCCGTTGCCACTGGCTGCTGTGGGTCGTCGGAGCAGCCCGCCATGACCGCCAGCACGACCAGGACGCCCACCAGCCGCTTCAT
This sequence comes from Acidimicrobiaceae bacterium, assembly GCA_020637295.1. Taxonomy (GTDB): domain Bacteria; phylum Actinomycetota; class Acidimicrobiia; order Acidimicrobiales; family Ilumatobacteraceae; genus UBA668. The sequence continues at coordinate 109,743 of JACJWF010000008.1, read as the reverse complement.
GCGGCGGAACCGTACCGGACGCTCAGAAGGAGTGGTAGCCACCGTCGAGGGTGATGATGTCGCCGGTGTGCCAGGAGCTGGCCCGGCTGGCGAGGTAGACAGCGATGCCCCCGAAGTCGGCCGGCACACCCCACCGACGCATGGGGATGCGCGGCATCACCTTCTGCACGAACGTGTCCCAGCCCAGCGCCGGCGCGGTCATGTCGCTCTCGACCCAGCCCGGCAGCACCGAGTTGCAGCGGATGCCGTGGCGGGCGTGCTCCACCGCGATTCCCTTCATCATCGCGTTGATGGCGGCCTTGCTGCCGCCGTAGTGCTGGCCGCGCTGCTGGCCGTAGAACGCCGAACCCGAGGTGGTGAACACGATCGACCCACCCTGCGGGTCCTGCCCCTTCATGTGCTTCACCGCTTCCTGGGCGGTGTAGAACGCGCCGTCCAGGTTCACCCGCAGCACGCGGTGCCACTCCTCCTCGCTCATCTCGGCGAAGCTCGGCGCCTGCCCGCCGACGCCGGCGTTGACGAAGCAGGAGTCCAGCCGGCCGAGCTCGGCCACCGTGGCCTGCATCGAGTCGATCACGGCCTGGTGGTCGCCGACGTCGCACACCAGGTCCAGCACCGGGTTGCCGATTGCCCTCAACCGCTCGGCGGCGGCGGCGTTCTTCGCCGGGTTGGTGCCCCAGATGGCCACGGACGCCCCGTGCTGGGCCAGCGCCTCCGCCATGCCGAGGCCGATGCCGCTGTTGCCGCCGGTGACGAGGGCGACATGGCCGGTGAGGTCGAAGAGCGAGGTCTGCATGGGGGCAGTCTCACGCGGCAGGTGGTGGCGGCGGCGAGTCGAACGGGCTCGACGATGGGCGGTGCCGGCGGGAGGGTTGGGACCTGCTCAGCGACAAGAAGTGTTGCGGCGTGGTGCAACGAACATTGTCGTTCGCCAGATCGAACGGCTCGCCCGGGGATCGGTCACGACGGGCGTGGCGGCGGCGAGTCGACGAGCACCGGCCCCACCCAGACCCACTCGAGGTCTGGGCCCTCGCCCTGTGGTTGCAGGATCGCCTGGAGGGTCGGCCGTTCGGTGAACTCGACCTGGATCGCCAACGAGACCGACCCGCCCGGATCGACGGGCTCTGAGGTCAAGGTGCGCCAGAACGCGTCGGCGGTCGGGGGAAGGCAGTCACCCGCCGGACCCACCACGTCGTCACCGGGCGCCCACCCATCCGCCATCAGCCGGGGACGTTGCCGCAACCGTCCGCCACCATCGGGAAGCGTCGCCCAGGCGTACACGACGACGCACCACCCGTCGGCCGACTGGACCATCTGCACCCCTGCCACGGTGATCTCGTAGCGTGCGCCGACTTCACCGTCCCGCCATTCCGTCGTGGTCCCCACGGGCTCGAGCGGCGCGGTGACCGCACCGATCTCCACGGGCCGCGCCTGCGGTAGCGCAGTCAGCGGCGCAAGGTCCACCCTCACCTCGTCGACCGAATTGTGCAGTCGCAGCACGGGGGCCGCGTCGACCACCTTCTCGGTGATCACGAAGTTGGCCACGAAGTCACGCGAAGCGCCGGGCAGCATGTCGCCGACCAATGCAAAGAACGCACTGAGGCTGGCCGGCTCGTCGAGGTCGCAGCGGACGAACGGCTTGTACTTCACGGTCTTGTCGCCGGCGATCACCTCGATCGTGGCATCGGCCGCCAGGCCGGACCACCCATCGGGAGCATCGACGAGCGTCATCGAGCCGACGACGGTGACACATGGCTGATCCGTTCGTCCTGTCGTGTTGACCCCATGCAGATAGCCGTCCAGTTGCAAGCTCCACACACTGCCGTCCTCCCCGGTGACCGTGATGGCATCCGGCACGCCGGGAGCGGTCGCATCGGTCGCAATCGGGGCGGCCGTCGTGCTCGGCGATGTCGCCGAGCCAGGCACCGTCGTCGCCCTGGACGACGACCCGCCTCCGCACGCCGCGAGGGCGAGCAAGGACCCCGCGGCGGCGAGTTGAACGGCGAAGGAGCGTCGCATGGGCGGCAGCGTAACCAGCCCGACGTTCAGCCCGGATGGGCGGCGTCGCCCATCACCATCTCCATCAGCGGCGTGAGGTTGGGGCCGCGGCGCAGGGTGTGGCCGCCGTCGGTGCCGATGCACTGGCCGGTGATCCACGAGCTCTCCGGGCCGAGCAGGAAGCGCACCGCCGAGGCGATGTCGTCCACCGTGCCGAGGCGGCCGAGAGCGATCTGGTCCAGGTAGTCCTCGACGATCTGCGGGCTGCCGGTGAGGCCCACCGAGATGTCCGTCGGCACCAGGCTGGGCCGCACCGCGTTGGCCCGGATGCCCACCGAGCCGAGCTCGTCGGCCACCTGGCGGACCAGCATCTCCAGCCCGGCCTTGGACACGCAGTACGGCGTCATGTAGCGGTGGGTCAAAGGGCCGGCGATCGACGACACGGCGACGATCGCCCCGCCGCCGTTGCGCGCCAGCGGCACCGTCGCGTGCTTCATGGTGAGGAACGCCCCGGTGAGGTTGGTGGCCAGCACCAAGTTCCACTCCTCCACGGTCGTCAGGTGCAGCGGGGCGGCCGCGCCCGTGCCGGCGTTGGCCACGACCATCGTGAACCGCCCCACCCCGTCGGCCACGGCGCACGCCGCCTGGACGGCAGCCTCGTCCGTCACGTCGCACACCACCGTGTGCACCTCTGGAGCACCACCGTCGCGCAACGCGCCCGCGGCCTCCTCCAGCTTCCCGGCCCGGCGGCCGGCCAGCACGACGGCCGCGCCATCGCGGGCGAGGTGTGCGGCGCAGGCCAACCCGATGCCCGTGGCACCCCCGGTGACGAGCGCGACCTGGCCGCTGAGATCTGACTGCGAGTTGTGCATGCCGGCAGTCTCACCCCACCTGGCCGGCCGCCGGCGAGTCGAGCCTCCCCGAGTGCCAGACCACCGACCCGAGTGCCAGGCCACCGACCCGAGTGCCAGACCGCATCCGAGTGCGTACTCGCACCCCGGGGTCGGGGTCAGCACTCGGATGGGTCGACCAGGGGCGGCGGGCGGGCGGGCCAGGGGCGGCGGGCCGGCGGGCCGGCGCGACCTCCTATTTGATCGCCAGCGCGTTGGGCGGGCTGGCCACGCCGTGGGGCAGGTTCAGCGGGGCAGAGGTGAACATGCACTCGTAGCGGCCGTCGGCGGCGCAGTCGGCAGCCAGAGCCTCCAGCGTCCACATCTCCCCCAGCGGCAGGCCGAGCATCGGCAGCAGCAGGGTGTGGGTGAAGATCTCGTGCAGGCGCCTCGGCTCGGCCCGCACCTCGGCTTCGTGCTCCGGGGTGCTGAGCGCGCCCGGCGGCCACACCTCGACGGCCGGGTTGTCGCACCCGATGGCGGCGATGTGCAGGTCCCACAGGTACTCGGCCAGGTGCTCGCCGCTGCGGAAGCCCGGGGTGGCCAGGGCGCCCGGCTCGGCGAGCGCGGCCCGGGCATCTGCGTCCAGCCCCTCGTACCAGCCGACCCAGCCGGTGCGCACCAGGAGGACGTCGCCCTCCTGCAGCACGGTGCTCTGGGCGGCCAGGCACTGGCCGATCTCGTCGGCGTCGATCGGGTCCGACGCGTCGTACTGCAGCGGGCGGCCGATGGACTCCCGCCAGCGTGCGATGTCCGCCAGCACGGCCCTGCCGACCAGACCGCGGCGGGCCCAGTGGTCGATGCCGTGGTCGGCGTCCTCCACGCCGGCGAAGTGACCGCTTCCCGGCTCGTCGGCGCGGGCGGCGTGGTTGCGGATGTGCCGGAAGCCGTCCCACTGGCTGCTGGACTGGGTGTTCCAGTTGTGCAGCACGTCGTCGTGGCTGGTGGACGCGTCGTGCCCGGTGACCTCGTGGGTGAAGGGCTGGCGACCGAACAGCGGCGGGTCGGGCAGGCCCATGCTCCAGTTCAGCGCGAACACGGCACCCTTGCGCACCAGGCCGGCCGCGGCCACCACGCGCTCCGGCGTCAGCATGTTGAGGCAGCCGAAGAAGTCGGCGTCCCCGTCGCCGCCCCACACGCCCCAGGCCGCAGGCAGCCCGCCACGCCGAGGGAGCTCCTGGTACGAGGGAAGGGTCATGCGGCGACCGTATCCCACACCACCCACAGGTGGTCGGGCTGGCGGAACTCGCTGCCCCGCAGGGTGGCCGGGCGGGTGGCGTCCAACCGCAGACCCGGCAAGCCGGCCACCAGTTCGGTCAGCGCGATGCGCCCCTCGGCGATCGCCAAGTGGGAGCCGAGGCAGTGGTGCTGGCCGGCGGCAAAGCCGATGTGCTGGTGGGCGTTGTGGCGGTCGAGGTCGAACTCGTCCGGCCGGTCGAACACCGCGGGGTCGCGGTTGGCGGCCGCCAGCACGCACGACACCATCTCCCCCGCACGGATCGTCACCCCACCGACCTCCCTGTCCGCAGCCGCCATACGGTGCGCCGCCTGCACCGGCGCCGCCCAGCGGACGGTCTCGTGCACCGCCCGCACCGTCGCCGTGGGGTCGGCCGTTGCCCGCCGCAGGCCGTCCGGCGCGCCGCCGATGGCCCACACGGCGTCGAGGATCAGCGCCTCCACCGTGGTGATCCCGCCGAACAGCACGATCCCGGCGTTCAGCGCGATCTCGTCGTCGGTCAGGCGTCCGTTCGGCCCGGCAGGGTCGGCGTGCACCAGGTCGTCCAGCAATGTGCCGGGGCGGCGCTGCTCGCGGATCTCGGCGATCGCAGCATGGATGTGCTGGTGGAACTCGTCCGCGGCCGCCAGGCCGAGAAGGCGTGGTTGCTCGGCGAACGCAGTGTTGGCCAGCGCCGCCTCCAGTGCGTCGTACCAGCGACGCAGCAGCAGCTCGTCATCGGCCGGCAGGCCCAGCATGTCCAGCATCACCAGCACGGGCAGGCGGCTGGCGAACCCCGACCGCAACTCCAACTCGCCTCGGATGCGGAACGAGGCAATCAGCCGGCGGGCCGCCGTGGTGATTCGCGGCTCCACCGCGCCGCGGACGAACCCGGGAAGGAAGAGGGGCTGGTGGGCCTGTTTGTACCGGCGGGCGTCGTCGCCGTCCGTGGACATCATGTGGTCGCCAAGGATGTCGCGGACCGTGCTGCGCTGGAAGCCCACCACGAACGCGTCATCGCGCAGGACCTCCTTCACCAACGCGGCCGAAGTGACGAACCACATGCCCGCCGCCGGCACCCAGCTGACGGGCTCCTCCCGCACAAGCCGCGCGTACCAGGGGTAGGGGTCCTGGTCGAACGCGTCGAGCACGACCGACGCCCCGACGGGAAAGGCATCCCGCGCCATCGCAGGCGAACCTACTCCGCGGTAGCGTGGCGTCGCCATGCCCCTGCACCAGATCCGGCAGCCAGCCGACCTACGCGATCTCAGCTACCCCGAGCTCACCGAGCTGGCGGGCGAGATCCGCGACTTCATCGTGCGAGCGGTTGCGGAGAACGCCGGCCACCTGGGCAGCAACCTCGGCGTCGTCGAGCTGACGATGGCCCTCCACCGGGTGTTCCACTCGCCGGAGGACCGCATCCTGTGGGACACGGGCCACCAGGCCTATGTGCACAAGATCGTCACCGGCCGCCAGCAGCAATTCGAATCGCTGCGCAAGGCGGGCGGCCTCAGCGGGTACCCCAACCGCGAGGAGAGCGCCCACGACGTCATCGAGAACAGCCACGCCAGCACCGTGCTGTCGTACGCCTACGGTCTGTCGGTGGCCAGGGAGCTGGGCACGGACCCGGTGCGGCACATCGTGGCCGTCATCGGCGACGGCTCGATGACCGGCGGGATGGCCTACGAGGCACTCAACAACATCGGGCACAGCAACCAGCGGGTCATCATCGTCCTCAACGACAATGGCCGCAGCTACGCGCCGACCATCTCGAAGCTCACCGCCACGCCCACGGAGCGGGAGAAGGCCCAGGTGGAGCACCCCAGCCTGCCGGACCGCATCCAGGAGAAGCTGTCCCACAGCCTCACCAACATCCGCCTCAACCCCGTGTACGTCCGCCGCCAGCGCCGGCTGGAGCAGTTCCTCCGCGACCTGCCCTACGTGGGCGCCCAGGCGGAGAAGGGCATGGATGCGTTCAAGGCGGCGGTGCGAGAGTTCCTCCAGCCGCCGAGCTTCTTCGAGGCGCTCGGCGTCCGCTACGTGGGCCCGGTGGACGGGCACGACTTCGAGGCGCTCGAGCACTCCTTCCGCAACGCCATCGAGCTCTCCGCCGAGGGGCCGATCGTCGTGCACGTCCTCACCCAGAAGGGCCGCGGCTACTCGCCGGCGGAGGACGACGACGAGAAGCATCTCCACGACGCCCCCATCTTCGACCCTGCGGTCGGCCCGCCGCCCGCCGTCGTCACCGGGTACACGCAGAGCTTCGCCGAGGCCATCATCAAGGAGGCGGAGCTGGACCCCCGCCTCGTCGCCATCACCGCGGCCATGCCCGGCCCCACCGGCCTGCTGCCGTTCCAGGCCCGCTTCCCGGACCGCTTCTTCGACGTCGGCATCGCCGAGCAGCACGCCGTCACCGGTGCTGCCGGCATGGCCATGGGCGGGCTGCGGCCCGTCGTGGCCGTCTACAGCACGTTCCTCAACCGGGCGTGGGACCAGGTGGTCTACGACGTCGCTCTGCACCGCCTGCCGGTGGTGTTCTGCCTGGACCGCGCCGGCATCACCGGCCCGGACGGCGCCAGCCACCACGGCGTGTACGACATGGCGCTGCTGTCCAAGGTGCCGGGCATGCGCGTGCTCGCCCCTTCCAGCGCCGAGGACCTCCAGGTGATGCTGCACGACGCCATCGGCCTGGCCGACGAAGGCCCGGTCGTCATTCGCTGGCCACGTGGCGCCGCACACCATGTGGGCGAGCACGAGGTCGGGGTCGGGCTGCTGGCCCGCCGCACGCGGGAGGGCGACGGTTCGGTGGCCCTGCTCGGTGTCGGCAAGATGCTGGTGGAGGCCGAGAAGGCCGCCGCCATGCTGGCTGAACGGGGCATCGACGCCACGGTGTGGGACGTCCGCTCCTGCCAGCCGCTGGACCCGGCGATGATCGCCGACGCCGCCCGCCACCGCGCGGTGGTCACCTGCGAGGACGGCATCCGCGAGGGCGGGATCGGCTTCGCCATCGCCGACCAGGTGACGGCGCTCTCGTGCGAGTCGCGGGTGAAGGTGCTGGGCATCCCGGCGAAGTTCATCCCCCAGGGCTCCGCTGAGAAGATCCTCGCCCAGATGGGCCTGGACGCTGCGGGCATCGTCGCCGCTGTCGACGCGGCGCTCGACGCCTGACCGCCTAGCCTCGCCTGCGTGAGCCCTTCCGGCGTGACGCTTCCCCCCGACTTCGACGCTGCCGCCGAGCTGGCACTGGCGCAGGAACTGGCCGATCTCGGCAACGCCGTCGCGATGCCGCTCTACGAGAGCCGCGAGTTCAGCCTGGCCCGCAAGGCCGACCGCAGCGAGGTGACGGAGGCCGACCGCAACGCGGAGCTGGCCATCAGCCGGCGGGTGCTGGAGGCCCGCCCGCACCACGGCATGTACGGCGAGGAGCACGGCGTGGTCGGCGACACCTCTTCCCCGTGGCGCTGGGTGGTGGACCCGATCGACGGCACGTCCAACTTCGTCCGCGGCATCCCGGTGTGGGCCACCCTGGTGGCGCTCACCCACGCGGATCACGGCCCGCTCGTGGGCGTGGTCGCCGCGCCGGCGATGGGCCGGCGGTGGTGGGCCGCCCGCGGGCTGGGCGCGTTCGCCAACGGCCGCCGCTGCCAGGTGTCAACCGTCGCCGCGCTGGCGGAGGCCCAGGTCAGCGTCACGTTCGCCTCCGGCTGGGACGCGCTCGGCGTCACCCCGCAGTTGGTGCAACTGCAACAGGACGCGTACCGGGCCCGAGGCTTCGGCGACTTCTGGCAGCACATGCTGGTGGCCGAGGGGGCCGTGGACATCGCCATCGACGCCGTGGGTTTGATGCCGTACGACAACGCCGCGGTGAAGATCGTGGTCGAGGAAGCGGGCGGCACGTACACCGACCGCAACAATGTGGTGACGTTCGAGAGCGACACTGCGGTGTCGTCCAACGGCCTGCTGCATGCTGCCGCGCTGGCTGCGGTGCGGGTGCCCGGCTGAGCCACCGGGCCGGGCCCCTGCGCGAGACTCGCGCCCGTGGCACATGACCTGATCTTCCGCAACGCCCACCTCGTCGACGGCAGCGGCGCGCCCGGCCGGGCGGCCGACGTGGCCGTGGACGGCGGGACCATCACTGCCGTGGAGGCGGGAGGTGCGCTTGCCGGCGCCGCTGCCGGCCGGGTGGTGGAGGCCGACGGCCTGCTGCTGACCCCCGGCTGGGTGGACATGCACACCCACTACGACGCGCAGGTCACCTGGGATCCGTACATGACGCCGTCGGGTTGGCACGGTGTCACCACGGTGATGATGGGCAACTGCGGCGTCGGGTTCGCCCCGGCCAAGCCAGAACTGCACACCGCGCTCATCGAGATGATGGAGAGCGTGGAGGACATCCCCGGCACGGCCCTGCACGAGGGTCTGAAGTGGGGGTGGGAGAGCTACCCCGAGTACCTCGACGCGCTGGAGGCAATGCCCCGCGTGATGGACGTCGGCTCGCAGATCGGCCACTGCCCGCTGCGCGTGTACGTGATGGGCGAACGAGGCTCACGCAACGAGGCGGCCACGGCGGACGACATCGCCCGCATGTCCGCGCTGGTGGAGGACGCCCTGCGTGCCGGCGCGTTCGGGTTCACCACCAGCCGCACCCCGATCCACAAGACGAAGGACGGCGAGCTCGTCCCCGGCACCACGGCCGATGCCGAGGAACTGCTGGGCATCGCCGGGGCCATCGCCCGCGTCGGGCGCGGCCTGTTCCAGTTCGCCCCGGAGCACTCCCGCCTGCCGATCGACGAGTGGCCGTGGATGCGCCGAGTGGCTGCGCTCACCGGCCAGCCGGTCAGCGTCAACCTCAACCAGCCGGACCAGGCGCCCGACGTGTGGCGCGAGGTGCTGCGCCTGCTGGACGAAGCCCACGCCGACGGCCTGCCGATCGTCGCCCAGGTGGCCGGCCGCAGCATCGGCATCCTCTACTGCCTGCAGGGATCGGTGCACCCGCTGCTGTTCCACCCCGCCTACCAGGAAGTCGCTGCGCTGCCGCTGGCCGAACGGCTGGCCGCACTCGCGGAGCCGGAGCGCAGGCGGCGGATCATCGAGGACGTGCCGGACGACGGCGGGTTCTTCCAGAAGGCCGTGCTCTCCAACCTCGGCCGCATCTGGCGGGTGGACGGCGAGGACATCGACTACGAGCCGGCGGCGTCGGACAGCGTCGCCGCCGAGGCATCACGGATGGGCGTCCCCGCCATGCAACTGGTCCTCGACCAACTCGTGGCCGACGGCGGCAACGGGATGCTCTACGCGCCGTTCTTCAACTACAGCTATGGCGATCTGTCGTTCACCGAGGCGGTCACCCGTCACCCGCACACCCGCATGGGGCTCAGTGACGGCGGCGCCCACTGTGGCGCCATCTGCGACGGCGGCATGCCCACGTTCATGCTCACCCACTGGACGCGGGACCGCCGCCGCGGCGACACCCTGCCGCTGGAGTACGTGGTCCACCGCCAGACCTCGCAGACCGCTGCGCTGTACGGCCTGGCCGACCGTGGCGTGGTGGCGCCGGGCATGCGTGCCGACCTGAACCTGATCGACTACGACCACCTCGGGTTCGACGTGCCGCGCATGGCCTATGACCTGCCGGCCGACGGCCGCCGCCTGGTGCAGCACGGCCGCGGCTACGTGGGCACATGGCTCAACGGCGTCCAGACCGTCGACCACGACGAGTTCACCGGCGCCCTCCCCGGCCGCCTCCTCCGCGCCGGCCACTGACCACCCCGTCCGCCCGGCCCCTCCCCACCCCGTTCCCCGTGATGTCTGTGTCACGGCACCGGCTTCACGGTCACGGCACAGAAGTACGTACCGTCTGTGCCGTGACGCTGAATTCTGTGCCGTGACACAAACGGCGCGGGAGCGGGCTCGGGGCAAGCGGGCGCGGGGCACGGCGAGCGGGGCACGGCGAGCGGGGCACGGCGAGCGGGGCAAGCGGGAGCGGGCGCGGCAAGCGGGCTCGGGGCAAGCGGAAGCGGGGCACGGCGAGCGGGCCGACAGGCTGCGTGGCGAGCGGGACGGAGGGAGCGGGCCGAGAAGCCGGCAGGGCTACGGTGAGCGGCATGGCCGACGATGTCACCCACTACGACGCGGTCGAGGCGTACTGCGACCGGCTGAGCTACCTGCCCGGCGAGGCGGTGAACCTGCACACCTGGTGCGCCGTGGAGCGCTACGGCGTGGAGGTGCGACGCTGGAACGGCGACGTGCTGTGGGCCGCCGACGACCTGCCGGGCGTCGCCCACCCGACCCCGGAGAACGCCGACAGCCACGGGTGCGACTGGCCCGTGGGCGTCACCATCCCCACCAGCATGGACTGGCCGAGCGGGATGTACCTGGTGACCCTGCACGCCCACGGTGCGTCGCACCTGCGCGCCTACGGGTACGCGATGTTCGTGCTGCGAGCCAAGCAGCGCACGGGCAACCCGCTGCTCGTGCTGGCCACCAACACCTACAACGCGTACAACAACTGGGGCGGGCGCAGCCTGTACACCGGCGGGCACCAGGTCAGCTTCGACCGGCCGTTCGGGCGCGGCATGCTCGTGCGCCAGCACGTGGACGGGTTGGACCGCAAGAGCCCGGTCGCCCCGCCCGGTCACACGCCCGACACCGACGGCTACGCCTACCAGGAGTACCGCAACGAGCACGGCTATCCCGGCTACATGAGCAGCGCCGGGTGGTGGACGTACGAGCGCCGCTTCGTGGAATGGGCCGAGCGCAACGGCATCGAGCTGGACTACGCCGTGTCGTCCGACCTCGCCGACCATCCGGAGGTGGTGGACGGGTATCGCCTGGTGATGGGCGTCGGCCACGACGAGTACTGGTCCGCCGCGCAGCGCGACGGCATCGAGGCGTACGTGAAGGGCGGCGGCAACTACGCCAGCCTCAGCGGCAACACGATGTTCTGGCAGGTGCGCTTCGACGAGGGCGGGCGGGACATGACGGCGTTCAAGTACAACGCTCACCGCGACGACCCCGTGGTCGGCACGGCGGACGAGCACTCGATGAGCGGCATGTGGTGCGACCCGCTGGTGGGCCGGCCGGAGTGGCGGTTCGTCGGCGGCGGCTCGGCGTTCGGCCTGTACGCCCGCTTCGGGCAGGCCACCCCCCGCGCCGCCGGCGGATTCACCGTGTACCGCGACGACCACTGGATGCTGGACGGCACCGGCCTGCGCTACGGCGACCAGATCGGATCCGCCCACGGTGCCGTCGGGTATGAGGTGGTCGGCGTGCGCCTGGGCATGGACGACTACGGCCTGCCCTACGCGGCGATGCCCGACGCCGCGCCGCACACGGTGATCGTGGGCATGGCGCCGGCGTCCAACCTGGCCGAGGGCGAGTACCCGGCGTCGGTGGCGGCCAGCGACGACCAGTGCGACCTGGAGTTCGTGGCCGAGCGCCTGTACGGCGACATCTCCACGGACTCGCTGCGCCGGGTGCGCCACGGTAACGCGGTGATGCTGACGTGCAAGCCGTTCGGCGACGCAGGCGGCACGGTCTGCACGATCGGCTCCACCGACTGGGTCTACGCCCTCGACGACACCATGGTGAGCCGGATCACCGAGAACGTGGTGACCCACCTCAACCGCTAGCGCGACGCGCTAGGAGCGTTCGACCAGCGGTGGGACGTCCCCGAAGTTGATGCCGAGGTCCCGCGCCGTCAGCATCGTGTCGCAGTCCAGCGGCACCGTCTTCAAGCGGGCGATGGCGGCGGCCAGGGGCACGTAGGCGACGGTCGGCGGGTCCAGCGAGACCATCACCCCGTCCAGCCCGTCCTCCAGCGCGCGCACCGCCGCCGCACCGAAGCGCAGCCCGAGCTGGCGGTCGAACGACACGGGTTGACCGCCACGCAGCAGGTGCCCGAGCACCACGGTGCGGGCCTCCTTGCCGGTCAGCACGGACAGCTCCTGGGCGACCTTCTCGCCCACACCACCCAGACGCTCGGCCCCGCCGACATCCTTGCCCAGCAGGGTGTACGCGCCGTCCACCGGGCGAGCGCCCTCGGCCACCACGATGATCGAGAACTTGGCGCCGCGTTCCTCGCGCTGGCGGATCATCGCCGCGACATGCTCGAGGCGGTAGGGGATCTCCGGGATGAGGATGCCGTGCGCCCCACCCGCCAGCCCGGCGTGGAGCGCGATCCAGCCCGCGTAGCGACCCATCACCTCGACCACCACCACCCGGCCGTGGGACGTGGCGGTGGAGATCAGCCGGTCGATGCATTCGGTGGCGAACTCCACGGCGGTGGCGAAGCCGAACGTCTGGGTGGTGCGCTCGAGGTCGTTGTCGATCGTCTTCGGTACGCCGATGACCCGCAGCCCGGCCTTGCACAGGTGGCTGCCGATGGTGAGCGAGCCGTCGCCGCCCACGGTGATGAGCGCGTCGATCTGCCGCTCGGCGAAACGGTCCAGCAGTTCCTGGGTACGGTCCACCTCCACCCACGTGCCGTCGGGCTGCTGGGTAGGGTACGCCGTGGGGTTTCCGCGGTTGGTGGTGCCGAGGATCGTGCCGCCGAGATGGGAGATGTTGCGCACGACGTCGCGGGTGAGGGGTACCACGCCACCGTCGGGGTAGTCGTCCGGGGTCATCAGGCCGTTGAACCCGTCGCGGATGCCCACGACGTCCCATCCCTGGTTCAGGCCGGCCAGCGTGGCGGCACGGATGACGGCGTTCAGGCCGGGCGCGTCGCCGCCACCGGTCGACAGTGCGATGCGGCGGATGGGGTGGCTCATGGCTTCACCGTACCCAACGGACGGCCGGCCTGGTCAGGCCGTGATGGCCGTGGGGCCGTTGACGAAGCAGAATTCATTTCCCTCGGGGTCCAGCATCACCTGGAAGCCGCCCAGTTCGTCGTACACCACCTCGCCGTGGCGGGTAGCACCCAGCAGTTCAGCGGCGGCCACGGCGTCCTCCAGATCGGGCACGTCCACATCCAGGTGCACCCGGTTCTTCACCGTCTTGGCCTCCGGCACCAGCTGGAACGACACGGTGATGCCATGCGGGGGTTCCAGCGCCACCCACTCATGGCTCTGCCGCACCACATAGCCACCGAGGACGCGCTGCCAGAACTCCGCCAGCCGCATCGGATCGTGGCAGTCGATGACGACCTCCTCGAGGCGACCGATCACACACCCTCCCCGAGTGATTGCGCCGCTCGGCCGAAGATGAAGAACGAGTCCATGTAGGGGTCCGGGTCGGCGGACCACCGGTAGCCGCGCACCTCGGTCTCGGTGCGCCGGCCCAGCCGGGCCCGGAACAGGGTGACGTCGTCCACCTCCACGTCCACGGGCGGCAGGCCGGCCTCGGCCACCTGCCCGGCGAAGCCCTCGCGCATCTGCGGGCCGGCCCAGGCCAGGAAGTCCGCGGGCACGTCGAACGGCAGGCCGAGCGCATGGCGCAGGTCGGCTTCGTGGGTGTGGATGTCCATCACCGCCGCGCCGGCCATCTCGCCTCCGGGGCCGGAGAGGAACGCCTCGATGCCCGGGCCGGTGGAACCCCACTCCTCCACCATCTCGGCGATCGACCGGCCGCGGTTGCGTTCCACCTGGGCAGCTGTCCACGCCTCGCCCGGGGCGCCGGCCATGTTCCCAGAGGTGGCGTCGGCCGCGACGCCGGTGACGTGGGCCACCAGGTCGTGCACCGACCACGCCGGGGTCGCCGGCACCACCAGGTCGGGGTCCACACCCTCGGCGGCGACGACGGACGAGATGCGTTCACGGGCGGCGCGGTACAGGGCGCCGAGGTCTGGCTGGCTCATGGGCGCATGGTACGCAGGGAAACCGCTGGTCGCCAGGGGCCTGACGCCCTAGCCTTGACCCGATGCCCGACCCGGCTGCCACCCCGTCCGACCCCGGCCCGCAACCGGCGCCGCGCCAGCCCTCCACCCGCGCCATCACCAGCGGGCGCGGGGCCAGCGGCCGGTCGCTCGCCCCGGCCTTGTGGGCCAGTTCCGTGTGGGAGAGCACGGACATGACCGACGCCCGCCGCCGCGCCACCGGGGTCCGGGTGGACGAGTTCTACAGCCGCTACAGCAACCCCACCGTGCGCAGCTTCGAGGACGCGATGGCGGAACTGGAAGGCGCGGAGGCGTCGTTGGCGTTCGCCAGCGGGATGGGCGCCATCAGCACCGTGGTGCTCGCCCTCTGCAGCCAGGGCGACCACATCGTCGCCCAGCGCAACCTGTACTCGGCCACGCTGGCGTTCCTGCAGGGGCCGTGCGCCCGCTTCGGCATCGACGTCACGTTCGTCGACGGCACGGAGCCGGGTGCGTTCGCCGCCGCCGTGCAGCCCGGCCGCACGATGCTGGCCCTGGCGGAGACGCCGTCCAACCCCCGGCTCGCCCTGGTTGACCTCGACGAACTGGCGGCGCTGCGCGGCCCGATCACGGTGGTGGACTCCACGTTCGCCACGCCCCTCGGCCAGCAGCCGCTGGCGCACGGCATCCACCTCTCCCTGCACTCGGCCACGAAGGGCATCGCCGGTCACAACGACGCCACGCTCGGCGTGGTCAGCGGCGAGCGCGACCTGCTGGACGCCATCTGGGCCTACGGCGTGCTCCACGGGGCCACGCCGTCGCCGTTCGATGCGCTCAACGCGCTGCGCGGCATCCGCACCCTCGCCGTGCGCACCAACCACCAGAACGCCACGGCGCTGTACCTAGCCGAGGCGCTGGAGCGCCACCCCGCCGTCACCGCCGTCCACTACCCCGGCCTGTCCAGCCACCCGCAGCACCTGCTGGCGAAGCGGCAGATGCGCCAGTTCGGCACGGTCTTCTCGCTGGAGTTGGCCGGCGGGCTGCCGGCGGTGGAGCACGTGCTGGAGCGCGTCGGCCTGGTGCGAGTGGCCACGTCGCTCGGCGGGCCGGAGACCCTGATCTGCCACCCCTGCACCACCACCCACGCCAGCCTGACGGACCGCGAGGCGGCCGAGCAGGGCGTCACCCCGGGCCTGCTGCGGGTGTCCGTCGGCCTGGAGGACGCCGCCGACCTGTGGGCCGACCTGCAGGCGTCGCTGGCCGGCGCGCCGGGCGCCGCCTGAGCGAGTGGTGATGGCGCGGGTCGGGCTGATCCACGGCCTGGGCGGCATGGCCGCGACCATGGCCCCGCTGGAGGCGGCGCTGTGCGACGCCGGCCACGAGTGCGTCGCCGTCACCCTGCCCGGGCACGGCACGTCGCCCGATGCCCTGGAAGGTGTGGGCTGGGCGGACTGGCTGGCCGCCGTGCCGCAGGCCGAGGTGCTGGTCGGCCAGTCGATGGGCGGTGTGCTGGCGCTGGCGGCCGCGGCGATACGTGGCTCGGCGGTGCGGCTGGTGGTGGCGGTCAACGCGCCGGCGCCGGACCCCGACGCGCTGGACGGCCTGGAATGGCGCCAGTCCCGCG
The DNA here is from genome assembly GCA_020637295.1 of Acidimicrobiaceae bacterium. Classification (GTDB taxonomy): domain Bacteria; phylum Actinomycetota; class Acidimicrobiia; order Acidimicrobiales; family Ilumatobacteraceae; genus UBA668. The sequence continues at coordinate 94,222 of JACJWF010000008.1, read as the reverse complement.
GCCACCACTGGGTGGACGGCCCGCCGCTGGCCGATGGCGAGGAGGGCTACACCCGCTTCCCCATCACCGCGTTGATCGAGATGGTGCAAGGCGGCATGGCGGTGGACGCCGCGGCGGTGACGGCCAGGGTGGTGCTGGTGAACAGCGACGACGACGACGTGGTGGACCCCGCGTCCGCGGGCGTGTGGGCCGCGGCACTTGCGGCCGGGGCGACGACGGTCGAGCAGGTGGTGCTGCCCGGCGGCAGCCACGTGGCGACCATGGGCCCCGCGGCTTCCCACCTCGCGGACATCGTCCTCACCGCCCTCACTGCCCTGGCTTCCCCCTGACTCCCCGCCTCCTGACCTGATTCCGCGCCCATGGGCGCGATTTCACGTCAGCCGTGACCTGGTTTCACGCCCATGGGCGCGGGAACATGTCACGTCGGACGGAACCGATCCGGGGCGTCAGGGATCGATGGGGGTGACATGAGCGATGCGACGATCCCATTGGCCGCCGACGTGACCCCGATCCAGGTGCAGGTGAAGGAGCCGTTCGACGCGCTGTACCACCGGGAGTTCGACCGCATGGTCCGCCTGGCCACCGCCCTGGTGGACCGCACGGAGGAGGCCGAGGAGGTGGTGCAGGAGGCGTTCGCCCAGGTGTACCTGCGCTACCGGGTGGTGGAGAACCCGGTCGGCTACCTGCGGGTCAGCGTGCTGAACGGGTGCCGCAAGGTGTTGCGCCGGCGGGCCGTGGCCCGTCGCTGGCGGCCGGACCCGGGCGACACCGCCGGGCTGGGGTTCGACCATGTGCTCGACGCCGTGCGCCGCCTGCCGGACCGCCAGCGCCGGATGATCGCCCTCCGCTACCAGCTGCAGCTCACCGACAACGAGATCGCCGAAACGCTCGGCGTGCCCGTCGGCACCGTCAAGTCCACCATCCACCGGGCACTCGCCCGACTGCGCACCGAGGTTCCCCATGACTGACCACGACCCCACCGACCCCACCGCCACCGGGCTGGACCGCATGTTGAGCGACGCCTTCAGCGGTGTGCGCGCCGGCGGCCGCCGCCCGTCGATCTCCGACGTGCAGCGCCGGGCCCGCCGCCACCTGCACCGCCGCCGCGCCGGGCTGGCCGTTGGTGCCGTGGCATTGGTGGGCGCCGGCGGAGCCGCCCTCGCCGCCCGCGACGGTTCGACCGGCACCACCGCCCCGGCCGGAGCGGGCGACCTCGACGACCCGCAGGCCACGGCCACCTTCCCCGCCACCACGACCACGTGCGTCGTGTACGTGGATACCACCACTACCGACGTTCGCCCGAGCGACCAGGGGCTCAGCCCGACGAGCACGCTGCTGTGCGGCGAGGTGATCACCGACGACCAGGGGCAGTACCGCTGCGAGGGCGAGGGCCGGGTCGGCGACGACGGGTACACCTACTACGACTACTGCGAGCAGGTGTGGCCATGGGCCGACGTGACCACCACGATCATCTGGCCCGAGGCCACCACCACCAGCGTCGAGTACCCCCCGGCGACCGACCCGGGCCTGTCCCCGTCGTCGACCGTTCCGGGGTCGTACAACGGCAACACGGACACCACCTCTCCCGCGCTGCTCCCCTCCTCCACCACCAGCGCCCCCTGACCTGATCCCGCGGCCCCCGCCGTCTCGTCCCTCCCCACGAGGCTCCGAGTGCTCACCCGCACCCCGGGGTCGGGGTGAGCACTCGGTTGAGGGCTGGCACTCGCACCGGCGGGCTGGTACTCGGATGGGTGGGCTGGCACTCGCACCTGCGGGCTGGCACTCGGGTGGGTGAGCGGGCGGGGGAAGTGGGGTGAGGAGGGGTGGGCGCCAGTAGCCTCGGCGGCCGTGGACAGCGACCCGGGACGGCAGCAAGACAGCGACTCCCGGCTGCAGACCCACTACCTCGACGCCGCAGGGGTGCCCACGGACTGCTCGCCCGCCGCGATCGCGGCCGTGCTCCACCTGCTCGGCGACGACCGCAGCCCTGCCGACGCCGTCGTCGTGGCGTGGGACGGCGACCGCACCGGGATTCCCGCGGGCGCCGATGTGGTGCTGGAGGACGGCACGCCCGCCACAGCGGAGGGCAACCTCCCCCTCGGTTACCACACCCTCGTCCGCCACGGCAGCCCGGTGGGCACCGTCGTCAGCGCACCCCGCACGGCGCCGCAGACCCGGCCCGGACGGTGGGGCGCGTTCCTCCCCCTCTACGCGCTGCGCACGGAGCGCACCGACGGGCTGGCCACCTATGGCGAGCTCGGCGACCTGTTCGGCTGGCTGCGCCGTCACGGCGGCGACGTGCTGCTGACCCTGCCGCTCCTGCCCGTCTACCTCGATGGGCCGTACGACTGGAGCCCCTACTCCCCCGTCAGTCGCCGCCTGTGGAACGAGCTGTACGTGGACTACGCGGCACTCGGCGCACGCGACGCCGGCCCGGCCCCGGCCCTGGACGCCGACGGCCTGCTGGACTGGCCGGCCCTGGCCCGCCACCGCACCGCCCAGCTGGACGGCGTGGCCGAGCGCCTGGCCGACGACCCGGACCTCCAGGCCTGGGCGGCGGCCAACCCGCTGGCCGTCACGTACGCCCGGTTCCGTGGCGCCCAGGCCGTCCTCGGGCGCAACTTCCGCACATGGACGATCGGCCGGGACGAAGCGCTCGCCACCGCCGACCCGGTCGTCACCCGCCGCCACCTCGTCGGGTCCTGGCTGGCCGACCGCCAGCTCGCCGCCACCACGGCGGAAGCCCTCACCCACGGTCAGGTGCTCGCGCTCGACGTGGCCCTCGGCACCCACGCGGACGGCTTCGACGTCTGGCACGAGGGCGACCTGTTCGTCGACGGCGTCGCCGTCGGTGCCCCGCCCGACCCGATCTTCATGGGCGGGCAGGACTGGGGCTTCCCCCCGGTGCACCCCGACCGCTCCCGCCGCACCGGCCACCGCTATTTCCGCGAGACCCTGCGGCACCACCTGCGCCACACCGGCCTGCTCCGGCTGGACCACATCATGGGCCTCGCCCGCCAGTGGTGGGTGCCCGCCGGCCACGCCGCCACCGACGGCTGCTACGTCCGCTACCCGCTCGAGGAGCTGACGGCCGTCGCCTGCCTGGAGGCCCACCTGGCAGGGGCCGTCGTGGTGGGCGAGAACCTCGGCACCGTGCCGCCGGAGGTGGACGCCCAGATGGCCGACCACGGCCTGCTCGGCATCAGCGTCCTCCTCGACGCCCTGCCGTCGTGGGGCACGGACGCGGTCGACGTCGCGCCCGCCGACCGGATGGCGATGACCAGCACCCACGACAGCTACCCGCTGGCCGGCTGGTGGAAGGGCGACGACATCCGCATGATGCGCCGCCTGGGCCTGATCGACGACGACGACCAGGCCCGCCGCCTGGACGACCGCGCTGCGGCACACGACCGCGTCGTCGGCCATCTCGTCTGGACCGGCCGGGCGGCCAACCACGATCTGTCGCCGACGGAGTTGGTCGGCGGCATCCTCGACGAGGTCGCATCGCAGCCAACGCCGGTGATGATCGTCAACCTCGAGGACCTGTGGGGCGAGGAACGCCCGCAGAACGTGCCCGGCACATTCCAGGAGGAACCCAACTGGCGGCGTGTGGCCACCCGCACGATCGAGGGCGTCACCGACGACCCCACCTGTGACGCCCACGCGGGCCGCATCGCCACCGCTCGCGTACGATGCACACCGTGACCGACGCCACGGACACCCCCGGCACCCCCGACACCCCCACCCTCGCATCCGCCAGGCTCGCCGGCCGGGACCGCCCGGGATGGGGTTGGTCGATCACCAGCGCCGCCTTCATCGTCGGCTTCGCGGCCATCTTCTTCCGGGTCCCCCCGTTCTGGTACCTGCTGTGGCTCGGGGTGCTGATCGTCGTCATCCGCCTCACCCCGCTGGGCGAGCGCACGGTGCAGCGCGAGCAGTCGGCGCTGCTCGCCGGCCTGGTGCCCAGCCAGCGCATCACCTCCCGCCCCCTGCTCACGGCTGTGGCAGCGTTCCTCCCACTGCTGGTCATCCTCCCGGCGTTCTCCTGGGACCTCAGCGACCCGGCGGACCTGTGGAACGGCGGCATCCTGTGCCCCATCGCCGTCTTCGGCCTGCTCACCTGGACCGTCGTCCAAGAGTTGCGGGCCACGGGGCACCGGGCTCGGTGGTGGACGGCGTGGGTGGTGCTGGCCGTGCTGGTGGCCGGGTTCTTCCTGGTGGGCGGCCCGGCGCGCCTGCGCTGGAACTACTGCAAGGACCGCCTGACCACCGTCGTCGCCGCCGGTGGCGAGGTCACCAGCGACAACACCGGGGCGCTGTGCTGGCACGACGCCGAGCAGCGGGTGGTCGACGGCGACATTCGGCTCTACACCGACGCAGGCGACACGGATGGCAACGACGCCACCGGCCTGGTCTACAGCCCCGACGGCGCCGTCGAGCGATCCGGCGACATCCGCAGCCTCATCGACCTCGGCGGCGGCTGGTACTGGTTCGAGACCGGCTCGCTGGTGCGGGACTTCTGGTTCGACTCCTGACCGGGGGCGCGGGGGTAGCGTCGCTGCATGCGCCGCCCCACGCTCGCCCTGCTGGCCACGGCCACCCTGCTGGCCGCCTGCTCATCGGACGACAACACCGCCACGCCCACCACCGAGCCGCCGCCGTCCACCACGGCACCCGTGCCCACCACCACGACGGCAGCACCGGGCTACCAGGCCTCCATCACCCGCACGGAGTACGGGATTCCGCACATCGTCGCCGATGACTGGGGCAGCCTCGGCTTCGGCCAGGGCTACGCCTTCGCCCAGGACCGCGCCTGCACACTGCTGGACCAGATCGTGAAGGTGCGCGGCGAGCGCTCCATGTGGTTCGGGGCCGGAGACGGCGACGAGAACCTGCACAGCGACCTCGCCTACCGCCACCTCCACCTGTGGGACGGGGCCGACGACCTCTTCGCCGACCAGCCCGACGAGATCCTCGAGATGGTCACCGGCTACGCCGCCGGATTCAACGCCGAACTTGCCGAGGAGGGCCCGCACGGCTGGTGCGAGGGTGCGGACTGGGTGCAGCCGATCACCACCACCGACCTGTGCGCCAACATGCGCGACATCCTGCTGTTCGCCAGCAGCGGCGTGCTGATCGACCAGATCGCCACCGCCGAGCCGCCGGCCCCGGCCGAGGCCGGGCCCACCGACACGGCAACCCTCGACAGCACCGCGGCCGCCGGGGTGACGGCCATGCCCGACCTCACCGGCACGGCAGCGGACGCGCTGGGCAGCAATGGTTGGGCCATCGGGTCGGCGCTCAGCGAGGGCGGCGGCGGGATGCTGCTGGCCAACCCGCACTTCCCGTGGGAGGGCGAGAAGCGGCTGTGGGAGAACCAACTCACGCTGACCAACGGCGAGTTGAACGTGTACGGCGTGACGCTCACCGGCACACCCGGGGTGCTGATCGGGTTCAACGACGCGGTCGCCTGGACCCACACGGTGTCCGCCGGCCACCGGATGACCCTGTACGAACTGGACCTCGCTGCGGGCGACCCGACCACCTACGTGTACGGCGACGAGACGCGGGCGATGGAAGGCGAGGACGTGTCGGTGGACGTCCTCCAGCCGGACGGCTCGATCGAAACGGTCACGCGGACGATGTGGAGCAGCCACTACGGCCCGATGCTCGACCTGCCGTTCGGTTGGACCACCGAGAAGGCGTACACGCTGCGCGACGCCAACATCGACAACAACGACTTCATCGGCCAGTTCCTCGACATGGACCGCGCCACCGGGATGGACGAGTTCATCGAGGCCCACCGCACCTGGAACGGCATCCCGTGGGTCAACACGATGGCCACGTCGGCAGACGGCCGGGCCTGGTACGCGGACACCGCCGCGACGCCCAACCTGTCACCCGATGCGATCGCCGGCTGGCAGGCTGCGGTGGCCGCCGGCGGCACGGCCTCCCTCGTGCTCGGCAGCGGCGCGATCCTGCTGAACGGCAGCGACCCGGCCAACGAATGGGTGGACGACTCCTCTGCCGCCCGGCCCGGCATCCTCCCCTTCGACCAGCAGCCGCAACTGGAGCGCGACGACTTCGTGTTCAACGCCAACGACTCGCACTGGTTGGCCAATCCGGCCGCCCCGCTCACCGGCTACTCCCCGATGACCGGGCCGGAGAACAGCGCACAGAGCGCCCGCACCCGGATGAACGCGCTCCTGCTCACCGACCCGTCGGTGCGCGGCGACGACGGCCTGATGAGCCTGGCGGACCTGCAGGGCGCCTGGCTGTCCAACCGGGCACTGCACGCCGAGATCGCCCGCGACCAGGTGGTGAAGCTGTGCGACGACCAGGGCGTGGTGCTGGTGCAGGACAAGCCGTTCGACATCACCCCGGCCTGCGACGTGCTGCGCGACTGGGACGGCCGGCTGAACCCGGATTCCACCGGTGCGGTGCTGTGGCGCGAGTTCCTCGCCCAGTTCAGCGGGGCGGATCTCACCCAGGGCGGCGGGGTGTTCTACACGGTGCCGTTCGACGCGGCCGACCCGATCAACACCCCGAACACCGTGGCGGACAACACCACGGTGGTGAACGCGCTCGCCCAGGCGATCCTCGTGCTCGGCGAGCGGGGTTGGCCGTTGGACATCGCCCTCGGCGACGTCCAGTTCGACGGTCGCACGGTGACGGATCCGCTGGGCCTGCCGGGTGGCACGAACCGGGAAGGGGCGATCTCCATCGTCTCGTGCTGCAGTGGTGCGAACACGCTCGGGCCACTCGGCGACCGCGACCAGCCCGGCTACCCGGTGACGTTCGGCAACAGCTTCGTGATGACGCTGGAGTTCGGCGCCGACGGGCCGCACGCGGAGGCGGTGCTGACCTACGGCCAGCCTGACGACCCGGAGAACCCGGACTTCACCGCCCAGATGGCATTGTTCGCCGGCAAGGAATTCCGCCCGATCCGCTTCACGCCGGGCGATGTGGAGGCCAACGCCGCCGGCGCCACCCAGGTGGTCACCGGCGAGCGGGCCGGCTGACGCGGCGCCCCCCGATCAACCCGTGAGCGTCTTCGACTTCACGGCCTTCTGCGCGCCCTTCACGGCCACCACGTAGTAGGTGTGGCTGAAGGGGCCGGGGCACGGGTCCGGCAGGTCGTAGCTGCCCGACAACGGCAGGCCGGTGACGAACGGACCGTCCGGGTTGTCGATGGCGATGTACACGCTGTCGGCGTCGCTGGCCGTCCAGCTGACGCGAACGGGCTGCGACGGCACCGAGAACGAGACGTCGACGGCCGGGCACGTGGGACCGTTGACCGAGAAGGACAGGATCTGCGGGCCGGACGGCGCGGTGGCCGGCGGGTTCGTCGCCGGCGGGTTGGTGGCCGGCGGGTTGGTGGCCGGGGCCGCGGTGGTGGGCGGCGCCGTGGTGGCCACTGCGGTGGTGGCGGCGGCCGACGTGGTCGACTCGGCCACCGTGGTGGACGTGGTGGACGACGTGGACGATGTCGACGACGTGGAGCCCGCGGTGTCAGCGGACTTCGACGTGCTGGAGCTGCAGCCGGTTGCCAGCACGGCGAGCGCGGCAGCGGCGGAGATCAGCACGCGGTGGGGGATGGTGCGCACCATGAGGCCGCACTGTACGTCACCGCGCGCACGCCCTCGCGCCGTGCGTCGAGGACGCCCGGCGGGCCGCCGCGTCAGTGGTAGTAGGGGTTCTCGCCGGTGGTGTGGTCGGTGAGGTCGCGGACGCGTTCCACGCCCTCCACCTGCTCCACCAGCATCGCCTGCACGCCGTCCAGCATGGTCATCCGGCTCATCGAACACCCGTGGCAGCCGCCGCCCATCGTGAGGTAGGCGGTGCCCTCGCCGTCGTGCCCCACATAGGTGACGTACCCGCCGTGCGCTGCCAGCGAGGGGTTCACCTCGGTGGCAACGACGGCCTCGATGGCGGCGCTGAGCTCGTCGTCGCGGGTGAGGCCCTCCACGGTGGGAGCGAGGGGCTTGTTCGGGTTGCGGATGACGAGGCCGGCGGACTCGGTGTGGTCCAGCGTGGCGCCTTCCAGCAGTTCCACGCTGCCCGCAGGGATGATGACCTTCAGCGCGACATCGCCATCGCGGTGGGTGCGCACCTCGTCGGTGAAGGCCGCAGTGGTGACCACGTCGAAGCACAGGTCGTAGCGGAAGTCCTCGCCGGGTTTGCTGATGATCTCCACGCGGAGGCCGAGACGGTCCGCATCTGCCTCGCTGTCGCGCATGGCGGCAAGCTCGGCGAGCGCGGCCGGCGTGATCGTGACGATCTGCGACGGGGCATCGGTGGCGAGCGGACTCACGTGGCCAGGCTACCGGGCGGGGTGCCCTGTCCGGGGCCGGGGGTGGTGCCACAATCGACGCCATGCCTCGCCGCCGACCCCCCGCCCGCGTCGCCGCACTGCTGATGGCCCTCGGCCTGGTGGCCGCCGCGTGTGCCACAGAAGCCACGGGGGCTCCGGCCACGGAGGCCGACACCACCCCGGCCACCACCGCAGCGCCCACGACCCTGCCCCCCACCACGGCAGCACCCACCACCACACTGCCGGCCACCACCACGACAGAGCCACCGCCGGTGCTGTTCCCGCTCACCGGGCTGCCGGCGGACAATGCCCTGCTCACCCTGCGCCCGGCGGTGGTGGCCAAGGTGGGCAACTACGACGCCCACCCCACCACCGGCGTCAACGCCGCCGACATCGTGTTCGAGGAGTTGATCAACGACCACATCTCGCGGTTCGCGCTCGTCTACCAGAGCACCTTCCCCGAGGATCCGGTGGGGCCGATCCGCTCCGGGCGGATCCAGGACGTCAACCTGCTCAGCTCGCTGAATGCGCCGATCCTGGCGTGGGCGGGAGGCAACGGCACGGTCACCCGCGAGATCGACGACAGCGAACTGATCAACCTCAACCAGACGCACTGCGCCGGCTCGTGCTTCCGGGTCAGCTTCGAGAAGGCGCCCTACAACCTGTACTTCGACATCCAGGCCGCGTACGACGTGGGCAGCCAGCAGGGCGCCGGCAGCCCTGGCCCGCAGTTCCAGTTCCGCGCCGACGGCGACCCGGTGGCGGGCACCCCGTCCGCCGGGGTGGACCTCTCCATCGACGCGTACGACATGGGCTGGACGTGGAACCCGGACACCGGCCTGTACGAGCGCACCCAGAACGGCAAGGTGCACGACGAGCGCAACGGCGAGCAGATCACCACCGACAACGTGGTCATCCTCGCCATGGTCTACGCGCCGGGCATCTCCAACAGCCCGGACGCGCAGAGCGTCGGCAGCGGCGAAGTATGGGTGTTCTCCGGCGGGCGGATGGTGCATGGCACCTGGAGTCGCACGGACCGCCTGCATCCGTTCACCCTGACCGCTGATGACGGCAGCCCGATCCTGCTCACCCCCGGCCGCACGTTCGTGGAGCTCCCCCGCGCCGGCAAGGACGCGATCACCCCCAAGTGAGTTGGAGGGTTTCCGGCTCGGAGGTGAGCACGAAACCCTCCAACCGGGTCAGAAGCGGCCGCCGCCGTCCACCTCGATGCGCTGGCCGGTGACGTAACCGCTGCCGGGGCTGCACAGCCACAGCACGGCCTCGGCGATGTCCAGCGGCTGGCACACCCGGCCGAAGGGGGACGCCGCGTCCATCGAGCGGAGGTCCTCCATCTCCCGGTTGCCGGTCATCGCCCGGGCCAGGCGCACGCCCATGTCGGTCTCCACGAGGCCGGGGGCGACGGTGTTGACGTGGATGTTGTTGCGCCGCTCCTCCTTGGCCAGCGTGCTGGCCAGCGCCTCCATCGCCGCCTTCCCCATGTTGTACGGCGCGCCGTTGGGGCCCATGTGGCTGGTGGCGACGGAGGAGATCATGATGATGTCGCCGCGGCCGCCCTCGGCCGTGGCCCGCGCCCGCATGGACGGCAGGACCAGGCGGCACATGTGGTGCGGCCCGAACGCGTGGGTGGTGACCACCCGGATCATCTCCTGGGGGTCGGTGTCCGCCACGGCCCGGCCGCGGGAGGCGATGCCCGCGTTGCACACCAGCAGGTCGACGCCGCCGTAGTCGTTGGCCACCGCGTCCACCATCGCCGCGCACTCGTCGGCGTCGTCCACCGATGCGGCGTACGCCTTGGCCTCGCCGCCCGCCGCAGCGATGGCGGCGACGGTGTCGGCCGCGGCCTCGGCGTCCCGGCGGTAGTTCACCGCGACGGTGGCGCCGTGGGCGGCCAGCAGTTCACTGATCCCCCGGCCGATCCCCCGGCCGCCGCCGGTGACCAGCGCGACCCTCCCCTGCAGCACGTTCGTCTCGCTCATCCGGCCATTCTCGCCGCGCCGGCCGCTGCCCGCCGGGTCGAAGGGCGGCGGGGCGTCCGTCGGTAGTCTTCCGGCGTGCACGAAGGAAGCCGCAAGGCCATCATCGCGGCGTTCTTCGCCAACATGGGGATCGCCATCGCCAAGTTCGTGGGATTCCTCGTCACCGGCTCCGCGGGTCTGCTGGCGGAGTCCGGCCACAGCCTGGCGGACACCGGCAACCAGGGCCTGCTCATGTTCGGCAGCCGGCGGGGCAAGCGCCCGGCGGACCGCGCCCACCCGTTCGGCTACGGCCCGGAGCGCTACTTCTGGTCGTTCGTGGTCGCTCTGGTGCTGTTCAGCATGGGCGGCCTGTTCGCCCTCTACGAGGGCATCCACAAGCTCAGCGACCCGCACGAACTGGACAGCCCGATCGTGGCGTACGCCATCCTGCTGTTCTCGCTGGCGCTGGAAGGTCTGTCGCTGCGGACCGCGGTGAAGGAGGCCAACCACACCCGTGGCGGGCGTTCGTGGTGGACCTTCATCCGCACCGCGAAGGCGCCCGAGCTTCCGGTGGTGCTGCTGGAGGACGTGGGCGCGGAGACCGGCCTGCTGTTCGCCCTCGGCGGGCTGACGATGGCGGAGATCACCGGCAACCCCCGGTGGGATGCCATCGGCTCGATCGCCATCGGCGTGCTGCTGGTGGTGATCGCCATCGTGCTGGCGGTGGAGATGAAGGGCCTGCTGATCGGTGAGTCCGCCGGCGAGGCCAACCTGGCGGCGATCGAGAACGCCATCAACGCCCACCCGATGGTCAACGGGCTGATCCACCTGCGCACGATGCACCTGTCGCCCGACCAGCTGCTGGTGGCGGCGAAGATCGACTACCGCCACGACCTGTCCGTCGCCGAGCTGGCGGCCGCCATCGACGACACCGAGGTCGCCTTGCGGGCCGCCGTGCCGATCGCCGAGACGATCTACATCGAGCCGGACATCCGCCGGAAGCCGGCACCCGAATGAGCTGCTCGTGAGCGTCCGCACCGACGCGCCGGCCGCCCCGGAGGAGGACCACGCCGGCCGCACCGCCGGCCTCCTGGCGCTGGGGCTGGTGATCCTCAGCTTCAGCATGGGCTCCACGTTGGTGAAGCTGTCGCACACCCCGGGTGTCACCGTGGCGTTCTGGCGGATGATCGTGTGCAGCGTGATCTGGATCGTGATCATGCGGGTCACCGACGGGCGCTGGCTGAACTGGGCCGACATCAAGGCCTCGCTGGTGCCGGGCGTGCTGTTCGGCCTGAACATCTGCTTCTTCTTCACCGGCATCACCAAGACCACGGTGGCGGCGGCGGAGTTCACCGGGTCGCTGTCGCCGCTCCTGGTGGTGCCGGCGGGAGCGCTGTTCTTCAAGGAGCGGGTCAACGGGCGGGCAATGCTGTTCGGGCTGATCTCGCTGGCCGGGCTGGCACTGGTGCTGTTCAACGCCCCGCCGAGCAACACCGAGTTCTCCTGGGTGGGCGTGGCCTGGGTGGGCGCGGCGATGGGGCTGTGGGCGGGCTACCTGCTGACCAGCCGCAACCTGCGCCAGGGGCGGTCCGTCGCCACGGTGATGGCCGCGATCACGCCGATCGCCGCAGTGGTCACGCTGCCACTCGGGCTGTTCGTCTTCCCCGGCACGCTGGACGAAGTGACCTGGCGGTCGGTGGTGTTCATCGGCATCCTCGCCATCGTCACCGGTACCACGGCGCACGGCCTGATGGTGTACGCCCAGAAGAGCGTGCCGATCGGGCTGATCAGCATGCTGCAGGTGTCGCAGCCGGCGCTGGCCGTGCTGTGGTCGGTGTTGATGCTCGACGCCACCGTGCGCGGCATCCAGCTGGTCGGCATGGCGCTGGTGATCGCCGGCCTCGCCGCCGTGACGTTCGTGACGCAGCGGGGTGTCTTCAAGGGCGGGTGACGTCCGTCTGCGCCGTCCCCACCGTGACGCACCCGACCGAACCTCCCGTTTCACTTCTTTCCGAATCCGGCGGGCACTCCCGACGCCCGCGGCGTCGAGCAAGTCACTCGTCAGGGTTCATCCGTTCTGGTCGTCGTCGTGCGCCGCGTCCGCCGAGCGGGGGCCGGCTCGTAGAGCGCTGCCGTGGCCTGCAGACTGGCGAACTCGCCCCTGGGCAGGGAGCGTGCCTCCTCGTCGGTGCACGACTCGATCCGTACCCGCTGAGCGAGATCGCCTTCGGCGTACGTGTACCGGTATGGACGCCCTTCGAACGGTGCGCTGGGCGACCTGGGTCACATCGATCGGCTCGGTCGACCGGCGGAACATGTAACAGAGGAACCGCAGGTTGTGCAGGTCCGCACGGGCGACCCGCCCGGGGTAGTACCACCCGTCCTTCAGGGTCACGAACGCCTCCCCCTCCACCGGATACCAGTCGGGGGTCGGGAACATCATCCGTTGGGCCTGGATCTTCGGCACCCCAGACCCGGCGAGGGAGTACATGACGGCCGACCGGACCCGTTCCGGGTCGTCCATCCATCGCTCCCGAGCCGGCCTCAGCTCCTCGTCCAACTCGATCTCCACGTGCCGTCCACGGACTGGCTGGAATCGGCGGAACACCGGCATCGGCCACAACTCCGATGGCGGCCCGGCTGCCGGGCTGATCAGCGGCCAGTCGCCCGTCTCGATCGCCTGCGGCGACACGACCAGCACGAATGTCGCCTGCTCGGCCGTGCAACCGGCGACGTCTGCCGATGTCGGCTGCCCGGCCCACGGACCGAAGAAGTAGCCGAGCATCCACCCCTCCGACGTGACGCGCCCGACGTAGCACGCCGCCCAGCCGGACTCGTCCAACGACACGGCGTACCAGTCACCGACGGTCGGCGTGTTCACCGCCGACCGCTGAGCTCGCCTCGCAGCCACGGACAGGAACGTACCCGACCCCCGGCCGTGTCCTCGTGGTGACCATTCTGAATCGGAAAGAAGTGAACTGGAGCAGTGTGTCCGGACCTGCTGGAGCCCGGCTGGCGGTCGAACGCGTTCGACGCGACCGGCGCCGCTCGGTCTAGGCTGGCGGTCACCAACGGGGAGCTCGCAGGAACGGCGGGCTGAGAGGGTGGACGCCACCACCGACCCATGAACCTGATCCGGGTAATGCCGGCGGAGGGATGCGGATGTCGCAAGTGGTCGTGATCGTCGGAGGGGGGTCCCTCTCACCGCGTGCCGTGGAGGCCGTGGAGGACGACGCCGTCATCGTCGCCGCCGACAGCGGGCTGGACCATGCGGTGGAGGCCGGGTTGCGGCCGGCGCACCTGGTGGGCGACCTGGACTCGATCAGCGCCAGCGGGCGGATGTGGGCGTATGCCCACGAGCTGGACATCGACGAGCACCCGGCGGCCAAGGACCTCACCGACACCGAGCTGGCCCTGGCCACGGCGGTGGAGCTGGCCGGCGACGAGGCCCCGTCCACCGACCTGCTGCTGCTCGGTGCAGCCGCAGGCGACCGGCTGGACCACCTGCTCGGCACCCTGCTGGCGCTGGGCCACCCGGCCCTGGCGGCGCTGGCCACGGTGAGGGCGGTCCTCGGCACCACCGAGGTCCACACGGTGCACGCCGGGCACACGGCCCGCCCGACGCTCGAGCCCGGCCAGGTGTTCTCGGTGCTCGCCCTGCACGGGCCGTGCACCGGTGTTCGCGTGCGCGGCGCGGAGTGGGAACTGGTCGACGCCGACCTCAGCGCCCACGAGGCCCGCGGTGTCAGCAATCTCGCCAAGGAGGATGTGATGGTGACGGTAGGAACCGGAGTGCTCAGCGTGGTGATCCCATGAGGCGGACAGTCGTGGGTGGCGCGCTCGCCGCGTTGCTGCTGCTGGCCGCGTGCGGCGACGACAGCGGCTCCACCGCCACCTCCACCAGTGCCGAGCCGGCCGACATCACGATGGTGGTCTACGACTCCTTCCCCACCGAAGGCACACCCCTGAACGACGCGCTCGCCGCCTTCACCGCCGACACGGGCATCGGAGTGAACCTGGTGGTGGCCGGCGACGCCGGCACGATGGTCACCAAGGCCGTCCTCACCGCCGGCAACCCCGAGGGCGACGTGATGTGGGGCGTGGACAACACGCTCCTCTCCGCGGCGACCGACGGCAGGGTCTTCGAGGGCGACCCCACGCCCGTGGACGACGGCGATGTGTGCGTGAACTACGACATCGCCTGGTTCACCGACCATGGGATCAACCCGCCGCTGACGCTGGCCGACCTGATCGACCCCGCCTACAAGGACCTGCTGGTGGTGGAGAACCCGGCGACGTCGTCCCCCGGCCTGGCCTTCCTGCTCGCCACGGTCGCAGCCCAGGGCGAGGGTGGCTGGCAGGACTACTGGCGGGCGCTGCGGGCCAACGGCGTCGCCGTGGAGGACAGCTGGACCACGGCGTACTACGAGCGGTTCAGCGGGGCCGGCGGCGGCAGCAGCGGGGGCGACCGGCCGCTGGTGGTCAGCTACGCCAGCAGCCCGCCGGCCGAGGTGGTCTACGCCGACCCGCCGCGCGACGACGCGCCCACCGGCGTCAGCCTGGGCACGTGCTTCCACCAGACGGAGTACGCCGGCGTGCTGCGAGGCACCGATCACCCGGCCGAGGCGGCGCAACTGGTCGCCTTCCTCACCGGCGTGGCGTTCCAGCAGGAGTTGCCGTTGACCCTGTTCGTCAACCCGGTGAACCCCGACGTCACCCTGCCCGACGTGTACCGGCAGTGGGCCGCCGTGCCGACCGACCCCTACACGGTCGACCCGGCGGAGATCGCCGCCAACCGGGAGCAGTGGCAGGACGAGTGGACGAACATCGTGCTGCGCTGACCGGGCCGAACCGGCTGCCCCGCTGGCTGGTGCCGGCGCTGGCCGCCGCGCCCGTGGCGGTGGTGGCGACGTTCTTCCTGTGGCCGGTCGGCACCCTGCTGGCGCGGGTGGTGCGGCCCGGGTCGGTGGGCGACACCCTGTCCATTCCCGGCCTCGGCGACGTGCTGTGGTTCACGCTGTGGCAGGCGGTCGTGTCCACGGTGCTCACGCTGGCGGTCGGCTTCGCACCCGCCGCGCTGCTGGCCCGCTACCGGTTCCCCGGGCGGCGGGCGGTGCTGGCGCTGGTGACGGTGCCGTTCATGCTGCCGACCGTGGTGGTCGGCGCCGCGTTCCTGGCGCTCCTTCCGGACGGGCTGCACGGCACGGCCACCGCGGTGGTCGTGGCCCATGTGTTCTTCAACGTCGCCGTCGTCGTCCGACTGGTGGGTGCGATGTGGGCCGTGATCCCGCCTGACCTCCCGGGCGCGGCCCGCACGCTGGGCGCCTCGCCGGCGCAGGTGCTCCGCCACGTGCTGCTGCCGCTGTTGCGCCCCGCACTGGTGGCCGCGGCGACGGTGGTGTTCCTGTTCACGTTCACGTCCTACGGCGTCGTGGTGCTGCTCGGCGGGGCCGCCAACCCGACGCTGGAGGTGGAGATCGCCCGCCGGGCCACCCAGCTCGGCGACGTGGACGGGGCGGCCGTGCTGAGCGTGCTCCAGCTCGTGACGCTTGCGGGCGTGGTGTGGTGGTCGTCCCGTGCGCAGCGGAGGGCGGCGCTCCAGCTGGGTGGCGGTTCGGTGCCACTGCGGCGTCCCCGTGGGCGGCGGGAGCGCGGCCTGACGGTGGCCGTCACCACCGTCACCGGTGCCCTCATGGCGGCGCCGCTGGCGATGCTGGTGCTGCAGTCGTTCCGGGTCGGTGGGCGGTTCACGCTGAACGCCTGGCGGCGCCTCGGCGAGCCGGCCAGCAGCCGGCCCGGCAGCGGGCTGGGCGTGGACCCGGTGGCCTCGCTCGGGGTCTCGCTCCGCTACGCGCTGGTGGCCACCACGATCGCGCTGGTGGTCGGCGGGCTGGCCGCGATGGCCATCGCGTCGGCGCGGCGGCACGGGCGCCTGCTGGACATCGGGATGATGCTGCCGCTCGGCACGTCTGCGGTGACGCTGGGCCTCGGCCTGCTGATCACGTTCGACACCGTCCCGTACGACTGGCGGGGCGAGTGGTGGATGGTGCCGCTCGGCCACGCGCTGGTGGCCACCCCGTTCGTGGTGCGGGCCGTGCTGCCGGTGCTGCGCGCCGTGCCGGACGACCAGCGGGCGGCGGCCGTCACGCTCGGCGCGTCGCCCCTGCGGGCGTGGTGGTGGGTGGACGCCCGCCAGGCCTGGCGCCCGCTCTTGGCCGGGGCGGGCATCGCTGCGGCGGTGTCGCTCGGCGAGTTCGGCGCCACCACGTTCCTCACCCGCAGCGGGCGGGAGACCGTGCCCATCGCCATCGGCCGCCTGCTCGGCCGGGCGGGCGCGCTGCCACGGGCGCAGGCCTTCGCCCTCGCGACCATCCTCCTCGTGGCGACGGCCGTCGTCATCGCCCTCGTCGACCGGCCGGAGGTGGACCGTGCTGGACGTTCGTGATGTGACGGTCCGCTTCGGCGAGCGCACCGTGCTCGACCGGGTCTCGTTGAACGTGGCCGACGGGGAGGTGGTGGCCCTCCTCGGGCCGTCGGGGTCGGGCAAGAGCACCCTGCTGAGGGTGATCGCCGGCCTGCTGGTGCCCGACGGCGGCAGCGTGTGGGTGGACGGCATCGACGTCTCCGCCGTGCCGGCCCATCGCCGCCAGATCGGGATGGTCTTCCAGGACGAACAGCTCTTCCCCCACCTCACGGTTGCCGCGAACGTCGGCTTCGGACTGCGGATGCAGGGCCGGCCGAAGGGCGAGATCGCCAGCCGGGTGGCCGAGCTGCTGGATCTGGTGGGTCTGCCCTCGTTGGCGGATCGTCACGTGACGAAACTGAGCGGGGGTGAGGCCAAGCGGGTGGCGCTGGCCCGCTCCCTGGCGCCGCAGCCCCGGGTGCTGCTGCTGGACGAGCCGCTCACCGGGCTCGACCGCGACCTGCACGACCGTCTGGCGGCCGACCTGGCCACGCTCCTGCGGGCCACCGGCACCACGGCCCTGCTGGTCACCCACGACCCCGACGAGGCGGCCACCATTGCCGACCGCACCGTCCGCTGGTCGCCCGGTCTGGCAAGCTGAGCGGCCGTGACCCCGCCCGCCCCGACGCCTTCCAGCCCGCTCCGCATCGGCTTTCTCGGCGCGGGGCTGATCGCCACCTACCACTCCAAGAGCCTGCGCCACAGCGGCGCGCCGGTGGAACGGCGGGGCGTGTACGACCCCGACACGGCACGGGCGGAGGCGTTCGCTGCGGCCAGCGGCCACACCGTGTACGCCACCGAGGACGACGTGCTCGAGGACTGCGACGCCGTCTACATCTGCACCTGGACCAACGAGCACCCACGCCTGCTGGCCAAGGCCGCGGCGATGGGCCGTCACGTGTTCTGCGAGAAGCCGCTGGCGTTCACCACCGCCGAGGCCGTCGCCATGGCGGAGGCCGCCGACGCCGCCGGCATCACCCACCAGGTCGGCCTGGTGCTGCGCCGCTCTCCCGCCTACCTGTGGGCCCGCCACCTGGTCACCGCGCCGGAGGCCGGGCGGGTGATGGCCGTGGTCTTCCGCGACGACCAGTTCATCCCCATCCAGGGTCACTACGCCAGCACGTGGCGGGCGGACCGCAACCTGGTCGGAGCCGGCACCCTGCTGGAGCACAGCATCCACGACGTGGACATGCTCCGCTTCGTGGTCGGCGACGTGGTTGCAGTCAGCGCCAACACCGCCAACTTCCACGGCCACGACGGCATCGAGGACGTGTGCACCGCCAGCCTGCGCTTCGCCGGCGGCGCCACCGGCACGCTCACCAGCGTGTGGCACGACAACCTGGCCCGCCCCAGCCTGCGGCGGGTGGAGATCTTCGGCGAGCGCCGCCATGTGGTGATCGAGGGCAACGACTGGTTCGGCCCGGTCGCCTGGATCGATCATGACGGCACCGCCGGTTCGCTGGAGGGCGACGCGCTGGTCGACGCGGTCACCCCGATGTACGACGACGAGGAGAACCCGGACGGCGCATTCGTCCGCGCCGTGCTCGAGGGCCGGCCGGCCACGCCCGACCTGTGGACCGCGGTGGAGGCCCACCGCATCGTCGACGCCATGTACGCGTCCGCAGCCGAGGGTGGCGCGGCGGTGGCTGTCGAAGTCGGGCAGCAATGAGTGAGGGCGCGGGCACGCAGGTCGTGGAGCTCCGCCCGGAGGAGACCCATCCCCTGCGCCTGGCCGTCCTCCGTTTCGACACGCCCACCAAGGAGGTCGTGTTCCAGGAGGACACCTGGCCCGGCGCGATCCACCTCGGCCTGAGGGTCGACGGCTGCCTTGTCGCCACGTCCAGTTGGGTGCCGCGGGACCTCGAGGGCGAGCCAGGCGTGCAACTCCGCGGCATGGCCACGGACCGCAGCCTGCAGGGCAGCGGGCTCGGCGGGGTCCTCCTGGAAGCCGGCTGCCGGCGGATGACTGCGGCAGGCCATCGCCTGGTGTGGGCCCGCGCGCGGGATGCAGCGCTGGCCTTCTACCTTCGCCACGGCTTCGAGGTCCGCGGCGACGGCTTCATCGACGCCGCCACCCAACTCCCCCACCACCTCATCACCCGGGCACTCCCCACCCCCTGACGGCGCCGCCGGCCTCCGCCCGTCGCGGCCCTCACCTCCACGCGTGCGCCGCCGGCACCCATCATCGGCCCCCACCGGTGATCTCTGTGTCACCGCACAGACATCACCGTCACGGCACAGACGTACGAACCTTTGTGCCGTGACAGTGAACGCTGTGCCGTGACACAAACGTCACCGGCGCGGCGGGCGGGGCGGGCCACCCGGGCGGGACCGGCGGGACGGGCGCGCGGGACGGGGCGGGACGGGCGGGCGGGACGGACGGGCGGGCGGTGGAGTCTGCGGGGAATGTTGCCGAATCGGGGGTGGTCGGTGTGCCCAGTAGGGGTGAGATGCCGACTGCCGACGCCACCGACCTCCGCCGCCGAGCCACCGAGCTGCGACGGTTCGCGCACACGCTGGACACGCTGAGGGTCCACGACCTGCACCTGCGGACCGGGCCGACCACATGGCTGGGCCCGTCGCCGTCCGCGTGTGACGCCGACGTCCGCGCCCTGGCCCATGGGCTGTCCACGTCGGCGGACGACCTGCGCCGAACCGCCGCCCGGCTGGAGCGCCGGGCCGCCGACCTGGACGCCGCAGCCCGCGCTGCCGCACTGGCAGGGATCAACTGATGGGCCTGCTCGCCTACGACCCCGACCAGCTCGCCCGGCTGCGGCTGGCCATGCGCGACGCGCTCACCGAGCTGGAGGGCACGGTGTGCTGGTCGCTCGATGCGCAGGTGGCGATGGTGGCGGTGAAGGAGGCCCGCCGGCGGCTGGCCCAGCAGTGGCTGCCGCTGGTGGACCACCTGCTCGACGCCGACCCCCTGGCCGGGCGGGCGCTGACGGCCCTCGGGTTCGACGACATGCGCAACGCGCTGGTCCATGTGATGCACCACGGTTACGGCTGGGCGGTGCAGCCGGACCCGCGGGAGGACGACCCGACCATCGTCACCCCGGAGGAAGCGCGGGCCCTCGGCGCGCTGCTCTCCCAGGGCGACCTCGACGTGCTGCTGGACGACCCTGGCGAAATGGAGTGGGTGGCGGCGCAGCTCGAACGGATTGCGCTCGACCCACGGCTGACTGCCGAGTTCACGAACAACTGCGAGGACCTGGCCCGGGTGCTGAACTCGCTGGCCGAGCGGCGCATCGCGCTGGACACGCCCTCTGGCAGCGGACCCGTGACGGTGGGGCAGATCGACCTGGTGGTGCACGGGCTGGCCGCGGTGTGGAGCACCCACGTCGGCGCTCGCGAACGGTGCCTGGACCCTGCCGTGCTGCTCCCGCAGGCGGACACGATGACGCCGTACGCCCAAGCCCTGCTGCTGGCCGCGATGGACGTGGACCCCACCACGTTCGCGGTGGTCGCGGTGCAGATCCTCGAGCGCTGGTTGATCGCCGCCGGCGGCACCGGGCAGGGCCCCAGCGATGCGTTCCAGCCGGGCCCCAACGCCGCCGACCTCCTCTTCGCCCGGCTGATCGACGACCAGCAGGCCGCTGCCGCCTTCGTCACCCTGGCCGCGGACGAGCCGGCCATCCTGTTCACCACGGCTGATGACCCGGCGCTCGCCCAGCAGGTGGCCATCACCGGCACGTCGCCCGCCGCGCTGGCCGCGGCGGCGGCCGAGGCGCCGGTGACCGCCTTCATCGAATGGTTCCAGCGCAATGCGCCCTACCTCAACACGGCCGAGCCCACCTACCCGGACGGGTGGCAGACCTTCCTCGTCGACATGGTCGCCCCGTGGACGCTGCAGTTCACCGGGCTGGCCACGTGGCACTTCGCCTGGACCCCGCCGGAGGACCTCCTGGCCTTCGTGATCGCCCAGCCCGGCGCAGCGGATCGGCTGGCCGCCGACGCCCAGGCAGTGGCCGGCGGGGCCGTCGCCCAGTTGCAGGAGTTGGACCGCTTGGAGCCGATCCTCATCGCCACCTACCTCGGGTTGCTGTCGCAGTTGACGGTCGAGCAGCAGGTGGCCGACGAAGAGCAGCGGGCGGCGAGGTGGGCGGCCACCCTCATGGTGGTGAACGCCTTCGTGGATGTGGTGACGCTGCCGGCCGGCACCGCCACGAGCGTGGCGATGATCGCCGGCGGCCCGGTGGTGGACAGCGTGATCGCCCGCTGGGAGCCGGACCCCGCCGCCGTGCGGGCGGCGGCAGAAGCCACGTCGTTGGCCACCCAGACCGTGGTCGCCGCCGGCATCGCCGACGCGTTGCACGCCGCCTGGGTGCAGCACGGGCAGTTGCCGGCGAACGTGCTGCCACCGCCGCGACCGAACCCGCAGGCCGACGATCCCGCCGCCGACTACCTGCGCGACGTCACCACATGGCTCCTGGCGCTCGACGCAGCCGGCCACGGCGACCTGGCGGACCAGGCCCAGCGCCTGATCTACCTCGTGCTCAACCCGTGGGACGGTGGTGAGGACATGGCCGACTGACGCCGCCACGATGCGTCGCCTGGCACAATCGGATCAGTGAGAGCAGGACAGATCGAGCAGCTACCCCGCCCTCTGGCGTTCGTGCTGCCCGGAGGTGGTGCTCTCGGTGCCTACCAGGTGGGCTCGCTGAAGGCGCTCGCCGAGGCCGGCGTCGTGCCCGACCTCCTCGTCGGCGTCTCCGCCGGCGCCGTCAACGCCGCGCTTCATGCGTGGAACCTGGGGTCGGACGGGATGCGCCGGGTGGAGGCAATCTGGCGGGGCATCCGCCGTCGCGACCTCCTGCGCGTCCACCCGGCCCGCCTGACGCTGGCCCTGTTCGGCATGCGGCCCTCATTCCTGGACAACCGGCACGGCCTCGCCTTCCTCCGCCGCCACCTCGGTGGCCGCCAACTGCAGGACGCCCCGATCCCGCTCGCGGTCGTCGCCACCGACCTCTCCAACGGCGAGCCCGTGGCCATCCGCGAGGGCGACGCCGTGGAGGCCCTCCTGGCCAGCACCGCCTTCCCCGGGGTCTACCCGCCGGTGCGGCTCGACGGCCGATGGCTGATCGACGGCGGCGTCACTGCCGACGTGCCGCTGGACATCGCCGTCGCGCTCGGAGCCCGCAGCGCCCTCGTCATCCAGGTGCCACCACTGGCACCGTTGACCGAGAACGACCCACCGAACCGGGCGGTGGACATCCTCTTCCGGGCCAGCACCATCGGCGTGGAGGCGCACGGGCGCACCGTGCTGCGGCGGCCGCCCGACGGCCTGGACGTGGTGGAACTGCCGGCCGCACCCACCACCCTGATGACGTTCTCCGTCGGCACCGCCGGCGCCGTCATCGACGAGGCGTACGAGGCCACCATGGAGTGGCTGCGCAGCTGACTGCCGCGGCGCCGACGCCGGACAGGCAACCCTCGACGGTGCCGCAGTAGTCCTGAGAAGTTGTTATGGTTTTGCCGAACCGGGCGGTCGGCGTGTGCCTCAGTAGGCAACCGGATCGGTTCCGACAGGTGGAGGTTGACGATGGCGGTCGCATCTCGGATGCAAGCTGTGGTGGCGTGCGCGCTCGTCGTGTTGGCGGGCTGTGACGGTGGGTCCGGGTCAGCCCCGGCGACGGATGTCTCGGTGGCGGACGCCATCACAACGGTCGCGGCGTCGTCCACCACTGGTGTCAGCACCACCATCGAAGTCACGACCACGGGCCCGACGACGACGATCGCCGCCACGACGGTGCCCGGCCAGCTGGGGTTGTCGCCCGACGGCCCGTGGCATCTGGTGGACTCCGCGCCCGGCGTGGAGGGTGTCGGCCTGGTCTACGAGTTGATGCCCAGGCTGTGGGTGTTCCTGCCGACCGAGGTGGACCTCGAGCGCGGCTACCTGTGGACCTTCAACGAGGAGGACCGCCCCATCATCGAGGCCTACCTGATGGCCGTGCTGACGAGGTACCGCAGCACCGACTCCGTCCCCGCCACCCTCGACGACCCCGGCTGGGACCTCTACTACACCCCCGAGTTGAAGGCCCTTGTCGTGCCTCAGTATCAGGCGTTCTCAGACCGCGGCATTTACGCGGATCTTGATCTCGGCGTCGTCTTGCGGCCTCGGCTGACTGAGGACGAGCGAAGCGAGGACCGAGCGATTCTCCTGGACTGTGTGTCCGACGGCGCAGTAGCGCGCACGGCAGACGGCGAGTATGCGCCTGGCGCGACTCCGGGAGTGGTCGCACATGGGTATGCCTTCGAGATGGCAAAGGTGGACGAGGCTTGGAAGGCGTCCGGATACAACGATGAGGTCTCGGCATGCTCCGCTGGCTAGGCGCCACGATTGCTGTCTTGCAGCTCGTCCTCGTTCCGGTCGCAAAGGCTGACTTCGGGAACGTCGATCCTGGGCAGCCGATCTATGTGTCGGCGAATTCGAACACGGTGGCGTACTACAACGAGACGGGCGGGATGCGGTCGACCACCAACATTCCGGGCGGGTCGCAGTTCAAGTTGCAGCCGGCGTCGCCGTGCAGCTTCGTGGCCACGGCGACGGGGGCGACGCTGGACGGGACACCGTTCGTCGCCGGCCAGACGGTCACCAGCACCCGCTACCTGTGGGTGGAGTTCGACGGGCTGCCGACCACGGAGGCGCCGGGGCCGACCGGGCCGATCACCACCACCCTCGGCACGCTCGGCCAGGCCCGCCGCCTGTTCGGCCGGTTCTGCGAGGTGCCCCACGGCGCGGCGTTCCTCGGGTCGGCCTGGGTGACGGCCAACGACCCGTTCCTCGACCCGCGGCCGACGGCGCGGAGCCTGCTGACCAACCTGCAACTCATCGAGCCGGCCGTCTACCGGAACGACGTGGTGGACGTGTGGGGCGGCCTGGTCACCCGCTACCCGGCGTGGCTGGCCATCCAGCCCGAGGCGTGGCAGCCGCAGCGGTCCAGCGTCGCCCACCACCGCGGCTGGACCATCTACCTCCACACCACCCCGGCGCGGATGGAGTTCGAGGTGACGTTCACGCCCGACCCGACCAAGCCGTCCGCCCCGTTCCACGGTGTGGTCGCCTGCGTCGGCGCGCCCGCGGACGCGGACATGGCGGCCACCGCGTTCCCGCCGCTGCCCGCCCTTCCCGAGCAGACCGAGCCGGGCGTGAACGGCGCCTGCATGTGGACCCCGCCGGGCCCCGGCACGGTCACCGTCCAGGCGCGCATCACCTACTCGGTGACGATGTGGGTGAACGGCTACACCGAAGCAATGCCCGACTACATGTGGGTCAGCCCGCCGGCCACGTTCGCGACCGTCGAGCTGGCCGCCGTCAACACCAAAGGCCCCTGACCCGCCGGCCCGCCGTAGAGAGGCACTGGCCGGATGCTGGATGAGCCCAGTGAATGCTGCGCGGCGCCTCAGGGAATCGACACCGTCGCCTTCAGCAGCGCGGCCTCGGTGTCCGTCACCTGGACGATGAACTCCACGGTCCACTCCCCCGCCTCGGTGAACGTCACCGTGCCGCTGAAGTGGTTCGGCCCTTCGGGGACCACCGTGCCCGGAGCGGGCGGGATGCCGGCCGACGGCAGCGACACACGCACCGCCAATCCGGCGATGGGGGTGATCGAGCCACCCGGCGGGGTGAGCAGCACATGCATCTCGTTGCTGCCCACGCGGCCCGGCGAGATCGACACGGAGGCGATCACGCCGCTACCCGCAAGTGTCTCGTCGTACGGTCGGCTGGGCAGCGGGGTGCGAGGCGGCTCGCCGGCCAGCGCGGCGGTGAGCGCGAGGATCACCACCCCGGCGACCAGTTCTGTGCGCACGACGCGCCGGACGGCCGCCGCGCCGCCGCGGTGCAGGCGGCGGCGGGCAGCGGCGGCCAGTGCCAACACGACCACGACCACGCCCACCTTGACGATGAGGAGGGTCCCCCACGAGGTGTCGGCAACATGCCCGAGACCCCCTGCCAGCCGCCACGCATGCGCCACCCCGGTGACGATGGCGACCGGGATGGCCACCGTCGCCGCGGCGGAGAAGCCCCGGGCAATCCGCTGCACCTCGGGCTCGTTCACCACGCTCGACGGGCACAGCGCCAGCACCAACACCCCGCCCAGCCACACGCTGATGGCAGCGAGGTGGACGGCGTCCACAGCGATCCACAGCACCTGGGGGCTCAGCGCGTTCGGGTGACCCGCCATCGGGAAGGACACCAGCGCGGCGAGCAAGAGCCCCGCCACCACCGGGGCGCTCGGCCCCAGCGAGCCTGTCCGCCGCACCGGCGGCAGGGCGAGCCCCAGGAGGGCGACGGCCGCCAGCAGCCGCACCAGCAGCATGCGGCCTGGCTGGGTGTCCAGCGCGTCCACCCACGACGAAGGCGACCAGGCCGCGCCGAACGAGCCGTCGCCCACCTGCGCAGAGAACACGGCGAACGCGCCGAGCGCCCCGACGACGAGCAGCGCCGCCCCGGCCGACAGGACGGTGCGGATGCGACGGTGCTCCACCAGCCGGGCCGGACGGCGCAGCGCCCACCAGCCCCCACCGGCGACCAGCACGAAGCCGGCGAACGAGGCGAAGCGGGCGACGCCCGACCACCACGACGCCCGCGCCGACGAGCCCACCGTGCGCACCTGCTCCAGCAACGCCTCCGCGTCACCGGTGGCCGTCGTACCGATCTGGAAGGCGAACGCGCCGTCCACCGGGTGCCCGTCCGCCGACACCACGTGCCACACCACGGCGTACAGCCCGTCGTCCAGCCGCGGGACCGTCGCCTGCACCTGGCTGTCGTCCGCCCCACTCTCCGGGCTGCCGATGCCGATCGCCACGCCGTCGCCGTCGAACAGCCGGATGGTGGCCACCCCGGCCTCGATCCGCTCGTCGAAGTCGAGGGCGATCAGCGGGGGCGACGACGTGAGCACCGCGTTGGCCGCCGGGGTCGAGGACTCCAGCGCAGCGTGCGCGGCGGCGGGCGCCGCGGGCAGCAGGCCGAGGACGGCCACGAGCGCCGCCAGCAGCAGGAGCGGGCGACGGAGCGCGCGGGCGACGGCGCCGGTCATACCATCAGCCCGGCGTCGCCGAGCCCGTCGATGGTGGCGCGACCCATCAGCCAGGCCAGCCGCTGGTGGGGCGGCACGGCCAGCGCCTGCGCCGGCAGACCCGTCATGCCCATCGGGCGGCGGCTGGCCCACAGCATGGTCATCCGCCCCAACTCGATGCGCACATAGTCGGCCGGCCACGACGCCCAGCCGTCGTCCAACCCCAAGTCAGCGTGGTGGACAACGGTCTCCCGCCAGCGGCGGAACGGCAGGTCGGCCACCTCCACCGGCCCGCGCACGGTGTCGCCCGTGCCCTGCCAGCCGTTCGGCGTCATCGCCGCCCAAGCCGCCTCCAGCGCGGCGGAGGATGCGGCCACGTCGGCGATCAGTTCGGCGGCCGGCCGGGCCGCGCCCGCGTCGATGTCGCTACCGCGCTGGGCCAGGCCACCGGGGTACTGCGCCCCGACCTCGCCCCGGTTGGCGGCCTCCAGCATGTTGCGATGCCCGTCGGCGTTACGGGCGATGTGGGTGAGGACGTGCCCCACCGTCCAGTCGGGCAGCAGCGACGGGCGGCGCGCCACGTCGTCGGTGAGATCGGCGAGCAGGGCATCCAGCCGCCGATGGGCGGCCGTGGCGCCCGGGACGTCGCGCTCCAGGTTCCAGCGATCGGCGGCGTTCACGGGCGCCAACCGTACCGCTCCGGATTCGTGGCAACCTTGTCGCCATGCAGATCGCGATGGTCGGCCTCGGCCGCATGGGAGCCAACATGGCCCGCCGCCTCCGGCGGGCAGGGATCGACGTGGTGGTCCACGACGTCAACGAGGCGGCGGTCGCCGCGCTGGAAGCCGAGGGCTTCACGGGTGCGCGAACGCCGGAGGACCTCGTCGCCGCGCTGGCCCCGCCCCGTCACGTCTGGCTGATGGTGCCGGCCGCCCACGTGGGCAGTTCGGTGGACCGCTTCGCCGCCCTGCTGGAGGCCGGCGACTGCCTGATCGACGGCGGCAACTCCTGGTATCGGGACGACGTCGACCGCGCCGGGCCGCTGGCCGAGCGGGGCATCAACTACCTGGACGTCGGCACCAGCGGTGGCGTGTTCGGGTTGGAGCGCGGGTACTGCCTGATGATCGGCGGCCCGCACGACGCCGTGGCCCAGATGGTGCCGGTGTTCGACGCGCTGGCCCCAGGGGTGGACGCGGCCGCCCGCACCGACGGCCGCGACGGCCCCGTGACGGCGGAGGAACAGGGCTGGCTGCACTGCGGGCCGAGCGGCGCCGGCCACTTCGTGAAGATGGTCCACAACGGGATCGAGTACGGGATCATGGCCGCCTACGCCGAGGGCCTGAACGTGCTGGCCAAGGCGGACATCGGCACCGAGCAGCACACCAAGGACGCCGAGACCGCCCCGCTCACCCACCCGGAGTACTACCGCTACCAGATCGACCTGGCGGCCGTGACCGAGCTGTGGCGGCGGGGCAGCGTCATCAGCAGTTGGCTGCTCGACCTCACCGCGGCGGCACTGCACGAGGACCCCACGCTGGACGCATACGAGGGCCGGGTCAGCGACTCCGGCGAGGGCCGCTGGACCCTGCACGCCGCCATCGACGAGGGCGTGCCGGTGCCCACGCTGGCCTCCGCGCTGTGGGACCGGTTCTACTCGCGAGAGCGTGGCGACGTGGCCCACAGGGTGCTGTCGGCCATGCGGTCCGGGTTCGGCGGGCACAAGGAGGTGAAGGGGTGAGCGAGCTGGCCACCCAACCCACGGCCGATGCGCTGGTGCTCTTCGGCGCCACCGGCGACCTGGCCAAGCGCAAGCTGTTCCCCGCGCTCTACGAACTGGAGCGCCACGGCTCGCTCACGGTGCCCGTCATCGGCGTGGCCAGAAGCGACTGGACCGACGCCGGCTTCCGCGAGCACTGCGAAGAGTCCATCCGCCAGCACGTGGAAGACCCCGACGACGGAGTGATCACCCGCCTGCAGAAACGGATGGACCTCATCCAGGGCGACTACGCCGACAAGGCCACCTGGAGCAACCTGCGCAAGAAGCTGGACCGTGTGCACAGCGCCCACGCCGTCTACTACATGGCCATCCCACCGCTGATGTTCCCGACGGTGGCGGAGCAGTTGGCGTCGGTGGGCCTGAACGAGCGTGGGCGGATCGTCGTCGAAAAGCCGTTCGGCCGCGACCTGCCCAGCGCCGAGGAGCTCAACCGCACCCTGCACTCGGTCTTCCCCGAGGAGCGCATCTTCCGCATCGACCACTACCTCGGCAAGGAGAGCGTGGAGGACCTCCTGGTGTTCCGCTTCTCCAACGCCCTGCTGGAGCCGGTGTGGAAGCGCAACTACGTCCGCAGCGTGCAGATCACGATGAGCGAGACCATCGGGGTGGAGGGCCGGGGCAGCTTCTACGACTCCGTCGGCGCGGTGCGCGACGTGATGCAGAACCACCTGCTGCAGGTGCTGTCGCTGGTGGCGATGGAGCCACCGGTGGGGCCGGAGTCCAAGTACCTCCAGGACGAGAAGGCCAAGGTGTTCGCGGCGATGCCGGCGATGGACCCGCAGCGCATCGTGCGCGGCCAGTACGTCGGCTACCGGGACGAGCCCGGCGTGGCGACCGACTCCAACGTGGAGACCTTCGTCGCCGCCCGCCTGGAGATCGACTCGTGGCGGTGGGCCGGCGTGCCGTGGTACATCCGCTGCGGCAAGGGTCTGGCCGCCAACGCCACCGAGGTGGTGGTGGAGTTCCGCGAGCCGCCGCGGCTGTTGTTCGACGAGGCCGGCGGGCCGCGGCCGGAACGCAACCTGGTGCGCCTGCGGCTGGGCAACGACGACGGGGTGACGTTCACGCTCCAGGCCAAGACGCCGGGGCAGGAACTGGACAGCCAGGCCGTGGACGTGTCGGTGGACTTCGCCGCCGCGCTCGGCGAGCGCCGGTCGGCGTACGAGCGCCTCCTGGACGACGCGATGGCCGGCGTGCCCCGCCGCTTCGCCAGGGAGGACATCGTCGAGCAGACCTGGCGGATCGTGCAGCCCGCGCTGGACTCCGACAGCGTGGTGCACCCGTACTTCCGCGGCTCGTGGGGCCCTGCCGAGGCCGAGCGCGTCCTCGACGGCGACACCTGGTACGAACCCCACATTTAGTCGGAGGGTTTCGTGTCCACCTCCGAGCCGGAAACCCTGCGACCGCCGATCGCGGTGGTGGCATGGGCGCTGGCCGTGGCGGCCGTGGCCGTGCCGGCGCTGTGCCGCCTGCCCGGGTTGCCGTCGGTGGAGTCGTCCGACCGGGCGCTGTTCGAACTGCGCACACGGGACGTGTTCAGCCTGGACCCACCACTCGTCGGCGCCTACAGCCGCTACGGCTGGAACCACCCCGGGCCGGTGTTCCAGTACCTGTTCGCCATCCCGTACCGGCTGTTCGGCGGCGATGCGACGGCCATCCGCCTGACGGCCGTCCTCTGCACGGTGGGGATGATGACGTGGATCGCGACCCTCTTGCGACGCCGGGGCCGCATCGCCAACGTCGGTGTGGCGACCGCGGTGGTGGGGCTCGTCGCGATGCGCGGCGACCTGCTGGCGCTGGACACCTGGAACCCGACGCTCGCGGTGCTGCCGGTGCTGGTGGCGCTGGTGGCGGCATGGATGACGCTCGAACGGCCCACCGCCGGCCGGCTCGGCAGCGTGCTGGCCGCGTGGACCCTTGCCGCCCAGGCCCACTCCGGCACGGCCATCGTGCTGCTCCCAGCCGTTGCGCTTGCCGTCGCCGTCGCCGTGCGGGCGTGGTGGCGCGGTGGCCACCCGCGGCCAGGCCGGGCAGCAGCCTGGTGGGCGGCGGGGCTGACGGCCGCCTGGCTACCGGTGGTGGTGGACACCCTCGCCCACTGGCCGGGGAACCTGGCCGACGTCGCCCGGTGGGCACAGCGCGCTGACGAGCCCTCGGCGGGCCTGCGCGAGGCGGTCGGGGTCGTCGGTCGGGCCACCTCCCTGAGCTGGCCGTGGCAGGCGGGCGACGTGACCTTCCTGCGCACCATCGACGTGGCGCTGGGCGTCGTCCCCTTCGCGCTCATCGCCCTGCTGGCAGCGGCACGGCTGCTGGCTGGTCGCGGCCCGCTCCGCCACGCCGTCCATGTGGCGGCTGCCGGCTGGCTGGGCGCCCTGCTCGGCGCGGCCGGGCTGCGCGGCCCCCGGTTCGACTACCTCGTCGGCTGGTTGTACCCGCTGGTGGCGTTCTCCTGGGCCGTCGTGGCGATGGCCGCAGCGGTGGCGATCCGCCGACGGCTGGGCGGCCACCGGCCCGACGGCAACCCGGCCGGGTTCAGCGCCATGCGCAGGGCAGGCGCGGCGGCGGGCGTGGTGACCGTGGCCGCCGTGGCCATGGCACTGGTGATCGTGGCAGTGGCCGCCGTGGCGGTCGGCCGCACCCTGTCGGCGGACCACCCCGACGTGGCCACCAGCGCAGCCGTGGCCACCCTGGCGGCCGAGGTGCCCGACACGGGCGGCAGGACGCTGGAGGTTCGGCGGCTCGACGACGAGATGCTCAGCGGCCTGGTGGCGGCAGGCCTGGCCAACGTGCTGGACGCCCGCGGCATCACGCTGGCCGAGCCAGGCCTGGCCAACCTCTACGGCACCCGGAGGGCGGGCCGCACCGCCGACGTCGTGGTGGGGGTGCGAGCGTGGTCGGCGGGCGACGCACTGCCCGCGGGGGCGGAGGAGCTGGCCTGCTGGGGACGGCCCAGCGAGGCCGACGGGGCCCGACGGGCCAGGCTCCGCACGGAACTGGCGGCGCTGTTGACCGACGGCGGCAGGGCGGACCTCGTGCCCCTGCTGGACACGGCCAACGCGGCGATCGTGCTGGCCGCCGACCCGCCGGCCGACGTCGCCGAGCGGGCCGACGACGTCCGCGCGCTTGCAGATCTGCAGGCCCACGCCGGTCGCGCCGTCTGCCTCTACCTCCTGTGACCTCGGTCGGAGGGTTTCGTGCTCACCTCCGAGCCGGAAACCCTCCAACTAGGCCAGGGGGGCGGTGCGGCGGGGGACGACGACGACGGTGCCGTCGGGATCGTGATGGACGGACACCGAGACGCCGTAGAACTCGCTGAGCGTCTCCGCCCGCAGCACCTCAGCGGCCGCGCCCGCGGCCACCACGCTGCCCTGGTGGAGCAGGGTCAGGCGGTCGGCGTAGACGCCGGCCAGCGTGAGGTCGTGCATCGCCGACACCACGGTCAGCCCGTGCTCGCGGCGCAGCCGGTCCACCAGCTCCAGCGCCTGCTGCTGGTGGCCGATGTCCAGCGCGCTGGTCGGCTCGTCCAGCAGCAGCACCGGCGCCTCCTGGGCCACCGCCCGGGCGATCACCAGCCGCTGCTGCTCGCCGCCGCTCAGCGTGCCGAGGCGGCGGTCGGCGAAGCGCACCAGGTCCAGCCGCTCCAGCACGTCCTGCACCAGCGCCCGGTCGTGACGGCTCTCGCTGCCGAAGTAGCCGATGTACGGGTTGCGGCCCAGGAGGACGTAGTCGAACCCCGTCATGTCGGCGGGGATCAGCGGGCTCTGCGGCACGTACGCCACCAGCGCGGCCCGGCGCCGCGGCGACCGCACGGCCAGCGGCGCGCCGTCCACCGTGATCGTCCCCTCGTGGCCCACCAGGCCGGCCACCGCCCGCAGCACGCTGGACTTGCCGGCGCCGTTGGGGCCGATCAGGCACAGCCACTCCCCCGGCCGCACCGAGTCCGTGAACGGCTGCACGGCGACGTGTCGGTCGTAGCGGACGACGACGTCCTGGAAGGCCAGCGAGCTCATGTCAGCCTCCGCTTCGACCGCAGCACGACGATGAACATCGGGGCGCCGAGGAAGGCGGTGACCACGCCGATCGGCGTCTCCCGCCCGTGCTCCAGCACCCGCCCGGGCACGTCGGCGAGGATCAGGAACGTGGCGCCGACGACGATGCTCATCGGCAGCACCCAGCGGTACGAGGCGCTGAACACCAGCCGCACCACGTGCGGCACCATGATCCCGACGAAGCCGATCAGGCCGCTGACGCTGACCACCGCCGCGGTGCCAAGCGTGGCGGCGATCACCACCACCAGCCGCACCCGCTTCACCTCGGCGCCCAGCGAGGCAGCTTCCTCGTCGCCCACCCGCAGCACGTCCAGCTGCCGGCGGTGCAGCAGGAGGATCACGGACGACACGAGCACGTACGGCGTCACCAGGCGCACGTCCGCCCACGTGGCGGTGGACAGGCGCCCGCTGATCCAGCTGTAGACCTCGTCGATGACGTCGGCGTTGCGCAGCAGGACCATCTGCTGGACGGCGGTGCACAGCGCGGCGACGGCCACGCCGGCGAGCACCAGCGTCAGGCTGTTGCCGCCGAACGACACGCCCACGGAGTAGGTGACCAGCACGGCCACCAGCGCGCCGACGAAGGCGGCCAGCGGCAGCGGGTCCACCGGCCAGTGCAGCGTCGCCGAGCGGGCGTAGGCGAACACCAGCGTGGCCCCCAGCCCGGCGCCGGCCGCTGAGCCGAGCAGGTAGGGGTCCACCAGCGGGTTGCGGAACACACCCTGGTAGCTGGCCCCGGCCAGCGACAGCATCGACCCGACGATGGCCGCCAGCACCACCCGTGGCAGGCGGATCTTCCAGATGATGTGCCAGTTGGTCGAGCTGATCGACCCGGCCGGGCCGACCATCGCCCCGAGCACGGCGGCGCCCACCAGCAGCGCGAGCGCTGCCAGCAGCCACCAGCGGTGGCGGGGACGGTGGTCGGCGTGGGCCGTCATGTCAGGCGTTCACCGCCACGGCCTGGATGGCCGCGGACACGGCCTCGATGAAGTCGACGATGCGCGGCCCCCAGCGGGAGGCGATGTCGTCGTCGATCGTGACCACGGCACCGTTGGCGACGGCAGCGATGCCGTCCCAGCCGTCGCGGGCGCCGACGGTCTCCGGCGTCTCACCGCAGCACGTGGTGTCGGCGAGGAAGATCAGGTCGGGGTCGGCCTGCACGATGAACTCGGCGTTCAGCTGCGGGTACGGGTTCCCGGGCTCGGCCGTGTCGGCGATGTTGGTCAGGCCGAACAGGCCGTACACCTGCCCGATGAACGTCTCGCTGGTGACACTGAAGAACGTCGGGTCCAGCTCGTGGTAGTAGTTCAGCCCCTCCGGCGGCAGCGTCGCCGCGGCGACGGCGGCGGCGATGTCGGTCTGCATCTGGCCCACCAGTTCGGCGGCCTCGCCGACATGGCCGGTGGCCGCGCCGAGCTGCTCGATCTGGGCGTACATGTCGTCGAACGACGCCGCCGCGGCGCCGATCCACACGGCGATGCCGAGGTCTTCCAGCTGGGCCTGGATCATCGGGTCCTGCATGATCACCAGGTCCGGCTCCAGCGCGGCGATGGCCTCCACGTTGGGCTCGAAGCCGGAGAGGTCGTGGGGCAGGTCCAGCGCCTCGGCCGGGTACGTGGAGTACTCGTCGACGGCGATCACCTGGCTGCCGGCGCCGATGGCGAACAGCATCTCGGTGGCCGTGGGCGACAGGCTGACGATGGCCTGCGGGTACTCGCCGGCGTCGGTTGCCGCGGTGGTCTCCGGGGCCGCCGTCGTGTCGGGTGCGGCCGTCGTGGTCTCCGAAGCCGCCGAAGTGGTGTCCGGGGCCGCCGTCGTGGCCGACGACGAGGTGTCGTCGCCGCACGCCGCAGCCGTGAGCAGGATCGCCGCGAGTGCGGCGAGGGAGGTGAACCGTTTCACACATCCTCCGTTTCCCCGGAGGACGGGGTCCTCCGGTCTGGGAGGACAAGATGGGAACTCGGCGGTTGGCCGCCGCGAACCGCCCTTGCCTCGAGGGTCAGTAACGCGTGTGGGGTCAGGCGACCGGACTCGCCGTGCTCGTGGCACGGACCACCGTTGCGGGACAGTGCCGGGTTCTCACCGGCTTCGCTGACATCCACACATCCACCCGCTGCCGGGAGGACGGGGCAACCGTAGCCCGTCCGTGCCTATGCTCCAAACCTCCCATGAGTGACGACACCAGCCCCACCACCGACAGCACCGACACCACGCCCGCCCTCACCGACGACCCCCGCCCGGAGGGTGGGCGCCGCGCCGACTCCCTCGTGCTGGTCAACACCGGCAACGGCAAGGGGAAGAGCTCCGCGGCGTTCGGCGTGATGCTGCGGGCCCTGGCCCGCGACTGGAAGGTGGCCGTGGTCCAGTTCGTGAAGGGTGGGGACTGGAAGGTCGGCGAGGAGAAGATCGGTCGCCAGTTGGGCGTGGAGTGGCGGGCCCTCGGCGGCGGGTTCACGTGGGACTCCGACGACCTGTCGCACGACATCGCGCTGGCCAGGGAGGCCTGGGGGCAGGCGGCAGCGCTGATCGCCGGCGGCGAGTACGACCTCGTCATCCTCGACGAGCTCACGTACCTGTGCAGCTGGGGGTGGGTGCCGACGGAGGACGTCGTGGCCGCCATCGTCAACCGGCCCCGTCACGTCAACCTCGTCATCACCGGGCGCGACGCGCCGGCCGAGATCGTCGAGGTGGCCGACACCGTCACCGAGATGCGCCACATCAAGCACGCCTACGACGCGGGCATCATCGCCAAGCGCGGCATCGACTACTGATGCTCACGTTCCTCGTCGGCGGGGCGCGCAGCGGCAAGAGCACCCTCGCCGTGCAGATGGGCGAACGGGCCGGCGGGCCGGTGACGTTCCTCGCCACCGCCGAGCCGTTCGACGCCGACCTGCAGGCACGGGTGGCCCGCCACCGCACCGAGCGACCCGCCGGCTGGATGACCGTCGAGGAGCCGGTGGAGTTGGCCGGCGCCGTCCGCGCCGTGCCCGACAGTTCCTTCCTGATCGTCGACTGCCTCACCGTCTGGGTGGCCAACCTCGGGGTGCGCGGCGTGCTGGCGCCGAGGATCACGGAGATGGCAGCCGACGCCGTCGCCGAGCTGACGG
Organism: Acidimicrobiaceae bacterium; assembly: GCA_020637295.1. Lineage (GTDB taxonomy): Bacteria > Actinomycetota > Acidimicrobiia > Acidimicrobiales > Ilumatobacteraceae > UBA668. Next base: position 59,516 of record JACJWF010000008.1, on the reverse strand, counting down.
CCCGCCGCGGTCGCGGCGCAGCCCCGTCCGTGGTGGTCAGCAACGAGGTCGGGCTGGGGATCGTGCCCGCCGACGCGACCAACCGCACCTACCGCGACACGCTGGGCCGCGTGAACCAGATGGTGGCCGCCGTGGCCGACACCACCCTGTTCATGGCCGCCGGGCGGGCGGTACGGCTGGACGACCCGTGGACGCTGCTGCCGTGAGCCACCTGCACGACCTGCTGGCGGGCCTGCCGGGGCCGGACCAGGCCGCGGGTGCGGCGGTACGGGCACGGGCGACGGACATCCTCCGCCCCGCCGGCGCGCTGGCCCGGCTGGACGACCTGGCCGCCTGGGTGGCGGAGTGGCAGGGCACGCCCACTCCCGCAGTTCGCCGGCCGGCGGCGCTGATCTTCGCCGCCGACCACGGCGTGGCTGCGGCCGGCGTCAGCGCCTACCCCACCGAGGTCACCGCCGCGATGCTGGCCGCCTACGAGGCCCGGCGCAGCACCATCACGGCGTTCGCCGCGGTGGCGGGTGCCACCGTACGGGCGGTGGACGTGGGCGTCGGCCGGCCCACCGCCGACTTCCGGGTGGAGGCTGCGCTGAGCCCCGAGCGGTTGGGGGACTGCGTGGAGGCGGGGGTCGCTGCCGTGGAGGCGCTCGATGCCGACCTGCTGGTGCTCGGCGAGATGGGGATCGGCAACACGACGGCTGCCGCCGCGGTCAGCGCGGCCGTGCTGGGCGGTGACCCGGCGGACTGGGTGGGTCGCGGCACCGGAGTGGACGACGACGGCCTGACCCGCAAACGCGACGCGGTGGCCGCGGCGACGGCCCGCATCGCCGGCACGACCGACCCGCTGGAGGTCCTGCGCCAGGTCGGCGGCGCGGAGCTCGTCGCCATCGCCGCCGCGACGGCGGCGGCCCGCCACCGGGGCATCCCCGTGCTGCTCGACGGGTACGTGGTCACGGCCGCCGTGCTGCCGCTGCACGCGGCCGCGCCGGCCGCACTCGCCCACTGCCGGCTGGGGCACTGCTCGGCCGAACCCGGCCACCGCCGCCTCGCGGCGCACCTCGGGCTGGACCCGCTGCTGGATCTGGGCATGCGGCTGGGCGAAGGGTCCGGCGCGATGGCCGCAGTGCCACTGGTCGCCATGGCCTGCGCCGGCGTCACCGACGTGCCCACGTTTGCCGAGTGGTTCGGCCCCGCGCCGGAGTGACGTCCATGGGCCTGGCCGCTGCGCTGCAGTTCCTCACCCGGGTCCCCATCCGCCTGCGCCGCGAGCCGGATCTGAACCGCACGGTGGCGTGGTTCCCCGTGGCCGGCGCGCTGATCGGTGCCGCCGTCGGTGGGGTCGCCGCCGGGTTGTGGCAGGTGACCCCGCCGCTGGTCGCCGGCGCGGCAGCGGTGGCAGTCGGCCTCCTGATCACCGGCGCCTTCCACGAGGACGGCCTGGGTGACGTGGCCGACGCGTTCGGCGGTGGCTGGACGGTGGAGCGGCGGCTGGAGATCCTGAAGGACAGCCGCCACGGCACCTACGGGGTGGCCGCCATCGCCACGTCGATCGTGCTGCGGATGGTCACGCTCGGCTCGCTGCCCGGCCCGGCGGCGATGTTCGCCACCGCGGTCGCCGCGCACACCGTCGGCCGGGTCGCCGCCGTCGGGTTGGCCGCCACCATGCGCCTCGCCACCCACGCCGGCCTCGGCGCGGACTACGGGCGCAGCACCACGCCGCTGCGGGCGATCGTCGGTGGCACCGCGGGCCTGGCCGTCACGGTGCTGGCGGCCGGTTGGTGGGTCGGCCCGCTGGCCGCGGCGGCGTTGGTGGCGGCCCTGGGAGTCGGCCTGCTGGCCAGGGCGAAGATCGGCGGGATCAGTGGCGACGTCCTCGGGGCGACCGAGCAGGTGGCAGAGTGCCTGGCGATGATCGTGTGCGCAGCGTTGGCGATGCGCCATGGGGTCTGGTGGGCACCATGAGCATCCGGCTGGTCGTGTTCGACTGCGACGGCGTGCTGGTGGACAGCGAACGCCTGGCCGTGCGGGTGGACCAGCAGGTGCTCGCCCTCATGGGTTGGGACCTCCCGCTGGAGGAGGTGATCGAGCGCTTCGTCGGCAGCGGACACGCCGCCATGCGGCTGGCGCTCTCCGAGCGGCTCGGCCGCGACCTGCCCCACGACTGGGACGAGCCGTACACCGAGTTGTACCGGGCCGCGTTCCGGGACGGGCTGACGGCGATCGACGGCGCGGCCGCATCACTGGCGGTCCTCGACGCCGCCGGGCTGCCGACCTGCGTCGCCAGCAACAGCACCGTGCCGCAGATGGAGTACACGCTGGGCCTCACCGGCCTGCTACCGCTGGTGCAAGGCCGGCTGTTCAGCGGGCAGGACGGCAGCCGCCCGAAGCCCGACCCGGACGTCTACCTCCGCGCCGCGGCGGCGATGGGGGTGCCGCCCGCGGACGCGGTGGCCGTCGACGACAGCCCGGCCGGCGTGGCCGCCGCGGTCGCCGCCGGCATGCACGTCATCGGCTTCAGCGGCGGCCTCCACCCGGCGGACCGCCTGCTCGCGGCCGGCGCCCACGCCCTGGCCCCCGACCACACCGAGGTGCAGCGCCTCCTCCACCGCCTGGCAGGGAACTGACCGTCAGGGATCGCCCAGTTCCCCCGTCATCGCCCGCACGGTGCCGCGGAGGACCTCGGTCGAGGTGGCGAAGTTCAGGCGGGCGAAGCCGTGGCCCTCGGGGCCGAAGTTGGGGCCTTCGCTGAGCCGCACCCCGTTGCCCACGAACGCGGCGGAGGGGTCGTCGCCGAGGTCCATCGTCCGGAAGTCCAGCCAGGCGAGGTATGTGCCCTGCGGCGGCGTGTACACCACGTCCGGCAGGTACATCGCCAGTAGGTCACCGAGGAACCGGCGCTGGCCGTCGAGATGCGCCACCACGGCGTCCAGCCACTCATCACCGTGGCGCCACACGGCCTCCGCCGCGGCCGACCCCATCAGGTTGGTGGCGCCGAACATGTGGTCCGGCACGGTGCCGAACCGCTCCCGCACCCACGCCGGGGCGACGTGCATGATCGCGTAGCGCAACCCAGCCAGGTTGAACGCCTTCGATGCGGCATGGATGGTGACCGTCCGCTCCGGGGCGAACAGCGCCATCGGCCGGTGGGTGAGCGGCGCGTACGTGAGGTCGGCGTGGATCTCGTCGCTGATCACCAGCAGGTCGTGGCGCTCGGCGATGGCCGCCAGCGAACGCAACTCGTCCTCGCTGAAGACGTGCCCGGTCGGGTTGTGCGGATGGCACAGCAGCAGCACCTTGGCCTGCTCGCCGGCGGCGAGGCGGGCGTCCAGCGCCTCGTGGTCGAACGTCCATCCCGACGGCGAGTCCGCCGAGCGGGACGCCGGCACGCGCACCACGCGGCGGCCGTTGTCCTCCACGCTGTGCAGGAACGGCGGGTAGGCGGGCGTGTGCACCACGACCCCGTCACCCGGTTCGGTGCACAGGTGCAGGACGATCTGGATGCCCTGCAACACGTCGTTCAGCTCGCGCAGGTGCTCGGGGTCGAACGTCCAGCCGTAGCGGGCGGCGCAACGCTCGGCGAACGCCGTCGCCGCCGGCGACCCGCCGGTGACGTGGCGCCAGTCCGGGTAGCCGATGTCGCCACTGTCCAGCACGGCGCGGATGGCCTGGTCCACGCAGGGCGGCGGCGGGAAGTCCATGTCCGCCACCCAGGCGTTCCACGGCACGCCGTGGCGGTGCCACTTGGCGCCGGGCTTGGCGCGCAGCCAGTCCAGCGAGAGCGAATCGAACCCGAAGTCGGGGGCAGCAGAGGCAGCAGAGGCAGAGGAAGAGGAAGAGGCGCCGGTCACGCCCCGCACCCTACCCACCCCACAAGTTGGCGTTCAGGTGCGGTGGTACCGCCACTCACCGCCAACTTGCAGCGGCCGTTTCCAAGTTGGCGTTCATTGGCGGTGGTACCGCACCTCACCGCCAACTTGGGGCACGGCGGCGTGCCGGGGCGCGGCGTAGGGAGGGTCAGGCGGTGACCCACTGGTGGATGCGGCGGATGCCTTCCTCCATGTCCGCGTCGGCCATGGCGAAGCTGAACCGGGCGTAGCCGGGCGTGCCGAACGCCTCGCCGGGCACGAACGCCACCTTGGCCTCGCCGAGGATGGTGTCCGCCAGCTGCAGCGTGGTGTGCGACACGGTGCCGTTGGGGCCGAGCGGCCGGCCGAGCAGCGCCTTGACGTTCGGGTAGCAGTAGAACGCACCCTGCGGCTGGATGGCCGACACGCCGGGGATCTCGTTGAGCATCCGGTGCATCGTGACGGCGCGGCGGGAGAACGCCTCGCGCATCATCGCCACGGCGGAGAGGTCGCCGCGCACGGCTTCCAGGGCGGCCATCTGTGCGACGTTGGAGACGTTGGACGTGCTGTGCGACTGGAAGTTGATCGCCGCCTTCATCACGTCGGCCGGCCCGATCATCCAGCCGACCCGCCAGCCGGTCATCGCGTACGTCTTGGCGACGCCGTTGACGATGACGCACTGATCGGCCAGTTCCGGCACCACGGTGGGCATGGACACGAAGCGGTTGTCGCCGTAGACGAGGTGCTCGTAGATCTCGTCGGTGAGCACCCACACGCCCTTCTCGACGGCCCAGCGGCCGATGGCCTCGACCTCTTCGGGCGAGTAGATGGCCCCGCTGGGGTTGTCCGGGCTGACGAACAGCAGCACCTTGGTGCGCGGCGTGAGTGCGGCGTCCAGTTGCTCCACGGTGACCTTGAAGCCGGTGGTCTCGTCGGTGTCGATGGCCACGGGCACACCACCCGCCAGTTCGATGGCCTCCGGGTAGGTGGTCCAGTACGGGGCCGGGCAGATGACCTCGTCGCCCGGGTCGCACAGGGCGGCGAAGGCGGTGTAGACGGCGTGCTTGCCGCCGCTGGTGATCAGCACCTGGGACGCCTGGCAGGAGAACCCGCTGTCCCGCAGGGTCTTGGCGGCGACGGCCTCGCGCAGGTCGGGAAGGCCGGCGGCCGGCGTGTACTTGTGCATCGCCGGGTTGCGGCAGGCGGCGACGGCGGCCTCGACGATGTTGTCCGGGGTCGGGAAGTCCGGCTCGCCGGCACCGAACCCGATGACGTTCTCGCCCTTCGCCTTCAGGGCCTTGGCCTTGGCGTCCACGGCGAGCGTGGCGGATTCGGCGATGGCGGCGAGACGGACGGAGGTGCGCTTCACGATGGGCTCTTTCGGCGGGTTCAGCGGGGGAGGGTGACCTCGGTGGGCCGCCACAAGGCTACCTGCGACCCCTTCCGCGGCCCGTTGGAATTGCCGTTTCGTACAACGCCTTGCACGGAGTGCCCACGCGCCCGCGAGACTGTGCACGTGAGCGTCGACCCCACCTCCATCGTCATCCCCGCCGACCTGCTGCCCCAGGACGGGCGCTTCGGTTGCGGCCCCTCCAAGGTCCGGGCGGAGCAGGTGCTTGCACTCGCCCAGGCCAACCAGAACCTGCTCGGCACGTCGCACCGCCAGGCCCCCGTGAAGCAGTTGGTCGGCTCCGTGCGCGATGGCCTGAAGCAGCTGTTCAACCTGCGCAAGGACTGGGAGATCGTGCTCGGCAACGGCGGGTCCACGATGTTCTGGGACGTCGCCACGTTCGGCCTCATCCGCCAGTGCAGCCAGCACTACGTGTTCGGCGAGTTCTCCCAGAAGTTCGCCGACGCCGCCGCGGCCGCCCCGCACCTGCAGTCGCCGGTCATCGTGGCCTCCGAGCCGGGCACCCACCCGGCCATCCAGGAGGCCGTGCCCGACGGCGTGGACGTGGTGGCGCTCACCCACAACGAGACGTCCACCGGCGTGATGATGCACCTCACCCGGCCCGACGGCGACGCGCTGGTGGTGGTGGACGCCACCTCTGGCGCCGGTGGCCTGCCGTGGCTGCAGGACGAGGTGGACGTCTACTACTTCGCACCGCAGAAGTGCTTCGCCGGCGACGGCGGTCTGTGGCTGGCTGCCTGCTCGCCCGCCGCGGTGGAGCGGATCCGCGAGATCGGCCACTCCAGCCGCTGGCAGCCGGCCTCGCTGAACCTGATGACCGCGCTGGACAACTCCGTGGCCAACCAGACCTACAACACCCCGGCCCTCGGCACGCTGGTGCTGCTGGACGAGCAGATCAAGTGGATGCTCTCCAACGGCGGGCTGGACTGGTGCATCACCCGCAGCCGCACCAGCGCCTCGCGCCTCTACGGCTGGGCCGAGAAGTCCGACTACGCCACCCCGTTCGTGACGGACCCGATGCAGCGCAGCACCGTGGTCGGCACCGTCGACCTGGATGCCTCCGTCAGCGCCCACGACGTGTGCGCCGCCCTGCGCGCCAACCACATCGTGGACACGGACAGCTACCGCAAGCTGGGCCGCAACCAGTTGCGCATCGGCATGTTCCCCGCCATCGACCCGGACGACATCAGCGCGCTCACCGCGTGCATCGACCATGTGGTGAGCGCCCTGGCGTGAACGTGCTGACCACGGCGTTCGAGGAGCTGGCGCCGCTCCACCGGCCGATCATGGTCCTCGCCCTGCGCGGGCTGTTCGACATCGCCGAGGTCGCCACCGACGCGGTGGACATCCTCACCACGGACCGCGTCGCCCCCGTCGTGGCTTCCATCGACCCGGACCCGTTCTTCGACTTCACCCAGGAGCGGCCCCAGGTGGAGATGGACCACGCCGAGCTGCGCCGCATCCGCTGGCCGGAGAACGAGTTCCGCATCGCCCGCTTCCCCGGCAAGGCCCACGACCTGGTGCTGCTGTCCGGCGTGGAACCGCACCTGCGGTACTCGACGTTCGCCCAGTGCGTCATCACCGTCGCCCAGGGGCTGGGCTGCGAGGTGGTCGTGACGCTCGGCGGCGCGCCGGAGGCCGTCCCCCACTCGCGCCCGCCGCAGGTGGTGGGCAGCAGCACCAACGACGGGCTGGTACGGGCGCTCGGCCTGTCCCACCCCCGCTACCAGGGCGTCACCGGCCTGGTCGGCGTGCTGCAGACGGCGCTGGACCAGGCGGGCATCCCCGCCGTGTCGCTGCGGGTCGGCGTGCCCCACTACCTCGGCAACGCCAAGCACCCGACGGCGTCGGCCGCGCTGCTGACCCACCTGGAGCACGTGCTCGGCGTGCCCACGGGCGCCCGCACGCTGGACGAGGACGGCGCCCGCTGGCGCACCCTCCACGACGAGGCCGTGGCCGAGGACCCCGCCGCCACCGCCTACGTGGCGATGCTGGAGCAGGACTTCGACCGGCGCATGGAGGCCTCGATGCCGTCGGGCGACGACCTGGCCGCCCAGTTCGAGCAGTTCCTGCGCGAGCAGCGCGACGACGAGGCCGAGTAGCCGGTCAGGCGAAGCGAGCCAGCAGCGAACCGCCGATGGCCATCATCAGGACGTAGGCGGCCGTCAGGGCCCCGATGTCCGGCTCCGCGCCAGCCGCCACGGCGAGCCCACCGATCACGATGGAGAACTCGCCACGGGGCACGAGGGTCAGCCCCGCCCGCCGGCGGCTGGTGCGGTCCAGCCCGGAGCGGCCCGCCGCCCACCAGCCGGCGAACGCCTTCGTCGCCGCCGACACCACGCCCAGCGCGGCCGCAGCCAGCAGCACGGGCGGCAGTGAGCCGGGGTCGATCTGCAGGCCGAAGAACACGAAGAACAGGCCACCGAACACGTCTCGCAACGGCATCAGCAGTTCGCGGCCGGTGTGGGCGACGCCGCCGGACAGGGCGACACCGATCAGGAACGCGCCGACGGCTGACGACACCTGCACCTTCTCGGCGATGCCGGCCACCAGGAACGTCAGGCCGAGGAGGGTCAGCAGCAGCAGTTCCCGCGACTTCGCCGCCACGAGCGCCGAGACCTGATGGCCGTAGCGGATGGAGACGACGAGGATCAGCATCACCGCGGCCATCGCCACGGCGACGGTGATCATCCCCTTCCACCACAGGACGCCGGCCAGCAGCACACCGAGCACAGGGAGGAACACGGCCATCGCCAGGTCCTCCATCACCAGGATCGACATGATCACGGGGGTCTCCGGCCGGCCGAGGCGGCCAAGGTCGTCCACCAGCTTGGCGATGATGCCGGATGACGAGACGTAGGTGACGCCGGCCATCGCCACGCACGCCGTGACGTCCCACCCCAGCAGCGCGCCCGCGGCTGCGCCGGGGGCCAGGCCGAGCAGCAGATCCACCAGGCCGCCGCGCCAGTTGGCCCGCAGCCCGTCGCGCAGCTCGGTGCCCGTGTACTCCAGGCCGAGCAGCAGCAGAAGGAGCACCACGCCGACGTCGGCGCCGACCCGGATGAAGTCGTCGCTGGCATCCAGCGGCACCAGCCCGCCCTGCCCCATCGCCAGCCCGGCAAGGAGGTAGAGCGGGATCGACGGCAGGCCGATCCGCGCCGCCCCGCGCCCGAGCACGGCCAGCAGCAGCAGCACGGCTCCGAGCTCGATGAGGGCGGCGGCCGACCCACCCGCGGCGATCATCCGCCCAGTGTCGCAGCCAGTCGGGGGGTTTCGTGCTCACCTCCGAGCCGGAAACCCTCCAACCGGGTCAGCCGGGCCGGGGTCGGAGGGTTTCGTGCTCACCTCCGAGCCGGAAACCCTCCAACCGGGTCAGCCGGTCGTGGCGGCGGCGTCGAGTTGCTCCTGGGTGACGCCGCACTGCTTGGCCGCCGTCTCCAGCAGCGCGTTGACGGCCTCGGGTCGCGGCACGCTGGCGATGCCCATGGCCAACAGGTCGGCCTCCGGTGTCGTGGTGACCAGGTTCACCGCCGCGCAGTTGGCCATCCCTGGGTCCACACCCACGCCGACCAGCGTGTCGTAGAACACGCCGGCCACCAGGCCGTCGGGCTTCTCCGCCGGCCCCGGCGGCAGGGTGGCGTCGGGGGCCAGCGAGGTGGTGGGTGCGGCGGTGGTGCTGGGCGGGATGGTCGCCGGCGCCTCGCCGGTCTCGGTCATCCGCGGCGCAGCGGCAACAGCGTCGTCCGAGTCCACCGCCCGCTGCACCATCACCAGGCCACCGGCCAGCAGCGCCGCGCCCGCCACCCACGCCATCGCCTGGCTGCGCCGCGAGCGGGCGGTACGGGCCACCTCGCCCATGGCCAGGAAGCCGAGATGGTCTGCCGCCTTCACCAGTGGCGGCACCACCACGAGCGCGGCCAGCAGGGCCACGGCGATGTTGATCGTCACCACCATGCCGAAGTCGGCCAGCAGCGGCAGCGGCGAGAAGATCAGCACGGCAAACCCGCCGAGGGTCGTCAGCGCAGACGTGAAGAACGCCCGGCCGGTGCGCTGGGCCGCCACCGTGGTGCTCGCTTCCGGGTCCAGCCCGCGGCCGCGCTCCTCCGCATACCGGTCCACCAGCAGGACGGCGAACTCGGCACACGTGGCCACCACGAGTGGACCGCCGACCGTGGTCAACGGGCTGAGCGTGATGTCCAGCAGCCGAACCAGCGCCGCGGACGTACCGACGGCGAGCAGCACGGGGATCATCGTCAGCAGGCCACGGGCGAGGTCCCGGTAGCGCAGGACGAGGAAGGCCCCGACCAGCACGAGCGCGACGATCGTCAACTCGGCGCGGTTGGCGGTGATGTTCTCCAGCAGGCCGACGCCCACGACCGCCAGGCCGCCCGGCGTCGCCGAGGCATTCCTCGGCAGCGAGGCACCGTCACCGGGGTCGGCGATCAGCGCCTCCACCTCGTCCAGCACCACCGACCGCTCCTCCAGGGAGGACGGCCCCACCTGGAACAGCACGTTCGCGGCGTTGCCGTCCTCGGACACCATCAGTTGCTGCAGCGACCGCGGCGCCGCCTGATAGGCCTGCAACAGGTCCAGCCCTGTGGGCGGCAGCGGCGTGGCACCTGGAACCTCCATCAGCCAGCCGACCGTGGTGACCAGGCTCGACGCCTCGACCAGCACGCCCTCCTCCGACGCCAGCGACTGCTCCACCAGGTCGAACTGGAACGCACCCATCTGGTCCGTGAACACCCCGTTCCCGTCCACCTCAGGGTCGGCCTTCACGAAGACGCCGAGCGTCGACGCGAAGCCGGCCTCGTGCTCCAACGTGCGGGCGTTCTTGATCGACGCGCTGCTCGGGTCCGCCCAGTTGATCGGGTCGCTCTCGATGCGCGACCCGGTCTCGAGTGACAGGCCCACCACGGGCACGACCACGGCGATCAGCACCAGCGGCAGCACGGCCCAGCGGGGCAGCGCCCCGAGCGTGCGCACCGTCGCCTCCACCCAACCGGGGCGGGGGTCCTTCGTCGTCGGCCAGCGGCGCTCCCGCCACCCCAGGATGGCCAGCGGCACGATGATGCCTGCGGCCAGCAGGGCGACGATGCCCAGCGACAGCAACACGCCGAAGTCCTGGACCATCGGCACCTTGGAGATCTTCACGGTGAGGAAGGCGATGACCGCGGCGACCGTGGCAGCCAGCAGCGGCGGGCCCATGTGGTGCAGCGTCTCGCCGAACGGGTCGCGATCGTGCTCCAGCGCGCGTTCCTCCTCCACCCGGTTCTGCACCTGGATGGAGAACTCGATGCCGAGGCCGATGAGGATCGGCAGGCCAGCGATCGTCACCAGCGACAGCATCGTGCCGGAGAACCCGAATGCGCCGAAGCCCCACAGCACCCCGACCACCATGCCGAGAAGCGGCAGCAGGCGCCAGCGGACCTTGAAGGCGATGACCAGGATGGCCATCATCACCAGCACGGCGATGCCACCGAGCGTCAGCATCCCGCCCTGCAGGTAGTCGTTGATGTCGGTGAGGAACGTCGGGGTGCCGGTGATGGTCACCGTCGCATCGGTGAACTCACGGCCGGCGAACGCGTCCTGCACGGCCGACGAACCCTCGGCCAGCGCGTCGAGCGGGGCGTTGCCCTGCAGCACGGCGGCGAAGATGGCGTGGCGGTTGTCGGGGATGAACGCGCGCAGCGGCTTGCGCACCATCATCTCTGCCGCAGGCGGGCTGACCAGCGCGTTGTCGGCGTCCAAGGAGAAGCCGGTGTTGTCGAACAGCAGGAAGGCCACCCAGTCCGGGTTGTCCAGCGACTGCTCACCGGCTGCGCCGAGGCGCAGCGCGGTGATCAGGCCATCCGTGTCGCGCAACGCCTTGCTGGCCTCGTCGGGGTCGCGCTGGGTAGCACGCCCGAGGATCTCCAGCGCCACGCCATCGGCGATCATCGTGTGGCTCCACTGCAGCAAGGCCACGGGCGACACCACGGAGCGAACGGGGCTGCCGGGCTGACCGGCGTTCAACGCCGCTTCCGCCTCGTCCATCTGGGCCATGTTGGCGCTGGACAGGAAGTCGGCCACCGTCTTGCCCTCCGGCACGGAGAACAGCACAACCATGTTCTCCCCGCCGAAGAGGTCCTGGTACTCCCTGTTGTCCTTCGCCACCTGTGATGCAGGGTCGATGTAGCTGTCCTGGCCGGTGGCGAAGTCCAGCCGGTTCAGGCCGAACACGAACCCCCCGGTCACCACCAGCACTCCGACGAGCGCGATCATCGTCTTCCGGCTCAGCCAACTGCCGACCGGTCGCCACCAGCGTCCCATGGCAAGTCCTCCCTCGACCTGTACGACCGGTTCGACCATACGATCGGTGACCGTCGCCTGCCAGGGCCGTTCGCCCCACGGGCGGTGGGCAGATGGTTCAGCGGGCCGACGTGAAGCCGGTGATGCCCAACGTGGCGTCCAACTCCGCCCGGCGACCGTCGGTGTCGTCCGGGAACCGTGCCCCCGTGCCGTCGGCGACGCGGGTCATCATCTCGAAGTTGGCGGCCACGGCCGCGGCGTCCACCATGAACGCCTCCCCCGAGGCGTCGACCAGGCGGCGGCGCGCCTCCACCAGCGTCTCGTCGTCGAAGCCGGCGACCGCCTCGGCGAACGCAACCAGTTCACGGCCGTGGGCCAGGCCGGCGTCACCCTCACCGCGCGCGATGGCGCCGAGGTCTGCCGGATGGCCTTCGGTGGTGCTGCTCCAACTGAGCATGCCGGCGTGCGCCGTCGTTCAAAAGAAGCACTGGCGCAACAGGCTCAGGCGCCCCGCCACCAACTCCATCTGCGGGCGGCTCAGGGTGCCACGGTTCCACAGCGGGTCGTCCATCTGGCGGTCGCTCATGTACTGGGCCTCGGCCAGGCGCCACAGGTTGTCCCACTCGTCCGGCAGCGCGCTGAGCGCCTGGACCACGGACGCCACCTGGTCGGCGGGCGCGGCGACCGGCACCCAGTTCAACCTTGCCGGTGCCAGTTCGTCGACGACGTGGCCGTGCGGTTCACCCGGCAGCGGGTCGGGCAGCGCCGGCAGCGGCAGCCCGGCCGCACGGGCGAACGCCACCGGCGGCACCACGGCGCAGACGATGCCCACGACCTCCACCCACTCCAGCGGATGCATCCCCTCCGTGATCACCTGCTCGTACCAGTCCAGCGTCAGCGTGCCGGCGTGGCGGGCCAGGCGATGGGCGACGTCCAGCGCCGGTCGACCGTATGGGCGCGCCCACGGCGGCGGCGGCGACGGATCGAGGTAGGCGTCGCGTGCGGCGGTGGCGATTGCCAACCGCTCCGCTGCGGTGAAGGCTGCGCCCGGCGCGGCGACATGAGCCAGTGAGCGCCGGTGGGCGTCGGCGAGATCTGCTCGGACCACGGGGGCCATGGGCGGCCACCGTACCGGCTCGCGCCGCCACGGCGTGCCATGCTCTTGGGCATGGGAGGCGACGCGACTGGCACCCCCCAGACGAGTGTGTGGACGCTGGTCGTCCGTAGGGTGCGGGGGCCGCTGCTGGCTGCAACGGTGGCCGTGGCCGTCGCAGCCACCGGGTACGTGGTCATCGAGGATTGGTCGTGGTTCGACTCGATCTACATGTCGGTCATCACCCTCGGCCAGGTCGGCTACGGGGAGATCCATCCGCTGTCGCACACCGGGCGGGTGTGGACGATCGGGGTGATCCTCGCCGGCTTCGCCGTGTTCGTCTATTCGGCTGCGTCGCTCACGGCGCTGTTCCTGGCCGGCGAGGTGTCGTCGGCGCTTCGGGAGAAGAGGAGGGCAAGGGTGCGTGCGCATCTCCACGACCATGTCGTCGTCAGCGGGTTCGGCCGGGTCGGCCGATCCGCCGCCGAGGCGGCTGTCCGCAGCGGCCACGAGTGTGTGGTGCTGGACACCAACGACGCGCTCGAGCCGGGCGTCACGGCGGTCGGCGCGGTCTACCTGCACGGCGACGCCCGCGATGCCGCGGCGCTGCGCAACGCCGGTGTGCACCGAGCCGCCGCGCTGATCACGACGCTGGACGACCCGTCGAACGCGGTCGTGGTGCTGACCGCACGGTCGCTGGCGCCCGACCTGCGGATCGTCGCCCGCGTCACCGACGTGTCGTGGCGCAACCGCCTGCTCCGCGCCGGCGCGTCTCACGTGGTGCCGGTGTACGAGAGCGTGGGCACCAGCCTGGCGGCAACGGCACTGGACGCCGAGGTGCTGGCGGTGCTGCCGATCGCCGGCACGGACATGCGCGTGGAGGAAGCCGAGGTGGCCAACGGCTCGCAGGCCGAAGGGATGGACCTGCGCACGCTGATGGCCGCCGCCCCGGACGCCCACATCCTTGGGCGCCGTCGCGACGCCGAGCTGCAACGCTGGCACGAGGCCGACGAGCCCCTGCACGCCGGCGACATGCTGGTGGTCATGGGCAGCGCAGTGGCGCTGGGCCGCCTCAACTCCCTCCTCCGCCATCAGTCCACCTGACGGCTCCGCCGGTCAGCCCGGGCGGCGGACGGTGACACCAGGCAACCCGTCGAATCCCGGGCGGTCCGAAGTGACGACGATGCGACCCGTCGCCAGGGCGGTGGCAGCGATCAACAGATCGTGCGCACCCCGGGGCCTGCCAGCAGCTCGGACCGCAACCAGGAGCCTGGTGTGGGCCCGGGCGACGTCGAGGTCGTAGTCGATGATGGGAAGTGTGGCGACGACGTCGTCGAGAAATGCCGTGCGCGCCTGCTTGCGCCGCCCAGTGGCCACCTCCACCCCGACGCCCAGCTCGGCCACGGTGATGGCGGCGATGGCCGGTTCGTCGTCGTCCGCGATCAGCGCGTCCAGATCGAGCGCCGTACGTTCGGCGTCGATCAGCACGTTCGTGTCCAGCAGGAGGAGCGTCAGAACCGTTCCTCCACCGTGAGCCCATCGCGTAGCGCGTCGTTCTGCGTCACCCAGGCGCGATCGATCCGGTGGCGTCGCAGGAGGGCTTTGGCGTCTGCTCCAGCCGTGGTAGCCGCCGGTTCGAGTTGGGCGATGACGCGGCCGCGGCGCACGATCGTGTAGCGCTCGCCACGATGCTCAACACCGTCGAGCAGATCGGCGAATCGGCGGGACGCCTCCGTCGCGGTCACTTCGGTCATGGTGGTCAGATTATCAGATAATGTCGGCGAGGGAACGCTGGACCGTGCAGGCGCTCAGGCGGCGAGCGTGAGAGGGCGCGGCTGAGTCAGATCCGGCCGGCGTCGGGAGGTTCACCCCGACGGTCGTGCGCCCGGACGAACGGCGGAGATCACCATTCCCGCGTGGAAGTCGGACGGCGGCGCGTCATTCACCACGAGCCCCATCGTGGGAGGATCCTGCGGTGGGACCTGGCGGATGATCGTTATCCCCCGGCACCTAGTCTGGCGGTCTGCCACGCCATCGGACCATCGCAACTCGTCGCCCGTGCGCACGCCGCCGGACTCGACGTACCCGCAGATGCAGGTGCCGAGCTTCGTGAGCGTGAACGCGTCTCGGACGACGAACCGGCCGGTGGGCGAGTCGTTGTCCATCGCGACACACTGCCACGCATGCGCGAACGGACAGCTGCATCGACACGGACCTGAGGAGGTCGCTTGAGGCCACAGCTCTACACCGTCGTCCGATCGGGACCAGGGACGTTGAGCACGATGAGCCGTCCGCGGGGCCACGACTGGCTCGCCGATGAGATGCGGGCGCTCGGCGCGGCCGGCGTCAGCTGTCTCGTCTCGATGCTGACGTCGGCCGAGGAGCACGAGCTCGGGCTGGAACGGGAGGCCACACTGGCGCACAGCGCCGGCATGGCCTTCGTCGCCGTCCCGACGGTCGACCGCGGCGTCCCGTCCGTGAGTGCCCTCCGCGCCGCGGTCCAGGACACGACCGAGCGGTTGTCGAAGGGCGAGCACGTCGTGGCCCACTGCCGTCATGGCATCGGCCGCGCGTCGCTGTTCGCGGCAGCGGTCCTCGTCGAGGAAGGGCTTGCGCCGGACGACGCCTGGGCGCGGCTCTCGGCCGCACGCGGACGTCCCGTTCCGGATACCAGCGAACAGCGGGCCTTCCTTGCTCGGCGATCGCCACCGAGCTGAGGTGTCGTCGCCGCTGAGCTGATCGGCGACCGGCCCCCGCCGTGCGTCAGGCCGTGGCGGCGGCGAAGCCCTGCTCGAGGTCGGCGAGGATGTCCTCGATCGACTCCAGGCCGACGCTGAGGCGGATCAGGCCGGGGCGCACGCCGGTGCTGGCCTGCTCCTCCGCCGTGAGCTGGCTGTGGGTGGTGCTGGCCGGGTGGATGACCAGGCTGCGCACGTCGCCGATGTTGGCGACATGGCTGTGCAGGGTCAGCGCCTCCACGAACTTCTGGCCGGCCTCCTTGCCACCGACGATGTCGAAGGCCAGCACGCTGCCGTAGCCCTTGCCGCCGCCGTACTTCTTGGCCCGCTCGTGCCACGGGCTGGACGGCAGGCCGGCATAGGCCACCTGCTCCACCTGGGGGTGGTTGGCGAGGAAGTTGGCGACGGCGTCGGCGTTGGAGAAGTGGCGCTCCATCCGCAGGCTCAGCGTCTCCAGACCCTGGAGGATGAGGAAGGCGTTGAACGGGCTGATCGCCATGCCGAGGTCGCGCAGCATCTGCACCCGGGCCTTGAGGATGTAGCTGCCCGCGCCGAGCGCCGGCCAGTAGGCCAGGCCGTGGTAGCTGGGGTCGGGCTCGGTGAAGTTGGGGAAGCGCCCGCTGGCGCCGAAGTCGAACGTGCCGCCGTCGATGATGGCGCCACCGATGGACGTGCCGTGGCCGCCGGCGAACTTGGTGAGGCTGTGCACCACGATGTCCGCGCCCCACTCCAGCGGGCGGATGAGGAACGGCGTCGGCACGGTGTTGTCGACGATCAGCGGGATGCCGTTGGCGTGGGCGATCTCGCTGACGCCCTCGATGTCGAACACGTCGTTGCGCGGGTTGGCCAGCACCTCGCCGTAGAAGGCCTTCGTGTTGGGCTTGATGGCGGCCCGCCACTCGTCGAGGTTGTGCGGGTCGTCCACAAACGTCACCTCGATGCCCATCTTCGGCAGGGTGTAGTGGAACAGGTTGTAGGTGCCGCCGTACAGCGACGGGCTGGCGACGACATGGTCGCCGGCCTCCGCGAGGGTCAGGATGGCCAGCGTCTCGGCCGCCTGGCCGCTGCTGACCACCAGGGCACCGGGCAGGCCGATGGCCGTGATGCAACCGCCCTCCAGCGAGTTGATCCGGGCCTCCAGCGCACCTTGCGTGGGGTTCATGATGCGGGTGTAGATGTTGCCGACCTCGGCCAGCGCGAACAGGTTGGCCGCGTGGGCGGCGTCGCGGAACTCGTAGCTCGTGGTCTGGTAGATCGGCACGGCGCGGGCGCCCGTGGCCGTGTCGGGATCGCCCCCGACGTGAATCTGCCGCGTCTCGAAACCCCAGGTGTTGCTCATAGGGGCGGCACCCTAGCCGCCTATTCCTGACCAGGCAAGTCGGAATTAGGAGCGAGGTGGCAGCAGTGCCAGCACCTGGTCCACGAGCGTGGTGCGAGCCAGGTCCGTCAGTGCCTCCACCTCGGGATGGACACCGTCGGAGCGCGTGGATCCGTGCTCGGCTTCGTAGGCCTCGAGCGCGGCGGCGTAGTGCCAGACCACCACGTCCCCGGGATGGGCTGCCGCCCACCGCTCCACTTGTGCGTTCCACGCGGCCAGTCGCGCCGGGTCGGCCATCTCCGGCGACGCCCACATCCCCTGGGCGATCTGCGGGCTGTCGGCAACGATCACGGGGGTCCCCGCCGGCAGGAGGTCCAGCAGTTCCTGCATCGCCTGATCGTGCGCCGCGGTGAACGCCTCGTCGCCCGCCACCGCCGCCTCGCCGCCCACGTTGAACTGCTGCTCCGTGAGCTCGGTCGGGCCCACCACCAGCAACACGGCCGTCGGATGGTAGGTGTCCACCAGCGTGGGCACGGCCGCGGTGAGGTCGGGGCAGTTGGTCGGGTGCCACGCGTCCGAGGGGTAGGAGCGCACCGCCTCCACAGCGGCGAACGGGCAGCCGTTGCGGCCGGCCCACACCACGCGCAGGCGGTCGTCGGCACCGTCCTGCAGCGCCTGGGCGACGTCGAGGGAGGTGGAGTCGCCGAGCACCAGGATGGTCGGGGCGGTGGCGGCAGGCTGCCCGGCGGCGGCCGCCAGCCCGGCCACCAGTTCGGCCGGCGTGGTGGCGATCTCGCCGAACAGGCCCACACGCAACATGGCCGTCTGGATCCGGTCGGCGCTGTGAGCCCGCGGCTCGGCGTTGTACACCACCACGGTGACCCCCGCCTGCACCACGTCCTCCAACGTGCGGCGCACTTCCTCCTCCACCCGGCGCAGCGACGCCGCCACGGCCACCAGGTCGTCCGTCCGCGGGAACGTGGGCTGATCCGCAAAGCGAACTGCGGCCGCGTCGAATGCGGCGACGACGAGCACGATCGCATCGGGGTGATGGGTGGCCAGCAGGTCCGGCAACTGGCGACGCAGCGGCACGCAGGCGGCCGTGGGCACGACCACACCGTCACCCAGGCGCAACTCCACGCCCGGCACGAGCGGGCACTCCGGCTGGGTGGCATCGTGGACATCCCACTGCGTGGTGTCCAGCTCAGGCGGAGCGGCGCTGCCGATCACCAACACCACTGGCCGCGGCGGGTCCGTGCGCTCGGGCGTTGCCGCGGTCGCGCCGTCGCCCGCAGCCCCACCCGCCGACGCGCCGAGGTCCACCGGGCCTCCATCGCCGGCGGCCAGCAACTGCTCGGTGCGGGAGTAGCCCGGGGCGGGCACCACGAGGAGCGCCGCCGCCACGACCGCGCCCATGGCCAACGGCACCGCCAGGGCGCCACGGCGACCGCGCCATACCGCACCGTTGCGGACCGGTCGCTCCAGCAGGTGGTAGGAGGCGAGCGTGACGGCGGTGGTTGCCGCCAGCCGGGTCAGCAGCAGCGGAACCCCGCCGGCGCCGAGACGTTGCGGGGTGATGAGGAGGAAGACGGGCCAGTGGAACAGGTACAGCCCGTAGCTGACCCGCCCGATCGCCGCCAGCGGCGCCCAGCCGACCGCACGGCTGACCATCGTGCCGGTCTGCAGGGCCAGGCCTGCCAGCAGCACCGCCCACACCACCCCCGAAGCCGCCAGGCCCCCGTGGTACAGCCAGGTGTCCTCGAGGGAGAGCCCAGTGACCGCCGCTGCGAACGCGGCGAGGCCGGCGCCCGCCATCCAGCCGGCAGCCCGCGGCGACGGGCGGCGGGTGGCCAGCACCACCGCCAGCACCGCGCCGGCCAACAGTTCGGCGGCGCGGGTGAAGGTGCCCTGGTAGGCCAGGTCGGTGTCGGTGATCAGCACCGCCGCCACACCGGCAGCCAGTGCCAGCGCGGCCAGAACCAGGCCGGTGACCCGCCGGCCGAACCGCAGCAGCCCGGCCACCAGCAGCGGCAGCACGAGGTAGCACTGCTGCTCCACCGCCAGCGACCAGAAGTGCGCCAGCGGGCTGGGCGCGCCGAGGAACAGGTCGCGGTACGAGGCGTCGAGCCCGATGAAGCGCCAGTTGGCGACACCGAACACCGAGGCGATCGCATCACCCGGCAGGTGGTCCCGCTGCGATGGCGTCCACCATGTGGCGACCAGCAGCACCAGCGCGATGCACAGCAGCGCAGCGGGCAGCAGGCGGCGGGCACGTCTGCCCCAGAAGGCCCTCAGCGAGATCGATCCGCTACAGCTCCGCTCCACCAGCAGCAGCGACGTGATGAGGTAGCCGGAGAGGGTGAAGAACAGCGAGACGCCGAGGAACCCGCCACTCGCCCAGCCGTAGCCGGAGTGGAATGCGAGGACGGCGGCGACGGCCAGGGCACGCACCCCGTCCAAGGCGGGCGCGTAGGCCAGCGAGCGGTCCCCCCTCTCCCCCATTGGCCGCGCAGCGTACCGGACCCCGATGCTGCGCCGCACAGCCCGACAACCCGCTCCGGAACGCGGAACTGGGGCTGGAAAGTTGCGGAACCCGCAACAATCCAGCCCCAGTTCGAGCGATGGCGAAAATCAGCCCCAGAAACCCGGGCTCAGCCGCCGGAGATGTCGGCGACCTTCTGCTTCCCGGCGCCGAGGAAAGGCATCATGCCGCGCAGGCGGGCACCCACTTCCTCGATCTGGTGTGCCTTGCCGGCCTCCTGCAGTTCCTTCATGCGGGCCCGGTTGTTCTCCCGGCTCTCGTTGATCCACTCTTTGGCGAACTTGCCGGTCTGGATCTCCTTCAGGATCTTCTTCATCTCCGTCTTCGTGCGGGGCGTCACCACGCGGGGGCCGCGGGTGAGGTCGCCGTACTCGGCGGTGTCGGAGATCGAGTAGCGCATGCCGGCGATCCCCTCCTCGTACATGAGGTCGACGATCAGCTTCACCTCGTGGAGGCACTCGAAGTAGGCCATCTCCGGCTGGTAGCCGGCCTCCACCAGCGTCTCGAAGCCGGCCTGCACCAGGCTGGTGACGCCGCCGCACAGCACGGCCTGCTCGCCGAACAGGTCGGTCTCGGTCTCCTCCGCGAACGTGGTCTCGATGACGCCGGCACGGGCGCCACCGATGGCCGCCGCGTAGGACAGGGCCAGCGCCTTGGCGCCGCCGGTGGCGTCCTGGTGCACGGCGATGAGCGCCGGCACGCCGCCGCCCTCGGTGTAGGTGCGGCGCACGAGGTGGCCCGGGCCCTTGGGGGCGATCATGATGACGTCCACCGTCTTCGGCGGGCGGATCTGCTTGAAGCGGATGTTGAAGCCGTGGGCGAACGCCAGGGCCTTGCCCTTGCGCATGAACGGCTTGATGAACTCCTCGTACGTCGCCTTCTGCTCCGTGTCGGGCATGGTCATCATGATGACGTTGGCCCACTTGGCGGCGGCGCCGATGTCCATCACCTTCAGGCCGGCGGCCTCGGCCTTGGCAGCGGACTTGGAGCCCTCGCGCAGGCCGACGACGACATCCACGCCGGACTCCTTGAGGTTCAGCGCGTGGGCGTGGCCCTGGGAGCCGTAGCCGATGATGGCCACCTTGCGGCCACGAATGATCGACGGATCCGTGTCCGCCTCGTAGTACATCTGTGCGGCCATGACAGCCAACCTTCCTTGTGTTTCGTTCAGATCGGGACGGGATTCGACGGGTTACTTGGCGACGGCGCGCAGACGCGCCTGGCGATCGAGCTTGGGCAGCGCCACCCGGCCGGTGCGCTGAAGCTCCACGATGCCATAACCGGACAGCAATTCCTCAAAATCGTCCAGCTTGTCGGGGTGCCCTTCGAGGGACACGGTGATGGCTTCCACGCCCACGGCGAGGATCTTGCCCTCGAAGATGTTGGTCAGCTCCACCACCTGGCCGCGCTGCTCGGGCGTGGCCCGCACGGTGGCGAGGAGCAGCTCGCGCTCCACGCTGCGGCGCGGGTCCAGCTCGCTGATCTTCACCACCTCGATCAGCTTGAACAGCTGCTTGACGATCTGCTCGAGCGGGGCGGACTCCACGTCCACCACGATGGTGATCCGGCTGAAGCCTTCGTCCTCCGCTGGTGCGACCGCGAGGCTGAAGATGTTGAACCCGCGCCGGGCGAACAGGCCGGCCACCCGGGCGAGGACGCCGGGCCGGTTCTGGACGAGGACGGACAGGATGTGGTGGTTGGTGGCGGGGGCGCTCATCGCAGGTGATCCAGGTTGCAGGCCTGCCAGGTGGGCAGGATCATGTCGTCGTTGCTGACACCGGCGGGCACCATCGGGAAGACCTTCTCGCTGGCGTCCACTCGGAAGTCGATGACGACCGGGCGGTCGTCGATGCTGTTGGCCTTGTCGATGGCCGGCTGCACTTCCTCCGGGCTGTCCACGCGGATGCCCACGCACCCCATGGCCTCGGCCCACATCACGAAGTTGGGCACCTCGGGCGAGAGGTACACCTCGCTGTAGCGCTCGTCGTAGAACATCTCCTGCCACTGGCGGACCATGCCGAGGTAGCTGTTGTTGAGGATCGCCACCTTGATGGGGATGCGCTCCACCGCGGCGGTGACCAGCTCCTGGGCGGTCATCTGGAAGCAGCCGTCGCCGTCGATGGCCCACACGGTGCGGTCCGGGCGGCCGACCTTGGCGCCGATGGCGGCCGGGATGCTGAAGCCCATCGTGCCCAGGCCACCGGAGTTCACCCAGGTGTACGGCTCGGTGAACTTCCAGTACTGGCTGCTCCACATCTGGTGCTGGCCCACGCCACTGACGAGGATGGTGCCCTCGGGGGCGGAGTCGCGCAGCTGCTCCAGGCAGAACTGGGGCTTCAGCGCCTCGCCGGGCAGGCTCTGCTCGTAGCTCAGCGGGAACTGCTCGCGCCAGCCGCTGACCCGGCTCTTCCACGCACCCGTGTCGGCCTGCTCGGTGCCGGCGGCCTTCAGGTCGCGGATGGCCTTGATGATCTCCTCGATCACCAGGCGGGCGTCGCCGACGATCGGCACGTCCGGCTTGCGCACCTTGCCCTGCTCGGCCGGGTCGATGTCCACGTGGATGACCTTGGCCTCCGGGGCGAACGAGCTGACCTTGCCGGTGATGCGGTCGTCGAAGCGGGCACCGAGGGTGATCAGCAGGTCGGCCTTCTGCATCGAGTTGATGGCCGTGGCGTTGCCGTGCATGCCCGGCATGCCGAGGCACAGCGGGTGGTCGTCGGGGAAGGCGCCGCGGGCCATCAGCGTGGTGACCACGTGGATGTCCAGCAGCTCGGCCAGCTCGCGCAGGGCGTCGGCCGCACGGGCCTTGAGGATGCCGCCACCGGCGTAGATGATCGGGCGCTCGGACGCCAGGATCATCTTCGCGGCCTCCTTGATCATCCGCGGGTGGCCCTTCATCGTCGGCCGGTAGCCGGGCAGGCTGGCGGCCACTTCCTCGTCGGTCGGCCAGTACCAGTCCATCGTGTTGATCAGGCAGTCCTTGGGGACGTCGATCAGGGTGGGGCCGGGGCGGCCGGTGGTGGCGATGTGGAACGCCTGGCGGACGGCCATCGGGATGTCCTGCGCCGTCATCACCAGCTCGTTGTGCTTGGTGGTGCTGCGGGTGATGCCGACCGTGTCGCACTCCTGGAAGGCGTCGCTGCCGATGGCGCCGGTGGCCACCTGGCCGGTGATGACCACCAGCGGGACGGAGTCCATGTAGGCGTCCATCAGCGGGGTGACCATGTTGGTGGCCGCCGGGCCGGAGGTGACCATGGCGACACCGGGGCGACCGGTGACGTGGGCGTAGCCCTCGGCCATGTGGCCGGCGCCCTGCTCGTGGCGGACCAGCACGTGGCGGATCGGCGAGTCCAGCAGCGGGTCGTACGCCGGGAGGATGCACCCGCCGGGGAGGCCGAACACGACCTCCACCGCTTCCATCTCCAGTGACTTGATGAGGGCTTGGGCCCCGGTGAGTTTCATGGTGGGTGCTCCTGGGTGTGTGGGGGAAGTCTGGCCGGAAAAACGAAGAAGCCTCCCGACAGGGAGGCTGGACGCACGCGAAGTATGTGGAGGCGTGCGTCTACACGATGAGTACTACGAGCTCGGAGGCGGGGTGGGCACGCATCGCTGAGCAGTCTGTCACCGGCGAGGGTCGTTTCGCAACTCGACCAGCGGCGGATTCGGGCCGAGGTCGCCATCGCTCGCTGAGGGCTGCTCGTCCCGCATGTGGCGACCCACGACGATCAAGACGACCAGACCGAGAGCGGCGAGTCGTGCGAGTACTGAGAGGGCCTGCATCGATGCGTCCGTCCCGCCGGACCAGATCCGGAAGGGCGGATCGGCGACCAGTGCGAGCACCGCTGCCGCGGCAAGAAGGGCGGGCGACCGCCGGAAGTAGTTGTTCACGAAGGCAACCGGCAACGAGATGCAGCCCACCACGAAGGCAACCGTTCGACGGGTCCATCCGACGAGCGAATCGACGTTGGACCAGACGAGCCCAGCAGAGAGCCCCACGATCGGTAGCCGATCGAGGTGTGACCCGGAAGTGGGAACCATCAGGATGGCTGCCACCATTCCGACGGCGTATACACCGGAAGGAAGTCGCTCTCGATTCACTGAATCTCCCTGGGATGGTTGGCGGCTCCTGACCTTGGAAACGAGGAAGGAGTCATGCCAAACGAGAACTCCATTCACGAGGAACTGCGACCCTCTGAAGAGTTCAACACCTTCAATCCCGCAAATGACATAAGTGCGCCGACGACAAACGCGATGCCTTCGATCAGTTCTGATTTGATAACAAATGCCGCGAGCAAGAAGGCGACCAATGGACCAAAGATCAGCGGGATAGCGAGTAGATTCCGCTTCACCACATGCCCCGACATACACCGGAGTTGTCAGTTGCCCTCACCTTCTCGTCCGTCAGTTGACGGGAAGGCGCCCACGCCCCGGTGTCCTGAACGAGATCCTTTCTCACATGCACCGGGACTTGTCGGATCCGAGCATGACTTGAAGAGTGGGATCTGGCTCATACATGGAAACTCCACCTGGCAGGTGCCCGAGGCAGAATTCCGTACCACAGGTGTCACTGGCTGTAACCCGGAAGTCGGCCAGCCGCGACTCCAGTTCAGCGCTCACTGTCAAAGCGGCCTGACAAAGGTCTGTTGACTGGCTGGCATTTGGGGTCCACTGGATCGACGCTGAGAGCTCATCGCAGTAACTCAATCGATTGTCCCGAGATGAACATGCCTCGCCCCAGATATTGACGGTTGGATTCACCAACTCCAACGTGGACTTGATCTGTGCGACCGCAGCTTCAATCTCAGGTCGAAGCTCTTCTGTAGTGGAGTTCGATCCGTTACACGAAGCCGTAACGACTAGGAGCAGCAGCACGGCGACGAGAGGGTGACGTGGGATCCGATGTCTCATAGATTCCTTGCTGAATTGCGGTCCAGAGGAACAATCCGGTGTACCGGTCAAGTACGAATAA
Source organism: Acidimicrobiaceae bacterium (assembly GCA_020637295.1). Lineage (GTDB taxonomy): Bacteria > Actinomycetota > Acidimicrobiia > Acidimicrobiales > Ilumatobacteraceae > UBA668. Next base: position 35,312 of record JACJWF010000008.1, on the reverse strand, counting down.
TACTGCCGCAGGCGGCGGCGAATCGATTGCTGTTCGCTCCTGCGGTGTTGATGTTGCTGCTGGTGCAGTTGGGTGCGGCGCCGCCGGTGCCGGTGTTCTGGTAGCAGTACCGCCAGTCGTGGTCAGCGGTGGTGAAGCCGGTGGTGCCGTATTGGGATTGGACGACCGATCGACACCGCAGCAGCCACCAACTACCGCCACGAACGAGACATATCGCCGACCTCCGAGCCGTGGGTGACGCAGCGTCACCAAGTTGTCCCGCGCAGTAGACACCCGAACAGATCCTCTGTCAATGGGCTCCACCGCACCACTAGGCAGATTGTGAAGCGATGCCGAACAACCTCCCGCCACTGTGCGACATGCTTTATCGTTTGCAGCTATGTCGAGTTCCTCTCCCACTCCCACCATCGCCCCCGCCACCGGCCGCCTCGGCGTGCTGACGGTCGGCCTCGGCGCCGTGGCCTCCACCCTCATCGCCGGCGTCGAGCTGTCCAAGCGTGGCCAGGGCCAGCCGATCGGCAGCATGACCCAGATGGGCACCATCCGCCTCGGCAAGCGCACCGACCACCGCAGCCCGCTGGTGAAGGACTTCGTGCCGCTCGCCGCCCTCGACGACATCGTGTGGGGCGCGTGGGACGTGTACCCGGACGACGCCTACGTCGCCGCCAGCCGCGCCGGCGTGCTGGAGCACGGCCGCCACCTGGAGGCCATCAGCGACGCCCTCCGCGAGGTCCGCCCGATGACGGCCGCCTTCGAGAAGAAGTACGCCCGCAACCTGGACGGCGACCACATCAAGCCGACGAGCAGCAAGCGGGCGATGCTGGAAGCCATCCGTGCGGACATCAACCAGTTCCGCGAGGAGAAGCAGGTCGACCGCGTGGTGATGATCTGGTGCGCCAGCACGGAGATCTTCATCGAGCCCGGCCCGGCCCACATGGACGTGGAGTCGTTCGAGAAGGCCATCGACGCCAACGACGAGACCGTCAGCCCGGCCCAGCTCTACGCCTACGCCGCCCTGCTGGAGGGCGTGCCGTTCGCCAACGGCGCCCCCAACCTGGCCGTCGACGCGCCGGTGCTGCGCCAGTTCGCCACCGACCGCAACATCCCCATCAGCGGCAAGGACTTCAAGACCGGCCAGACCCTGATGAAGACCGTGCTGGCCCCCATGCTGAAGGCCCGCCAGCTGGGCCTCAGCGGCTGGTACTCCACCAACATCCTCGGCAACCGCGACGGTGAGGTGCTGGACGCGCCGGAGAACTTCAAGACCAAGGAAGAGTCGAAGCTGGGCGTGCTGGAGCACATCCTGGAGCCGGGCACCAACCCCGACCTCTACGGCGACGTGTTCCACAAGGTGCAGATCAACTACTACCCCCCGCGCGGCGACAACAAGGAAGGCTGGGACAACATCGACATCTTCGGGTGGCTCGGCTACCCGATGCAGATCAAGGTGAACTTCCTCTGCCGCGACAGCATCCTCGCCGCCCCGCTGGCGCTCGACCTGGTGCTGTTCAGCGACCTGGCCCAGCGCGCCGGCCTCGGCGGCATCCAGGAGTGGCTGAGCTTCTACTACAAGAGCCCCCAGGTGGCCCCCGGCCTGTACCCGGAGCACGACCTGTTCATCCAGCTGACCAAGCTGAAGAACACCCTGCGCTGGATGATGGGCGAGGACCAGATCACCCACCTCGGCCGCGAGTACTACGACGAGGCCTGAGCCCCGCCGGCTCCCTCGCTCACGTCAGGCACTGATCACCCGGTCGACGCGTACGTCGTGCGCGTCGACCGGGAGGTCGTCCACCAACTGCTCGGCGAAGCACACGCCCGCGTTCGGCACCCCCGGCAGGGCGGTGAGGAACCGGTCGTAGTAGCCGGCGCCGTAGCCCAGCCGATCACCCTGCGGGGTGAACGCCAGCCCGGGCACCACCACGAAGTCCACCACCGAGAGGTCCAGCGCCGGCCCCTGCGGCTCGCGGACCCCGAACCGGCTGACCGCGATCGGCCCCTCGGCGGAGCACACCAACATGTCGCGCCCATCCACCCGCGGCAGCACCAGCTGCTGCCCGGCCGCAGCGAGACGGGCGAACAGCGGGTCGGTGTCAGGCTCGCTGTCCATCCCCCAGAACGCCATCACCGTGCCGGCGGCGGCGAACTCCGGCACATCGGCGAGCTGCGACCACAACTCCACGCTTCGCAGCAGGCGGTCGTCGACCAGGTCGCGCACCTGGCGCATGCGCGCCCGCAGCAGCGCCTTCTGCTCGCGGATCGACCCGGCCATGCCGCCCAGAATCCCATACGCGTCAACCGCCCCGGCGGCGGGCACGCCCTACGGGTGATTGGTGTTGACCGCAGCCAGCTCGACCGTCGCGAACGTGGCCGGCGGGCTGACCCACGTGTAGTCGGGCATGGCCTCCACGTACCCGTTCACCCACATCGTCACCGAGTAGGTGATGCGCGCCTGGATGGTGACCGTGCCGGGGCCCGGCGGGGTCCACATGCAGGCGCCGTTCACGCCCGGCTCGGTCTGCTCGGGAAGGGCGGGCACCGGCGGGAACGCGGCGGCTGCCATGTCCGCGTCCGCGGGCGCGCCGACGCAGGCGACCACACCGTGGAACGGGGCGGACGGCTTGGTCGGGTCGGGCGTGAACGTCACCTCGAACTCCATCCGCGCCGGGGTGGTGTGGAGGTAGATGGTCCAGCCGCGGTGGTGGGCGACGCTGGACCGCTGCGGCTGCCACGCCTCGGGCTGGATGGCCAGCCACGCCGGGTAGCGGGTGACCAGCCCGCCCCACACGTCCACCACGTCGTTCCGGTAGACGGCCGGCTCGATGAGTTGCAGGTTGGTCAGCAGGCTCCGCGCCGTCGGCCGCGGGTCGAGGAACGGGTCGTTGGCCGTCACCCAGGCCGACCCGAGGAACGCCGCGCCGTGGGGCACCTCGCAGAACCGGCCGAACAGGCGGCGGGCCTGGCCGAGCGTGCCGAGGGTGGTGGTGATCGGCCCGGTCGGCCCCGGCGCCTCCGTGGTCGGCAGCCCGTCGAACTCCACCCACAGGTAGCGGGTGCTGGTGACCGTCTGGCCGGCGACGAACGGTGTCCCGTCCAGCGTCGCCCCCGTCGCCGTGGCCACGAAGCTGCACGGCGACGCCGGCTGCAACTTGAACTGCGACCCGCCCGGAATGTTGGTGGTCGACCGCATCCCGCCCGTCTCGTTGTAGTACGCCACCGTGTTCGAATTCGCCGACACATAGATCGGCTGCCCAGGATCGACGTTCCCGAAGTCAGCCTTTGCGACCGGAACGAGGACGAGCTGCAAGACAGCAATCGTGGCGCCTAGCCAGCGGAGCATGCCGAGACCTCATCGTTGTATCCGGACGCCTTCCAAGCCTCGTCCACCTTTGCCATCTCGAAGGCATACCCATGTGCGACCACTCCCGGAGTCGCGCCAGGCGCATACTCGCCGTCTGCCGTGCGCGCTACTGCGCCGTCGGACACACAGTCCAGGAGAATCGCTCGGTCCTCGCTTCGCTCGTCCTCAGTCAGCCGAGGCCGCAAGACGACGCCGAGATCAAGATCCGCGTAAATGCCGCGGTCTGAGAACGCCTGATACTGAGGCACGACAAGGGCCTTCAACTCGGGGGTGTAGTAGAGGTCCCAGCCGGGGTCGTCGAGGGTGGCGGGGACAGAGTCGGTGCTGCGGTACCTCGTCAGCACGGCCATCAGGTAGGCCTCGATGATGGGGCGGTCCTCCTCGTTGAAGGTCCACAGGTAGCCGCGCTCGAGGTCCACCTCCGTCGGCAGGAAGACCCACAACTTCGGCATCAGTTCGTAGACCAGGCCGACGCCCTCCACGCCCGGCGCCGAGTCCACCAGATGCCACGGGCCGTCGGGCGACAGCCCCAGCTGGCCGGGCACCGTCGTGGCGACGATGGTCGTCGTCGGGCCCGTGGTCGTGACTTCGATGGTGGTGCTGACACCAGTGCTGGACGACGCCGCGACCGTTGTGGTGGCGTCCGCCACGGCGACATCCGTCGCCGGAGCGGACCCGGACCCACCGCCACAACCCGCCAACACGACGAGCGCGAACACCACCACAACTCGTGCCCGAGATGCGACCGCCATCGTCAACCTCCACCTGTCGAAACCAATCCGGTTGCCCTACTGAGGCACACGCCGACCGGCTGGTTCGGCAAAACCATAACAACTCGTCAGGACTCCCGGGCAACGGGTGGTCCGACACCGCGCCGTTAGAGTCGTCGCCATGACCATCGACCCGAACCTGTTCCGCCAGGTACTCGGCCACTTCCCCACCGGCGTCACGGTCGTCACCGCCACTGCGGCCGACGGCGAGCCCGTGGGTTTCACCATCGGCTCGTTCACCTCCGTCTCGCTCGACCCGCCGCTGGTGGGCTTCCTGCCGATGGTGGACTCCGCCCGTTGGCACGCCATCCGCGACAGCGGTTCGTTCTGCGTCAACGTGCTCGGCGCCCACCAGGCCGACCTGTGCTGGCAGTTCGCCAAGAGCAGCATCGAGCAGCCGTTCGAGGGCGTGGCCTGGCATCCGTCGCCGATCACCGGCTCGCCCGTCATCGACGGGTCGATCGCCTGGATCGACTGCGCCATCGAGCAGGTCATCGACGCCGGCGACCACCACTTCGTGCTCGGCCGGGTGCTGGAACTGGAGCACGCCCACCCGGACACGGACCCCAACGCTCTCTTGTTCTTCAAGGGCGGCCTCGGCCAGTTCCAGCGTCATGGCTGAGCGCCGCGCCGTCCTCACCGCGGCCGCCGCCGACGTGGCCGTGGTCATCCTGTTCGTGGTCATGGGCCGCAGCAGCCACAAGGAAGGCGGCCCGTGGCTCACCGAGTCGCTCAAGGTGCTCGGCCCGTTCCTCATCGCACTGTTGCTCGGCTGGTTGGTGGCCCGCGCCTGGCGCACGCCCATGGCGGCCATTCCCACCGGCATGACCATCTGGCTGGTCACCGCCGCGGCCGGCCTGCTGCTGCGCCGATTCGTGTTCCAGCGCAGCACGGCGATGGGCTTTGTGATCGTCGGCCCGGTGTTCCTGCTGGTGCTGATCGGCTGGCGCCTGCTGGCCGAGTGGCTGCGCGGCCGCCGCGGCGCCCCCACCACCTGACCCGCCCGCGGACGCGTGGGCCGGCCGATGCTGGTCGAACGCGGTCGACAACAACCACATGGCGAGAACGAGTGCCGCCGACGGGGGCGCTTGGGCCCAGTGGCCCAGGCCGTTCGCTTCGCCGGCGTCGCCCGACCCCCTCGGTCGAGCTCGCTCGACCAGCGTACCGAAGGGGTGTGACAAGGTTCCGAGGCGCTACCGCCGACCCGCCCGCGGACGCGTGCCCACGTACGAGCGACCCAACCCCGACCCGCCCGCAGACGCGCGACCCACCGCCCGCGGACGCGTGGGCGACCGGCCCGCGGACGCGTGGGCGACCGGCGCCGGTCGAACGCGCTCGACCACCCCGGCGACAGTCGAAATCGGAATGAAGTGAACTGCGCCCAACCGTCCGGGGGCAGACGGCGCCACCCGGCACCCGCCACCGCCGCACTCGCGTAGGCTCAGCCCCCCCCTATGGCCGCCGTGAAGTTCGCCAAGGCGTTCCACCGCCACACCATCTGCCCCGACGCCACCGTGCCCGGCGCCACCGTCCGCGAGGTCCTCGATGCGTACCTCGCCCTGTACCCCAGCGCCCGCGGCTACGCCCTCGACGAGCACGGCGCCGTCCGCAAGCACGTCACGGTGTTCGTGGACGGCGAGCAGGTGGCCGACCGCACCGGCCTCGCCGACCCGGTGAGCGACCAGGCCACCATCCATCTCGTCCAAGCCCTGTCCGGAGGTTGAACCATGTCCACCCTGCTCGTCGGTACCCGCAAGGGCCTGTTCGTCCTGGACACGGATGGGGCCGATCGCGCCGCGACGGCCCTCGCCGGCCCCCACTTCCCTGCCGTCCCGGTCAGCGCCGTGCTGGCCGACCCGCGCGACGGCGCCTGGTACGTGGCGCTCGACCACGGCCACTTCGGCACCAAGTTGCACCGCAGCGACGACCGCGGCGCCACCTGGACCGAACTGCCCGCCCCCGAGTACCCGGCCGACGCCGGCCCCGTGCCGAACAGCCGGGTCGACCCCACCGCACCCGCCTCGCTGAAGATGGTGTGGTGCCTGGAGGCCGCCCACGCCGCCCAGCCCGGCACGATCTTCGCCGGCACCGTCCCGGGTGGCCTGTTCCGCAGCGACGACCACGGCGCGACGTGGGCCCTGGTGCGCTCCATGTGGGACCACCCCGACCGCCCGAAGGGCAACGGCGGCGGCTACGACGAGCCCGGCATCCACTCGATCTCGGTGGACCCGCGCGGCCCCGGCCGGTACGCCGTCGGGTCGTCCTGCAACGGCGTATGGGTCACCGACGACGACGGCGCCACCTGGACGCTCGGCACCGGCATGTGGTTCGGCTTCATGCCCGAGCACCTCGACGACGACCCCGCCGGCCAGGACCCGCACCGGGTGGTCCGTTGCGCCGCCGCGCCGGACGTGATGTGGACCCAGCACCACTGCGGCATCTGGCGCAGTGAGGACGCCGGGCTCACGTGGACCAACATCGCCGACGTCGCCCCCAGTTCCTTCGGGTTCGCCGTCGCCGCACACCCGACGGACCCGGGCACCGCCTGGTTCGCCCCGGCGCACAGCGACGAGCAGCGCATCCCCGTGGACGGCAAGGTCGTGGTCACCCGCACCCGCGACGGCGGCGCGACCTTCGACCAGCTCACCGACGGCCTCCCGCAGCAGGACGCGTACCACCTGATCTACCGCCACGGGATGGACGTGGACGGCACCGGCAGCCTGCTGGCGATGGCGTCGACCACCGGTTCGCTGTGGCTCGGCCACGACGGTGGCGAGCGGTGGGAGCGCGTGTCGGCGGAACTGCCGCCCGTGCTCTGCGTCCGCTGGACCTGACCCGCGTTGTGACCACGGCCACCGCGGACCGGGACCTCAGTCCCTACCCCTAGGGGTATCACATCGCTTGGATGGGCATCGGAAAGGACGGTTCCGATGACAAAGCGAATCGTGATCCTCGGCGGTGGTACGGGTGGCACCCTCACCGCCAATCGACTGCACCGCCACTTCAAGCACCACCGGGTGGATTCCGAAGAGGTCGAGATCGTGGTCGTCGACCAGGACAACCAGCACCTCTACCAACCCGGCCTGCTGTTCGTGCCCTTCGGCCTGGCCCACGATCAGGACATCGTGCGGCCCCGCAAGAAGCAACTGCAGCACGGCATCGAGTTCGAGCAGACCGGCATCGACCACGTCGACATCCACAGCGACACGGTGTACCTGGAGAACGGTCGCGAGCTTCCCTACGACGTGCTCGTCATCGCCACGGGCGCACGCCTGGCCACAGAGGAGACCGAAGGGCTCACCGGCCCCGGCTGGAACGAGAAGGTCTTCACGTTCTACGACCTGCCCGGCGCCACGGCCCTGGAGGAGAAGCTGGCGGCCTTCGAGGGCGGCAAGCTCGTCCTCAACGTGGTGGACATGCCCATCAAGTGCCCGGTCGCTCCGCTGGAGTTCTGCTTCCTGGCGGACTGGTTCTTCACCGAGCGGGGCATCCGCGACAAGGTGGAGATCACCTACGCGACCCCGCTGGACGGTGCCTTCACCAAGCCGGTCGCCTCCGCAGCGCTGTCCGACCTGCTGGTCGAGAAGGGCGTCAACCTGGTCACCGAGTTCAACACGGGCGAGGTGGACGGTGAGGGTGGCAAGCTCATCGGCTACGACGGGCGCGAGGTGGAGTTCGACCTCGCCGTGGTCATCCCGCTGCACAGCGGCCAGGAGTACGTGGGCCGCAGCGATGGCCTCGGCGACGACCTCAACTTCGTTCCCACCGACCAGCGCACCCTGCAGACCAAGGCGAAGGAGAACATCTTCGCCATCGGCGACGCCACCAACGTGCCGGCGTCGAAGGCCGGGTCGGTCACCCACTTCGAGGGTGACGTGCTGGTCGAGAACATCATCAAGTTCCTCGACCACAAGCCGCTCGACGAGGGCTACGACGGCCACGCCAACTGCTTCATCGAGACCGGGTTCGGCAAGGCCCTGCTCATCGACTTCAACTACGACACCGAGCCGCTCCCTGGGCACTTCCCCGCCAAGGTCGGCATGCCGCTCCTCAAGGAGAGCCGTCTCAACCACATGGGCAAGCTGATGTTCCAGTGGTTCTACTGGCACGCCCTCCTGCAGGGCCGCGACATCCCCGGCATCGGCGCCACCATGCCCCAACACGGCAAAGAACACCCCACACCCACCCCCGAAGGAGCATCCGCATGAGCACCGCCACCTACGCCGGCGTCACCGTCGAACTGAACGACGAAGGGTTCTTCGAGGACCCCAACGCCTGGACACCTGAGATGGCCGAGGAGATGGCCAAGGCCGAGGGCATCGATGCCCTCACCCCGGATCACTGGAAGGTGCTCGAGTACATGCGCAAGGAGTACTTCGAGAAGGGCACCGGTCCGACGGTCCGTGTGCTCGGGAAGAACTCGGGTGTGGACGTCAAGGCCCTCTACCAACTGTTCCCGAAGGGCCCGGCCAAGATGGCCGCCCGCCTGGCCGGGATCCCCAAGCCGAAGGGATGCATCTGATCATGAGCTTCCGAGACCCGGACACCGAACCGATCAAGAAGGTGTCCATCATCATCTCCAAGGGGTCGCTGGAAGGCATCTACCCCGGGCTGATCATGGCCAACGGCGCCCGCGCCGAGGGCATGGAGGCCAACCTGTTCTTCACCTTCTTCGGGCTCGACGCCATCCACAAGAAGAGGATCGACCACATCAAGGTGGCAACGGTCGGCAACCCGGCCATGCACATCCCGACGCTCCTGGGCGGCCTGCCCGGCATGAGCGCCCTGGCCACCCACATGATGAGCAAGAAGATGGACGAGCTGGACATCCCGCCGATCCACGAGTTCATCGAGATGATCGGCGACACCGGTGCCGGCATGTACGCCTGCCTGGCCTCCGTGGACATGTTCGGCCTCTCCAAGGACGACTTCGTCGAGCAGGTCAACGACATCATCACCGTGGGCGACTTCTACGACCTCGCCGCCGGTGGGGAGATCATCTTCACCTAACGCACGCTCGACCCGGCCCCTCCGGGGCCGGGCGCAGGTTTCAGGGCCGTCCTCCCTGAACACGGCACGGCCGGCACCTTGTGCTGGCCGTGCCGGCGCGTCCGGGTCGCACCGCCCGGCGTCAGCCGGCCTCGGTGGACGTGTGCGCCCGACCGTCGGCGACCCGGTCGATCGGCACCGGCCGGCCGACCAGGTAGCCCTGGCCCAGCCGCACGCCCACTCGGCGGAGGGCGGCGCGCTCGGCGTCGGTCTCCACACCCTCGGCGATGACGTCGCACTGGTGCATCTCGGCGAAGTCCACCAGCATCGTGGCGAAGGCTTGACGGGCGCTGTCCGTCTCGATGCCATCCACCGCGCCGCGGTGCAGCTTCATGAACGACGGCTTCAGTTGCTCGATCCGAGCCAGGCTCTCGTAGCCCGCACCCTCGTCGTCGATGGCCACGCGGACGCCGTCCATGCGGCGCAGCCGTTCCACCGCAACGAGCGCCTCGTCACCGCGCGGCAGTTCCACCACCATCGGGCAGGGCGCCTCGCGCAGCAGACTCTCCAACGACTCCGCGTCTGCCGCCAACTCCGGCGACACATTGATGGCCAGCCAGGCTCCGTCCGGCAGTGCTCGGGCCGAGGCCAGGGCCGCTCGGGCCATCGCCTCGTCCAGCTCCAACGCCCGGCCGTCGCTCCCGGCCTCGGCCAGGCTCGCCAGCGGCGACTGCCCGTCGGCGAAGCGAGTGAGTGCCTCGTAGCCGACGGCGGCGCCGCTCTCCAGGTCGACGATCGGCTGGTACACGGTGAAGAACGTGAAGTCCCGATAGGAGGTCGACGACAGCGTCCCACCGCCTGCCCGCGCCTGGGGATGCGCGCGGGTGTGCACATGGGCGGACGAATGGGTCGCAGCCACGGGCCGGGCCAGCGCGGTGGGCGGCGCCGCCGGGCCACCGAGGGAACCATGGTGCAGCACCGACGCCCAGTCCCCGATCACCCCGGAGCGGGTGACGGCGGCGTCCGCCTTCACGGTCGCGTGCCGCGGCACCGGGGTACCCACGGGCTTGTAGAGCCAGCCGCGGAGTTGCATCCACAGGTCGACCATTCCGTTGCGCAGGCCGACGAACGCCACCATCGCGAACGCGGCCAGCGACGCGTTCAGCGCCGCGAAGAACAGGTGGTTCCACAGCTCGCGCTGCACATCCAGCACCGCCACCCAGGTGGAGTAGGCGATCAGCACCAGCGGTGCCAGCACGAACGCCGCCCGAGCCGTGGTGCGGTCGCGAACCTTCGGGGTGCGCTTGAACGAGCTCTTCTCCCCGGTGATCAGCTGCAGGATGGAGGCGAAGGTGCCGGACAGATTCACCGGCAGGAGGATGAGGTTGAAGCCGTAGATCCGCAGTACGTCCAGCCGTTTGTACCCGCAGGAGCGAAGGTCGGCGGCCATCATCGCGAAGTAGGGCAGGGCGATCAGCGGCAGGATCGGCTTCAGCAGTCCGGCGTTGAAGGGGTAGATCAGCAGGATCAGCAAGCACAGCGACGACCAGAAGATCGAGGCCATGTAGTTGGTGCGGAGGAACACCTCGCCGAATCGGTTGCGCTCGCCGTGCATCCGGCGCACCCGAGACTGCTCGCGCAGCTTGGAGAGGATCAGCAGGCCGCCGTTGGCCCACCGCTGGCGCTGGATGCACAGTGAGCCGAAGTCCGGCGGGGTGGCGCTGTACGCCAAGCGTTCCGGGTAGTTGTACAGCGACCAGCCATGGATCCCGAGGTCGATGGTGGACTCCGTGTCCTCGATCACGGTGTGGTCCTGGATGTAGCGGCGAATCTCCCAGTTGCCCTCGTGATCGATGGCGACGATCTCGTCGAGTGCCTGCTTGCGCAGCAGCGCATTGGCGCCCACCCAGAAGGTCGCGTCGTAGTGCGTCATGCCCTGGTGGGTGATGTGCTGGATGTCGGTGGTGGCGCCGGCGATGCGCTCCAGCCGCGTACCTGCCCCCGGGTAGGCGCTGTAGGGCGTCTGCGCCACAGCGACCTTGGCAAAGCCGGGCTGCTCCATCAGGTGCAGGAGGCGGGCGCAGTACTCCGGCAGCAGCACGCTGTCGGCGTCCAGCGTCAGCACGTAATCCGGCTGCGGCACAGTGAGATCGGCCTGGGCCGGCGAGCACGGCACCAGCGCGCGGCCGAGCGGCGTGGCCACCTCCTGGTAGCACCCACCCATCAGGGCGATGTAGCTGTTCAGGTTCATCGCCTTGTTGGGGGCATGGCTGCAGGACACGTACTGCTTGCGCTCGAAGCTGCTCAACTCGGCACGGAACGTGGCCACGAGCCGGCGGTACAGCTCCAGCAGGCGGTCCGTGGGCAGGCTGGCCTCTTGGTCGGCACCGGCGCGCAGCGCCAGCGCGATCACCTCCAGGTCGTGGGCCAGCGCGCCCAGCACGTGCTCCACGAAGAAGGTGTCGGCGTGGTCCACCATCTCCTGGCGGGCCCCGAGGCCGCGCAACCACTGGGCCGACCGTTCGTAGTGCCCCGCCAACTCGCGCATGTCGTCCACCGACGGTTGACGGTCCCCGGTCTGCATGTCCTCGAAGTGCTCCAGCGCCGCCACCGCGTGCCCGAATGGCTCGGCCAACTCGTCAGCCACCCGCCCCGGCAGGGCGCGCGCGCTCTCCAGCATGGCTGCGGCCTTGGGCGTCGTCGGGTTGGGCGGATCGTCCACCAGCAGCACCACTCGCAGCAGGGGGTGCTCCTGCAGGGCGGCGGAGAGCAGCGTCGTGCGCACCACCCGCTCTTCCTCCTGGTACGACGGCACCAGCACCGTCACGGTCGGGACGCTCTCGGTGAAGAAGTGATCGATCTCCGCCCGTGGCGCTCGATGGTGAGCGCGGCTGCGGTAGAAGAAGCCGATCCGGGTGATGAGGTAGGCCATCGCCGAGGCGGTGAGCGCGGTCACCACCACGAGGTAGACGATCGCCTCGATCACCAGTCGGGCGCTGGATGCCCGGCCCTCCACGAACTGCTCGACGATCGTCACGAACATGTACGAGAACCATGCGGCCACCGTGAACACGATGGCCAGGCGGCCGAGCATGATCTTGCGCTCGGACACCGGAGCAGGAACCCTCGGCAACGGCGCGACTCGCCGGTCGCTGCCCCATTGCCGCCGTGTCCCACCCTGCAGCGCGTGTGTCGCCGCACGTTCCTTGCGTCCCATGACGATCCTCTTCCGTTCGCGTCCGCACCCTGGCGCCCCCGTCGGGGGTCCGCCTGCGGGGTCCGTAGTGAACATCGGCGCACAGTGAGGTTCTCGTGAGCGAAGATCAAGATCGCCTCATGTTTCCCACCGGATGGGCCGATAGCGAACCGAACGCAGTCGTTCGCCGACACCATGGACACCATGACCGCCCCCAACCGCCAGCCCGACGGCCCTCCGTCGCCCGTGGCGACGTCCGAGCCCACCGAGCGCCTCTCCTTCGTACGGCTCGGCGCCGCCCTTGCAGTCCTCGCTCTGCTCGTGGCCGGCGTGTGGATCGGGTTGCGGCGAGTGGGCGACGACCCGGTCACGCTGGACACCTCGTGGAGCGTGCCGTACGTGGATGTCACGCTGACGCCCAGCTATCAGTTCCAGAACCCGTCGTCGAACCCGGCGCGGGACATCGCGCTGGCGTTCGTGGTGGCCGGCAGCAGTGATCCGTGCCAGCCGTCATGGGGCGGCGCGTACTCCCTCGACGCGGCCGGCCGCGACCTCGACCTTGACCGGCGGATCCTGCAACTCCGCGCGTCGGGGGGCGACGTGATGGTGTCGTTCGGCGGGCAGGCAAACGACGAGCTCGCCGGCGTCTGCACCGCTGCTGACGACCTGCTCAGCGCCTACCGCAGTGTGGTCGAGCGCTACGACCTGCACGCCATCGACCTGGACATCGAGGGCGACGACCTCACCGATGCGGCAGCGGGCGCCCGGCGGGCCACCGCGATCTCGGTGCTGCAACGCGAGCGGGTCGATGCCGGCGAGCGGTTGGACGTGTGGGTCACCCTGCCTGTCGCCCGCAACGGGCTGACGGACGATGGCCGCGCCGCCGTCGGCGCACTGCTCGACGCCGGCGTGGAGTTGGCCGGCGTCAACGCGATGACGATGAACTTCGGCACGGCCGACGCGCCCACGTCCGACATGCTCGCGGCCACCACGGCAGCCCTCGAGGCGACCATGAACCAGGTGACGTCGATCTTCGCCAACCATGGGGTGACGCTGGAGGGCAGCGCCCGTTGGGCGCGCATCGGGGCGACGCCGATGATCGGTCAGAACGATGTGGTCGGCGAGGTCTTCACGCTGGCCGACGCCCAGGGCCTGGCGGACTTCGCGCTCCGCACGGGCCTCGGGCGGGTGTCGTTCTGGTCGCTCAACCGCGACACGTCCTGCGATCAGGCATTCGCCGACGTGATGGTGCTCTCCGCCACATGCAGCAGCGTCAGCCAGGACTCGCTGGACTTCGCCGAGGTGTTCACCGAACTGCCCGGCCGGTCTGCTGCCCTGCCACAGGTGGACGCGGTGACCGAGCCGAACCAGGGCCAAGTGACGGACGACCCGGCCACCAGCCCGTACCCCATCTGGCGGCCCGACGCCTACTACCCGGGCGGCTACAAGGTGGTGCGGGCCGGCAAGGTGTACGAAGCCAAGTGGTACAACCAGGGCGACGATCCGGCGATGCCGCACGACAACCCGTGGGACACCGCCTGGGCGCTGGTGGGGCCCGTGTCGCCGAACGATGCGCCGTTCACCCCTGCCACGCTGCCCGCCGGCACCCACCCGGCGTGGGACCCGGTGACGCTGTACGACACGGGCGAGAAGGTGCTGTTCGAGGGCCTGCCCTACGAGGCGCGGTGGCCCAACAAGGGCGAGGCGCCGGCGACGCTGTTCCCGGTGAACCCGGACTCGGCCTGGGAGCCGCTGTTCACCATCGCCGGCGAGCCGGAAACACCCTGACCGACGGACCTCAGAGCGCCGTCGCGCCGACGAGCAGGAAGGCCGGGCGGTGTACCTCGTCGCCCCAGTCCGGGTGGGTGGCCAGGTCCGCGGCGCTGGGCGTCCACTCCACCAGGTCGGCGAGCGCGAAGCCGGCGGCGCGCAGCAGCCGGACGTAGGTGTCCAGCCGGCGGTGGTGCTTGACCACCCCGTCGGCCATCCAGTTGGTGACGCGGGGCCCCTCGGCCGCGTAGCCGGCCAGGGGCCAGACCGCGCCGCCGGGACCCTCCACGAACGCCGGGTTCGGCGGCGCGGTGAACACCGGGTGCTCCACCGAGAACACGAACGAGCCGCCCGCCGGCAGCGCCCCGCGCACCGTCCCCACCAGCCGCGCCAGGTCCTCCACATAGTGCAGGGTCAGCGAGCTGTACACGACGTCGAACGACCGGCCGCCCAGGTCGAGGTGCTCGAGGTCGGCCCGCTCGTAGGCGGCGCCCGGCGGCACGCCGAACTCCGCCGCCCTCGCCAGCATCCGCTCGGAGAGGTCCACGCCGACCACCGCGGCCGCTCCCTCGTCCGCCGCCCAGCGGCAGAACCACCCGTAGCCGCAGCCGAGGTCCAGCACCCGCAGCCCACGCAGGGGTGGCAGCATCGCCTGCAGCGCCGGCCATTCGGGCGCGGCCGCCAGCCCGTCGCGCGAGCGCGGCAACTGGGCGTACCGGTCGAAGAAGCCTTCGTCGTCGTAGATGTTCTGCGCCACGACGACCCGGTGGCTCAGAGCGTGTTGGTGATGGCGCCGGTCTCGGCGCCCTGCACCAGGCGGGCGTACTTGCCCAGCACACCCGTGGTGTACCGGGGCGGGTTCGGCGCCCAGCTTGCACGGCGCTTGGCGATCTCGCTGTCGTCCACCAGCAGGTCCAGGCTGAGCTCGCCGACGCTGATGCGGATCTGGTCGCCGTCACGCACGAAGGCGATCGGGCCGCCGTCCACGGCCTCCGGCGCGACATGGCCGATGCAGAAGCCCCAGGTGCCGCCGGAGAAGCGGCCGTCGGTGATGAGCGCGCAGTCCGAGCCGCGCCCGGCGCCCTTCAGCGCGCCGGTGATGGCCAGCATCTCGCGCATGCCCGGGCCGCCCTTCGGGCCCTCGTAGCGGATGACGAGCACGGTGCCCGGCTCGATGGAACCCGAAAGGATGGCCTCCATCGCCCCGTCCTCGCCGTCGAACACACGGGCCGTGCCGAGGAACTCCTTCTGGTCGGCGCTGAGCCCGGCCACCTTCACGACCGCACCCTTGGGGGCCAGCGACCCGGTGAGCACGAGGATGCCGCCCTCGGAGTGGATCGGCTTGTCCAGCGGGTGGACCACCACACCGTCGGGTGCCGGCGGGTCGATCTCGGCCAGGTTCTCGGCCATCGTCTTGCCGGTGACCGTGAGGCAGTCGCCGTGCAGCAGGCCGGCGTCCAGCAGCATCTTCAACACCACGGGCACGCCGCCCACGCGATCCAGGTCGCTCATGTGGAACTGGCCGCCGGGCTTCATGTCGGCGACGTGCGGCACCTTCTCGGCGACGCGGTTGAAGTCGTCCAGCGACAGCTCGACACCGGCCTCGTTGGCGATGGCCAGCAGGTGCAGCACGGCGTTGGTGCTGCCGCCCAGCGCGGAGGTGACGGCGATGGCGTTCTCGAACGCCTCCTTGGTCATGATCATCCGCGGGGTGATGCCGAGGCGCAGCAGGTTCACCACGGCCTCGCCGGCCATGCGGGCGTCGCTTTCCCGGCGGCCGTCGATGGCAGGCGGTGAAGCGGTACCCGGCAGGCTCATGCCGATGGCTTCGGCGATGGAGCTCATCGTGTTGGCCGTGAACATGCCGCCGCACGCACCCTCGCCCGGGCAGGCCTTGCGCTCGATCTCGCCCAGCTCCTCTTCGGTGATGGTGCCGGCGGCGCAGGCGCCCACGGCCTCGAACACCGACGTGATGTCCAGCGACTTGCCGTTGTGGTGGCCGGGCATGATGCTGCCGTTGTAGACGAACACGCTCGGCAGGTCGAGGCGGGCGGCGGCCATCAGCATGGCCGGGATGCTCTTGTCGCAGCCGGCGAGCCCGACGAAGCCGTCCAGTCGCTCGGCGTGCATCACGCACTCCACGGAGTCCGTGATGACCTCGCGGCTGACCAGCGAGGCGCGCATGCCCTCGTGGCCCATGCTGATGCCGTCGCTGACGGTGATGGTGCCGAACTCCATCGGGAAGCCACCGGCGGCGCGCACGCCGTCCTTGGCGTGGTCGGCCAGCTTGCGCAACGTCATGTTGCAGGGGGTGACCTCGTTCCACGACGAGGCGATGGCCACCTGCGGCTTCACCCAGTCGTCGTCGGTCATGCCGACAGCCCGCAGCATCGCCCGGGCGGGCGCCTTCTGCATTCCATCGGTGACGTCGCGGCTGCGCGGCTTGACGTCGACCGGCGTGCCGTCGGGCTGGGAGTCGGTGGTGCTCATGGCCGTTGACGCTACCCCGTTGCCCGGCCGGGAACGGAGGCCGATGTGTAGCCTGACACCGTGGCGCGAGGACATAGGGCGAGCGCGGAAGGGAACCCGCCGTCCGTCAAGCGACGCCGGACGAAGGGGTACAGCGTCCGCCGATACGGCCCCAGGTCCTTGTTCGCCCGCCTGCTGCTGGTGGCGCTGGTGCCGATGGCCGGCCTCCAGTTCGCCGCCCTGCGAGAGCTCCAACGGCAGGGCGACATCAGCCGTGGCGCGGACACCGCCGCCCGGGAGATGGCCGTGCTCCAGCAGGTCGGCACCGTCATCCCACCGCTCTACGCTGAGTTCACGGCGACGCTCGGCATCGCCCAGGCGGAGTCCTTGGGCATCGACCGCGCCACCGTCGCGGAGGCGATCGGCGTGGACTTCCTGGCCATCGTCGCCACTGCCAGGACGGCAATGGACGAAGGCCTCGACGCGCTGGAGCGCGGGACGGGCGCCCAGGTCCTCACCTCCGGCGACACCGTCAGTTCGGCACTGAATCGCGCCCGCGCCGCGATCACCACCGTCCGCACCGAGTTCGACCGCGGCGGCGAGAGCGTGGACGAGATCACTTCCGCGTTCGACGGTCTCGCCGGGCTGCTCGACGACGTCCGCCGCATGGCAACGTCGGCGATCCGCCCCGCAGAGGTCACCCCCGAGCTCACCCGGCTGGGCGCGGCGACCGACCAACTCCTGCTCGCGTTGGATCACGCCACCGCCGAACTGCGCCATGTCGCCGCAGCAGGCATGGCGATGTCCGACGACGCCCCCGTGAGCGAACTGATGATGGCCGCTGGCGCGTTCGACGCGGCCATCAACCAGTTGGGGGACTTCCTCGATGCCGACCAGCAGGCCGCGCTGGGCAGCCTCGTGCACTCCAAGTCGTTCACCGATGTCAGCGTGCACCGCCCAGGCTTCGTCACGGTCGTGTCCGGGATCGAGGGCGGCGACAGCACGCTGGAGGGCGACGGCAACGCCGTGACGGTGATCGTGGACATGATGCTGGCGTCGTTCCAGCGGCTCGATGACCTGCAGGAGTTCTCCGGGCAACTGCTCCGCCACGACGCCTCCCGGGCCGCGAAGATCTCCGATGACGCACACCAGCGATACCTTGTCGCCCTCGGCGCGATGATCGCCGCTGCGGTGGTCAGCCTCCTGCTGCTCGCACTGGTCCTGCGATCGATCCTCCGCCCGCTCACCCGGCTGGCCGAGCAGGCCGAACAGGTGATCCACGGCGACCTGGGCGTCGCACCGGTGCAGCCCACGGGCCCCACCGACATCCGGGTCGTCACCCGCACGTTCAACGACATGGTTGCCACGCTGCGCGACTACGACCAGCAGGTCAGCCGGCTCGCCGCCGGTGTCACGGACCTGGACACCAGCCTTCCCGGCGCGCTGGGCGACACCGTCCGCCGCTCGGTCACCCACCTGGCCGAGGTCACCCTCCGCCTGCACGAGTCCGAGGCCGCGGCCACCCAGCAGGCGCGAACGGATGCACTCACCGGGCTGGGCAACCGCACGCTGGCGCTGGAGCGGCTGGCCGAGATGGCGGTGGTGGCACGCACCGGCGGGGAGCGCGGGGCGATCATCTTCCTCGACCTCGACGGGTTCAAGAGCATCAACGACTCCGAAGGCCACGCCGAGGGCGACCTGGTGCTGGCCCAGATCGGTGCCCGGTTGCGCGACGCCCACCCGGAGCAGCTGGTCGCCCGAATCGGCGGCGACGAGTTCGTCGTGCTGGTGGACCACGCCGACAACCTCGACGACATCACGATGTTCGCCCGCGACCTCATCGCGCTGGTCGGCCGCCCGTGCAACGGCGCCACCGGGCGCACGTACACCCTCTCCGCCAGCGCCGGCGTGGCCCTGGTGGACGGCACCCGCGAGCCCCTCACCAGCATCGCCCAGGCAGACTCCGCCGTGTACCGGGCGAAGGAGCGCGGCCGCGGGCGGGTGCAGGTGTTCGACGACACGCTCGCCCACGCCATCGAGGACCGCGCCGACATGGCGCTCACCATGCGTCAGGCGCTCAGCGACGACCAGTTCTTCCTCGTGCTCCAACCGATCGTCGACGTCGAGACGCTGGAACCCATGGGCGCCGAGGCACTACTGCGCTGGCGGCGACCCGGCCTGGGCGAGACCCTCCCACACGACTTCATCCCGATCGCCGAGCGCACCGGGGCCATCCTGGACCTCGAGCGCTGGGTGCTGGAGCAGGCCGTCAACCTGCTGCGCGAGTGGCGGATCGACCCTGCCACCGCCGGCCTGCAGTTGACCGTCAACATCTCCGGGCGGCACATCGTGGAGGGCCGGCTCAGCGACCTGCTGCAGACCCTGTGCCATCGCGCCCAGATCGACCCCGGCCTGCTCCACCTGGAGATCACCGAGACCCACCTCGTGGCGGACATCGCACGGGCCAGCGCGGTGGTGGACGACCTGCGCGAGCAGGGCGTGAAGGTGGCGATCGACGACTTCGGCACGGGGTACTCGTCGATGAGCTACCTGCACCGGCTGACGGTGGACACCCTGAAGATCGACCGGGTGTTCGTCGCCGGCATGACGCGCAACACGCTGGATCGCAGCATCGTCGAGTTGCTGCTGCGCCTGGGCGACTCGCTGGGCATGCAGGTGGTCGCCGAAGGGGTGGACAGCGAGGACAAGCTGGCCGTCCTGCGCGAGCTGGGATGCCACTGGGCGCAGGGGTACCACATCGCCCGGCCGATGGCCGTGGACGACGCCACCCACTGGTTGCGCGCCCGGACCCATCTACGCGCCACCCATCACTGACTCACAGGGATCTCCCAGCCGGCTCGGCCACAATGGTGCACGTGGCAACACCGCAACCGAGAGCACTTGTCGTCGACGACGAGGAGAACATCTCCTTCCTCGTCGAGGCCGCGCTGCAACTGGAGGGGATGGACACCCAGACCGCAGCGGACGGCTTCGCCGCACTGGCCGCAGTTCGTACCTTCAACCCGCACGTCATCGTGCTCGACGTGATGATGCCGGGGCTCGACGGGTTCGAGGTGTTGCGCCGCTTGCGCAGCGACGGTGTCACCACACCGGTGCTGTTCCTCACCGCCAAGGACGGAGTGGACGACCGGGTGCGCGGCCTCACCGATGGCGGCGACGACTACCTGGTGAAGCCGTTCGCCATCGCCGAGCTGGTGGCGCGGGTGCGCCTGGCGCTGCGCCACGGCGGTGTCACCGCCCACTCCGTGCTGGCACTGGCGGACCTGGAACTGGACGAGGACGCCCACCGGGTCACTCGAGCCGGCCAGGTGGTGAACCTGTCGCCCACGGAGTTCAAGCTGCTGCGGTACCTGTTGCTCAACAGCGGGCGGGTGCTCACCCGCAACCAGATCCTCGAGCAGGTGTGGGGCTACGACTTCGACGGCGACGCCGCCGTCGTGGAGACCTACGTCAGCTACCTGCGCCGCAAGGTGGACACCGTCGACCCCCGCCTCATCCACACCGTCCGCGGCGTGGGGTACAGCCTGCGGGTCGAACCATGACCCTGCGCGCCCGCTTGGCGCTGGCGATGGCGGCCATCGCCACGGCGTTCGCCGTGGTGGGTTGGTTCGTCGTCACCACCCAGCGGCGGGCGCTGAACGACGAACTGGACCGCCGGCTGGAGAACTCGCTGCCGCTGGCGCTGAACGTGCTGGAGAACAGGCCCACGCCGAACGAGCCGCTGGACCCGGCCGATGCCGGGCAGCTGTACGTGGGGGTGCTCCACGCCGACGGCACCCTGGACACGCTGGTGGCCACGGCCGACGGCGACGCCCCCGTCATCGACCCCGCAGACGCCCAGACCAACGCCCGCGGCCCGCGTGGCCTGACGGCCTTCACCGTCCGCGGAACGGACGGCACCGAGTTCCGGGTCGTCACCATGCCCCGCCAGCAGGCCCCGGGCGTGCCCGCCAACCCGCAGGCCTGGTCGATCGTCGCCGTGTCCACGGCCGACACGGAGGCGGCGATCGAGCGCCTGATGTGGACTGCCGCCGGCGGCGGCGCGGCGGTCCTGCTGGTGCTCGGCATGACCTGGCTGTGGGTGGTGCGCCTCGGTGTGCGGCCGATCACGGAGATGACGGCCGCCGCGGATGCCATCGCCGCCGGCGACCGCGAGGCCCGGCTGCCGTCCTACCCGGCCGGCACCGAGGCGGCACACCTGTCCACCGCCTTCGGCGAGATGCTGGGTGCCCGCGACGCCGCCGAGGGGCGCTTGCGGCAGTTCGTGGCCGACGCCTCCCATGAGCTGCGGACGCCGCTGACGTCCATCCGCGGCTACGCCGACCTCTACCACCAGGGGGCGTTCCGCGAGGAGGGCAAGACCGACGACGCGATGCGCCGCGTCGGCAAGGAGGCGGAGCGGATGGGGCGCATCGTCGACGACCTCCTGCTGCTCTCCAAGCTCGACCAAGGAGTGGCGCTGCAGATCGGCACGGTGGACGTCAGCCAGATGTTGGAGGACGTGGAGGCGGACGCCCGGGCACTGCAACCCGGCCGGGAGGTGCGGCGCACGGCCGTCGCCGGCCTGACGTGCCGTGGCGATGCCCAGCGTCTGCACCAGGCCGTGCTGGCGTTGGTGCACAACGCCCTGTCGCACACACCGGCGGAGACGCCCCTGAAATTGACGGCTGCCACGGAGGCGGTGGATCGGCTCGTGGTGGAGGTCGCCGACGAGGGGCCTGGCATGCCGCCGGAAGTCGCGGCCCACGCGTTCGAACGGTTCTTCCGCGGCGACCCGTCGCGCTCGCGTCACAGCGGTGGCAGCGGCCTCGGCCTGGCCATCGTCCAATCGATCGTGGAAGCCCACGGCGGCACCATCACCCTGCACACCGCCCCCGGCCACGGCTGCCGCTTCCGCATCACCCTGCCCCGTTGACGCTCCCCTCGCCCGCGCGCCCGGGTCTGAGTGTCAGCCGGCCCACCCGAGTGTCACGGCGCCCACCCGAGTGTCACGGCGCCCACCCGAGTGCCAGCCTTCATCCGAGTGCTCACCCCCACCCCGGGGTCGGAGTGAGCACTCGGAGCACGTGCAGTACGTGCAGCAGTTGCAGCGGAGTGACCATGTCAGGCGTGTGAAGGGGTGATGACTGCACACACCCTTGACCCTGCAGCGAGCACAATCGGCCCCGAGATGTCCGACGACACCGTGCCCGTCAGCATCGGCTTCGATGCCCTGTACCGCCAGGAGTACCCGGCGCTGATCGCGGTGGCCACCGCCCTCACCGGGACACTCGAGGACGGCGAGGACGCCGTGCAGGGCACGATGCTCAAAGCGTTCGTCAACTGGGGGCGGGTGGGCTCGCTGGAGCGGCCCGGAGGCTGGTGCCACCGAGTGCTGGTGAACGCCTGCCGAAGCCTGTTCCGCCGCAGGCGCACCGCCGCACGCTGGCTGGCCGGACGGCGCCGGGTGGAGCCGTCGGCCGACGGACCGTCACCGGACGTGCTGGCCTTCTGGGCCGCCGTTCGCTTACTCCCGGAGCGGCCCCGCCAGGCGGTCGCCCTCTACTACGCCGGGGACCTGGCAGTGGAGGAGATCGCCCGCATCCTGACGGTTCCAGAGGGGACCGTGCGCAGCGACCTCACCCGGGCGCGGGCAGCGCTCCGCGCCGAACTGGAGGACTGGCGATGAACGAGCCCGATGACCGCTTCGACGAGATGGCCCGCGCTGCCGGCCGGGCGCTGCGGCGCGCAGCACCGGACGACGGTGTCGAACGCGTTCGACAGGCGCGGCGACGGCAGGTGGCGATCCGCACGGCTGCGGCCGGGGTCGCCGTATGCGTCCTCGCCGTCGGTGTCTGGGTGGTGGTCCGCGACGACTCGGATGGCGGCGCGGTGTCACCGGCGACGACCGACTCCGTCACGACCACGGTGGCGCAGACGAGCACGACGGCGGCGCCGTCCACGACCACATCGACGTCGAGCACGACCACGGCACCCACGACGACGACCGTGTTCGACCCGCTCGTGCCGGGTGACGTAGGTGCGTGGACGACCGTCGACCCGCGCACGATCGCGGCCAACTGGACGAACCCATGCTGCGAGGACACGTACCGCGAGGTGGCCTCCCCCGAGTTCCCCGCACCAGGCGGCGCCCTCGCCGATGGCGAGTACCACGCGACGTTCGAGTGGCCGATGCCTGGTGCGACGACACTGTCGCTGACCGTCAGCCGCTACGACGTCGGCTTGGTCGCAGATGAGCGGTTCGCGATCGAGCTACCTCTCGACGACTCGCTGCAGGTGGTCTTCACGTCGTCCGCGTCGTGGCTCGCGACCGGGGCCGACTTCGCCCAGCTCGTCTCGACCTTCACCTCAGCGGTCGAAGCGGTCATCACGCCACGGATCGCCGGTGGCGAGTCGTTCCTGCAGATCGGTCGCGACCTGGCAGATCATCCTGCGGACGGTTTCTTCAACTCTGGCGGCCTGGTGTGGTTCAGTACCGACGGACTTCCCCCGGTTGGCCTCGGGCACTACGACCCGCTCGGCATCGCCGGATGCATCACCGGGGTGAGCCTGGTGGTCCGCGACGGCGGGTACACCCTGTTGGTCAGCAGCCAGTCCGGCGGCTGAGCGCCGCCGGGCGGGTCAGGCCTTCTTCTGGTTGAGGAGGGCGGTGACGGCCTTGCCGTCGGCCTTGCCCTTGCTGGCCTTCATCACCAGGCCGACCAGCGCACCCATGGCCCGGCCGTCGCCGCCGCAGAACTTCGCCCAGGCGTCGGGGTCGGTGGCGATGGCCTGGTCCACCAGCGACTCCAGGTCGCCCGTGTCCATCGCCTCGAAGCCCAGGCGGGCGGCGATGGCAGCCGGGTCGGCCGCATCCGCAGCACCGCCGGCCATCTCGCCCAGGATGGTCTTGGCCTGCGTGGCCGTGACCTTCCCACCGGTCTCCAGCTGCACCAGCGCGGCCAGCGCGGCCGCTGGCACGGCGGCGACGCCGTCGTCCGACAGGTTCTGCTGCACATGCGTCAGAGTGCGGGCGGCCTCGGCGCCCGCCGCTGCCGCCGCGAGCACGTAGTCGTCGTGGCCACGCTCGACCACCACGCCGACCGCCTCGCTGTCGGCGGCCGCGCCGGTGGCATCGGCCAGGCGGGCGCGGCGGGCGGCGGGCAGCATCGGCAGGCTCGCCCGCACCTCCTCGATCCACTGGGCCGACGGGGCGATTGGAACCAGGTCGGGCTCCAGGAAGTAGCGGTAGTCGTCCGCATCCTCCTTGGTGCGCAGGGTGTGGGTGCGCCCGTCGGCTTCGTCCCAGTGGCGGGTCTGCTGGCGGATCGCCTCGCCGCTCTCCAGCATGTCGATCTGGCGGCGGGCCTCGTACTCGATGGCCCGGCCCAGCGAGCGGACGCTGTTGACGTTCTTGATCTCGCAGCGGGTGCCCAGCGGCTGGCCGGGCTTGCGCACGCTGACGTTGGCATCGACGCGCATGGAGCCTTCCTCCATCTTGGCGTCGCTGGCACCGATGGCCACGAGGATGGCCCGCAGCTCGTTGACGTAGGCGCGGGCGTCGTCGGCCGAGCGGATGTCCGGCCGCGACACGATCTCCACCAGCGGCACGCCCGCCCGGTTGAGGTCGATCAGGCTGTAGTCCGCGCCGTGCACGCGGCCGGTGGCGCCCATGTGGGTGCTCTTGCCGGCGTCTTCCTCCATGTGCGCCCGCTCGATGCCGACGCGGGTGCCGTTGGGCAGGTCCAGCCACCCGTCCACGTTCAGCGGCTGGTCGTACTGGCTGATCTGGTACGCCTTCGGCATGTCCGGGTAGAAGTAGTTCTTGCGGTGGAACGTGCACGGCTGCACCGTGCAGTTCAGCGCCAGGCCGATGCGCATGGCCAGCTCCACCGCCTTGCCGTTCAGCACCGGGAGCGCACCCGGCAGGCCGAGCGTGACGGGGTCGATGTTGGTGTTCGGCTCGTCGCCGAAGCGGTTCGGGCTGGCCGAGAACATCTTCGTGGCCGTCGCCAGCTCCACGTGCACCTCGAGGCCCACGACCAGTTCCCAGTCGCCAGGGAGCCCGTTCTGCTCGCTCATGCCATCGCCCTTTCCAGCTCGGCGGCGACCCGGAACATCGTCGGCTCCTGCAGGGTGCCGGCCAGCACCTGCACCCCCACCGGCAGGCCGTGGGCACCGGTGCCGAACGGCACGCTCATGCCCGGGTGGCCGGCCAGGTTGGTGGGGATCGTGTACGTGTCGCACAGATACATCGCCAACGGGTTGTCGCCCTTGGCCCCGAACGGGAAGGCGACGCTGGGCGAGGCCGGCGTCAGCAGCACGTCGGCCTGCTGGTAGGCCCGCTCGAAGTCGTCGTGGATCAGCCGGCGGACCTTCAGCGCCTTGCCGTAGTAGGCGTCGTAGTAGCCGGCGCTGAGGGCATAGGTGCCGAGCATGATCCGCCGCTTCACCTCGTCGCCAAAGCCGGCCTCACGGGTGGCGGCGTACATGCCGTTGGTGTCCGGCGCGTCGACCCGCAAGCCGTAGCGCACACCGTCGTAGCGGGCCAGGTTGCTGCTGGCCTCCGCCGGGGCGATGAGGTAGTAGGCGGTGAGGCCGAACGTGAACGCCGGGACCTGCACGTCCACCACCGTGGCGCCGGCAGCGACCAGCGCCTCGAAGGCGACCTCCAGCCGCTCCAGCACGTCCGGGTCGGCGCCCTCGGGCAGGTCGGTGATGCGGCCGACGCGCAACCCCTCCACGCCCTGGTCCAGGCAGCCGACCAGCGACGGGTGCTCCTTCGGGATGCTCGTGGAGTCCAGCGGGTCGTGCCCGCCGATGACGTCCAGCATCAGCGCGGCGTCCTCCACGCTGGTGGTGAACGGGCCGATCTGGTCCAGGCTGCTGGCGAACGCCACCAGGCCGAACCTGCTGACATAGCCGTACGTGGGCTTCACACCCACCACGCCGCACAGCGCCGCCGGCTGGCGGATCGAGCCGCCGGTGTCGCTGCCCAGCGCCATCTGGCTGAAGCCCGCGGCCACCGACGCGGCGCTGCCGCCGCTGCTGCCACCGGGCACCCGGCTGGTGTCGTGCGGGTTCTTCGTCGGCCCGAACGCGGAGTTCTCCGTGCTGGACCCCATGGCGAACTCGTCGAGGTTGGTCTTGCCGATGACGACCGCACCAGCGGCGTGCAACTTCTCCACGATCGTCGCGTCGTACGGCGGGCGCCAGCCCTCGAGGATCTTGCTGGAGCACGTGGTGGGGATGCCCCGCGTGCACATGTTGTCCTTCAGCGCCACGGTGACGCCGGCGAGCGGGCCGGGGTCGTTGCCGGCGGCGACGGCGGCATCGACCGCGGCGGCCGCAGCCCGAGCCTGGTCGGCCATCACATGGTTGAACGCGTGGATCTCGCCGTCGCGCTCGGCGATCCGGAGGAGGTGCTGCTCGGCGAAGTCGGCGGCCGTCGTGGTGCCGGCCTTCACGGCTGCGGCGATGCCCCTGGCGGTGGTGGGCGCGGCCATCAGCCCTCCAACCCGATCACCGGCGGCACCCGGAAGCGGCCATCCTCGGCCAGCGGCGCCTCGGCCAGCACTTCCTCGCGGTCCAGCCCCGGCCGGACGACGTCCTCCCGGAACACGTTGACCAGCGGGTACGGCTGGGTCATGGGCTCCACATCGGCCAGGTCCAGCGCGTCGACGTCGGCGAAGTGCTCGAGCATGCCGGCCAGTTGCGCCGTCATCCGCTCGACTTCCTCCGCCGTCACGTCGAGCCGCGCCAGCCTGGCCACCTTGGTGACATCGGCGGCAGTCAGACGATCGGACACGAGGGTCGAGTCTACGGCGACCCCCTCACCCCCTCCCCCGTCCAATTTGGCGTTCAGGTGCGGTCCTACCGCACCTCAGCGCCAACTTGCGGCACGTCCTGAGCAATTTGGCGTTCAGGGGCGGTCCTACCGCACCTCACCGCCAACTTGGGGGGACGAGGTGAGGCGGTAGGCGAACTCGAAGGTGCCGGCGGGGATGCGGTAGCGGTCCAGCACGTCCGGGCCGCAGCTCGCTGTGCCGAGGCCGCGGTGGGCGGCGTCGATGTGCACCCAGCGACAGGCGCCGCGCGGTAGGTCCACGTCGTGCGGCGCGGCGAAGAGGTCCTCGACGGAATGACTCATCACGGCCATGAACAGCGGGCCGGGCGCGAGCGCGTCGATCCGCAGGACGGCACCCGTGCGGCTCGACCGCAGCTCCAGCCAGCGCACCTCGGTGCGGCCGCCGTACTCCTGGGGCACCAGGTAGGGCAGGACGTCGGGTGCCTGCGTCCACACGCCGACCATCGCGCTGCGGTTGCGGTCGGCGTAGTTCTCGTGCGGGCCGCGGCCATAGCAGCGCATCGTGTCGAACGAGTTGGGCACTGCGAACCGCACACCCACCCGCGGCAGATCGGCCAGCTCGTCCGGCACCACGATCGTGTGGCGGAGGGTGACCGACCCGTCGCCCTCCTCGGTGCGCACGATGGTGTGGCGCACCAGGTCGTCCGCCCGCTCGACGGGCAACCCGGCCGTGGTCCACTTCGGCAGGCCGTCGCCACCGATCCCCCACCGCAGGCCGAGCTCCGGCATCAGCTTGTAGCCGTCGTTGTCCGTCGCCGCCCGCCAGATGTACGGCTCGATCGGGCTGACCAGCGCCGCCTCCGGATGCTCCGTCTCACCCCGTCGGTGAATCTCCACGTGACGAATTGGGGTGGGGCCGGAGGGTTGGGACGCGGACACGCCGGACGGGCCGGGACGGGACGGGGAAGGCCGGGACGGGGCGGCACGCAGGACCACCTGATCCCAGGCGACGAGGTGACCGGCGGGCGCCCACGGCGTGGCCCTCCGCTGGGACCACCGGACGGACAGGAACGCCTCGCCGGACGTCGGCACCGCGCACGGCAGCGGCACGTCCACCGAGGAGTGCGGAGCAACGTCCGGCACCGCCAACCGGCCGTGCCCGGCGACCTCGCCGTCCACCAGCAACTCCCACGCCGCCGCGAGATCGGCGAGGCCGGTGAACGACCGGCGGTTGGCCACCCGCAGCCGCCGCCCAACGCCGCGGCCCATCAACTCGACCGTCACGGGCCGGTACACCCACGCCACCTCGCGCATCGCCGGGTGGGGGGCGAGGTCGGCGGACATCAGCCCGTCGGCCACGAAGTTGCCGTCGTTGGGCTTGTCGTCGAAGTCGCCGCCGTATGCCAGGCGGACCTTGCCGCCGGCCGTGCGCTGGCGCAGGCCGTGGTCCTTCCACTC
The DNA here is from genome assembly GCA_020637295.1 of Acidimicrobiaceae bacterium. Taxonomy (GTDB): domain Bacteria; phylum Actinomycetota; class Acidimicrobiia; order Acidimicrobiales; family Ilumatobacteraceae; genus UBA668. The sequence continues at coordinate 7,491 of JACJWF010000008.1, read as the reverse complement.
CCAGATGAACCCGCCCTGCAGGCCGGGCGTGGTGGTGATGACGTCCCAGTAGTCCGCCAGCGACCCGTTGGAGTTGCCCATCGCGTGGCTGTACTCGCACATGATCAGCGGGCGGTCGCCGGCGCCGGACTCGCCGAAGCGGCGGATGGCCTCGATCCCCGGGTACATCGGGCACACCAGATCCGACGCCGCCAGCCCTCCGGCGGCCCAGTGGGGGTTGACCTCATGGCGGTCCGGCGGCGGGACGCTGCCGTCGCCGTGGAACACCGCACCCTCGTAGTGCAACGGGCGGGTCGGGTCCGTGCGGCGGATCCAGCCGGCCAGCGCGTCGTGGTTGCTGCCGTACCCGCTCTCGTTGCCCAGGCTCCAGAGGATGATGCTCGGGTGGTTGCGGTCGCGCTGCACCATCCGTGCGCCACGCTCCAGCCAGGTGGCGCGGTACCGAGGGTCCTCGCACAGCGACGTGTTGTAGGCGTGGCTCTCGATGTTGGCCTCGTCGATCACGTACATGCCGAGCTCGTCGCACAGGTCGTAGAACGCGTCGTCGTTCGGATAGTGCGACGTGCGCACGGCAGTGATGTTGTGCGCCCGCATCGCCAGCAGGTCGGCACGCATGTCGTCCACCGTCACGGCCTTGCCGCGGTCCGGATGGTGGTCGTGGCGGTTCACCCCGAACACCCAGATCGGCTGCCCGTTGACCAGCAGTTGGCGATCGCGCACCTCCACGAGGCGGCAACCCACCTGCACGTCGCTGGCCTCCACCACCCCACCCGTCGGCGACAGCAGCTCACACGTCACCGTGTACCGGTGGGGCCGCTCGGCCGACCACGGCCGGCACGCCGGCAGGTCGAACGCCGCCGTCACCGTGTGCCCGGTGAACACGTACGGCACGTCGAACCGGTGCGGCACCTCACCCGTCACCACCTTGCGGCCCAGCCGCACGCGCACCGACCACCCGCGCTGCACCCCGCCTGGGAAGGCGACCTCAGCGGCGACGGTGACCCGGCCGGCGCCGGTGGCGGGGTCGTAGTCGCCCGCAGCACGGACATCGGCGAGGTGGACCGGCCCGCGGGCCTCCAGCCACACCGACCGGTGCAGCCCGGCCATCCACCACTGGTCCTGGTCCTCCACGTAGCTCTGCGCGCTGTACCGCCAGACCACCACGGCCAGGTCGTTGCCGGCGCCAGTGTCGGACAAGAACGGGGTGACGTCGTACTCGCTCGGCAGCCGGCTGTCGGTGCCGTAGCCGGCGAAGGCCCCGTTGACGTACACGGCGTGGACGCTCTCCGCCCCACCGAGGTGCAGCACCACCTGCTGCCCGTGCCATGCCCGCGGCACGGAGAACCGGCGGCGGTACACGCCCACCGGCTGACGCTCCGGCAGCGCCGGCGGCGGGCCCGGGAACGGCATCTGCACGTTGGTGTAGTGGGGCAGGTCGTCCACGCCGCCGACGAAGGGGCCCTGCAGCGTCCAGTTTCCCGGCACGGCCACGGTGTCCGCGGCGGCACCGTCAGGCCCGACGGCGGCCGCCGGCACCGCGTCCGGGTGCTCGAACAGGGTGAAGCCCCACGCCCCGTCCAGCGCCTGGCGAAGCGCGCGGGCGATCGGGGTGTGCATCGGCAGCCGGCCGATCGACACGACGGCAGGGTCCGCCCAGGGGCGCAGGGACGACAGCTCGGGCAGCATGATCAACCTCTCAGTCGGCAACGAGATGGAGCAGCGCCACGCTGTCCGGGTTCAGCGACGGCAACTGCACGCCGTGGGCCGCGAGCTGGCGGCCGGTGAGCCGCAGCGCGTCACCCTCGACGGCGACGGCGGAGCGGGACATCGACCAGCCCTGGCGGGGCAGCGGCAACAGGGCCACGGCGTAGCGGAAGGCCGGGTCCAGGCCGGGCAGGCGCAGCGGCGGCGGGGCGAGGGCGATGCCCGTGGCCAGCTGGGCCACGCTGACCAGTGCCTCCCGCCGATCCGCGGCGTACACGCCCTGCGCCAGCGCGGTGACCTCCGGGCCGCTGCACAGCGGGTCGAAGCGGACGGCGTCGCCACCGTGCAGCAATGGGCGGAACCGCTGGTGCAGCGCCACCATCTCGGCCACCTGGGCGCGCTCGCGGTCGTCCAGCCCGAGCAGGTTCCACTCGATGCCCATGTGCCCGAACAGCGCGGTGACGGCACGGAACGCCAGCGTGTGCATCCGCCCCGTGGTGTGCGCGACCGGCCCACCGATGTGGGAGCCCATCAGTTCCGGCGGCAGCAGCATGGACACGCCCCGCTGGATCAGCTGGCGCTCGTGGGCGTCGATGCAGTCGCTGGCCCACACCCGCTCGGCGCGCTCGAGGATGGCGAAGTCCATGCGCCCACCGCCGCTGGAGCAGCTCTCGAACTCCACGTCCGGGTGCAGCGTGCGCAGCTCGTCGAGCAGCCGGTACAACGCCAACGTCTGGGCGTGCGTGCCGGCCGCCCCACGCTCCCCTGTCGCCTGCACATGGTGGCGGTTCATGTCCCACTTCACGAACCCGATGTCGTGGTCGCACAGCATGGCGTGCATCTGGTCGCGCACGTGCGCGTAGGCACCCGGCTCGGCGAGGTTCAGCACCAACTGGTGGCGGGCAAGCACCGGTTCGTAGCGGGCATCGACCAGCGCCCACTCCGGGTGGGCCCGGTACAGGTCGCTGTCCGGGTTGACCATCTCCGGCTCGAACCACAGCCCGAACTCCATCCCGAGGGAACGGACATGGTCGACGATCGGTCCCAGCCCCTGCGGGTGGGCGTCGGCGGACACCACCCAGTCGCCGAGACCGGAGCGGTCGTCCCGCCGCGAGCCGAACCACCCGTCGTCCAGCACGTAGCGCTCTGCCCCCACTGCGGCCGCGGCGCTGGCCAGCGCCTTCAGCCGCTCCAGGTCGTGGTCGAAGTAGACGGCCTCCCACGTGTTCACCAGCACCGGCCGCGGCCGCTGCGGGTGCACCGGCCGGCCGCGCAGGGAGCGGTGGAAGCCCCACGACGCCGGCGTCAGGCCGCCCCCGCTGTAGGTCGCGTGCACCCACGGCGTCGAGTACTCCTCACCCGGCTCCAGGGCCAACTCGCCCGGGTGGAGCAGTTCGCCGGCCTGTACCACGGCGCGCCCGTCGGGCAGCACCTCCGCAAGCCACTGCCAGTTGCTGCTCCAGGCGACGTGCACGCCCCACACCTCGCCGTCCCACTCCCCGAAGCCGGGTGTGCCGGCGAACAGCAGCGGCACATGGTCCTGGGACGACCGCCCTGCCCGGTTCTCGCTGGTGATCGCCCCGGACACGAACGGCTGGCGCACCGCCTGGAACTCCCGCGCCCACCGGCCATCGAACCGCATCACCTCGCGGGCCTCCGCCGGCAGGGGCAGCGCGACCAGCAGGTGGTCCACCAGGTAACGGGTGGCGCCCTCATTGACCAGCGTCACCCTCACCCGCAGGGTGTCGTCCAGCTCGATCTCGGTGGCCAGCCGCAGGCCGGCTGCGGCATCCACGGCGTGCACCACCACCCGGCCGTCATGCTCGTCCACACGGTCTGGGGCGAACCGCGGCGCCCAGTCGCGCCCGCCCTGGCGCCGACCCGCCAGCCCCGGCCGGCCCGGGAAGCCGCCGCCGTGCTCGGGCACCACCGCCAGCGGGGCCACCGCATCCAGCCCGCCGACCACCACCGGCCGGGCCAGCGCGGCCGCCACCGACTGCGGGTCGGCGTCGCCGAGCGGTGCACCCCAGTGAAGGATGACGGGCGCGCCCGCAGACGTGTCGACGACCACGTCGGCCGCCCGGCCGCGCAGATGGATCATGTGGACCTACCCCTTGTTGGCGCCCAGCGTCAGACCGCTGATGAAGTGCTTCTGCAGGGCAAGGTAGACCGCCAGGGTGGGGAGAGCGATCATCATGGATGCGGCGGCGATGAGGTTGTAGTTGCTGGCGTACTGGCCGTTGAGCACCGCGATCGACGAGGTGATCGGCCGTTCTGCGCCTTGGTTGAGCAGCACGGCACCCCAGAAGAAGTCGTTGTACAGCCAGGTGAACTCCAGCGTGGCGAGCGCGGCGAACGCCGGCCGGCACAGCGGGAGGATGATCTGCCGATACTGCCGCCACACGCTGGCGCCGTCGACCATCGCCGCCTCGCCGATCTCCTTCGGGATCGTCTTCATGTAGTTGGACAGCACGAAGGTGCAGAAGCCGGTCTGGAAGGCGACGTGGATGAGGATCACGGCCACTTTGGTGCCGAGCAGCGAGCCCGTGTCCGTGTCGCTCAGGATGTCCGGCCACGGGGTGTTCTTGAAGATGCGGAACAGGGGCTGGAAGATGACCTGCTGGGGCATCAGGTTGCCGGCGGTGAACAGCACGAGGAAGAACACGTTGAACTTCCACGAGTACCGCGAGCAGGCGTAGGCCACCATGCTGGACAGCAGCAGGATGAGGAACAGCGACGGGATGACGATGAACATCGTCTTGCCGAAGTGACCCCAGATGCTGCCCACCCGCCAGGCCTCGCGGTAGTTGTCCAGCGTCAGCGCCTTCGGCCAGGAGAACACCCCGTTCACCTGGGTGTCACGCTCGAAGTAGCGGAACGACGAGAGCAGCGCAGCCACCATCGGCACCAGCCAGGCCACCGCGATGGTGCCGAGCACGGCCTGCACGAGGAAGCGCTTCAGCCGGCTGTCGCCGACGGAGTTGACGGACGCGTGCCCACTCATGTCACACGCTCCCGGAAGTTGTTGATGACGTACCAGATGATGAAGCCGATGCAGAGCAGAAACAGCACCATCCCGAACGCCGAGCCTCTTCCGGCGTAACCACCGCCCTCACCCATCAGCGAGTTCGTCACCAACGTGCCCATCACTTCGGTGCCCCGTGGCTCGCTGAGCGCGGCGACGATGTCGTACGCCCGCAGCGCCTCGATCACGGTGATGACCGCAACCACGACGTTGATCGGCTTCAGCCCGGGGAACACGACGCTGCGGAACGTCTGCCACTCGTTGCAGCCGTCGATGGCAGCCGCCTCGCGCAGCGCCGGATCGAAGCTCTTCAAGCCGGCGAGGTACAGCACCATCACGTAGCCGATGTGGCGCCACGCCATCGCGATCAAGAGGGCCGCGAAGTTCTTCGACAGACCCAGCGGGAAGTCGAGCAGGGGCAGGTGGATCTCGAACAGCTTGCTCTGGTCGCCGACGAAGTCCACCGGCTTGCCGGGCCACAGGATGTTCAGCAGGCCGGAGTCGCGGTTGAACATGACGCTCTTCCAGATGAACCCGACCACGGCCATCGAGAGCACCACCGGGAAGTAGTACACGCTCTGGTAGAAGCGGGTGCCCTTGATGTTCTTGTCCAGCAGGTAGGCCAGCAGCACCCCGATCGCGGAGCACAAGAACAGCCACACCATGAGGATGAGGTTGTTGAACAGCGCCGGGAACAGCTGGTTGTCGAAGATCGTGAAGATCTCCCAGTAGTTGCGGAAGCCGACGAGCTCGGCGGTGCTGACCGGGCGGATGTTGTCCCACCGCATGAACGACAGGATCCCGGTGAGGATCGCCGGGATCCAGACGAGCACCACGTGCAGGAACGTCGGGATGCCGACCATCACCCACAGGACGATCTTGTCGCGCTTGGTCAGCTGGGAAAAGCGCCGGCGGCGCCCCGTGGGGGGCGCCGCCGTGACCTTGTTGGAGGACATGGTCTGGTCCGTCACCGGATCGCGCCTGTCACTCGAAGGTGTAGGTCTTCTTCTGCTCTTCCACCGTGGACAGGATCGAGTCGATCTGGCCCGGGTCGGAGAGGAAGTCCTGGATGGCCTTGCCGACGACCTTGGCGGCGAAGTCCGGGTCCGTGTCGCGGTCGAGGAACTGGGAGATGTACTTCGCCGCGCCCACGATCTCGGCGGACTTCTCCTGCAGGGCGTTGTACCCGTCCGTCTTGGCCTTCGAGTTGGCGGCCACCACGGCGGGGTTCACGCCGATGTAGGCGTCGATCGCGCCGGCACCGCCGAGGGCCCCCAGCAGCGACCTGGCACCGGCGTCGTTCTTCGGGCTCTTCGCCATCATGAAGCCGTCGATCGGCGCCTCGACGGCCTCCTGGCCGTACGCCGGGTCGATGGCCGGGAAGGCGAAGAAGTCGATGTCGTCGATGATGTCCTGCTGGGTGTCGTCGAAGTTGCTGGTGACGAACGTGCCGAGCAGGTACATGCCGACCTCGTTGTTGCCGAGCGCCGTGGCGGCGTCCTGCCAGGTGCGGCCGTTCACGTCCGGCTGGTAGTAGTCCAGCAGCGCCGACCAGTTCTCGAAGACCTTCTTGACCTTGTCGTCGGTCCAGCTCTCCTTGCCGCCCATCAGCGACACGTGGAAGTCGTAGCCGTTGGTGCGCATGTTGATCATGTCGAACATGCCCATCTGCGGCCAGCCACCGTCGTTCGCCGCGGCCAGCGGGGTGATGCCGTCAGCCACCATCTGGTCGCACAGGGCGATGAAGTCGTCCCAGGTGGTGGGGATGCTGTAGCCCTTGTCGGCGAACAGGCTCTTCCGGTAGTGGACCGCCCAGGGGTAGAAGTAGAAGGGCACGAAGTACTGCTTGCCGTCCAGGCCGGTGGACGCGTTCTTGAACCCCTCGCTCATGTCCGGCAGCTTGGCCCACACGTCGCTGATGTCGCTGACCACGCCCTTGCCGGCGAACGCCCGCATCCGGTAGCCGGCGAACCAGCACACCACGTCGTCGGGCTGCTGGATGTAGGTGTTGAAGTTCTCCTGGTACGTGTTGTGGTCGACCGTGTTGATCTTGACCGACAACCCCGTGGAGTCGATCGCCGCCTTGATGGCCTCGCTGTCCTTCGGGTCGCTGTAGTTCGACCCGAACGTCACCTCGCTGCCGCCGCCACCGCCGCCGCTGTCGTCGTCGTCGCCGCAGGACGTGAGGACGACACCGCCGGCCGCCGCGGCCACCGCTGCCGACGCCAGCAGCGTGCGGCGTGACATCACACTGAACCCGACCTCGGACGGGCTCGGCGACTTCTCGATCTTCCCGGTCATGACTCCCCCTCTGGAGTGTGCGTGAACGCCGTACAGAATCGGCGTGACTGAGGGAACAATCGCACGGAAACGACAGGGTGTCAATCGCGGTGTGCGTATTTCGCACAGATCCTGTTGGATTTCGTGCGAAATACCGTCATTGGCGCCGACGATCTCTCACCTCGTCGTTCGATTCTGTTGACTTTCCGGTCGCGGGAGGGCACAGTGCAACCCGATGACCACTGCGCATCCGCCGACCGACCTCGGGTCCACGCGGGCACTCGCCCGCCAACGACACGACGTGATCCTGGCCGAGGTGCGCCGGCGCGGCGCGGCCCGGGTCAGCGACCTCGCCCAACTGCTGGGCGTCAGCGACATGACCGTGCGCCGCGACCTCGAGGTGCTCGACGAGGCCGGCCTGCTGGCCAAGGTGCACGGTGGCGCCACCCTGCCCGAAGAGCACAGCACCGACGAGCCGGGCT
>JACJWF010000007.1 GCA_020637295.1 Acidimicrobiaceae bacterium | reverse complement strand
CCGACATGGCCTGATGCAGCCCGGCGCCTAGGCGGCGGGGCGCGACACCGGCAGTGCGCCGGTGAACGGGTCGCGGCGGGTGAGGCAGTAGGGCAACCCGGCCGGGTCGAGCAGGGTGATCCAGTGCTCCTCCACTCGCAGCACCTCGGCGCCCCACGCGCAGTGCTGCTCCGCCAGCGCCGCCACCCGGTCGCCACCGGCGATGTCCAGATGGGCGGACGCGTGCCGCCGCGGGTCGGTCGGGCCGAGGCGATGCAGCAGGGCACGCATCGGCAGTTCCGTCGCCGCCGGGGCCGGCGGGCGGTCGAGCAGTTCGAACTCCGGGCGCGACGCCTGGCGGCGGGCCCACCCGGTGAGCCCCGCCCAGAACAGGGCTTCCGGCGCGAACGCGGCAGCGGGGATGTCCAGCGCCAACTGGTCCACCCGGCAGGTGCCGGCGGGGCTGACCACCGGCACGGGGATCTCGCACTCGCCACGGAACGGCACCACGCAGAACACGAACCCGGTGGGTGAACGGAGGATGCGGTAGCCGAGGTCGGCCACCAGCGTGGCGCCCAGCCGTACGGCCGCGTCGGCCACCGCGGCCACGTCGTCCACGTGCAGGTCGAGGTGGATGCGGGCCGGGCCGTCGTGCCGTTGGACTCGCAGGTAGCCGTCGCCGTCGGGCGGCACCAGCGTGGCGAACTGCAGCGACGCGCCGCGCGGCGCCGACCGCTCCGTGCCGGTGACGCGCTGCCAGAAGGCCACCCCGGCCTCGAACGAGGCGGGCGGCATGTCCACGAAGGCCGTCGTCCAGCGGATCACGGCGCGGACAGTAGGACCCCGGCCGGGGCGGCGCCACGGAATTGCTGTGCCACCCCCTGCTGAGCGATGGCACGTCCGAAACTGAGTAAGGGCTACTCAGGTGCCGGGCCGGCGGCCGCGGCACAGTGACCACATGCCCCAGGGCCCGCCCTCCTTGTTCGACCGCCTCGGCGGTGCGCCCGCCGTGGCCACCCTGGCTGCCGCACTCGTCGGCCGCCTGCAAGGCGACCCGGAACTGGGCCATCTGTTCTCCCCCACCGCCGGCACCGGCCTCGGCACCTCACTGACCGGCGTGTTGGCGGTGGCGCTGGGCCGCCCCGGAGGCATGGCGATGGGGGCGCCCCACGCCCGGCCGCACGGCGATGCGCTCCACCTCTCCCCCCGCCAGTTCTGCCTGTTCGCCGCCCACCTGATGGACGTGCTCACGGACGCGGCCGTCGCCGACGACGACGTCGCGGCCGTGATGGCGTGGGTGCAGGCGGCGCGACCTGCGGTGGTTGCCGGCGAGCGCTCGGCGGCGGTCAGCTGGCCAGCAGGCGAGTGAGCTCCACCCTGCTGCGCACGCCGAGCTTGTCGTAGACCTTGCCGAGATGGTTGTCGGCCGTGCGCGGCGAGATGAACAGCCGCTCGGCGATCTCCTTGGTGGCCAGGCCCTGGGCGGCCAGCAGGCCGATCTCCCGTTCCCGGCGGGTGAGCGCCACCGGGCCGATGTCCACCAGTACCGCGGTGGTGGGCACCGCTCCCTCGCAGCGGGCAGCCAGATCGTTGGCCCGCTGCACCAGCCGTGCTGCGGCCCGCTGGTCGCCGTCGCGGCGGGCGGCATCGGCCCCCTGGGCAGCGGCATCGATGGCCATCGGCAGCACCCCCAGCGCCGCGTAGTCGTCCACCACGGCCGCCAGCGTCGCGGCATCGTCGGCCACCGCGCCGCGGGTGTGCTGCAGCACGGTGGCGAACAAGCGCCCCTCGGTCCGCGGCACGAGGTCCTCCACCAGCGGCTGCACGTCGCGGGCGTGGCCCAGGCGGGCCAGTTCCGCCGCGCAGAACAGCATCCCGGCCACATGGTCGGTCGGCCGCATCGCTTCGATGGCCGCCAGCAGTGCCTGGCGCGCAGCCTCCGGATGGCCGGCGGCCAGGTGCATGCGGGCACGCCCGAGCTCCGCCAGGAAGTCCAGCATCCGGCTGGGATGGGCGTCGGCGTCGAAGGCCGCGAGCGCCCGCTCGGCCGCCACGACGTCACCGTTGGAACCGGCCACGTAGGCGGTGACGGCCTGCACCCAGCGGCTGGCCAACCCTCCGGCGCTGCCGCGGGCCCACCACCCGCCGGCCTTGGCGACGAGCGGCACAGCGCGGTTGGGGCGCCCGGCCAGGCACTGGGTGACCGAGGCGACCAGGTAGCCGAGCGACAGTTGCTGCTCGCTGATCGCGTCGTGGACCACGGCGTCGGTGTCCGCCAGCGCGGCCTCGATCTCGCCGTTGACGATGTGGGCGATGGCGCGGTTGGCCAGCATCGTCCGCCGCGACAGCGCCACACCGGCCTCACCGATGGCCGTGAACGCGTCCATCGCCCGGCCTACCACCGCGAGCGACTCGTCACCCCGACCGAGGGTGTACAGCGCGCCGGAGAGGGCCAGGGCGGCCCGCACCTGCGCCGGGCTGAGGTCCGCGGCAGCGTGCTCCGCCGACCCGTCTCGCCCGACGTGGGGGATGCCGGCGCTGGTGTGCAGCAGCGCCCGATTGCTGGCCACCTCGGCCCGCGTCACCTGCACGGCGCCGCGCCCGTCGTCGTCCGCCTCGGCGGCGAGCGCGGCATCGATGATCGCCAGAGCCCGGGTGAAGTCGCCCGCCAGCCAGTACTCGGACTGGGACTCGATGAGTGCGGCCGCCAGGCGCTCGCCGCTGGTGGTGGCAACCTCGCGGAGCTGGGCGGTGCAGATGCGCACCCCCTCCAGATCACCGAGCAGGTAGGCGGCGTTCGCCCAGTCCCACCCCACGCGGAAGCCACGGGTGCGCTCGAACTCGGGCCGGGCCAGACGCTCCGTCAGCACCATGTCGCCGGACGAGTACGCGGCCACCACCGCACGCCCGACCAGGTCCGAGGGCAGCGGTACGTTGCCGTCCACGCCCAGGCGGGCCAGCTTCAGCAGGTCCGACCGCCGTCGCGCCCCGGTGGCCTGCAGGTCGCGAGCCAGGGTGGCCAGCACGGCCCGGCGCTGGAGGTGGGTGGCGGAGTTGCGCAGCACCTCCCCATAGAGGGGATGGGCCACGCGCAGCACCAGCCGGTTGCCGTCCAGTTCGCTGACCACCATGCCGGCGGCCTCCAGCGCCGCCAACGCCTCGGCCTCGCCGCCGGACGCCAGCTCGCCGGGGCCGCACGGTTCGGCGAACGCCAGGTGCAGCAGAGCCCGCCGCTGGGACTCGCCCAGCCCGACAAGGCGGGAGCCGACCAGTTCCACGAGGGCGCTGGAATCGGTGGGCAGCACGAGGTCGCCACCGTCATCCGGGCTGCCGGCGCCGTCCAGCAGCACGCGCGCGAACAGGGGGTTGCCGTGGGTCAGTGCAGCCAGCCGCCCGTGGGTGGCCTCGGACAGCGGTGCGCCCACCAGCGACTCGGCCAGCGCCCGCAGATCGCGGTCGCCGAGCGGATGGATCTCCACCATCGCCACTTCACCACGCTGGTACAGGTCCACCAGTTCGCCGGGCAGCAAGCGGCCCTGGCGCAGCGTCGCCACGACAACCGCGTCGCCGGCGCTGACCAGTTGATGCACCAGCACCCCGGATGCGTCGTCCAGCAGGTCCACGTCGTCCACCACCAGCACGGTGCGGCGACCATCTGCTGCTTCCACCAGCCGGGCGCGGATCTCGTTGACCAGCGGGGTGAGGAAGCGCTCCGTGCGGTCCAGCCAGGCGCTGAACGCGCCCAGCGGCAGCTCGGACGACCCGACGGTGGCCCGCACCCTCACCACATGGTCGCCGGCGGCAGAGGCGACGCGGGCCAGTTGCTCGGCGACCGCGCTCTTCCCCACACCTGCCGCGCCCACCAACACCGCCCCGCGCCCCGCGGCGAGGTGGCGCTCCACCGCGGCCACCTCCGTGGCGCGGCCGACGATGTGCTCCCGTCCCGACACGAGCGACAAGGTAGCGCGACGCCGGACCGTCGCGATGGGCGGTCGCCGGGCACTGCGTAGCCTGCTGGGCATGACCTGGACGGAGCACCCCACCATCCTCCGCGCCCGGCGTTCCTCGGCGGCAGCCAACACCCTCGCACGTGCGATCGAGCACTTCCGCCAGCACCGCACCGGCCGCAATGCCGCGCTCGTGGCCCACTACGGCTTCCTCTCCGTGTTCCCCCTGATGCTGGCGTTCACCACGATCCTCGGCCTGCTGCTGCAGAACTACCCGCGGCTGCAAGAGCGCATCATCGACTCCGCGTTCGGCCGCATCCCGATCATCGGCCAGCAGGTCCAGACGGCACCGGAGGCGCTCACCGGCAACTGGGTGGTGCTGATCATCGGCCTGCTGCTGGCCCTGTGGGCGGGCATGAGGGCGTTCAACATGCTCCAGTCGGCCCTCGACGACGTGGCCGAGGTGGCGCTCGACGACCGCCGCAACCTGCTGCACACGCGGATCCGTTCGCTGCTCGGCATCGGCCTGGTGGGCGGCGCGCAGATCGGTGCCGCCGTGCTCACCGGCTTCGTCGGCGTCACCGGCCTGGCGGTCGTTCACAAGGTGCTGCTCAGCCTCGGCGCCGTGGCGTTGAACACTGCGGTCATCGCCGCTACCTACCGCTGGCTGTGCGTCGACCCGCTGCCATGGCGGCGGGTCGCCCCCGGCGCCGTGGTCGCCGGCGTGCTGTTCGCCGGCCTCCAACTGGTGGGCACCACGGTGGTGGGCCGGGCGATCGCCAACGCCTCCCCCGTCTACGGCACCTTCGCCTCGGTCATCGGCCTGATCACCTGGCTCAGCCTCCACTCGATGGTCGCCCTGCTGGGGGCCGAGTTGAACCGGGTGCTGCCCGCGCAGCGCTACAACGCGTCCTGACGCGGGCCCTCACCGTGGGGCCCTCACCCGACCCCGCTGCCACGCCGCCTACGCTGCCCGGCAACGGGAGGTGCAACCATGCACGATGAAGTAGACGATGTCGTCGCGCTCCGGCGCCGGCTGGCCGACACCGAGGAGCAGCTGGGTGAGTTGCAGCAACGCCTCACCTCACGCCGCCACCTGCTGCGGCTGAGCGGTGCGGCGGCCGTCGGTGCCGCGGCTGCGGTGGTTGCGGGGACGGGGGCCGCTGAGGCCACCACGGGCACCATGCAGTACGGCAACACGAACAACGCCGGCGCTGACGAGACAGAGCTCAGCGGCAGCAGCAGCCTCTTCACGCTGCGGGTCACCAACTCGAACCAGTTGGCCAGCACGGTGATGGCGGTCAACTCCTCGGCGGGCACGGGGCTGGAGGCCCGCGCGGACGTTGCCGGCACGAACGCCCGCGGGGTGGACGCCAGCGTCAACGGCACCAACGGCTACGCGATCGCGGCCACCGGCGGCCGCGCCCAGCTGTACCTCAGCCAGGGCTTCGACGCCGGGCCGGCCGTGTCGGCCACCCACAGCGTCGGCGAGGTGGCCGTCACCGGCAACGCGCTGTGGTTCTGCGTCACGGCCGGCAACCCGGGCACCTGGAGGAAGGTCGCCGCGGTGGAGACCGCCGGCTCGTTCCATCCGATCGCCACCGCCCGGGTCTACGACAGCCGGTGGAACAACATCCTGCCCAACGTCACCAAGGGGTCCATGGTGGTCGGCAACGCGTCGCGGCTGGTCTACTGCGACGACCAGCGCGCGCTGGACACCGGGCTCGTCACCACCGCCGACGTGGTGCCTGCCGGCGCCACGGCCATCGCCTACAACCTCACCCTCACGCAGGCGACCGGTCAGGGCTTCCTCGCCGTGGAGCCGGGCGGCGCCTCCACGTACTGGGGCTCGGCGATCAACTGGACAGCCAACGTCACCTCCGTCGCCAACGCCAGCGTCGCCAAGTTGGACAGCCAGCGACGGATCTCGGTCTTCATCGGCGGGCAGGCAGGGGCCCATACCCACTTCATCGTGGACGTGGTCGGCTACTACCGCTGAGGGACGGCGACGCTGAGGGACGGCGACGCTGAGGGACGGCGACGATCAGCCGGCGGAGGTGACGACCTGCTCGATCCGCTCCAGCGTCTTCGTCATCGAGTCCACCACCTTGGACCGCATGTTGCGCACCGCCCAGGGGTGGGCCTCCTCGCGGATGTCCCACGACTCCTTCACCAGGGTGCCGCCCTCCTGGGGCTCCAGTTCGTAGCGCCAGATGCGGCCACCGGCCAGCCAGCGCAGCAGGCCCAGCGCGGGCCGCGGCTGCCAGGCGATCAGCCGGTTCTCCTCGAACTCCACCACCGTGTTGACCATCGAATACGGCACGCCCATCTTCATCGACATCCCGAACGTGGCGCCCATGGCCAGCCGCTGGCTGCCCTCCGGCGTTCCCTTCACCGTGCCGGAACCGTCGATCTCCTGGTGGCGGGAGGGGTCGGCGAGCAGGTCGAAGATGGCTGCGGCAGGGGCGGGGATGAACCGCTCCACGGTGGCGACGTCACGGGTGTCGGGCATGCCATCACCCAACGCCGCGGTGACACGGCACATTCCCCCGTGTCAAGATGTGGCGCGGACGGGCCGATACCCAAGTGATGCAGCGACCGGCTCGACGGTACTTCTCGCTGGGCGTGGCCGCAGCCATGACCCTCACCAGCATCGCCACCACGGTGGCGATCGTTGCTGTCCCCCCGGCCACGCCGGCGCAGGCCGCGGGCACCCCGTGGACCACCCCCACCTCGCCCCCGAAGTGCAGCCAGGCCACCATCAACTCGGGTGATGTCGCCGGGTGCGTCATCCAGGCCACCTCCACCCTGCCGGAGAACTACGGCTGGCCCACCCCGCCCTTCCCCGACCCCGCCGCCGGTGAGACGATCCCGTGGGTCAACGTGGCCAAAGGCGCCAGTGGCTCGATCGTGTCGCAGATCCAGGCTGCGCTGAACGCCAACGGCGCGACGCTGGTGGTGGACGGCCAGTTCGGCTCGCTCACCGAGGCGGCGGTGAAGGCGTTCCAGACCGCCAACTCCCTGCCGTCCACCGGCATCGTGGACGAGGCCACGGCCGACCTGCTGGGCGTGCACAACGCCACGTCCGTCTGGCCGCCTCCCGGCTGGAACTGGCTGGGCTGGGGCTACAACGGCAGCCCGGCGCTGGCCGACTGGGAGGCCCTGTTCTCCACCAACCCGGAGACCGTCGGGTCGGTGACCAAGGGCCAGTTCAAGACCATGTGGCAGGTGATGCCGCTGTTCATGGGCTTCCTCAAGGAGATCCAGCAGAACGGCTACGTGCTGCACGGTGGCGCCGGCGCGTACGTGTTCCGTTGCACCGCCAGCACCCGCAAGGACTGCCAGGGCCTCACCCGCTCGTCGCTGTCGCTGCACAGCTACGGGCTGGCGTCGGACTTCAACACCGTGCAGAACCCGATGAAGACCTACTACGGGATCAACGGTGCCAGCGCCTGCGCCACCCCGATGCAGACCGACATGCCGCAGTGGGTCATCCAGACCGCCGAGAAGTGGGGCCTCTACTGGGGCGGGTACGCGTGGAGCAGTGGGTGCGCCTCGCCGGCGCAGTACCGCTCGTCGGTCACCCGCGACCCGATGCACTTCGAGTTCAACGGCAGCCCCGCCCAGGCCCAGGCGATCCTGCTGCACAACGTCGGTTCCGGCGCCTGCTTCCAGGTGGCCAGCGAGACCGGCACCATCACCGACGAGTGCCTGCCGGCCAACGGCGTGCCGGACGCGGACACGCGCATCGTCATCGACACCGGCGCCCCCGCTGGCGCCACCGCTGCACTCGTCAACATCACGGCGACCCTGGCCACCAGCAACGGCTACCTGACGGCCGAAAGCTGCGGGCCGGCCAGCGGGGTGCGGCAGTGGTCCAACGGCAACCCGCGCCCGGGGGTGGCGACGGCGTCGCTGGCCGTCGTGCCGCTGGACACCAGCGGGCGGTTCTGCCTGTACCAGTCCATGTCCGCGCACACCATCGTCGACGTGCAGGGCTTCTTCTTCCCCAGCGCCGCGGCGCCCGACGGCGCGCTCTTCACCCCGATCACGCCGATCCGCAGTGTGGACACACGTACCCAGGCGTACTGCGGGCCCGACGGCAACTGTGTGGGCGTCGGGCCCGTACCCGGCGGCACGGAGGTGCTCAGCGTCTCGGCGTCACCCGTGGACGCGGTGGCGAGCCTGGCCAACCTCACGGTGGTCGGCCCCGCGGGCTCCGGCTATGTCACGGCCGATGCCTGCGCCACGCTCACGCCCGGCCCGCAGACGCGGAGCAACCTCAACTTCGCAGGTGGCGACACCGTGGCCAACCTGGCCGTGGTGCCGTCGGCCACCGACGACCTCGGCGTGCAGTTCTGCACCTACTCGCCCACCGCGCTGCAGCAGATCGTCGACGTGCAGGGCTACTTCACCCCGGCGGCGGATGGTGGCCTCGGCTTCACCGCCCTCACCCCGACCCGGCTGGTGGACACCCGCCAGTGCTGGACGGACCCGGTGACGGACGTGGAGCGCTGCAACCTGCGCAACGACGGCGGCACGATCATGCGCGTCGAGGCACCCGAGGGTGCTGCGGCGGTGATGGTGAACCTCACCGCGGTGCAGGCCCAGGCAAAGGGCTACGTCACCGCCGGTCGGTGCTCGGACCTCGCGCCCGGGCCGCAGAACAGTTCCAACGTCAACGCCGTGGTCGGGTCCGCCGTGGCCAACACCGCAGTCGTGGAGGTGGACTCCGACGGCACGTTCTGCCTCTACTCCTCCACCACGATGCACCTCGTCGTGGACCTGATCGGCACGTTCTCCGGTGGTGGCGACCTGCGCTTCCAGCCGGTCACACCGGTCCGGGTGCACGACACACGCCTGCCGGCCTGAGCGCGGCGGCGGCCGACGACGGGCCCACCAGCACCCGGTGCTCGCCGGGCGGCGTCACCCAGGCCCGCGTCGCCTCGTCCCAGCGGGCGAACGCCCGGTCGGGAAGGTGGACCTCGGCGACCGCCGTCTCGCCCGGCGCCGCCGTGACCTTGGCGAAGCCACGCAGGGTGCGCGGCGGGCGCCCCGGCTCGTAGGCCGGTGGCTCCACATAGACCTGCGCCACCGTGCTGCCCTTGCGGGCGCCGGTGTTGCGCACGGCCACGCGCACCGTGGCGCCGCCGATGCCGCCATCCGTGTCGCCACCCGTGCCGGTCTCCAGAGTGGCCTCCCCGAACTCCCAGGTGGTGTAGCCCAGGCCATGACCGAAGGGGAACACCGGCTCGATGCCGGTCGCGTCGTACCAGCGGTGGCCGATCAGCAGGCCCTCGGCGTAGCGGGTGACGAGGTCGGAGCCGGGGTAGTGCTCGAAGGCCGGCGTGTCCTCCAGGCGGGCGGGCAGGGTGACGGGCAGGCGGCCGCCCGGCTCGGCGTCGCCGAACAGCATGTCCACCAGCGCCTCGCCCATCTCCTCGCCGGGGAACCAGATCTGCAGCACGGCGGCCACATCGTCCAGCCACGGCATCGCCACGGGCGACCCGGCGTTGACCACCACAACCGTGCGCGGGTTGACCGCCGCCACCCGCCGGACCAGCTCGTCCTGCGCGCCCGGCAGGGCCATCGTCGTGCGGTCCTCACCCTCGGTCTCCCAGTCGGCGTTGGTGCCGACCACCACGACCACTGCGTCCGCGTCGCGGGCGGCCTCGACCGCGGCGTCGATCGGGTCGCCGGCGGAGACCGGCTGGGCGCCGACGATCAGCCCGCGCAACTGCGCCCGCTCCTCCACGGCCACGTCCGCCTCCACCTGCAGCGGCACGCCGGCGGTGAGGTCCACGGTCGTGCGGATCTCCGGGCTGCCGAGGCCGAAGAAGAAGCCACCGGCCTGCGGGGTGGAGAGGTCCACCACCACCTCGCCGTCGAGCCGCAGCACGGCTGAACCGACGACGGTCATCGACACCTGCCACGGCCCGCCGACGTGGGGGGTGAAGGTGCCAGTGACGCGGGCGCCCATGGACGCGTGCTCGATGCCCTCCGCCGGGGCGTCCATCCACGTGAAGCCGATGCGGTCCGCGGTGGCGTCGGCGCGGCCACCTCTGGCGTCCGCGTACTCGACGGTGAAGTCGCCGCGCATCGCCGGCAGCCGCTTGTCGATCCGGCAGCCCGGCTCGTGCACCACGGCGACGCCGCGGGCCTGGAGCGCCGCCAGCGGCATGACCGGCCGGTTGGCCCGCACCCGGGCGCTGCCGCCGCCCTGCACCTGCCCGCGGTCGCTGTTCGGGCCGAGGAGGGCGAGCGAGTTGCCGGCCGCGAGTGGCAGGAGCCCGTCGTTCTTCAGCAGCACGCTGCCGGCGATGGCGGCGCGGCGGATGACGGAGCGCGTGGCCGGCGAGTCATCGGTGGTCTCGCTGCCGTCGCCCTCCCCCACGCCGGCCCAGTTCATCAGCGCCAGCAGGCGGCGGACGCTCTCGTCGACGCGGGCCTCCGTGGTGGCGCCCTCGCGCACGGCGGCGAGGAGCGCGGCGCCGCGAGCGCGCGGCGGACCGGGCATCTCGAGGTCCAGCGAGGCCTCCAGGCTCTCGGCCGCGGTGTGGGTGCCGAACCAGTCGCTGATGACCGCCCCGACGAACCCCCACTCGTCGCGCAGGACCCGGCGCAGCAATTCCGGCTGCTCGCTGGCGTACACCCGGTTGATCCGGTTGTAGGAGCTCATGAGGGAGCGCACATTCGCCCCGCCGGCCTCGACCGGCGCCACGGCCCGCTCGAACGGCACGAGGTACGCCTCCCGCAGGGTCGCCGGGTCCACGTCGCTGGAGATCGTGTGCCGCTCGTATTCGGTGTCGTTGGCCACGAAGTGCTTGATGCAGCAGGCCACCCGCTGCGACTGCACGCCACGGATGTAGGCGGTGGCGATCGCCGCGGTCAGCTCCGGGTCCTCGCTCATGCACTCGAAGTTGCGGCCGCCGATGGGCGTGCGGTGCAGGTTGACGGTCGGCGCCAGCAGCACGTGGGCGCTCTTGCTGCGCGCCTCGCGCCCGAGCGCCTGCCCGACCTCCTCCACCAGGGCCGGGTCGAACGTGGCACCCAGCGCGGTGCCACACGGGAACGAGGCCGAGGCCGGGCCGCTCCAGCTGGTGCCGCGCACCCCGGCCGGCCCGTCGCTGACCCGCATGGCCGGCACACCGGGCAGTTCCACCGTGTGCCAGTTGTCGAACCCGGCCAGCAGGCTGACCTTCTGCTCGAGGGTCAGCGCGGCAAGGACGGCGTCGATGTCGATCATGCCCGGCAGCATGCCACGCCGCCGCCGGCCATCAGGCCAGGCCCGGCCCAGCCTGGCCGGGCTGCGTTTGTGTCAAGACTGCCGACGCGTCTTACCTGGTCACAGCTCGACAGCGTGTACGTAAAGGCGGTTCCCAGGTCAGGCGGGGGGTGGGACGGAGCGGTCACTGACCCAGTTGCCGTGGAAGCCGAACGGCACCCGCTGCGGCAGCAGGACCCGGGCGACCTCGCCACGGGCGAAGTCCTGGGCGTCGAGCACCACGAGTTCCGCCTTGCCGGCCGGCACGTCGTGGACGAACGTGACCAGCCAGCCGTCGTCCTCCGCCGAGGCGTCGGGGCGGGACACGAAGACGGGCTCTCCCGCGCTGCGGCCGGGGCCGTGGTCGAACACCTGCCGCTGCCCGGTGGTGAGGTCGTACTTCAGCGTGACCCACGGGCGGTCCGGCGTGGGCGACGTGCCGTAGCCGTACCGGTAGGGCAGGCCGGTGAGCGCCCCGCGATGGCGCGGGAACTCCACCGGCTGCTCGTCGATGACGACGGTGGAGCACGTCCGGGCCTGAGGGTTCAGGGTCCAGCGCTCCAGCCGGGGAAGGCTGTCGCCGAACGGCCCCAGCAGGTCGTGGTCGAACATCCGGTCGTAGACGCACAGGTCGATGACCACGTTGCCGTCGGCGTCGTCGAACGCGTTCATCGGGTGGAACACGTAGGACAGCGGCACGTCGATCCACACGATGTCGGCCGCCTCGCCCTCGCGCGGCAGCAGGCCGAGGCGAGCGCCGTAGTCCGGGTTCCACGTGAACGGGAAGCGCCCGGCGAAGGCCATGTCGATGTCCACGGTGACCGTCATGTCGTAGACCACGGCGTACCGGCCGGTGAGCGACATGTCGTGCACCATCACCATGCCGGGCACCGGCACGTCGACCACCTTGCGGACCCGCCCATCGGGCGCCACTACCACGTACTGCACATGATCCATCAGGTGCGGCCAGGCGTAGCAGACGGCATGCATCTCGCCGGTCGTGGCGTCCACCTTGGGGTGGGCGGTGAACCCGTTGGGCAGTGTGCCGAAGAAGTCGTTGCGGGCCACGGTCTCCAGGTCGTAGGTGAGCTCCACCGGGCAGCCCCCGGCTTCCACCATCGCCCAGGTGGTGCCGGCGAACCCACCGACGTTCGTGTTCGGCCCGCCGCCCGACGCGTTCCAGTTCGGGCCGGGGATGTCCGGCAGGCCGCGGGCGGTGGACACGGCCGTGGACCCCACGTAGCGGTTGCGGTACCACTCCGCCCGGCCGTCGCGCAGGCGCACGCCGTGCACCATGCCGTCACCGATGAACCAGTGGTGGGTGGCGAGGTCGATCCCCTCCAGCGGGTTGGGCCCGTTGCGCAGGTAGCGCCCGCAGAGGTCGGCCGGCAGCGTGCCGATGACCTGCAGGTCGGTGGCGGTGACCTCCTCGCGCACCGGCGCGAAGTTGTCGACGAGGTAACGGTTGGCGATGTCGGTCATGCGAGCCCCCTTGGCGACCGTAGCGATAACAACGTTATCACCCTCGGTGGCCCTGTCAAGCGAGGGGGTCAAGCGAGGGGGGTCAAGCGAGGGGGGTCAAGCGGGGGTCAGCCGGAAGCCGATCTCTGCACCGCCGCCGGGCGCGTTGCCGGCCAGCACCTCGCCGTCGTGGGCGTCCACCACGGACTTGACGATCGACAGCCCAAGGCCCGAGCCGGGCTTGCTGCGCATCTCCACCGATCGGTAGAAGCGGTCGAAGAGGTGGGGAATGTCGTCGGGGCGCAGCCCCGGGCCGTGGTCGCGCACCCTCAGCTCGCCGGCCCGCACCGTGACCTCCACCGTGCCGCCCTCGGAGAACTTGCAGGCGTTGTCCACCAGGTTCTGCACGGCTCGCTCCAGCGCGTTCGGCCGGCCCTCCACCAGCGTGTCGTCCGCCG
This sequence comes from Acidimicrobiaceae bacterium, assembly GCA_020637295.1. Lineage (GTDB taxonomy): Bacteria > Actinomycetota > Acidimicrobiia > Acidimicrobiales > Ilumatobacteraceae > UBA668. The sequence goes on along the minus strand of JACJWF010000007.1, from coordinate 166,074 downwards.
TCACGGTCACGTCGCGCCCGAAGCGGCGGCGGGCGCGGGCGGCGGCACGCTCGGCCACGTCGGCCAGGCGCACCGGCTGCACGGGCTCGTCGTCGCGGCGGTCGCCCAGCACAGCCAGCTCCACCAGTTCGTTGACCAGATCGGTGAGCTCGCGGGTCTCGCTGTCCAGGTCGGCCAGCAGCTGGTCGCGGGCGGCGCCGTCCAGCTTGTCGTGGCCACGGCGGAGCACGGCGACGTTGGTCCGCAAGCTGGTGAGCGGTGTCCGCAGCTCGTGGCCGGCGTCCTGCACCAACTGCTGCTGCTCCTGGCGGCTTCGCTGCAACGCGCTCAGCATCCCGCTGAAGGCACGGCCCAGCTGCCCGGTCTCGTCGCGGCCTTCCACGGGCACCTCCACGTCCAGCCGGCCGGTGGACGCGACCGTGCCCGCCACGGTGGTGAGTCGCTCCAGCCGGCGGGTGACCTGCCAGGCCAGCAACCAGCCGAGCAGCAGCGCCGTGGCCGTGACCACACCCACGCTGACCAGCGTGCTGTGCAGCACCTTGCTGGTGGCGGACTCGCTCTCCTTCAACGAGCGGGCGAGGATGACGGCGCCGTTGCGGTAGCGGACGGTGAGCACCCGGTAGGTCTCGCCGTCGAGGTCCAGTTCGTGCTGGGCGTTCGACGCAGTGCCGGCGGCGACGGCCAGGTCGCTGTCGGCGACCGGGAGCGTGGTGTAGTTGGAGGTGCCGAGCACGGTGCCGCCGGCGTCGATGTACTGCCACAGGATCTGCTCGAACGACGGCGGGCGGCCCGAGCCACCCGGGCGGCCGTCGCCGTCCTGATCGAAGTCGAACCCGTTGTCGCCCCCGGGGAGGTCGGTGAAGCGGCGGGCGGCGTCCTGCAGCGACCGGTCGATGGTCTCCTCCCACTCGTGCGCGGTGGAGCGGTAGGAGGCGACGCCGATGGCGGTGGTGGCCGCGGCAGCGAGGGCGGCCAGGAGGATGGCGATCTTGAGGCGCAGGCTCACGAGGGCCGCACCGTGTACCCCACCCCACGCACGGTGTGGATGAGCTTGGAGTCGCCATGGCCCTCCAGCTTGCGGCGCAGGTAGGAGATGTACACCGCGAGGTTCTTGGAATCGGGGCCGAAGTCGTAGCCCCAGATGCGGTCGTAGATGGTGGAGTGCTCGAGGACGATGCCCTGGTTGCGGACCAGCAGCTCCAGCAGGTCGAACTCGGTCTTGCTCAGCTCGACCTCCCGGCTGCCGCGCCACACCCGGCGGGCGGTGGGATCGATGCGCAGGTCGGTGACCTGGAGCGGGCCGTCGGTGGCGGCGGTGTCCTCGGGGCGCGCCCGGCGCAGCAGCGCACGCAGCCGGGCCAGCAGTTCGTCGAGATCGAACGGCTTGGGCAGGTAGTCGTCGGCGCCGGCATCCAACCCGGCAACACGGTCCGGGGTCTCGGTGCGGGCCGTCAGCATCAGCACCGGCAGGCGGTTGCGCTCCGCACGCAGCACCCGGCAGACGGTGAGGCCGTCCACGTTGGGCATCATCACATCGAGGATGGCGGCGTCGGGCTGGTCGTTCTCCACCGCGGCCAGGGCCTGGGCGCCGTCGTTGACCTGGACGACGTCGTAGCCCTCCAGCGAGAGCGCTCGCGTGAGCGCTTCACGGATGGCCCGGTCGTCGTCGGCAAGGAGGATTCGTCCGCTCATGTCAGTGCTGCCTGGGTGTGGTTCGAATGGGCTCGGTGAAGATGGCGCCCGACCGGCCGGGGCCGATGGGGGGAGGAGCAACACGTGCCCCGGCCGATCGTAGGCGCCATTGGGGGGAGGAATCAGGCCGTCACGCTGTCGGCAGGGCCACCGTCGATGACCCCGGTGTCGGTGCCAGTGCCGGTGCTCGTACCAGTGCCGTCGCCGTCACCGGGGCGATGACCCCGGCCGCCGGGGCCACCGTTCATCGGACCGGCCTCGGCGATGCTGGCGGTGTTGTTGACGAACTCGGTGATGCGGGCCGTGGCGTCGACCAGGATCTGGTCGGCCTCGTCCTGGGTGTGCTCGCCGGCGGCCACCTCTTCGTCGAGGTGGGCCTTCATGCTCGCCACCAGCGCGTCGATGACGTTCTCGGCGGAGGAGCCGTTGGCCGCGGCCAGGTCGGCGATGGTCTGGCCACCCTGGATGGCGGTGCGCACCTCGTCCGCCGTCAGGCCGAGCGTGCTGGCCACCACGTCCAGGTTGGCGCCGCCACGGCCCATGCCGCGCCCGCCCTGGTCGCCGCCCGCGCCGCCGTGGCCCATCGGGCCGGCCGCCTCGAGCGCCGAGATCACGGCGTCGAGTTGCGCCGGGGTGAGGGTGCCGTCGTCCACCAGCGGCTGGAGGACCTCGGTGAGCCGCTCGGCCGGATCCGGTCGGGCGGCATCGGTGCCGGTGTCGCCAGTGCCGTCGGTGGACTCGGTGCCGGTGTCATCGGTCCCGGCCACGGCAACCACGGAGCTGGCGGCGTTGGCCGAGCCCGACAGTTCCAGGATCAGACCGGCGCCGGTGCCGGCCAGCAGTCCGGCGGCAAGACCGGCGGCGGTGAGCTTCTTGTTCATCGGGGAGGTTCCTTTCGTCGCTACCGGATCGCTCCGGTGATGGGGAACACGATGCGCGACGGAGGTAAGGCGCCAACCCGCGGTGGGTGAGAAGCGGGTGAGAACGGATCAGCCGGCGAACGCGTCGAACGCGTCCATCAGCTTCAGCAGTGCCTGTTCGACCACCTCGCTGAGCGCCGGGTGGATCCACACCTGCCCGTGGGCCATCTCGTCGGCCGTGTGCCCGAGGTGGATGCCCTGCACCAGCAACTGCACCAGGATGGACGCCTCGTGGCCGATGAGGTGGGCGCCGATCACCTGGCGGGTCTGCGGGTCGCCGATCAGCTTGCAGAACGAGGTGGTGTCCTCCATGGCCCAGCCGTAGGCCGCGTCGCCGTAGGCGTGGACGATCGAGCAGTACGGGCGGCCGGTGGCCTGCACCTGATGCTCGGTGAGGCCCACCGAGCCGATCTGCGGGTTGGAGAACACGGCGTGCGGCGCCGGCCGCTCGTCGTAGCGCTGCAGGGCCTCGGGGTGGGCGAGGTTGTGCCGCACCACCTTCGCTTCGCCGTTGGCCATGTGCTTCAACTGGTGGCGGCCGTTGATGTCGCCCAGCGCCCACACCCCCTCGGCAGACGTGCGGCCGTACTCGTCGACCACCACGTTGCCGCGCTCGTCCACGGCCACGCCGCCGGCTTCCACCTGCAGGTGGTCGCTGTTGGGGATCCGCCCGGCGGCCACCAGCAGCACATCACCCTCGATGGTGCGCTCCTCGTCGTCCAGCGCCACCTGCAGGCCGACGCCGCGTGTGGTCATGTAGGCGCGCTGCACCTTGGCGCCGAGGGCCAGGTCGAACCGCCGGCGGGCCAGGTCGGTGAACCGCTGGGAGATGTCGTGGTCCTCCGCCTGGAGCAGACGGTGGCTGCGGTTGACGATCGTGACCCGCGACCCCAGGGCCTGGAACACATGGCCGAGCTCGGTGGCGATGAACCCGCCACCGAGGATGATGAGGTGGCTGGGCTGCTTGGCGATGCGCAGGATGCTGTCGCTGGTGTGGAACGGCACGTCGTCGATGCCGGGCACGTCGGGAACGAAGGCGCGGGCGCCCGCAGCGATGACCACCTGGCGGCCGCGGATGCGCGAGCCGAGGACCTCCAGCGTGCGGTCACCGACGAAGTGCGCCGTGCCCTCGTAGACGTCCACGTTGGGGAGCGAGTGGCGGTACTGGCGGCCGCCCTCCACGATGGGGTCGATGCGGCCGAACACCCGCTGCACGATGACGGGCCAGTCCGCGCTGTGGAACTCGGTGTGGATGCCGAAGCGCTCGCCGTGCTTGGCAGACTCGGCGAGATCGGCCGGGTAGACGAGCATCTTGGTGGGGATGCACCCACGGTTGAGGCAGGTGCCACCGAACTGGCTGCGTTCGACGAGGGCGATCTTCCAACCGTCCATCTCCGGCCCGATGATCGAGTTGCCGGAGCCGGCCCCGATGATGACGAGGTCGTAGTCGTGGGTGGTGCCGGGCACCTTGTGGGGGCCGCGGATCGGCCCGTCGTCCTGCTGGGTCACCGGACCAGTCTGCCGCGCCGAGGACGGGTGGGCACCCTCCTGCCCGGACGCCGGGCTCAGCGCGGTGGGCGGGGTTTGCGGTAGCCGCGGCGGTCCATCGCCTTCTCCCGCGCCTTCTGCTCTTCTTCCAGCGCGGCTTCCTCGGCGACCAGGCGCTTCATGCTGTCCAGCCGCCGCGGGTCGAGGGCCCCCTCGGCCACCGCCGCGCTGACGGCGCAGCCGGGCTCCTGCTCGTGCTTGCAGTCGCGGAACCGGCAGTGGTCCATCAGGTCGAAGACGTCGGCGAAGGCCCGCTCGATGCCGTGGCCGCTGCTCCACAGGCTGACCGCCCGCACGCCCGGTGTGTCGATCAGCCAGCCGCCGCCGGCCAGCGGGACGAGCTCGGCGGCGATGGTGGTGTGCCGGCCCTTGCCGTCGCCCTCGCGCACCACGGCGGTGGCCTGGCGGGCGTGCCCCACCAGCGCGTTGACCAGCGTGCTCTTGCCCACCCCGCTGGCGCCGAGCAGGGCGATGGTGGCGTTGCCGGCGGCGAAGGCCCCGAGCGCCGGCACCCCTTCCCCGGTGATCCCGCTGGCGGTGAGCACGTCCACCCCGGGGGCCACGTCGGCCAGCGCGGCCACCGCGGCGGTGGCGTCCTCGACAAGATCGGTCTTGGTGAGGACCACCACCGGTCGGGCGCCGCTGTCCCACGCCAGCACGAGCTCCCGCTCCAGGCGGCGCTGGTTGGGTGGGCTGGTCAGCGCGTGGACCAGCATGACCACGTCGATGTTGGCGGCGAGAGTGTGGGCGACGGCCCGCTGCCCTTCGAACGACGCCCGGCGGACGAACGCACTGTGCCGCTCCAGCACGGTGTCCACGCGCTCGCCGTCCTCGCTGACCACAACGAAGTCGCCGACGGCCACATCGGCCCCGATGTTGCGGACCCGCAACGGCTCGCCGTCGAGCGACGTGAGGATGGTGCTCCACCCCCGGTCCAGCCGGGAGACCCGCCCCGCCGGCTGCGGCGACCCCAGCGCGCGCCAGTGCCCGAGCGGCTCCGCGGACCACCCGAGGCGGGCGTCCGGCGGTCGGATGTCACGCGGCACGTCGATGCGCCGAACGGTAGCGTTCCGAACGTCTGCACCCCCGAGCAGGCATGTTGGGAGGTCCGGGGCGATGTTGGCCCGTCTGGCGCGATTCAGTTTCCGTCGCAAGTACCTGATGATCTTCGCGATCTGGGTGCCGCTGGTCGTCGTGCTCTCGGCGGTCAGCGGGGCCGTCGGCACCGACTACCACACCGAGTTCTCCCAGCCGGACAGCGAGTCGAAGAAGGTCGGCGACGCGTTCAAGGCCATCGGCAACGGCGACGACGGGTTCCCCGCCCAGATCGTGTTCACCGCCGCGCAGGGCAACCAGGACCCCGAGGTGCAGGCGGCGATGACCGCCCTGTTCGAGCAGGTGGACGCCATCCGCCTGGACTCGAAGAACAACGTCCTCACCGCCGACGAGGTGGCGGCGCTGCCGGCCGACGAGCAGGCCGCGCTGACCGACCCGGTGAAGGTGGTCAGCCCGTACAGCGAGGACGGCGCCCAGCAGACCCGCCCGGCCGACGCCCCCACCAACACCACGGGGCAGGACGTCTCGTTCGCCCAGCTCACCGTGACCCGGGTCGACCAGGCCACCACCCAGCACATCGCCGACGCGATCCAGGAGTTGGGGCAGGACGTCCGGGTGCCGGGCCTGGAGGTCGAATACGGCGGGCAGGTCTTCCAGAAGTTCGAGTTCCCGGCCAGCGAGATCCTGGGCATCCTCGCCGCAGTCGTCATCCTGATGATCGCCTTCGGTTCGGTGATCGCGATGGGCCTGCCCATCGGCACCGCCACGGTCGGCCTCGGCGTCGCCACGGCAGTCGTCGGGCTGGCGTCCCGCGGCCTGTCGATCCCCGAGTTCGGGCCGCAGATGGCGGCGATGATCGGCCTCGGCGTGGGCATCGACTACGCCCTGTTCATCGTCAGCCGCTACCGCGAGCACCTGCTGATGGGCGAGGACCCCGAGACCGCCACCGTCGCCGCGCTGGACACCAGCGGCCGGGCGGTCATCTTCGCCGGCATCACCGTGATGATCTCCCTGCTCGGCCTCTTCATCATGGGCCTGCCGTTCGTGCAGGGCCTGGCCGTCGCCGGCGCCACCGCCGTGCTGGTGATGATGCTCGCGTCGATCACCCTGCTGCCTGCGCTGCTCGGCGTGGTCGGCACCCGGATCAACACGACCACCCGTGGCGCCGCCGCCGTGGTCGGCATCTGGGTGCTGTGCGGGCTGGCCGGCGTGATCGTCGACAAGCTCGGGATCTTCATGCTCGTCGGCTCGCTCGTCGTTGTTCTCACGATGCTGTACCAGTACAACGTCACCGTTCGATTCTTCGGCTGGGTCATACGTCGGCGTACTGCCTCGACCGGATGGCCAGGCTCTGCATGGCTGCGGACGCCCCTGCCGGAGCGCACGGAGAAGGCCCGCGAGCACCGCTTCTGGTTCCGCTGGAGTCGCTTCATCCAGCATCGCCCGTGGCCGGCGTTCGTCGCCGGCGCCGGGGTGCTGGTGGCACTGGCCATCCCCCTGTTCGGCATCCGCCTCGGGTTCAGCGACGAGGGCAACCAGCCGAAGGACACCACCGTCCGCCAGGCCTACGACCTCATTGCCGACAGCTTCGGCCCGGGCACCAACGGCCCGCTCTACCTCGTGAGCACGGACCCGTCGGCCACCGCCGAGTCCGTGGCCGCGGTGGACGCCGACCTCGCCCAGTTGCAGGGCACCTCCATCGCGATCGCCACCCCCGGCCGCGAGGTCGGCCCCGGCACCTGGAGCTGGGTCGTCTACCCCACCACGGCGCCGCAGGACGCGGCCACCTCCGACCTGGTGCACCACCTGCGCGACACCGTGCTGCCCGCCAGCGGGATCGACGTGTGGGTCGGCGGCTGGACTGCGGGCGGCATCGACTTCTCCAGCTACATCGCCGGCCGCCTGCCCCTGCTGATCGGGGCCGTGCTGATCCTCAGCTTCCTCCTGCTGATGATGGTGTTCCGCAGCGTGCTGGTGCCGGTGAAGGCCGTGGTGATGAACCTGCTGTCCGTCGGCGCGGCCTACGGCTTCATCGTCGCCGTCTTCCAGTGGGGTTGGGGCGCCTCGCTGATCGGGGTGGACCATCCAGGGCCGGTGGAAGCGTGGGCACCGATGATGCTCTTCGCCATCGTCTTCGGCCTGTCGATGGACTACGAGGTCTTCCTCCTCAGCCGGATGAAGGAGGAGTTCGACCGCACGGGCGACAACGCCACCGCCGTGGCCGACGGCCTGGCCAGCACCGCCCGGGTCATCACCGCGGCAGCCATCATCATGGTGTGCGTGTTCAGCGCGTTCGCGCTGGGCGACGACCGCTCGCTCAAGTTGTTCGGCCTCGGCATGGCGATCGCCGTGTTCGTGGACGCCACCGTGGTCCGCATGGTCCTCGTGCCGGCGACGATGGAACTGCTCGGCGCCCGCAACTGGTGGATCCCCAAGTGGCTGGACCGCATCCTCCCGCACATCAACGTCGAGGCCAGCCACGACGAGCACCACCCCGGCGAGGCCTGACGTTCACTCCTCCGGGCGGAGGCGCCGGCCGGCAGCGATCAGGCCGAACGGGCCCAGTGCCACCAGCGCCATGCTGGCGTACATCGCCCCCAGCCACAGGCGGTGGACCAGCACTGCTCGGTCGAGGTCGTCCTGCATCGCCGGCAGAGCCGCCTGCTCGGCCGCCCGCAGCCGATCCAGGAAGCCGGGCCCGTCCAACGCCGCCAGGCCCTCCGGGTCCACGACCCTCGTGCCGGTGCCGTTGAGCACACCGACCACGCCGAGGTCCCACTCCTCCACCAGGTCCAGGACCTCACCGTGGCGCGGCGAGCTGAGCCGGCGCCACCCTTCCACCTCGCCCATGACCGCCCGAACCGGGCCTCCCACACCCAAGCCATCTCCCTCGGGGTAGGTGCGACTGGTCAGCGTGAGTTGGTCGCCGCTGACCTGCCCGCCGTCCAGCACCCGCTCGTAGGCGGGCAAGCCGTACTGCTCGAACCACGTCGACCAGTGGTCGTTGTACTCGACCCAGTCCTCATGTCGGCCGCGACTCTCCTCAGCCGTGTCGACGCGTCCGCGGGCGAACCAGGCGAAGGCCAACAGCGCGGCCATGGCCACGAGCAGCCAGTTGCGGACCGTCGGCCACAGGTCGCGCGGGCCGACGCTCGCGGGTGGTGGCGGCAGCAGGTCGCTGTCGACCAGGTCCACGAACGGCTCGGCCATCGACGCCACCATACTCATGTCAGCCATCCCCCTCTCCTTGACAACGGAGGGGTTCATCACCTAGCCATTGCCTCGCCATGCCCAAACCCCTCGTCATCGTGGAGTCGCCTGCCAAGGCGAAAACGATCTCCAAGTTCCTCGGCAACGCGTTCGACGTGCGCGCCTCGGTGGGCCATGTGGCCGACCTGCCGAGCAAGGGGTTGCAGATCGACGTGGACAACGGGTTCAAGCCCACCTACGAGCTGACCCTGCGCGGCAAGGACGTGGTGAAGGACCTGCGTGCCGCGATGAAGAACGCCGACGAGCTCTACCTCGCGACGGACGAAGACCGCGAGGGCGAGGCCATCTCCTGGCACCTGCTGGAGTACCTGAAGCCGAAGATCCCGGTGAAGCGGATGGTCTTCCACGAGATCACCAAGGCCGCCATCGACCACGCCGTCGCCAACCCGCGTGGCATCGACTACGGGCTGGTCGACGCCGCAGAGACCCGCCGCCTGCTGGACCGCCTGTACGGCTACGAGGTCTCGCCGGTGCTGTGGCGCCGGGTCAACCGCGGCCTGTCCGCCGGCCGGGTGCAGAGCCCGTCGGTGCGCCTGATCGTGGAGCGCGAGCGGGAGCGGATCGCCTTCGTCACCGCCCCGTACTGGGACATCGACCTCCTCACCGCCACCGGCCCTGCGTTCACCGCCACGCTCGTCGCCCTCGACGGCACGAAGGTGGCCACGGGGAAGGACTTCCGCAGCGACGGCGTCGCCAAACCGAACGTCGTGGTGGTGGACGAAGCCCGCGCCCGCGCGCTGGCCGGCGCCCTCGACGGCGCCGACGTCACCGTGCGCTCCGTGGAGGAGAAGCCCTACCGCAGCTCGCCGAAGCCCCCGTTCATGACCTCCACCCTCCAGCAGGAGGGCGGGCGCAAGCTGCGCCTCGGTGCCGCCCAGGTCATGCGCATCGCCCAGGGCCTGTACGAGCGTGGCTACATCACCTACATGCGTACGGACGCGGTGAACCTCAGCGACGAGGCCAAGAACGCCGTGCGGGCTGAGATCCACCGGGCCTACGGCCAGCAGTTCGTCTCCCCCACCCCGCGCTCCTACAGCACCAAGGTGAAGAACGCGCAGGAGGCCCACGAGGCCATCCGCCCCACCACCCCACTGCGGTCGCCGGACAGCCTGGCCGGTGAGCTGAACGGGCAGGAGCTCAGCCTGTACCGCCTGATCTGGCAGCGCACCCTGGCCTCGCAGATGGCCGACGCCGCCGGCACCACCGTCAGCGTGCGCCTGGCCGCCGCGGTGCGCGAGCCGGCCGGCACCGGCGCCCCGGGCGGCACCGACTGCGAGTTCGCCGCCAGCGGCACCACCATCACGTTCCCCGGCTACCGCCAGGTGTACGTGGAGAGCACCGACGACGCCGGCGACGGCGACGCCGAGCGCGAGGCCCTGCTGCCGCCGCTAGCCGTCGGCCAGGCCGTGCCGATCGCCGAGATCACGCCGAACGGCCACGCCACCACCCCGCCGGCCCGCTACACCGAGGCCTCGCTGGTGAAGCGGCTGGAGGAACTGGGCATCGGCCGCCCGTCCACCTGGGCCAGCATCATCCAGACGGTGCAGGACCGCGGTTACGTGTGGAAGAAGGGCCAGGCGCTGGTCCCAACGTGGACCGCGTTTGCCGTGATCGGCCTGATGGAGCGTCACTTCGGCGAACTGGTGGACTACGCCTTCACCGCCAAGATCGAAGAGGACCTGGACGCCATCGCCCGCGCCGAGCGGCAGAAGCAGGACTGGCTGCACGACTTCTACTTCGGCGACGAGGACGACGCCCTCCCCGGCCTGAAGCGCCTGGTGGAGGAGAACCTGGACGCCATCGACGCCGCCGAGATCAACACCTTCCCGATCGGGGCGGACCCGAACGGCGAGACCGTGGTGGTGAAGCCCGGCAAGTACGGCCCGTACGTGAAGCGTGGTGAGGACACGGCCAGCGTGCCCGACGACCTGGCCCCCGACGAGCTGACGATGGCGCTGGCCCTCCAACTGCTCGCTGCGCCCAAGGCGGACGAGCCGATCGGCGAGCTCGACGGCTACCCCGTCTTCGCCAAGAACGGCCGCTACGGCCCGTACGTGCAGTGGGGCACGGCGGACAACCCGCCCCCTGGGCACGACAAGCCGAAGATGGCCAGCCTGTTCAAGACGATGGTGCTGGAGCGGATGACGGTGGACGAGGCGGAGGCCCTGCTGCAGTTGCCCCGGACGCTCGGTGTGGACCCGTCGGACGGGCAGGAGATCCTGGCCAACAACGGCCGATACGGCCCGTACGTCCAGAAGGGCAAGGACTTCCGCAACATCGCCAACGAGGACCAGCTGCTGACCATCACCCTCGACGAGGCCGTGCAGATCTTCAGCCAGCCGAAGGTGTACCGCCGCGGCGGTGGCGCCAACCTGGCGGCGAAGGGCCCACTGCGCGAGTTCGGCACGGACCCGGTCAGTGGCAAGGCCGTGGTGGCCAAGGACGGCAAGTTCGGTGTGTACGTGACGGACGGGGAGACCAACGCCTCCCTCGGCAAGGGCGACCGGCTGGACGCCATGCCGCCGGAGCGTGCCTACGAGCTGCTCGCCCTGCGCCGCGAGGCCATCATCGAGAAGGGTGGCGTGCCGGGGCGCAAGGCCGCGGCCACGAAGAAGGCGGCGGCGAAGAAGGCCGCACCCGCCAAGAAGGCGGCGGCGAAGAAGGCCCCCGCCAAGAAGGCCGCGGCGAAGAAGGCCCCGGCCAAGAACACATGAGCGACCTGCCGCCGCCCGGTGCCGGTTGGGGCCCGCCACCGCCCGGCACGCCGGCGCCTGCGGCGACGACACCGGGCGCAACGCCCACGACACCCGTAGCACCGGGGGCACCGTCCACGCCAGGGGCACCGTCCACACCGGGGACACTGTCCACGCCAGGGGCACCGTTCAGCGGGCCCACGATCGTCACCACGCCACCGCCCCCTGTCGACGCCCCGCCGTCGAGCGGGATCCCCAAGTGGGTGATCGCCGTCGCGCTCGCGGCATTGGTGGCCATCGGTGTCGGGATCGTGGTGGTGGTGTCCGGCGGCGACGACACCGCCGAGCCATCCCCGGGCTCCTCCCTCGACTCCTCGCTCACCACCGTCACCGCCGCACCACTGCCCACCACGGTCTCGGTGCCGGCCACCGGCGACGGGCCGGGCACCACGGCAGCGCAACCCGCGGGCACCTCGAGCGGCAGCGAGACCACGGTCATCGCCCCGCCGAACGAGAACGAGGTGGCGGGTGCTCCCGCCGGCCGGCGCGGAACGATCGGCTCGCCCGTGGCCGTCGGCGGCATCGCCGACATCGGCGGCGGCTGGCGCCTGCAGGTGCTGGACACCATCGGCGATGCCACCGCCATCGTCGCCACCGAGAATCAGTTCAACGAGCCGCCACCGGCCGGCAGCCAGTTCACGATCGTCCGCGTCGCCCTCGGCTACTTCGGCAAGGAGGAGCCGCTCTCGGCGTTCCAGCCCACCATCAGCGCCGTCGGCGCCGACCACACCGAACTGGACAACTACTGCGGCGTCATCCCCGACGAGCTGCCCATCTTCCGCGACGTGTTCGCCGGCGGCGTGCTGGTCGGCAACCTGTGCTTCGTCACCACACCCGCCGATGCCCCCGTGCTCAAGCTCTACGGCGTGGGCGACTACTTCGGCGACGGCACGGAGGTGTTCCTTGCCACCGGGCCCGGCACGGCCCAGCAGATGCAGCCGCTGCTCGGGCCACGGCCCGACGGCTCCGCCATCGACGAGCGCACCAACGCCATCTCGCTCGGCAGCACGGCGGCGCTGGGCGCGGGATGGAGCCTCACCGTCACCGGCGCCGCCCGCGACATCACCGCCGCCGTGCTGGCGGAGAACTCGTTCAACGAGCCGCCACCCGCTGGCATGGTCTTCGTGGGCGTTGACGTCGTCGTGTCCTACGCCGGCGGCGGCTCGGCGAACGCAGCCGAGGTCTCCGCCCGGGCTGTCGCCGACGGCAACGTGGAGCTGGACGGCTACGCCTGCGGGGTGGTGCCCGGCGGGCTGGAGTTGTTCGCCGACGTGTTCGACGGCGGCACCCTCTCCGGAACCCTGTGCTTCGCCGCCCCGGCCGGCCAGCCCCTCACGCTCTACGCCGCAGGGTCGTTCGAGCTGCCGCCGGTGTTCCTCGCCACGGCGTGACGGGCGGCCGGCCTCAGCCCTCCTGGCCGCTGTAGAACAACTCCCGCGGAATGGTGATGAACGTCGCAGTGGACGTGGCCAGCACGGTGTCGCCGTCACGTAGCTCGCCGCTCATGAACAGCTTGCGGCCCTCCTGGCGATCCATCCGCACGCGACACTCCAGCGGCACACCGATGGGCACGCCGGCGACGTAGCGGATGCCCAGCTCGCCGGTGAATCCGGGCTGAGCCAGCAGGGCCAGCACGAAGCCGTACACGTCGTCGAACAAGGCGGCGACGATCCCGCCGTGGCTGCGATCCGGCGCCCCCTCGTGGGCCGCACGCAGAGTGAGGGTGGCCACCGCCTCGTCGCCGTCGCGGCGCACCTCGATGTCCAGGCCCCACGGGCTGCCCCGGCCGGACACCGGGCGCTCGTCGTAGGTGGTCATCACGTCGCCGTCGGCGGGCGGCTCGCCCCACTGCCCTTCCTGGCGGACCTGCGACCGCGAACGCGGCTCGCCCTGCAGCAGGTGGGCGGTCAGCCCGTCCAGCGCCGCCGTGAACTCCTCCAGGAACGCCACCGGCACATGGTGACCGACGAGCGCGTGACCGATGTCCCGCACGGCCCGGCCGGCCTCCGCCCGTGCCACGGCGACCACGTCGGGGTGGTCCGGCTGGGCCACATGCATCAGCGGGTCGAGGTGGGCGGTGTCGCCGGTCGTGTCGGTGTCGTCGGCTTCCATGGCACCCGCCAACCTAGACGGGGGCGTCATACCGCCTGCAGGTCGAGCACCCGGTCCGCCGCCGCCACCACGATCGGGTCGTGCGTGGCCACCAGCACCGCAGCACCCGCAGCCGCGCTGCGATGGAGCTCCGCCACCACCCCGTCCGCGTGCCGCCCGTCCTGGAAGCTGGTCGGCTCGTCCACCAGCAGCACGGTCGGCACCTGCACCAGCGCCCGCGCCACCGCTGCCCGTTGCTGCTGCCCCATGGACACCTCGCCCAGCCGGCGGCCGGCGAAGGGGGCGACATCCAGCCGCTCCAGCAGGCCGGCCAGCCGCGCCTCGTCGGGCCGGCCGGCCGCGGCGTCGACGATGTTCTCGCGGATCGACAGTTCCACGGCCATGCCCAGCACCTGCGGCACCAACGCCACCTTGGCCCACGGCGTGTCACCCGTGGGCGCCGCACCGGCGACACGCGCCGAACCGCCGTCGGGCCGGCACAGCCCGGCCAGCAAGGCCAGCAGGGTGGACTTGCCGCTGCCGGAGCGGCCGCGCACCACCACCATCTCGCCGGCGGCCACGGTCAGGCTCACCGGGCGCAGCCCCGCGGTCGGCGACCACATCTTGGTCAACTCCACCGCCTCGATCGCCTCGTTCGCCTCGATCGGCGGACCTGGCATGCCACCCGCGTCGACCTCGCTCACAGCACCCTCCTCCCGTGGTCCAGCCGCACCACCATGTCGGCCACCGCCTCGATGTTCGGGTCGTGGGTGGCGACCACGATCGACGCGCCGCGCTCGACGGCACCGCGCAGCGCGGCGGCCACGGTGGCCGCGCCCGCCCGGTCCAGCGCGCCGGTGGGCTCGTCGGCCAGCACCACCGCGGACGACCCGATCAGGCTGGCCGCCAGCGCGATCCGCTGCTGCTCGCCGCCGGACATGAGCGCGCACGGCCGATCGGCGAACGCATCCAACTCCATCTCTGCCAGCAGTTCGTCGGCGCGGGACCTGACGTCGCCGAGCAGCCCCCGATGGTGCCCGGCGGCCACGACGTTCTCCCGCCCGGTCAGGTCGAGGAGCAGGTTGTCGGCCGGCAGCGGCAGCATGCTGACCGCCCGCCGGCGGCGGAAGGCGCGGCGCTCGCGACGGCCGAGCGTGGCCACGTCCACGCCGTCCACGCGCAGCGCGCCGGACGTCGGCCGATCCAGCGCGCCCAGCAGGGCCAGGAGGGTGGACTTGCCCGAACCGCTGGGTCCGGCCAGCGCCAACAGCAGACCGGCCGGCACCTCCAGGTCCACGTCCTGCAGGGCCAGCACCTCGGAGCCCGACCCCGCCGAGCCCCGTCCGCCGATGACGTACCGGCGCGTCACGCCGCTGCACTCCACCACCAGTTGGTCGGAACGCCCCACGGGTCTCACTGCTCACCTCGCAGAGCACGCATCGGGTCACCGGCCACGGTGCTGCGCACGATCAGCGCGGCCGTCGCCACCGCCCACACGGGAACGGCCAGCAGGATGCCCAGGGTCGTGCCCCACGGTACGAGGAAGCGGGCGGGAGGGGCGAGGAGCGGCATGGGGTCCAGCCGGGGCACGGCCAGCGACACGGCGGCCAGCCCCAACGACAGGCCGAGCAGCGCACCAACCGCCAGCGGCACCAGCGCCTCGGCCACGGCGGCGACCCACAGGTGGCGCCTGCCGAAGCCGGTGCGGCGGGAGATCGTGTGGGCCGCCCGGCGGGCCGTGCGGCGAGCCGCGACGACCAGGAACTGCACCGCTGCGGCGACCACGGCGAACAGCACGCCCACGGCCCGCAGCGGCTGGTAGGCCCACTTCAGCCCGCTGAAGCTGGAGGCGTCGAACGTCGTCCGCGAATCGAGGACCACGCCGATCCGGAAGCCGGCAGCGCGCAAGCCGCCGACGAAGCCGTCGTCCGGGTCCCTGGCCAGCACCCACCGCTGAGGGAACCGCACGGCGGCCAGCAGCACCTCACGGTCGACCACCACCTCGTCGAGGCCGGTGACCTTGCCGGGGAAGAATGCCACCGTGGCCACCAGTCGCACACGCAGGGGCTCGTCGGAGCCGGCGATCACGAGGTCCAGCACGTCACCGACGGTGAGGTCGGGGCCGACGCCGATGGCGGGTGGCAGGTCGTCACCACGGCCGACCGACCCGCCCAGCAGATGCATCAGGCCTCGCAGGGACAGCGACGAAGCGTCATCGCGCAGGCGGGCCACGTCCGGGAACGTGGCCGGGTCGACGCCGTACAGCTTGACGGTCGTCCCGTCGACCTTCACGTTGGCCGTCTCCACGCGGGACGTCCCACCTGCCAGCGAGGCGGGCACGTCCATCGTGTCGAAGACGGACACGGCGAGGTCGCTGCCGACGAAGGCTTCCGCCTTGTCCTCCAGCTGGCGGCTGGCACCGTCGGACAGCGCCGACGCCGCCACGAACGCGCCCGCGGCCATCGCCACGGCCGCCACCGTGGCCACGGTCGGCCCGGCCTCCAGCACCACCCGCCGCCAGCCCAGCCGCAGGGCACGAGGGAGCCGGCCACCGGTGCGGCGCAGGGTGGCGACCAGCGGCACCAGCAGGCCACAGGCCACCAGTGTGCCGGCCAGCAGGCCGAACAGCGGGAAGCCGAGCGCCAGCAGCTCACCACCGCGGACCTGGGTGCCGTACGTGCGGATGCCGCCGACCTCGTCCAGCCGGCGGAACGACCACACCGCCAGCACCACCAACCCGGCCACGACCACCGGAAGCGACCAGACGATCGGGTGGTGGCGCCCGCCGCGGTCCACCGCGTGGTCGGCCACGACGCTGACGGCTGCGAAGACGGCACCCATGGCCACCACCGCGACGGCGAGGGCCATCAACGCGGCCCGCAGCAGCGCGGCCGGCTCCAGCAACGAGGACGGACCGCCGATCAGCACCACCATCCACGCCAGCAGCAACCCGACCGCGCTCGCCACCCCGGCGACCAGCGCGACCTCCGGCAGCATCCGCCGGGCCACCTGCGACGGCGGCACCCCGCGTACGCCGAGCAGCCGCACCTCCCGGTGCCGCTCCCTGGCCAGCAGCACGGCGGCCGCCAGTAGCACCACGAGCACGGCGATCAGGCTGGTGAGGCGCACCGGCTGGAGGGAACGGCTCACCGTGTCGGTCACCCCTGTCGCGCGATCGACCACATGGCGCATGCCGAGGTCGATGTCGCCGCCGATCTGCTGGTCGAACGCCGCGTCGAAGTCGGCGATGGCCCGGCGGTAGGCGGCAAGGATGTCGTTGGCCTCGGTGAGCGTGATCGGGTCGTCCGCAACGCGGTACTCGACCCAGCGGAATCGAAATTCGCCGAACATCGCCACCGTCTCCGTGGCCGCCACGGCCGACAGCGGCGGCGGGTCGCCGGATGGTCGCGGCAGCACGAACTGGGACAGCCCGCACCACGCCGACGGCACCGGCGCGGTGGCGATGTCGGGGATCACCCGGGCGATGGTCAGCACCCGGTCGCCGGCAACCAGCGTGGAGCCGACCTGGACACCCATCAGCTCGGCATTCGTCGCCGTCACCGCCAGCTCGCCCGGCGCCAGCGGCTCGGCGGCGGTCCCGGCGGCGGCCGCGCCCGCAGGGTCGGCCCCGGTGTCGGTCAGCAGGTCGTCGAACTGGAGCAACGTCAGCCGAGCCGAACCGCCGTCCGGACGCTGGGCCGTGACCATGGCCGAGTCCCCGTGGCGCGGCGGGTCCATGTGCGGGATGCGCGACCCGATCTCCTCCACGATCGGCTCCGCGCCGTCCACGCCGCGCGGGACCGGGAGGGCGAACCCGGAGTCCGCCCGGCAGGCCTCGGCGAGCTGCTGCTCCATCGCCGCCGAGCCCGACGACGAGACGTACAGCTCCGTGCCCGACGCGCAGAACGCAGCGAGCAGCACGGCGAAGCCGACCGGAAGCAGACCGGTGAGTCGTCGCTGCAGCCCGCGCACCCGGGCGACGCTACCCCTTGCCGGGGTCGCTGATGGCGGCGCCCACGTCGTACGAACCCTGGCCCTCGGGGGCGGCGATCTCGATGATCGGCTCCACCCGGTCGTCGAACTCCAGCCGGAGGGCCCGGCACATCACCGCGTGCATGTCGTACAGCGTGGTGATGTACGTCAGCTCGAGGATCTCCTCGTCCGACAGGTGCTCTTGCAGCGCGGCGAACACGGCATCCGGCGTGCGCCCGCCGTCGAGCACGAGGCAGTCGGTGTAGGCCAGCACGGCCCGCTGCACGGGCGAGAACAGATCGCTGGTGCCCCACGACGGGATGGCCTCGATCATCTCCTCGCTCATCCCCAGCGCCCGGCAGGACTTGCAGTGCTGCGAGTAGACGAACTGGCTGCCCCTTGCCCACCCGGCGCGGGTCTGGCCCAGCTCGCGCAGGACGGGGTCGAGGAAGCGATCCGGGCTGCGGTACACGCCGAAGCCCTGCACGGCGTGGCGGAACACATCGGGCACCAGGGCGAACACGGTCCACCAGTCACCCGGCGTGCCGGTGGCGGTGCCCGGCTCGGCCACCGGGTCGCGGTCGCCGAACAGTTGGTCGTACATCCGCAGGACCAGTTCGTCGGTGGTGTCCTGGCGGCTGACTTGGCGCAGGCGGGGCATGGCGGGCTCCTCGGAAATTGTGTCGGGCCAGTCTGACCGGCGAGGCGTCCGGCACACGACCGGGACGGCGTCGCGGGTTAGCGTCACCCCGTGACTCCCGACGCCGCGACAGCACAGGCCGTCGATCGTCTCCGCGACGAGGGCGTGGCGGTCGTCCACGACGTGCTCACCCGCGACGAGGCCGCGGACGCGTTGGCCACGCTGTGGGCCGCCGCCGAGGAGAGCCGCCGCCAGGGCATCCCCACCTTCATGCCGGTGCTCGACCCGAACGTGGCCAACGTGCGGGTGTTCAACCTGATCGCGCTGGACCCGTTGTTCACCCACCTGATCGAGCACCCGGTGGCCGACGCGCTGGCCACCGGCCTGCTCGGGGCCGACTACATCGTCTCCAACTTCACCGCCAACATCGCCCGCCCGGGCGCCGGATCGATGGCCGTGCACAGCGACCTGGCCATCGTGGCCCCGGAGCCGTGGGCATCGCCCGGCAGCCTCAACGTCATCTGGTGCCTCACCGACGTCACGGCCGACAACGGCGGCACGCTCCACCTGCCGGGCAGCCAGCGGTACGCCACCCAGGCCGAGGTGTTCGCCGCGTACGGCGTGGACCGGCCGGAGGACCTCGTGGGCCACATGCTGCCCTTCGAGGCGCCGGCCGGCTCGGTGATCGCCATGGACGGCCGGGTCTGGCACACCTCCGGCCGGAACGTCACCGCCGACCAGGACCGCGCCCTGCTGTTCGGCTACTACGCCCAACCCTGGCTGCGGCCGCAGTGGAACTTCACCCGGGCGCTGCCCGAGGACGTGCAGGCGGCCTGTCCCCCGACGCTGCGCCACCGGCTCGGCCTGGACCACTCGCTGAACACCGGCGACGGTGTGCTGATCGGAAGAGGTCCGCTCGGGTGAGCGAGCCGTTCCACCTGGACGGCATCGGGGAGGTGCTGCGGACCCCCGAGGACCGCTTCGCCGCCATCACCGACTACCCGTGGGAGCCCCGCCACCTCACGCTGGAGTGCGGCCTGCGGATGGCATACGTCGATGCCGCCCCTGGCGACGACGCGGGCAGTGGCACCGCTGGCGAGGCCGGCAACGGTGAGACCGTCCTCCTCCTCCACGGCGAGCCGATGTGGGGCTACCTCTACCGCACGATGATCCCTCCGCTGGTGGCGGCCGGGTGCCGGGTGATCGTGCCCGACCTGATCGGCTTCGGGCGGTCGGACAAGCCGGTGGACCAGCAGGCCTACACCTACAGCCGCCACGTCGCCTGGGTGGGCGAACTGCTGCGGCACCTCGACCTGCAGGACGTGACGTTCTTCGGGCAGGACTGGGGCGGCCTGATCGGCGGGCGGGTCGTGGCCGACCATCCCGACCGTTTCGCCCGCCTGGTGTTCTCCAACACCGGCCTGCCGCGCACCGGGCCAGGTGTGCCGTTCTTCGCTGCCCAGGCGCCGCTGCCACCGGAGCTGCTGGCCAACCTGGGCATCGACTGGCGGGCCACGGTGGACGAGGACGACCGCATCGTGCCCGAGGCCATCCGGGCGATGATCGACGCCGGTCCCGCCTTCTACTTCCTGGCCTGGCGGGTGTACAGCCAGGAGGTGGCCGAGCTGTGGCCGTCGAAGGTCGTGCCCGGCTGGTGTGTCACACCGGTCGACGAGGCGACGTTGGCCGCCTACGACGCCCCGTTCCCCGACCAGCGCTACACGGCCGGCGCCCGCCGGTTCCCCATGCTGGTGCCCGTGACGGTGGACGACCCGGAGCGCCTGCTGGGCGACGCCGCCTGGGCCGTGCTGGAGCAGTGGCACAAGCCGGCGCTGACCATCTGGGGCACCCACTGCCCCCACACCTACATGGAGCAGGGCAACCAGTTCCGGGCCAACATCCCCGGCGCCTCGCTGCCCGGCGTCGCGCACACCACCTACCACGCCGGCCACTTCATCCAGGAGGAGTGCGGCCCGCAGGTGGCCGGCGACATGCTGGCGTTCATGCAGCGCTTCCCACTCTCCTAGCCTGCGCCGCATGAGTGGACTCGCCATCGTCACCGGAGGGGCCCGCGGCATCGGCGCGGCCATCGTCGACGCACTGCTGGCCGACAGCGTCGCCGGGCATGTCGCCGCGCTGGACCTGGACGTCACCGGCGTCGCCGACCGCGCCAACGTGTCGCTGCACGCCTGCGACGTCACCGACGAGGAGCAGGTGCGCGCCGTGGTGGCGTCGCTCGACGAGCAGGCCACCGTGCTGGTCAACAACGCCGGCGGCGGCAGGGCCGACCCCACCCGCACCGATGCCGTCCCCTTCGACCCGTTCGGCCCCGTCGGTCTGTTCCGCGACAGCGTGGACCTCAACCTCAACAGCGCCCACGTGGTGACCAGGGTGGTCGGGCCGGGCATGCCCGCCGGCAGCGCCATCTGCAACACGGCCTCCATCGCCGGCCTGATGCCCACCGCCCTGTTCGCCTACGGCGCGGCGAAGGCCGGGCTGATCCACTGGACGAAGTCGATGGCCCTCGCCCTGGCGCCACGGGGCGTGCGGGTGAACGCGGTCGCCCCCGGGTTCATCTACACCAAGCTGTGGGAGCAGATGGCCACCCGCGAGATGTTCGACGTGATGGTCGGTGGTGCCGTCCCGATGGGCACGGAGCAGACCCCGGCACAGATCGCCGACGCCGTGTCGTTCCTGTGCTCGCCGCGGGCTGCCCAGGTCACGGGCCAGGTGATCGCCATCGACGGCGGCAGCCTGCTCGGCCGCCCACGCTGAGTCGCGCACTGATCCGCTGGCGGCGGTTCAGCTGAACCGCTTCGCCGACCCCGCTCGTCGCCGGCGTCGGCGGTCCGGATCAGCGCAGTTCGTACATCTCGTAGACGAGGGTGCCGTCGGGCTGGAAGGCGCCCTTGGCCACGGCCTGGATGCGGGTCAGCCACTGGTAGCGCTCGTCGCCGGTGCGGAACAGCGGGGTGGCGTAGACGGTCATCGTGTCGAACTGCAGGCGGCCCGAGTACGTGGCGTGGATGATCGCCCCGTCGTGGGTCTCCCACGTGACCCGCACGTCCAGCGTGCCGTAGCCGGCGGGCGACACGGTCAGCCAGTCCGCCGCGGCAGCGCCCTTCATCGTGGCCTGGATGCGCTCGCCGTCCACCGCCATGCCGGTGACCTCGCCGATCACGAAGTCCGGGGCGACGTTGATGGTGGGCGCCAGCGTGACGGTGGCGGTGCACAGCGGGATCAGTTCCAGGCTCATGGCCCGCATCGTCGCGCGGATCACCAGGCACAGATCACCAGGCACAGATCACCAGGCACAGATCACCAGGCGCAACGTCACCTGGCAGGTCGGCCGCAGGTGGCCGACGGTGGTCAGTTCGAGTTGGGCGGTTCAGCTGAACCGCCCCAGCCGTGGCGGGTGAGCCAGGCGGACAGCCACGGGTCGTGCCACGGGGTCTGGGAGAAGAGCGTCATCAGGGTCCAGTCCAGGTCCAGGCGGTCGCCCACCCACTTGCACCGGCCGTCCTCGGCGGTGCGGGTCATCGCATCGACCGCCCCAGCGTCGCCGTCCACCACCGCGGGTTCGGAGGGGATGACCCGGCCGTTGGGCAGCGTGAACTGGACGGTGCCGTCGGCCAGGCGGGTGGCCGACCAGCCGCCCTCGTGCAGGCGGTGATGGTGGTACGAGCACACCAGCACCAGGTTGTCGGGTTCGTTGGTGCCGCCCTGGCTGCGGTGCCGTAGATGGTGGACCTCCTTGCGGGCCCGGTGGGTGCAGCCGGGCACCTGGCAGGTGCGGTCGCGCTGCTGGACGAGACGGCGAAGGCGACCGCGCACGACGCTGCGGCGGGCCGACACATCCGTGACCCTGCCGTCGGCGTCGTGCGTGACCACCTCGGTGTCGGCGTCGCAGCACATCCGTTCCGCCGTGGTGTCGTCCACACCCGCCAGCAGACCCTCTCCCGGCCCGTCCGGATGGGCCTCCTGCTGCTCCTCGCCGGTGTGCAGGTGCACCAGGTAGCGCGCCCGGCCGGACGCCAGTTGCTCGTCGGTGACCGCCATCGCCGCGCCGGCCATGGCCACCACCGCATCGGCTCGGCGAGCCGCCTGCGACGGGCGCTCCCCGTCCACCTCCACGCCGGCCGGCACGGTGAAGTGGTCCACCGCTGCCAGCACCTCCATCGCCTCGGTGGCCGGCAGCGTGACGGTAAGGGTGACCGTGCCGTCGTCGTTGCGCCGGTGGTGCAGGCCGCGGGCCGAGCGGCGGGCCGCATCCGCAGCAACGGCAGCCGCGGCAGCATCCGCGGGCGTTGCGACACCGTCGCCGGTGACCGGGCCGGCGCCGGCCGGTGTCGCACCCGGTGGTGCGGGCGGGAGGGCACGGCGGTAGGCCGCCACCACCCGTTCCACCTGGGCGGTGGTGGCGGAGAGCGCGATGTTGACCAGGCCTTCTTCGTTGGCCGGCTCGGCGATGCGGGTGACGGCCCGCACCTTGGAGTACGGCAGACGGCCCAACCGCATCTGCTCGGCGAGGCGCGGCAGCCCCGCCAGCGCATGGGCCACCCGCAGCTTCTCTCGCGCCGTGCGGGAGTCCAGCCCCAACTGCCAGCACATCCAGAACGCGCACGACGGGCAACCCCACTGCTGCCAGCCCTCCCGCCGATCGAACTCGGCCAGCAGCACGAACCAGCGGTACTCGGCGGCGGCGAGGTTGGCCGACCAGGTGCACAACTCCGCCTCTAACCGTTCCAGCGGCATCTCCGCAGGGTCCGGCCCGGCCCCCGTGGGGAGGTCTGCGGAGGCGGGCGAATGTGGCGCGGGTGCGTCGGGGGCCGCTGGCTGCGGCGACGGCGGATGGGGTGGTGCGGCAGTTCGGGTGTCCATGGCTGGAACCTACGCAGGGGGTGCGACAGGGTTTCGGGGCCCGCCGTCTACCCGCGGGCGCCATCGAAGCGGTTCAGCTGAACCGCCTGTCACGCGTGCCCGGCTTCGGTGACGTCGTACAGGTTGAATGGCTCTCATCGACTCCCTCCCCGACGGCGCGTTGGAACGCATGTGGCGAGAGCACGCTGACGCGCTCGTGCGGTTGGCGACCGTGCTGGTAGGCCCCTCCGAGGCGAACGACATCGCCACCGAGGCGTTCCTGCGCGCAGCGGTCGCTGCCCAACACCCCGACGTCGAGCGGCCGCGTGCGCTCCTGCTTCGCGCGGTGGTGAACCGAGCCCACGACCTTCGCCGGTCGAACGAGCGCAGATGGCGTCGCGACCTGGCAGCGGTCGGCCCAGCAGCCACATCGAGCCCCGACTCTCACGTCGATGTCCGTCGTGCCGTCAGCAACCTCTCACTGCAGCAGCGGTCCGTTCTGTACTTCGTCTACTGGGAAGACCTCACCGAGGCACAGACAGCCGAGCTGCTCGGCCTGTCGCCCGGAACCGTTCGTCGTCATCTCGTCCGCGCTCGCGACCATCTCCGAAAGGCACTCTCATGACCACCGACCTGGACCACGCCATCTCCTCCGCGATCAGCGACCTCGTCGCCGCTGCACCGGAGCCGCTCGACACCCCCTCCATCGCCACGATCACCGGCCGCCCCGTCAGCCGCAGGCCCCGCCTCCTCCTGGCCACCGCAGCGTCGGCCGCGATCATCGGTGGAGGCCTTGCGGTGCTCGCCGTCGCCCGCCGGCACACCTCCACCGACCTGACGACGGCGACGGCCACCGACAACACCGCCGCCGCCGACGGCCGAGGCCTCGACCGGCTGCTCTATCCTGCGGCCTCCTCTGGCGACGCCACGGCAGCATCGATCTCAGCGCCGGGGGGTCGAGCTGCGGGCGCCCTGATCAGCCCGACGGGAAACGTGTACACGGTGAACGTGATGGAGAACTTCTGGGGATCACTTCCGGTGGATCTCGAACAGCGCACCATCGGCACCATCGACGTCGCTGTGGGTAACCAAGACGGGACCCTCGCCTACACAGCGCTCAACAGGTGCACCATGATCGGGATCGGCAATCGTTCCCCCGAATCCCAGCCCTGGTCGGCCGAAGCCTTCCAACTCCTGGGGGCCACGACCCTCACCCAGACCAGCGCCTCCATCTCCGTGCCCGCAGGCTGGACCTCGCTGGGCGCCGGCTCGCTCGGCACCATCTATGAATTGCACTTCGACGCATCTTCCGATGTGCAGGGGGTCGTGCTGTGGCAGATGCCGGGCACCCCAGTCGGCACGCTGCTGTCGCAGTTCAGTCCAGGTGCCGCAATCGCGACCACGGCGGACGGCGCGACGGCGTGGCTGCTGCGTGGCACCGACGGAGACCCCTACAACTACCTCGCTTGGGACGCGGCTGGGAGCGCCGCCATGGTCGGTGTCCCGCACGGCGATGAGGCGCAGTTCCAGTCCGTCGTCTCCAGTCTCCGCGCTGGGCATGCCGCCGAGTGGGCCAAGGTGCTCGACAGCGTGCCCGGCGCAACCGGCGCCGACGCGTCTGCCCAAGAGGCCGAGTCCGGCACCACGGTCCCCGGTACGCGGACCGATCCATCCAGCTCCTGCGGATCCCGGACTCTCACCATCACCGACACGACCCTCGAGCTCGTCGCCGCAGATCGTCCCGGTCCGGTTCACGTCGTCCAGGCCGGGGAGACCTGGGCATCCATTGCTGCGGACGAGGGGCTCACCGTCGACCTCCTGCTGGAGTTCAACGGCCTCACCACTGCCGAGCTCGCGCTCAGCGGGGAGACCATCGACACCCCGCTCGATGCGGGAACCGCGGTGCGCCTGGCCAGAGTCGGGAGTGTCACCGACACCACGGTGCCGACCACTCCCTGACCCGCTCGCCACTACGCTCCCGCCATGGCACGTTGGGGGGCGATCGAGGCGGCGGAGCCGGAGTTCGCTGCCCGGGTGCGGGCGCTGTTCGATGCCGGGCGGCACAAGACCATCGCCACGTTGCGGGCGGATGGGTCGCCGCGCATCTCCGGCATCGAGTGCGAGTTCGCCGACGGCGACCTGACGTTCGGGTCGATGACCGGGGCCCGCAAGGGGGCGGACCTCCACCGCGACCCACGCTTCGCCCTCCACGGGCCCACGTTCCACCCGGTGGAGGGGCAGGAGAAGGACTGGCCCGGCGAGGCCAAGATCGCCGGCACCGCCACGCCCGCGGGCGCGGTGACAGCGCATGGCGATGGAGACGGCGAGGACGGGCCGCAGGGGGAATCGTTCGTGGCGGACATCACCGAGGTGGTGGTGACTGGCCTCAACCAGGAGGCGACGCTCCTGGTGGTCGAGTGGTGGACGCCAGCGGGCGGCCTGCAGCACGTCGAACGCGAGTAGAGGACCCGGGAGCGCGGCGTCACACGACGGGGTGGCGGGACTCCAGGTACTCGGACAGGCGGCGGGCTGCGTCGTCGCCGAACAGGATCCCGGCCACCTCGTCCAGGCCGGCCGACCGGCGGATGTCGCCCATCCGCACCACCTGCTCGATCTTCGACCGCCGGCGCATGAAGTCCTCCATCCGGCAGATCAGCTCGGTGTTGGCGGCCAGGTTCAGCTCCACCCGCAGGTAGTCGGCGTTCTCCATGATGTCCTCACCCATCCGCGGGTCGTCGCGGATGGCTTCCAGCATCGAGAACGCCCGCCGCCCGTAGCGGCGCCACAGCCGGTCGGTGAGAGGCTCGGTGCCCGGCTTGGAGCGCAGGGCGTCCAGCTTCATCAGCCGGGCCTGGCGGTAGAACTCCGCCCTGGTCTCCTTGCCCGGCTCGCCGTACCAGTTCTTCAGGTCGCGCTCCAGCGGCACGCCGAGCTTCTGCACCGCGGCGGCGACCTCCTCGCCGACGTTCAGGCAGTCGGTGAGCTTGCCGCCGAACACCGTGACCAACCGCTGCTTGCGATCGGTCTCGATGGCGTGCTTGCGGGACAGCGACGTCCAGTCCACCTCGCGCTGGTCGCCGCCGCTGGACTTCACCACCAGCGGCCGCACCCCGCAGCGCTCGGCGATGACGTCGTCGACCGTCAGCGGGTTGCGCAGGTTGAGGCGCCGGTTGATCTGATCCAGCAGGAAGTCGCGATCCTCCGTGGTCACCTCGGAGAACGGCTCGTCCACCCTGGTGTCGGTGGTGCCGATGACCGACCGGTACCCCATGGGAATGACGTAGAAGAGGCGCTGGGTGTCGTCGAAGAACGCCAGCACCCGGTTGTGGTCGTCGGTCGTCAGGCGCGGCACCACGAGGTGGATGCCCTTGGAGTAGACGATGCGGTGGTCCGTGCTGACCCCCCACTGACGGTTCAACTCGTCGACGAAGGGGCCGGCGGCATTCACCAGCACGCGGGCACGGGTAGTGAACTCCTCCCCCGTGTCCACGTCGCGCAGCTGGGCCACCCAGCGGTTGCCCTTGCGCTCGGCGCTGACCAGCTCCACATAGTTGGCCGCCGTCGCCCCGCTCTCCACGGCCGAGCGGACGAACGAGAAGACGAAGCGGGAGTCGTTGTCCACGAGGTAGGCGTCGCGGTACTCCACGCCGCCGCGCACGTTGACCGTGTCGATGACGGGCTCCTCGCGTTCCACCTTGTCCGTGCTGAGCAGGCGGGGGTAACGGGTGCCGAACAGGCCGATGCCCCAGTACCCCAGGGCGCCCAGCGCGGCGAACCACGGCGGATACGGCGACGACTGATCCAGGCTGGCGAGGAAGCTGATCTCCTTGATGTTGTCCGGGTAGGCCTTCATCAGCCGGTTGCGGCTGCGGCACAGCTTGAACACCAGCCAGAACTCGTAGTGCTCCAGGTACTTGAAGCCGCCCCACACCAGGTTGGAGCTCTCCTGGCTGGTGAAGTGCCCGAAGTCGCCTCGGTCCACCAGTGCAACGTTGGCGCCACGCCCCGCCAGGGCGGCCGACGTCACCGCCCCGTTGATGCCCCCGCCAACCACCAGGACATCGAAGTCGCCGCCACGCAACCGCTCCAGCTGGGTGTGCCGCAGTGCCATGCCCTCATTGTGCCGCGTGATCCGGCCGCAGACTCCTCACTACCGCGCGGCCTCAGGCTCCGAGGCGGCACGCAGCGGGGCCGGACTGTGTGGCATCCACCGGCAACCCGTCCGGGCACGTCACCGCGGGGTCGGTGGACGTCGAGAACCGGACGTCCGCGAGGGTCGCGCCGGTGAAGTCCGCCCCGGTCAGGTCCACCCCACCGAAGCTGGCGCCGGACAGGTTGGCGCCGGAGAAGTCCACGCCGGTCAGGTCCGCCACCCCGGTGTACGAGCTGAACGCCCACCCGGACAGGTCCTGCCCCGTGAAGCCGGTGCCGGCCGGCAACGGCGAGCCCTCCAGCGAAACGCGCAGCCTCGTGAGCGTGGCCGTCGACAGGTCGGCCCCGAACAACGAGCCCTGGACGTACGCACCCGACAGGTCGGCGCCGGCGAACACGGCACCCCCGGCCTCGCTGTACAGCGAGGCGCCGGACAGGTCGGCGTCGGAGAAGTCGGTGCCGTCGAGCACGCAGTCGTACACGCCGGACTGGGACAGGTCCGCGCCCACCAGCGACACGCCCGACAGATCCACGCCGCTCAACGCCACCCGGTGCAGGTCGATCCCGCTGAGGTCGGCGCCAGGCGTCACGCCGACGACCTCCTCGGAGAACGCGCAGTTCGCGCCCGCGGCGGCCTGACACACCGCCCAGTCCTCCTGCGGGCCGGCCACGCTGGCCCACGACCGCCCGGGCTGCAACTCGCCGCCGACCACGTCGTGCTCGCTGAGGCCCAGCCCGTCCGCCGTGATGAAGAAGTCGAACCGGGCGCCGGGCCCGATCGCCAGCGGACGGCCGGAGGGCAACCGCGTCCAGGTCGCTCCGTCGGGGGATGCCCAGCCGACCACCGACACGGCGTCACCGCTCCCGGTGGCCTCGTCGGCCGACGTGCGGCGCCGCTCCACGTTCAGCGCGACCAGCCCGTCGCCCACGGCGGCGATCGTGGCCGCCTGGGAGTTGACCGTGCTGTCCACCGAGTCCACCGGCACCGGGGCCGCACCGTCGAGGGTGGCGGTGCTCCACGACAGACCATCGGCCGAACTGGCGATCCGCGTGCCGTCCTGCGACCACACGTAGACCGAGCCGGCGGCGAAGGAGATGGCCCGCGGGCGAACCTCGAACTGGAGGTGCTGTTCGTTGAGATCCAGGCCGTCGCACCCACTGGGATCGGCCGGCGCGGGGTTCATGCCCTCGAGCGCCGTGTCCTCCCTGGACTGGGCTGCCCATGTGGTGCCGCCGTCCGTGGACGTCCAGAGCCGCGGCCGGAAGACCGTCCCGATGCTCTGGATGGCCTCGCTGCCGTCGAAGTCGCACGCCACGTCGGCCCCCACGAGCACCAGGTTGGGCCCTGCGGTGCCGAACCACTGGCCGAACAACGACATCCGGCCGTCGTACTCACCGGTCAACGTCGCGGTGGGCGCCCAGGTGACACCGCCGTCGACGGAGCGGGCGACCACGATGACGCTGGGGTGCGACCGGCTGCCGTCGGAGTCCGTGGCCTGCAGGACCAGTGCACCGTCGAACTCGGCGATGTCCTCGACGAAGCCGTTGCCACCGGTCAGCGATCCCGACAGGTCGACCTGCGACCAGTTGACGCCGCCGTCGTCGCTGCGGAAGAGGTACTGCGGGTTGGCGATGCCGCCGAACACCCCGCCGCTGTTGCCACCTTCCCAGCAGCCGCACCCACCGCTGACGAACGTGACGCCGGCGACGTCCCACCGCTCCAGCGTGTAGGTGCTCTCGCGGAACGGGTAGCCCGGCGGCGCGGCCGGCACGCCCGCGGTCGCAGTGACCTCGTCGAACGACGGCAGTGGCGCAGCGGCGTCCGGCTCCACCGGGGATGCGTCGCGCAGCCAGTTCACGCCCGCCAGCACGTCCGGCAGGGCCGGTGCGGGCTCCGTCGTCGGCGTCTCGGTGACATCGACGACGACGGTGGTCGACGGGTTCGTGGGCACCGGCGACGTCGTGGTGTCCGCATCGCCGCCCCCGCTGCACGCCGCCAGCAGCAAGGCGCCGACCGCCGCGAAGGTTGCCACCGGTCGACGCGCGATCCCGCTCCGCTTCATGGTCCCGTCCTCGTGTCCTGGTTCCTCGTGCCGAGGAGACGAGCCATCTTGCCAGGTCCCTGCAGCCACCCGTTCGCGGCTACGTCCAGTAGGCGTCGCGCAGGAGGCGCTTCTTCAGCTTGCCGTGCGCTTCTCGCGGCAGGCGGTCGTGGACGTCCACCGACTTGGGGCACTTGAAGCCGGCCAGCCGTTCGCGGCACCAGGCGATCAGCTCCGCCTCGGGCACGTGCAGGCCGCGCTCGAACTCCACCGCGGCCTTCACCTGCTGGCCGAACTCCGGGTCGGGGATGCCGAACACCGCCACGTCCCGCACGAAGGGGTGATGACTGATGACACCCTCCACCTCGGCCGGGTAGACGTTGGCGCCGCCGGTGATGATCAGGTCCACCCGGCGGTCCACCAGGTACATGAACCCGTCCTCGTCCACGTACCCGAGGTCGCCCACCGTGAACCGCCCGTCGGCCAGCCGCGACGCCTGCGTCTTCTCGTCGTCGCCGTGGTAGGTCGGTGCCCCGTCGGCACGGCGGAAGTACAGCGTGCCGATCTCCCCCGGGGGAAGGTCGTCGCCGTCGTCGCCGACCACCGACACCTCCAGCATCGGGTTCGGCCGCCCGACCGTGCCAGGGCGGGCCATCCACTCGTCGCTGGTGCACACCACCGGGCCGGTGCCTTCGGAGCTGCCGTAGAACTCGACGACGATAGGGCCGAGCCGGTCGATCAGGGCCTGCTTGGCCCACCCGGGGCACGGGGCCGCCGTGTGGGTGATCCACCGCAGGGAGGCCAGGTCGCGGCTGGTCCAGTCGCTGTCCACCAGCTTGGCCAGGCGGACCATCAAGGTGGGGACCAACGGGGCACTGGTGACGGCGTACTCCTCCACGTCGTCGAGGAAGCGGTCCACCTCGAACCGGTCGCGCAGCACGACGGTGTGGCGGCGCGCCAACGCGGCCCCCAGCACACCGGCGCCGAACGCGTGGTAGAGCGGCGTGGTGACCAGCATCGTGCCCTCGGCCGGCATGTGGATGAACCCGCCCCAGGCGGCCACGCCCTTCACCCACTGCCGGACCGGCGCCCCCTGGTCCGGGCGAACCACACCCTTCGACGCACCGGTGGTGCCGCCGGTGTAGAGCAGCGGCGCGCCGGCGACCGTGGTGGTCAGCGGTGCGTCCGTGCCGTCCGGGGTGTGGGCGGCCAGCCAGCCCGGCAGGTCGCGGTCGATCACGACGACCCGGTCGGCCGCCAGACCGCAGTTGGCGGCCGCGACCCTGCCCCGCTCTTCGTTGGCCTCGTCGACGACCAGGAACGTGGCACCACTGTTGGCCAGCAGGTACTCCAACTCCTGGGTGGTGAGGTGCCAGTTCAACGGCACGTAGCGGGTGCCGGCCAGCACGTTGCCGAGGAACAGTTCCGCCCACTCCAGGCGGTTGTGCGACAGGAGCGCCCAGCGATCGCCCTCTCGCAGCCCGACGCCGGCCAGCGCCCGCGCCACCCGGCGGGCCTCGCGCTCCAGTTCGGCCCAGGTGCGGGTGCGGTCGTCATGGATGACGGCGACCGCGTCGGGCCGCTCCGCGGTCATGGGCAGGAGTGGCTCCATCCCGCGCACCGTACCCGACGCGCGGCTGTTCATCGGCTGGGAGCGGGGTTGGCGACCAGGGCTAGCCTGCGCACATGAACGGCGATCAGGCGATGCGTGCCTATGCGGCGGGGCTGCCCGCCCCCGAGTTCCCCGACCCGGCGTGGGTGACGCCCAAGCCCTTGTCGGAGAGCACCGTGGCCATCGTCACCTCCGCCGCGCTGCACACGCCCGACGACGATGCCTTCACCAACGCTGACACCTCGTACCGGGTCATCGACCGGGCCCGGCGCGACCTGGTGATGGGCCACTGGAGCCCGAACTTCGACCACACGGGGATCGTGCTGGACCTCAACGTCGTGTACCCGATCGACCGGCTGGAGGAACTGGCGGAGCGGGGGGTCATCGGCGCGGTGGCGCCGCGCCATCTCTCCTTCGCCGGCAACCAGCCCGACGACGTGGCCACCATCCGCCTGGACAGTGGCCCCCGCGCCGCCGCGGCGCTGAAGGCCGACGGCGTGGACGTGGTGCTGCTCACGCCCGTTTGACCGCTGTGCACGCGCACCGTGAGTGTGCTCGCCCATGTGTTCGAAGCCGCCGGGATCGCCACGGTGGTGCTGTCGTCCATCCGCCCGATGTGCGAGAAGGTCTCGCCGCCCCGGGCCCTCCACTGCGAGTTCCCGTTGGGTCGCCCCCTTGGTCGCCCCAACGACCCCGAGTTCCAGCACGACGTGCTGGCCCGGGCGTTCGCCCTGCTCGACGCGCCCAGCGGGCCGGTGCTGGTGGACCACCCCGAGGTCATCGAGAGCGACGAGCAGCCGCTGGCCTGCGCGCTGCCACCCCGGTTCGACCCCTCGCTGCCGCCGGCCGTGGACGAGGCCCGCGGCCTGCGCAAGGCCTACGACCGCCTGCTGGCCAGGCGAGGCGTCACCGCGGTCGGCCGGGTGACGGATGCGGACGGCGTGCCGGCGGCGCTCGGCGTGCTGCACGCCATCGCCAACGGCGCGGACTGGAAGGAGGCCGGCCTGCCGGGCGGCAACACCGTGGCCGTGTGCCACGACATCCGCAACTACTACGAGGAGGCCGCGGTGGAACTGGTGGACGGCCCGCCGCCCGTGGGCCGGGCCATGGAGGACTGGTTCTACGACCAGACCGAGGCCGGCCGCACGATCCTCGCCGCCCGCGCTGCCATCCGCGACTCCGGCGCCAAGTTCCCCATCTGGTTCTACATGGTGGCCGGCCACCGCTAGGTGGCCGCGAACGGTGATGGGGGCAACGGGGCGGGAGATGCACATCCGGCCCTACGAACCCGCGGACCTCGACGATCTGTACCGCATCTGCCTGCTCACCGGCGACGAGGGCGCGGATGCCAGCGATCAGTTCGACGACCCGAACCTGCTGGGGCACTTCTGGGCCGCCCCCTACGCGGTCCACGAGCCGGATCTCGCGTGGGTACTCGCGGATGGCCCGGGCGGGGGCGGAGGCGTCGTGGGGTACGTGCTCGGAACCCGCGACTCCGTGGCCTTCGCCGGGTGGATGGATTCGCAGTGGCTGCCCGCGCTCCGCCGTCAGTACCCACTGCCCCCCGCCGGAGACCGCAGCCGCGACGCCGCCATGATCCGGATGATCCACCGTGGGTACACCGCCCCGCAGTTCGCAGACGACTACCCCGCCCACCTCCACATCGACCTGCTGCCCGCGGCGCAGCGCCACGGGCACGGCCGGGAGCTGATGACGACCTTGCTCGAGCGCCTCCGCACCCTCCGGGTGCCGGGCGTCCACCTCGGCGTCGGGCGGGGCAACACCGGGGCCATCGCCTTCTACCAGCGGCTGGGCTTCCAGTTGCTGCACGAGCACCCGTGGGGCCTGGAACTGGGACTTCGTCTCGGGCCTGCTGGCCCCACGGAGCAAGCTCGCTGACGCCGGATCACTAGCCTCGGCGCATGGCACGACTGCTGCAGAAGATGGTCACCGGCGACGGTGGGGCCCGGGCCGGCGAGCCCGCCGTCACCGACCGCCACGGCGTCACCTCGTGGGGCGAGCTGGACCAGCGGGTCAACCAGCTCATCGGGGTGCTCAGGTCTCTGGGCGTCGAGCAGGGCGAGCGTGTCGCACTGCTGTCCGGCAACCGCCGCGAGGTGTACGAGATGATGCAGGCGGTCGCCCACTCCGGCGTGCTGATGGTGCCGATCAACTGGCACTTCGCCGCGGATGAGGTGCGCTACGTGGTGGAGAACTCCGGCTCCAGGGCGCTGTTCGTCGACCCCACCTACGCGGCTGCGGCGGAGGGCGTGGCGGATGACCTCGGCATCCCCCGCTTCGACTTCACCGATCACGAACGGGGTGGCCACTCAACCTACGAGGACGCGCTCGCCGCCCAGTCGCCGGCCGAGCCGGACGACCAGCAGATGGGCGGCGTGATGTTCTACACGTCGGGCACCACCGGCCGGCCGAAGGGCGTGCGCAACACCGCGTTCGGCGCCGGTGGCGTGCCGCCCGAGGTCTACGAGCTGATGGCCGCCGGCATGGTCAACATGGGCTTCCCGCCGAATGGCCGCACCCTCCTGTGCGGCCCGCACTACCACTCCGCCCAGTGGGCGTTCTCCTTCTTCCCGATGATCGGCGGCTCCAGCGTGGTCGTCCAGGAGCGCTTCGTGCCGGAGGAGACCCTGCGCCTGATCGACGAGCACGCGATCACCAATGTGCACCTCGTGCCCACCCAGTTCGTCCGCCTGCTGCGCGCCGACGAGGCGGCGAAGGCGGCGTTCAGCGGCGCCTCGCTGGAGCTCGTGCTCCACGGTGCCGCGCCGTGCAGCCCGCAGGTGAAGCGGCAGATGATCGAGTGGTGGGGGCCGACCATCACCGAGTACTACGGCGCCACCGAGGGCGGCGTGGTCAGCGTCATCACCGCCGAGACCTGGCTGCAGAAGCCCGGGTCGGTGGGCCAGCCGCTGCCCAACTTCATCGTCCGCATCCAGCCGGAGGACGACGAGGGCGGGGCCATCGCCCAGGGCAGCGACGAGGGCGCCCCGCCGTTCGTGCCCGGCACCATCCACATCCGCAACACGATGGGCACGGACTTCGAGTACCTGGGAGAGCCGGACAAGACCAAGGACGCGCACCGGCTGGCGGGCATGTTCACGCTCGGCGACATCGGCTACCTGGACGACGAGGGCTACCTGTTCCTCAGCGACCGCAAGATCGACATGATCATCTCCGGCGGGGTCAACATCTACCCGGCGGAGATCGAGGGTGTGCTCACCGCCCACCCGGCGGTCGTGGACGCCGCGGTGTTCGGGGTGCCGGACGAGGAGTTCGGCGAGCAGGTGAAGGCGGCGGTCCAGCTGGCGCCCGGGGCGGTGTGGGACGCGGCCACCGAGGCGGCCGTGGTGGCCCACGCCCGCGAGCACCTGGCCGGCTACAAGGTGCCGCGCAGCTTCGACGTGGTCTCCGAGATGCCGCGCAGCGAGGCCGGCAAGCTGCTGAAGCGCGAGCTGAGGGCGCCGTACTGGGACTCGGAGGGTCGCAGCATCTGACCGTAACCTGAGCGCATGACCCTCTCGCCGGCCGCCACCTCCGCGCCGGCCCGGCAGAAAGGCGTTGCCGAGGGCAAGGAGTTCATCGCCCTCGTCACCGGCCTGATGGCCATGTCCGCCCTCGGCATCGACCTGATGCTGCCGGCGTTCCCGGACATGCGCACCACATTCGGGATGGCCGCGGACTCCACCGACGTCGCCTGGATCGTCAACGCCTACTTCCTCGGCATGGCGGCGGGGCCGTGGCTGTACGGGCCGGCCTCGGACCGCTACGGCCGCCGCCCACCACTCGTGGCCGGGCTGGTCATCTACGCCACGGCCGCCGCCCTCGCCGCCCTGGCCCCCTCCTGGCCACTGGTGGTGCTCTCCCGCTTCCTCTGGGGCGTCGGCGCCGCCGGCCCCCGGTCGCTCAGCGTGGCGATGATCCGCGACCGGTACGAGGGCGACTCGATGGCCCGGCTGATGTCGCTGATCATGGCCGTGTTCCTGCTCGTGCCCATCGCCGCGCCACTGGTGGGCGCCGGCCTGGTGCACGCGCTCCCGTGGCGGGCCGTGTTCTGGTTCCCCGGGGTGGTGGCGCTGTTGCTGCTGCTGTGGTCGCGCCGCCTGCCGGAGACGCTGCCGGAGGACCGCCGCCGCCCGTTCACCTGGCAGTCCGTGCGCGCCGCATCTCGCGAGGTCGTCACCCACCGTCAGACCATCACGCTGATCCTGGCGATGACCTTGCTGTTCGGGGTGCTGTCCGCCTACCTCAGCGGCAGCGAGGTGATCGTGGAGGACGTGTACGACGCTCGCGAGTGGTTCCCGGTGTTCTTCTCGGCGATCGCCGTGGTGCTGGCGCTCAGCTCGCTGAACAACGCCCGGCTGGTGCGGCACTACGGGGTGCACCGGCTGGTGCGCTGGCTGGCGATGAGCGGAGTGGCGGCGGGTTCTGCCCTCGTGGTGGTCAGCGTGCTCGGCGGCGGCCGCCCGAACCTGGTGCTGTGGACGGTGGTGCTCGGCGTGACGTTGGCGATCGGGCAGGGGCTGAGCCCCAACAGCAACACCATCGCCATGGCACCCGTGCCGCACGTCGCCGGCACCGCGTCGTCGATCATCGCCACGGTCAACAGCGCGGGCGGCGCGCTGCTGGGCTACCTGGCCACGACGTTCTTCAACGGCACCGTGACGCCGTTCTCGGTGACGATCCTGGCCTACCTGTGCGTCGCCGCTGCGCTCATCCTGTGGGGCACGGCGCGGCCCGAGCAGTGAGCGGCGCTCAGGCGGGGCGGCGGCGGCGCGATGCGGCCGACAGCGCCATGCCCACCCCCAGCAGCCCGGTGGCCGTGAGGGTGAGGGACAGCGAGCCCGTGCCGGTGGCCGGGATCTGCCCACCGCCGGCGGCACCGTTCACCGTGATGCTCACGGTGGCCGTGCCCAGCTCCACATCGCCGGAGAGCACGCGGTAGACGAACTGGTCCGGCCCCACGTACCCGGGGTTCGGCGTGTAGGTGAACGAGCCGTTGGCGTTGAGCACGACCAGGCCGTGCGCCGCGCCGGACACCAACTCGGCCTCGTCGCCGGAGGCCGCGCCGTCGTTGAACAGCACGCCCGGCGTCGCCTGGTTGATGCCCACGTTCATGGTGGTGACGTACGCGTCGTTGACCGGGGTCGGCGTGGTCTCCACTGCGCCCACATCCACGCGGCCGCCCTCGATGCGGGTGACGCCGCGCTGGTCCGTCGCCGGGGCGGCGCCGAAGGCCGGGTCGCCGGCGTTGATCACCGGCGAGCCGGCGAGCGGCAGGTGGGTCTGCGTCGGGCCGCCGTTGTCGGCCAGCGGGCCGAGCAGCGGGTCGGCGGGGGTGAGGTTGTCGGAGCCGCCGGTGGGCGCGTCCGCCTCGATCAGCGACCAGTCGGCGTAGATGGCACCCCCTGCGTACAGGTCGTCGCCGGCCGCGGTGAGACGCACCTCGTCCAGGTTGCCGCCGTCCGCAGAGTTGTTGGCGACGATCGTGTGGTCCAGGTCGATCTCGCCGTCGTACAGCGCGATGCCACCACCCAGGTAGCCGGCGGTGTTGTCCACGATCGTGGAGTTCTCCACGCGGAACGTGTTCTCCGAGTCCACGTAGTAGACGGCAAGGCCACCGCCGAAGCCGTACGCGTCGTTGCCCGAGATCGTGCTCGACGAGATGAGCACGTCCTCGCCGGCGTAGTTGATGTAGATGCCGCCCCCCTCGCCACTCTCGGCGCTGTTGCCGGAGATGGTGGACTCGCGGATCGTCAGCGTGTCGCCGAGGTCGTAGAAGTAGATGCCCCCACCGTCACCGCCGCCCTCGCCCCCCACGGCACGGTTGCCGGACACGGTGGTCTGGCTGATGGTCACCGGGCCGCGCGGCTGCCACAGGTACAGCCCACCACCCTCGTCGTAGGCGATGTTGAGGTCGATCGTGGAGCGCTCGATGACCAGCGGCACCTCATCACCGGACCCGTACAGCGCGATCCCGCCGCCGTCGACCTCGGCGATGTTGTGGCTGATGTCCGAGTCGCGGATGTAGCCGGCGGCCTCCAGCGAGTAGAACATGATCCCGCCGCCGTCGGACACCGAGGAGTTGTCGGTGACCTCGCTGTCGGCCAGCACGAACGCGCCGGCGTTGGACTTGAGGAAGATCCCGCCGCCGGTGCCACCGCCGGCGGTGTTCTCGCTGATCTCGGTGCCGTAGATCCGCAGCGACCCCTCGGGCGCGTCACCGTCGACATTGAAGTAGACGCCACCGCCGGAGTCCGTGGATTCGTTGCCCGTGACGACTGCGTCGCGCAGTGTCAGGTTCTCGCCCCAGACGCTGATCCCGCCGCCGCCGCCGGCCAACCCGTCCGTGACCGTGATGCCGCTGATGGTGACGTCCAGCGTGGCCGAGTTGTTGTACAGGTAGAAGACCCGGCTGCTGTTGTTGCCGGAGACTGCGAGGACAGCCGCACCCGGCCCCTGGATGGTGACGGAGTCGGAGATCTCCAACTGCCCGCTGGTGAGGGTGATCGTGCCGCTGAGCCCGGCCTGGAACGTGATGACATCTGCGCCGCCGGCACTGTTGGCGTCTGCGATGGCCTGGCGCAGCGAACCGGCGCCGCTGTCGTTGAGGTTCGTGACGTTGAACGCCGCCGCGTCGGCAGTGCCGGCCCCGACCACCAGCGGCCCGGCCACCGCCGCTGCCGTACCCGTGATGACGACGACCTTGCGCCTCGACTGCCCCATGCCGACCGACTCCCGTGCTCGCTGCACCGTCGTCCCGTCGACAGCGCCCCCGCGGCAGAGTAGCGGAGCGCGGTGTCCTGAACGCGCAGCCGGGTACTGTCGCACCCGATGCGCCTGGACACGACGTTCATCCGGCTGGCCCTGCGGGTGGATGCCGCCCGCTTGGGCGAGGAGGTCGCAGCGTTGCCGGAAGCAGCCTGGATCCCCCACCCGGAGGGCGCCCCGGGCAACACGTGCGTGCCGCTGGTGGCCTCGCGCGGCAACCCGCTGGACCACGCCACCACCGGGCCGATGGCCACCACCCCGATCCTCGAGACGATGCCGTACCATCGCGCCGTGCTTGCCTCGTTGGGGGCACCGATCGGCCGTACCCGGCTGATGCGCATCGAGGCCGAGGGCAAGCTGGGCCTGCACGTGGACACCAACCGCTACTGGCAGGAGCACCTCCGTGTGCACGCACCCGTGCTCACCCATCCGGGCGTGACGTTCACCTGCGAGGAGGAAGCCGTCCACATGGCCCCGGGCGAGGTCTGGGTGTTCGACACCTGGCGCCGCCACGGGGTGGACAACCCGGCCGACCGGGCGCGGGTCCACCTGGTCATCGACACGGTCGGCTCGTCCGCCCTGTGGCGGATGATCGACGAGGGTCGCGCCCACGGCAACACCGGCGCCGCCACCGGGGCACTGGTGGATGTCGGCCCGGCGCTCGCGCTGGAGCACGCCGAGCCGCTGGCCACCACGGCGCCGTGGCTGCACCAGGTGATGGCCGACGGGATCCTCCGCGACCTGGCAGAAGGGCCGACGCCCGACGCCGAGCGGCTGCTGCGCGACCTGATCGCCGACTGGCACGCCCTGTGGGTGATGCACCGCGACGACCCCTCCGCACGTCCCCTCTACCAGCAGGTCGTCACCCACTACGAGCAGCGCCTGGTGCAGATGCCCGACGCACCGTTGGCCAACGGCGGTGGGTTCGCTGATGCCGTCCGCCAACTGCTGCTACGGCCGGGCCTGGCCCCGCTGCCACCCGCACCCGCGGCGCACCCGGCCGCGCACTCGGCTCCGCCCCGCCGGCCGGCCGGGCGGCGGCTGGACCGCCCGGTGTTCATCGTCTGCCCACCACGCTCGGGCAGCAGCCTGCTGCTGGAGTCGCTGGCCCGGGCAAGGGGCGTCTTCACCATCGGCGGCGAAAGCCACGAGGTGTTCGAGCGCAACCCCGAGCTCCACCCCTCCCACCACCACTGGCACTCCAACGTGCTCACCGCGCAGGACGCCACCTCGGCGATTGCCACCCGACTGGACGAGACGTTCGCTGCCCGGGCGCGGGATCGTGACGGCCGGCCGCCGATCGGCCGTGCCCCACTGCGCCTGCTGGAGAAGACGCCCAAGAACGCGCTGCGGGTGCCGTTCCTGGCCGAAGCGTTCCCCGACGGGGTGTTCGTCTACCTGCACCGTCCCGCCCGGCAGACCATCAGCAGCATGATCGACGCCTGGAAGTCCGGCCGCTTCGTCACCTACCCGCGCCTGCCCGGGTGGGGCGACACCCCATGGTCGATGCTGCTGGTGCCCGGGTGGGAGCACTTCCTCGGCCTCCAGTACGACGAGGTCGCCGCTCGCCAGTGGGCCACCACCACGGACATCCTCCTCGGCGACCTCGCCCAACTGCCCGAGGACCGCTGGTGCGCCGTCGGCTACGAGGCCCTGCTGGCTGATCCGAACACCGTGCTGGAGGGCCTGGCCCAGCGGCTGGGCCTGGAGTGGGACCGGCCGCTACCCGGCCCGCTGCCCCACTCGCGCACCACCCTCGACGCGCCCGACCCGGAGAAGTGGCGGCGCAACGAGGAGCAGCTGGACCGGGTGTGGCACCTCGTCGCCGAGAGTGCGGCCCGCGCCGACGCCGTGCTGGCGGACCCGCCGACGGCGCTGTCCTTGGCCGGGCCGGACACGGGGCGCCGGCAGGCGGTTGCCGCCCGTCGCGCCGAGCAGCAGGCAGCCGTGCACGCCGCCTTCCGCAGCGTGCACACCGCCGGGTTCGCCGAGTTGCTGGCCAAGGCCGGCCGCACCCTGGCCGTCACCACCTACCAGAGCGGGCGGGTGCTGCTGGTGCGCCCGGCGGACGACGGCGGGGTCAACACCCACCTCAAGCGCTTCCCGCGGCCGATGGGGCTGGCCGCCGGCGCCGGGCAACTAGTCCTCGGCACCGACCAGTCCGTCTGGCGATTCGACGACCAGCCGGCGCTGGCGGGCCGCCTGCCGGGCCCCACCGCCCACGACGGCTGCTACGTGCCCGCCGGCTCGCACACCACCGGCGACATCAGCATCCACGAGTTGGCGTTCGCCGGCGACGACCTGTGGGTCGTCAACACACGCTTCTCCTGCCTGGCAACGCTGGACGGCACGCACAGCTTCGTGCCCCGCTGGCGTCCCCGCTTCGTCACCCAGCTGGCCGCCGAGGACCGCTGCCACCTGAACGGGCTGGCGATCGTGGACGGCCGGCCGAAGTACGTCACCGCCCTGGCGATGACCGACACCCGCCAAGGGTGGCGTGCGGAGAAGGTGGGCGGCGGCCTGGTGATCGACGTGGAAGACCACGGCGTCGTCGCCCAGGGGTTGACGATGCCGCACTCGCCACGGTGGTACCGCGACCAGTTGTGGGTGCTGGATTCCGGCAACGGCGCGCTGTGCCGGGTGGACATCGCCACCGGCAACCTGGAGACGGTCGCCCTGCTGCCCGGGTTCACCCGCGGCCTGGCGTTCATCGGCCGCTACGCCGTCGTCGGCCTGTCCAAGGTGCGCGAGCACGTGTTCGCCGGCCTTCCGCTGGCGGAGCGGCTGGAGGCGGGGCCGGAGGAACGGTCCTGCGGGCTGTGGGTGGTGGACATCGAGACCGGGGAGGTCGCCGCCTTCCTCCGCTTCGAGGGCGACGTCGAGGAGGTCTTCGATGTTCAGGTGCTGCCGCACCGGTTCCCCGAACTGCTGGAGCCCGGCGATGCGCTGGCCGCGGGGGCATTCGTCCTGCCCGAGGTGGCACTCCGGGACCTGGCGGGCCGACGGGCGGAGTGAGGTGCCGGCACCGCCAGGGTGCAACACTGGGCACATGGACAGTTCGTATCGGAACCCGTCGCTGCTGACCTTCGCGTCCGAAGTGCCGCGGGCCACCGGCGAGATGATGGCCTTCACCGCGCTCACCCCGCTGCTCACCCGCCTGCCCACCGGCGATGGCCGGCCGGTGATGGTGCTGCCGGGGTTCACCGCCTCGGACCAGTCCACCACCGCGCTGCGCTATGTGCTCGCCCGGCTGGACTACTCCGTCCACGGCTGGCACCTCGGCCAGAACCTCGGTCCCTCACAGCGGATCGTCGACGGGATGCTGCACCGCTTCGAGGAGGTCCACCGTCGCCACGACGGCGAGCCGATCACGCTGGTCGGCTGGAGCCTCGGCGGCCTCTACTCGCGTGCCCTGGCCACCCGCTTCCCCGACGCCGTCCGCCACGTCATCACGCTCGGCAGCCCGTTCCGGCTGCACCGTGCCGAGGAGACCAACGTCGGCCGCTGGTTCGACCGCACGGCGCCGATCCACGGCCTGCGCCGCCCCCACTCGGCGGACTTCCGCCGCGAGCCGTACACCGGCACGCTGCCCGTACCCACCACCGCGGTGTTCACCAAAGCGGACGGCGTGGTGCCGTGGCGCTCCTGCGTGGACGTGCCCGGCCCGCGCTCGGAGAACGTCGAGGTGTTCGGCAGCCACTGCGGCCTGGGCTTCAACCCTGCCGCGCTGGGGGTCATCGCCGACCGCCTGCGCCTCGGCAAGCAGGAGTGGCGCCCGTTCAAGCCGGCAGCGTGGCAGATCGGCCCCTACCGCACCCGGGTGCACGTCGAAGCCGTCTGAGACCCCGTGCCGCGCCAACGCGGTGCTGCGCCCCCTCGGGGCCTGAGCTGGTCCGAGTGGCCACGGCGGGCGAGGGCTAGGCCGGCTGCGGCCGTAGGCGGTCGAGGCCGTCGAGGATCACGTCGAGCACGAACTCGAAGTCGTCCTCGTGCGGCGAGGCGTCCACGTGCTGGTGCATGTGCTCGATGAGGTGGGGAAACTCCTCGCCCTCGAACCGGGCGAGGAACTGCGACGCCGCCTCGACGACGTTGTCGTCGTTCAACCCGGTGCGCTGCTCCAGCAGTGCGAACCCGAGGATGTGCATCATCAGCGCGTGGTAGCCGTGGTACGCCACCTTCGGCGGCAGGCCGGCGGCTCGCAGGCTGCGCAGCAAGCCCTCCATGAACCGCAGCCGGTGCGGGCCGCTGGTGACGGATGGCCACAGCGCCACCGCCCACGGGTGACGGTCCATCGCCGCGTGTGCGCTCAGCACGGTGTGGCGGATGCCGGCCCTCCACGCCGCCTTGCCGCGCCGCGCCGGAGCGGCCTCCGGCGGCTCGATCTCCGCCGCCACGAGGTCGGCGATCCCCGCCAGCACGTCGTCCTTGTTGGCCACATGGTTGTAGAGCGACATCACCTCGTAGCCGAGATCCCTCGCCAGCTTGCGCATGCTCAACTCGTCCACCCCGCCACGATCGGCCAGCGCCATGGCGGCGTGGAGCACTCGATCGGCCGTCAACGGGGTGCGTTGCGTTCGCGGAGACATGGACGTACAGTGTACGTCAACGTACACCGTACGTATCGAAAGGACCGCACGATGACCCCCACTGACACCACCACGACCACGGCCGCCGTGCACGACCGCTACGGCGGGCCGGAGGTCCTGGAACTGCGCGACGTGGAGATCGGGGCACCGGGCGAGGGCCAGGTGCTGCTGGAGGTGCGCGCCGCGTCGGTGAACCCGGCGGACTGGCACCTGCTCACCGGGGTGCCGTGGATCGCCCGCAGCCAGAGCGGCCTGCGGGCCAAGCCCGGCCGGCGGGTGGGCACGGATGTCGCCGGCGTGGTGCTGGCCACCGGCCCGGGGGTCACGGCGTTCTCCGCAGGCGACGAGGTGTTCGGTGGGGCGAGCGGTGCGCTGGGCGGCAGGGTGCTCGCCAAGGTCACCTCGCTGACCCCCAAGCCGGCTGCGCTGTCGTGGGAGGAAGCGGGCGCTGTCTGCGTGGCCGGGATCACAGCGCTGCAGGCGCTGCGCGACAAGGGCCGCCTGCAACCGGCCGGCCGGGTGCTGGTGAACGGTGCCGCCGGTGGGGTCGGCTCGTTCGCCGTCCAGATCGCCAAGGCGATGGGCGCCACCGTCACCGGCGTGTGCGGGCCGGCCAACGTGGAGTTCGTCCGCGGCCTCGGCGCCGATGCCGTCGTGGACTACACCAAGGAGGACTTCACCACCCGCGGCGAGCAGTACGACGTGATCGTCGACAACCAGGGCAACCACTCCGCCCGTGCCCTCAAGCGGGTGCTCGTGCCCGGCGGCGTGGAGGTGGTGATCGGTGGCAAGAAGACCGGCAAGCTGCTCGGCCCGCTGTCCACCCTCATCCGGCTGAAGGTCGGCTTCCTCGTGGGCGGGCGCCACGCCGCACCGTTCATGGCCTCGACCAACGCCGCCGACCTGGCCGTGCTGGCGGAGATGATGGCGGCGGGCAGCGTGCGCCCCGCGGTCACCCGCACCTTCCCGCTCACCGCGGTGGCGGAGGCGTTCACCGAGCTCGCCGGTGGCCACGCCCGCGGCAAGCTCGTCGTCGTCCCCTGACGCGGCTGGGTCGCCACCCCCGCTGCCACCCGCCCCGCCCCCTCCTGCCCATCGCCCCGCCGCTCACCGCCCCGCCGGCAGGCACTTCATGTCGCGGGCCTGATCACAAGGTTCC
Organism: Acidimicrobiaceae bacterium; assembly: GCA_020637295.1. Taxonomy (GTDB): domain Bacteria; phylum Actinomycetota; class Acidimicrobiia; order Acidimicrobiales; family Ilumatobacteraceae; genus UBA668. The sequence goes on along the minus strand of JACJWF010000007.1, from coordinate 122,932 downwards.
CGCTCAGGCCCGCGACGCGGAACCGGGCGGGAGGGGGCTACGGGGCGGGCGGGAGGGGGCTACGGGGCGGGGCTGGGGGTCGGAGGGGCGTATCGTCGCGACATGGCACTGCATCCGAACGGCGTTCACCACCTGGCCATCAGCACCACCGACATCAAGCAGCAGATCGAGTTCTTCACCGATGTGCTCGGCGGGTCGCTGAAGGCCCTCTACTGGATGCACGGCGTGGACAACACGTTCCACGGGTTCATCGAGCTCAGCCCGGAGTGCTACATCGCCTTCGTCCAACACCCCGACAACACGGACCGCAACGAGCTGGGCGTCACCCACGCCGGCAACGCCGGCGGCCCCATGCCGGGCGGCACGATGCAGCACGTGGCGTTCAACGTGGACTCGCTGGACGAACTGCTGGCCCTGCGGGACCGCATCCGTGACCGGGGCGTGGTGGCGCTCGGCCCGATCGACCACGGCATGTGCCAAAGCCTGTACTTCGCCGGGCCGGAGGGGCTGTGCCTGGAGATCGCCACCGGCGGCAACATCGACGGCCGCGCCTGGGTGGATCCGGAGGTGGTGGCGCTGGCCGGGATCAACGAGGAGGAGTTGGCCCGCTACCGCGACCCGGCCGGCTACGAGCGCCCGGCGTCGGCCGTGCCGCAGCCGACACCGGACCCGGCGAAGCCGAACCTCGTCTACCCGCCGAAGCAGTACGAGGTGGTCACCTCGCTGCCCGACGAGGCGTTCTGGCACTCCGTGGAGAACCGCCCGCCGGTGCAGGTCGGCTGACCCGCGTCAGCCGGCGGCCGTGTCGGCCCGAGCCGGCTCGTCCTTCGGGCCGCGCACCACCAGCAGCAGGACGGCGCCGGCGGCGATCGCCGCGCCCACCCACATGGCCTGGTGCCAGCCGTCCACGAACGCCTGGCGGGCGGCCTGGGCCAGGCTCTCGCCGTCCGGTCCCATCTGGGCGGCGATGTACAGCGCCTGGCCGATGCCACCCTTCACCGGGCCCTGCAACTCGGCCGGCAGTTGTGATGCGGCGCCGGCGATCTCACTGCCGTAGCCGGCGCTGAGCACGGAGCCCAGCAGCGCCACGCCGACAGCACCACCCACCTCGCGGACCGTGTCGTTGAGGGCCGAGGCGACGCCCTGCTTCTCCGCAGGGAGGGACTCCGTGATGGCCACCGTGGACGGCGTCATCACCAGGCCCATACCCATGCCGATGAGCATCAGCGCCGGCAGCACCGACAGGTACCCGCCCTCGATGGAGGGGAGGGTGGCGGCGGCGACCAGGCCGCCCGTGACGATGGTGGTGCCGAGGATCAGCAGGCGGCGGGTGCCCGTGCGCTTCACCAGGCGAGGTGCCACGCTGGACAGCGGCATGAGAAGGGCCGCCATCGGCAGCAGGCCGGCCGCAGCCCGCAGGGCGCTATAGCCGAGGACGGCCTGGAGGAACTGCACCAGCACCAGGAACAGGCCGAACATCACGGCGAAGACGATCAGGAGGTTGCTGGAGCCGCTGGCCAGCGCCCGGTTCTTGAACAGGCGCACGTCCAGCAGCGGCGCCGGGTGACGCAGTTCCCACCACACGAACAGGGCGGCGCCCACCACCGCGGCGGCGATGCCGAACAGGGTGAGGGGCTCACCCCAGCCGTGCTCCGGCCCCTCGTGGAAGGCCAGCACGAGGCCGGCGATGGCCACGGCGGAGAGCACGCCGCCCCCCACGTCGAAGGAGTGCTCGTGCACCTCCCGGGAGTTCTTCACGACCCGGGTGGTGAGCACGAACGAGATGGCGCAGAGGGCGATCGGCATGATGAACAGCCAGCGCCAGCCGATGGAGTCCACCATCGCCGCCGAGAAGAACAAGCCGAGGATGCCACCTGCGCCCGCGAACCCGGCCCAGATGCCGATGGCATTCGCCCGCTCCTCCTCCGGGAAGGAGGACGTCACCACCGACAGGGTGACCGGCATGATCATCGCGGCACCGGCGCCGGCCACCAGGCGGGCCAGCAGCAGGAGCTCGGCGGAGCCGGCGAGGGCGGCGGCCACGCTGGCGATGGCGAAGACCGTGAGACCGGAGAGCAGCACCGTCTTGCGGCCCCAGCGGTCGCCGATGGCACCCACGGGCAGCAGCAGCGCGGCCAGCACCATCGTGTACCCGTTGGCGATCCACAGCAGCATGTTCTGGCTGGCGTCCAGATCCACGGCCAGCTTGGTGAGCGCCACGTTCAGGCCGGACACGGAGGCGATGACCGCCACCAGGCCCACGCACATGGCGATCAGGATCTGGCGCCGCTGGCGGGGATCGGCCACCACCGTCTGGGCTTGGACGGTGGGGTCGTGGAGGGAGTGCTCGTCGGCGGCGAAGCCGGTGGGAGCCGACGGGGGGTTCATGTCAGCCTCTTCGGTAGTCGGGGGCGTGGGCTTGACGGGTTCCGCAGAACCAGTACGAGACAGTATCGTACTGTTTCATGTCGCCGCACCACCCCGATACCCTGCGACACATGTCACCGACCGCACCGTCCCCCGAGCCCGGGATGGACCCACGCGTCGCCCGCAGCCGGGCGACGGTGCTGGACGCGGCCACGGCGATCCTCGTCGAGAGCGGGCCGACGGCACTGACGGTCGACGCCGTGGTGGCCCGCTCGGGCGTGGCCCGCAGCACCATCTACCGGCACTGGGCCACCCGCGACGACCTGGTCGGCGACGTGTTCGACCACTGCACGCCTCTCCCCGCGCCGCCACCGGCCGAGCTGGGCTTCGAGGCGGCGATGCGCCACTTCCTGCACGATCTGGTGCGCCAGTTCGCCGACCCGAAGTGGGCTCGGCTGATGCCGGCGCTGATGGCGCTGAAGTCCTACGAGCCGACGATGGGCGCCATCGAGCAGCGCCGGGAGGCGATGGAGCGCAAGGTCTCCCACGAGCTGTTCACTCGCGGCCAGCGGGAAGGCCTGTTCGGCCCGGACCTGGACCGCAACCAGGCCACCGCCCTGCTGGTGGGGCCGATCGTGTTCGCGCTGGTGAGCGGCGAGGTGCCGATCACCGAGCACCTCGCCGACGCGTCGCTGGCCAGCTTCATGGCCGGTGTGCGCGCCGGGGCGGCGACGGCGCCCTGAGCAGCGCCACCCGGGCCCGAAAACGCACAACGGCCCGAACCCCAGCAGGGTTCGGGCCGTGCCGATGTCTCTCGACATCGTGCGGCGGAGAGGGTGGGATTTGAACCCACGGACCACTTGAAGGTGGTCCCCGCATTAGCAGTGCGGTCCGATCGACCAGACTCCGGCACCTCTCCAGTGCGCCAGAGAGGTTAGCGCCCCGGCCCCGGGATCGTCACGGTGAACAGCGCAGATGGCCGCGCCCGCCGGGCGGCCGCGGGCGCGTCAGGCGTCACCCTCCGGGCCGAGGTCGCCCTCCCACGGCGGGGTGCACGAGTACGGCGGCGTCCACGGGCCACGGGCGCAGAACACCCAGAGGTCGCTGGCCGCGTCGGCGCAGTTCTGCATGCTGGCCTTCACGTTCTCCGGGTTCCAGCCACGGCGGCCGAGCTCGGCGTTGGGTTGGAACATCCCCGCCATCGCGTTGAGCTGGAACGTGCAGTGGCTGTCGTCCTTGGTGGCCACGTTGTAGTTGACCGCCTGGTAGTTGCAACTGCCCTCGCGGGAGGCGATGTAGATGAAGAACTGCTGGGTGGAGTTGTCCGCCCCGTCCTTGGCGAACTCCCGGGCGATGATGTCCGCGTCGGCCTTGGAGCACGCCCGCCGGCCGTTGTAGTAGGGGATGCCCTGGCTGACCCGCCAGTTGGGTTCCGCCTGCATGGGCGCGGGGAACCAGTTCAGCTCGATGGCATCGCCGGCGTCACCGCGGGTGAAGCCGCTCCACACCCCCAGCGCCGCCAGGGTCTGGGTGCCCGCCACGCCGTCGGCGGTGAGCGGCGGGTTCTTCAACTGGTACGCCTTCACCGCGTCCTGGGTGCTGCGGCCGTACGCGCCGTCCACCGTGCCGCTGAAGTAGCCGAGCGTCGCCAGGGTCTGCTGCACGCACTCGGTGGAGGCGCCACGGTCGCCGGGGTTCACCGGCGCATCCGCCAGGCAGGGTGGCGCCGGGGCGTTGTCCACCCCGGAGTAGATGCCCATGGCGGTGAGCGTGTGGTCATCGCTGTGGCCGTTGGCCCGCAGCCCCTCGGCCTGCTGGTAGGCGATCACGGCCTCGAACGTGTCCTGCCCGTAGTCGCCGTCCACCAGGCCGTGGAAGTAGCCCAGCCACATGAGGGTCCACTGCACGCAGACGACGCTGCCGCCGGCGCTGCCCACCACCAGTTCGGCATCGGCGACGCACGGCGCCATCTCCGGCAGTTCGGCGGCGGCACTGGATGCGAGCGGGCCCGGCACCACCACGGCCAGCAGCGCAACCAGCCCCGAAGCCACGACTCGACGAACCGTCCGCACGCCCCGGAAGCGTAGAGGTGCGAGCCCGATGCGGGAGGGCAGGCAACGGATCTTGCCGAACCGGCCACGTTCGGTGTGCATCAGTAGGTGATGAATCGGCAAGAAATGAGCAAACCGGCCAATTCGACGTCATCGTCATCTTGCTCGGACGTCTCCCGGCCGACGACGAGTCGGCCGGCGGATGGTCGATCGGAGGATCGGAGTGTGCGGATGGTCAGCGGCGGTGTCACGGGCGGGGTTCGCGGCGCGTTCACAGGCGGCCCGGAGGTCGCCGGGTTCGTGCCGCTGGCGGTGAGATGGGGGCGGGCGTGGCACGCCGCGCCACCGGGCCGGCGCCGATGGTTCGCCGGGGCGCTTGCCACCTGCCCGCTGCTGGCCGCATCCACCGCTGCCATCGGCCATCCCAGCCCCGCCGCCGCCCTCGCGGGCACTGCGCTCACGGCAACGGGCACCGTCATCGCCGCCGCGGCGCTGGTGGACGCTCACGAGCACCGGCTGCCCAACTCGCTCACCGCGCTGGCAGGCGCGTTGGCGGTGGTGGGTGCGCTGGCAGCACCCCGTGGCGGGCGGATCGGCCCGGCACTCCTCGGTGGGCTCATCGCCGGAGCGGCGATGCTGGTCGTGCACCTCAGCCGCGGCGTCGGGCTGGGCGACGTCAAGCTGGCCGCCGTCGTGGGCGCCTCGTGCGGGACGTCGGCACTCGCCGCTGCGCCGCTCGCCATCGCCGTCGCAGCCATCGCGGCTGCCGCCACCGGGCTCCTCACCCGGCGAACGCGGTTGCCACTCGGCCCGTCCCTGTGGGCCGGCTGGGCGGTGGCTACCGCCGCGGCCGGCGCCGGATGGGCAGCCGGAGGTGCATGGTGAGCGGCCGAACGAGAGTGCGCACCCAATGGCTGGCGCTCGCCGCCGCGCTGGTGGTGTTGGCCGGTGTGCTGGTGGCGTGGGCAGTCGGGCGGGCCGCCGAGCGGGTGCCGGTCGTCGTGGTAGCCGGCACGGTCGAGGCCGGCACGGTGATCGAGCGCAGCGACCTGGCGATCGCCTCGGTCGCGGTGGACGGCGGGGTCACCGGCCTGGTGCCGGACACGTCGCTGGAGCGGCTCGTGGGCAAGGTGGCGGCGATGGACCTGGCACCGGGCACGCTGGTGCAGGTCGGCATGTGGCGTGACGCTCCGGAGTTGGCCGCCGGCGAGCAACGGATCGGCGCCGTCCTCACCGTGGGCCGGTACCCGGGTGGCCTCGCCCGGGGCGACACCGCCCAGGCCGCGCCGCTGGATCCCGGCGACCCCACCCCACCCGTGCCGGTGCGGGTGCTGGACGTCCGGGCGCTTGCCGGCGACGACGCCGTGTTCACACTGGCGGTGCCGGAGGCCCAGGCCGTGACGCTGGCCCAACTGGCCGCCGGCGGCCAACTGGTCCTCATCGGCCGAGCGGCGGATGGTGGCACGTCATGATCATCGCCGTCACCGCCTGGCGGGGTGTGGGCGCCACCACCACGGCACTCCTCCTCGCGGTGGAGTTGGCCGGCGACCCGGCAGGGGCGTGGCTGATCGAGGCCGACCCGGCGGGGGGCTCGCTGGCCGGCCGGCTGGACCTGCCGGCCGGCACAGTCGGGGCACTGGATCGTGTCGCCTTTCCGACCGCCCGAACCTCGGCCGGCGCGGCATTCGGCGACGCCGCTGCGCCCCTCACCGCCGGCGTGGGTGAGGTGCGCATCGTCACCAGCCCGGTGGACCCGTTCCGCGCCCACGCCTGCCATCAGCCCCGGCTGCCGTGGGTCACGGCACTTGCCGACCTCGGCGCACCCGTCGTGGTGGACGTCGGCCGGATGCGTGCCGGTTCGCCCACCTGGCCCGTGCTGCTCGCCGCCGATGCCGTGATCGTGGTCACCGCCCCCGAAGTGGCCGCCGTCGTCGGCACGCACGAGTGGCTGGCCGCTGGCGGCCGGGTCGCACCGGCTGACCCCGGTCTGCCGTCAGGCGTCACCACCGTCGTCGCCGTCGCCCAACCGGCCGGTGTCGCCTTCCCACGCTCGTCGCTGGCGGCGGAGTTCGGCGGCGGGTGGGGTGGCTGGCTGCCGTGGGAGCCGGCCACGGTCGACGCCGTCCATCGAGGCGCGGCCAGGGCCGACCGGCGGCTGCGGCGCAGCCCGCTGATGGGCGCGGTCCAGCAACTGGCCGCACGAGTGGCCAGGAGCGCAGCATGAACGACGACGACCTCGACCAGTTGGCCGCCGACGTGCGCCGCCAGTGGGGCGACCGCCTCCCGGTGCCGGTGGCCGACGAGACACCGGCGGAGCGAGAGTTGCGCGAGGAGATCACGCGTGACGTGCTGGACAGCGCGGTGCTGCCCGAGTTGGACCAGCAGCGCATCGCCGGCCGCCTCGCTCCGCTCACCCGCGACGAGCAGGCCACGCTGGTGGACCTCGTCATCTCCGAGCTGTTCGGCCTGCCGCGCCTGCTGAACGTCCTGCGCGATCCCCTGGTCACCGACGTGCTGGTGTTCGGCGCCGACCCCGTGCGCGTCGACCGCTCCGACGGCACCCATCACCACCTGCCGCCCCTGGTGCGCCGCCCACGCGACCTGGAGCGGATCATCTACGCCACGGCCAGCGCCCGCCACCGCCCGTTCAACCGCGAGCACCCCTTCGTCGACCTGGAGCTGGAGCCCGGCGTGCGTTTCCACGGCGAGGGGTACGACGTGGTGCAGCGCCCGCTGGTGACGGTGCGCCGCGCCGCGCTGCACACCGCGTCGCTGGCGGACCTCACCCAGCGGGGCATGCTGCCGCCGGCGGCCGGCGACCTCATGCGCACAGCGGTGGCCGCCCACCTCAACATCGTCGTGTGCGGCCGGATGGGCAGCGGCAAGACCACCATGCTGCGGGCACTCGCCAGGGCCACCGACCCGCAGCAGGTGATCGTCACGATCGAGACCGACTTCGAGCTGAACCTCCACCACCTCGGCACCCACCCGTACGTGCACGCCTACCAGGCCCGCATCCCCACCACCAGCAGCGGTACGGGCATCACCTGCCACGACATGATGACGCCGGCGGTGCGCACGCGCGCCGACTGGATCGTCGTCGGCGAGATCCGCGGCGCCGAGGGCTCCGCCCTGGTGCAGGCCATGTCGATCGGCCAGGGGGCGATGGCCACCGTCCACGGCGGGTCGGCCAAGGACGGCCTGGAACGCCTGGCCGAGCTCATCGCCTACCACAGCGGCGTGGACCTGCGGATGGCCCGCTGGCAGGTGTACCGCAGCGTCGACCTGATGGTGCACGTCGACGGCGACAACGTCAGCGGCCGTCGGGTCACCGAGGTGGTGGCGCCGTCGGTGGAGGAAGACGGCGCCCGCTTCGTGCTCCACCGGCTGTTCGGCAGCGTGGCGGCGGACCCTCTGGGCCCGGCCAGGGCGCTGGACGGCCCGCAGCGGGCGATGCTCGACCGGTTGCGGGCCGCCGACCCCGCGTTCGACACCCGTTCGTGGCACGGCTTCGCCGCGCCGGAGCTCGGCAGGCTGCGCCAGGAGGTGGGCTGAGATGGCGGCCTCCACCGCGTTGCTCACCAGCCTCCTGCTCTCCCTCGCCGCCGCCTGCGCCGTGCTGGCCGTCCGCCCTCCGGCGGCCAGCCGGCTGGGCCGGCGGCGAGGGCCGGCGGGGGCATCCACGCGCTCGGTGCTGCACGTCGCCGGCGGCGGCCGCCCGGCAGCCGCCGCAGCCACCTTCGTGCTGGTCCTGCTGGCCACCCGCTGGGTACTCCTCGGACTGCTCGCGGCGGTGCTGGCGCTGTGGTGGGACACCCTTGTCCACGATCGCCGCGCCGACGAGGAGCGCCGCCGGTTGGAGGGCATCGCCAAGTGGCTGGAGGACCTCCGCGACCTGCTGCGGGCATCGTCGATCGGTGCCGAGCAGGCCCTCGAGCAGGTGGCCACACGCCCTCCCGCTGCGATCGCCGACGCGCTGGCCACCTTCCTTCAGCGCCGGCGGCAGGGCTTCCGCGTCGAGGACGCGCTCAGCGACCTGGCCGACGACCTGGCCCATCCCACCGCCGACGCGGCAATCGCCGCCATCCGTCTGGTGGTCAGCGGCGCCACGGGCGCCGGTCGCCTCTTCGGCACGGTGCAGGCGCTGGCCGAAGCCGCACGCGACGAGGTGCGCGCCCGCGAGCGGGTGGACCGCACGCGCGCCGTGTACCAGGCCAGCATGAAGCGCCTGGTCGTCATCGGTGCCGGGCTCATCGCCTACCTCCGCTTCTTCGCCGGCGACCTGCTGGCGCCGTACTCCACCGCCACCGGGCAGGTCGTGCTGCTGCTGCCACTCGGCCTGTGGTTCGGGTGTGTGCTCTGGCTGCGGTCGCTGTGCCGGTACGACCTGCCGGCGCGGGTGCGTCACGAGGTGGCCGGGGTGGCCGGGGTGGCCGGATGAACCCGCTCCAGGTGGGTGCCGTCGCCGGGCTGCTCGTCGCCGGTGCGGCCGGCAGCGTGCGCGTCGGCCTGCGCCGGGCGCCGCGCTCCGTCGCCGCCGCACACCGGCGGATGGGCGGTGGCGGGCCGGTGGGCGGGCCGGCCACTCCCGTCGTCCGCCCCGGTCACTCCTCGCCCGCGGCACGCTGGCACGCGGCGGTCGGCCACAGCGCGGCCGGGGCCTGGGCGGGGCGGCGCTTCGGCCCCGGGCTGCAACTCGCCGGCCTGACGCCCGCGGACGTCGTCACCCGCGTGGTGGTGGCCGCCGGGCTGGGTCTGTTCGCCACCACCGCCGGGCTGGCCAGCCTGTCCGTGATCGGCGGTGTGCCGCTGTCGCCCGTGTGGCTGGTGCTGGCGGTCGTCGCGTCGGCGGCCCTCGCCGCGCTTGCGCTGCAGGACGTGCGGTCGCGCATCGACCGCCAGCGCAAGGAGATGCGCCGGGCTGCCTCCGAGTTCGTCCAACTCGTCGCCGTGGGGCTCACCACGGACCTCAGCGTGGAAGGGGCCATCCGCTTCGCGCTGGCGATCGGTGGTGGGCCGGCGTTCGAACGGCTGCACAGCGCGCTGGCTGCTGCGCCGCAGCGCGGTGTTCCGGTGTGGGAAGCGCTGGGCGACCTCGGTGCGCAGTACGGGCTCCGCGAGTTGGAGGAATTGGCCGCCTCGGTGGAGCGCCAGGGCGTGCACGGGGTCTCCATCGCCGAGACGGCAGCCACCATCGCCACCGGCATGCGCGCCGCCGCGCTGGACGACCTGGAGCGCGAGGCCGACCGGGCCAACGCCAACCTGTCCGGCCCGACGATCGGCTTCGTGGTCACCACCATCGTCTTTCTCGCCTACCCGCTGGCCCTGCGCATCACCGACGCGTTCGGGGGCTAGCCGTGCACCACGTCCACCACACCCCCCAACCCACGGTCCGCACCAACCCTCACCTCACCGCGTCACACCACCCAAGGAGAACCACTCATGAACGAACAACTGCTCCCGCTGGCCGTCTGGCTGCAGGTCGCCTACGGCACGATCGGCCACCGGCTGCGCGCCGCGTGGACGGACCGGCGGGCGGAGGACGGGATCGACGAGGCCGTCACCAAGATGATCTGGCTGGCCGTCGGGATCGTGGTGGCCCTGGCCGCGACGGCGTTCTTCATGTCCACGTTCGAGACGGCGAAGAGCAACGTGCCCGACCCGGTGGCCCCATGACGGACGCGTCGCGGGCGCGCACGCGCGACCGCGGCGCGATCGACGTGTCCGTCGAGATGCTGTTCGGTGCCCTCGCGTTGATCCTGTTCCTGCTCGTCGTGTTCGACGCCGTCGCGTACTGGCACACCCGCAACATCTTCGACGAGGCCGCCGCCGAGGGCGCCAGAGTCGCGGCCGCGTTCGACGGTACGTGCGACGACGGCATCGCCGCAGCGACGGCGATGGTGGAACAGATCGCCGGGGGATGGTCCAGCCGGATCGCTGTGGACTGCACCGATGGCCCCGTCGTCAGCGTCACGGTCGGCGGGCGCCCGCCGGGCATCCTGGCCGGGCCGCTCGGCACCTGGGTGGCGGCCACCGAGACGGCGCCCAAGGAGGGCTGACGGATGCCCCGGCCCCACGACGACACGCGGGATCGCGGGTTCGCCACGGCCGTGGAGATGATGTACCTCCTCGTGGCCTGCCTGGCCGCGCTGCTGTTCATCACCTACCTCGGACGCCTCCACGCCGCCGCGGTGGAAGTGACCAACACCGCGCAAGCCGCCGCTCGAGCCGCATCCCAGGCCGACGACCCGGACGGCGCACTCACTGCCGCAGCGGCTGCCGTCGCGGGCTCCGCCCTGGCCGGCAGGTGCGAGGGCGGCGGGTCGGTGTCCCTCGGATGGGTGCCGTCACCCACCGGCGCGTGGCAGGGCGGCTCCGTCACCGTCACGATCCGCTGCGACGTGCGCAACCAGTCGCTCACCGGCCTCTGGTCCCCCGGCACCCGCACGATCACCATGGCGGACACCCAGCCCGTGGATCGGTACCAGCGATGAGCCGGCGAGCCCCGGATGCTGCGCGAGGCGTGCAGGGCACCGAGGGCAGTGACGATCCCCGCGCCGACCGTGCCGACCGCGCCGATCGTGCCGATCGTGCCGATCGTGGCTCGGTGGCCATTCCGATGCTGCTGTTGCTGGTGGTCGTGCTCGGTGGGGCCGGGCTGGTGGTGGACGGTGGTCGGGCGATGGCCGCCCGCCGGCACGCCGCCAACGTCGCCGAGGGCGCGGCACGGGCGGGCGCCTCCACCGTGTCGCCGAGCACCGGCCTCGACCCCCGACGCGCGGCAGCGGCCGCACTCGACCACGCAACCCGCGCCGGGATCTCCTCCGCCGACGTACGCGTTGCCGTCAGCGGCGACACGGTGACCGTCACCGTCATCGAACGGCGACGAACCGTCTTCCTCGTCCTCGGTGGTCTCACCACCCTCACCGTCCACGCCACCGGCTCCGCCGTCATCACCGCGTCGCCGTAGCGAACCGAAGGAGCATCCGCATGCATCGCACCCTGCGGCTCGTCGCCCGCCTCGCCACCACCACCCTGCTCGCCGCCGCGCTGATCGCCGTGCCGGCCGTGGTGCTGCACGTGGTGGGCGTACCGTTCCCCGGCCTCACCCAGTTGAGGTCGGCCTGGACCACCCAGCGCATCGACGAAGACCTCGTGCTGCGCATCGGGGCAACCGTGTTCAGCCTGCTGTGGGTCTGGTTCGCCGCCACCGCGCTGGCCGAACTGTGGCGGGTGCTGGCCTGGCGCCGCGCCGGCGGCACCGCCCGGCTGGCGCCCCTGCCGCCGGGGCCCAGCGGCTGGGTGCGCGCCGTGGTGCGCTTTGCCGCGGTGTCCTCCGTGACCGCAGGTGCCCTGCTGTCCTCCGTCGCCGGCACGGCGCGGGGCGTGCCGACGGCCGCCGCCGCCACCCGGCCGGCCGCCGTGGTGGAGGCCGGGGCACCGGCGGCTCGGTCGGCCGCCCACACCGCCCACACCGCCCACACCGCCGTCGGGGCCGTCGGGGCCGTCCATGTGGCGGACGGCCGCCAGACGCCGTACTCCCTCGCCCGCACCCTGGGCGCGCCGGAGTGGCGCCAGCAGATCATCGACCTCAACACAGGGCGGCCCGGGCCCGACGGCGCGCCCTGGGCCGGTGGCGTCTTCCCGGCCGGGATGGAGGTGGTGCTGCCCGGCGAGGCGACGGTGATGACCCCGCTGGGCCCCGCCCACGAAGTGGTGGAGGGCGACTGCTACTGGAACCTGGCCGACGCCCATCTCCGGGAAGTCACCGACCACGAGCCGACGCCGCGGGAGGTGCTGGAGTACACCGAGCGGCTGGTCGGCACGAACGCCCCGCTGTTGGGTCATCGTGACCCGACGCTGATCGTGCCCGGCGAACTGGTGGTGCTGCCAGTGGTCGCCGAAGCCCCGGCGCAACCCCCCACGGGCGCGCCCGCGGACACCGGGCCCGCCGCGCCGGAGGACGTGCCCGTGGGGGCGCCGGCGGACGAGCCTGCGGGCGCCCCCGCACCACTGCCCGCCGAGGTCCCCGACGAGGTCCCCGCCCGCGCACCCGCCGACCTCCCCGCGGTCCCCGCCGACATCCCCGCGGTCCCCGCCGACATCCCCGCCTTCCCCGCCGGCACCCCCGAGGTGGAACCTGCGGCGGCGCCGGTTGCCGTACTCCACGAGCCCGCCAACGCACTCACCCCCTTCCTCGCCGGCGCGGCCTCCGCAACCCTGCTGTGCGCGGGCGGCCTCGGCCTGCTCGACGGCCGGCGACGGCGACGGCTGCGCCAGGCTCCGCTCGGCGCGCGGCCCGCAGCGCCAGTGACGGAACTGGCGGCGGCGGAGACGGTGCTGCGTTCGGTGGGGGCGGCGGAGCGCGCCGCCCGGCTGGACATGGCGCTGCGCGCCGCGGCGGCGGACCTGGCCGAGCAGGGCGCGATGGTGACCGTGGCGATCCTCCACCACGACGGTGGGGTACGGCTGCACCTGCGCGGCGCGGCCACACCCGCCGGCGGTTGGTGGCGGCTGGACCCGCACGCCGGCACCTGGCTGCTGCCGGCGTCGGTCGGCACCGACGTGCTCGGCGAGACGGCCCGGCACGGCACCCATCCGTCGCCGGCGCTCGTCCACCTCGGCACGACCGACGACGGTGACTGCTTCGTGGACCTGGAGGCGATCGGCCTGCTGTCCGTGGAGTCGCCGCACGCCGTCCCCCTGTTGAGGGCGATCGCAGCAACGCTGGAGCTCTCGCCGTTCCTCACCGAGTCACGTGTCGCCTCGGTGGGGATCGACCTCCCCGAGCGTCCGGACGGTCGTGTCGACCGGCTGGACTCACTGGACGCCGCGCTGGACGCCGCGGCGTCCTCGGTGGGCAGCACCCCGGCACACGCTCGCCACCGCAGCACGTTCGCCCTCCGCGTCGCCGGGGTGGGTGGTGAGGCGTGGGAGCCGGCGGTGATCGTCGCCGCCGGCGATCACCCGGCGAGCGCACTGGTGGCGCTCGAGCACGCCGCCCAGCCAGGTCGTGGCATCGCCGCTGCAGTCGAGGGGCCCGTGCCCGGTTCCACCTGGCGGTTGCGCCATCACGGCGACCGTCACCTGCTGGAGCCGCTGGCACTCGAGGTGCGGCCCGCCGGCGTGGAGCCGGTGGAGCTTGCGGTCATCCGCGACCTGCTGGCCGAGGCGGACCGGCCACTCGACATCGATCCCGGCCACGGGTTGCGCCGACCCACGCCGGCAACACCGAACCCGGCCTTCGAGGAGCCCGACTGGTCGCTGCTGATCCGTCTCTACGGGCGGGTGGAGGTGGTGGACGGCGCCGGTGTGGCCGCCGCGTTCGAGCGTTCCAAGGCACTGGAGCTGGCGGCCTGGCTGGGCCAGCACCGCGAGCGGCCGACGCGTAGCGCGGCGCGAACCGCCCTGTGGGACGTGGAGGTGCGCGACGCGACGTTCGCCAACGTGGTCAGCGACGCCCGTCGCGGCCTGGCACGTGCGGTGCCGCCGCCGGAGGGCGAGGAGTGGATCGGTCGCACGCTCACCGAGGAGTTGCCGCTCCACACCGGCGTCCAGTGCGACGCCGAGCTGGTGGCCCGCCGCCTGGCCCACGCCCGCGCCCTCGGCGCGGCGGACGCCATCGGCGTGCTGCGGCCGGCGGTGGAGCTCCTCGACGGGATGCCGTTCGCCGGCACCGGCTACCTGTGGTGCGATGCCGAGGGCCTGTCATCGGCGCTGGCGCTGACCGCAGTGGACGCTGCCGCCGAACTGGCCGCGCACAGCCTCACCCTCGGTGACGTGGAGGGGGTGTTCTGGGCCACCGGCCAGGGGTTGAAGGTGATCCCCGGCCACGAGGAGCTGCTGGCGTTGCGGATGCGGGCCCACGCCCGCCGCGGCGACCTGGCGGGGGTGCGCAACGAGTGGGAGCACTACGAGCGGGCGCTGGCGGCCGAGACGTTCGTGGTGGCAGAGCCGTCGCCGAAGATGGTGGCCCTGCGGCGCGAACTGCTGGCGCCCTCACTGGCCGGGTGAGGCGGGTGAAGCACGGTGGGTGAGGCCGGCGGGACGTGGGCCGACGCCGTGCGACGGTCAGGCCGCGGCAGCGGGACGGCGGCGGCGGATGGCCGCCACACCCACCAGCACCAGGCCGGTGGCGCCGACGATGCCGGCGATCTGCAGGGTGTGATCCGGGTTGCTGCCCGTCTGCGGGATGCCGGGCACCTGCACCTGCACCACCGTGGCGTCCTGCGACTGCGAGAGCAGGTCGACGGCGGTGATGTCGAACGGGCCGGACGCGGCCGGGGACGTCATCGTGGTGGTGGTGGTGCCATCGCCGCCGCAGGTGACGAGGTCCGTCTCGCCGGTCTGCACCAGCACCACCTGCACGGTGCCACCGGGCGTGCAGCCCGTGATGGTGGCGGTGAACAGGGTGGACGGGGCGACGCTCGGCGGCGCCGACACCTGCAGGTCGACAGGCGGGTAGGGGGCCGCGGATGCGGACGCGCCGAACCCGAGCACGGCCAACGAGGTGGAAATGGCGAGCAGCACCTTGCGCATTGGGGTCCCTTCCGCGGAATCGCCCAATGCTATCGCAGACTTCAGCTGTCTGTCATCCCATAGCCGTAGCCGTAGAGGCGGGCGGCGTCACGCCGATCCACCCCGTTCAGCACCACGCCCAGCAGGTCGCCACGGGCCAGACGCAGGCGTTCCGCGGCGCGGCGCACCTGCTCGGCCTCGGTCTCGCCGGCGCGGGCGACGAGGACCACCCCGTCCACCATCGTGGCGATCGACAGCGCATCGGTGACCGGCAGCACCGGCGGCGAGTCGAACACCACCACGTCGAAGCGGGAGCGCAGGTCGGCCAGCAACGCCTCGAACCGGTCACCGGCGAACAGCCCCGCCGGGTTCGGCGGGCGGGCACCGGAGGGCAGCACGAACACCCCGTGGACCACCTCCACCAGGCAGGGGTCGATGGCCTCGCCGAGCAGCACGTCGGACAGGCCGGCGTGCGGCGGCAGGGCCAGCATCGCCGACAGGCTGGGGCGCCGCAGGTCGGCGTCCACCAGCACCACCCGCTTGCCGTTCTCGGCGCTGACGAACGCGAGGTTGGCCGCCACCGACGACTTCCCCTCCCCCGGCAGCGCGCTGGTGACCAGCAGGGCGTTGGTGGGCCGGCCCATCGCGGCGAACCCGATGCCGGCACGCAGCGTGCGCACCTGCTCCACGAACGGGTCGTCGGGGGTGGACACCGCCATCGGCCGGTTGTCCGGGGCCTTCACCAGCGGCAGCTCACCGAGGCCGATGGTGTCCGCGGCGGCTTCCAGCTCGGCAGAGGTGCGAATGCCGCGGTCCACCCGGGCGACGGCGACGGCGCCCAGGACGCCGACCAGCGCCCCCACCAGCGCGGCGAGGCCCACCGTCGGCAGCGGGGTGGGGCTGATGGCGGAACTCCCGGCGGTGGCCTGGCGGACCACCGAGCCGCCACCGTCCTGCAGCGAGATGTCCACGTCCAGCTCGGCCAGCCGGCCTTGCAGCTGGTCCCGCTGCACTCGCAGTGAGGCCTGACGGTCGGTCAGCTCGTCGCGCGGCGCACCCGTCGCCCCCTCCAGCTGGTCGGCCAACTCGGCCAGCTGGGCGTCCAGCCCGGCCACGGACACCTCCACCTCGTGGCGAGCCTGCTCCAGCGCCGCCACGTCCGCCTCGCGCGTGACCTCCACGTACGCCAGGGCGTACGCGTCGGCCAGCAGGCGGGCGGTGGTGGGGTCGCCGGCGGTCACCCGCAGTGCCACCACGTCGGTCTGCCCGACGATCGACACCTGCACGGCCGGCGGCCGCGACGGAAGGTCCAGCAATCGCTGCACCTCGGCTGCCACCTTGGAGCTGGCGATCACCTGCACCTCGGTCTGCACCGCCCGCTGGGCCGTGGCGGCCGGCACGCTCTGAGCGCCGAACGCGGTGTCCGGCTGGGTGTCGATCAGCACCCGCGCCTCCGCCCGGTAGCGGGGCGTCTGCAGGGCGACCATCACGGTGGCCACCACGGTGGCCACCACCAGGCCTGCCACCACCAGCCACCAGCGCCGAGCGACCACTGCCACCAGGTCGCCCACGCCGCCGCCGGCCTCCGCCTCGGGAATCACGCCGCCAACTCCGTCGCCAGCAGGACCACCAGGTCTGCGCCCGCCGGGCCGGTGATGGCGGACGGGTCGTCGAACGGTGCCACCGCATCCGCTGGGAGGCCGAGATCGGCGGCCAGCCGGGCGGCCTCACGTTGGAACCCGGCTGCATACAGCACCGCGCTGGTCTCCCTGGTACCTGCCGCGTCTGCGGTGACCACGAACACGTAGCCCAGCGCGGCGAGGGCGTCCGCGCCACGGGCGGCCAGGCCACCGCTGTCGCCCGCGTTGGCCACCACGACACTGAGCGCACCCCGGTCCACCAGCGGGGCTTCCGTGGTGGTGGTGGCCTCGGCAGTGGTGGTGGTGGCCGGCGCCGTGGTGGTGGGTGCGACCGTGGCCGGCGCGGTGGTGGGCACGGTGGCGGGCTCGGTGACCTTCACCGCGGGGGCGTCGCTGGGCAGCCCGGCGACGGCCACGCCTGCCACGGCAGCGGCGGCACCCACGAGGGCGAGGCTCCACCGGCGGCTGACGTTCACGGGCGGCCACGCTACCCCTGCCGCTAGTCTCCGCCGCACCATGAGCACGACCCGCCGGAAGCGCCGCGGCAACGAACTGCGCGCCGCCAGCGTGCGGGCCGCGCTCGCCGCCGGATTGGGTGCCGGCGTGCTCGCCGCCGTCGGCGGACCCCGCCCCACGGGCATTGCTGCCTGGGACGTCGCGCTGGTCGTCGCCGCCACCACGGCTGCCGCGTGGGCGTCCGCCTCCACCCCGTGGTGGGCGCTGATCGTCGCCCCCGGCTGCCTGGCCATCGCCGCGCCCACCTGGTGGGGCGTCACGCTGGCGCTGGCCCTCGCCGGCGGCGCCGCAGCCATCGGCATCCGCCGCGTCAGCTGGGGATGGGCCCGCGGCGCGATCATCGCCGCGGTCGCCGCTGCCGGCGCCCACGCCGGCAACCGCTGGGCGTTCGGCGTCACCGCGCTGCTCGTCGGCGGGGCCGTCACGGTCGCCGCGGTGGCCGGGGTGCGCCGCCGGCCGTCGTTCGTGCGCAGGCGCGCCTGGATGGTGCTCGGTGTCGTGGGCGGCGCCGCCGGGGCGGCAGTCCTGGTGGCCGTGCTCGGCGTGCTCTCCGCCCGCGGCGACCTGCGCGAGGGCGAGCGGCTGGCCCGGCTCGGCCTGGCCCAGGCCCAGCGTGGCGACACCGAGGGCGCCCGGGCCTCGCTGCTCGACGCTGCCAGTGCGTTCGAGCGCGCTTCGTCCACCCTGGACGCCGCCTGGATGCTGCCGGGCCGGACGGTGCCGGTGCTGGCACAACACCAGCGGGCGCTCACCGACCTGAGTGCCGCCGCCGGGCCCGCCATCGGCGACGCTGCCGCGGCGCTGGACGAGGTGGACACGAGCCGGCTGGAGATGGTGGACGGGGCGTTCGACCTGGCCGGCATCACCGCGCTGGACCAGCCGTTCGCCCGCCTCTCCGCGGCAGTCCGCTCGCTGGCCACCACCACGGACGCCATCGACCGAGGCTGGCTGGTCGGCCCGCTGCAGGCCCGGCTGGACGGTGTCGGCGACGAGCTCGCCCGCAACCAGCGGCTGCTGGACAATGCGTCACGCGCCGTGGCGCTGGCACCCGACCTGCTGGGCGCCTCCGGCCCGCGCCACTACTTCGTCGCCTTCATGACGCCGGCCGAAGCGCGTGGGCTGGGCGGCTTCATGGGCAACTGGGCCGAGATCACCGTGGACGGCGGGCGGATCTGGATGACGGCGTTCGGCACGGACGAGGTCCTCAACCGTGGCGGCGACGACCCCGACGGCAGGGTCATCACCGGCCCGGCCGAGTTCCTGCAGCACTACGGCCAGTTCGGCTTCGTCGGCGCCGACGGCACCACCAGCATGGTGCCCTGGAAGAACATCACCATGCCGGCGGACTTCCCGATGGTGGCCGAGGCCATCGCCGGGCTCTACCCGCAGAGCGGCGGGCGGCCGCTGGACGGCGTGTTCGCCGTGGACATCGCCGGCATCGCTGCGCTCATGAAGCTGACCGGGCCGGTCCGCGTGGAGGGCCTGAACCGCCCGCTGAACGCCAACACCGTGGAGGACTTCCTGCTCCGCGACCAGTACCTGCTGGAGCGCGACGAGCGGGCCGACATGCTGGACGCAATCGCCCGCACCGTGGTCGACGCGCTGCTCACCACCACGCTGCCGGAGCCGACCGAGTTGGCCCGCACGCTGGGCCCGCTGGTGCCCGCCCGCCACCTGATGGCCTGGAGCCCGCTGGCGGACGAGGAAGCGCTGTTCACCGCGCTGGGGCTGGACGGCGCCGTCACCACCTGGCTGGGCACCGCCGCCGGCCAGGCCGTGGCATCGCCCGGGGCCGTCGTCGTGGCCCGCAACAACGCGGCCGCCAACAAGCTGGACGTGTACGTGCCGATGGAGGTGACCGCGGATGCCACCGGCGCCACCGTCGACCTGGCCAACATCGCCGACATCGCCACCCTGCCGGACTATGTGGACGGCAACCCGCTCGGCCTGCCGGAGGGCACGGCGCGCACCCGCGTCACCGTGTACACCACCGTGCCCGTCGCCGGGTTCACCCTGGACGGGACGACGCTGCCCGTGTCGTCCGGCGAGGAGGCCGGCGCGTTCGCCTACACCTTCGTGCTGGACCTCGCCCCTGGCGCCACCGCCACGATCCGGCTGGAATGGGCGCCGTGACGAGTTGGGTGCTCCTGGCAGTGTGCGTCGCCTCACTGGTGGTGCTGGTGCAGTCCGCCGGCCGCGGCTGGGGCGGGCCGGTGACGCTGGTGGCCGCCTACCTCGGCCTGCAACTGGTGGTCCGGCCGCTGCTGCTGCTCACCGGGCTGGACACGCCGAACCTGCCGGACCCCAACGCGACGCAGAGCACCGACCGCCTGATCGAGGGCGCGCTGCTGATCGCCGCCGTGTGGATCGTCGCGCTCACCGTCGGCGCCACCCTGGTGGCCGGCCGCCGCCCCGCCGGCACCACGCCCCGCCCGGCCGCCGGCCAGGCAGCCGGCGCGGGCCGGCCGGCATCCACCACCCTCCTCGCCGTCTCCGACCGTGCCACCCGCCGGGCGATCCTGCCCCTCGCGGGGGTCGCCATCGCCGGCACAGCCGTGCTGATCGCCCGCCACGGCGGCTACTTCCAGTTGGCCGGCGCGGTGAAGCTGGCCAAGGTGCAGGTGCCGTCGATCGTGCGGTTCTGCGCCCTCTGGGCCGCCGTGCTCGGCGCTGCCGTGGCCACGGTGGATGCCGTCCACCGCCGGCCGGGCCGGGGGCTCGGCGCGGCCACCGTGGCCACTGGCGCCGCCATCGCCAGCTACGCGTGGGGCGCCCGCGACGCGATGATCTTCCCACTCATCACGGTCACCGCCACCTGGCTGTGGCTGCGCGCCCCTCGCCGGCTGTCGCCGCGCACGGTCCGGCGCCTGCTCGGCGTGATCGTGGTGGTGCTCGCCGTCGCGTTCGGGCTGCGACTGGTGCGCGACGACCGGACGCTCGGCTCGCTGGACCGGCTGGACAGCATGTCGCTCACCCGCCGCGCCTCGGTGTCCGTCAACGCGACGATGTTCGACGCGCTCATGGTGGTGCGTTCCCACTGGCCAGAGCAGGCGGACTACGTGGGCTTGCGCTACTTCGCCCCAGGCGCGCCGGAAGGGGCGACGGTCGGCCGGGGTGGCGAGGCCACCAACTTCAACGTGCTCGTCGCCCGGGTCAGCGACCCGTCGCGGAACAACGGCACCCCGGCCACCGCGGCGGGCGACTGGTTCGCTGCGTTCGGGTACACCGGGGTGGTGTTCGGCGGGATCCTCAGCGGGATGCTGATCTCGCTGCTGGAGTGGTGGCGCCGGCGCGCCGGGCGCAGCAGCATCGCGTTCGCCAGCGGCGTGGCCACCGTGCTGACGTTCTCCCTGATGAGCACCGGCGTGCGCGCCGACTCCCTGGACCGCGCCCCCGCCGTGCTGTCACCCCTGCTGCTGGTGGTGGCCATCCACCTGCTCAGCAGGCGCCCGCCACGGCAGGCCCGGCCAGAGGAGCACGCGCTCGCGACGCTGGGCCACCACCGTGGTGACCACGCCGCGAACCAGCATCACCACCACGCCGACGATGGCCACACCCGTGGCCCCGCCCGCCCGGGCCGCGGGGACGGCGGCGAGCACGAAGGCCGCCACGCTCAGCAGCGACACCCCGGCCATCAGGCGTTGACCGCCGCGCTGCGCCAGGACCATGCCCCCGAACCCGGTGCCGGCCTGCACCACGACGCTGAGGGCGAACAGGGCGGCGGGTAGCCACGCGCCGCGGTACTGGCCGCCGAACAACCCACCGGTCAACCACGGCCCGCCGGCCACGATCACCCCCGTGAGCACCGCCGACACCAGGGTCAGCCGGGCGGACATCCGTCGCAGCCAGGGACCCAGCGACGCCATGCTGCCGGCGCCGGCAACCCTGGGCGCCACCACCCTGGTGGCCACCACGAAGAGGACGGACACCGCGGCGTAGGCGCGGATGCCCACTGCCACCTTGCCCACCTCCACGTCGCCGGCCATCGCGTCGACGATCAGCACCCCGGCCTGGGGAACGATCTGCCCGAACATCGCCATCGGCACGAAGTGGGCCGAGACGCGGAGCACCTCACGGGAGGGCACGGTGTGATGCACCTCGGCAGACCGCAGCACGCGGCGGGTCAGCAGGATGACCAGCGCGGCCACCAGCACCGTGTGGGCGGCCACGGCCACCGCCAACCATCCGGCGACCGACACCGTCGCCACGGCCGACGCGGCCAGCGCGCCGATGAGCAGCAGTCGGCGGGACCAGTCCAGCAACCAGAACGCCACGCCGAAGCGGCCGACCGACCGCGCCGCGCCCTCCGTGACGGCCGCCAGCGCCACCGCAGGCAGGCTGCACAGCATCGCCAGGAACACCCCCCGGCGGCCGCCGTCCACGGCCACCAGCACCACCCCTGCGGCCACCACGCCGGCGCCGCCGGCCAAGGCCACGGTGAGCCGCAGCACCCGTCGCGCCATCGGCCCGCGCCGATCCGCCGGTGACCGGGCCACCAGCGGCACCACCGCAGCGGGCAACCCCAGCGTGACCAGCGGCGCGAGGATCATCACCAGTCCGGCAGCCGAGGACACCGCCGCCACCACCGCCGGCGAGTGACCCCTGGTGAGCACCATCGTCATGCCCACCGTGGCCACCAGCGTGAGCACCGAGCCGAGCCCGCTCCACGCCAGATCCGAACGCACGGTCGAGTCAGGATCTGTGGGCATGATGCCGTACATTCTTCACCGATGGAGCCCCCCGAACCTGCATCGCCACGCAGCGCTGGGCGCCCCTCGGTCCTGGTCATCGGCGCAGCGCGCTCCGGCACCACGGCGCTGGTCACCGAACTCGCCACCCACACCGATCTGTATGCCGGCGCGCCGAAAGAGCCGCACTTCCTCGCCCTCGGGCATGGCGCGCCGCTGGCGTTCACCGGCCCAGGCGACGACGTCACGATCAACGCCAAGGCCGTCCTCCGAGCGGACGCCTGGGGTGCCATGTACCCCGCGCCCGGCGGGATCGACGGCTCCGTCTCCTCCCTCTACTACGCCCCCGACGCGGTGGCGGCGATCGCCCGCCACTGCCCTGATGCCGCGCTGATCGCCATCCTCCGCCGCCCGGCGCAGCGGGCCCTGTCGGCCCACAGCTACCAGACCGGCAAAGGGTGGGAGACCCTCTCGTTCGAAGCGGCCCTGGCCGCCGAGGCGGAGCGCATCGAGGCCGGCTGGCACCACATCTGGCACTACCGGCGGATGGGCCACTACGCCGAGCAGTTGGAGGTGTTCGCCGACGCCTTCGGCGCCACGCGGGTGCTGGTGCTGGACCACGCCGAGTTCGAGCAGGATCCCGCCGGCGTGTTGCGCCGCTGCGCCACTCACATCGGCATCGACCCCGAGGGCTTCGCCATGCGCAACCGGCGGGTCAACGAGGGGTCCGTCCGTGCCCGGCCGCTGGTGCTCGCCGAGCGGACCCTGCGCCACAGCCGTGTCGGCTCCGCCGTGGTGCGCGCCGTGCTCCCCCGCGCCGCCCGGGACCGCATCCGCCGTGTAGGCCGGCGCGACGTCACCCTCACCGCAGCCACGCGCCGGGAACTCGACCAGTACTTCGCCGCCGACACCGCCCGGCTCGCCGGCCTGCTGGGTGACCGCGCTCCGGCATGGGCTCGCTCCGCATGACCGCCGCCGCCGTTCAACCCGCCGGCGTCCATGCGCCGCACGGCCTGCCCGCCATGGCCAAGCGGCTGGTGGACATCGTCGGCGCGTCGATCGGGCTGGTGGTCGCCCTGCCCACGATGGCGGTGATCGCGGCCATCATCCGCCTCACCAGCACCGGCCCGGTGCTCTTCGTCCACCGCCGGGTGGGCCGTGGCGGCCACGAATTCCCGATGGTCAAGTTCCGCACCCTGGACCCCGGCACCGACGACCACCTGATGCACGACGACCACCGCGAGCACTTCGAGGCCGCCGACTTCAAGGTCCGCCCGGACGACCCGCGGATCACCCGTGTCGGCAGGGTGCTGCGCCGCACCAGCCTGGACGAGCTGCCCCAGCTCTGGAACGTGCTGGTGGGCCACATGAGCCTGGTGGGGATCCGCCCCGTCGTGCGCGACCAGTTGGCCACCCGGCCGGATCACCACCAGCAGATCTACTGCGCCATGCGTCCCGGGCTGACCGGGCTGTGGCAGATCAACGGCCGGTCGCAGCGGCTGCCGATCGAGCGGCTGGAACTGGACGAGCGCTGGTTCGCCCAGTGGTCGTTCTGGGGCGACATGGCCATCCTGCTGCGGACCCCGCTGGCCGTCCTCCGCCCCGGCACCCACTAGCCCGAAGCCGGCGAGTCGGCGTCGCTCAGCCGCAGGTACAGATCCAGATGGGCCGCGGCCATCGCTGCCGGCAGGAACTCGGCGTCCAGCCGGGCCCGGCCGGCAGCCCCGAGCGCCGCCCTTCGTGGGCGGTCGGCGCACAACCGCCCCAGCGCCGCCACGAACGCGGCCGAGTCGCCGGGCGGCACCAGCACACCCGTCACACCGTCCGCCACCACCTCCGGCACGCCGTCCACGGCGTACGCCACCACGGGCACGCCGGCCGCCGCGGCCTCGAGGTTGACGATGCCGAACGGCTCCCAGCGCGACGGCAGGGCCAGCACGTCGAGCGCCGGCATCACCTCGCCGCCGCGCTCCACCCAGCCGGTGAGCAGCACCCGGTGGGCGATCCCCAGGGAGGTCAGCGAGCGTTCGATCTCCGGCCGCAGTGAGCCGTCACCCACCAGCACCACCCGCGTCCTGGGCGAAGCCCCCAGCAGCGGAGGGAGCGCCGGCAGCAGTTCCAGCACTCCCTTCTGCGGCTCCAGCCGGCCGACGATGCCGACCACGACCTCGTCGCCCTCGGGGTGCCAGGCGCTGCGGCGCAGGGCCGCGGCTGCAACGCCGCCCGCCATGGCCTCCGGGTCGAACGAGTAGTGGATGGTCACCACCTCCGGTGCCCGCCGCGGCAGGCCGTCGCGCAGCATCGCCGCGGCCGCGTGCGACCCGGCGACGTAGGCGGTCGTGACACGGGCCAGCAGGCGCTCCGCCCACCGCCCTGCCGCCCGCCGCCAGCGCGGCCCGGGGTGGGCGCCGGGCACCGAGTGCATCATGTGCACCCGCACCGGAACCCGCGCCACCACCGCGGCCGCCCGCCCCACCACCCCGGCGACCGAGGTGTGGGTGTGCACGATGTCCACCGGCTCGCGGCGCAGCAGCCGCACCAGCCGCACGAACCCGGTGGCCAACCCCACCGGCCCGGCGGTCCACGCCGCCGCGGCCCCGCCGCGGGCACCCGGCAGCAACTGGTGCACAGGCCGCCCCGTGGCGCGCAGCGCGTCGTCCAGCGGGCCGGCACCGAACAGGGCCACCTGCACCTCCACTCCCTGCTGCCCCAGCAGCCGGGTGAGCAGCAGCACATGCTCGGCCGCCCCCCCGACGGATCTGCCGGTGACCTGCACCACCCGCAATCCCTGGTCCGACGGCACGACCCCGTACGCTACTGGCCGCATGCTCCCCGACTTCCTGATCCTCGGCGCGGCGAAGTCGGGTACGACGGCGCTCTACGAGTACCTCATGCAGCACCCCGAGGTGTTCATGAGCACCCCGAAGGAGCCCCATTACTGGGCCCTCGGCGAGGCCCCCTTGGCATTCACCGACCCCGGCGACGGCCAGCGGATCGCACGGCGCGCCGTCCTCGAGCGGCCCGCCTACGAGGCACTGTTCGACGGCGCCCGGCCCGGCCAGGTGGCCGGCGAGGCCTCGGTCAGTTCGCTGTACTACGAACGCACGGCAGCGCGAGTCGCCGCCGCCATGCCCGGCGCCCGGCTGATCGCGATGCTGCGCCAGCCGGCGGACCGCGCCTACTCCGGTCACCAGTTCATGACAATGCGCGGCTTCGAGCGGCTGCCCTTCCCCGCGGCACTCGCCGCCGAGCCCGAGCGGCGCGCCGCCGGCTGGCACCACATGTGGCATTACCGCACCATGGGCCTCTACGCCGAACAGATCGCCAGGTTCCAGGCCCACTTCCCTGCCGCGCACATGAAGGTCATCGTCTACGACGACTTCGTACGCGACCCGCAAGGCACCCTGCGTGACGTGTTCGAGTTCATCGGCGTGGACCCCTCGTTCCGGCCGGCGCGGGTACCCCGCCCGCACCCGTCGGGCACACCGCGGCGGCGCCTCACCGCGCAGTTGGTCTCCCGGCCGAACATGGTGCGGAGCACGGTCCGCAAGGTGATCCCCCGCTCGATGCGTTCGGGCCTGCGCAGCCGCTTGCTGGACGCGTCGGTGGAGCGGGTGCCGATCGAGCCGTCCGTGCGCAACGAACTGACGGCCGGCTTCGCCGACGACATCGGTCGCCTCCAGACGCTGATCGAGCGCGACCTCTCAGCCTGGCTCACGCCTCGCTGATCGCCCGCTCCACGACGTCCACGAAGCCGCGGGTCATGTCCTCCACCCGGTAGGCCGCGGCCACCAGCGCAGCGTCGGCCGCACCCATCTCCCGCCGCTCCCCCGCGGTCAGCGCCAGCATCCGTTCGAGGGCGGCAGCCAGCGCGCCGGGGTCCTCGCTGGGCACGATCCAGCCGTGCGTGCCGTCCACGAACCCGTCCGGCCGACCGGCGCCCTCGGTGGCGACCACCGGCAGGCCGGCGGTCATCGCCTCCAGCAGCGCCAGCGGGAAGCCCTCCCATCTCGACGGCTGCACGTAGGCGTCCGCGGCGGCCAGCACTGCGGCGACGTCGCTGCGGAAACCCGAGAACCGCACCACGTCCTGCAACCCGAGCCGCTCGGCGCCGGCCTCCAGTTCGGCGAGGAACGCCGTTGCGGTGCCCGACCGCGCCCCCATCGTCGTGCCGCCCACCAGCACCACCCTCAGCCGCTGGAGCGACGACGGCGGCAACATGGCGAGCGCGGCGAGCAGCACGTCCTGGGCCTTCTGCCGGTCGATCCGCCCCACGCTGGCCAGCAGCACCCGACCCTCTGCGGCGAACTCGGCGCGAACCGCCGCGGCCACCTCCGGCGCCACCGTGGGGAAGGGCGCCACAGCGTTGCGGACCACATGCACCTTGGCCGGGGGCAGGCCGAAGCGCTGCACCGCCTCGCGGCCCACATGGTCGCTGACGCAGACGGCAGCCGTGGCGTGGCGCAGGTGCCACTGGTAGTAACGGCGCTTGACCAACCGCACCGGCGGCGCCCCCCAGAAGATGTGCCGGTTCTGCAAGGTGACCAACCCGGGCACCCCCACGCGGCGAGCCGCTCGCAGGGCCACGGCCCGGTCGCGCTGCTGGATGCCGACGATTGCCGCCGCCCCCACCCGGCGGGCCAGCGCGGCGACCGCGGCGGGCGCCGCCGAACCGATGGGCCGGGCCAGTGCCGGCACGTACTCGGCGACCGCGCCCAACTCCTCGAACCGGGGCACGATCGGCGCGTGCAGTGGTGCACCGGGCCGGCCGGTGGGCCCGTAGGCGAGCGCCACCTCGTGACCACGCTCGCGCAGTGCGCTCGCGTACCGCAGGGCCACCAGCGACGCCCCGCTCGTGTCCGACAGCGCCAGCGTCATCAGGATCGTTGCCATGTGGAGCCGGGTAAGGGGATCGAACCCTTGACCTACCGCTTACAAGGCGGTTGCTCTGCCAGCTGAGCTAACCCGGCGACTCGGCGGGC
The DNA here is from genome assembly GCA_020637295.1 of Acidimicrobiaceae bacterium. Taxonomy (GTDB): domain Bacteria; phylum Actinomycetota; class Acidimicrobiia; order Acidimicrobiales; family Ilumatobacteraceae; genus UBA668. The sequence continues at coordinate 96,170 of JACJWF010000007.1, read as the reverse complement.
CACGCTATCCGTGGTGGGCGGCCGAGTGCGGTGCCGTTCCGCGCCGGCGCATCACCCAGGTGGTCGGCGCCCCGTGCGGCAGCGCATCCAGCGTGGCCACCACCTCGAACCCGAGACGCCCGTAGAAGCCGAGGTTGCCGGCATCGCTGGTCTCCAGCGTGGCCGTCTGGCCCGTGGCGTCCAGGGCGCCCAGCCGAGGGGCGAGCACCGCGGTGCCGAGGCCGCGGCGCTGCGCGGCCGGCAGGGTGCCCATCGTCGCCAGGTACCAGTCCGCCGGCGGGCGGGCCCGGCGCACGTGGGCATCGACGTCGTCGACGATGGCCAGGCGGTCGCCGAACGCGGCCAGCGCCACCGTCGCCGCCTCGTCGGCCGCCGCAGGTGCCGCGAGCGTGAAGGCCCCCTGCTGCATCCATACGGCCGCGGACGCGCCGTCCTCCGTCATCCACACCTCGCCCAGCGGCAGGCCGAAGCGCCGCAGGTCCGCGGCGAACAGCGCCTCGAGGTGGCTGCGGCGGTCCTCGCCGGGGAGTGCCCACCGCTCCCAGACGTAGTCGAGGTGCGACGCCACCAGCACGTCGACGACCGTCGCAAGGTCGTCGACGCCGGCCCGCCGGGCGCCGGTCACCCGACCAACTCCCGGACGCGGGCCAGCAGCACCTCGAGGGCCGGCTCGTTGAGGCCCCCCTGCGGGAAGATGACGTCGGCGTGGCGCTTGCTCGGCTCGATGAACTGCTCGTGGGCCGGGCGGACCGTGGTGAGGTACTGCTCGATGATGTTGTCCGGGGTGCGGCCGCGCTCCACCACGTCGCGTTGCAGCCGGCGGATGAACCGGAGGTCGGCATCGGTGTCGATGTACACCTTCAGGTCGAACCGGTCGCGCAGGCGCGGCTCGTAGAGCACGAGGATGCCCTCCACGACAACGATCCTCGCCGGCTGCACCATCTGCACGTCGCCGCTGCGGGTGTGGTGCACGTAGTCGTACACCGGCACCGGCACCGACGCCCCGGCAGCCAGCGCGGCGAGATGATCGTTCAGCAGTTCCCAGTCGAACGCATCGGGATGATCGTAGTTGGCGAGGGCGCGCTCGGCAATCGGCTGGTGATCCCGTGTGACGTAGTACGAGTCCAACTTGATGAGCGCCAGGTGCTCGTCGCCGGTGAGTTCGGCGAGCCGTTCGCTGACGGTGGTCTTGCCCGAACAGGTGCCACCGGCCACCCCGATCAGGAACGGTCGCGGCGCGGTCGGCATGGGGCGCCACGCTACTCGCCGCGCCCGGCGCACACGTGTTCGATGCTTGGTCGCCGGGCCCGCCGCGGGGCAGGCTGTGGGCGCCATGAGTGCCACCGACCTCCCCACCGACGCACAGCCCCTCAGCGAACGCGACCTCGCGATCATCGAGTTCGAGGCCACGTGGTTCACGCTGGACGAAGACCGCCATCAGGCCATCCGCGCGCGATTCGGCTGTTCCGTGGAGGACTACAATCTCGAACTCAACCGGGTGATCGATCATCCGGCGGCCTTGCTCGCCGACCCGCTGGTGGTTCGCCGCCTCCGCCGTCACCGCGAGCGCCGCCGCCGGGCGCTCATCGATGGCGCGGCTGCCGGCGAACAGGCCTGACGTCCGGCCACTCAGAACCAGAGGAGCCACCATGAGCAACGACAACGCGGGCCGTCCCTCACGGACCACGGGCAGCAACGGCCCCGTCGGGTCGGCGGTGGCACTCGTCATCACGGCGGTGGCGCTCATCCTCGGGTTCCTCATCCTCCGCAAGATGAACGACAGCGACTCGTCGTCGAGCCCTGGCGGCGGCAACGGCGGCACGGCGGCAACCACCACCACCTCGATCGACCCCAACGCCACCACCACGTCGATCACCCTGCCCCCCACCACGACGGAGCCGCCGCTCGTCACCACCGGCACCAAGGTGCAGGTGGCCAACTGCAGCACGCAGAACGGCGCGGCCGGCAAGATGACCACGGCGCTGTCCGGCATCGGCTTCCTGATGGCCGAGGCCACCAACTGCTCGCCCACCCAGGCCAAGCTCGCCACCACGCAGGTGGTGTACGACTCCACGGACGCCAACGCACAAGCGGTCGCCGAGTCCGTCGCCCGCACGCTGGGTGGGCTGACGCCCGAGGTGAAGGCCAACCCAGTGCCCAACGAGGCCGGGGTCTACCCGGAGGGCACGGGTGTGCTGGTGCTGCTGGGCGACGACACGGCCGGCAAGACGCTGGACCAGATCGCCGGCAAGTCCACCACGGGCACCACGGCACCCCCCACGTCGGCCGGCGCCTGAACCCGCGCGCCTACGGCGTGTAGTCCTGGATGCTCCGGCCGTGGGTGCGGTCGGTGATCTCCTTGGACCGCAGGCGGAACTCCGCCAGCAGCGGCTCGCGCTCGATCGTCAGCAACTGGCGGTCACGCATCAGCACCCGACCGCCGACGATGGTGGTGCGCACGTCACTGGGCTGAACCGAGTACACCAGCGCGGCGGCAACATCGTGCACCGGCTGGCAGTGGAAGCCGTCCAGGTCCACAAGGATGACGTCGGCGTGGGCGCCGACCGTCAACTCCCCCAGCGCGCCGCGCTGCCCGAGCACCGCTGCCGAGCCGGGTCCGGCGATGTCCAGCGCCATGCCGGCGTTGAAGTAGGTGGCGTCGCCGGCGATCTGCTTCTGGGTGATGGCCGCGACGCGCATGGACTCGAGGATGTCCATGGTGTTGTTGCTGGCCACACCATCGGTGCAGTACCCGACCGGCACACCGGCAGCCCGCAGCGCGGCGATCGGCGTGATCGGGCCGAGCGCGAACTTGAAGTAGCCCTTCGGCCCGTGGGTGACACCGACGCGGTCGCGGTAGCGGGCCAGGACGGGGATGTCGTCGTCGACGATCCCGTTGCCGTGGGCGATGATCGTGCCGGCGTCCAGCACGCCCGTCTCGTCGAGGACCTGGATCGGCGTGAGCCCCCGGGAAGTGATGCTGGAACGCGCCTGGGCGATGTCCTCCGAGGCATGGAGGTGGACCTTCACCCCCAGGCGCCGGGCCTCGTCGGCCGCCCGGCGGAGGTGCTGGTCGTTCACCGTGTACGGGGCGTGCGGGGCGATGCAGGTGGTGATCCGCCCGCCGGCAGCCCCTGACCACCGCTCGGCGAACGCGACGGAGTCCGCCAGGCCGTCGTCGCCCTGGGTGCTGAAGAAGGCGGAGCCGAGGTTGGCCCGAAGGCCGCTGTCCACCACCGCCCGCGCCGCCTCGTCCATGAAGAAGTAGTGGTCGGCGAACGTCGTGACGCCGCACTCGATCATCTCCGCAGCAGCCACCATCGTGCCGAGGTACACATCGCGCTCGCCGACGTTGACCTCCATCGGCCAGATGTAGTCGTTGAACCAGGCGGACACCGCCACGTCCTCGGCCGCACCGCGCAGGAACGTCATGGCCGCGTGGGAGTGGGTGTTGATCAGGCCGGGCATCGCGACCATGCCCCGGGCGTCGATGACCTCCCGGGCGCGCACGGGCTCCAGCGGGTTGGCGTCGATGCGGCTGAGGCGGCCGTCGCGGATCTCGATGGTGGCGCCGGGGGCGAACTGCGCCCGCGGCGTGGTGGTGCCCACGAGGGCGGTGCAGTTGACGATGGCCAGGTCGGCCGGGGCAGTCGGGTCGGCGGGCTCCGTGGCGGGGTCCATGACGGCCACCTTGCCACACCTCCCGGGCCGATCACCGGACCCCGGCGACCTCCCGCAGCAGGGTTGACGTTGAGTGCTCGATGCACCACAGCGGTTCCCTGAGTGCCCGCTCGGCACCATGGTCCGCGGTGATCGAGCGGTGGCGGATGCGAGCGGCGACCTCCGGCGCGGCGTCGCCAACGATGGCCGCCACGGGCACCCCGGCGTCCTCGCACCAGGCCTGCATCCCACCGACCACCTTGCCCTCGAAGCTCTGCTCGTCCAGGTAGCCCTCGCCGGTGATCACCAGGTCGGCGGCGACGATGTGGTCGTGCAGGTCCACCTCGTCGGCGACCAGGTCGAAGCCGGGCAGCAGGCGCCCGCCCAGTGCCACCAGCCCACCGGCCAACCCGCCGGCGGCACCGGAGCCGGGCACGTCCCACACGTCGTGGCCGAACTGCTCCTGGTACATCTGGGCGACGCGCTCCAGCCGGTTGCGCAGCAGGTCCACCTGCGCGGGTGTGGCGCCCTTCTGCGGGGCGAAGACAGGGGCGGCGTCGAGGAAGCGCGTCTGCACGTCGCACGCCACCAGCAACTGGACGGCGCGGAGGCGGTGCGGGGAGGTGATCGCCCGCACGCAGCCGAGGCCGCCGTCCGTCGTGGCGGACCCGCCGAGGCAGACGATGATCCGCTTCACCCCGAGGTCCAGTGCCTGGTCGATCAGCTCGCCCGTGCCCGTGGTCGTGGCGGCCATGGCGTCGTTGCCCTCGGCACCACCCACGAGCGTCAGGCCGGAGGCGCGGGCCATCTCGATGACGGCCGTCCCACGGTGCAGCCGCCACTCCGCCTGCACCGGGTCGCCCAGCGGGCCGGTGACGGTGCTGGTGCGGTTGGCACCGCCGAGCGCCTCCAGCGTGCCCTCACCCCCGTCGGCCACCGGCAGTTCGACGCACTCGTGGCCGAGCTCCCAGCAGGCGTGGCCGATGGCCGCCGCCACCTCGGCGGCGGTGGCAGTGCCCTTGAACTTGTCCACCGCGGCCAGCACTCGCATCGGGTCAAGGCTAGGAGGGCACAGGCCCACCGGGGACCGCGTAGGGTTCGCACCATGGGACACCTCGACGACGCGCTCGCCCTCGACGCAACCGGTCAGGCCGAACTGGTCCGCCGCGGCGAGGTCACGCCGGGCGAACTGGTGGGCGCCGCCATCGACGCCGCCGGGCAGCGCAACCCGGCGATCAACGCCATCATCCACCCCCGCTTCGAGGCCGCGCTGGCCGAGGCCGCGGCGACGGACACGGGCCGCGGCGGGCCGTTCACCGGCGTGCCGATGGTGGTGAAGGACCTCCAGTGCGCGATCGGCGGGGAGCCGCACCACATGGGCACCCGGGCACTGAAGGGCATCGACTACCGGGCCCCGCACGACAGCTTCCTGTACCGCCGGTTCCGCCATGCCGGGTTCGTGGCCATCGGGCGGACCAATACGCCGGAATGGGGCAGCACCATCACCACCGAGCCGCTGGCCTACGGGCCGAGCCGCAACCCGTGGAACCTCGACCATTCCACCGGCGGCTCGTCCGGTGGGTCGGCGGCCGCGGTCGCCGCGGGCATCGTGGCCGTCGGGCACGCCAACGACGGCGGTGGCTCGATCCGCATCCCGGCCAGCGAGTGCGGGCTGGTCGGCCTGAAGCCGACGCGCGGCCGGGTCAGCGCCGGGCCGGATTCCGGTGAGAGCTGGGCGGGCGCCACGATCGACGGTGCCGTCACCCGCAGCGTGCGCGACGCGGCCGCCGTGCTGGACGCCGTCGCCGGCTACGAGCCGGGCGACCTGTACGTGGCCCCTGCGCTGCAACGGCCACTGGCCGACGAGGTGGGCGTGCCGCCGGGGCGGCTGCGCATCGGCGTGCTCAGCGGGGTGGCGATGGGCGGGGCCGTGGACGCCGAGTGCATCGCCGGCGTGGAGCAGGCGGCGAGGTTGCTGGAGGGGCTGGGTCACCATGTGGAGGTGTCGGCACCGGCCGCGCTGGCCGACCCTGAGTTTCCCCGCCGGTACCTCACGGTCATCGCGGCCTGCACGTTGAACGACCTGAACGAGCTGGAATCGATCCTGGGCCGGCCGGCCGGGGAGGACGACCTGGAGCCGGACAACCTGCTGTTCGCCGAGATGGGCCGGAGCATCAGCGCCGCCGACTACCTCGCCGCCGTGCACGGCCAGCACCTGTGGGTGCGCGACATGCTGCGCTGGTGGCACCCCGAGGGTGAGGGGCATCCGCACGGGTTCGACCTCCTGGTCACCCCGGTCATCGCCACCCCGCCTCCGCCGATCGGCTACCTCGCCGGGCCGGAAGGTGGCCGCCGGGTCGGCGAGCTGCTGCTGTTCACCGCCCAGTTCAACGTCACCGGCCAGCCGGCCGTCAGCCTGCCGCTGCACCGCACGCCAGACGGCCTGCCGGTGGGCGTGCAGCTGGTCGCCGCGCACGGGCGGGAGGACGTGCTGGTGCGGGTGGCCGCCCAGCTGGAGGCCGCTGCCCCGTGGCCGTCGATCGCACCGGCGTGACGTTCGCCCGCACGGCGCCAGCAACCAGCCGGCGAACTGCCTGAAATCCCGACCGGTTCGGTAGCGTATTGCCCATGGCAGTGACCGTTCGCATCCCCACCACCCTTCGCCCGATGGCCGGTGGCGCCTCCACCGTGCAGGTCGAGGGCGCCACGCTGGCGGACGTCATCACCAACCTCGACGCCGCCCACCCGGGCTTCAGGGACCGCCTGCTGGACGAGGACGGCGCGCTGCGCAAGTTCGTCAACCTGTTCGTCGCCGACGACGACGTCCGCTACCTCCAGGGCCTGGACACCCCGGTCCCCGCCGGAGAGACCGTCAGCATCATCCCCGCCGTCGCCGGCGGCTGACCCGGGTCGGAGGGTTTCCGGCTCGGAGGTGATCACGAAACCCTCCAACTGTCACCCGGTGGCGGGGGCGGTGGCGTCACAGGGGCGATGATGACCATCGTGGACGACGACGTCGCGATCTACCGCCGCCACGCCGACGAGCTGACCCGCTACGCCACCGTGCTGGTGGGCCCGGCCGACGCCCCGGACGTGGTGACCGACGCCGTCCTGGCCGCCTTCCGCACACCCGGCTGGCGCGACGTCGCCAACCCGCGGGCCTACCTGTTCCGGGCCGTGCTCCACCGCGCCCAGTCCGTGCGGCGCAGCGACGCCCGCCGAACGACCCGGGAACGCCGGGCCGCCATCGTTGAACCGGCGCGGGACCGCGAGCCGTCAGTCGACGCCCACCGCGCGCTCGCCGCCCTCAGCCCGCAACAGCGGGCGGTGGTCTTCCTCACGTACTGGGAGGACCTGACGCCCGCCCAGGTCGCCGACCTGCTGGACGTCGGCGAGGGCAGCGTGCGCAAGCAGCTCGCCCGCGCCCGGGAGACCCTGAGGAGCGTGCTGTCATGAACGACGAACTGGACACCCGCATCCGGGCCATGTTGTCGGCCGCGGTGCAGGACGCCCCGCCCGCGCCAGCCCTGCCACGGTCGCCGGCAGCACGGCCGCAACGGGTCCACGGCCCACGCCGCAGCCTGCTGTGGGTCGGTGCCGCGCTGGCCGCCGCTGCCGCGGCGATCACGGCGGTGGTGCTGGTCCGCGACAGCGACCCACGGGTCCGCCCCGCCGACGGCACGACGACGACCACCGGCTCGCCCGCGGCGACTCGAGCATGGCCCGCCGACCTGACCGTCGTCGTGGCGTCGGGCGGCGGGATGGATCTGGTGTCGCCGTCCGAGACCGGCTACACCACCACGCACATCGAGAGCGGGCTGCAGGGCGACGTCGCCTTCCAACTCCCCGGCGGCACGATCGTCAGCGACGAAGGGCTGCTGGATGTCGGCGCCGACGGGACCGCCCTGTACAGCGGCGAGTGGGCCGGGTTCCGGGCCGTCTACGAGTACCCGCTGGGCGGCGCTCGCCCGGCGGAACCTTTGATGTTCCCGGTGGAGGGCGAGCCCACGCGGCTGACCTACAGCGCTGACCAGTTGGTGGGCGAGGGGACGCTGTTCGCCGGTGGACGCACTCCCCTGCGCCTGACACAGGACGGCCAGTACGACATCTCCACCTTCCTCGGTGCCGGCGTACGGCCACCGCTGGACGACGCCGACGATGCCCCCCGGCTGTTCAGCGTGTCCGCCTCCGGTCGCACCGTGGCGTGGGTGGAGGGCAACGGCCTGGTCGTGTCGGACGGGACCGAGCCGCGCACCGTCGCCATTCCGGACGGCGCCCGCGTCGTCGAGCTGGACCTGGCCGACGACTACGCCGCCATCACCCGAGCCGACGCACCGGGCACGATCCTCGACCTGCGGACCGGGGCGTCCTTCCCCGTGCCGATGGCGGGTCGGGTGACCATCTCGCTGGCCGACCCCGGCGACACCACGGTCCCGCCCACCGCTCCGTCCGGCAGCACCACCACGACGAGCCCTGACGTCGACGTGCCCCCGCTGGAGGACGGCTTCCCCACGCTCGTGGCTGGCGCCGGCGGCGTGCACTTCGTGACAGCGGCCGTGGACCTGGTGTGGACCACGGCGCCGATGGCTGCTGCGGTGCAGGCGCCGGACGGCTCGGTGATCGCGCAGCGCGCCACGGGCGTGGGTGGCCCCGGCTTGCACGAGATGGGCGACACCGTCCCCTTGCGGATCGCCGCCTACGGAGCCGAGCCGGTGAACCTGTTCGACCAGCTCATCCCTGCGGGCGACGTGGTGGCGGGGTGGTACACGATCCACGACGCGACCACCGTCGGCGGGCGGCCGCTGCTGCTGCTGGAACGCCAGCACGACCAGTCCGCCGGGCTGGAGTCCGCTCAGGGCGAGCTCTTCACCCTGGACCTCGAGACCGGCGAGATGGTGACGGTCCTCGAGGACTTCGGCGGCTGGGAGTCCGGCAGTTCGCGCCTGCACCTCAGCGAGACCGGGCTGGTGGTGGGTGAGCGGTTCGACGAGGTGGTCCGCTCCTTCTTCGCCGTGGCCCTCGACGGCGGGTGGGCGCCGACTGCTGCCGATCTCGGCGTGGCCGCGTCGTACGGCGACTGCACCGACTGCCCGCGGGCGTTCACCATCACCCGTGACGGCAGCCGCTTGGCCTGGCTGGACGGCACCAGCCTCCACGTCGTGCCGACCACCGGCGGCGACATGCACCTGACGATCGACCTCGGCGAGGCCGGCGTCGGTGTGGCCGACCTCGACCTCCACGGCGGCTACGTGGTGCTGACCTACGGCTTCGCCTGGCAGCCGGAGGTGCCTCCCGCCGTCGTGATCATCCTCACCACCGGCGAGGAGTACGAGCTCCCCGGCACCGCCGCGGTCGCGGTGGCCTAGAACGGGAAAGGCCCCGGGGCGAACCCCGGGGCCTTCAGCGAGCGCTGGCGCTCAGAAGCCTGCGCTCAGAAGTCTTCCATGCCGCCGCCGGGCATGGCGGGGGCGTCCTTCTCCGGCTTGTCGGCCACGACGGCCTCGGTGGTGAGGAACAGGGCCGCGATCGAGGCCGCGTTCTGCAGCGCCGAGCGGGTGACCTTCGCGGCGTCGATGACACCGAGCTTCACCAGGTCGACGTAGTCGCCGGTGGCGGCGTTGAGGCCCTCGGAACCGCTGAGGTTCTTGACCTTCTCCACCACGACGCCGCCTTCCATGCCGGCGTTCTCGGCGATCTGCTTGATCGGGGCCTCCAGGCTCTTGGCCACCATGCGGGCGCCCGTGGCCTCGTCGCCGGCCAGGGTCTCGGCCACGGCCAGCACCGCGGCCTGGCTGCGCAGCAGGGCCACGCCGCCGCCGGGCACCACGCCCTCCTCGATGGCCGCCTTCGTCGTCGACACGGCGTCCTCGATGCGGTGCTTCTTCTCCTTCAGCTCCACCTCGGTGGCGGCGCCGACCTTGAGGACGGCCACGCCGCCGCTCAGCTTGGCCAGGCGCTCCTGCAGCTTCTCCCGGTCGTAGTCCGAGTCGGTGTTGTCGATCTCGGCCTTGATCTGGTTGATGCGGCCCTTGATGTCGTCCTCGGAGCCGGCGCCCTCGACGATGGTGGTCTCGTCCTTGGTGATGATCACCTTCTTGGCCCGCCCGAGCAGGTCCATGGTGGTGTTCTCCAGCTTCAGGCCGACTTCCTCGCTGATGACCTGGCCACCGGTGAGGATGGCCATGTCCTGCAGCATCGCCTTGCGGCGCTCGCCGAAGCCCGGGGCCTTCACGGCGGCGGACTTGAAGGTGCCACGGATCTTGTTGACCACCAGGGTGGCCAGCGCCTCGCCGTCCACGTCCTCGGCGATGATCACCAGCGGCTTGCCCGACTGCATGACCTTCTCCAGCACCGGCAGCATGTCGCGCACCGAGCTGATCTTCGAGGACACGAGCAGGATGTAGGCGTCGTCCAGCGAGGCCTCCATGCGCTCCATGTCGGTGGCGAAGTAGGGGCTGATGTAGCCCTTGTCGAAGCGCATGCCCTCGACGAGGTCCATCTCCATCCCGAAGGTCTGGCTCTCCTCGACGGTGATGACGCCGTCCTTGCCCACCTTGTCGATGGCCTCGGAGATCATCGAGCCGATCTCGGTGTCGGCGGCGGAGATGCTGGCGACCTGGGCGATCTGGTCCTTGGAGTCGACCTCCTTGGCCAGGTCCTTGATGCTGCCGACGGCGGCGGCCACACCGGCCTCGATGCCCTTCTTCAGGGTCATCGGGTTGGCGCCGGCGGCCACGTTGCGCAGGCCCTCGCGGACCATGCTCCAGGCCAGCACGGTGGCGGTGGTGGTGCCGTCACCGGCGACGTCGTCGGTCTTCTTGGCGACTTCCTTGACCAGCTCGGCGCCGATCTTCTCGTACGGGTCCTCGAGCTCGATCTCCTTGGCGATGGAGACACCGTCGTTGGTGATGGTGGGGGCGCCCCACTTCTTCTCCAGCACGACGTTGCGGCCCTTCGGCCCGAGCGTGACGCGGACGGCGTCGGCGAGCTTGTTCATGCCCGCCTCGAGGGAGCGACGAGCGGCCTCGTCGAACGCGATCTGCTTCGGCATTGTGTTCCTCCACGATGAGGGGTGGTTGGGTGGTCGCACCGGGCTGTCACTCCCGGCACGTGAGTGCTAGCACTCTAAACCCTTGACTGCTAATGCGGCAACACCTGCATCAGCGAGCCCGTTCGAGCACCACCGTGGTCTGCGTCTCGGTGACGCCGAACTCCCGGGTGAACCGCTGCAGCAGGGCGTTCAGCCCGGGCGTACCCTCACAGGCGACGTGCACCTGGAAGTCCGCCCGGCCGGTGATGTAGGCCAGCCAGGTGACCTCCGGGCAGGTCAGCGCACCGCGGCGGAAGCGGTCCTGATCCGTCGTGCGCACCTCGATGACTGCCTCCAGGTCGCGCCCGAGCCGGGAGTGATCGATGTCCACCGTGAACGTGCGGATGACCCCGAGGCGCACCAGTCGGCGCACCCGCTCGGCGGCGGCGTTGGCCGACAGGTGCACACGGTCTCCCAGGGTCTGGTACGGAATCCGCCCATCGTCGCGCAGGATGGCGAGAATTTCGCTGTCGATCCGGTCGAGTACCACGTTTTCCGCTGCCATCTTGTCAATTCTGGCAGCAGATCAGCAGTTTCCTCGGCATCTCGCCCCGGATACTGACGCCATGACACACCACGAGTTCCTCCGCTCCCTCCTCGTCTCCATCCGGGAGCGTGGCGCCGCGGCCACGCTCGACCAGGTGCGCGCCGACCGCCCCCGCTTCCACGACGGCCACTACCACGACACCCGCGCCGTGTTCTTCGTCTGGGCGGTGGACCGCCTGGTCACTGCCGACCTGTCGGACATGGGCGTCCTGTGGCACCCCCTGCTGGACGCCGACAGCCCGCTGGCCTGGTGGCCCGTCGGGATCCTCGAGTCCGCCGCCGCGCACGAGCACTTCATCCCCTCCACCGAAGCCCTGCCCCACGAGCCCCAGCCCGTGGAGCCGCGCACCCTCGTCGCCGCCTGACACCCCGACACACGCCACACTCGCCCGACACGACACGCTGCGACCACCCCACCTAGGGTTCGCCGCATGCACGTGATCGTGGTGGGTGGAGGTGTCGCCGGGCTCGGCTCGGCCATGGTGCTGGCCCGGCAGGGCCATGAGGTCACGGTGGTGGAGCGCGACCCCACCCCCATGCCGGCGTCCGCCGACGAGGCCTTCGAGTGGGACCGCCGCGGCGCGCCCCAGGTGCGCCACAGCCACGCCTTCCTCGCCCGCCTGGTGGGCCTGCTGAAGAAGGACTACGCGGACGTCTACGCCGCGCTGCTGCGCGAGGGCGCCACCGAGATGCGCTTCGGCGACGATCTGCCGCCGACCATCACCAACTTCGAACGCCAGCCCGACGACGACGAGTTGGCGATGCTGGCCTGCCGGCGCACCACGTTCGAGTGGGTCCTGCGCCGCACCGCGATGGAGGAAGGCGACGTCCGCTTCCACGTGGGCACCGGCGTGGACGGTGTGCTGCTGGACCGCACCGAGCAGCCACTCCGCGTCACCGGCGTGCACCTGGAGGACGGCAGCGAGCTCACCGCCGACCTCGTGGTGGTGGCTGCGGGCCGCCGCAGTTCCCTCAGCGACTGGCTGCAGGCTGCCGGCACCGAGCCTGTGGCGGAGGAAGTGGAGGACACCGGCATCGTCTACTTCAGCCGCTTCTACCGCCTGCGCGACGGCGAGGAGTACCCGCCGCGCACCGGCCCGATCGGCGGCGACCTCGGTTACCTCAAGTACGGCGTGTTCGTCGGCGACAACCAGACCTTCAGCGTCACGCTGGCCACGCCGACCTCGGACGACGAGCTGCGCAAGCGCCTGGCCGACCCGGCCACGTTCGACCACTGCGCCCGCAACCTGGTGGCCACCGCACCCTGGCTGGACGGCCGGGCCGAACCGATCACCCCCGACGTGCATGTGATGGCCGGGCTGCTCAACCGCCACCGCCAGTACGTGAAGGACGGCGTGCCGGTGGCCACCGGGTTCATCCCCGTGGGCGACGCCGTCATCTGCAGCAACCCGCTGTACGGCCGTGGCTGCGCGTTCGCCTTCTGGGGGGCGCACCTCATGGCCGAGGCCGTGGCCACCCACCCGGACGACCCCACCGCCATGCTCCTGGCGTACGACCGGGCGCTCCAGGAGGAAGTCTTCCCGTGGTACCGCGCCGGGGTGGACCAGGACGCCGAGGCCCGCCGGGTGGCGGCTGCTCTGCTGGCCGGCGAGGACCCCGACGGCGACGCCACCGACCCGCGCACGTTCATGCGCAGCGTGTTCCGCGACGGCCTGGTGCCGGCGATGCGCAGCGACGCCGTGGTGCTGCGGGCGTTCTTCCGCAGCTTCAACCTGCTGTCCACGCCCGACGCGATGATGAAGGACACCGACGTCAGCGCCCGCGTGCTGGCCGCCTGGCAGGACCGGGAGAACCGCCCGCCGGAGCCGCCGATGGGCCCGGCCGTGCGTGCCGAACTGGTGGCCCTCCTGCCGGTCTGAAGGCTCCCGCCGGACGGCGGTCAGTCGACCACGTCCTCCACGGCATCGACGGCCTCGTCGGCGACATGGTCCAGCGCGTCGCGCACGTCGTCCAGGCCGGGGACGGCCGCCAGCATGGTGTCCTCCAGCCGGCTGTCGTCGAGCATCAGCCAGATCAGCACGCCGACCACCGCACCGATCAGCGGGAAGACGATGAACGCCCACACCTGCTGCAGCGCCGCCCAGTCCGCCTGGCCGCTGATGGTCTTGTCGGCGAACAGGGCCGCACCCAGGCTGCGGGCCGGGTTCACCGACGTGTTGTCCACCGGGATCGAGATCAGGTGGATGAGCGTCAAGGTCAGGCCGACCGTGAGGCCACCCATCCCGGGGGCAAACTTCTTGGTGGTGGTGAACAGCACGACCATCACGAGCAGGGCGGTGAGCACCACCTCCACGACGATCGCCGACCCGAGCCCGAAGTACTTGCCGGACCACAGGTTGGCGGCGAACTGGCCGCGCTTCCAGTCGTCGCGCCCTGAGGCGATGCCATAGACGATGGCCGCCCCACCGATGCCGCCGAACAGCTGGCCGAACCAGGCGAACACGGCATGCGCCCCGTTGATCTTGCGGGCCAGCAGCAGGCCGAGGGTGACCGCCGGGTTGATGTGGCAACCGCTGATCGGCCCGATGACGTACGCCATGATCAGCAGCGACAACCCGAAGCCGAGGGCGATGCCGAGCACACCGACCGCATCGGCGGCCAGGACGGCCACACCCGGCCCTCCCAGCATGAGCACCGCCGTGCCCACCAGCTCCGCAGCGAAGATCCGGCCGTTGTTCTGCGACTCCATGGCGCGGACAGTACTCGGCAGGGCGTGCACGATCGCGCAATCCTCGGTACCGTTCGGCCCATGCCGGCACAGGGCCCCGCACGGGGGCGGACCGAGACCACGCTGGTCACCCGCGTGACGCTCGACGGTGCCGCGAACGGCCCTGCACCCGCCACCGCCCGCCGCCCCGACGACCTCGTGGTGGAGGAGCCGCTGCGCATCGAACTGGACGGCGTCGCCGTGGCCACCACCATGCGCACCCCCGGGCACGACTACGAGCTGGCGGTCGGGTTCTGCCACGGCGACGGCCTGCTCGCCGGCGCCCCGGTCACCGGCGTGCGGTACTGCGCCAACGGCTCGGCCGACGAGTCGGCGTGGAACATCGTGACGGTGGAGACCGGCGGCCGTGCGCCTGCCCCCACACCGCGGCTCGGCACCACGTCCAGCAGTTGCGGCCTGTGCGGCAACGACGCCATCGACGACCTGTGCAAACGCCTCGTCCCGCTCGCCGCCGGCACGCCCGTGCACACGCTGGAGGTGCTGGCCGGCGTGCCGGCGCGGGTGCGCGACGGCCAGGGCCTCTTCGCCCGCACCGGTGCGGTTCACGCCGCGGCGGCGTTCGGCCCCGACGGGGAGATCCTGCTGACCCGGGAGGACGTCGGCCGCCACAACGCCGTGGACAAGGTGGTCGGTCGCCTGCTGCTCGACGGCCGGCTGCCCGCCACCGGCCTCGGCCTGTTCGTCAGCGGACGCGCCAGCTTCGAGATGGTGCAGAAGGCATGGGCGGCCGGCTTTGCCACCGTGCTGGCCGTCAGCGCACCCACGGCACTGGCGGTGGACACGGCGCGGCGGGCCAACCTGTTCCTCGCCGGCTTCGTGCGCGACGGCGGGTTCAACGTCTACGCGCCGGAACGGCTGGCCCGGTAGGGGCGGGCACCCGTAGCCTGGCGGGATGAGCGAAGCCATCAGCCCGTCCGTCGGCCGTGGGGTGCTGCACCTGTTCTGCCGCCCCACCGCGAGCATCCGCCCGGACGCCGTGGTCAACGCCGTCCACGCCACGGTGGCCGCAGGTGGCCAGGTGGTCTGCGTCAACATCCTCGGCCACAAGGCCGATGTCGGGTTCATGGCGATGCACGAGGACCTCCGCGAACTGCGCCACCTGCAGACCGCGCTGCAGCGGGCCGGGCTGGACGTGGTGGACAGCTACGTCAGCCTCACCGAGTTCAGCGAGTACACCCAGGGCATGCCGGAGGCCATGTTGAACGCCCGCCTGTACCCGGACATCCCGCCGAAGAACCACCACATGCCGGCGTGGTGCTTCTACCCGATGTCCAAGCGCCGTGGCGCCGACGCCAACTGGTTCACCCTGCCGTTCGAGGACCGCAGTGCGCTCATGCACGAGCACGGCGCCAGCGGCCGCAAGTTCGCCGGGCGGGTGGTGCAGTACGTCACCGGCTCCACCGGCCTGGACGACTACGAGTGGGGCGTCACCCTGTTCGCCGTGCACCCCGACGACCTCAAGCAGGTCGTGTACACCATGCGGTTCGATCAGGCGTCCGCCGTCTACGGCGAGTTCGGCCCGTTCTACACCGGCTACGTGGTCAGCCCGGAGGACCTGGCGCACAGCCTGGCGCGCTGACGCCCGCGTCGGCTCAGCCGTCGCCCACGCTGAAGCGGCGCACGGTGACGTCGCGGCCGTCCTCGAACGCGAACTGCTCGAACACGGCGGCCACCGGGTCGCCGGTGGGGCCGATGGCCAGCACGCCCGCGGGGCTGTCGTAGTCGATGTTGCGGCCGGCCCGCAGGCCGTCCTCGCAGGCGGAGAACGAGGTGCAGGTGGTGCCCCCGCCGCTGACCGCGGTGATGGCTGCGGCGATCGTGGCCGGCCGGGTGGAGCCGGATGCCGCCGCGCCGAGTGCGATGAGGTTGAGGCAGTCGTAGCCGGTGTGGGCGTACAGCCCGGTGACGTCGGGTGCCTCCTGCGCCAGCGCGGCGGAGAACGAGCTCGACCCGCTGAACGCAGCCGGGGCAACACCCGTCACCCGGGCCAGCAGCGCCGCCGGCAGCGGCTGAGCGCTGGCGGCGGGCCGGCGCTGCGCATCGTTGACCACGAACGGCACTCGGTCGTCGAGCACCTCGGCGAGCGCAGCGATGGCCTGGGTGCCGTTGGCGGCGTCCGCCACCACCACCACGACGTCCGGTGTCGCGGCAGCCACAGTGGCCGCCGCCTCGTCCAGCGAGTCGGCCGATGCCGTGAACCCCGCCAGCGTGGTGATCGCGGCGCCCTCCCGGCGGAGTTGGGCCTCCACCGCACGCGCCAGCGGGCGGCCGTAGGCGTCGTCGAGGTAGACGATGGCGGCATTGTCGTTCCCGGACTCCTCCACCACCCGGGCGATCGCGGCAGCCTGCAGCGAGTCGCTGGGAATGGTGCGGATCAGCAGGCCGGAGTCGGGGAACCCGTCGAGTGCGAGGGCCGTGGCCGTCGGGGCACACGTCAGCACCCCAGCAGTGACGGGGCGGCGCAGCGTGCCCAGCACGTCGGCCGACGAGGTGGGCCCGATGATGGCGTCCACGCCCAGCTGCAGCAGGTCCTGGATGGCGACCTCGGCGGAGGACGCCCCGTCACCTTCGTCGCGCTGGAGGATCTCCACCCGCTGGCCGTTCACCCCGCCGGCGTCATTGATGTCGTCCGCGGCCAGTTGGACGGCGGCCTCCAACGACGCGCCGATCTCGGCACCCGTTCCCACCGTGGGCAGCACCAGCCCGACGCGGAACACGCCGTCGTCGGGACGGGACGTGGTGGTGACCACCATGGTGCTGGAGGTGGTGCTGGCACCCGACCCTCCGCCGTTGTCGCACGCCACCAGGCCCAACCCGAGCGCGACGGCGCAGGCGAGCGGGCGGCGGAGGCGGCGGGACGGCACGCCCGGAGTGTACGAGACGGGCCGGAAGGAGAAGGCGGCGAGCTGAGGGTCGACGGGAGAGACCCTCAGCTCGCCAGGCCGAGCAGGTGCGAGTCGACGTGCTCGGCCGCCATGGCCAGCGGTTCGACCCACACCCGGATCGTCGTGTTGTGCAGGCAGTCGTCGGCACGGACGGCCTGTTCGAACGCCAGTGTACGGGCGTGAAGCGACGGACCACGCGTCACCAGCACGAGCAGTGTTCCGTTGGGGGCCATTGCCATCGGCTCGCCACCGGCGAACAGGGCACGGGCGTGCTGGACGACACGCTGACGCTCGGCACTGCCGCCGCCCACGCTGGCCGCCACCAGCGCCAGGTCGTCGCCCGGGCGGCGGCCGTGCCGGGTGGCCAGCGCCACCTGCTGCTCCAGCCGCAGGCGCAGCAACGCGAGGGGTACCACCTGCTCTTCTCCGTACTCGCTGCGCAGCACACCATCAGCCCAGCCGGCGGCCAGATCCACCAGCCCACCGCGAGCCAGCAACCCGCGCATCGGCCGGGACCGGCGGGCGAGCAGGCGGAACCAGGCAATGACGTCGTCCAGGCCATGGCCGCGGATGGCGGCAGCCTCGCCGGCAGCGAGGAAGTCCGACGCCGGCAGGGGCGTGAGGAGCGGGACCAGGCTGCGGGCCGTGGTGGCGGCGCGCTCACCCCACCCCAGTTCGATCTGGTGGACCCAGGTCTGGACGGTTCGTCGGGCTCGCTGCACACGGGAATGACGTCATCGAGCCCGGATCATGACGTCGACACAGCACTGAAGTTCGCCGACATAGGCTGACCAGCCGCGACACGGCGGAAGGAATCCGTGACGAGCACCACCACGATGCGACAGCAGGGCGACGCAGAGCTGATCGTCGGCGCGCGCAAGGGCGACGCGGACGCCTACGGCGAGCTGTACCGCCGCCATGCCGACGCGGCCCGCAGCGCGGCCCGCGCCCTCACACGCTCGCGGGCCGACGCCGACGACGTGGTGTCGGAGGCGTTTGCCCGCGTCCTGCGCGCCCTGCAGCGCGGTGGCGGCCCCGAAGTGTCCTTCCGCCCGTACCTGATCACCGCCGTGCGGAACGTGTTCTACGACCGGATGCGCCGCAGCCGGGAAGAGCCCACCGACGACCTGGCCGACGACGTGAACCTCGCCCTGCTCGACGCGGCCACCCAGCAGGAGGACGGGGCGATGGCTGCGGCCGCCTTCGCCACCCTGCCGGAGCGTTGGCAGCTGGTGCTGTGGCACACCGAGGTGGAAGGCCGGCCGGCGTCGGAGGTGGCACCCCTGCTCGGCCTGGCCCCGAACGCCGTGGCCGCGCTGGCGTATCGCGCCAGGGAGGGGCTGCGCCAGGCATACCTCCAGGCGCACCTGCGCGAGCAGACGGCAACGGACTGCCGCACCTGCTCCGCCAACCTCGGTGCGTATGTGCGCGACGGGCTGTCCGCCCGCGACCGCCGCAAGGTGGACGCCCACCTCGACGGGTGCCCCTCCTGCAGCGCCCTGGTCGGCGAGCTGGCAGCCACCAACACCACGCTGCGGGCGGCGCTGCTGCCCGCCTTGCTGGGTGTGCCGGCCGCCGCCTACCTGAGCGGGCTGGGCGGTGGCGGGATCACCGGCTGGTTCGCCCGGCTGCCGAAGGCCCAGCAACTCGTCGCCGGCGCCGGAGCCGCCGCGGCCTCCGTCGCCGCAGTCGCCACGCTGGCGGTCGCCGCGCTCGGCGGCAGCGACGAGGGCGCCGGGGCGGCCGCCACGGGGCCGGCCGCCACCGTCCCATCGCCCACCCCCGGCCCGGGCGTCCAGGGCTCGTCCACCGTCACCGCGCCAACCACCGTCGCCGCGCCGACCACCGTCACCACCTCCACCGCCCCGGATCCGCCGTCCGCCACCGAACCGCCGGCCAGCACGCCCTCCGGCACGGTCGGCCCCGCCGTCACCACCGACACCACCGCCGCCAAGGTGCCCCCGGTCCCCGCCGTGCCCACCACGGCGCCGGCCACCTCCACCACCGCCGGCACGCCCGCATCGTTGGCCATCACGACGGCGCAGCTCAGCCCCGCCGTCGCCGGCGGCGAGTTGCGCCTCGGCGTCGCCGTCGCCAACACCGGCAGCAACCCGGCCGGCGCCGTCACCATCGACCTCCCGCTGCCTGCCGGAGCAGCGTTCCGCCGGATCGACACGATGCGCCCCGGCCTGCCAGCGGTCGTTGCCGCCACCGGCGACTGGTCGTGCACCGGCGCCGTCAGTTGCACCGTCACAGGGCTGGACGCCGGCGGGGTGGCGGATCTCGTCCTCACGATCGGTCTCAGCCCGACGGCACCTGCCTCCCTGACGTTCGCACCGGTGGTGTCCGCTCCTCCCGGTGCCAACGTCACCAGCGATCCGATCACCATCACCGTCGGCCAGGTGAACGGCCTCCTGGCGGCAGAGACGGCGCACGGGGCCGTGCAGGCGATCGGCAACACCGTCCTCACGTGCGCCGGCTCCAACTCCTGCCCCCTTGCGGACCAGTTCGGCGCGCAGACCAACGACCACAACAACTACGAGATGGCCTACGTGAACACGGCGGGCGGGCAGTTCAACTCCTCCAGCGCCGACCTGGCACTGGCCGGCACCGTCAGCCGGGCGTTCCTCGTGTGGGGCGGCGACACCACCGACGGCGACGCCAGCGCCCCCAACCCGGCGGCGCGTGGCGCAGTGGTGCTGGTCACCCCCAACGGCCCTCGGCAAGTGACGGCGGACGCCGTGGGCGACGCCGGCGGCGGCATCTACACGGCCGTGGCCGAGGTCACCGACATGGTCACCACCAGCGGCACCTACGCCGTGGCCGACGTGCAGACCGCCGCCGGCGAAGGCACCTTCGGCGGGTGGTCGCTGGTGGTACTGGTGCACCACCCCTCGCTCCCGGAGCGCTGGCTGCTGGCCGCCGCACCGCTGCACTCGGTCACCAGTACCACCCCCTACTCGACGAGCGTGGCACTGCCCGGCGAGGCCTCGATGGGCGCCCGCGTCGTCGCCGTCGCGTTCGAGGGCGACCCCGGCCTCGCCCAGGACCGTCTGGACATCGGCACCCTCACGCTGACCAACCCGTTCCGGGCGGAGGTGCCCGGTCCGCGCGCTCCCGCCACCCCCAACACGTACGGCGTGGACGTGGTCGTCGCCCCGCTGGCCGTCACCACCGGGCCCGACCTGACGGTGACGGCCAGCACCGGCAACGACCGGGTGCAACTGGCGTTCATCGCGATCGCCGTGGAGCCGGCGGCCGGTTAGGTTGGCGGCGTGAGCGACGCCGGCCCCAACGACTTCACCCGCGATCTGGTCCGCTGGAGCGAGACGCTGGCCGGCATCGCCCGCACCGGTCTGGGCTTCACCGAGAGCCTCTACGAGCGGGAGCGGTTCGAGGAAGTCCTCCACGTCGCCGCCGACATCAAGGCCGCCGCCGACGACGCGCTGGAGGTCCGCCGGGAGCGCGACCACTTCGTGCAGGAGTGGATGGAGAGCATCGGCGAGGGCGTGCCCGGCTACGTGACACCCAAGGTGGCCGTCGGCGCCGTGGTCGGCAACGATGCCGGTGAGGTGCTGCTGGTGCGCCGGTCGGACAGCAACATCTGGCTGTACCCCACCGGCTGGGCCGACGTCGGCTACTCCGCCAGCGAGGTGGTGGTGAAGGAGGTCCTGGAGGAGACCGGCATCGAGTGCCAGCCGGTGCAGCTGCTGTCGGTCATCGACGGGCAGCGGATGGGCTTCACCCGCTTCTCCATGTACCTGCTGCTGTTCCACTGCCGGGCCACCGGCGGTTCGTTGCAGGGGCACCCGCTGGAGACCAGCGGCGTCGGCTGGTTCCGCCGCGACGACCTGCCCTACCCCACGGCCGGCGTGCAGTGGTGGGGCGAGCAGGCGTTCGCCGCCATCGACGGGGAACAGATGCTGGCCACGTTCGAGGCGCCGCGGGCACCGGTCTGGCGGGGTGAGCACCCCGAGGCGTGACGTACGGGCGTCAGCCCTCGTCGCTGTCCTGGCCCGAGTCCTGGCCCGAGTCCTGGTCAGTGTCCTGGTCGCGGAGGAACTGCTCCAGCTCGGCCATCAGTTCGTCCGGGTCCACCGCCTCCGCCACCAGCGTGGCGTCGTCGCTGTCCTCCAGGTCGTCGTCGTCGAACTCGTCGGCGAGGTCGTCGTCCAACTCGCCGGAGTCCGCCATGCTCTCCAGCCGGCTGACGTAGCCGATGAGGTCCGAGTCGTCGGCAACGAACGCCGTGACCTTGGCGTCGTAGGCGGCGGCGTCGGCCTGGAGGCGGGCGATGGGGCCGGGCGAGCCGAGGATCTCGCACACCCGCTCCACCAGGGCAAGGGTGGCCTTCGGCGACGGGACCTGTGACGCGTAGGCGGGCACTGCCGCCCACAGCGACGCCGACGGGATGTCCGCCTTGGTCGAGGCGTCCTGCAGCACGCCGACGATGCCGGTGGGGCCTTCGTAGCGGCTGCGCTGGAGGTCGAACCGGTCGATGATGTCCTGCTCGGTCGCCGTCCCGATGAGGTGCACGGGGCGGGTGTGCGGCACGTCGGCCAGCAGCGCGCCGAGGGTGATGACCATGCCCACGCCGAGCTCGGTGGCGATGCCCACGACCTGCTCGGTGAACAGGCGCCACCGCAGGGCGGGCTCCGGGCCGAGCACCAGCACCACGTCGCCACCGGGGGTGCTGGCGCTCCACACGCCGACGGTGGGCCACACGATGGTGCGGTTGCGGTCGGCGTCCAGGCGCACATGAGGGCGCACGGTGGCGAAGTCGGTGAACTCCTCCGGGTCGATCTCCGCCATGGCCTGCGCACCCCAGGACTCCACCAGGTGCTTCACGCTGTTGCTGGCGGCGTCGCCGGCGTCGTTCCAGCCCGTGAACGCGGCGATGAGCGTGGGCCGGCGGAGCTGCGGCCGGGCGAGCCATCGGACGTGTTCCATCGACCGCACACGCTACCGGCCCCACGATGCGGGGACGTTGGCCCCTGACCGGGACCCCGCTCGCGGCGCACGATCGAGGCATGAAGGTCGTCTCCATGCACACGTACGCGGCTCCCCCGGACGTCGTCTTCGACGCGATGACCGACCCTGCTGTACTTGCCGAGAAGTACGCCGCGCTCGGCCATCGCAACATCGAGATCATCGAGCACTCCGCGTCCCGTGTGGGGGTCGCGGTGCACTCCCGGCGGGACGTGCCGATGGATGTGCCCGGCTTCGCCCGCCGCCTGCTGTCGCCCACCAACACCGTCGAGCAGCGTGACACATGGGGACCGGCGACGGCCGACGGCAGCCGGACCGGCACGTGGGAGGTCACCGCGAGGGGCGTGCCGGTGAAGGTCGGGGGCACACTGCGGTTGGCGCCGGCGGCGAACGGCACCATCGTGGAGATCCGCGGTGACGTCACCAGTTCGGTGCCGCTGATCGGCGGCAAGCTGGCGTCATTCATCGGGCACGACGTGGAGCGCACCATGCACGCCGAGGAGGAGTTCAACGACGGGCACCTCAGCCGGGTGGCACCCAAGCCGAAGCCGCGACGGCGCAACGGTGACGGGACCGGCGGCGCGGGAACCGGCGCCTAGGGGCGACCGCCCGACGCCAGGTCGGCCAGGTCGTGCGGCCCGCTGGCGGGGTAGCCCTTGGCGGTGCGGATGGCCTCACCCCACGGCAGGAGGATGCCGATCAGCTCGTCCACGTCGTCGCCCAGGGCGGCGAGCACCGGGTCCATCTGGGCGTCCGTGTGCACCTCGACGCGCTCACGCTCGGCCCGGCCGGCGGGCGTGAGGGCGGTGTCGTCCACCAGGCCGCGGCTGCGCAGGCGGTCGTGCGCGGCGTCGAAGTCCGCCTCCGTCCAGGCCCGGGTGCGGCTGTAGGAGCGCATCGGCAGGCCCCAGTAGAGCTCGCTGAGGAGGCCGATCTCGGTGGCGTCGAACCCGGCGGAGATCCACGAGGCGGTGTGGCTGTCGCCGCGGTACTCGCGCAGCATGTCGCCCATCCGCCACACTGCACCCAGCGTGGTGCCCGGCGTGGCCAGCGACCGCAGGCCGGCGTACAGCGGGCGGCCTTCCGGCCGCAGTGGCGCAGTGGCGCGGGCGAGCAGTTCGTGGGCGCGCGCCAGGCCGGCCGGCTCGTCGCCGAGGATGCGCTGCAGTTGGGCGATGGCGCCGGCGTCGCGGGCCGCGCAGATGGTGGCCGCGTCGGTGAGGGTCCAGCCGTGGGTGACAGACGGGATGACCGCCGCCGGGTTGAACACGGCGAAGGCCGCGGCCACCAGCTCCCCCGGCACCTGGCCCATCACCGAGCCGCGGCTGGTGAAGTAGGCGGGGCCGTCGGGCATGGCCACGCCGTCGACCTCGGCGCTGCTGCCGGCGAACCCCAGCGCGGCGTACCCGGCGTGGCATTCGGGTGAGAAGTAGACCTGCCCGGTGACGGGTTCGAGAGCGGCGGCGAGGGCGCGTGCGGGCTGCATGGGCGAACCCTACGCACCGTCCTGGCCGGCCGTCGTGTCCTGCTCGCGCCCGTGGCCGTAGCATCGCAGCGTGACTGTCACCGTCGAGATCGCCACCGAGGCCACCCGCGAGCTGGCCGACGCCTTCGCCATGCTCATCCCCCAGCTGTCGAAGAGCTCCCCGCCGCCGACGGTCGGCGAGCTGCAAGAGATGGTGGACTCCCCGGCCAGCGACGTGCTGGTCGCCCGCCTCGACGGCCGGGTGGTTGGCACGCTGACGCTGGTGACGTTCCGCATCCCCACCGGCATGCGCGCCTGGATCGAGGACGTCGTGGTGGACGGCTCCGCCCGCGGTCACGGCGTGGGCGAACTGCTGAACACGTTCGCCCTCGACCTGGCGAAGCAGAAGGGCTGCAGGACGGTCGACCTCACCAGCCGCCCCAGCCGCGAAGCCGCCAACCGTCTCTACCAGCGCATCGGCTTCCAAGCCAGGGAGACCAACGTCTACCGCTACGAGTGGTGACGGCCAAGCCTCCCGACGCCGCTGAGGCAGCGCCGAGCGGCAGTTCCGCGCTATGCCCTCCCGTGGAGGAGTAGTTGATGGGCGCTCGTCCATCGCGTGCCATCATGCTCGATGACGTCGATCAAGCTGACCTCGATGTCGCTGTCGATTCGCCACGCCGACAACGCGGTCCACGCCTCGTCTGCCCGCTCCTGGGGAGTCGTTCGGGGATGCGTGAGCGTCACGTGTGGGGTGAACGGAACCGCCGACTCGCTGCCGACTCCGAGCGAGTCACGGAGCGAATCCAGCGCACCGTCGGCGTCCTCCACCTCCAGATAGATCCCGAGCGACGGTTGCCCCCAGCATCGGACGCCCCCGATCCGCACCCGCAAGCGCGGGTGCCGTCGAAGGATGTCGATCTGTCCGAGTTGCCGATCATCGAGTTCGTGGCAAATTGTGAAGTGAGCACCGATCTGGTCCGACATGATCGGATCCCAACGGCGACGGACACGCTCTACATCCTCGCAAACTGGCCCCGAAAGGAACGCCGTGAGCTGGCGACGCGCCACCGGCTTGACCATGGCGCAGATTGTAGGTTCTCCTTCGCTCCGTCAAGTAGCGCCGAGCGCGGCAGTTCTGAGCTGCCCACCCCACCGGGGGCCGCTACGGCAACGGCGGCGCGAACCCGATCCCCAACAGGATTGGAGGTGTTGTCCGTCGGGCCGGTCCCTTCCTGCTACTGGGGGCAGCCTCGGGGGTTCTGTGGGGAGTACTCGTGGTCGACACCAGGGAAGAGCCGCGAGTCCAAGTAGTCCTCCCAATACGACCACAGCCACGTTGGCGTCTCAACCCACTGGTCCCCATCACGCCGCAACGCGAGGAAGAAGCTCCCGCTCCAGGGAATGCGAGCCTTTGCGGAAGGAAGGACCTGCAGCTGGTCTCCGTTGTCCATTGCGTCGCCGACCAGCACACGAACCACGCACACCGTGTAACCATCCAAAGGCTCTCCGGTCGTGTTGAGGAAGGCAGGGTCGTACGCGACCTCCGCGATCAGGTCGGACGCCTCGATCGCACGCGCCGCCTCCTGCTCAACGAGCTCCGGAAAGGCGTCGTGGAGTGCGGTCGAGACCAGTGGGTTCTCCATCGACCACGGGTAGCTGGGCATATTGGGATCGGCGGCCACCTCGGCATCCCAGAGCGGCCGACCATCGGCACCGAAGGCCCACACACCCTCCGACTCGGGCGTCGAGCGGTGTCCACTCGAAGCGGAACAGACCGTCCCCGTCGAGCGGCAGCGATCCCTTGAACCACAAGACTGGACGGATGGCGATCTCGCCGTCCGGACTCGCCGCAACGGTGTCAGCGAGAACGACCACCTCCGCCGACCACATCATGTCCCTGAGTGGAGGAGTAGTGACACAGCAGTCCTCCTCGCCACATGCAACAACTGCGACAGGGATGATCGCGAGAAAGGCGAGAGCGAGTCGGTTCATCCCCAGCCCACCGACGACACCGCGCTACGGACACCCGCCACGTGCACATAGTGCCCTACCTGGACTCCGCGGTCGAATGCCGAGCGGCAGCTCGGCGCTACCGATTCCACCACCTCGGCACGACGAAGACAGCCAGAAGACAAGGATGACCACGAGACCTGGCGTTCCCGAACACGGCCGCCGCGAGCATCCGCTCGCGGCCCCGATCGCTTGACACGATCTCGCCGAGGAGCTGCAGTGCGCGATCCGCTTCGGCGAAGTCGGCACGAACAAGCCGCTCAAGGCGCTTCGAGATACGAGGGTCCAAGCAGCAGAGACTGTCCGGTCTCAGGCAGCCAGTCAATCCCACCCAGTTCGGCAGCTCGGCTCCGCTCAGTCGAGTCCGAGGACAGCGACGAGGGCCTCGTCGACGGACCACATTTCGGCCACGGCAAGCCTGCCGACACGACGTCCGAGCCGTTGCACGTCCACGGCGCCCAACTGCTCGACCAGGACCCTCGTCGGCTCTCCGACAACTTCGACCTCGGGGCGGAACGACGCAGGCCTTGCGCTGCGAGACGTCGGCGCGACGATCACGACCGAGCGCGGCAACATCACGTCGGACTGGACCACGACACCAAAGCGCTCGCCCTGCTGCTCGTGCCCCACGCCCTTGGGGACCTTGAGCCTGTAGACGTCACCCCGCTGCACGCATCGACTCCATCAGCGACGCCACTGCGAGCATCTCTTCCCGATCGTCCTCGTCGGCCTCGAGCGCAGCGACCTCCGCCGCCAGCTGGCTCCGTCGGCGCATCCGGTCGGCCGACGCGAGCAACGACGAGCGGATCGCTTCGGACCGGCTCAGACCGGTCGACTCCAGAAGCCGCAGTGCTCGCTCCGCTTCGTCGTCCAATCGCACTGAGATCGCCTTCGCCATGGAGCAAGTATTACGGATCGTCATACATCTCGCAACCAAGGTCAGGGAGCGCGCAATGCCCGGTCAAGCCACGACGCCGCAGGCGCGTCGAGCGCCGGCATCGCCACGGCGCGGTCGTGGTCGTGCTTCGGCTCGTTGGACTTCGCCATGTAGAGCAGTTGCACTTCGGGCCGGACGACCGGGATGCCGGAGCCGCTGACGGCCACGACCTCGGCGACGGGTCGGGTGATGCGCGGGTCCCGGCGGAACGTCCATGTCGTTCCCTCGACCGTCTCGGCGAAGAGGTCGAACGTCTCCTCGCCGCGGTTCGCCTGCAGCTGGAACGCGGGCGCTGCCAACGGGTGACCGTCCCACGGCCGCCAGCCACTGCCGGGCGGATCGATGCAGCGGAGGTCCCACTCCGCCCGGAGTGCGGCGTGCACCGCAGGCTGATCGGCCCGGGCGATGATCACCTCGATGTCGTGGTGGTCACGGGTCTGCTCCCCCAGCCACAGGTCGATCGCCCAGCCCCCGGCCACCGCCCACCACACACCGATGCGATCCATCACCTCGGCCACGGCGGTCGGCGTGAGCGGCACCATCACGCCATTCTGCAACGGTCCGGCGCTCCGCGATTCAGGGCAGCACCGACCACGTCACCACGCACGTGAACAGCCCGATCCCACTCAGCAGGGTGCCGCGGAGAAACCAGCACTGGGAGAACAGCCACACGGCGACCGCACGGCCGATGAGGGCCGCCACGCCAACCGCCATGGCGACGACTTCCTCTGTTCGATTCCACCGCAGTCCGTTCCACCCCAGGGGCCATCCACCGAAGGCGGCCGCCAACGCCAGCGACGCGCCGGACAGGGCAAGCGGCATGGCTGCTGCAACGGAGAGCACCAACCCGAGCAGCGGCGGATCCTCTCGCGACGCTCGTGCCATCGCGCTCACTCTCCCAGACATCCGGCGCTGCATTCGGACGCCACTGGGTGAACGCGTTGGGGCTCAGGCGGCGGTGCCGTCGGGGCGGTAGGTGTGCCAGGTGCCGTTGGGGTCGCGGCGGAGCTTGTAGCCGCGGTTCTTCGTGCGGTCGTGACGTGGGCAGAGGGGTCCGCCGTTGGTGGTGGTTGTGGGGCCGCCGTGTTGCCAGTCGATGGTGTGGTCGGCGTTGCAGTAGGAGGATGTGGTGTCACATCCGGACCAGGTACATCGTGGCGAGTGCAGCATGACTGCGTCGCGAGCGGCGCCGGTGAAGAGTCGTCGTCGCCTGCCGTAGTCGATGACGTTGCCGGCACTGTCGATGACGACGCGGCGGACCCAGCCACCGATCGCGGCCCGGAGGGCGTGTTGCGGATCGACGAGGACACCGGAGGACGTCTCACTGCGACGGTGTTCCATCGGCACCTGGCCGAAGAGGCGGTCGTCGGTGGTGGGCAACAGGTTCCAGTCGCGGGTGAGGACGTCTTCGAAGGTGGTGACGTCCATGATCAGGTTGAGCACCGGTTCGGGGGTCTTCCCATCGGCGGGGGCGCCGGCGGCGGTGCGGAAGATCTTCAACAGGGCGTCCCACCGCCGCTGCCCAGCCGTGCGCGGCAGGTCGGACGTGGCCTCAGTGGCGATGTCGAGGTCGTCGCGGAACTCGGCCTGGGTGAACTGGTCCCAGATCTCCTTGAGCTCGGCACTGTCCAGTGACCCGCCGTTGCCGGACAGGTGGCCGATGCCATCACGGATGGTGATCCCCGCCTGCCGGGTCTCGTGAGCCAACTCTGCGTCCTGGTGGGCGCCGTCGAAGTCGGCCAGCATCTCCCACCGGCGCACACACCGCCGGAAGTCCTGGTACTCCAGATCGTGGGCCTGGCGGGTCGTTCGATTCACAACCCCTACCAGGAGAAACTTCGGAAGTTTCTCAGGCCGGGGGCAACACCTCCGCAGGGCCGGCAGCGGCGATGCCGTAGCCCACGCCGATCACCCTGCAGACCTGTTGCAGCCGCTCGACCGGCACGGCGCCCGTGAGGGTGCGCATCGCCTCGCGGGCGGCCACCCACGACAGCACCTCCATGGCCCCGATGCCGGCGGCGTCCACCACCTCGCCGGGCACCCAACCGTCGAAGGTGGCGTCGTCGTCGCTGCAGAAGCGGGCGAGGAACGCGCGGTCCCACTCCTCGTGCAGGCCGAACATCGCGTCGGGGATGTCCGGGCTGGCGAGGAACGTCGCGGCCACCTTGTGCGCCTCGATCTCGTAGTCGATCCACGCCTGCTGCGACACAGCCTGCTGAGCGTTGCCGGAGAGGTGATACGGCCGCCAGTCGTCGCCCACCTCGTCGATCGGCGGGAACAGCATGCGGGGGTTGTGGCTCAAGCCGCCGGTCCCGATCACCAGCAGCCGCTCCACGTCCAGGGTGGCCAGGTACTCGCCGATGACCCGCCCGAGGGCGCGAGCACGAGCGAATGGCACGAACGGCGGCTGGATGCACGACACGAAGATCGGCAGCACCGGGTAGGCGTCGATCCCGCCGCACAGCCAGGTGAGGGCCTGGGTGAACCCGTGGTCCACGTCCATCGCGTAGCTGACGGCGACGTCCACCCCACCGGCGCGGGCATGGTCCACCGCCCCGACCGCCACCTCCCGCGGCACACCCAGCGGCCCCGGCGTGCCACCGACGTCGGCCAGTGCCGTTGCCTCGACCCCCACGCAGAAGGCCGGCATGGCCCGCATGTGCTGGCCGCCGTAGTGGTCGACGCCGAACACCACCACGAGCTCCGGGTCGTAGGCGACGATCTCGGCCTGCACCTCCGCCAGGCCGGCCACGACCCGCCGGTACTGGTCGGTCTCCTCGGCGGGGAACTCGATGATCGGCGAGTGCGACGCGGCGACCAGCATCGCCGTCCGACCGGCGCTCAACGGTCCGACTCCACGACGACCGGATTGGCCAGTGCGCCGATGCCGTCGATCTCGATGCGCATCGGCCGCCCGTCCACCCGGCGGATGTCCCAGTCGGTGATCCCGCGGAACGGGCCACCCTCTGCCGGCCGCATCGACGTGCCGCAGTGGACGATGTCGCCGGGCAGCAGGGTCATGTAGGCCGAGGCGTGGGCGATCACCCGCTGCACGGAGAACATCAGGTTGGCGGTGGAGTCCACGAACACCGCCGTGTCGCCATCGAAGGAGTTCACGCCCAGCTGATTCGGGTCGGGAATCTCGTCGGCGGTGACGATCCACGGCCCGATCGGCCCGAACGTGTCCGTCCCCTTCGACCGGGCGTGGTACGTCAGGTAGTTCGAGCGGGCGTGATCGTCGTCGCGCACATTCCGCCAGCCGAGCAGCCGCCCGTACGCGCCGCCGCGGGTACCCGGCGGCGAGACCAGCTCGATGCTGTCCTCGGCCTTCAATCCCGGCGAGGTCACGTCGTTGATGATCGTGTACCCGAACACGTGGGCCAGCGCGTCAGCCTCGGCGACGTCCTTCGCCCGCCGCCCGATCACGACCGCCAACTCGGGCTCGGGGTGGGTGACGCCCCACGACTCGTGGACGACGACCGGCTGGCCGTGGCCGACCAGTGACGACGGTGGCTTGAAGAAGAAGGCGGGGTTGGCGAACGGGCGGAACGCAAGCCGCTGCCCGATCATGTTGTTGATCGCGACCCCGAGGATCTTGCTCGGTCGGCGCACGGGCGGGAGCCACTCGACCGTGGACGGGTCCACCCCGCCGCCCCGCTCGGCTGCGGCTCGGAGCCGGTCCGTCACGTCGACGGACATGGTCTCGATGTGGTCCTCCACGGAGGCGGGCGCGGCCCCGGTGGCGGACGCCTCGACCAGGGTGCCGTCGGTTGCGACGACACCCCACGTGGCGCGACCGTCGACGATGAAGCTGCTGTAGCGCATGGGTTCCTTCCGGGCTCTTGTTCAGAACAGGGTCATGTCGGGCGGCAGCCCGAGGAGGTGGCGGCCGTGCTTCTGGGCCGCGATGTCGTAGTCCGAGTAGGCGTGCGAGCCGGTCATCTTCGAGTCCCGCCACAGGCGCTGCATCTCGTTGCTGTCGAAGAAGGCACTGCCGCCCGAGGCGGACCACAGCCGGTCCACCGCCTCGATCGACTGCTTCGTCGCATACGCCTGGTTGGACCGCCAGTGCACGGCCTCGTCGTCCGTCGGCAGCTCGCCGGCGAGCGCCCGCGCCGTCATCGCCGACCAGTCGGCGTGAAGGGTGTGGTACACCGCGGTGGTCTGGTGGTGGGACTCGGCGATCCGCATCGCCGCAGCCGCGCTGTCGGCGACCTTGGCGCCGGTGTAGGCGCGCACCCGGCTGGACACCTTCTCCCGGTACACCTCGATGAACCGGCGGGCGATCCCCAGCGACACCGCGGAGAACCCGAGCGAGAACCAGTTCACGAACGCGGCGTGGAAGATCCCGCCGTGCAACCCGAACCCCTTCGTGGTTCCCGTGCCGAGCGCGAGGAACGACTCGATGCGGTGCTCCGGCACATACACGTCGTCCACCACCAGCGTCTTGGACCCCGTGCCGCGCAGGGCCGCCACGAACCAGTCGTCATGGATGCGGTAGTCGGCCTTCGGCACCACGGCGAAGTGGGGGATCACCATCCCTCCCAGCACGGGATCCGCCCGGCGGAACCCGAGGATGGCCCACGACGCGTGGTCACACCCGCTCGACCACCCCCAGGAGCCGTTCAGCCGCACACCACCACCGGGAACTTCCTCGCATCCATTGATCGCCGCCACCGACGATGACGCCAGCGCGGTCGGGTCGTCGGCCCACACCTCGTCCTGCAACTCCGCCGACATCAACCCGATCAGGTGGGAGTGCTGGGCCAGCAGGCCCGCCACCCAGGCGGTGGACGCGCACGCCCCGGCGATGTCGACGAGCGCCGGCGTGTACTCCTCGGCACCCATCGGCGTGCCGCCGTAGCGGCTCGGCTGCAGCGCCCTGAAGAGGCCGGCCTCGCGCAGCGCGGCGATGTTCTCGTCGGGCACCCTGCGCTCCTGCTCCGCGCGATCCGCGTTGGCCGCGATGCTCGCCAGCGACTCGGTGACCGCCGCCCTCATCGCCGCCCCCGAGACGACCGGGCCGCTCGATGTGTCGATGCTCACTCCACTCCCCCTCCGTGCCGAACTTCATGGACCGATCGGTCCAATATGGAACGGGCGGTACAGTAAGCGTTCGACGCAGTACCGTCAAGGGCCGATCACCATGTCCACACGCACCACCAGATCAAACGGCGAGGCCTCCCGACGGCGCATCCTCGACGCCGCCGCCGAGATCGCCGGGGAGCGCGGCTACGCCGGCACCAGCATCAGCGACGTGTCGGCGCGCTCCGGCCTGCCGAAGAGCTCGATCTACTGGCACTTCACCGACAAGGACGCCCTCTTCGCCGCCGTCATCGAGGACAGCTATCAGCAGTGGCGCGCCGAGTTCGACGATCGTCTGGGCGACCGCCGCCCGCCGGCCGAGCTGGTGACGGTCCTGCACGACAGCCTCGCCTCCATGCCCGCGTTCCTCCGCTTCGGGCAGCTGGTCACACTCGAGCACCGTGACACCGAGCTCTCGGCCCGCGCAGCATTCCTGGAGATCCGCCGCCGCTCACTGGCGACGCTGGCGGAGGGCTTCGCCGCGGCAACTGGCGTGACGGCCGACCAGGCCGGAACGCTGGCAGCGCTCGCACTGGCGCTCGTGGACGGTGCCGCGCTCGCCCGCGCCGCGGGGGAGCACGCGCTCGACGACGGCCGATCGCTCGGTGACGCCTTCGCCGCGATCATCGCCAAGGCGGTGCCCGGCTGACAGGTCGTCAGCGGGGCCAGGCGAAGTCGTCCGTGGGGTCCTCCCCGACCCGGCCGTCGACCATCTCGCGCAGCAGGTCGGTGTGGCCGGTGTGGCGGCCGTACTCCTCGACCAGGTCGAACAGGATGCGCCGCAGGCTGACCACCATGTCCGGCGACCCGATGTGGGCCTGCTGGTCCAGCCCCCCGTCGGCCAGCGCCGCCGCCAGCCGTTCCCGCGACCGGCGCACCGCGGCGTCGTACAACTCGTACGCCTCCTCCGGCGTGCGCCGCGCAGCTGATGTGAAGTCCCACAACGGGTCGGCATCCCAGTCCACCAACCGCCACGGCTCGTCGATCGGCTCGCCCCGCAGCCACTCCGTGAACTTCTCGGACTCGACCCTCGCCAGGTGCGACAGCAGCCCGCCGATGGACAGCGCGGACGACGGCAGGCGGGCGTTCAGCCCGGCGGCATCCAGCCCGTCCGCCTTCCAGCGGAACGTGGCCCGCAGCCGCTCCAGCGAGCCCACCAGGTGCTCCACCTCGGTCCCGTTGGTCGGCGGTTCCCAGGGCGGCATGTCATCGGCCATCCGCCGACCGTAGCCCGCCGTGGGCACGAGCCGGCCCGCACTCACAGGGAACTCTCAGCAACCTCCCAGGCACCGGCCCGGGCCGGCTCCGTAGGGTGACAGCCGATGCAGGAAGCGAACCATCCGCCGCGCCGTCTCCTCACCCGCCTGCGAACGCACTGGCCGCTGGCCATACCCGTCGTGATCTCGACGGTGCTGTCGTCGTGGGCGCTCGGCACCGTGGGCTGGGGCAACACCTACTACTCCGCCGCAGTGCGCAGCATGAGCCAGAGCTGGCACGCGTTCTGGTACGGCTCGTTCGACAGCGTCGGCTTCGTCTCCGTCGACAAGCCGCCGTTCTCCCTCTGGGTGCAGGCACTGGCCGTGCGCATCTTCGGTTTCCACTCGATGACTCTCCTGATCCCCCAGGTGCTGGCCGGCGTGGGTGCGGTGGTGCTCGTGTACCTCACCCTCGTTCGCCGGTGGGGCCGGATCGCCGCCACCGTCGGCGCCATGGCGCTGGCGGTCACACCCATCGCGGTGATGGTCAACCACTCGAACAACACCGACGCCATCCTCACGCTGATGATGACCGCCACCGTGTTCGCCGGTGTCCGCGCCGCGGAGACCGGGCGGTGGGGGTGGGTGGTGGCGACCGGCCTGCTGTTCGGCGCGGCGTTCACCAGCAAGATGCTCGCCGCCGCGCCCGTGCTGCCGGCGGTGCTGCTGGCCGTCGCCGTTGCGGCACCGATGGCGTGGCGGCGCCGCGCCGTGCTCCTCGCCGGTGGCGCGGCCATCGCCGTGGTCGCCGGGCTGGCGTGGTTCACGTTCGTCGACCTCACCCCCGCGTCCGAGCGGCCCTACGTCGGCTCCAGCGCGACCAACAGCGCCTTCCAGCTCGCCTTCGAGCGCAACGGTGTGAACCAGGTGGAGGGCGACACCGGAGGTAGGCCCGGCAGCGGCAACGCCGGCTCCCTGCCCGAGCGTCCGCAGCAGGGCCTGCCGGGGCAGGGCCAGGGCCTCCCCGGCCAGGGCCTCCCCGGCCAGGGCCTCCCCGGCCAGGGCCTCCCGGGCCAGGGCGTGCCCGGCCAGCAGGGCCTCCCCGGCCAGCCTTCCGACCAGCAGCGCACCCCCGGCGGCGGGAGCAACCAGCACGGGTTCGGCGGCGGTGACGCCGGCGCGTTCCGCCTGTTCAACAGCGAGCTCGGCACCCAGATCGGCTGGCTGATCGTCCCCGCGCTGGCCGGGCTGGCCGGTGCCGCCTTCGCCCTGCGCCGCCGGGTGCTGCGCGACCCCGTCGTCCTGGCGGCCACCACGTGGCTGGTGCTCGGCGCCGGCGCCTACAGCATCACCGAGGGCATCGTGCACCCCTACTACGTCGCCGGCATCGCCCCACCCCTGGCCATGCTGATCGGCATCGGCGCCGGTGCGGTCCGCGACCGCTGGCAGCACCGGGCCACGCTGCCCGCCCTCGGTGCGGCCGTGGCCGTCAGCGGCGTGGTCTCGTGGGTCGTCGCCCGCCGCACCGGGTGGGACGTGGCCACGGTGGTGGCGCTCGCCACCGTGGCGGCCGGCATCGTCGCTGCGGCCATCGGCCTCGCTCGCCCCGGCCGCCCCACACGCTGGATCGCGCTCGGCGTGCTGGCAGCACTGGCCACGCCGTTCGCCTGGACGGTCGGCTCGCTGAAGACGGGCCTCAGCGCCAACCTTCCCTACGCCGACCCGGTGGCGTCGACCACCCTCGGCCGCAGCGGTGCCGGTGGCAATGGGCCGGGCACCCTGCAGGTGGACGGAGCCGTCGTCACCTACCTCCTCGCCAACCGGGGCGGCACCACCTGGCTGGTGGCCGCGCCCTCGGCCCAGGTCGCCGCGCCGATCATCATCACCACCGGCGAGCCGGTGATGGCCCTCGGCGGCTTCTCCGGCGGCGACCAGATCCTCACCCCCGACGAGTGGGACGCGCTGGTGGAGAACGGCGACGTGCGCTTCGCCTTCCTCGGCGGGCAGACAGGCCCCGGCGGGCAGGCAGGCCCCGGCGGGCAGGGAGGCGTCACCGCCCACATCCGCCAGACCTGCACCGCAGTCACCGACGTGTCGCCGTCGCTGTACGACTGCGCCTGACGGTGCTCAGGTAGTCGCCAACTCCACCAGCAGATCCGCCGTCGGGCCGATGGCCGACAGGAACGGCGAGTGGTCCGTCACCAACTCCACGGTCCGCCCGCAGCGGGCGGCCATGATTCGCTGGTGCTCCGGGTGGACCGCCTGGTCCTCCGTGCACAGCACATACGTCGACGGGATGGTCGCCCGTGGCGAGCCCTCCACCGCCTGGAGCATCGTGGCCATCGGCTGCGGGCTGGTGCGGGCCAGCGACGGCGCGACCACCTCGGCCGGGCACGACCCGTACAGCGCGGCGCCGGCGACGGCGGGGTCGAGCACCGACGTGCCGTCGTCCAGCGGGCGCATCGCCGCCGACAGGGCGACGTCGTGACGCGGGAAGGCGCGCAGCGCGCCCATCACGCTTTCGCCGTCGTCCAGCGCGAACGCGGCGAGGTAGACGAGGTGGGCGACCGCCGGGAACCACACGGCAGCTTGGGTGATGACGGCCCCGCCGTAGCTGTGGCCGACCAGCACCGGGTTCTCCACCCCGCGCTGGCCCAGCATGGCCAGGGTGTCGGCCACGCAGCGAGCGTCGCCGTGGAGGTCGGTCAGCGGGGCCAGCGACACGCCATGGCCGGGTAGGTCCACCGCCAGCGAGGGCACGCCGCGACGGTCCAGTTCGGCCTGCAGGGCGGCATAGCACCACGCCCCGTGCCAGGCGCCGTGCACCAGCACGACGGTGCGAGCGGAGGCAGGGACGGCAGGGTCGGTCACGGCGGCGAGCGTAGCCCGAGCAGCCGCCTTGATACATTGACGGGCGTCGATGCCCTGCCGGGCCAGTTCGAAGGAGGTGCCGTCATGGCCAGGCCCATGCCCACGCCGGCCGTCGAGTGCTGCACGCCCGTCGGCGCCGACGGGTTCGACCACGCCGACGCCGCCGAGGCCGCCAAGGGCTTCGCCGCCCTCGCCGACCCGGTGCGCCTGCACCTGCTGTCGATGATCGTCGCCGCCGGTGACGGGGGAGCGTGCGTGTGCGACCTGGTGGCCCCCTCCGGCCGGTCCCAGCCCACCGTCAGCCACCACCTCCGCCTGCTGCGCGAGGCCGGCCTGGTCACCAGCGAGAGGCGCGGCACCTGGGCGTGGTACCACGCCGTGCCGGACCGCATCGCCCAGCTGAAGGCAGCGCTGGCGTGACGGAGGTTCCCGTCGCGGCGTACCTGCGCCGCATCGGGATGGACCCGCAGACAGGCCCACCCACGCTGAAGCTCCTGGCGGCGCTGCAGCTGGCCCACCTGACCACCGTCCCGTTCGAGAACCTGGCGGTGTTCCACCACCGCGGCCCGCGCACGAGCCTGGACTGGTCCGTGCCGAAGGTGGTCGACCAGCGACGCGGCGGATGGTGCTTCGAACTGAACGGTGCGTTCGGCGCGCTGCTCATGGCCCTCGGCTTCGACGCCGACCATGTGGCCTGCCGGGTTTGGGAGGGCAACCCCGGCAACCCGACGCCCGCCGACTGGGGGCCCGAGTTCGACCACCTCGGCGTGGTGGTCCGGCTGGACGGCGAGCACTGGTTCGTGGATGTGGGGTTCGGCGACTGCTGCCTCGTTCCCCTGCCGCTCCGCGCCGGCGAGTACGACGCCGCGCCCCGGCGCGCCCGGATGGAACCGCAGCCGGGCGGCTCGTGCGTCCTCCACGAACTCCTGCCTCCGGACGGCGACGGCCGCGCGGCGGCGGCGTGGACGCCCCAGTTGCACATCGACCCGACACCTCGCCGGCTCGACGAGTTCGACGGGCGGTCGCATCACCTGCAGACCGAGGCGACGTCCACCTGGCGCCAGAAGCCGTTCGCCACCCGGGCGCTGGACGGCACGGGTTCCCGCGTCACCCTCCGCCGTGGCCTGCTGCGCCGGCGCGCCGGCACCGACCCGTTCGCCGACGAACGCGTCGAGGAGGGCGCCCCGCAGGACGCCCTCCTCGTGGAGTGGTTCGGTCTGGACGACTCGTTCAGCCGTTGACCCGGACGGTCGCCGGGCGGCGGCGGCTGACGGCGAACACGCCGACACCGGCCACCAGCAGCCCGCCGGCCAGCAGGGCCAGGGTGGTGGAACCGGAGCCCGTGTTGGGCATCGCGCCGGTGCCGGCACCCGAGTCCGCGGCCGGCGGCAGCAGCACGGCGTCGATCACGTGGATGATGCCGTTGCAGGCCATGATGTCGGTCGTCACGACCTTGACGGTGTCGTTCAGATACACCGTGCCGTCCACCACCTTGATGGAGATCGCGGCCCCGTTGAGGGTCGTCGCCGAGGTCAGGCCCACCACCGTGGCGGCATCCACCGCACCGGACACGACGTGGTAGGTCAGCACGCTGGTCAGCAGGTCGGTGTCGGCCAGCAGTTCGTCGGCCGTCATGCCGAGCGCCGAGAGCGCTGCGGCGAAGGCGTCGTTGGTCGGAGCGAACACGGTCACCGGGCCGTCATCGCAGCTGTCGACCGCACCCACCAGGCCGGCGGCGTCGAGCGCGGCCACGAGGGTCGAGAAGTCGGGGTTGGCCGAGGCGATCTCGGCGATGGTCTGGTCCTCGGCATGGGCCGGGGTGGCAACGAGGCCGAACGAGCCGGCGGCGAGTGCGGCGGCAGCGAGCAGCTTCTTCATGGGCGGGGTCTCCTCCTGGTGCAGGGCCGGTGGATCCGGCGCTCGTCTGTCCTTCGGAGCCGCCCGTCAGGCGGATGGGATATTTATCACTAAATTTCTGCGACCGGGGTGACGTCCTCTGCCGCCTGGCGCACCTGCCAGTCACGGTCCTCCAGCGCGGCCGCCAGGGCGGCCTCCACGTCCGGGCCGTCGAACGGAGCCAGGGCCAGCACGGCGCGGCGGCGGACCGCCGGCTTG
Organism: Acidimicrobiaceae bacterium; assembly: GCA_020637295.1. GTDB lineage: Bacteria > Actinomycetota > Acidimicrobiia > Acidimicrobiales > Ilumatobacteraceae > UBA668. The sequence continues at coordinate 58,569 of JACJWF010000007.1, read as the reverse complement.
TCGCGGCATCCAGCCAGCACGGCCGGCAGCCCGCGGGGATCACCGATGGCCCCCAGCGCGGCGATGGCGGCCTCGCGCACCAGCGCATCCTCGGCGCCGACCGCCAGCTCCGCCAGGCGCGGCACCAGCGCCGCCGCTGCGGCCCCGCGCTCGCCGGCTGCCCAAGCGGCTGCGTCCACCACCGCCGGCGAGTCGTCGGCCAGCAGCAGTGCCAGCGGCACCTCCGGCCGCGCCGCGCCGAGCTGCGCTGCCCGGCGGCGCACACCATGATGCGGGTCGCTCGCCGCGGCCTCCAGCTCGGCCGCCTCCAGCGTGCCCAGCCGGGCCAGCGCGCCGAGCGCCAGCACCCTCGCCTCTGGGTCGGCATCGGCCAGCGCCGCCCGGGCCGTGGCGACGTCGCCCGTGTGACCGGCGCCGGCGATCTGCTGCCATCGGGTGGAACCCGGCTGAGCGGGCACGGCCGTCACTTCTTCAGCATCTCGGTGACGCGGATGACCAGCGTCGCCGTGCCGAACCCGATCAGCGTCGCGACGACGGCACCGACCCAGATGGCCAGCCCGGACATGGCCAGCACGGACCACACCCGCTGGTACCACCGCGGCGGCAGGTAGCCGCGGGAGGGAAGCTCTTCGACCTCCACACCGATCGGCGCCCGCAAGGGGCGGCGGGCGCGTGCCGGATCGGCCGTGGGTCTGGCACGCTTTCGCCAGCCCGTGGCGACAAGTGCCACGATGGCCAGACCGGCGATCCAGCCCGCAATGGTGGTGACCTCCGTGATGTTCACGCAGTCCGACAGTGTAAATGAGCCTCGCCCCGCGGTGCGGGCGCCGTCGCGCGCCCATCGGTGGTGGGCCATCCCCACCGCGGTGCTCGGCGGGTTGGCGGTGTTCGCGCCGGTGGTCGCCTCGGTGGTCCCCGCCGATTCGCTGGTGGACCGCTCCCGCTGCGCCGAGTACGCGGACGACGGCATCACCTGCCTGACCCAGAACGTGGCCCCCGCCCAGTTCGCGCTGGTGCCGGCCGACGCGGAGCCGGTGGAGCCCCGCCTGGACGTTGCCGGCACCCCCACGTTCGCCGAGGACGGCCAGATCTACTTCGTCACGGTGAGGGAGCCGGAGATCACCCTGCTGGACTGGTTCGGCATCGCGCTCGAGCCCAGCGTCCGCCTGCGGTCCTACGAGGACAAGTACGGCACCGGCACCAGCGAGGACCGCCTCCGCGAGGGCCAGCGGCAGATGACCGGCGCAAAGGACTGGGCCATCTACACCGCGCTCACCCGCGCCGGGTACGACGCTCGGATGGTGTCCGGCCCGGCCCAGGTGGACTATGTGATCTGCCTGCGGGCCAACGACGCCAACACCGAGTGCCTGGAGTCGCCGCCGGCGGCCGACTTCCTGGAGGAGTACGACGTCATCACCAGCGTGGACGGCCAGGACGTCACCGTGCTCGACGACCTCGACCCGATCATCTCGGTGCACCAGCCCGGCGACGTGGTGGACATCACCGTCCTGCGCGACGGCCAGGAGGTCAGCGGCCGGATCGAGTTGATCGCCTCCCCGGCGGACTCCTCGCGCACCATCCTCGGCTTCATCCCCATCGACACCCGCACACTGCAACTGCCGGCAGGGCTGTCGGTGGACATCGAGACGGACTCCATCGGGGGGCCGTCCGCCGGCCTGGCCTTCACCCTGGCGATCATCGACGAGGTCACCGAGGGCAGCCTCACCGGCGGGTTGAACGTGGCCGTCACCGGCACGATCAACGAGGACGGCAGCGTCGGCGCGATCGGCGGGCTGAACTCGAAGGCATCGGCAGTGCAGCAGGTGGGCGTGCGGTACTTCCTCGTGCCGGAGTCGCAGGGGTACGACGAGCGCAGCCCGGACAGCATCCCCGCAGCGGAGAAGGTGGTCGGCGACAACGTCCAGATCATCCCGGTGGCGACGCTGGACGACGCGCTCGAGGCCCTCGCGGCGCTGGGCGGCGACCCGATCCCCGCTGTTGCGGCACCGCCGACCACCGCAGCCTGACACCCCACGCCGCGCAGGGGGGATGCCACCCTTCGCGCACCGAGGACGCGTACGCTTTCGGCGATGGCCATGTCCTTCGCCCGCCCGGACCCGTCGTCACCGAACTCGGTGGCCTCGGCCACGTTCGCGATGTCGCGGCGCGGCTTCGATCAGGGCGAGGTACGCGACTTCCTGCGGATGCTCGCGGCCGAGCTGGCCCGCCTGCAGGAACGGGAGAAGTTCCTCGAGCGCGAGCTGCGCACGGCCCAGCGCAGCGCCCCCCATGCCGCCGTCGTGCTGGACGACGAGGTGGTCACCAAGATGCTCGGCGAGGAGACCGCCCGCATCCTCCAGGCCGCCCGCGAGGCCGCCAACCAGATCCGCAGCCGCTCCGAGGAGCAGGCCGCCCGGCTGGTGCGCGAGGCCACCGACGAGGCCCAGCGCCGCCGCGAGGAAGCCGAGATCGAGACGTCCCGCCGCCGCCAGGACGCCACGGCCGACGCCGAGGCCGAGCTGGAGATGGCCAAGCAGCAGGGCCGGGAGATGGTCAACGAGGCCCGCGCCTACCGCGAGCGGGTCCTCAGCGAGCTGTCCCGCCGCCGCGAGCTGGCCCGCCAGCAGATCGAGCAGCTGGTCCACGGCCGCGACCGCCTGCTGCAGGCGTTCGAGCGGGCCCGCATCGCCGCCGTCGACGTGATGGCCGAGCTCACCCCGCTGGGCGAGCCCAGCGAGTACGTCAACCTGTCACCCACCACCGGCCCGGTGCCGCTGATGGTGCCCAACCACGGCGCCGAGCAACCGGCCGTTGCAGCACCCGCCGGCGCCGTCGAGACCGCCGCCGAGCACGACGATGCCGCCGACGAGCCGGCCGATGGCGAGTACGACGAGGTCGACGACACCGACGACGAGTACGACGACGAGTACGACGACGAGCCGGCCGATGGCGAGTACGACGAGGTCGACGACATCGACGACGATCTGGTCGACGACGATCTGGTCGACGACGATCTGGTCGACGACGAGCTCGAGGGGCACGCCGACGACGAGGCCGCCGGCGAGGACGGGGACGACGACGAGACAACCCTCGACGAGCTCGACGCTGCCTTCGCCGATGACACCGACGACCCCGACGACGTCGCCGCACCCGTCGCCGACGACCGGCCGGCGCCCGATCCCGAGCTGAACGCTGACGCCGAGGCGGAGCCTGAGGCCGACGCCGACGCTCCGCTCGCCCCGGTCGTCGCGCTGTTCGCCGGCGAGATCGACCGGCCCGAGGTGGACGACGATGCGCTCCCGGCCTCGGCCCCGAAGGCCACGGTCGACGACCTGTTCGCCCGCTTGCGGGCGGCCCGCGCCGAGGACGTGGCCGCCAAGGCCCAGGCCGCCACCGACACCGGCACCGACGAGCCCCCCAACGGCACGGCCGACACCACCACCGCCACGCCGGCCGCCACCCCCTCGGTGTTCGACGCCACGCCGGAGGCCCCGGTGGAGGCCGCGGCCGACGCGGACGACACCCCGTTCAGCCGCCGGGAGGCGGCGATCACCCCGCTGATCATCGCCGGGGCGCGCAAGCTGAAGCGGGTGCTGGCGGACGAGCAGAACGACGTGCTGCACGCCTTGCGCCGGGGCACGGTGGATCGGCTGGACGCACTGGTGCCCAAGGCGGCGGAGCACATCGGGCGCTACACCCACGCCATCCACGAGGAGTTGCGCAGTGCCGCCCTCGCCGGTGCGGCCAGCCTGGACGGCCGCGAGGCTGCGGCCCACGAGCGGGAGATCGTCAAGGCCCACGCCCTGCAGACGGCCCTGGATGCGCTGGCGGACCGGATGGTGGACCCACTACGCGAGCGCCTGGACCGGGCGGTGGCGGACGCCGCCGGCGACCCCGACGAGCTCACCGAGCACGTACGGGCCATCTACCGCGAGTGGAAGACGCAGCGGATCGACGAGCACGTGGAGGACGTGGTGCGCATCGCCTTCGGGCATGGCGCGCTGGCCGTCCTGACGCCCGGCACGCCCATCTGCTGGGCGGTGGACCCCAACGGCCCGGCCTGCCCGGACGCCGACGACAATGCGCTCGGCGGCGCCGTTGCTGCCGGCCAACCGTTCCCCACGGACCACCTCTGCGCGCCGGCCCACCCTGGCTGCCGCTGCCTCCTGGTGCGGGCGTCCAGCTAGCCTCGCCCGCGTGGCGAACTCTTCCGAGCCCTCTGCCCCCACCCCGCGCCGGCGCATGTCGGATCGTGGGCGGGTCTTCCTCATCATCGCCGCGGTGGTCCTCGTCGGGCTGCTGCTGTCGGCCCGGATGCTGGCGGGGTTCTACGTGGACTACCTGTGGCACGCGTCCGTCGACCGCACCGACGTGTTCTGGGGCATTCTCTGGTCGAAGCTCAGCCTGTTCGCCATGTTCGGCGGCACGTTCATCGCGCTGGCCGTCGTCAACCTGGTCATCGCCGACCGCCTGGCCCCCTCTGCCTTCTCGGCCAACACCCACCCCGTGGTGGAGCGCTTCCACGAGTTCTTCGGCCACCGCCTGAAGCTGCTGCGCATCGCCGTCGCGGTCGTGCTCGGCCTGCTGTTCGCCATCCCCACGATGGGCCGCTGGCAGGACTGGGAGATGTTCCAGAACAGCAAGTCGTTCGGCATCAACGACCCGCGCTTCGGCAACGACGTCGGCTTCTACCTCTTCAAGCTGCCGTTCGTGACGTTCGTGGTGGACTGGCTGTTCATCGCCCTGGTGTTCATCACCATCCTGGTGATCCTCACCCACGTGCTGTCCGGCGGCATCGTCCTGCAGCCGCCGCGGCCGAAGCTGCGCCGGGCGACGAAGGCGCACATCGCCGTCCTGCTCTCCCTGCTCGCCCTGGTGAAGGCCGGCGACTACTGGCTCACCCGCTACGAGCTGACCACCGCCAACCGGGGTGCCGTCCGCGGCATCACCTACGCGGTGGACAACGCCCAGCTCCCCGCCGTGCTGCTGCTGGCGATGATCGCGATCCTCACCGCCGCGCTCTACCTGTCCACGCTGAAGACCGACCGCTGGCGGCCCGCCGTCGTCGCCTCGGCGCTGTGGGCGCTGGTGGCCCTGATCGGCGGGATCATCTACCCGGCCGCCGTCCAGAGCCTGGTGGTCAAGCCCAACCAGACGGAGAAGGAAGCCCAGTACATCGACTGGAACATCGAGGCGACGCGGCATGCGTTGGGCATCGACAACGTCGAGGTGCGCGAGGTGGACTACGGCGCCCTCACCCGCAGCGAGGTGTCCGCCAACGTGGCCGCCCTCCAGGACGTGCGCCTGTGGCGGCCGGACGCCAAGACGGCGGTGCGCTTCCGCACCGACGACGGTGCCAGCGACACCACGGTGCTGGACGTGGACGTGGACCGCTACGAGGTGGACGGCCGCACCCAGCAGGTGCTGGTGGGTGCCCGCGAGCTGGACCTGGACCAGGTGGGCAACCGCTCCTGGCAGGGCCTGCACCTCATCAACACCCACGGCTGCGGCCTGGTCACGGCGCCGGCCTCGCAGGTCAACGCCGACGACAAGCCGGCCTACCGCACGGACATCGTCGACGTCACCCAGCCGGAGCTGTACTTCAGCCCCTCGCTCAGCGGGTACTCGATCGTCAACACGTCGGTCGACGAGCGGGCGTGCGACGGCCGCGAGGACGTCGCCTACGAGGGCGACGCCGGGGTGCAGCTGAACTCCGTCTTCCGCCGTCTGGCGTTTGCGCTCGACGAGTTGGACTACAACCTCATCGGCTCCAGCGCGATCAACGACGACTCCCGCCTGCTGTCCATCCGCGACGTGCGCGACCGGGTCAAGACCATCGCCCCGTTCCTGACGCTGGACGGCGACCCCTACCCCGTCGTCATCGACGGGACGGTCGTGTGGGTGATCGACGCCTACACCACCAGCAACCGCTACCCGTTCGGCGAGTCCGCCGACACCAGCCAGCTCTCGTCCGGCAGCGGCCTGGGCGGCAACTTCAACTATGTGCGCAACAGCGTGAAGGCCACGGTGAACGCCTACGACGGGTCGATCACGCTCTACGCGATGGACGGCGCCGAGGCGGACCCCGTGCTGGAAGTGTGGCGCGCCGCCTTCCCGGACCTGTTCACCCCCGCCTCGGAGATGCCCGACACGCTGCGCGAGCACCTGCGCTACCCGGAGGAGCTGTTCCGGGTGCAGACCACCGCGTACTCCAAGTACCGGCTGGACGCCGCCGACTTCTTCGCCCGGCGCGGCGCGTGGTCCGTGGCGCTGGCACCTCGCGAGCAGCCGACCAAGAGCGGCACCACCACGGTGACGACGGACACCAGCAGCACCGCCGAGGACACCACCGCGCAGACCGACTTCGCCTCGGACTCCGACGCCGCCCGCTACGTGCCCTACTACACGATGTTCCACGCGGACGGCAGCAACGAGGCGACGTTCGCCATGTTCCGCCCGTTCTCACCGTTCAGCGCCAGCGACCAACGCAAGGAGTTGGTCGCCTACATGCTGGCCGACAGCGACCCGGGCACCTACGGGCAACTCGTCGCCTACGTGCTGCCGGCCAGCTCGCTGCCCGACGGCCCCTTCACCGTCGGCGCAGCGATGGACGCCGACCGGGACGTCGGCCAGCAGGCCACCCTGCTGGACCAGGGCGGTTCCACGGTGGAGTATGGCGACCTGCAGATGGTGCCGGTGGGCGATGGCCTGTTGTGGGTCAGACCGTTCTACGTGGAGTCGCAGGAGGCCGGCCAGCGCACCGTCAAGTACGTGATCGTCGAGTACAACGGCAACGTCGGCCTCGGCGAGTCCCTGGCCGAGGCGCTGGCGGTGATCTTCCCCGGCTTCTCCACGCCGATCGGCGACGTGGTCAACGAGGACCAGCAGCCGTCCGGCCCGTCGGACGACGCCACACCCGAGGAGTTGCTGCAGCAGGCGGAGGCGCTGTTCGACGATGCCGACGCGGCGCTGAAGGACGGCGACCTGGGCCTGTACGCGGAGAGGATCGAAGCCGCTCGGGCCCTGGTGCAACAGGCGCTGGACCTGCTGAACGGCTGACCGGTCGGAGACGTCTCAGATCGTGCCGCGGCGGACCCGCTCGGCCAGAGCGGCGAGGTCTTCGCGGAAGGCGATCTCGTAGCGGGCCTGCTCGTTGGCCAGCTTCACCTGGGCGGTGCGCAGGGAGTCCACGGCGGACTCGCTGAGCGCGCCCGCCGAACCCGGCGTGGCCGCGCCGAGGCCGTCGATGTCCTGGCCCAGCTCGCTGATCTGGTTGGCCAGCTCGGTGGCCACGGAGTCCAGCCGCTGCTCCAGCGCGGCCACCTGCTCGCCGTGCTGGCGCATCGCCGCGTCGTTGGCCGTCATCCGCTCCGCCAGCTGGCCGAGCTGGGCCATGAGGGCGTCGTTGGCGGCCAACCGGTCGGCGAGGGCGTTCACCCGATCGCGAAGGTCGGCGTCGCCGGTGGCGGCCATGGCCGCGGCCCGGCGGTCCGATTGCTCGTTCTGCAGTTCGGTGAGCCGGTCGCGCAGCGTGCTGAGCTGATGGCCCAGCTCGGCCTGCGCGGTGACACGGGCGTTCAGCTGGGCCAACTGGCCGGCCAGGGTGTCCACGTGCTCCACGCGGGCCGCGAGTGCGTCCACCCGGCCGGCAAGCTCGGGGTCGGCGGCGGCCGCCATTGGGGCCAGCGAGGGCGCTGCCTGGGCCGCGGCCACCTGGGCCAGCCGGGCTTCGATCTCCCCCAGGCGCTGGGTGTGGTCGGGCGGGGTGGCGGTGGTGGCCTGCTCCACCTGGGCTGCCAATTCGGCCAGGCGGGCCTCGAGCTCGGAGGTGTCGACAGCGGGCGCCGCGGGGGCCGGCACGGTCGACTCGGCTCGTTCCGCCTGCTCGGCCAGCCGGGCCTCCAGGTCGGCCAGCCGGGCCACCAGGTCGGGGTCCGCCTCGGTGGGCTGGGTGACCACGGCGGCCTCGCTGGCGACCGTGGCGGCGGTGGCGGCCTTCGTTGCCGCGGCCTCGGCAGTGACGTTGGCCGCAGCAGCGGTGTCCGCCACGGTGACGATCTGGCTCTCCAGCGATGCCAGCCGGTTGCGCACATCGTCGCCGCCCAGCGCGCCGGCGCTCATCGCCGTGGTGGTGGCATCCAGCGCGGCGAGGCGCGACTCCACGATCGCCTTGGCCTGCTCGGAGGCCTCCAGCCTGGCGCGCAGGTCGGCCACCTCCGCTCGCATCGCCAGGTAGTCCGCGGGGTCGATCTGGAACTTGCGAGCCTTCTTGGCCGCGGCCTTCTCCTCCGCCTTCGTGGGGGCGGGACGCTTCGGGGCATCCTTTCGCGGCTGCTGGGGGCGGTTGGCCTGCTGGCGCTGTGGCTCGCGTCGGGCGGCTTCCGGCCGGGGAGCTTCGGCGCGAGGGGCGTCGGCGCGGCCGGCGTCGGCGCGGCCGTTCTCGGCACGAGGGGCCGCCGGCGCGGCAGATGCGGCGACGGCAGCCGCGGCCACCGGTGTGTCGGAGGCTTCGGCCGGCTTGACCTTGTGGGTACCGGGCTTCGGGGGCTTGGGCTTCTTGCTGAACAGTCCCATCTGGACCTCTCCGCTGCGTCTTGGGTGGCAGTGGCCGGCCGTGCGGGCGGACCGGGCGCTGACGCGAGGGTACCCGCTCGGACTGCTCCAGTGGCTGAAGGTCGCCGCCGCGGGTGGTGCACGGGTCGCGGGCGGCGCGGCTGCTGGCCTACGCTGCCCGCCGTGATCGGGGCAGTGGAGTGAGCGACTTCCGCCGCAGCGGCGACGGGTTCATGCGCTGCTCGGACGGCCATGTGCGCTGGGGGGTCTTCGGTGCCGCCGGGGTGCTGTTCGTCTGGCGCAGCCGCGGCATCGAGGGGCTGGCCGATGGCACGCCGCTGGTCATGCTGCAGAAGCGCTCGGCGTGGGCCCATGAGGGCGGCACGTGGAGTTGCGCCGGCGGGGCGCTGGACGAGGGCGAGACGGCGTATGACGGGGCCCTGCGCGAGGCGAGCGAGGAGGTCGGGGAGATCCCCGAGCACCACTGGGTGCTCGGCGAGTACGTCTTCGCCCCGGCGGATGACTGGACCTACACCACCCTTGTGGTGGAGGTCGACCACCACTTCGGGGCGTCGGTGAACTTCGAGACCGACGCCGTGGTGTGGGTGCCCTGCGACCTGGTGGACCACCGCCCGCTGCACGCCGGGTTCGCGGCCGCCTGGCCGCACCTGCGGGCCATCGTCGAGGCCGCCTCTGGTGCCCCCGCGGGTGTGTCCAACGACCCCTCGAACTGACCCGCATTTCCGCGGCCCTCACCACTACATTCGACGAACGTTGTGAGTACCCACCCGTTCGTCCCGTTGCGCCACCGCGCCGTCCGCCTCCTGTGGGGATCGGCGCTGGTCAGCGACACCGGCACGTGGGTGCAACTGCTGGTGGTCGGCACCATGGTGGCGGGCGACACGGGCTCCGCCGTGCAGACCGGTCTGGTGGCCCTGGCCACGTTCATGCCGCAGGGCATCGCCTCGCCGATCGGCGGCATCCTCGCCGACCGCTACGACCGCCGCAAGGTGTTCGCCACGGCGCTGATGGTGCAGGCACTGGTCACCACCGGGCTCGCCGTCGCACTGGGGTTCGGCGTGCGCAACCCATTCGTGCTCACCGCGTTCATCCTCTTCGCCAGCGCCGCGGGGGCCACCGGTGCCCCCGCCTACTCGGCGATGCAGCCGGACCTCGTGCCCCCGGAAGAGCTCACCGCCATGGTGTCCCTCGGCGTGTACTCCTGGAACGGTGGTCGCATCGTCGGCCCGATGCTGGGCGCGGCGCTGGCCGTGGCGGTCGGCCCGGCCTGGACGGTGGGGTTCAACGCGGCCACGTTCGTCGTGCTGGCCGTGGCGGTGTCGCTGCTGCGCCGGCCGTTCCGCCCACACGGCGCGCCCGCGGGCACGGTCCGCTCCCGCCTGGCCGACGGGTGGCGCACCATGCGCAGCACGCCCGGCTGCGCCGACGGCGTGAAGGTGCTGGTGCTGATGAACCTGTTCATCATCCCGTTCATGGGCCTCATCCCCATCTATGCCACGGCCACGTTCGGCGGTGGCGCGGCGCTGGCGGGCACGTTCGCCACGGCGCAGGGCATCGGGGCCATCATCGGTGGGGTCGTCATCACCATGCTCTCCCCGCGCATCCGCCCGTCGTCGATGGTGGCGGGTGTGGTCGTGGCGGTCACCGCCGGCCTGGCCCTGTACGCGGCCGCGCCCACGGCGCCGGTCGCCGTCGCTGCGATCGTCATCCTCGGTTCCTGCGTGGCCGGCGCGTTCGTGTCCATCACCCCGGTGGTCCAGCGCCATGCGCCGGACGCCAGCCGCGGCCGGGTCATGTCGATCATGCAGGCCAGCATGGGCGTGTCCTACGGCATCGGCCTGCTGGCCATCGGCACCATCGGTGACCTGGCGTCGATGCGGATCGGTTTCGGCATCGGCGCCGTGATGATGGTCGTCGCGTTCAGCGCGTTCGTGCGCATCGTGGCCGGTTGGCGGGCGTCGTTCGACGGCGACGTCGTGGTCGCCGAGCGTGATGGGCTGGGCTCCGCCCGGCTCAGCCCGGCCGCCGGGCAGTGAGCACGCGGCGTTCGCCGCGCATGAACGCATCCCGCCGCTCCCCCGCCTCCACTGCTGTGGCGAAGGCCTCCAGTGCTGCACCGTCGGCGGCGGGAAGCGCCTCGCCCGCCATCTGGAGGCCGCGGCGGACATGGCGGACCAGCCACCGCTGACCGGTCTCGTCCAGCGGGGCGTCGTGGTGGAAGGTGACGACGCGATCGGTGACGCCGGTGAACCCGGCAGCCGTCAGTTCGGCGGGCCAGTCGTGGCCGATGACGTCGAAGCCGAGCCGGGTGAGGAGCGACGCGGTCGCGGCGTGCTCCAAGCGGTCCCACGCCCCGCCGGCCACCAGCGGGTCGTCGTCGGGCAGGACGGAAGGGCTGCCGGCGAACTCCACCATCACCAGCGTGCCGCCGGGGCGCAGGGCGGCGAGGAGCCGCCCGAGGGTCACCACCGGTTCGGCCACGTGGTGCACGACCATCGACGCCCACACCAGGTCGGCGGGTGCCAGGGCCGGCAGGTCGTGCTCGAGGTCGGCCTCCATCGTGGCCACCCGCTCGTGCAGGCTGTGGCCGGCGGCACGGTGGCGCACCCGGTAGAGCAACTGGCCGGCGGAGTCCAGCGCGGTGACGGCGGCCTCGGGCAGGTGCCCGGCCAGCGCACAGGTGACCACGCCGGGACCACACCCCACGTCGACCACATGCCCAACCGCCGCAGGGTCCAGCCCGCCGGCCACAAGGTCGGCCACCACCGCACCCACCAGCGGCAGCGCCATCGCCCCGTCCACCTCCAGGGAGTCCGCCATCGCCTCCCAGTCGAAGTTGGGGTCGTCGTGCCCGTGCACGTGCCCGTGACCGTGCTGGTGGCCGTGCCCGTGCCGGCTGTGATCGTCGTCGTGTCCGTGCGGGTGCTCGTGCGCCATGCCTGACAGAGTAAGGGCATGACCTCCCCCCTGGACCCTGTCTCGTTCCGGCGCGGGCCGGCGATGCCCAACCGGCTGATGCTGGCCCCGTTGACCAACCGCCAGAGCCACGCCGACGGCACCCTGTCGGAGGAGGAGCACCGCTGGCTGGCGATGCGGGCCGAGGGCGGCTTCGGGCTGACGATGACGTGCGCGGCGCACGTGCAGTCGGTGGGCCAGGGCTTCGCCGGCCAGCTGGGCATCTTCGGCGACCAGCACCTCGACGGGCTCACCCGGCTGGCTGCCTCGCTGAACGCCACGGGCACGGTCAGCTACGCCCAGTTGCACCACGCCGGCAACCGGGCCCCGGCGGACCTGATCGGCACCCAGCCGGTGTGCCCGTCGGACGATCCGGAGACCGGCGCCCGCGCCCTCACCACCGCCGAGGTGGAGCAGGCGGTGGCGGACTTCGTGGCCGCGGCCGTGCGGGCCGAGCGGGCCGGCTTCCGCGGCGTGGAGCTGCACGGTGCCCACGGCTACCTCATCTGCCAGTTCCTCTCCCCCGAGATCAACCGGCGGACCGACCACTACGGCGGCTCGCTGGAGAACCGCAGCCGCTTCCTGTTCGAGGTCCTCGACGGGGTGCGGGCGGCGTGCGGGCCCGACCTCGCCGTGGCCGTGCGGCTGTCGCCCGACCGCTTCGGCATGCGGACGGAGGAGATCGTGGAGGTGTACGGCCGCCTGGTGGACGGCGGCCAGGTGGACCTGCTGGACATGTCGTTGTGGGACTTCCAGCGGGCCACCCCGGAGGGGCCGTTCGAAGGCCGGCCACTGCTGGACCTGTTCGCCGAGCAGCCCCGCGGCGACGTCCGCCTCGGCGTCGCCGGCAAGATCCACGACCCGGCCGATGTGCAGGAGGTGCTCGACCGCGGCGTGGACATCGCCGTGCTCGGGCGGGTGGCCATCCTTCACCACGACTACCCCCGCCTCCTCGCCAACCCCGGGTTCGAGCCCCGCCGTCCTCCGGTCACCCCGGAGGTGCTGGCGGGCGAGGGCGTGTCGCCGGCGTTCGTCGAGTACCTGTCCTCCAACTTCCGCGGGTTCGTGGCTGGGACCTGACCGGTGACCGCGGCACCCGACCTCCGCCTCGCCGTCGTCGGCGCCGGCCGGATGGGCGCTGCGCTGGTGGCCGCCCTCCCGGACGCGGCCGGCCCGTTCGGTCGCGGCTTCGACGGTCGCGGCTTCGATGCCGTGCTGCTGGCCGTCCCGGACCGGGAGATCAGCGTCGCCGCGGCGGTCGTGCATCCTGGGCCACTGGTCGGCCACTGCGCCGGAGCATGGGGGTTGGACCTGCTGGCCCCGCACGAAGCGTTCGGCATGCATCCGCTGATGACGGTCACCCGTGAGGGAGCGATGTTCGCCGGCGCGGGCGCGGCGGTCGCCGGTTCCACTCCCCGGGCGCTCGCCTTCGCCCGTCACCTGGCGGAATTGTTGGAGATGGACGCCTACGAGGTGGCCGACGAGGACCGCGCGGCCTACCACGCGGCGGCATCCATCGCCTCCAACTTCCTGGTCACGCTGGAGGACGCCGCCGAGACCGTCCTGGCCACCGCCGGCATGGACCGGCGGATCCTCCTCCCGCTCGTGAGGGCGTCGCTGGAGAACTGGGCGGCCCTCGGCGGGCCGGCCGCGATCACCGGCCCGGTGGCCCGCGGTGACGACGCCGCGGTGGAGCGCCAACGGGCCGCGGTGGCCGAGCGCGCACCCCATCTGCTGGCGATGTTCGATGCCATGGTCGCGGCGACGCGTACCATGGCACGAACTGCCGGCTGAGAGGGGGCTCGAATGGCTGCGGTGGACAGGTGGATCGACGACAACGTCTACAGCCCTGCACGGGGTTTCTGGACGAGGGCGAACGTGGGCGAGGTGCTGCCGGACCCACCCAGCCCGCTGGGATGGGACCTCGTGTTCGAGGGCGGCACCATCCTCGGCTGGCGGGACTGCATGGTCAACCGCCTCGGGATCCTGGACGAGGAGGTCGACCGCATCCGCCCGGAGGTCATGGGCGTGTTCGGTGGCTACGCCTACCTCGGCATCACCATCCTGCGGGTGTGGGCCGTGCGCACGCCGGGCTTCACGCCCGAGGCGCTGGACGCCGCCTACTTCGCCGGCCACCCCGGCATCCCGCCCTACGAGGCCGAACCGTGGCACGAGAACATGGCGACGACGGAGAAGATGGGCGGCTGGCTCGGGTGGGTGATGGGCGACCGCGACCAGAGCGAACTGGAGGCCGACCGTCTGGCCGCCCGCGCCGTGCGCGCCGCCCGGCCTGACCTGGCCGCGACCAGCGATGCGGACCTGCTGGCGCTGGCGACGGCGCTGAAGCCGATGATCCGGTCCCTGTTCGACCAGCACATCAACCAGTCGGGTGCGGCCTCGATCGCGCCCGGGGTGATCGGTGCGGTGTGCGCCGCCGTCGGCCGGCCGACGGACACGATGCGCCTGCTGGCCGGGCTGGGTGGTGTGGACTCGGCCGCGCCGTCGTCGGCGATGTGGGAACTGTCCCGCGTGGTGCGGGCCAGCGCAGCGTTGACGGCCCACTTCGACGCCGGCATCGACCGGCTGCACGACCGGCTGCGCGCCGACGCCGCGGCGGCGGACGTGGCGGTGTTCCTCGCCACGCTGGACGAGTTCCTCGCCGAGTTCGGGTCACGTGGCCCCAATGAGTGGGACATCCACTCGCACACGTGGGAGACCCGGCCGGACATCGCGCTGGCCGCGGTGGACCGCATGCGCGGCTCGGACGACAGTGCAGCGCCCCACCTGCACCACTCCGTCGCCGAAGCGGAACGCCTGCGGATCGGTGGCGAGATCGCCGCGATGTTGGAGGGCGACCCGGAGACCCTGGGCCAGTTCCAGGCCGCGCTGGCGTCCGCCGGCACGTTCCTGGCCGGCCGGGAGCGCTCCAAGACCAACATCATCCGGGTCATCCAGGAAGTGCGGATGGCGGTGTGGGAGATCGGCCGCCGGGCCGCCGGCCGCGGCGAGTTGGACGAGCCCCGCGACGTCTGCATGCTGTTCACCGACGAGCTGCAGGCCCTGGTGGACGGCCGGCTGACGGGCACGCGTGAGTTGGTGGCCGCCCGCAAGGCCCACCTGGCGTGGCTGGAGTCGCTGGAGCCTCCGTTCCTGTTCGACTCGGCGCCGCCGTCCAACACGACGTGGCCGAAGCGCGGCGAGCACCGTGCACCGACTGCCGCCGTCGGCGACTCGCTGAGTGGCCTGCCCGGCTGCCCGGGTGTGGCCCGCGGGCGGGCGCGGGTGGTGCTGGACCCGTCGGACCCGACGGCGCTGGAGCCCGGCGACGTGCTGATCGCCCCGATGACCGACCCGGCGTGGACCCCGCTGTTCGTGCCGGCGGCCGCCGTGGTGGTCAACGTCGGCGCCCCGCTGAGCCACGCGATCATCGTCAGCCGCGAGCTGGGGATCCCCTGCGTGGTGTCGGTCAACGAGGCGACGGAGCGGATCCCCGACGGCGCGCTGGTGGAGGTCAACGGCGACCTCGGCACCGTGACGGTCGTCGAGCTGCCCTAACTGCCGCGGTCGCGTCAGGCAGCAACCCGCACGACGGCCTTGCCGCGCACCCGGCCCTCGGCCAGGTCGGCCAGCGCGGTCGCGGCCTGGTCGAGGGGGACCACCCGGTCGACGGCCGCGCGCACGTGCCCGGCGGCCAGCATCCCGGCGAGGACCTCGATGTCGCCGCCGCGCTCCTTGGAGACGAACGGAGTCATCCGCTGCGACACGAAGAGGCTCAGCAGCGGGGCGCGGAGTTGGCGGCCGAAGCCACCGGTGATCCGGTTGCCGTCCTCGCCGCCGACGATCACCAGCGTGCCCTTCGGGGTCAGCGCACGGCGCAGGCGGCGCAGCGGGTTGCGGCCACCGGTGTCGATGATGACGTCGTAGCGGACGCTGCCGTCCAAGGCGTCTTCGCGGGCGTAGTCGATGACGTCGGCGGCGCCCAGCGAGCGCACGAAGTCGGCCTTCGCCGCGCTGGCGACGCCGCTGACGATGGCGCCGAGGTGGGCGGCGATCTGCACGGCGAAGCTGCCGACGCCCCCGGAGGCGCCGAGCACGAGGACACGCTGGCCGGGCTGGACCTTCGCCGCGTCGCGGAGGGCCTGCAACGCGGTGAGGCCGGAGATCGGGACGGCCGCGGCCTGCTCGGCGGTGATGCCGGCGGGGCGGTGGGCCAGCTTGGCGGCCTTGGCCACGGCGTAGTCGGCCCAGCTCCCCGAGCCGATGCCGAACACCGTGTCGCCGACGGCGAAGCGGGTGACCCCGGGGCCGAGGGCCACCACGGTGCCGGCCACATCCATGCCGGCGACGGGCTGCTTCGGGCGGCGCACGCCGAAGCCGGCCACCCGCACGGCGTAGGGCAGGCCGGTGGTGAGGTGCCAGGTGCCGCGGTCGATGCCGGCAGCCTCCACGGCGAGGAGGACCTCCCCCTCACCGGGGGCGGGGAGGGGCATGGTGCGCATCTCCAGCGTCTCGGGTGCGCCGTACTCGTCGTGGGCCACCGCCCGCATCGTCTCCGGCAGCTGCGGCGTCGCGGCGGGCTGGTTCGAAGTGGTCGTCGTCGTCATGCTGTGTCCTTCCTGGACCCGCCCTCATGGGCGTACTTAGTACGGTTGCTGGACGGGACCTTACCGTACTAAGTACGATTCGGCAAGGCCCTTCCGTCCGCAGTCCCACGGAGCACCCCATGACGACCACCGACACCCGCCGCACTCCCCTCACCCGCCAGCGGGTGATCGAGGGTGCCGTCGCGCTCGCCGACGAGGTGGGCATCCACCCGCTGACGATCCGGGCACTCGCCGAGCGCCTGGGGGTCAAGCCGATGGCGCTCTACCACCACGTCGCCGGCAAGGAGCAGATCATCGACGGGATGGTGGATCACGTCTTCGCCGAGATCGCCCTACCCCCGGAGGGGATGGAGTGGCGGGCGGCGCTGCGGGTGCGCAGCCGGTCGGCCAGGGACGTGCTGGCCCGCCACCCGTGGGCGGCGCCGCTGATGGAGACGCGCACCAACCCGGGCCCGGCGACGCTGCGCCACCACGATGCGGTGCTGGCCTGCCTGCGCGGTGGGGGCCTGTCGATCGCGATGACCGCCCACGCCTACGCGCTGATCGACGCGTTCATCTACGGCTTCGCGCTCCAGGAGGCCGGCCTGCCGTTCGACACGCCGGAGGAAGCGGCGGCCGTGGCAACCGCGATGATCGAGCACTTCCCTGCCGCCGAGTACCCGCACCTCAACGAGTTCACGACGGCGCACGTGCTGCAGCCGGGGTACGACTTCTCGGCCGAGTTCGACTACGGGCTGGACCTGATCCTCGACGCGTTGGCCGCCCGCACCTGAGTACCGTCGCGGTCGTGCACCGCTGGAACACGATCATCGAACCGTTCCGGATCCATTCGGTGGAGCCGGTGCGCTTCCCCTCGGTCAGGGAGCGCAACGAGCACCTCGAGGAAGCCGGCAACAACCTGTTCAACCTGCGCGCCGAGCACGTGCTGATCGACCTGCTCACGGACTCCGGCACCGGCGCGATGTCGCGGGACCAGTGGGCGGCGGTGCAGCACGGCGACGAGAGCTACGCCGGGTCACCGTCGTGGTTCAGGTTCCTCGCCGCGGTGCAGAACCTGTTCCCCTACCGGCACGTCATCCCGACGCACCAGGGGCGGGCGGCGGAGAAGATCCTGTTCACGGTCATCGGCGGGCCCGGCAAGGTGGTGCCGAACAACACCCACTTCGACACCACGCGGGCCAACATCGAGCACACCGGCGCCGAGGCGGTGGACCTGGTGATCCCCGAGGGCCGGCAGCCCGACGTGATCCACCCGTTCAAGGGGAACATGGACGTCGAGGCGCTGGACACGCTGATCCGCGAGCGCGGCCCGGAGCACGTGCCGGTCGTGTTCATGACCATCACCAACAACTCCGGCGGTGGGCAGCCGGTGTCGCTGGCCAACCTGCGGGCGGTGCGCGAGGTGTGCGACCGGTACGGGCTGCCGCTGTTCCTCGACGCCTGCCGGTTCGCCGAGAACGCCTGGTTCATCCACGAGCGCGAGGACGGGCAGAAGGGCCGGTCGATCCGCGAGATCGTGCGGGAGATGGCCTCGCTGGCCGACGGGATGACGATGAGCGCCAAGAAGGACGGGCTGGCCAACATCGGCGGGTGGCTGGCGATGAACGACGACGCCTGGGCCACCGAGTGCCGCAACCTGCTGATCCTCACCGAGGGCTTCCCCACGTACGGCGGGCTGGCCGGGCGCGACCTGGAGGCCATCGCCCAGGGCCTGAAGGAGGTCGTGGACGAGCACTACCTGCACTACCGCATCCGCAGCACCGGCTACCTGGCCGACGCGCTGGATGCCGCAGGCGTGCCGGTGATGAAGCCCGCCGGCGGGCACGCCGTGTACCTGGATGCCCGGGCGCTGCTGCCGCACATCCCGCCGCTCCAGTACCCGGGCCAGTCGCTGGCCATCGCGCTGTACCGCGAGGGCGGGATCCGCGGCTGCGAGATCGGCACGGTGATGTTCGGGCGGCACCCCGACGGCAGCGAGTCGCCCGCCGCCATGGACCTCGTGCGCCTGGCCATCCCCCGCCGCACGTACACCCAGAGCCACATCGACTATGTGGTGGAGGTCGTGACGTGGGTGGCCCAACACGCCGCCGACCTGCCCGGCTACCGGATCGTCGACGAACCCCCGGCGCTGCGCCACTTCAGCGCGCGGTTCGAAGCGGTGTAGGTCAGTCCTTGGCGGCGCGGGCCGCCTCGATCTGGGCGTAGACCTCGTCGGCGAACCAGCCGTCCTCCATCACCTCGGCCATGATCACCAGGGGTGGGAACACGTCGGTGATCATCACCGTGACCGTCTCGCCGGGCTCACCTTCGGGCGGACCGCCGGCGGCGCGCTTGTTCGCCGGTTGCTTGCTGTCTTCCCCGCCTCGTGCCAACAGACCCATGCCGTGCCCTCCGTTCGTACGGATGCAGTCTTGCCGATACGAGGTCGGCGGGTCAGGCGGCGCAGGCGGAGTGGTCGCCACGGCGGAGGTGGCGGGCGATGAGGCTGGCGATGTGACCGAACGCCCGGTTGCGCACGGGCGTGGGCGTGGCGGTGTCGGTGAGCAGGTCGACCATCGGCTGGGGAACGCCGGCCTCCATGGCGGGGCGGCGCAGCTGGCGCAGGTACTGCTGGGCCACGTCGTCGTAGCCGAAGCGGTCGATGTGACCGGCGAGGAGGTCGAGCTGGCTGAAGGTGTCGTGGAGGGTCATGAGGTCACGATACGGACGGATGATGTCCATCACTAGCGATGATCTCTACTGGTAACCATCACCGAAACGAATGCTTCCGATGTCCGACCATCGTGATGAACTGCGCCGTTGATCATCAGTTACCCTGATGGTCATGACGAACCTGCGCGACCTCGAGATGCGGCACCTGGTGGCCTTCGACGCGGTGGCCAACGAGGGTACCTTCGGCAAGGCGGCGGAGAAGCTGGGCTACACCCAGTCCGCCATCAGCCAGCAGATCGCCTCGCTGGAGCGGCTGGTGGACGGCAAGCTGTTCGACCGCCCGGGTGGGCCCCGCCCGGTGGAGCTGACACCGCTGGGCCACCACCTGCTCGGCCCGGCGCGGGAGCTACTGGCCCGGGTGGGTGCCATCGGCGAGGACCTGGACCGGTTCCGCACGGGCGAGGTCGGCCAGATCACCGTGGGCACCTACCAGAGCGTGTCGGCGAAGGTGCTGCCGCTGGTGGTGGGGCGGATGCGCCAGGAGTTCCCCGACGTGCAGATCCTGCTGTACGAGAGCGACCTGGACGACGAGCTGGACGTGGCGCTGGGCAGCGGCGAGCTGGACCTCAGCTTCGTGGTCGGCGACTGGACGGGGCAGTTCGAGAGCCGCCGGCTGTTCGAGGATCCGTTCGTGCTGGTCACCCGGCCGGGCGAGTACAAGCCGGGGCCGGTACGCCTGGCGGACCTGGCCGAGGTGCCGATGGTGGGACAGCACGCCAACTCCTGCCAGCTGCTCAACGAGACGGGCCTGCGAAGCGCCGGGCTGGAACCCAACTATGTGTTCCGCACGAACGACAACGGCACGGTCAGCGCGATGGTGAAGGCCGGGCTGGGCGTGGCGGTGATGCCGCTGCTGTGCGTGGAGCCGGACGACCCGGGCATCGAGCTGCACCCATTGCGGCCGGCGCTGGAGAGCCGCCGGGTGTCCATCGCCTGGCGTGCCGGACGCACCCTCTCCCCCGTGGCCCAGCGGTTCGTGGAGATCGCGGTGGAGGTGTCCGAGGTGTTCGCCGAGCGGCCTCTGCCGTGGAAGGGCCGCGCCGCGTAGCTCGCGCCGTTGCCGGCGGCTTCACGCGCCGACTACGGGCAGCCGAACCCGTGGAGCGTGGCGCAGGTGGGGCAGAGCTGGGCCCGCCCCGCCGGGGTGGACCACCAGCGGGCGTGCGGCCCACCGCACGATTCGCAGCCCGACGGCGCGGCCTCCGCCGACCTCGCCGCGTCCACCACCTGCCGCCCGTCGTCACCCATGGCCAAGAGCGTAGACCCTTGACAGCACGCCTGACTTAGTTCAGAGTTCCGAACAATGTCAGGCAAGACCTTCGAGCAGCCACTCGCGGACCGGCGCAGCGCGCGACGCACCGCGGCCCGCGACGAGATCGTCGATGCCGCCTGGGCGCTGGCTCGCGAGCAGGGTCTGGCCGGCATCACCATGCGCGATCTCGGAGCACGGGTGGGCATGAGGGCGCAGTCGCTGTATTCGTACTTCGGGTCCAAGCACGAGATCTACGACGCCATGTTCGAGCAGGGCTACCGGGCCTTCGCCGACTGGATGCAGGCAGACGCCCAACCACCCGCCGCGCCCCGTGCGTACACCCAGGCGCACCGCTACTTCGAGTTCTGCGTGGGCGACCCTGTGCGCTTCCAGTTGCTGTTCCAGCGCACCATTCCGGGCTTCGAGCCGTCGGCGCAGAGCTACGCCATCGCGCTCCAGGTGCTGGAGCAGATGACCGGGGAGCTCGCTGCGCTGGGTGTCGCCGGCCCGGCTGTGGACATGTGGACGGCGGTGATGACGGGCCTGGCGTCGCAGCAGATCGCCAACGACCCCGGTGGCGAGCGATGGCGGCGGCTGGTGGACGGCGCCGTGGACATGCTGCTGGCCCATACCGGAACCATGAACGGCGCCGGCGGCGCACCGGCATCGAGGCGTGCGCGCACGAGGAGGACCCCATGACGACCACGACCGATCTCAGCCGGACCGCTCCGTTCACCCATCAGCAGGCGCTGGCGCTGCAAGCTGAGGAGTTGGCGATCACGTTGGCGTTGCTGCGTTCGCTCGACCATCAGCAGTGGGCGACAACCGTGCCCGACTGCCCCGCGTGGGACGTGAGGGCGATGTACCTGCATGTGCTCGGCGCGTGCGAAGGGGCGGCGATGCGCGAGATGGCCCACCAGATGAGGGCGGCAACGCGCCGGCAGAAGCGGGAAGGTGGCCCGCTGGAGGCCAACCTGTCCGCGGTGCAGGTGGCCGACCGCATCGCGCTGACACCGGACGAACTGGTGGAGCGGCTGGCTGCCGCGGCCCCGCGCACCGTGCGGTTGCGGCGGCGGGTGCCTCGCGTCGTCCGCGGTGGGGTCCAGATGAAGGTGGACGGTCCGGTGGTGGAGCGGTGGAAGCTCGGTTATCTGCTGGGCACCATCTACTTGCGCGACATGTGGATGCACCGGGTGGACGCCAGCCGGGCACTCGGGGTGGAGCCGACGCTCACGGCGGCGCACGACGGGCGGATCATCGCCGACGTCGTGGCGGAGTGGGCCCGCCGCCACGGCCAGCCGTTCCGCCTGGAGCTCACGGGCGCTGCGGGCGGAACGTTCGCTGCCGGTGACGGTGCGGCGGCATCCCTGACGATGGACGCGGTGGAGTTCTGCCGCACACTCAGCGGGCGCTCCCCTGGCTCGGGTCTGCTGGCCACCATCGTGCCGTTCTGACCGTGCCGCCCTGCCGGCCGGTTGCGCCCCGGGCGTACCATGAGGTCGGGCCCGATGAAGGGAGGCGCCGATGAGACGGTGCGTTCGGTCGGTGCGGCGGGTGGTGTTCAGCGTCGTCGCCACCCTGCTGGTGAATGTGGTGCTGTTGGGCACGGTGTGGTTCGTGGGGATGCGCACGAAATGGCGGCCGGTCATCGACGTCCAGCGGAGGGTGAACCGCAGGGTGGTCAACCCGCGACAGATGGCCACCGCCGGGCAGCCCGGCGCGTATGCGGGTGTGATCCGCCATGTCGGCCGGTACAGCGGGCGCTCGTACGAGACGCCGGTGGTGCCGTTCCGCACGGGCGACGGGTTCGTGATCGTGCTGCCGTACGGCACACGGCCGGACTGGGTGCGCAACGTGCTGGCCGCGGACGAGGCGGAGTTGGTGCACGAGGGCGAGACCTTCCAGGTGCGGTCGCCGCTGGTGCGCAACGTGCAACCCGGTGACGTTCCGGCGAAGGAGACTCGGGCGATGCGCCTGTTCGGCACCACCGAGTGCCTGGTGCTTCGCCTGGCGTGAGGTCACCGCAACGGCGCGCCAACCCGGGTCGTTAGGCTCGCGGCGGCTGCGAGGGAGGTGCGATGGCTGCACAGAAGAAGCCGGTGCTGCTGGCGGGTGGCAACCCACAGATCGCCAAGGGTGACGGCGACGCGCTGGTGCGCGAGTACCTGGCGGCGTTGCCCGGGTGGAAGCGGGAGGTGGGAGAGGCGCTGGATGCGCTGATCGCTCGCACAGTGCCCGGCGTGCAGCGGGCGGTGCGGTGGAACTCGCCGTTCTACGGCGTGGGCGACGGCTGGTTCCTCAGCTTCCACGCGATGACGAAGTACCTGAAGGTCACATTCTTCGAGGGTGCTTCATTGACGCCGGTACCGCCGGAGCCGTCGAAGAACGAGCACGTCCGATACGTCCACCTGCGGGACGGCGAGCCGCTGGACGAGGCCCAGTTGGCGGCGTGGGTGCGCCAGGCCGCGGCGCTGCCCGGCTGGGGCGGGAGCTGACCGCGTGTCGGTGACGCCCGAGGCGGAGATACCCGCAGCCCAGGTGGCGTTCGTGCTCGGAGGGGGCGGCAAGTGGGGCGCCGTCGAGGTGGGCATGCTGCGCGCGCTGGTGGAGCGGGGCATCCGGCCGGATGTGGTGCTCGGCTGCTCGATCGGGGCCATCAACGGGGCGTGGTTCGCCGCCGACCCCACGGCGGCGGGGGTGGATGCGATGCAGGCGTTCTGGCAGCACCAGGCCAGTTCCGTCATCGCCGACGCCGGCTGGATGGACCGGGTGCGCTCAGTGGTCGGGCGCAAGCCGTCGCTGTTCGAGTCCGCCTCACTGAGGGATGCGCTGGCGGTGGCACTGCCCGCTGGGTCGTTCGAGGCGTTGACGGTGCCGTTCCAGTGCGTGGCTGCATGCATCGACGACGCCTCGGAGACGTGGTTCACGGAGGGCCCGCTGGTGGAGGCGCTGGTGGCGTCGAGCGCCATCCCCGGCCTGCTGCCGCCGGCGGAAGTGGCTGGGCGGCACTACTACGACGGCGGGCTGGTCAACTCCATCCCGCTGGACCGGGCGGTGGCGCTGGGGTGCACCGAGGTGTACGTGTTGCAGGTGGGCCGGGTGGAGCAGTCGCTGCCGGTCCCACGCCGCCTGCACCAGGCGCCGCTGGTGGCGTTCGAGATCGCCCGCCGCCACCGCTTCGCCACGTTCCTGGCCGGCCTGCCGGACGATGTGGTCGTGCACGTCCTGCCCAGCGGCCACACCCTCGCGATGGACGACCGCCGCCAGCTGGCGTGGCGGAAAATGGACGACGCTGCCGCCATGATGGCCGGCGCCCACGAGGCCAGCCGGGCCTACCTGGACGACGTGTTCGGCCCTGCTGACGAGGGCCAGGCCACCGGTTGACCGGCGGACTGTCTGAGACGTTGCGATTCGCCGCGACGTTGGATACGGTTTCTTTCCTACTCCGACGCGGGGTGGAGCAGCTCGGTAGCTCGTCGGGCTCATAACCCGAAGGTCGCAGGTTCAAATCCTGCCCCCGCCACCAAGTAATACCAGCTCAGAGGCCCTTTTCGCTCGACGAGAAGGGCCTCTTCGCTCGCCCGTGTCAACGAGATGTCAATGCCAGTGTTTCGTGGGCGATGGCATGCGTGCGGTCGGGTTCGTCGGCGTTCGTGGGCCCTCGGCCGTCGGCGTGGCACGTGGGTACCGGCACTGAGGGCGCGACGAGCGCCTACGAAAGCCTGCTGGTGCGGACGAGCGCCACCGGCAGGCGCTGACCGTCGGGGCTCGTTAGGGGCGCAACCCGAAGGCTGTCGTGTGCTCGCGTGCGAGGGAGCGTGCGTGGTCGGGCGTGGTTGGGCGCGTGTGGTGTCAACGCTCACGAGGGTCGTTCGAGCTGGCACCGTTCGGTGGAGGGTGACGACCCCCAGGCGGTCACCCGGGCTTCGCAGGTGTCCTCTCGTGCTTGATCGTGACCGTTCGAAATCTGGCTGCTGCCCGCTTGTCCTGGGAGGCCGGACGATCTGTTGTTCAGGGCGCGGTGGGGGTGGAGAGCACGGCGACGAGGAAGTCGGAGGTGGCGAGGAGGGGACGTAGGTCCCAGGTGGAGACCAGCAGTTCGGGTGCGAGGCCGACGTGGTGGGCGTCGTCGAGGAAGTCGTCGAATGCGTAGTCGCGGTTGGCGCCGAACCCGGCGACGATCCGGCCGCTGTCGTTGAGGTGTTCTCGGAGTCTCGCGAGGACTGGTCGTCGGGTGTCGGGGTCGAGGAATGTGAGGACGTTGCCGGCGCAAACGACGATGTCGAATCCGTCGGTGATGCCGGCGGCGGGGAGGTCGAGTTCGGAGAGGTCGTCGACGAGCCAGGTCACGTCGGGATGGTCGTGTTGTGCGGCGGCGATGAGGATCGGGTCGATGTCGACTCCCACGACGTGGTGGCCGAGTGTGGCGAGTCGTGCGCCGACGCGTCCGGGGCCGCAGCCGGCATCGAGGATGCGTGCGTGGCGTGGTGCCATGGTGTCGACGAGGCGGGCTTCGCCGTCGAGGTCGTCGCCGGCGGCGGCCATGGCGCGGAACCGTTCGATGTACCAGTCGGAGTGTCCGGGGTTCTGTTCGGTGAGGGCGATCCATCGGTTCGTGGCCACCGTAAGGACGCTACGAGCAGTGTGTCGGCTCGCGCGCCGGTCCTGCGAGGTCGCGGCGGGATGGGGGCAGGTTGGGTCGTTGGTCCCTACCGCCCGCCGGCCGGGTCATCAAGTCTTCTACTGTGCGACTGGAGATCACTCGGCGGGCGGAACTGGCGATCCGTGCGTTGGCGTTCCTGGGCGGCTCGGGTGAGCGAGTGAAGGGGCCGGCGCTCGCGGATGCGCTCGGGACGACGGTCAAGTTCGTGCCCCAGGTGCTGGGCCCACTGGTGCGGGCTGGTTGGGTGTCGTCGGATCCTGGTCCGGCGGGCGGGTATCGCTGCCAGGTGGCGTTGGGTGACGTGAGCGCGTTGGCGGTGATCGAGGCGGTCGACGGGCCGACGGATCTGGGTCGCTGTGTTGTGGCTGACCGGCCGTGTCAGGCGGCGGATCCGTGCGTGTTGCATGTGGCGTGGGCGCAGGCGCGCAGCGAGCTGGTCCGCGTGCTCGGCGCGACGCCGATCGCCGATGTCGGGGCTCGGGTGGCGTGATGGCGGTCGTGGAGGTGACTGCGGAGGTGGACGAGCGACCGGGTTGGCGCGCGGTCGGGTTGCCGAGCGAGCACGGCGGCTGGGGTCTGACGCTGGAACCGGTCCTGTTGGGTCTGCTCGCGGCGTGGTCGGTCGCCGGTGCGGCGCTGGGGGTTGCCGCGTTTCTGGCGTTCTTGGTGCGCACCGCGGCGAAGCTGGTCGCGGTCGATGTGCGGCGTCGCCGCTGGCTGGGCCGGTCGCAGCTGGCGTTGCGCATCGCGACGGTCGAAGCGGCCGTGTTGCTGGCCGCGATCGCGGTCGCGACGGTCGTGTCGGGGTTGGGTTGGCTGGTGCCGGTGCTCGTCGCGAGCCCGTTGGTCGCGGTCGAGGTGTGGTTCGAGGTGCGGAGCCGTGGTCGCCGGCTGGTGCCGGAGTTGTGTGGCGCGGTCGCGGTCGCATCGGTGTCGGCGTCGATCGTGATCGCCGCCGGAGCGGGCGGCCGGCTCGCCGCCGGGGTGTGGCTGGTGCTGGCGGCCCGGGTGGTCGGTGCGATCCCGTTCGTGCGGGTGCAGATCTTCCGGTTGCGTCGCGGAACCGGTGTCGTGTGGCACAGCGATGTCGCGCAGCTGGTCGCGGTCGCGGTCGCGCTGGTGGCGGTGGTCGTCGATCGGCGGCTCGCCGCGGGCGCGACGGTGGTGGGTGTGTTGGCGGTCGTGCAGTCGGTGTGGGTGCGACGAGCGCCGATGCCCGCGAAGCGGATCGGGGTGCGTCAGATGGTGATCGGGCTGGTGCTGGTCGCGGTGTCGGCGGTCGGGATCTTGGTGTGAACGAATCGGAACGGGTGAAGGAGAACTGATGATGGTGACGATCGATGGGTCGACGAGGTTGGCCGAGGCGGTGGACGCGTTCCCACAGCTGACGAGGGCGTTCGAGCGGCTCGGCCTGGACTACTGCTGTGGCGGTCAGCGCACGATCTCGGAAGCCTGCGCCGCGGCAGGGCTCGACCCGCTGGCCACGATCGCCGAGCTGGCTGTCGATGAGCCCGCCGACGTGGACGGGGCGTCGTGGGTGTCGATGACGGCGAGCGAGTTGGTCGATCACCTCGAGGCGACGCATCACCGCTATCTGTGGGACGAGATGCCTCGCGTGACGGCGCTGGTCGACAAGATCGTCGCGGTGCACGGCGAACGGCACCCCGAGCTCGTCCCGATCGCTGCCTGCGTGGCTCGTGTGTTCGCCGATCTGGGGCCGCACATGATGAAAGAGGAGCGCGTGTTGTTCCCGATGATCCGTGAGCTCGACGCGTCGTCGGGGTCACCGGTGTTCCATTGCGGGACGTTGCGGAACCCGATCTCGGTGATGTTGAGCGAACACGACGCAGTCGGCGCGTTGCTCGCCGAGCTGCGGCACGTGACCGGCGACTACACACCGCCGGCGGATGGGTGCGCGACGTATGCGGCGTGCTTCGCGGCGCTCGCCGAGATCGAAGCCGACACGCATCTGCACATCCACAAGGAGAACAACGTGTTGTTCCCGCTGGTCGTGCGCCTGGAAGCGGAACGGGCGGTGGCGGCGCCTGCTCGATGAGCGACACCGCGCACAGGGTGGCGTGCGACGAGGGCGGCGATCCGCCGTGCTGGAGTCATCTCGTCGAGCAGGCCGAGTTCGATGCGTCACGACCGGATCTCGCCGATCGAGCGGGGATCGAGCGGATGGTCCGCGACTTCTACCGCGACGCAGCGATGGACGACGTGCTCGGCCCGGTGTTCCATGCCGCCCGCGTGGACTGGTCGGCGCACATCGCGACGCTGGTCGATTTCTGGTCGTGGCAACTGCTCGGCGATCCCGGCTATGCGGGTCACCCGTTGCGCGCTCACGAACCGGTGCACGCACGAACCCCGTTGACGAGCGTCCACTACGAGCGGTGGGTGTCGTTGTTCCACTCGACGATCGACGCCTCGTTCGAAGGTCCACGCG
This sequence comes from Acidimicrobiaceae bacterium, assembly GCA_020637295.1. GTDB lineage: Bacteria > Actinomycetota > Acidimicrobiia > Acidimicrobiales > Ilumatobacteraceae > UBA668. The sequence continues at coordinate 31,363 of JACJWF010000007.1, read as the reverse complement.
CGGACGCAGCCAAGCAGCGGGGCAGCAAGATGGCCGCTGCGATGGCACGCCTAATTTCGGGAGTGTCGGCGCGCGGCGCCGAGCCGATCGAACCGGTGTGGCGTGCCGCAGGCGGCCGTCGTGGGGGCCCGTCACATGACGGTCGACGCTGGATCTAGGGTCGCGACCGTGAACTCGATGAACCGGCTGGATCGTCGCGGCCTCACCTGGGGCGCGGTCGGGGTCGCGGTCGTGATCGCGTTGACGTTCATCGGCAGCGACCAGCTGGTGTGGTTCGACGCGGCGCTCGTCGGCTACCTGTTCGGCGTCGTGTTCGCGGTGTTCGGTGTCGCCTACCGGTACGCGGTCTGGCTGCGGCGGCCGCCGACGGCGATGTTGAACCGCCGCGGCTGGGACGCCTTCCGGCAACGCAAAGCCCGCAACGCGGCCGCGTTGCCGTCACTGGTCGCGACGCAGCTGCTCGCCCAGGGCTTCATCCGCCGCCGGTCACGGGCACGCTGGATCGCGCACCAGCTCGTGTTCTGGGGATGCATCCTCGCCGGTCTGGTCACGATTCCGTTGACGCTCGGCCTGCTGCACTTCGAAAGCGTCGGTCAGCAAGCGGACCACTATCAGGTGTACGTGTCGCGTGTCGGCACGTTGAAGTTCGACGCCGAGAGCATCGTCGGGTGGTTCATGTTCCACGCCCTCGACGTCGCAGCCGTGCTCGTACTGGGCGGCGTGTTCATCTTCTTGCGGCGCCGCCTTCGCGACCCGGGAGCTCTGGCGGTGGAACGCTCCGGTGACTTCTTGGCGTTGGCCGGCCTGTTCGCCGTGTCGGTGTCCGGGTTGTTCCTGACGGTGTCGAGCATGTGGCTCGAGGGACGCTTCTACTCGGCGCTCAACACGCTGCACGCGCTGACGGTGATCCTCGGGCTGATGTACCTGCCGTTCGGAAAGCTTTTCCACATCTTCCAACGGCCCGGCAACCTCGGTGTCGCCTACTACAAGCAGGCCAACGCCGACGGCCCCGCGGCGGTGTGCCGTCGATGCGGCGACACGTTCGCGAGCGCCCAGCAGATCAGCGACCTCAAAGATGTGCTGCCGCAGGTCGGGTTCGATTACTCGATCGATGGTGGCGGCAACTACCAGGACACGTGCCCGCGGTGCCGGCGGGCGCAGGTCACGCTCGCCCAATCGGCACGGGTTGGAGGGTTCGGCTGATGGCACGACCACCACTCACCGACGACGAGCTGATCGCCCGCTACGGGCCGCACCTCAACGAGGCCCCGCCTGGCGGCTGGAACGCCGGGATCGAGGTCGACCGGGTGGTCAAGACGCATTGCTGCTTCTGCGGGCAGCAGTGTGGGATCAAGCTCAAGGTTCACGACAACGCGGTCGTCGGGTTCGAACCGTGGTACGAGTTCCCGTTCAACGAGGGCAAGCTGTGCCCGAAAGGCGTGAAGCGCTACCTGCAGGGCAGCCATCCGGATCGGTTGCTGCACCCGATGGAACGCGACCCCGCCGCGCCGGGTGGCTTCCGTCAGACCTCCTGGGATCATGCGCTGGAGCGGGTCGTCGCGGAGATCCGCCGGATCCAGGCCGAGCACGGCGATGACGCGTTCGCGATGCTGTCGGGTGTCTCGTTGACGAACGAGAAGAGCTACCTGGTCGGCAAGTTCGCTCGTCTCGCGTTGCACACCGCGAACCTGGACTACAACGGCCGGTTCTGCATGGTGTCGGCCGGCACCGGGAACAAGAAGGCGCTCGGCATCGACCGTGCACCGAACCCGTGGAGCGACATCCCCCTCGCCGATGTCGTGTGGGTCGCGGGCGCGAACGTCGCCGAGACGTTCCCGATCACTACGAGCTACATCTGGCGTGCGCGTGACCGGGGCGCCAAGCTCATCGTCCAGGACCCGCGGGTGGTGCCGCTGGCCCGGACCGCGGACCTGTTCCTGCCGGTGCGGCCGGGCACCGACTCGGCGCTGTTCGGCGCCGTGCTGCACGTGCTGATCGAGCGTGGCTGGCTCGATCACGAGTTCATCGACGCCCACACCGTCGGCTTCGACGAGGCCGCGGCTGCGGTCGCCGACATGACACCGGCGTGGGCCGCCGACATCACCGGGGTGCCTGCCGCCCGCATCGAAGAAGCCGCCGAGTGGTGGGGGACCGCCGCGACCGGGATGATGTTGCACGCCCGCGGGATCGAGCAACACACCAAAGGGGTCGACAACGTCCTCGCCGCGATCAACCTCGGTCTCGCCACCGGCAAGTTCGGCAAGCCCGGTTGCGGGGTGTCGACGATCACCGGTCAGGGCAACGGGCAGGGCGGCCGCGAGCACGGCCACAAATGCGATCAGCTCCCCGGTAACCGCGACATCTCCAACCCGGACCACCGCGCCGCCGTCGCCGCCGTGTGGGGATGCGACGAGGCCGACATCCCCGGCAAGGGGATGCCCGCCGAGGAGATCATCGAGGCGATCCACGACGGCCGCATCAAAGGCCTGTTGTCGATCTGCTTCAACCCGCTCGTGTCCGCACCCGACGCGAACTTCACACGCGAGGCCCTGGACAAGCTCGAGTTCTACACCGTCATCGACTTCTTCTTGTCCGAGTCCGCCCAGCACGCCGACGTCGTGCTGCCCGGATCGTTGCACGAAGAGGACGAAGGCACCTCGACCAGTGGTGAAGGCCGGATCATCAAGATCAACGCGGCGGTCACCCCGCCTGGCGAGGCCCGCCGCGACTGGGAGATCCTGGTCGACATCGCCCGACGGCTCGGCAAAGGCGACTTGTTCTCGTACGCGAACACCGAGCAGATCTTCGACGAGTTGTGCCGCGCCAGCCACGGCGGCACCGCCGACTACACCGGCGCCACCTGGCAACGCATCGAAGACGAGATGGGTCTGTTCTGGCCGATCCCCGAACCGGGCCACCCCGGCACGCCACGGCTCCACGAAGGCGGCCGCTTCGCCCACCCCGACGGCAAAGCCCGCTTCCACCCGGTCCCGTTCAAACCATCCGCCGAAGTCGTCGACGACGACTACCCGCTGCTGCTCACCACCGGGCGAGTTGTGTCGCAATACCTGTCAGGCACCCAAACCCGGCGCATCGCCGCGCTCGTCGCCCAATATCCGCGACCGCTGTGCGAGATGCACCCCCGCCTCGCCGACACGATCGGGGTCGTCGACGGCGACCTCGTCACCGTCACCTCGCGGCGGGGTTCGATGACCCTTCCCGCGCACGTCGTCACCACGATCCGGCCCGACACCGTGTTCATCCCGTATCACTGGCCCGGCGCGCAGGCCGCCAACCAGCTCACCAACCGTGCCGTCGACCCGCTCGCGAAGATGCCCGAGTTCAAAGTGACCGCGGTGCGAGTCGAGCGTGCCGGCGGACGAGGCGCCACCACCGACACCCGCGACCTCGGCCTGCACGAGGCATCGTCGTGAAGACCGGACAGTTCGGGATCGACGACACCCCGGTGTTCGTCATCGACCAGAGCCGATGCATCGGCTGCGAAGCGTGCGTACAGGCGTGCGCCGAGTGCGGCACCCATCGCGGTCAATCACTGATCCATCTCGAACGCGTCGACCGGGCCGCCTCGACGCAGACCGCGCCGATGGTGTGCATGCACTGCGAAGACCCGACGTGCGCGCAGGTGTGCCCGGCCGACGCCATCAAGCAGACCGAAGAGGGCATCGTTCAGTCCGCCCTCAAACCGCGCTGCATCGGCTGCTCCAACTGTGTGCTCGCCTGCCCGTTCGGTGTCCCCAAGTACGTCGCCGAGTTCGACCAGATGATGAAGTGCGACATGTGCACCGACCGCACCGCCGAGGGCCTGACCCCGATGTGCGCATCGGTGTGCCCCAGCGAAGCCCTGTGGTACGGCACGATCGAACAGTTCCGCGACACCCGTCGCGGGACACTGTTCCGCGACTTCCTGTTCGGCCGCCAACAGGTGCGAACCAAGGTGTACACCGTGATCGACGACGCCCTCGCCGGCCCACTCGACGTCCTCGCCGACGGCCGCCGATCCTGGCTCGACGATCCCTTCGGCCTCGAGGAGACGGTGCCGCGATGACCGACGAAACCTCCCCCGCCTCCGTTCCGGTCCCGCCGCCGTGGAAGCGGGACTTCCCGTACCAGGCGCTCTCTGAAGAAGAAGTGACCCGACGCGAGTTCGCCCGCTACCTCGTGCTCGGTGCCGGCACCATCGCTGTCGCCAACGTCGGCATCGCCGCATGGACTCAACTGCGCAGCATCAACCACGGCGAACCTCGCGCCATCGTCGCCGCTGCCGACGTCACCGTCGGCGAGCCATACCTGTTCCGCTACCCCGGCGACGACGACCCGGCGATCCTCGTCCGGCTCACCGACACCGACGTCGTCGCATTCAGCCAGAAATGCACACACCTCGGCTGCGTCGTCTACTACCAACCCGACGAGCACCGCTGGCACTGCCCCTGCCACGAAGGCAACTTCGACGCCGCCACCGGCACCGTCATCTCCGGCCCACCAACCCGCCCGCTCGGACGCATCGACCTCGAAGTCCGCGACGACGGCATGATCTGGGCGCTCGGACGGCACACATGAGAGCCTCCGAACGCGCCCGCCGCACCTCATCCGCGGTCGTGCTCTACGTCATCGTCCTCGTCGCGTTCCAGGTGTTCCTCGTCACCGTCGCCGTCGAAGCGTTCCAAACCGACGCCGAAGCGCTCGCCTGGGCCACCGCCATCGTCTCGGTCGTGTTGTTCGCCGCCGCCGCCGCCTTCCTCCGGTACCTTCGCCCATGACCGACACACCACCCCCGCAGCGCGACACCACGCCGCCGCCCGGCCCGATCGCGACGCTGTTCCCCGGATACTTCGCGCTCGTCATGGCTACCGGCATCATCGCCGTCGCCTCCAAGCAACAGACGATCGATTGGCTCGCCGACGTGCTCTACGCGATCGCCGCGATCGCCTACGTGGTGCTCGCCGTGCTCGTCGCCGTCCGCCTCGCCCGCTACCCACGACGTCTCCTCGCCGACCTCACCAGCCACGCCAAAGGCTTCGCGTTCCTCACCATCGTCGCCGGCACCAACGTGCTCGCCAGCGCCTCCGCCGTCGTCCACGGATGGTGGGGCCTCGCCGAAACCCTGTGGTGGATCTCGCTGCCGCTCTATGCCGTCCTCGCCTACGCCGCGCTGATCTCCGATGTGCTGCGCAGCGACAAACCCGGCCTCGGGGCCGGCATCAACGGCACCTGGTTCCTGCTCACCGTCGCCACCGAATCCATCGCCGTGACCGGCGCCCTGCTCCTCGGTCACGACCCGAGCGACTTCCTCGCGTTCGTGTGCATCGCCGCGTTCAGCCTCGGACTCGTGCTCTACCTGATCGTGATGACGATGGTCTTCCTGCGCTGGACGTTCCAGCAGCTCGAACCCACCGAAGCCGACCCGCCCGCCTGGATCGCCGCCGGCGCTGTCGCGATCACCGTCCTCGCCGGCTCCAACCTGCTCGGCACACGCACCGTCGCCCCCCGCGTCGATCGGCTCGCGGCGCTGATCGAAGGCCTCGTCACGCTCGCCTGGGCCACCGCTACCTTCTGGTTCCCCGTCATGGTCGCCATCGGCGTCTGGCGACACCTGATCCGCAAGCTCCCGTTGCGCTACCACCCGTCGTACTGGGCGCTCGTGTTCCCCCTCGGCATGTACGGCGCCGCCACGTTCAAGATGCGCGCCGTCACCCAACTCCACCAACTCGGATGGGCACCCAAGATCACCCTCGCCGTCGCCCTCACCGCATGGACCGCGACATTCGCCGGGCTCGTCCACCAAGGCGCACGAGCCCTCAACCGCCGTGGCCGAACAGCAGTAGACCCCGCTGCCCGAGCCGCCTGAGATGGCCGGCTACTACCTCGCGCTCAGCCTCCACATCCTCGGCGCCAGCGTGTGGGCCGGCGGCCACCTCGTGCTCGCCGTCGCCATCCTCCCCAGCGCCCTACGCGCTCAGCGAGCCGCAACCGTGAGCGAGTTCGAACGCAACTTCGAACGTGTCGGGCTCCCCGCGCTCGCACTCCAGATCATCACCGGGCTTTGGCTCGCCCACCACCTCCTCGGCGGACCCGGCAACTGGTTCGACGACAACCCCGTCGCCCACGTCGTCCAAGTCAAACTCGGGCTCCTCGCCGCCACCCTCGGCCTTGCCGTTCACGCCCGCCTGCGCGTCATCCCCAAGCTCACCGACGACACCCTCACCACACTGGCGTGGCACATCCGGCTCGTCACCATCGCCGCCGTGTTGTTCGTACTCGCCGGGGCCAGCATCCGCTTCGGCGGCTACCCCGCCTTCGACCACTGAACGGTTCTGCCTCGCACGGTCAGCCGGCCGTGTGGCTTGGGCACCGTTCAGATGATGAACGGCGTGGTCGACGGCCGCCCACTGCGTCGCATCCAACAGCTGACGCGCCGCCGGATACATGTCGGTTTCCTCGTCGAGAATGTGCGCGCTCAGGATGTCCAACACCGACGCCAGCGTCTCGGCGCCCAATGAGGGATCGATCAGCTGAGCCTCGATCATGTCGTGCTCACGATCGAACCGTTCGACGTAATCAGAACCCACGGCGAGACGAAGCTCCGCAAACACTCCCGCCTCCTCGCGGCGCGCGTGGGGCAGCAGGAGCACAGACAACTCAGCCACGAGGCGCGTGAGCTCGCCGACGTCGCAACCGTCGTCGAGCAACCGGCGAAGCGCGCCGACCACCGCCAGGATCTCCTCGTGCTGAGCTGACAGCGCGGCGATCTCCGGTTGCGCACGGCAGTCGCAGTAGTCGCACATCACGGCCACGATGCCAGCCACCCCATCGGTAGCCAACCGACCAAAGTCCCAGAACGGGCGAGACATGCACCATCCGCAGCTCAGCGTCACGTTCACCTGCTTGTGCCGCGGTCGATCCTCTGAAGGTCGACCGTCGTCCTGATTCAGCCGGCCACCACGCCCGGACCAAGCGGGCCGCTCAGGAGCCGTTCTGCTGCGGGGTGGCGGAATCGTCGACGCGCCATTCGAGGATCGAACCGTCCACAACGACGACCCGCCAGATGGCTGGGCCGTCGAGCGGCTCGACGGTGCAGCGCGAGTACCCGGTGGCGGTGACCCGCCCGGGTACCACGACGTCGATGCGCTCGAGCACGTTCCGGTAGTCGGGAAACGAGGTGAAGAACGCCGCCCACGCAGCCAGGCACTCAGGGCGACCGGACACCGTCGTGCCGGCAGTGTCGACGAAGCGGTGCTCGGGGCGCATCAGAGCTTCGAGGCGCGCCAGGTCACGTGCGTTGATCGCATCACTGAACGCGTGCACGAGCACGACATCCGTGTCCATCATTGGCGACCCTACTGACATGGCCGACGCGTCGCGTCCGGTGACCATGTCGACCAGACAGCGCGAGCCCGCGACGGCGAGCAAGCCGCCGGCGACTCGCGCCGATGCCATTGACGCGATGCCTTCCGGTCCGACATCCGATGGCGTTCGGTCAGAGGCCGAGCTTCCAGTGCTCCACGTGGGGCCACTCGGCACGGCGGGATCATCGGCGGGTTCGACCACCGAGGCGGCGGCGAGATGCCGTCGACCACGAGTCACGCCGGCGCGACTGCTCGACCGTCCCGAGCCTCCGATCCCGAAGTTCGCCGGCCGATGCCGACCTGTTCGGTGGGCGCTCGTGCGGCGGTGTCGCGCCGGGTGCCCCGATGGTCCTCGTCCGCTCCCGACCCTTCGCACTCGCCACCGGTCCGATTCGTGGGCGCTCGCCTGCGACCGGTCGCAGGAAGCCGCGCGGTCGGCAGCCCTTGTCAACACGATGTCAACGCCGCTGCGACCCGCACCCACCAACGGGCACCTACGGGCGCCGACGAGATCGACGGCTCCAGGCGCTGTGAGCAGGACGAACGCCAACCGAGACCAACCAACGCCGACGTTGACCGTCCCTCATAACCCGAAGGTCGCAGGTTCAAATCCTGCCCCCGCCACCATTGAAAAGAACCAGCTCAGAGGCCCTTCCGCTTCGGCGGCAGGGCCTCTTCGCTGCTCGCGATCCGGTGCCTCCTACAACATCAGTACAACGGATTGCACTTCGGGCCGGAACCCGAAGGTCACCTCTGTGCACACGTGCGGCGAGGTGTGCGTTCCTCCGGGCCTTGCCCCCAGCGTCCGGCCCGAGCAGACGAGACCGAGAAGACCATGCACGCGCTCGCAGCGCCACCTTGGTTGCCGTTGAGCATCCGGGACGTAGGCGGTGGAGGTGGATGATCGGGTGGTGCTCAACCACCTTGAAGCCTGCCGACTTTCAGCTGCTGCACGAGTCTGAGCACGTGGTGTGCTTCAACAGCAGCGTGGCGGGCGTGTGGCGCAGGTCGTGTAATCGGATCGGGGGGCACCACTGCAGCGTGTTGGAGTCGTGCGACGGTCTGCGAGAGCGTATGTAGGTGAACGGGCTGCCCGTTGGGGCGGGTGAACACGGTCCCGTCGGCTGAGACCGTCCCGAGTTCGCCAAGTTGGTGGCGTTTCCATTCGCGCCGCACTACCACCGTTCGTTGGTCGAGGTCGATCGCTCGGCGCGATGTGCAGGTCTTGGTCGGGGTCATGTGGACCTGGTATCCGGTGCAGCTCACCGACCGCCGGATCGACAACGTCGCTGCGTCGAGGTCGATGTGATGTAGATGTCGGCCCAGCGCAGGCCGAGCACCTCACCGCGGCGCATGCCGGTCATTGCCGCCAGCCAGATCGCCGGGCCGGTGGGTCATGGCGACGTGCGGGAATTGGCGGAGTTGGTGTTCGTTTCCAGCAGCGCTGCTCGGGCGCGGCGCCGTGACACGGAGGATCCATCAGCCGGGCGACGTTGCGATACACGAGGCCGGCTCGTTCGGCGTCGCCGAGCGCTGTGCGCAGGATCTGGTGCACGCTCAATACGGCTTGGGTGCGAGCGGGCCGCCGTCGTGGCGGCCACAGCTCCGAAGGTGGGCGTAGAGGTCTTCGAGGTGGGTGATGGTGAGACTGCGGAGTGGCACTCGACCGATGTGCGGGAGCACGTAGCGGTTGATCATTTCTCGTATCGGAACGCAGTGGTGGGTCGTAGCCGATCCTGGCGGATCGGGAGCCACCTGGTGCTAGGTATCTGGACACCGTGACCCCACGTGGAGAGGGCGGTCGTGGTGACGGCAGGGCATCGGCGCGTGCACGGGCGTCGGCCTCATCATCGGCGCGGTGCCATCGACGACGGTCACGGCCGGTGAGCGGGTCGAGGCCCTCGTAGCTGACGGCGTACGAACGGCCGTCGCGATTGATGATGTACGCGCAGTTCTATGTTCAGTTCTTCCGCGAACCTGACGCACCCATGGTGCCCGGTGTCGAGCCCCCGGCCAGTGTCGATCGTTCCGGTCCCGTGGGGTGCATCGTGGTTGTGATCTCGACACAGAGGACGAGATCGTCGAGATGGTCACTCGTCAGTACGTTGACGTCGGCCAGGACGACCTGTTGCAGCCATACTTCAACTTCGGTCCCGGCTTCATCGACTGGCGGGCGCACACCAGGCCGGTTGCCGATTACTGGTGCCACGTCCTGCTGTATGCCCCTGGCTACGACATCGACGTGATCGAGGTCCATCGACACCTCGACAGCAGCGCACCCTCGGGCATGGCGTGTGGCGCCCTGCGGATCGTCGCTAGAGGCACGCGCCTGGTCGGCTCTCGGCGACTGTCAGTCGAGCGATTCGTCGGGGAGGTGGGCGAAGCAGGGTGACTCGCCGCCTTGGTCGTTGTGATCGGTGATCGGCGGTCGGCTGGTGTCGGGAGTGCCGGCGCCGGACGCGTTCGTGTCGTCGGCGAGCTTCGCGAGTCGAGCGAGCGCGCCGAGGCCTCGGGAGACGTAGCCGTCGGGGAGCACCATCACTGGCACGATCGGATCGGTGAGGTTCTCCCACTCCTCGCGCCATCGGGCGGCGGTTGCCGTGTCGATGGTCGTCGCCCCGAGCCGTGCCAGAGTCGCTTCCTCGGTGAGATCTGCGCCCTCGCTCCAGTGGGCCGCGAACAGGCGGTCGCGCACTGCTGGGCGATCGGCGACGGGTGTGGCGGCGTACGCCGCGGTTACCAGCCGGGTGTTGGGTTGACGGGCGGGAAGGGTGAGTCGGTCGGGCTCGTCGACGCTCAGGAGACCGCGGATCTGCTCGAGCTCGCGTTCGATCTCGGACGCCAGCTCGCCGGCGAGCGCGATGCCCGCGGGTGGGAGGTCGGGGGCGTGCTCGACCGCTCGCCAGTCGACGCGAACGGCACCGATTCGTTCGAGGCGGCTGACACGGGCACTGGCCAGGGCGCTGAACGGGCAGTTGAAGTCGCCGTACACGATCAGCTCGACCGGTTGACTCTCCACCGTTCACCTCATTCTTCTAGTGTCGAACGGAAGTATAGGTGAGCTAGCCTGGCGGGTGTGGTGCGGCGATGACGGTGTTCGTGTGTCGACGGCACCCGGGTGAGGACCTCAGATGACCACGTTCCTGTTGCCGACGGATCCGATTGTGTCGATCAACGCCTACCTGGCGAATGGCATCGCCGGGGCGGGTATCCGCCGTGCTCACGAGTTGGGACCGAACGGCACGATCGATCTGGTGGCGCGGTCGGGGTTGCGGGGTCGAGGTGGCGGCGGGTTCCCCACCGGTCAGAAGTGGGCTGGCGTGGCCGCACAGGTGGGTGGTCGGCGGTATCTGGTGTGCAACGGTGCCGAGGGGGAGCCGGGCACGTTTAAGGATCGAGCGTTGTTGCGGGCGAATCCGTACCAGCTGGTCGAGGGGGTGGCGATCGCTGCGTTCGCGATCGGCGCGGCGGAGGCGTTCATCTGTCTGAAGGCGAGCTTCCGGCGCGAGATCGAGGCGGTGACGCGTGCCGTGCAGGAGTTCCAGACGGCGGGGTTGTGTGGTGACTGCAAGGTGACGATCGTGGCCGGGCCGGATGAGTACCTGTTCGGTGAGGAGAAGGCGATCTTGGAGGTGATCGAGGGCAACGAGCCGCTGCCTCGATGGCTTCCCCCGTATCTGCACGGCTTGTTCGCGACGGCACCGCAGCTGGGCTGGCAGTCCCACGACACCGAGACCGGGAGTCGCGGTGGGGGTGGCTCGAACCCGACGCTCGTCAACAATGTCGAGACCCTCGCCACCGTTGCGCACATCCTGGCCCGTGGGGCGGAGTGGTTCCGGTCGATGGGTACCGTCGAGTCGCCCGGCACGATCGTTGCGACCGTTGTCGGCGACGTGGTTGCCCCCGACGTCGGCGAGGTCGAGATGGGCACGTCGCTGCGGGACGTGATCGACGCGGTCGGGAGCGGGCTGGTTGCGGGGCGGTCGGTCAAGGCGGTGTTCTCCGGCGTCGCGAACGCTGTCGTGACCGCTGCGGATCTCGATGTGCCGGTGAGCTACGAGGGGTTCCAGGCGATCGGGAGCGGCATGGGGTCGGCGGGGTTCATCGTGTACGACGACACGACCTGCATGGTCGACGCGGCGTATCGCTTCTCTCGGTTCTTGTCGGTCGAGTCGTGTGGACAGTGTCCGCCGTGCAAGCTGGGCTCGAGCGCGATCACCGAGCACCTCGAACGCATCGAGACCGGCATCGGTGACATGGGGGATCTGGATGCGATCACCGGTTGGTTGGGTCATGTCACCGATGGGAGCCGCTGTTACCTCGCAATCGAGGAGCGGATCGTCGTGTCGAGCATCTTGAGAGCGTTCCCGGAGGAGTTCGCGGAGCACATCGAGCTCGGACGGTGCCCCCGTTCGCGGCGCCTTCCGATTCCCAAGCTGATCGACCTCGCCGACGGTCGGGCCGTCTACGACGAGTCGTTCTGGCGCAAGCAGCCCGATTGGACCTATGCGCCGGACGTCGGGGCAGATGACGGAATGGAGCATCGATCGTGACGCCGTCACATCCCACGTGGAAGGCGAACCTGTTGATGGCCGGTGTCGTGATCGCGCTGCTGGTGATCTCGGTGATGAGTGTGGGTGGCCGATGAGTGTGCTGCAGACCCAGGCCCGAGCGCTGGGTGACCCAACGAGGCACGAGCTGTTCCGGTACATCGTCGACGCCGGACGTGCGGTCGACGTGGTCGAACTGACCGAGCATCTCGGGCTTCACCACAACGCCATCCGTCAGCACCTCGCCAAGCTTGTCGACGCTGGACTCGTGGTGGAGGCGAGGGCGCCACGGGTCGGGCGTGGCAGGCCGCGCCTCGTCTACACGGTGGACCCCTCGGCCGAGAGTCGGTGGGGAGTCACCGGCCCGTACGAGCGACTGTCGCTCCTGTTGTCGGAGATCATCCGGACCGGGGACTCACCTGTCGATGTTGGCCGCCGAGCTGGCCGGCAGGTGCCGGCCGCAGTGCGCGACACCACCGATCCGGTCGCCGGGCTGGTCGACGCCATGGAACGACACGGGTTCGAGCCGACCGCCACGCGGCGAGGGAATCAGGTCGAGATCGTGTTGGGCGCCTGCCCGTTCGCCACCACGGCGCTGGCTGACCCCGAGACGGTGTGCGGGCTGCACCTCGGTCTCGCCCACGGCGCCGCCGAGCAGCTCGGTGGCATCGTGATCGACGAACTCGTCCCCCGCGATCCCCGTCGCGGGGCCTGCCGCCTGCGCTGTCACGTCGCGCCATGACCGGCCCGATGGATACGCTCGCCGACCGGATGCGCCAGCTGGAGGCGGCGGGTTGGGCCAAGCAGCTCTCCGTCAGCGATGCCGGGCTGCGCTGCGACGATTGTCGATGCTGGGCCGCCCCTGACGACGTCATCGTCGACGTTGTGTACCGCTTCGAGGGGCCCAGTGATCCCGCAGACGAGGCGGTCCTGTTCGCGGTCGCAATGCCCTGCGGGCACCGCGGTGTCCTCCCCGCAACGTACGGGAAGGACACCGAACCCGACGTTGTCGACGTCGTGAAGCGACTGCGACTCACTCGGGACTGAGCCACCGTCTCCCGCCGGCTGTATTTCTCTAGTAGACAATAGAAGTATTAGTGGGATCGGAGTAGGGTGGACGACGAGGAGGGGCGCGACCCCCGTCACATCGGAGGCCTCCACCTCGCTGAGATGAAAGAAGGCGACCATGCAGACGTCGGTTCGAATCGACGGGGCGAACTGCCCCACGTGCTTCAACGAGACCATCGACGCGCTCTCCCAGCTCGACGGTGTACGCCGCGTCCACGGTTCGTTCGCCGGCCCATGCCTCGAGATCGACCACGACATTCCGCTGGAAACGATCAACAGCACCATCCGCGGCCGCTTGCACGGTGTCGAGATGTTCGCGAACGAGATCCGCATGGTGCCGCTCGAACCCGCCCCGCTGACCACGACGTGCGTCCACCATCAGCCCGAAGTGGCGGACCCGAAGGCACCGCCGGACTCAGGTGGGAACACTGTCGATCCGTCGATGACGCTCGGTGAGATCGTCACCCGCCGACCCGTACTGGCTGCCGAGCTGGAGCGGCGCGGACTCGACTACTGCTGCCACGGCGACCGCACGCTCACCGATGCAGCGCTCGAGGCGGGCTTGGACGCTCGGACCGTCGCCGACGAGTTGTCGGCGGTCGCCGTCGACGCTCCTGCAGCTGCGTGGGCGTCGCTCGGTCCGTCCGAGCTGGTCGAACACATCGACGCCGTCCACCATCGATATCTGTGGGCCGAACTTCCGCGGGTCACTGCACTGGTCGACAAGATCGCCAGCGTCCACGGCGAACGCCACCCCGAACTGTTCGAGGTGCAACGGCTCTATGGTGAGTTGCGAGCCGACCTCGAGCCACACCTCACCAGGGAAGAGCAGGAGCTGTTCCCACGCATCAGACAGCTGGCCGGGGCCAGCGACCCGTCCTCCGTCTCGACCCGAGCCTTCGCGGCGCAGATCGAAACGTTGGCCGATGAGCACGAGACGGTCGGTGCGCTCCTCGAGGAGCTGCGTCGCGTGACGTCCGGCTACTCGGTTCCTCCGGACGGTTGTGCAAGCTACGCCGCCTGCTATCGGGCCCTCGCCGACCTGGAGGCCGACACCCATCTCCACGTGCACAAGGAGAACAACCTGCTCTTCCCCGCGGTTCGGTCCGCGGCAGCGAGCTGATCGTCAGCGCTTCCGTCCTCCGAAATCGGTCGTGGGATGATCTCCTGACGGCTCAGTGGCGTGTGAACGCGAGCGCGACACCGATGGGAACGCTCAGCAGAACCACGAGCAGCAGTAGCCGGTACCCGACCAGGGCGACGGAGCGTTGCGTCCCGAACTGGTTTCTGATCGCAACCATCGACAGCAACAGCACGGCGACCAGTGGCGCGCTCCCGACCGCCACGGTGGCGGGGCTCGACAGCAGCGTGCCGGCGATCACTGCCGCGCAACCGACGTTCCACATCGCGGCCTGCGCTGCCACGAATGCAGCGGTCGGAGTCGTGGCTGCGAGACTGGCCTGGCCGGCACCGATTCCGAGCTGGGCGACACCTACGACCAGGACGAGGAACGCTGCGACCCACGAACCGTCGCTCCACTCGGTCGGGCCCGTCACCGCTGCGACCAGGCCACCGGCCACGACCGATACGGTGCCGGTGATCAGCAACGGCAGGCTTCGTCGCAACCGGTCTGACGAGAATGGATCCGGCACGACTTCCATCGTCGGTCTCGAAACGTCCTGTGGACTCCGGGTGTGGCGGTTCACCGCGTCACATCAGCCCGAGTTGGAGGCGTGCGGCTTCTGACATGCGCCCGATGTTCCATGGCGGATCAAACACGATCTGGACGTCGACATCATCGACGTCCGGGATCGCTTGCACCGCCCGCAGCGCATCGGCGCGCAAGACGTCGCCCATGCCGCAGCCGGGTGCGGTCATGGTCATGTCGATCTCGATCCGACGCGAGCCGTCGGCTTTGATGATCTCGTCGCAGCGATAGACGAGCCCGAGCTCGACGATGCTGACAGGGATCTCCGGGTCGAAGATCTGTTGCAGGGCGTCGACGACCTGGTCGATCTCGAAGGGCCTGTCCGCCGCGCGGTGTCCGACACCGATCGGGTCGAGGCCGAGCGCGTCGGCGTCGGTGCCGTCGATCCGCAGCAGCGAGCCCATCTGGGTGCGCACGGTGATGCTTGCTCCGAGCCGTTGCACGATCTCGACGAGACCGCCAGCGTCCAGGGTCACCTGTTCGCCGTAGGGCACGGTCGTGGCCGCGCACGCGCGGGACATTTCGATCGGGGACCAGCCCGTCATGGGTGCTCCACAGGCCACGCCGGACGCGTCGCTCTCGTCGACGCTTCCGACGCTTCCGACGCAGCTGAAGTGACGAGCGCGGCGACGTGGGCGCGCACCGCCTCGTGTGCGATCGAGTCGGTGACGTTGCGGAGGAACGCGTCGATCAACATCGCGCGTGCCGCGACGAGCGGAATGCCGCGGCTGCGGAGGTAGTGCAATGCGTCGTCGTCGAGCCGGCCCACGGTCGCGCCGTGGGTGCAGCGCACGTCATCGGCGAGGATCCTCAACCAGGGTCGAGCATCGGCCTCCGCGTTCGGGTCGAGGACGAGGTTTCGGCTGGACTGGTGGGCGTCGGTGCCGGTCGTGCCGGGTTGGACGACGATCTCGCCGCTGAACGCGCCTCGTCCGTGGTCGTCGACGACACCGTTGAAGCGTTGGTTGCTCGTGCACCGCGAGGCGGCATGATCGATCGTGACGACCGTGTCGTGGCGCTGGTGGCCACCCGTCACGGCGATGCCCGCGAGATCGGCTCGCGCCCCCGGTCCGTCGAGATGGACGTGGATCGCGTTGCGGGCGATGTCGCCACCCAGGGTCACCGATGTCATCCCTACGCTGGAATCGGCGCCTTGATCGATGAGTGTGTGGCCGACGTGGGTCGCATCCAGCGCCTCGATCTGGATCCGGTAGTAAGCCAGTTCGGCGCGGTCACCCAGACGAATCGTCGTCGAGGACTCAGTCATGGTCGACGCTCTCGACCCATCGAGCCCTCCGAAGGTCTCGACGACCACCGCGTGGGCATCGGTGCCCAACTCGATGATCGTGCGGGCACGCGACAACAGGCTCTTCACCGCATCCGCGTCGGGCACCGCGACATGGACCACGCGGAGCGGTTCCTCGAACCGGACGCCTTCGTCGACCGTCACCGTCGCAACGGGCGGCCCCCCGCCACCGCTCGTGTTGGAGACATCACACCGCACACCGGCCGGAAGCTGATGGCAGTCGGAGAGCTCGGCGGTGTGCATGCCGTTCACGAACACCAGCCGCGCCCCGGTCGCGCCGACCATCGCGTCGATCAGCATCGGCGTCACCGAGGTCGGTACGTCGCCACACGGCGCCACCGATCGTTCCATGCGTGCGTTGATCTCGTCGAGTGGCGCGTAGTGCCACCGCTCGTCCCGCTCGGTCGGGATCGGGGCATGAGCGGTGACGCTCACCCCGAGACCCCGATCGGGAGGGTTCCGTATCCGTCGGCTTCGAGTTCGTGGGCGAGCTCGGGGCCACCGGACCGCACGATCCGTCCACCGTGGAGCACGTGGACGCGGTCGGGTTGTACGTCGTCGAGGAGTGGGGTGTGGTGGGTGATGATCAGCATCGAGCGGTGGGGGCTGCGGAGTCGTTCGATGCCCTGGGCGACGATGCGGAGGGCGTCGATGTCGAGTCCGGAGTCGGTCTCATCGAGGATCGCCAGCCGTGGCTCGAGCATCGACATCTGCAGGATCTCGTTGCGCTTCTTCTCGCCGCCGGAGAAGCCGGCATTGACCGATCGGCTGAGGAACGCAGGATCCATCGCCAAGCGGGCCATGTGCTCCTTCGCGAGGCCGAGGAACTCCACCGCCGCGAGCTCGGGCAATCCGCGGTGGGAGCGGATCGAGTTGACGGCGGTACGCAGGAAGTACATGTTGCCGACACCGGGGATCTCGACCGGATGTTGGAACGCCACGAACACGCCGGCCGCGGCTCGCGCCTCGGGTGCGAGCGGAACCAGGTCGACGCCGTCAAAGGTGACCGTGCCGGAGACGTCGTAGCCGTCTCGACCGGACAGCACGTTCGACAACGTGGTTTTGCCGGACCCGTTGGGGCCCATGATGGCGTGGACCTCGCCGGTGGGGACGTCGAGGTCGAGCCCGTTGAGGATGGTCCGCCCGGCCACTGATGCGTAGAGGTTGGCGATGTGCAACATCAGCCGACCGCCCCTTCGAGGCTGACCCGCATCAGCGCCTGGGCCTCGACCGCGTATTCCATCGGGAGCTCGTCGAACACCTCGCGACAGAACCCGTTGACGATCATGGTCGATGCGTCCTCCTCGGTGAGGCCGCGTTGGCGGCAGTAGAACAGCTGGTCCTCGCTGATCTTCGACGTCGACGCCTCGTGCTCGACCTGGGCGGTGTCGTTCTTGACCTCGACGTAGGGAAACGTGTGGGCGCCGCAGTCCGCTCCGATCAAGAGCGAGTCGCAGCGGGTGTGGTTGCGGGCGCCGGTGGCCGAGCGAAGGATCTTCACGAGACCGCGATAGGTGTTCTGCGCGTGGCCGGCCGAGATGCCCTTGGACAGGATCGTGCTGCGCGTGTTGCGCCCGATGTGGATCATCTTGGTGCCGGTGTCGGCCTGCTGGTAGTTGGTCGTGACCGCCACCGAGTAGAACTCACCGACCGAGTCGTCACCCTGCAGGATCACGCTCGGGTACTTCCAGGTGATCGCCGATCCGGTCTCGACCTGAGTCCAGGAGATCTTCGAACGGGCCCCGGCGCACCGGCCGCGCTTGGTGACGAAGTTGTAGATGCCACCTTTGCCATCGGCGTCGCCGGGATACCAGTTCTGCACGGTGGAGTACTTGATCGACGCGTCGTCGAGCGCGATCAGCTCGACCACCGCGGCGTGCAGCTGGTTCTCGTCACGCATCGGTGCGGTGCAGCCCTCGAGATAGCTGACGCTGGCACCCTCTTCGGCGATGATCAAGGTCCGTTCGAACTGGCCGGTCTGCGCCGCGTTGATCCGGAAGTACGTCGACAACTCCATCGGGCATCGCACCCCCGCCGGGATGAAGCAGAACGACCCGTCGGAGAACACCGCCGAGTTCAGCGCAGCGAAGAAGTTGTCCCGGTAGCCGACCACCGAACCCAGGTACTTGCGCACCAGATCGGGATGCTCGCGAACCGCATCGGAGAACGAGCAGAAAATGACGCCGGCCTCGGCGAGCGTCTTCTTGAACGTGGTGGCCACCGACACCGAGTCCAGGATCGCATCGACCGCCACCCCGGAGAGTCGCTTCTGCTCGTCCAAGGAGATGCCCAGCTTGTCGAACGTGGCGCGGATCTCGGGATCGACCTCGTCGAGGCTGGCGAGCTGCGGCTTGGGCTTGGGAGCCGCCCAATAGTGCATGTCCTGGTAGTCGATCGGCGGATACTGGAGATTCGGCCATTTCGGCTCCACGAGCGTCAGGAAGTGACGTAACGCACCGAGACGCCACTCGAGCAGCCAATCGGGTTCGTCCTTCTTCGCCGAGATCAGCCGCACGACGTCCTCGCTCAGCCCCTTCGGCGCCAGCTCGGTGTCGACATCGCTGTGGAACCCGAACGCGTACTCCCGCTCGACGAGGTCCTCGACCATGTTCGACGTCACACGCACTCCTCCAACTAGACTTCTCACAGTATATGCTAGAAATATTCGAGAGTGGCGCTTGGAGATCAATACGATGCGAGACATCCCACGGCCCGACCCGACCGGTGACCTGGACACCCCCGAGGAGATTGCCGAGTTGGTGCGCCGGTTCTACGCCGACGTCACCCAGGATGACCTGCTCGGCCCGATGTTCAACGAGGTGGCGCGGGTCGACTGGTCCGAACACCTCCCGAAGCTGACAGCCTTCTGGAGCCGCGCGCTGCTCGGCATCCCCGGCTATCAGGGCAACCCGTTCCGCGCCCACCTCGTCGTCCACGCCCAGCGCGCGTTCACACCGACACACTTCGAGCGGTGGCTGGCCCTGTTCCACGAGACGATCGAGCTCGGCTGGACCGGGCCCAACGCCCGACGAGCGCTCGACATCGCCGACAACGTCGCCCGCGTCCACAGCCACCAGCTGTCGGGCCACGCGGTCACGGCCGGCTCGGGCACAGCGACCTGAGGGTGTCGCGATGAGCCGACCTGCACCGGCAGCGAGCGCCGCGAACGAGGACATCGTTCCCGCGGAAGAACGCGGCGCCGCTGGCCGAGTGGCGCAGGTACACGCACAGTCCCGCCGCGGCCTCGTCATGACGGCAGCGTTCGTGGCGTCGGCAGTGATCGCTGGCGCCGCTGGGATCGGTGATGGTTGGCTCCCGCTGCACCTCTTCGTCGTCGGCGCGTTGTTGACCGCAATCTCCGCCGTCACGCAAATGCTCGCCGTCACCTGGTCGGCCGCCCCCGCCCCACGGCCGGACGTGGTCGCGACCCAGCGCTGGCTCGTCGCTGCCGGCACCATTGCGTTGGTCGTCGGTCGGGAGACCGGCCGGACCCGGTTGTTCGTCGCAGGCGGTGCGGCGGTGGTCGTCGCGATACTCTGCCTCGCCGCGATCCTCATCCGCATCCGACGCGACGCGGTCACCGCACGATTCGCCCCCGCCATCGAGGCCTACGTGTCCGCCGTGCTCGCAGGGGCCGTCGGCATGACGATCGGGATCCTGCTCGGCGCCGGTCGAGCAGAATCCAACGCTCTCGAGCTACGCGAGGTCCACCTGACCCTCAACGTGTTCGGGCTCATCGGACTGGTCATCGCCGGCACGTTGCCCTTCTTCGCCGCGACCCAGGTGCGCTCGAAGATGTCGCCTCGCGCCACGCCGGCCACGATGCGCGCGACGTTCGGCGTGCTTGCGGCGGCGACCGCAATGACCGCTGTCGGCCACCTCGCGGTCGAACCGATCATCGTCGCCAGCGGACTCGTCGCGTATACGCTCGGGCTGGTCGCGGTCGGTGCGATGCTGCCGATCTACGCCCGCAAGCGCGTGTCGTGGGCCGGACCCCGAGTCGTGCAATTGGTGGCCGGAATCGCCTGGTGGATGGCCATGACCGGCGCCCTCGCTGTCACGAGCCACCGCGAGACGGATGATCGAGCTGTGCTGCAGGCGCTCGTGATCGGCGGCTTCGCGCAGATTCTCGTCGCTTCGCTCGCCTACCTCGGCCCGGTGCTGCGGGGCGGCGGCCATCGGCGCCTGAGCGCCGGGTTCGCCATCACACGCTCGTGGACGTCGCTCGCCGCCGGTAACGCGGCGGCGCTCGCTGCGCTCACCGGCTCGGGTCGCGCCCTCGCCATCGCGCTCGCGGTCTGGCTCGCCGACATCTCGATCCGCGCCGGACGACTCGCGCGCCCGACGCGACAGGATCAACATGTGTGACTACTGCGGATGCCGCCGATCCGGACCGACTGCAGAGTTGGCAGCCGAGCACGAACACCTGCAGGACCTCGGAAACCTGCTGCACACAGCTCTCCACGAAGGTGTCGACGCCTCCGACGTGTTCGACGAATTCGTCCGCCTCCTCCAGATGCACGCCGCCAAGGAGGAAGTCGGTCTGTTCGTGCACGCCCGATCGTCCACCCCGCTCAGCGACCAGATCGACGCGCTGTGCCGCGAACACGACGACCTGCACCGCTGGCTCGCCGACGGTCTCACCGGACCGCGCGTACCCGACGCGCTCCGGTTGCTGGTGACCCACATCGACGACGAGGAGTACGACCTCTTCCCCCACATCTTCCACGCCCTCGACCCCGAGCAGTGGGACGACATCGAACTCGCCCACCGAGCCGTCGAAGCCGTCTGGGACGCACCGACAGCACACCAGGAGACATCGTGACCGTCCACCACGCAGACGCCACTCCCGACAAGGTCGCCACCGGCGAGCGATCCACGCTGCGAGCGGTCGCCATACCCACCGAGCATGGCGGCTGGAGTCTCACGCTGGAACCGGTCCTGCTCGGGCTGCTGGTCGCATGGCTTGGCCCGGCCTGTCGCTCGGTGTCGCGGCGATGCTGGCGTTCCTGGCGCGGACGCCGCTGAAGCTCGTGCTCGTCGATGGCTGGCGTGGACGCTGGCTCACTCGAACCACCGTCGCCGCTCAGGTCGCAGGCGCGGAACTCCTCGTCCTCGCGACGCTCGTCACAGCCGCGGCACTCACAGCCGATGCGCGGTTCTGGTGGCCGTTGCTCGCCGCGGCACCGCTCGTGGCGATCGAGTTGTGGTTCGACATGCGCAGCCGCAGCCGCCGGCTCTTGCCCGAGCTCGCCGGCACCGTCGGCATCGGCTCGGTGGCCGCCGCGATCGCGCTCGCCGATGGCAACGACACAGTTGTCGCGATGGGATTGTGGATCGTGGTCGCGGCACGCGCCGCAGCGGCGATCCCCTATGCACGGACGCAGGTGTTCCGCACGCGTGGTCGGCCGTACCAGCTGTGGCACAGCGACGTCGCACAAGCCCTCGCCGTGCTCGCGGTCACCGCCGGATGGCTGGTCGACGCCGTCCCTCTTGCGGCGGCCGTCGCAATCGCCGCGGTTGCGATGTTCAACGTCGCAGCAGTGCGCGCGGCACCTCGACCGGCCAAGATCATCGGCTTCCAGCAGATGTTCTTCGGCGTCGCCGTCGTGATCGTCACCGCGATCGCCGTGCTCGCGTGACCGTCCGCCTGAACCCGATCCGTGGCATGAGGAGGCCGATCTGAGATGGCGAGCTACTACATCGTGCTGAGTCTGCACATCCTCGGCGCCACCGTTTGGGCCGGCGGCCATCTGGTGCTCGCGGTGACCATCCTGCCCGACGCACTCCGCCAACACCGGGCCGCGACCGTCAGCGAGTTCGAGCAGCGGTTCGAGCGGATCGGTCTCCCGGCGCTCGCGGTGCAGATCGTCACCGGCCTGTGGCTCGCGGAGCACCTCCTCGGGTCACCTGCCAACTGGTTCGACGGCAACTCGGTCGCACGAACCGTCCAGGTCAAGCTTGGCCTCTTGGTCATCACGGTCGGACTGGCCATCCATGCCAGGTTCCGCGTCATTCCACGACTCTCCGACGCGACCCTGCCCACACTCGCGTGGCACATCCGCATCGTCACCGTCGCCGCAGTCCTGTTCGTGCTGGCTGGCGCCAGCATCCGGTTCGGCGGGTACCCCGTCTTCGACCGGTGAGCACACGCGCACCGTTCACATCAGGTTGGGTCGAGCACGATCCACGCCGATTGGTAGCCGCCGGATGGGTAAGTCGCCCGGACGGATGCTGGGTCGACCACTGGTCGAAGTCGTTCGGTGCCATCCAGCAACGCTGTAACGAACGATTCCAACTCGAGTCGTGCGAGCGGGGCGCCGGGGCACTCATGGATCCCGGCGCCGTACAGAAGGTTCAGCGCCGGGTCGCGATCGAGCCGGAACTCGTCGGGGTCACCGAACACCTGCTCGTCCCGGTTCGCCGATGCCCACAGCACCGTGATCCGCGCCTCGGAGGGCAGCGGCGCGCCGGCGAGGGTGACGGGACGTGCCGTGCTGCGCCGGTTGGCGATCAGCGGGGCGTCGATGCGGAGGATCTCGTCGATCGCCGCCGGAATGGCCGACCGGTCGACGCACAGCCGGGTCACGACATCTGGGTGGTCGGCAAGGTACGCGACGATGATCCCGACACTCGCGGCGATCGTCCCCAACTCGCCGACGGTCCAGTTCCGCACGATGCTGACGATCTCGGAATCCGTGAGTGGTCGACCGTCGACGCGTTCGCCGAGCAGTCGGGTGCTCGGATCGTCGGCGGTGTCAGCGCCGGCATCTCGTCGCGCGTCGAGCACCTTGCGCACCACGTCGTCGAAGCGGCGGGCGCTCGCCGCAAGTGCGTCGAGGTCCTCGGCGAGCGTGGCGCGGTGCTGCTCGTCCAACCATGCCCGCAGCGGATGGTGAAGATCGCTCGACCAGCCCATGAACGCGCACTGCACGCGAACCGCGAACTCGCGACCGAGCGTGTCCATCACCTCGATCGGCCGGCCTCGCGGGGCCGAGGCGACCAGGTCGGCGGCGATCATGTCGGATACGGGCTCGAACTGCGCCATCGGTCCTGGCGCGAAGTACGGCTCGATCAGCCGGCGATACGACGTGTGATCGGGCGGGTCCATGCCGTTGGGGACGGACAGATGTCGGGACACCAGATTCCGGTACGTCTCGTGGTCATGGTCGACCTCGAGCACGTCGGCGTGGCGCAGCACGGACCACCCGAGCAGATCACTGTGGGCGACGGGACAGCGGCCGCGCATCTCGTCATAGGCGCTGCGCTGGTCCGCGAGCACGTGAGGTGCAAGCGGATCCCACTCAGGGAACGCCGACCGTTCAGATTGGTCGTCCATTTCGCCACGGGACGCTACTGGCGCATCCGGCGCAGCGAGAGCGCCGACGATGGTCATCTCGATACGGTCACGGTGTGAGTGACAACGGCTGGCTGCGAATGATCGAGGAGAACCCCGGTCATTCGTCGTGGTACATCGAACGGTTCCGGACGATGGCCGCCGAGGGTCACGATCTCGATGGTGAGGCCCGGTTCGTCGACGCAATGGTGCCGCGTGGGGCTCGGATTCTCGACGCCGGCTGTGGCCCGGGACGGGTCGGCGGGCGGCTCGCCGCCCTCGGCCATCACGTCGTCGGCGTCGATATCGACCCCGAGCTGATCGCCGCGGCCCAAGGCGATCATCCGAATGCGATCTGGCTGGCACGGGATCTGGCCGTGCTCGACCTTGCCTCCGAGGGCGTCTCGGAGCGGTTCGATGTGGTCGTCTCGGCGGGCAACGTGATGACGTTCCTCGATCCGGCCACCCGCCGCGACGTCCTTCACCGGCTGCGCACGCATCTCGCTCCGGAGGGTCGGGTCGTGGTCGGGTTCGGCGCAGATCGAGGGTACGACTTCGACGACTTCTTCGCCGATGCCGCCTCGGTGGGGCTCCGCGCCGAGCTCACGCTCTCGTCGTGGGATCTGCGTCCCTTCGACACCGCATCAGCGTTCCTCGTGGCCGTCATGACCACCGACTGACCCCCGCCAGGCCGACAACGTCGATCCTGCTGATGCCAGGGTCGATGGTCCTGGTAGTTCGTCACCTGTGACTCGGCTTGCGTCGGTGCCGGATCGAACTACGGTCATGTTCATGATCCCGCACCGACACGACGCCGCAGCGCTCGATCGCCGTGGCGTGGCGTGGGGCCTGGTCGGGGTGGCGGTGACGTTGGCGATTACGTTCGTCGGCTCCGACGGGCTGTTGTGGTTCGACGCGGCGTTGATCGGCTACCTGTTCGGGATCATCTTCATGGTGTTCGGGGTGATCTACCGCTACAGCGTGTGGGTGCGACGCCCCTCGACGGCGATGTTGAACCGGCGCGGCTGGGATGCGTTCCGTCAGCGCAAGGCCCGCAACGCAGCGGCGCTCCCGTCGTTGGTCGCCACGCAGCTGCTGGCGCAGGGCTTCATCCGGCGCAGGTCTCGGGCCCGCTGGCTGGCACACCAGTTGGTGTTCTGGGGGTGCATCCTCGCAGGGTTGATCACGTTCCCGCTCACGATGGGACTGTTGCACTTCGAGAGCGTCGGCCAGCAGGGCGACCGCTATCAGGTGTTCGTGTCGCGGGTCGGAACGATGTCGTTCGACGCCGACAGCGTGCTCGGCTGGACGATCTATCACGGTCTCGACATCGCTGCGGTGTTGGTACTCGCGGGTGTGTTCATCTTCCTTCGTCGACGGTTGCGTGATCCGGGCGCGTTGGCGGTCGAGCGCAGCGGCGATTTCCTCGCGCTGGCGGGGTTGTTCGCGGTGTCGGTCACGGGGTTGTTCCTGACGGTGTCGAGCATCTGGCTGGAGGGCCGGTTCTATGCGGCGTTGAACACGCTGCATGCGCTGACGGTGATCCTCGGGCTGATGTACATCCCGTTCGGGAAGCTGTTCCACATCTTCCAGCGGCCCGGCAATCTCGGGGTGGCGTACTACAAGCGGGCGAACGCCGAAGGTCCTGCGGCGGTCTGTCGTCGGTGTGGTGACGGGTTCGCGAGTGCGCAGCAGATCGCCGATCTGCAGGCGATCCTGCCGCAGCTCGGTTTCGACTACGACGCCGCCGACGGCGTCGGGAGCTACCAGGACACGTGCCCGAAGTGCCGCCGCGCTCAACTGGCGTTGGCACAATCGGCACGTGTGGGAGGGTTCGGCTGATGGCACGTCCACCGCTCACCGATGCCGAGCTGATCGATCGCTACGGCCCGCACCTCAACCAGGCGCCGCCCGGCGGTTGGAACGCGGGGATCGAGTTCGATCGGGTCGTCGACACGCACTGCTGCTTCTGCGGCCAGCAGTGCGGCATCAAGCTCAAGGTCCACGACAACGAAGTCGTGGGGTTCGAACCGTGGTACGACTTCCCGTTCAACGAGGGCAAGCTCTGCCCGAAAGGCGTCAAGCGGTACCTCCAGGGCAGCCACCCCGACCGGGTCGTGTACCCGATGGAGCGCGACGAGACCGCCCCGGGCGGCTTCCGACGGGTGTCGTGGGATCACGCCCTCGACCGCGTGGTGTCGGAGATCCGCCGCATCCAGGACGCGTACGGTCCGGACTCGTTCGCGATGTTGTCGGGCGTGTCGTTGACGAACGAGAAGAGCTACCTGATCGGCAAGTTCGCCCGTCTTGCGTTGCACACGGCGAACCTCGACTACAACGGCCGCTACTGCATGGTGTCGGCCGGTGCCGGCAACAAGAAGGCGCTCGGGATCGACCGGGCGTCGAACCCGTGGAGCGACATCCCACTCGCCGACGTGGTGTGGACCGCGGGCACCAACATCGCCGAGACGTTCCCGATCACCACCAGCTACATCTGGAAAGCCCGCGACCGCGGCGCCCGACTGATCGTGCAGGACCCGCGCGTCGTACCGCATGCCCGCACCGCGGATCTGTTCCTACCGGTGCGCCCAGGGACAGACTCGGCGTTGTTCGGGGCGGTGCTGCACGAACTGATCCGCCACGACTGGCTCGACCACGACTTCATCGACGCCCACACCAACGACTTCGACCAGGCTGCCGCAGCGGTCGCCGACATGGCCCCGGCGTGGGCGGCCGACATCACCGGTGTCCCGAGAGCACGCATCGAGCAGGCCGCCGAGTGGTGGGGGACGAGCGCGACCGGGATGTTGTTGCACGCCCGTGGCATCGAGCAGCAGTCCAAGGGCGTCGACAACGTACTGGGAGCGATCAACCTCGGGCTCGCCACCGGCAAGTTCGGCAAACCGGGCTGCGGTGTCACCACGATCACCGGGCAGGGCAACGGACAGGGCGGCCGCGAGCACGGCCACAAGTGCGACCAACTCCCCGGCAACCGCGACATCACCAACCCCGAACACCGAGCGCATGTCGCGTCGGTGTGGGGATGCGACGTCGATGAGATCCCCGGCAAGGGCATCCCCGCACTCGAGATCATCGAGGCGATCCACGCCGGCGAGATCAAGGGGTTGCTGTCGATCTGCTTCAACCCGTTGGTGTCGTCACCGGATTCGAACTTCACTCGCGAGGCGCTCGATCGGCTCGAGTTCTACAGCGTGATCGACTTCTTCGTTTCCGAGTCCGGCCATCACGCCGACGTCATCCTGCCCGGCTCGCTCCACGAGGAAGACGAGGGCACCTCCACGTCGGGCGAGGGGCGGATCATCAAGATCAACGCCGCCGTCGAACCTCCGGGCGAGGCACGTCGCGACTGGGAGATCCTCGTCGATCTCGCCGACCGCCTCGGTAGCGGCCACTACTTCCCGTACACCGACACACACCAGATCTTCGAAGAGCTTCGGCTCGCGTCCGCCGGCGGCACCGCCGACTATCGAGGTGCGACGTGGGAACGGATCGAAGCCGAGCACGGGCTGTTCTGGCCGATCCCGGAAGAGGGGCACCCGGGCACCCCACGCCTGTACGAGGGAGGCCGGTTCTACCACCCCGACGGTCGAGCGAAGTTCCATGCCGTGCCCTACCGGCTGCCCGGCGAAGTCGTCGACGCCGACTACCCGGTCTGGCTCACCACCGGACGGGTCGTCAGCCAGTACCTGTCCGGCACCCAGACCCGACGCATCGCCGCGCTCGTGGCCCAGTACCCCGAACCGCTCTGCGAGATGCACCCGCAGCTCGCCGAACGCGTCGGCGTCGCCGACGGTGATCTCGTCACGGTCACGTCACGGCGGGGCACCATCACCCTGCCCGCCCATGTGGTCGCAACGATCCGGCCCGACACGGTGTTCATCCCCTATCACTGGCCTGGTGACAAGGCCGCGAACCAGCTCACCCAACGCGTCGTCGATCCGACCTCGAAGATGCCCGAGTTCAAGGTGTCCGCCGTGCGCGTCGAACCCGCCGGCGGTCGAGTCACGACCACTGACGTCCGCGACTTCGATCTCCAGGGCGGCGCAACATGAACGTCGACGCCCGCTACGGCATCGACGACGCTCCGGTGTTCGTGATCGACCAGAGCCGCTGCATCGGATGCGAGGCATGCGTGCAGGCATGCATGGAGTGCGGCACCCATCGCGGCCAATCGCTGATCCATC
Source organism: Acidimicrobiaceae bacterium (assembly GCA_020637295.1). GTDB lineage: Bacteria > Actinomycetota > Acidimicrobiia > Acidimicrobiales > Ilumatobacteraceae > UBA668. The sequence continues at coordinate 3,826 of JACJWF010000007.1, read as the reverse complement.
TCGAACGCATCGACCGCGCCGCGACCACGCAGACCGCGCCAATGGTGTGCATGCACTGCGAGGACCCCACATGCGCGCAGGTGTGCCCCGCCGACGCGATCAAGCAGACCGAGGGCGGGATCGTGCAGTCAGCGCTCAAACCACGTTGCATCGGCTGCTCCAACTGCGTGCTCGCCTGCCCGTTCGGCGTCCCCAAGTACATGGCCGAGATCGACCAGATGATGAAGTGCGACATGTGCACCGACCGCACCTCCGAAGGGCTCAAGCCGATGTGCGCATCGGTGTGCCCGAGCGAAGCGCTCTGGTACGGCACCATCGACGAGTTCCGCGAGAACCGCACCGGATCGCTGCTGCGCGACTTCATGTTCGGCCGCCAAGAGGTCCGCACCAAGGTGTACACCGTCGTCGACGAACTCGCCGCCGGCCCGATCGACGTGATGCGCGGCCAAGCAGCGTCATGGCTCGACGACCCGTTCGCACTCGAAAGCGGTGGCACATGACAGACCGCAGACCCGAACCGCAGCCCGTTGCCGCACAGATCTGGAAGCGGGATTTCCCCTACGAGGCTGCCGCCGAGGAAGAAGTCACCCGCCGCGAGTTCGCCCGCTACCTCGTCGCCGGAGCCGGCGCGCTCGCGTTGGGCAACGTCGGCCTCGCCGCGTGGACACAGCTGCGCACGATCAACGAGGGCGAACCCCGCGCCATCGTCGACGCCGCGAGCGTCGAGGTCGGCGGCACCCACCTGTTCCGGTACCCGACCGACGCGGATCCCGCCGTGCTGCTCCGCATCAGCGACACCGAGGTCGTGGCGTTCAGCCAGAAATGCACCCACCTCGGGTGCGTCGTCTACTACGAAGCCGACGAGCATCGCTGGCACTGCCCATGCCACGAGGGCAACTTCGACGCCGAGACCGGCGACGTGATCTCCGGTCCGCCATTGCGCCCACTCGGCCGCATCGACGTCGAAACTCGCGACGACGGCATGATCTGGGCCCTCGGACGGGACACTGGGTCATGAGGGTGTCCGATCGTGGCCGGCGCTCGTCGTCGGCCGTGCTGATCTACGTGATCATCCTGATGGCGATGCAGGTCTTTCTCGTCACCGTCGCCGCCGAGGCGTTCCTCGCCGACGAAGCCGGCCTCGCCTGGGCCACCGCCATCGTGTCCGTCGTGCTGTTTGCCGCCGCCGCCAGTTTCCTGCACTACCTCCGCCCCTAGAACACGATGGCCGACACCTCGTCATCACCGATCGCCACGCTGTTCCCCGGCTACTTCGCCCTCGTGATGGCCACCGGCATCGTCGCGATCGCTGCAGACCAACAGCACCTCGACCTGCTCGCCCAGATCCTCTACATCGTGACCGTGATCGCGTACCTCGTGCTCGCCGCGCTGCTCGTCTCACGCATGATCCGGTACTGGTCGAACTTCGCAGCTGACGTCACCAACCACGCCAAGGGCTTCGCGTTCTTGACCACCGTCGCCGCGACCAACGTGCTGGCCTCCGCGTCGATCGTCATCCACGGCTGGTGGAATCTCGCGTGGGCCTTGTGGTGGGCCAGCCTCGTGCTCTGGGCAGCGTTCGTCTACACCACCCTCATCGCCGTCGTCATCGACCGCGACAAACCCGGGCTTCAGGGCGGCATCAACGGCAGCTGGTTCCTGCTCACTGTGTCCACCCAGTCCATCGCCGTCGTCGCCGGGCTGTTCCTCACCCGCACCGACAGCGATGCCCTTGCATTCACCGCGATCGCAGCGTTCACCCTCGGCGTCGTGCTCTACCTCATCGTCATGACCATGGTGTTCCTCCGCTGGACCTTCCATCTGCTCGACCCCACCGAAGCTGATCCGCCCGCCTGGATCGCTGCCGGCGCGGTGGCGATCACCGTGCTCGCCGGCTCCAACATCCTCGTAGCCGCCGACCAGGCACCCGAACGGATCGCCCGGCTTGCCCCGTTCCTCGAAGGGCTCGTCGTGATGGCATGGGCTACCGCGACGTTCTGGTTCCCACTGATGATCGCCATCGGCATCTGGCGCCACCTCGTTCGCCGCGTGCCACTCCGCTATCACCCCAGCTACTGGGCAATGGTGTTCCCGCTCGGCATGTACGGCGTCGCCACCTACCGCATGAGCGCCGCGACCGACCTCGACGCGCTCGCCTGGGTCCCCAAGATCGAACTAGCGGTCTCCCTCTGTGCCTGGACCGTCACCTTCTTCGGACTCGGCTCGCACCTCGCCACGTCCCGTCGAACAACACCCCACGGATAGTCGCCCGATCCCAGCGATCGCGCGGCAACAGGGGGACGGGAGCACGATTCAGCGGGTGTTGAGGTCGCCGGCCAGTCGGTCGAAGCCGCTCTGGACCAGGGCTGGCAGTGCAGGGGCGCGCGGCACGGTGAGCCAGTGCTGCAGTGACGCGCGCATGACGGCGAGCGCCGTCGCGGCGAGCAGGCGTGGTGTGGGGTCGTCGGCCAGCGCACTGAGTCGTGCGGCGAGACGCTCGGTGAGCGCCTGTTCCCACCCGGCCTGAAGGTGCAGGCTCCTTGCGAACACGGAGGGGTTGCTCGCCATGATCATGAACCGTCGTCTGATCCGGTCGTGTTCGGATTCGTAGTCGGCGGCGACCGCGGCGAACGACGCGCGTAGCGCGTCCCAGGCCCGTTCGTCCGCTGGGCGTTGTTCGAGCTCGGTGAGGATGCGTTCGAGGCGTTCGCTGTAGTCGGCCAGGACGAGGTCGTCCTTGGTCGCGAAGTACGAGAAGAACGTCCGGGGCGCCAACTCCGCTTCGCCTGCGATCTGCTCGATGGTCGTCTTGTCGAAGCCCTCGCGTTCGAAGAGTTCGAGCGCGACGTCCTCGAGTCTGCGTCGGCGCTCGCGCTTGTTCCGTTCTCGTCGTCCGGTCGGCTCGGCCACGAGCGCAGACTACTGAAAAAGAGCAGCCATTGCAAAAATGCACTGACTGCATGTATGGTGGACGCAGGAGGTCTGTCGTGTCGAACGGGTTGTATCGATTGGGTCGTTGGATCGCTGCCCACCATCGGCTGGTCATCGTGGCCTGGGTGGTCGCAGTGCTGGGCTTGGTGGGGTTGAACCGAGTCGCCGGCGGTGATGCGGTCGACGACTTCCGGGTGCCGGGTGTGGAGTCGCAAGCAGCCGTCGACCTGCTCGAGCAACGCTTCCCTGAACGCGCCGGAGCAACCGCGATGGTCGTGTTCCACGTCGACGCTGGCACCGTCAACGACCCAGCGGCGGCCGCAGCGATCGACGCCACGATCACCGAGATCGCATCGATCGAACATGTGCTGGCCGTGACCGACCCGCTCGCCGGCCCACGTGCGATCTCGCCCGACGGCTCGACCGCATTCGCGGCCGTGCAGTTCGACGGCTCGACCGCCGATCTCGGCCGCGCCACGTTGGAGGAGCTGTTCGACACCGCAGCGCCAGCGGAGCAGGCCGGGGTGCAGGTCGAGTTCGGTGGCGAGCTCCCGACCGTGCTGAAGGAACGTTCCGAGGGTCCCGCCGAGATGATCGGCATGCTTGCCGCACTGGTCGTGCTCTTTGTCACCTTCCGAGCCGTCGTCGCCACCGTGATGCCGCTGGGCGTCGCAGTTGCCGGGCTGGCGACAGGGTTGTCCATCGTCGGACTGTTGAGCGGGTTGATCGACATCCCCTCCATCGCGCCACGCCTCGGCACGATGATCGGTCTCGGAGTCGGCATCGACTATGCGCTGTTCGTGCTGAGCCGCCACCGCGATCACCTCGCACACGGGATGGACGTCGACGAGTCGATCGGCCGCACCAACGCGACCGCAGGTCAAGCCGTGGTCGT
>JACJWF010000006.1 GCA_020637295.1 Acidimicrobiaceae bacterium | reverse complement strand
GCCGACCATGTGGTGCTGGCCTGCTCGCTGGTGCCGGTGCGGTCCATGCGGATCGACTTCCCCGAACCGCTCGCCACGGCGGTGCGTGAGCTCGGCTACGGCACCGTCACCAAGACGTCCGTCCAGTGGCCGCGGCGCCGTTGGCCCAATGGCTACGCCACCACGGCCGGTCCCGCACAGCGGGTGTACGAGCCCACCGTGGACCAGCCAGGCCAGACGGGCATCCTCATGAGCTACTGCGGCGGCGCCGGCGGCCACGAGTGGGCGCAACTCGACGAAGGTGCCCGCATCGCCCGGGCGGCCGGCGAGATGGCTGCGATGCACGGGCTGGATGCCGCCCCGATCGGCGGCTGGAGCCGTGCTTGGAGCAACGAGCCCCGGTACGGCGGCAGCTACGCGGTCTATCAACCCGGCCAGGTCACGGCATTCTGGGCCGTGCTGCGGCAGCCGTGGGGGCGCGTGCACCTGGCGGGCGAGCACGTGGCAACGTGCACCGGATACATGGAAGGCGCGCTGGAGAGCGGTGAAACCGTGGCGACCCGCCTGATCAACGGCGGATAGCCTCTTCGGACCATGCCAAGTACCACCCTGCCCCGCATCGCCCTGGCGCCCGACGGCGCCCCGGACTGGATGGCCGCTGCCATCGTCGCCGGCGGCGGCCAGGTGGTGCCCGCCGCTGAGGCCGAGGGCGTGGTGTGGGCCGCGCCGCGCAACCCCGAGGCACTCCGCCAACTGCTGGTGGACGCCCCTCAGTTGGAGTGGGTGCAGTTGCCGTTCGCCGGCATCGAGCAGTTCGTGGACCTCGTGGACGATGATCGCCAGTGGACGTGCGGCAAGGGCGTGTACGCCGAACCGGTGGCCGAGATGGCTCTGGCTCTGGCCCTGGCCGGCCTGCGGCACGTGGGCGCCTACGCCACCGCCACCGAGTGGGGCCGGCCGCACGGCCGCAACCTGCTGGGTTCGAAGGTGGCCATCCTCGGCGGCGGCGGGATCACCGAATCGCTGCTGCGCCTGCTCGACCCCTTCGACTGCCGGATCACCGTGGTCCGCAACCGCGTGGTGGACATGGCGGGTGCCGACGAGGTGGTCGAACCCGACCGCTACGTGGATGCCATCGCCGACGCCGATGTGGTATTCCTCGCGCTCGCGCTCACACCCGAGACAGAGGGCATGATCTCGCGCAACGAGTTGGAGCAGATGCAGCCCCACGCCTGGATCGTCAACGTCGCTCGCGGCCGTCACATCGTCACCGACGACCTGGTGTGGGCGCTGCAGGAGGGCATCATCGGTGGCGCCGCGCTGGACGTCACCGACCCTGAGCCTCTGCCCGAGGTCCACCCGCTCTGGTCGCTGCCGAACTGCATCATCACGCCGCACGTCGGCAACACGCCGGAGATGGCCGTGCCCCTGCTCAGCGAGCGGATCACGGCCAATGTGCGCCGCTTCGGCGCCGGCGAGGAACTCATCGGACCCGTGCATGTCCACCTCGGCTACTGACGCCGCCGCGGTCGCCGGGGCGCTGGCCGACGATGCCCGCCGCGCCGCCTTCGCAGCAGTGCAGTTGGGCGCGCGGACCTTGGACGCCGTATGCCAGGCCACCGGCCTGAACCCCGCGCAGGCCGGCAAGGCGCTGGGCAAGCTGGCCGACGCCGGCCTGGTGATGCAGCGCGACGGCGGGTTGGAAGTCGACGGCGCAGCCATCCAGTCGGCGGCGCGCGCGGCCCTCAGCCGCCCCGCCAGCACGGAGCACGCCGACGCGCCCGTGGAGGCGCGCAAGGTGCTGACGGCCTTCGTGCAGGACGGCCGGCTCACCAGCATCCCGTCGTCGCACGGCAAGCGGTTGGTGATCCTGGACTGGCTGGCCCAGCTGTTCGAACCGGGGCGCCGCTACAGCGAGCAGATGGTGAACCTGCTGCTCGGCCAGCGCCACGCGGACACTGCGGCGCTCCGCCGCTACCTGGTGGACGAGGAGTTCCTCACCCGCGAGGACGGTGTTTACTGGCGCAGTGGCGGCACCGTCGCCGCGCCCGAGGTTGCCGAACCCGGCGACGGGTGAAGGAACCTCTCCTGGGCAGCAGGAACCAGGTTGGAGAGCGGGGGCTGGCTGCTAGCCTTGCCGCCGCCGTTGAGGGCGATTAGCTCAGTCGGCTAGAGCGCTACGTTCACACCGTAGAGGTCACAGGTTCGAGCCCTGTATCGCCCACCACACCCACCCCGTTTCGGCGGGGTGTTTCCATTAGTCTCCCCTGCATGGCGAGGCTGTGTGAGCGACCGGGGTGTTCGCAGCCGGCCGACGTCACGTACGGGATCGACGCTGATCACCTCACCGTGTGGATCGAACCGTTCGAAGGCGCTGTCGCGTTCCGCGCCGGGGTGCTGTGCCGCCGACATGCCGATGCCATGGTGGTCCCCCTCGGCTGGATGCTCGACGACCGCCGCGAGGCGGAGCCCCGCCTGTTCAAGCCGCGAGAGCCGCTGCCTGCGCCGCGCCGGGCCCGCCGGGCCCGCCATGGCCGGGCGAAGGACGTCGACGAGACCGGCCAGTTGCAGTTGGCGCCAGTTGGCGACGCCCCCGCGGACGCGCCACCCGCTGCCGATGGCGACCACCCGTCGAACGCGTCCGACCACCCGGCCGCCGACGCGGCCGCCGAAGCGTGGAAGCCGGTGTTCGACCAGAGCGATGACCTCGGCGGCCTGCTGGAAGCGCGCAGCCCGCTGCTGTCACGCGCCTTCGGTCGCAAGAACCGCCCGGACTGACCTGCTGCCGGAAAACGGCACGTCGGCGCCGGGACCGGACAGGGCGCAGTCCCGACGCCGACATGGTGCTGCCCCGGGGGGTGTGGGGCGAACGGGTGACGTCGATGTCGCGGGTCAGACGTCGGTGGTCACGGTGCAGTGCTCGCCGGCCCAGGACTGGAACTCGGCGATGCGGGTCTCCACCTTGTCCTGGCGCCCGGCCATGCGCTCCAGCACAGTGTCCAGGCGCTCCACGAGGTTGGTCTCGCCGGCGGCCTCGGCCGTCGCCCGGAACTCCTCCACCTTCGCCTCACGCTCCTGCATGCGCGCGAGCATGTTGTTCGCCCGCTCGACGATCTGGTCCTGGTGCTCGCACTTCTGCTCGTCGGTCAGGGCCGGGGCATCGCCGCGACGGCCGCGGCCGGCGCCGGGGCCGGTGCCGTCACCCTCGGATGCCGAGGCGACGGTGGCGATGCCGAGCGAGCCGGCGAGGACGATGGCGCTGAAACCGATCAGGTGCTTCTTCACGGTGGTTCCTTTCGTTGGGGGATGGGTGCATGGTGCGGCACGGATGTGAAGGATCTGTGAGGCGGTGGCGATGAATCGGCGATACTGGCGGCGATGGATGTCCACGCCTCGCTCCAGGCGCCCTGCGAACCCGCCGCGCTGTTCGCCTTCGTCGACGACCTCGCCCGCTACCCGGACTGGGTGGACCTCGTGCACCGGGCGGAGGCGGACGACGACGGGGATGGCGGTGATGGCGGCAGGCCGGCGTGGGCCGTCGAACTGCGTGCCCGTCTCGGCCCGCTGGCTCGCAGCAAGCGCCTTCGGATGGAACGCACCGTGCACGACACGGAGCGCCACGTGGCCGTGTTCGAGCGGGTCGAGCGCGACGGGCGGCACCACTCGCCGTGGGTGTTGCGCGCCGAGGTGGTGGGGGACGGTGAGGGCTCCGCGCTGCACATGCACCTGCACTACGGCGGGGCACTGTGGACCGGGGGGCTGATGGAGCGGGCGCTGACGGACCAGATCACCGCCGGGCGGGAGCGCCTCAGTGCGCTGGTCTCAGCCTGACGCGGCTCAGCCGCGGTCGAGCCAGGCGCTGTAGCGGCCGTCCGGCCGCCGTTGCAATTGCAGTGGCATCCCGAAGCACCGGCTGATCGCGGCAGCCGTGAGGTGGGTGCCGATCGGTCCGCGCGCCACCACCTCGCCGTCGCGCAGCATCAGCACGTGGGTCATCCCCGGCGGCACCTCGTCGAGGTGGTGGGTCACCAGCACCAGCGGAGCGGCGGTCGGGTCGGTGGTCAGTTCGGCCAGCGCTTCCACCAACTGCTCACGACCGCCCAGGTCCAGGCGGGCGCTGGGCTCGTCCAGCAGGACGACACCCGGGTCGTTCATCAGCGTGCGGGCGAGGAGCACGCGCTGCTGCTCTCCCGACGACAGCGTGCCCAGCGACCGCTCGGCGGCCCAGGCGACGCCCATGCGCTCCAGCCGGTCCATCGCCGCCGCGTCGTCCTCGTCCGTGTACCGGTGCCACCACGGCTCCAGCGCCGCGTACTTGGCGGTGCGGACCACGTCGATGGCCCGCAGTGCCGGGCGGATCTCGGCGGCGAGTGCAGCGGACATGTAGCCGACCCGCCGGCGCAGTTCGCGCACGTCCGTCCGGCCGAGGCGTTCGCCGAGCACCGTGACGGTGCCGGCTGACGGGTGTTCGTACATCGAGGCCAGGCGGAGGAGCGTCGTCTTCCCCGACCCGTTGGCCCCGAGCACCAGCCAACGTTGACCTGCCGCGATCTGCCAGGTCAGCGGTGCCAGGATGGTGCGCCCGTCGCGGACGAAGCTGACCTGGTGGAGGCGGAGGACGGCCGACATCGGGCGCCAGCGTAGAAGCACAGATGACCGTAACGAAACTGCAACAACTGGTAGGATGCTCGACGATGCGTCGCCTTGTCGCCCTCGCGCTCTCCATGATCGTGGCCGCGCCCCTCGTGGTCGCTACGCCCGTCGCGCACGCCGACGATGCCGCCGAACAGGCCGCGAAGGAGATCGCCGACGCCCGCGAGCGCGCCAACCAGGCCGCCGACGCCTACTTCGCCGCGATCTCCCAGATCGACACCCTGGCGCTCGAGGCCACCTCGCTGGAGGCCGAGGTGGCGGACCTGCAGACCAAGGTCGACGATCTCACCGCCAAGGTGCAGGCGATGGCCGTGCGCCGCTTCACCGGGGCCGAGCCCGGCACGTCGCCCCTGCTCAACGGGTTCGACAGCCCCGAGGAACAGATGCAGGTGTCGGCCTTCTCGGACATCATCAACTCCTCGTCGAAGGCCGAGTTCGACGAGTACGACGCGCTCAGCCGTGACCTGGCCGACAAGCAGGAGGCGCTCACCCGCACCCAGGCCGAGGCAGAGCGGGCGAAGGCCAACGCCGAGGCGCTGCGTGACGCCGCCGAGGCCGAGGTGGAGCACCTGAAGGAAGTGGAGGCCCAGCGGCTGAAGGACGAGGCCGTCCGCAAGGCGCTGGAGGCCGAAGAGCGCGCCCGTGCTGCGAAGGCGGCGGAAGAGGCAGCGGCGGCCGCTGCCGCGACATCTCAGCCCGAAGAGCCCACCAACAATGCCGACGGCGGCGCCAGCGCCCCGCAGACCACAGCACCGTCCAGCGGCGGCAGCGGTGGGCAGACGGGCGGCGGCGGGTCGGGCGGCCGGCCCGGTGGTGCGGGCGGCAACGACTACGGCGGGGTGGACTGGGTGTGCCCCACCGGCAACGCGGCCGTGGCGTTCGGCGACACCTGGGGCGCCCCGCGCTCGGGCGGCCGCAAGCACCAGGGTGTGGACATGATCGGTGCCCGTGGCACACCGATCCTGGCCGTGGTGGACGGGTTCGCCAAGCCGAAGAGCAACACGCTGGGCGGCACCACCATCTGGTTCACCGGCAGCGACGGCAACAGCTACTACTACGCCCACCTGGACAGCTACGGCAAGCTCGGGCCGGTCGCCAAGGGGGACGTCATCGGCTACATGGGCGACACCGGCAACGCCAAGTACTCCGTGGTCCACCTGCACTTCGAGATCCACCCCGGTGGTGGCGCGGCGGTCAACCCGTACCCCACGGTTCGTGCCCACTGCTGACCGCTGGGCAGGATGTGCGGGTGACCGAACTCGCCGACGCCCTCGCTGACGCGCTCGGGGCCAGCCGTGTGGACCATCTCACCCGTCTCAGCGGCGGTGCGTCGCGGGAGACGTTCCGCTTCGAGGCCGACGGCCGCCCGCTGATCCTCCAACGCCAGCGTGCCGGCGACGTGCGCGACATGGGGGTGGAGGCAGCGGTCGTGAGGGCGGCCCACGCCAACGGGGTGCCCTCGGCGGAACTGGTGGCCTCCAGCACCGAGCCCTCCGAGATCGGGAGTGCCTACATGGTGCTGAGCCTGGTGGAGGGGGAGACGATCGCCCGCAAGATCCTGCGCGACGAGCCGTTCGCCCACGCCCGGTCGGTGCTGGCCGGCCAGTTCGGCACCGCCCTCGCCCGGATCCATGCCACCGACGTGTCCGCCGTGGACGGGTTGCAGGAGCAGGACCAGGTGGCCATGTACCGTGCGACGCTGGACTCCTTCGGCCATCCGCACCCGGCGTTCGAGTTGGCCTTCCGCTGGCTGGACGCCCACCGGCCGGCCAGCACGCGGCGCACCCTGGTCCATGGCGACTTCCGCCTGGGCAACGTGATGGTGGACCAGCACGGGCTGGCCGCAGTGCTGGACTGGGAACTGGCCCACATCGGCGACCCGATGGAGGACCTCGGCTGGCTGTGCGTGAAGGCGTGGCGGTTCGGGTCGGCGCTGCCGGCCGGCGGGGTGGGCACGTACGAGCAGCTGATCGCCGCCTACGAGGAAGCCAGCGGGCTGACGCTGGACCCCGACGTCGTCCGCTGGTGGGAGGTGCTCGGCACCCTCAAGTGGGGGATCATGTGCATCGGCCAGGCCACCGCCCACACGTCGGGTGTCGCCCGCAGCCATGAGCTGGCGGCCATCGGCCGGCGGGTGTGCGAGAACGAGCACGACCTCTTCCTGGCTCTCGAAGGACGGTGGTGATGAGCGCCCCTCACGACATGCCCAGCGCGGCCGAGCTCGTGGAAGCGGTCCGCGAGTGGCTGGAGCGCGACGTGCTCACCGGCACGCAGGGGCGCCTGCAGTTCCACACCCGGGTGGCCATCAACGTGCTGTCGATGGTGGAGCGCGAGCTGATCGTGGGGCCGGAGCAAGCGGCCGCTCACGCGGCTCGCCTGGCCGAGCTGGGCGTGGCCGACGACGCCGAGCTGGCGGCCCGCATCCGCAACGGGGAGATGGACGACCAGGCCGAGGCCGTGCGGGCTGCGGTGTGGGCCAGCGTGCGCGACAAGCTGGCCGTCGCCAACCCGAAGTACCTCAGCGCCGAGTGACCGGTCGAGCGGGTGCCGTGTGGTCGCTTCCGCCACGCTGAGGGCTTTTTCCGGCGGCAGTCCGACACCGCGAGGAACGGGTCAGAGATGAGCACCGATAGGAGCCGTCGCGAGCGCGTGATGCTTGTCATCGGTCTTCGGCGTGATGACGATGGTTATCCGCCCTGGGACCACGAATACATACCTGCCGAGGAGGTAGGTGATCATCTGTTTCGGCTTCTGGCGCCGCCGGTCTTCGGCCGAGGCCTCGCGAACGGTGATGTCGTCAGAGCGGTCCACTATGGGGAGCCGGAGAGCCTCTGGGTCGAGAGCTTTGTGGCCGCATCGGGCCACTCCACGGCGCGGGTGGTGCTCTTCCGCTCGGCTGCACCCACGCCGATACCCGAGGTGGTGGCCAGATTCGGCTGCGTCGGAGCGACCACGTCGATCGACGGGTTCTTCACGATCGACATACCACCTGACGCCGACCTGGTCGGCTTGATCACCGAGTTGCGCGCGGGCCGGGCGGACGGAAGGTTCGACTACAACATCGGCGTCGCTGCCGACGGACACGAGATGCTCGTCAGCCGCTGACTGCTTCCCGCGCCGCGCTGGCTGTCATTCCGCTGCCGTCCGCGGAAGGGGGCATTCCGAACGGCGCTTCGTTGCTGCCTGGCCGTCAGCCCAGTGCGAGCTGTCTGGCGCATGCAGCGCGTACGGCTTCGCGCAGTTGCTCATCCGTCCGTCCCCATCCACCGATCCACTCGTCGTCGATCCCGTACTCAGCACCGAGAGGCTGGCGGAGGATCTCGTCTGCGTAGCCGCTGCGGACATACAAGTCATCGAGCGCTGCCGCGAGGGCTCGCTCGCTCGTCCGTCCCGCGAGACACTGCTTGGCTTCATCGTTGAGGACCAGCGCAGCGGCGGTCTCGCGGTCGTCGACCACGACGTGCAACTCGTCGAGTGTCCTCGCCGTCAACTCCCGAACCGCGAACGGATCGCGGCCGTCAAGTCCGGCGAGTTCTCGCAACGCGGGAGTGTCGCGCCCATCAGCGATCCAGTAGGCGGCCCACATCGGAACCTGCGCTGGATCGACAAGAACGTCGAGTGTCAGCCACGCAGCCACAAGCCTCGGTGAAGGCACATCTCGATCCGCCGGTCGCTCGTCCAAGGAGCGCAGAATGCCCGCTCCCGATCGAGCCGTCAACCCGCCCCTAGCGGCTGATAGGTGCGGGACCGTGTCCGCTACCTGCTCTGGTAGCTGAAGTTCCACCCAAGAGCCCGGACAGCGTCCGCGGACAGCTCGGGGTGGGCGTGTCCAACCTGCTGTTCCACGTATTCTGTCGCCTCGGCCAGATCGGACGTTCCCCAGTCCTGCCACTCGAGCCACGCCTCGGACAGCAGCGCTTCGACCCGCGCTCTCAAATGCGCGGCGCGCTCCACACCGAAGTAGGCATCGAGAGCGGACGGCAGTCGAGTTGGGAAGGCGCTCACTCCCACTCCCAAGTACAGCTGAACCGCCAAGCTCAAGGTCAAGTCCCGATCGCCCACCCCCGGCGCCGCTGGAAAGGCCTTCGGCCCATCGCTCGGCGCGCCCTTCGGTGGTATCGGGTCGCAGTCCAAGTAGCGCAGATTGCCCGCTCCCGAACCGTCCGTCAACAGCGCCGAGCGGCAGATCTGGGTTTAAGTCAAGACCCCGCGTCCGCTGCCTCCGCCGAAGGGCTACGTGCCTACGGCCACCCAAACTGCCCCGACGATCAGGGCGACCAGCCCCAGCGCGAGGGTCACCTGCGACGTTCGCTGCACTAGTGCCCTTCGGCGATCTGCGGCGTCACCATCCAGGCGGAACAGATGCGCCTGTACTCGGGCGGTGAAATCACTTCTGATCATCAGGCTGTAGGCGACCATCATCAGGCCGGCGACGACGAAAGGCGCGACTGCAGACTGCCCGACGACATCGGTTACGTCCAGCGCCGAGCGGCAGTTCGGGGCGGCCGCCCATGCGACGCTGAGGAGATGTCGGAGACCCTCACCTCCAGAGAAGCGTTCGAGGCGATGCGCCTCTTCCTCGCCAAGTTCAACGAGCGCGAGCCGGAACACCGGCGCGAGACGATCTTCTTCCTGCTCGGCTGGACACAGATTCAGGACGACGGTGGAACAAGCGACCCCGCTCAGTGGGAGGACTGGAAGCGTGCCGTCGCCGACGCGAAGGCCGGCAAGTCAGTGAGCGCGTAGCCCGCACCTATCGGCAGTTCCGCGCTACGCAGATGAGGCCGGCCGTTCGCGCTCGACGGCTGGACGTGCGGCCAGTGCCTTAGCCGCACGCACGATCAGGTACGTGCTCAACGGCACCGCGACCCACACGGTGAGGCCGCCGCCGATGTTCGCTCCGATGACGCCCGCTGTCACGATTCGGTACGCGACGCCGAGCACGATTCCGGCAAGGGTCGACATGAGCCATGCATGCGCCAATCGCTCTCGGCAGTCCTCAGAAGGAGCGAAGCGAAGCAGGCAGATCGCGCCTGCGACGTAGCCGAGGATCGAGACGATGACGATTGCCACGCCAAGCTCTCGCGACACGGAAATCGGCCGCATCATATAGTCGAGGCCGTCGCCGTAGTCCGTTGTCGAACGGTCCCCGATGATCGCGGCGGTAAGGACCGCAGCAGCCGCGGTAAGGACAAACGCTGCCACCCACCGATACCGGAACACTGCGGCGAATAGTGCCCGGTCTGTGCGCTGTCGGTCAAGGGTGTCCGTGGCTGAACGACACACGGCGTGCGAGTGGCGGTCAGCGGCGGGTGAGGGTCACCGGCTGGCCGGCGGCCAGCTGACCGCAGGCGGCGTCGATGTCGGTGCCCCGGTTGCGGCGGACGGTGGCGTTGACGCCGCGGGCCACCAGGTCGTCGCGGAACTCGCGCACCCTGGCGGCAGGGGAGCCGACCGTGGGGTAGCCGGGGGTGGGGTTCAGCGGGATCAGGTTCACGTGCGCCGGCAGGTGGAAGCGGCGGGTCAGCGCGGCCAGCTCGGCGGCGTCGCTGGGCCGGTCGTTGACCCCGTCGATCAGTGCCCACTCGAAGCTGAGCCGCCGGCCCTTGGCGGCCAGGTAGCCGGCGCAGGCCTCCATCAGCTGGTCGATGGGGTAGCGGCGGTTGATCGGGACCAGCTCGTCGCGCAGGGTGTCGTTGGCTGCATGGAGGGACACCGCGAGGTTGACCGGAAGGGGACGGTCGGCGAGGGTCCGGATGCCGGGGACCAGCCCGACCGTGGAGATGGTGAGGTGGCGGGCGGACAGGCCGAGGGCGTCGTGCAGGCGCTCGACGGACGCCCACACCGCGGCCTCGTTGGCCATCGGCTCGCCCATGCCCATGTAGACGACGTTGGCCAGGCGGCGCCCCATGGCCCGGGCGTCGCGGGCGGCCACCACGACCTGTTCGACGATCTCGCCGACCGTGAGGTGGCGGCGGAACCCGGCCTGGCCGGTGGCGCAGAACCCGCAGGCCATCGCGCAGCCGGCCTGGCTGCTGACGCACACGGTCACCCGGTCCGGGTAGATCATCAGGACGGTCTCGATCTTGCTGCCGTCGTCCAGCGCCCACAGGTACTTCACGGTGTCGCCGTCGTCGCTGACCTTGCGGATCACCTGGGTGAGCGCGGTGGGCAGCGCCGCGCCGAGGCGTTCCCGCAACGCCTTGGGGACGTTGGAGATCTCCGCCGGTTCGGCGAGTTGGGTGTAGAGGCCCTGCCACACCTGGTCCAGCCGGTACCGCGGCTCGCCCTCCAGCAGGGTGGCCAGCTCGTCGCGGGTCGGGGTGTACAGGGTGGTCATGGCAGGGGGTCAGAGGGCGGCGGCCAGCTCGTCGTAGGCGGTCATCCGGCTGCGGATGACGTCGATGCTGGCGTCCCAGAACGCCCGGTCGGTGACGTCGAAGCCGAACACCGCGGCCAACGCCTCCGCGCTGTCGATGCCGGCGCGAGACAGCACGTCGTCGTAGTGGGCGCGGAAGCGGTCCGGGTCCTGGCGGTACTGGGCGAACAGGCCGAGGCCGAACAGCAGGCCGTAGGTGTAGGGCCAGTTGTAGAAGTGGGCGCCGTAGTAGTGCGGCTTCAGGACCCACATGTACGGGTGGGCGGTGGCCTGGTCGATGCCGTCGCCGTACGCGTCCTGCTGGGCCTGGCGCATCAGGTCGTTCAGCTCGCTGACGCCCAGGGTGCGGCGCTGGCGGCGGGTGAACACCTCGGTCTCGAACAGGAACCGGCTGTGGATGTCCACCACCACCTGGGCGCTGCCCTGCAGGTCCACGTCGAGGAGCGCCAGGCGGTCCTTGCCCTGGAGGCGCTGCAGGCCTTCCTCGACCACCAGCGTCTCGCAGAAGATGCTGGCGGTCTCGGCGAGCGCCATGGGCAACGCCCGCTGCAGCGGCGTGCGATGGGCCAACTGGGTGTTGTGGTAGGCGTGGCCCAGCTCGTGGGCGGTGGTCTGGGCGGAGTCCACCGAGCCGCTCCAGTTGAGGAAGACGAGGGAGCGGTCGTCGACGAAGGGCATGCAGAACGCGCCACCCTGCTTGCCAGGGCGGGGGCCGGCGTCGATCCAGCGGCCGTCCACGGCACGGTCGACCATTCCGGCCAGGCTGCCGCCGTACGACCCGAACGCATGGCGGACGATCTCCAGGCCGTCGTCCCACGTGACCTCGGCGGGGGCGAAGGGCAGCGGGGCGAACAGGTCGTACCAAGGCAGCCCGCCCTCGTGGCCGTGCAGGCGGGCCTTGGCGCGCAGCCAGCCGCGGAACGCAGGCAGCGAATCGACCACGGCGGCCTGCATGGCGTCGAACGTGGGGCGGCTGACGCTGTTGGCGAACAGCGAGGCGTCCAGCGGGCTGGCCCAACCGCGGCGGCGGTTCACCACGTTGGCCTCGCCCTTCACGCCGTTCATGGCGGCGGCGCAGGCGGCGGCCACCTTCGGCCAGGCGTCCATCTCGGCCTCATAGGCGGCGCGGCGGACGGCCGCGTCGGCGTGGGACGCCAGGCCGCGGATGGCGGTGATCGGCAGGTCCTGCGGGCCGTCGGGCAAGGCGACGGTGGCGGTGAGCTGGGAGGTGACCACGCCCTGGAGCTGGCCCCAGGCGGTGGAGCCGGTGGCGACCAGCTCGGCGTACAGGCCCTCTTCGACTTCGCTCATCTGGTGCTCGGCGCGGTCGGCCAGCTTGGCCAGCGGGCCGTGGTGCTCGGCGACGGCGGGGCTGACGGCGGCGAGCTCGTCGACGCCGAGGGAGGCCACCCACGCAGCCAGGCGGGCGGTGAGGGGGCGGGTGCGGGCGGCGGTCATGCCGAACTCGGCCTCCAGCCCCTCGGCCCGCTCGTTGAACGTGTCGGTGGTGGTGAATGAGGCGATGTAGGCCTCGGTGACGTCGGCGTGGGTGAGGTAGTCGTTGAAGGCGGTGACCACGGCGTCGGCGGCGGCGCCGTCCTCCGGAGTCACCGGCCGCGGGTCGGTGGCGCGGATGTTGCGCTCGTCGAACAGCGCCTCCAGGCGGGCGACGTCGGCGTTGGCCCGGTCCATCGCGTCGAGAAACGTGCGGGCGTCGAACGACTCGTGGACGTCCGTGACGTCCCAGCGGGGGAGGGCGTCGTCGGTGGTGGTCATCGGGGGACTCCTGGGTGACGGTGGTACGACTGGCGGGCGGCAACGGCTTGCAGCCCGAGGGACTCGTAGAGGCGGACGGCGTTGGAGTTGCCGTCGTCGACGAACAGCATGCCGCACGTGGCACCGTGACGGTACTGGTGGTCGAAGCCGGCCACCGTGAGGGCCCGGCCGAGGCCGAGGCCGTGGAAGTCCGGGTGGACGGCGATCACGTAGACCTCGCCGACGCCGTCGTCGTGGCGCTTCGTCCAGCAGAACGCGGCCAGGCGGCCGTCGCGCTCGTGGAGGAGGAAGCCGGCGGGGTCGAACCAGGGTTCCTGCTCGCGGCGGCGCAGGGTGTCGTGGTCCCAGCCGCCCTGCTCGCCGTGCCAGTGGAAGGCGGCGTTGTTGACGTCCAGCCAGGCATCCTCGTCCTCGCCGACGCGGAACGGGCGGGTGGCGACGTCGGTGGTGGCCGCGAGAGGGAGGGGTGCCTCCATCCGCAGGAGGCGGCGGTCGGGGTGCAGGCCGAGGCGGGTGGCCAACGGCTCGTCGGCGATCGACGGCCACCAGGTGACGTCGTGCTCCGGCGGCAGGGCGTCCAGCAGCGCGGCGAGGGCGGTGCGGTGGAGGCGGAGGCGCTCGGGCGGGGTTGCCGTGGACACGACGCCGACCACCATGCCCTCGTTGCCCTCCGACGCCTGGGCGTAGGCGCACGGGTTGCCGTCGCCGTCGTCGACCACGGCGGCGAGGTAGCTGTCCGCGGCCGGGCCGTGGGCCAGGTCGGCGGTGAGCAGGTCGTCGAGGTCGTCGCCGGCGTCGGCGGCGCGGCGCACGAGGTCCAGCAGGGCCACCCGCTGCTGCTCGTCCGGGTGGCGAACGAGGCGCACGGTGGGGTCCTGCGGGGCGTCGGCCATTGCCGGCCAGGCTAGCGAGGGTGTCGCGGGTGGCGTCCCGGTCGCCCCCGAGCGTGCTGCCCGGCCGCCCCACCCGGATTCGCCTTCCCCGTTGTTCAACTCTGTTCGATTTCGATTCGGGCGGAGGGGAATCGAAATCGAACAGACGTGAACTACCGAGGGTGGAGGGGCCGTGTGGGGCGGCCGGTAGCTGGCGTGCGGTCACACACCCAGGAAGCGGCGGAGGGCGTCGTGCGCCTCGTCCGGGGTGCGACGTCCGGTGTCGATCTCGAGGGCATACGGGATGCCCTGATGCACCACGTCGTGCTGGGCGCGGGCCAGACCCATGGCGCGGTCGCCGCGGGCAGCTTCCCGCGCCTCGACGACGTCCAGGGGGCACCGCACCGCAACCCAGACCGCCGGCAGCCCGTCGAGGGCCCGCAACCACCCCGCATAGGTCTCGCGGTCGATCACGACGTCGTCGACGATCACGTTCATGCCGGCCCGCACTGCCTCGGCGACCCACCGGTGGTAGGCGTCGATCAACTGCCGCGCGAGTGCGCCGACCCGCAAGCGACGACCGTCCGGCGTGTCCTCGAACCACAGCCCGTCGTGCGCCCGCTCGCCGACCCCCGTGGGCAGCCCCATGTCCACCCACTGGTACGGCAGCTTCGACAGGGCGTCGTCGATCCCGATCAGCAGCCAGAACTCGCCCCGCCGGGCCTGCTCGTCCCGGAACGCAGTGGCGAGGGTGCTCTTGCCCGAGCTCGAGGTGCCGTTGAGCACGACGAGTCGACCGGGTTCCATCCCGACAGCCTGCCTCGTTGCCGTAGCCTTCGCCGCCATGGGAACGCCGCGGACGCCGAAGGGGAGGGCCAGGGCCATCGCCACACTCCTGGCCGAGGAGTATCCGGAGGCCGTCTGCGAACTGGACCATCGCAACCCGTTCGAGCTGCTGGCGGCCACCATCCTGTCCGCCCAGTGCACCGACGCCCGGGTCAACATGGTGACCCCGGCGCTCTTCGCCCGCTACCCGGACCCGCCGTCGCTGGCCGGCGCCGACCTCCCCGAGCTCGAGGAGATCATCCGCTCCACCGGCTTCTACCAGAGCAAGGCGAAGAACCTGGTGGGCATGGCCCAGGCGCTGGTGGAACGCTTCGGCGGCGAGGTGCCGACGAAGCTGGAGGACCTGGTGACGCTGGCCGGCGTGGGCCGCAAGACGGGCAACGTCGTGCGCAGCGTGGCCTTCGACCTCCCCGGCCTGCCGGTGGACACGCACGTGCTGCGGCTCAGCAAGCGGCTGGGGCTGACGGCGTCCGACGACCCCGTGAAGGTGGAGGCGGAGCTGGGTGCGCTGCTGCCGCGGAAGGAGTGGGGGGACTTCAGCCTGCGGACGATCCTGCACGGCCGGCGGGTGTGCGACGCCCGCAAGCCCCGGTGCACGGAGTGTCTGCTCGAACCACTCTGCCCGTCGTCGCTGGTGCCACGAAAGCGCCGGACGCGGGCTTGACGGACGGGTGTAAGGTGCAGTTACCAACCAGGTTCCCGCCACCTGGTTTGCGGGCGATGCCGGGATCCGCCGCCTGGCATCGCATGAGCGACGGCCCCGCAAGGGGCCGTCGCCGCGTTTTCAGGCGGTCAATTTGGCCGCTCGTCGGGCCAGCCGCGCGGCTGTGCGCAGCGCCCGCTCCGTCTCCACCAACGCGCTGACCACGTCGGCCACGTCGTCGCCCTGGTAGCCGGGCAGCAGGTCGCCGATCTCGTGGTAGTACCGCTCGAGGTGGTCCGCCATGACCAGCAGGGTGGCGGTGGGGCTGTTCGACATCCGCCCAGTCTGCCCCCAATCCATACGGCCCGTTCAGGGGTCGGTCGGTAACGTGTCGCCGTGACCCGAGTACCCGTGCGCGACGACCTCCGTGCGTTGGAGGGCTACCACTCGCCGCAGGTCGAGGTGCGGGTGCGCCTCAACACCAACGAGTCGCCCTTCCCGCCGCCCGCCGCCTGGCGCGACGCCTTGGCTGCCGAGCTCAGCAAGGTGGACTGGCATCGCTACCCCGACCGTGGCGCCCACGCCCTGCGCGAGGGCATCGCCGAACTGCACGGTGTCCTCCCCAGCCAGGTGTTCGCCGCCAACGGCAGCAACGAGGTGCTGCAGACGCTGCTGCTCACCTTCGCCGGCCCCGGCCGCTCCGTCGCCACCTTCGAGCCCACGTACCAGTTGCACGGCCACATCGCCCGCCTCACCGGGGCCACGGTGGTGGAGGGCGAGCGTGGCGCGGAGTTCACGCTCGACCCGGGGGAGCTGGAGCGCGTCATTGCCGCCGCCCAGCCGGCCGTCACGTTCCTCTGCTCGCCGAACAACCCCACCGGGCTGGAGGAGCCGGAGGCCAACGTGCGCCTGGCGCTGTCCAAGGTGCCCGGCCTGCTGGTGGTCGACGAGGCCTACGGGCAGTTCGCCAAGTGGTCCGCACTCGGGCTGGTGGAGGAGGAGACCCCGATGGTGGTCATCCGCACCTTCTCCAAGACCTGGAGCATGGCCGCCGCCCGCCTCGGCTACCTGGTCGGCCCGGAGTGGCTGGTGGCGGAGCTGGAGAAGGTGACCCTGCCGTACCACCTCGACGCGGCGAAGCAGATCGCCGGCCGCCTGGCCCTGCGCTTCGCCGGGGAGATGGAGGCCCGCGTGCAGCACATCATCGCCGAGCGCGAGCGGGTGTCGGCCGGGATGGCCCGCCTGCCGGTCGACGTGTTCCCCAGCGGCGCCAACTTCGTGCTGTTCCGCCCGCGTGGCAAGGCGGGCAAGGCTGTGTGGCAGGGCCTGCTGGAGCACAGCGTGCTCGTGCGCGACTGCAGCAGCTGGCCGCGGCTGGACGACTGCCTGCGGATCACCGTGGGCACCCCGGAGGAGAACGACGAGTTCCTGGCCGCACTGGCCGACGTGATGGCGGAGGTGACGGGATGAGCCGCTCGGCGACTCGCAACCGGACGACGAAGGAGACCTCGATCGACCTGTCGATCGAGCTGGACGGCAGTGGCACGGCGACCGTCAGCACCGGCCTGCCGTTCTACGACCACATGCTGGAGCAGGTCGGCAAGCACGGCGGGTTCGACCTGACCATCGCCTGCCAGGGCGACCTCCACATCGACA
The DNA here is from genome assembly GCA_020637295.1 of Acidimicrobiaceae bacterium. Lineage (GTDB taxonomy): Bacteria > Actinomycetota > Acidimicrobiia > Acidimicrobiales > Ilumatobacteraceae > UBA668. Next base: position 182,192 of record JACJWF010000006.1, on the reverse strand, counting down.
GCCACCACACGGTGGAGGACGTGGCCATCGCGTTGGGCGAGGCGTTCCGCGAGGCGCTGGGCGACAAGGCCGGCGTGCGCCGCTTCGCCAGCGGCCTGTACCCGCTGGACGAGGCGTTGGTGGAGGTTGCGCTGGACCTGTCCGGCCGCCCCTATGTGGTGTGGAACGTGCCGATGCCGGAGGTCCTGCCGCTCGGCAACCCGCCGTTCGACCCCCAGCTTGCCGAGCATGCGTTCCACAGCTTCGCCACGGCCGCCGGCATCACCCTGCACGTCGAGCTGCGCCACGGCACCAATGTGCACCACATCATCGAGGCCGCGTTCAAGGGCCTGGCCCGCTGCCTGCGCGACGCCGTGCGGGTGGAGGGGTCGCAGGTGCCGAGCACGAAGGGTGTGCTGTGAGCCGTCCGCTCGTGGCGGTCCTGGACTACGGGATCGGCAACCTGCGATCGGCGGAGCGGGCACTGGCCCACTGTGGGGCGGACGCCCGCCTCACCACCGACCCTGAGCTGGCCCGGCAGGCTGACGCCGTGGTGCTGCCCGGCGTGGGTGCGTTCGGCGCGTGCATGCGGGCACTGCGGGCGTCGGGGCTGGAGCCCGTGGCCCGCGAGGCGGCAGCGTCGGGCCGCCCGTTCCTCGGCATCTGCGTGGGCATGCAGATGCTGTTCTCCTCCAGCGAGGAGGACGGCCACGCCGAGCCCGGGTTGGGCATCATTCCCGGCACCGTCCGCTGGATCACCGACCAGTTGCCCCGCCCGCAGATGCAGTGGAACCAGCTGGACCTCACCTACGCGGGTGACCCGCTGTTCGCCGGCCTGCCCGAGCACCCGTGGATGTACTTCGTGCACTCGCTGCACGGTGTGCCGGACGACCCCGCTGCCGTCGCGGCCACCTGCGACTACGGCGGCACGGTCAACGCGGCGTTCCGCAGCGGCACGGTGTTCGCCACCCAGTTCCACCCGGAGAAGTCCGGCCGTGACGGTCTGGCGCTGCTGGCCAACTTCGTGAAGGGGCTTTCCGCGTGATCGAGCTGTACCCGGCCATTGACCTGCGCGACGGCAAGGTGGTCCGCCTGCTGCAGGGGGACTACGACGCCCAGACCACCTACGGCGACGACCCGGTCGCCGTCGCCCGCGGCTTCGCCGACGCGGGTGCCACCTGGATCCACGTGGTGGACCTGGACGCCGCCCGCAGCGGGTCGCCGGTGAACCGTCCGGTGGTGGCCGCCATCGCCGCGGCCGTCGCCGGCCGGGCCCGTGTGCAGACGGGTGGCGGCGTACGCACCATCGGCGACGCCCAGTCGCTGGCCGACGCGGGGGTGGCCCGGGTGGTGATGGGTTCCGCCGCCGTCGCCGACCCGTCGCTGGTGGCAGAGGCCTCGAAGGTCGTGCCGGTGGCGGTCGGGCTGGACCACCGCGCCGGCGAGGTGGCCGTCCACGGCTGGACGGAGGGCAGCGGAGTGCAGCTGGCCGACGCGCTCGGCTGGTTCCCCACGGCGGCCGCGTTCGTCATCACCGACATCGCCCGCGACGGCATGTTGGGCGGGCCGGACATCGACGGCCTGGCCGAAGCCGGCCGGGCCACGACCATCCCGGTGATCGCCAGCGGGGGCGTGTCCTCCCTGGCCGACATCGTGGCCCTCAAGGCCGTGCCCGGCGTGGACGGGGTGATCACCGGCAAGGCCCTGTACGAGGGGCGCTTCACGGTGGCCGAGGCGTTGGAGGTGCTGGCCCGATGAGAGTCGCTCGGGTGATCCCGTGCCTGGACGTCACGAACGGCCGGGTGGTGAAGGGCGTCAACTTCGTCGGGCTGCGGGACGCCGGCGACCCGGTGGAGCTGGCCGCCCGCTACGACGCCGAGGGTGCCGACGAGCTGGTGTTCCTCGACATCACCGCCTCCAGCGACGGCCGGGCGACGATCGTGGACATGGTGGAGCGCACCGCCGATCAGGTGTTCATCCCGTTCACCGTCGGCGGCGGCATCCGCACCGTCACCGATGCCCGCACGATGCTGCGGGCGGGGGCGGACAAGGTCAGCGTCAACACCGCCGCCGTCCAGCGGCCGGACCTGATCGCCGAGATCGCCGAGGAGTTCGGCGCCCAGTGCTGCGTGTGCGCGATCGACGCCAAGCGCACGCACGACGCGTCGGTGGCCAGTGGCTTCGAGGTCTACCTGCACGGCGGGCGCACGCCCACGGGGATCGACGCCGTCGCGTGGGCAGTGGAGGCAGTCGGCCGCGGCGCGGGGGAGATCCTGCTGACGTCGATGGACCGCGACGGCACCCGGGAGGGCTTCGACCTGCCGCTGACCCGCACGATCGCCGACGCCGTGGGCGTGCCGGTGATCGCCAGCGGCGGGGTGGGCACGCTGGAGCACCTGGCCGATGGGGTGCGCGAGGGGCACGCCACCGGCGTGCTGGCGGCCAGCATCTTCCACTTCGGGGAGCACACGATCGCCGAAGCCAAGGCGGTGATGGCGGCGGCGGGCATCGAGGTGCGGCGATGAGCGCCGGCCTGCCCCTCGTCGAGCCGTTCACGCTGATCGACGGTGGGCTTTCGACGGTGCTGCAGGAGATGGGGGAGCAGCCGTCGGGCCTGCTGTGGACCGCCGCAGCGCTGCTGGACCGGCCGGAGGTCATCACCGAGGCGCACCGGCGTTACGTGGAGGCCGGGGCGGACGTGGTGATCACCGCCAGCTACCAGGCCAGCGAAGCCGGGTTCGTCGGCGCCGGGCTGTCGCCCGCCGATGCCCGCCGGGTGCTGGCGTCAACCACCGCCGTGGCCCGGGCGTCCGGCGCTACGGCCGTCGCCTGCTCGGTCGGGCCGTTCGGCGCCTGCCTGGGCGACGGCAGCGAGTACCACGGCCGCTACGAGGCGTCGTGGGCTGAGGTGCGGGCCTTCCACCGTGCCCGCCTGGAGGTGCTGGTGCCCACCGCGCCGGACCTGTTCGCCGTGGAGACCATCCCGTCGCAGGCGGAGGCCGAGATCGTGGTGGAGGAGCTCCGCCGTCTCACCGACGCCCCGGCGTGGGTGACCTTCACGTGCGTCGACACCACGCACACCTGCCACGGTGAGGCACTGGCCGCTGCCGCGTCCGCGGTCGCGCCGGCGGTCCAGGCGGTGGGCGTGAACTGCACGTCGCCCGGCTTCGTGGCACCGCTGCTGCGGTCGCTGGCCGGCACGCACGCGGCCGCGCTGCCGCTGGTGACGTACCCCAACCACGGCGCCGAGTGGGACTCGGAGCACAAGTGCTGGATCGGCCAGACCGGTGGCGCGGAGCTGCCCGGGCACGTGCCCGAGTGGCTGGCGGCCGGTGCCCGGCTGATCGGTGGGTGCTGCGGTGTGGGTCCGGCGGGGATCGCCGCCCTCGCCGCCGCCCGCGCTCGCCTGCGGGGGTAGGGTCGGCCGCATGGCTACGAAGATGCAGTACCGCCGGCTCGGGCGGTCCGGTTTGCAGGTGTCCGTCATCTCCTTCGGGAGCTGGGTGACGTTCGACAACCAGTTGAAGGACGACACCGCGCTGCAGTGCATGCAGGCCGCGTGGGACGCCGGCTGCAACTTCTTCGACAACGCCGAGGCCTACGCCGGCGGCGAGAGCGAAGCGATCATGGGCCGGGTCATCAAGGAGCTCGGCTGGGCCCGCCACACCTACGTCCTGAGCACGAAGGTCTACTGGGGCATCAGCGGCAACGTGCGCAACATGCGCAACACGCTGAACCGCAAGTACCTGCACCACTCCATCGAGGGCTGCCTGGACCGCCTGCAGACCGACTTCGTCGACCTCCTGTTCTGCCACCGTCCGGACCCGGACACGCCGATCGAGGAGACCGTGTGGGCGATGAGCGACCTGGTCTCCCGCGGCAAGGTCCTCTACTGGGGCACCAGCGAGTGGTCGGCGGAGGAGATCCGCGCCGCCTGGGAGATCGCCGAGCGCCACCACCTGCACAAGCCGGTGATGGAGCAGCCGCAGTACAACCTGCTCACCCGCACCAGGGTGGAGCAGGAGTACGCCCGCCTGTACGAGGACATCGGCCTCGGCACCACCATCTGGAGCCCGCTGGCCAGCGGCCTGCTGACCGGCAAGTACCGCGACGGCATCCCGGCCGACAGCCGCGGCGCCCTGCGCGGGTACGAGTGGCTGGCCGACCGCCTGGCCGACCAGGAGTCCGTGGACAAGGTGGAGCGCCTGCGCCCCATCGCCGAGGAGCTCGGCTGCACCCTAGCCCAGCTGTCGATCGCCTGGTGCGCGGCCAACCCGCACGTCAGCACGGTCATCACCGGTGCCAGCCGGGCGTCGCAGGTCACCGACAACTTCGGCGCCATCGACGTCCTGCCGATGCTGACCTCCGACGTCCTCGCCCGCATCGAATCCGCCATCGCCTGACTCGTCAGGACGCCGGCCCCGTGCGCCCCGCCCTTCCCCCAGAAGTGACGTGATATATCACGTCACTTCCCAGGTCAGCGGGGGTGCGACCGCGTCGCTTCGCGGCGGCGCGGGCGTCGAGCGACGGAACGCGCCGCTGATTGGGCGCCTTCTGCTCGCTGCGGCACTGGTGCTGGTGGTGACTGCCTGCAGCGACGGGGAGGGCGCGGACCCGGCCACGACCTTGGCGAGTACGTCGGCGGCGCCCGGCAGCGCTCCCACCTCGGCGCCTGACGTGACCGGCGTCGTCAGCCTGCGATGGGAGGACCTGCCGCCGGTGCCGTTGTCGGCCGGCCGGTCTCAACTGACCATCGTCGCTGGAGGAGATCGCTACCTGTTCGTGCTGGGAGGGGTCCTCGGCGATGTCAGCTCCGCCGTGTTCCCGGGCGACGGTGCCTACTTCGATGCGTCGACGTCGGAATGGTCGGCCATGCCCGATCCGCCGTTTCCCCTCCTCGCCAACACAACCGCGACCTGGTCGGGCGCGGAACTGGTGGTTCTCTCCGCCGGCTACGACGCGCCCGTCCTCGCCAGCTTCGACCCCGAGACCGCGACATGGCGGACCGTCGTCCTAGGCGACCAGACGGTCGCGCCCGCCTACCTCGGCGCGCACGACGACACCGTCGTGCTGTATGGGATGCCGGGGAGGGTCTACGACTCGCAGGCGGTGCTGACTGTCGACCTGGCCAGCGGCGCGGTGGCGGAGCTGGCGCGCAGCCCGCTCGACTCGCTGATGCAGCCCTGGTCCGTGCTGGTACGTGACGGCGTGGCGATCGTCGCCGGCATTTCCGTCACGACCGGGGTCGGACAGATCGCCGTGCTCGACCTGGCGGCGTCCAGCTGGACGGGTCCGTTCGAGACGGACGGAGCGCTGTCGGCCCTGCTGCCCGCCGGCGACGGCCACTCCACCGCAGTGATCCTGGCGCCGGACGGGACCCGGACCTTGGCCGACTTCGATCCGGCGACTGGAACCCTGTCCGAACCGGGCGTGCCGTTCGCGATCGAGGACGAGTTGTACGCCGTCGCCTACGGCTCGACCGGGGTCGGTGTGGTCGCGGTCGGCGGCTTCTCCGCTGAGACGGACGACTGGGTCGATGTCGTGGAGGTCGTCGGACCGGACGGCGCCCTCGCGCTCCCTCCGGTGCCGGGTGGTCCTGCCGAGTGCGTCGTCGCGCCAAGCCGGATCTGGTGCATCGACCCGGCGTCCATGGCCGTCGTCGCCCTGCCCCTCCACCGCCCGTAACCCAGAAGTGACGTGATATATCACGTCACTTCCCAGGTCAGGAGGGGTGCGACCGCGTCACTTCGGTGGTTGGTGGTCAGCGGTGGTGGTCAGTGGTGGTGGTGGGCGGCGGGGCAACGCGCCCGCAGCACCACCCCCGGCCGTGGGTAGCCTTGCCGCAATGCGTACGTCGCTCTCCGAACTCCTCGCCACCGGCCGGCCGCTGCTCGCGGACGGGGCCACCGGCACCAACTACTTCGCCGCCGGGCTGACCTCCGGCGAGCCGCCGGAGTTCTGGACGGTGGACCACCCGGACCGGGTGAAGGGCCTGCACCAGCAGTTCGTCGACGCCGGGTCGGACATCATCCTCACCAACACGTTCGGCTGCAACGCCAAGCGCCTCCAGCTGCACAAGGCCGAGGCCCGGGTGCACGAGCTTGCCGCCGGCGCCGCCCGTCTCGCCCGTGAGGTGGCCGACGCCGCCCCCCACCCCGTCGTGGTCGGCGGGTCGGTCGGCCCGACCGGCGAGCTGTTCGAGCCGCTCGGCAAGCTGACCCACGACGACGCCGTCGCGGTCTTCCGCGAGGAGATCCGCGGCCTGAAGGACGGCGGCGCGGACGTGATCTGGATCGAGACGATGTCGGCCATCGAGGAGTTCCACGCCGCGGCCGAAGCCGCCATCGCCGAGGGCATGCCGTACACGGTCACCTGCTCGTTCGACACCGCCGGCCGCACGATGATGGGGCTGCTGCCCGACCAGTTCGCCGCCACGCTCGCCGACCTGCCACAGCCGCCGCTGGCCATCGGCGCCAACTGCGGCGTGGGCGCCAGCGACACGCTGGTGTCCGTCCTCTCGATGGAGGGCGCGGAGCCGGTGCTGGTCAGCAAGGCCAACTGCGGTGTGCCCCAGTTCCAGGGCACCGAGGTGGTCTACTCCGGCACGCCCGACCTGATGGCCACTTACGCCGGCCTGGCGGTGGACGCCGGCGCCCGCATCATCGGCGGCTGCTGCGGCACCTCCCCGGACCACATCGCCGCCATGCGTCGCGCGCTGGACGCGCACACCGCGGGCGAGCGCCCCACGATCGACACCATCGTCGACGCCATCGGCCCGCTCACCAACGCCGCGCCGTCGGCGGGTGGCAGCGAGCGCACCCGCCGGCGCAACCGCGGCGAGTAGCAGGCCCCGCCGGAACTCAGCCGCCCAGCCACGCAGCCAGCAGTGCTGCCGACTGTGCCACCTGGTCGATTGCCGGCCCGCCGGTCACCATCGTCTGCACCGTGAACACGCCTTCCTCCGTGCCGAGGAAGACCGTGCCGTCCGGGCTGTACGCGGCCCCTACGGGCGTCTCCACCGGCACGGCCGGCCCGAGGGACGCCTGCAGGTCGAGGAAGTTGTTGATGTCCACATCGGTGGTGTAGTGGGCCAGCAGCACCGAGAGGCTCTGGTCGTTGACCCCCAGGTACTGGCAGGTGCCCGTGGCCACCACGGTGCCCTCGTCCACCGGCACGCCGACGGCGGCAAAGATCACGTCCACGCTGGGCATGCCGGCGCAGGTGGGCATGAACGTGGTGGTGGGCGCCAGGGTAGTGTCCGCGCCGCCGGCGCCGCCGCCTGCCACCGTCGTCGCGCCGGCGCCGCCGGACGACGAGCCGCCGTCCCCGTCGTCGGAACAGGCAAGGGGCAGACAGATGGCGAGGGTGATGGCAACGGACGCGGCAACTCGGCGCACAGGGGGTCCTTTCGAATCGGTTCCTACCAGTATCGTCCGGTTGGGCCCTCCGCCTGAGCCGATACCCTGCCGCCCGTGGCTGTGCAGGACGAGAAGCTTCCCATCAAGATGCTCAACGACCGGCTGCTCGTGCGCATCCCGGAGAAGGAGGGCGAGCGCCGTTCCACCGGCGGCATCCTCATTCCCGCCACCGCTCAACTGTCCAAGCGGCTGGTGTGGGCGGAGGTCGTGGCCCTCGGCCAGAACGTGCGCAGCGCCGAGGTCGGCGACCGTGTGCTGTTCAGCCCGGAGGACCGCTACGAGGTGGAGGTCGGCGGCGCCGACTACATCATGCTGCGCGAGCGCGACATCCACGCCGTGGCCGCCACACGGATCGAAGCCCACACAGGGCTCTACCTGTAGGGTCGGCCCATGCCCGAGGCCATCTCCATCACTGCCACGCCCGAGCAACTCGCCGCCGTCAAGTACGACGCCGCCGGCCTGGTCCCGGTGGTGTGCCAGGACGTCCACACCCGCACCGTGCTGATGGTGGCGTACATGAACGCCGAGACGCTGGCCATGACGCTGGCCGAGGGGCGGATGGTCTACTGGAGCCGCAGCCGCCAGGAGGTGTGGCGCAAGGGCGACACCAGCGGCGACCGCCAGTTCGTGCGCGAGGCGTACTACGACTGCGACGGCGACACCCTCCTGTTCCTGGTGGAGCAGGAAGGCAAGGGCGCCTGCCACACCGGCGAGTACACCTGCTTCTACCGCGCCTTCGGGTCGTGATGGACCTCCGGATGCGGCCCAGCCGCGAGGAGTTCCACCGCCTGGCCGCCGACCACACGGTGGTGCCGGTCTGGGCCGAGGTGCTGGGCGACCTGGACACCCCGGTCGGCGCCTTCCTCAAGCTCTGCGGCGACGGCGAGGGCTTCCTGCTCGAGTCGGTGGAGCACGGCGAACGGTGGGCCCGCTACAGCTTCGTCGGCCACGACCCCGTGGCCACGCTGGAACTGCGCGACGGCGTCATCACCAAGCGCGGCCAGCACCTCAGCGCCGACATCCCGTACGACCAGGGGATGCTCGCCGCGCTGGACGCCATCGTCGCCGCCTACGACGCGCCCATCATGCCGGACCTCCCGCCGCTGCAGGGCGGGGTGATGGGCTACCTCGGCTACGACATCGTCCGCGAGGTGGAGCACCTGCCGGACGTGCCCCACGACGACCGCGGCCTGCCGGATGCGGTGATGAGCATCATCGGCTCGATGGCCGCCTTCGACCACTGGCGCCAGCGGATCTACCTGATCGAGAGCGTCCCCGTCCTGCACATGACCGGGGCGGACGTGGACCGCGAGTACGACGAGGCGTGCGAACGCGTCCGGGCCGCGGCGGCGAAGCTGGCCCAGCCGCTGGTGGTGCCACTGACCGAACCGCCCGTGCCCGGGGAGGCCCCGCCCGAGGTTCGCAGCTCGATGCCCGACGGCATGTACCAGCGGGCCGTGGAGGTGGCCAAGGAGCACATCCTGGCCGGCGACATCTTCCAAGTGGTCCTGGCGCAGCGCTTCGACATCGACCTCCAGGCCGACCCGTTCGATTTCTACCGCGTCCTCCGCCAGGTGAACCCCAGCCCGTACATGTACTTCCTGCGCCACGAGGGCATCACCATCGCCGGGTCCTCGCCCGAGCCGATGGTGCAGGTGCTCGGCCGCACCGTCGTCAGCCGTCCGATCGCCGGCACCCGCCGCCGCGGCCGCACCGACGAGGACGACCGGCGCATGGCCGCCGAGCTGAAGGAGCACCCGAAGGAGGTCGCCGAGCACATCATGCTGGTGGACCTCGCCCGCAACGACGTGGGCCGGGTGGCCAAGTTCGGCACGGTGCACGTGGACGAGCTGATGACGCTGGAGCGCTACAGCCATGTGATGCACCTGACCTCGCAGGTCAGCGGGCAGCTGGTGGACGGCACGACACCCATCGATGTGCTGCGGGCCACCCTGCCGGCCGGCACGGTGAGCGGTGCGCCGAAGGTGCGGGCCATGGAGATCATCGACGAGCTGGAGCCCGTGAAGCGCGGCCCCTACGCCGGCGTGGTCGGCTACGTGGACTTCAGCGGCAACCTGGACACCGCCATCGCCATCCGCACGATGTTCGTCGGCCCGCACGGGGCGTCGTTCCAGGCCGGCGCCGGTGTGGTGGCCGACAGCGTGCCGGACGACGAGAACCTGGAGTGCCGCAACAAGGCAGCGGCCCTCCTGGCGGCCGTCCCAGCGGCACGGCGGATGTCCACCAACCGCGGCGACGCCGGCACCACCGCCTGACCGGCGTCAGTCGATCAGGCCGCCGATCATCAGAATGGTCCCCAGCAGTCCGACGCCGACGATGCCCAGCACCGTCAGCCCGGCCAGGCCCGGCACGGTGGTGATGGCCCGCACGCCGGCCCACAGGCCGGGCAGCTCCTTGCGGCGCTCGTTCAACTCGGCGCGCAATGCCCCGAGGCTCTTGCCGTAGGTGCCGATGGCCAACCCGCTGTCGTGGTCCAGCAGCACCTGGGCGGACCCGACCGACGTGTCCACGAACTGGTGCACGTCCTGCACCAGCGTCGGCGCCTTGGCGGCTGCGCCGCGCAGCACGAACCAGGCGATGGCCGCCGCCCCCACGGGCACGAGGCAGATGACCCCGCCGATCACCAGCCAGGCGGGCCGGCTGCCGTCGAAGATCCACCAGCCGGTGGCGAACGTGGCGGCGCCGACCAGCAGCGCCAGCACGGCCAGGCCGCGGGCAAGGGTGGACAAGCGCTCGAGGGTGAGCTGCAGGCGGTGGCCCACGTCGCGGGCGACGACTTCGGCATCCATCCCGTTCAGTGTGGCACCTCCCGCCGCGGGTGCGACACTGGGTGGCATGTTCTGGTGCGAGTACCCACGTGACGCCGTGCGGGTCCACGGGCCCGACGCGGCCTCCTACCTCCAGTCCCAGGTGTCGCAGGACCTGCGCCCACTCGGGGTCGGGCAGAGCGCCTGGACGTTCATCCTCCAGCCCACCGGCAAGGTGGACGTACTGGCTCGCGTGTGGCGGGTGGGGGAGGAGGAGTTGGTCCTCGACACCGACGCCGGCTTCGGCGAGGAGATGACCGCCCGGCTGAACCGCTTCCGCATCCGCGTGAAGGCCCAGATCGAACCGCTGGACTGGCGGTGCATCGCCGTGCGCGGCGCAGACAGTTCGAGCGATGTCGAGCTGCCCGAGGGTGCCGTCGTCGCCTGGGGCGCGGGCTACGACCTGCTCGGCGAGGCGCCGGCCGCGCCCGCGGGCATCCCGCCCGGGTCGGCGGAGGACCTGCACGCGGCGCGCGTGGACGCCGTCTGGCCGGCCATGGGCAGCGAGATCGTGCCCGGCGAGGTGATCCCTGCGGAGACCGGCATCACCGCCGTGGCCGTCAGCTACACGAAGGGCTGCTACCCCGGCCAGGAGCTGGTGGAGCGGATGGATTCGCGCGGCGCGGCGCCGCCTCGCCTCCTGCAGCGGGTCGTCGGCGACGACGGCGTGCCCCGGCTGGTCTACGTGGGGCGCCGGAACTTGCAAGACTGACCCGATGGTGTTCACCACGGCCCAGCTGGCGAAGAACCTGGACCGGATGCGGGCGATCGCGCTGGCGCTTCCCGAGGCCACCGAGGAGCTCACGTGGGACGACGTGAACTTCCGGGTGAGGAAGAAGATCTTCTGCTTCCCGGGGTCCGGCGGCTCGCTCTGCGTGAAGGCCGAGCGCGAGGAATTGCCGGCGCTGCTGGGCGACCCCCGTTGCCGCCCCGCCCCCTACCTGGCGAGGGGCGGGTGGATCGTGATGGACCTCGAGCGGCCGGTGGACTGGGCCGAGGTCCGCGAGCTGATCCACACCAGCTACCGCCTGATCGCCCCCAAGACCCTGGCCAAGCAGGTCGACTGACCCATCCATCCGGTCCAAGTTGGCGGTGAGGTGCGGTACCACCGCCATTGAACGCCAACTTGGTATGGGTCAGCCGGTGAGCGCGTCGGCCAGCGCGGGGTCGTGCCGCAGCCACTCGAACTCGGGGGCACGGTCCACTGCTTGGCGCAGCGCCACGGGGTCGGCGCCGCGGGCGGCGGTGCGCAGCCACGCCATCGAGGTGGGCTGATCGCCCAAGGCTGCGGCGGCCCTGGCCACCTGGAGGGCCAGCAGCGGGGTGCGGTGCTGGCCGTATGCGGTGGCGGCGAACGTGCCGGCGCGGTGCGTGTCGCCGGTGCGCAACAGCACCTCGCCCAGTGCGTATGCGCTGAACGAGCGGGCCGCCGTCATCTCCGCCGGCAGCAACTCGGCCAGGTCGCGCAGGGCGCCCACCGGCGCCGCGTCGGGCGGCCACCAGTTCGAGGGCGACGGGTCGGCCAGGTCTGCCAGCAGCAGGCGGCGGGCCATGTCCGGCCGGCCGCTCTGCAGTTCCTCCCAGGCGCGGAACCACGGCGACGGGCGGGCACCGGGCGGGAACTCGCCGGCCCGCCCGGTGGCCCAGGCCGTGGCCTCGGCGCGGGCGACGGCCTGCTGGCCAACCGCTTGGCGGGCGCGCTGCTTGTCGCGCCCCATGGAGGAGAACACGGCGAAGAGCGGCAGCAGCACGAACACGATGTACGGCCGAGCCCGCTCGTCGAGGATCATCCACACGAGGCCGGCGCCCGTGATGGCGACGGTGATGGCGTACATCCATCGGGTGGCCTTCGACGGGGCGATCGCTGACAGTGCAGCGTGCAGCATGTTGCCACCGTCCAGCGGCAGGACGGGGATGAGGTTGAGCAGCCCGATGACCGGGCCGGCCCAGAACGCCGCCGCCTGCAACGGCGTCAGCTCGCCGTGGGTGGGGATGACGGAGCGGCCGCCGATGGCGACGTAGAACAGCGTGCCGGTCACGATCTGTGCGGCCGGCCCGGCCAGGGAGATGCCGATCCGCTCCAGCGGGCGCAGCGGCCGGCGCGGGGTGAACGAGGCGTAGCCGGCCATGAAATCCAGCGCGATCTCGGCCTCCGCACCCGTGCGGCGGGCGGCGAGCGCGTGGCCCAGTTCGTGGATGAGCGTGAGCACGGCGATCATCAGCGCGAACGGCACGCCGTACTGGGGGCCGTTGATGGCGACGATCAGCACGGCGAACAGCAAGAACCCGGGGCGCACGTGGACCGGGAAGCCGAGCAGCCGGAACGCCGGGGTCGGGGACGCCATGCGTTGAGCCTACGGGCTGATTGACCCCTGGGGTTCGGCGCCTGCGCCCGTAGACTTCAACGCCGTGTCATACGTCTACGCCTTCGACCACAAGCACAAGCGCCCCCCGATGCAGATGAAGGATCTGCTCGGTGGCAAGGGCGCCAACCTCGCCGAGATGACGAGCGTGCTGAAGCTGCCCGTGCCGCCCGGGTTCACCATCTCCACGGATGCGTGCCGGGCCTACATGAAGGGCGGCTGGCCGGCAGGCCTGGACGGCGAGATCGCCGAACAGGTGAAGCGGCTGGAGAAGGCGATGGGCCGCAAGCTCGGCGACCCGAAGGACCCGCTGCTGGTCAGCGTGCGGTCCGGCGCCAAGTTCTCCATGCCCGGCATGATGGACACCGTCCTCAACCTCGGCCTCAACGACCAGAGCGTCGAGGGCCTGGCCGCCGTCACCGGCGACGAGCGCTTCGCCTACGACAGCTACCGCCGTTTCATCAGCATGTACGGCCGCATCGTGCTCGGTGTGGACGGCGAGGTGTTCGAGCACCCGCTGGAGGAAGCCAAGGCCAAGGCTGGCGCGAAGAGCGATGCGGAGCTCGGCGCGGCGGCGCTGAAGAAGCTGTGCACCCAGTACAAGGCGGCGGTGAAGAAGGCCACCAAGAAGCCGTTCCCGCAGGCCCCGGCCGACCAGTTGCGCGGCGCCATCGAGGCCGTGTTCCGCAGCTGGAACGGCGCCCGCGCGGTGGCGTACCGCGTGCGCGAGAAGATCAGCCACGACCTCGGCACCGCCGTCAACGTGCAGACCATGGTCTTCGGCAACCGCGACCAGAACTCCGGCACCGGCGTGGGCTTCACCCGCAACGCGGCCACCGGCGACAACAAGCCCTACGGCGACTTCCTGGTCAACGCCCAGGGCGAGGACGTGGTGGCGGGCATCCGCAACACTGAAGACCTCGACCACATGAAGCTCCACTTCCCGAAGATCCACGACGAACTGCTGGCCATCTTCGACCGGCTCGAGCGCCACTACACGGACATGTGCGACACGGAGTTCACCATCGAGCAGGGCAAGCTCTGGATGCTGCAGACCCGCGTGGGCAAGCGCACCGGTGCGGCCGCCCTGAAGATGGCCGTGGACATGACCAGGAAGAACGGCCGCAAGGGTGCCCAGTGGAGCATCACCAAGGCCGAGGCCGTCATGCGCGTGTCGGCCGACCACCTCGACGGCGTGCTGCACCCGCAGTTCGCGTCGAAGGGCAAGGCGCTGGCCAAGGGCCTGGCGGCGTCGCCGGGCGCGGCCGTCGGCCAGGTGTACTTCACCGCCGACGACGCCGTCGCCGCCCACAACAAGGGCCACAAGGTGGTGCTTGTCCGCAGCGAGACCAGCCCGGAGGACATCCACGGCATGCAGGTGTCGCAGGGCATCCTCACCGCCCGCGGCGGCCTGGTCAGCCACGCGGCAGTCGTCGCCCGCGGCTGGGGCATCCCGGCCGTCGTCGGCGCGGAGGCCGTGCGCATCGCCGGCAAGCAGTTCCACGTGGGCGACACGGTGGTGAAGGAAGGCGACTTCGTCAGCATCGACGGCACCACCGGCGAGATCATGCTCGGCGAGTTGAAGCTGGCGGCAGCCGAGCCGCCCGCCGAGTTCCACACGATCCTCAAGTGGGCGGACCAGATCCGCAAGGGCAAGCTGGCCGTGCGCGCCAACGCCGACACCGGCGAGGACGCGGCGAAGGCCCGCGAGCTCGGCGCCGAAGGCATCGGCCTGTGCCGCACCGAGCACATGTTCCTGGCGCCGGATCGCCTGCCTGTCGTGCGCGAGATGATCCTCGCCAGCACGGACGAGGACGAGGCCAAGGCCCTGGCGGAACTGGGCCGCGTGCAGCAGATCGACTTCGAGGAGATCCTGGAGGCCATGGACGGCCTGCCGGTCACCGTGCGCCTGCTGGACCCGCCGCTCCACGAGTTCCTCCCCAGCGTGGAAGAGCTGCGCATCAAGAAGGCCACCAAGGGCCTCAGCAAGCGGGAGAAGGCCGAGCTCGAGGCCGCCGAGGAGTGGGCCGAGCACAACCCGATGATCGGTACCCGCGGCGTGCGCCTGGGTGTCGTCAAGCCGGGCCTCTACGCCATGCAGGTCCGGGCGCTGCTGCGTGCCGCCGCCACGCTGCGCAAGAAGGGCAAGAACCCGATCGTCGAGGTGATGATCCCCCTCACCGTCACCCGCGACGAGTTGGCGCTGGCCCGCAGCTGGGTGCAGGCGGAGGTCGACACGGCCACCAAGGGCATGAAGAACCCGCCGCACATCACCATCGGCACGATGGTGGAGACGCCGCGAGCCGCGGTGTGCGCCGACGAGATCGCCGAGGAGGCGGACTTCTTCAGCTTCGGCACCAACGACCTCACCCAGATGACGTTCGGCTTCAGCCGTGACGACGTGGAGAGCCGGATGATGCCGGCCTACCTGGAGCAGGGCCTGCTGAAGCGCAACCCGTTCGAAACCATCGACAAGGACGGCGTCGGCGCCCTGGTGAAGATGGGCGCCACGAAGGGCCGCAGCGTGAAGAAGCACCTCAAGCTCGGCGTGTGCGGCGAGCACGGCGGCGACCCGGAGAGCATCGAACTGTTCTACGAGGCCGGCCTGGACTACGTCAGCTGCAGCCCGTTCCGGGTGCCGATCGCCCGCCTCGCGGCCGCCCAGGCGGTCATCGGCGACGCCGGTTCCTCCACCAAGTAGGGTCCCCGGGACCTCTCACACCGGCGGTCGCCACCGCGTCGCCGCAGCATCGAAGGAGTTGCCATGCAGGTGCAGACTCGCCAGGGGCCCGCGTACGGCGTCGCCCGCCTCACCCTCAGCGCCGGGGAACCGGTCCGCGTGGAGAGCGGGGCGATGATGGCCATGTCCGCAGGGGTCACGCTGGAGGCCAAGGCCGAAGGCGGGATCATGAAGTCGTTGAAGCGCGCCGCGCTCGGCGGCGAGAGCTTCTTCGTCAGCACCTACACCGCACCTGCGGGTGGCGGCTTCGTGGACGTGGCCGCCCGCCTGCCGGGCGACATCACCACGTACGAGGTGCCGCCGGGCCGGGCCGTGTTCATCCAGAAGGGCTCGTGGCTGGCCAACGAGGCGTCGGTGAACATCGACGCCAAGTGGGGCGGGTTCAAGAACATGTTCGGCAGCGAGGGCGGTTTCATCGTCCGCGCCGACGGCCAGGGCACCGTGGTGTTCGCCTGCTACGGCGCGCTGGAGGTGTGGAACCTGCAGGCGGGCCAGACCATCACGGTGGACACCGGCCACATGGTGGCCTACGAGGACTCCATCACGATGGGCATCCGCAAGGCGGCCGGCGGCGGATGGGTGCAGACGTTCAAGAGCGGTGAGGGCCTGGTGTTCGACTTCACCGGCCCCGGCAAGGTGTGGACGCAGACCCGCAACCCGAACGAGTTGCTCGGCTGGATCACCGCAGCGGTCGGCACCAGCAACTCGGGCAGCGGCGTGGGCGGGATCGCCGGCGGCCTGTTCGGCCGGGACTGACACATGCTGCTTGCGGTCGACCGCAGCAAGTTCGTCGACATCGATGTCGCGTGGGAGTGGTGGATCGCTCTCCTGGGCGTCATCTCCGTGCTGCTGCTGGTGGACCTGCTCGTGGTCCACAAGGAGAGCCACGAGGTCCGCACCAAGGAAGCGGCCATCGAGTCCGTGGTGTGGATCAGCATCGGGTTGGCGTTCGGCCTGGTGGTGTGGTGGAGCTTCGGTGGCGCGGCGGCGGGGGAGTACTACTCGGGGTACCTGATCGAGAAGAGCCTCAGCGTGGACAACGTCTTCGTCTGGGCGCTGATCCTCAGCTACTTCGCCGTCCCCCCGAAGTACCAGCACCGGGTGCTGTTCTGGGGCATCTTCGGGGCACTCGTGATGCGGGCGGTGTTCATCTTCGCCGGGGTGGCGCTGATCGAGAAGTTCGACTGGGTGCTGTACGTGTTCGGCGCGTTCCTGCTGTTCACTGCGCTGAAGCTGGTGTTCAGCGAGGATGAGCACGTGGACCCGTCGAAGAGCAGGTTCCTCAAGCTGGTGCACAAGGTCGTGCCGCTCACCGACCAGATGGACGGCCAGAAGCTGTTCACCAAGGTGTCCGGCAAGCGGCTGGCCACCCCGTTGTTCGCCGTGCTGCTGCTGGTGGAGGCCACGGACGTGCTGTTCGCCGTGGATTCGGTGCCGGCGGTGCTGGCCGTCAGCCACGAGCAGTTCATCGTGTTCGCCTCGAACGCGTTCGCCATCCTCGGGCTGCGGGCGCTGTACTTCCTGCTTGCGGACATGCACGCCCGGTTCAGCTACCTCCAGGAGGGCCTGGCCATCATCCTGGCGTTCGTGGGCGTGAAGATGCTGATCCACACGTGGTACCACATCCCCACCTGGCTGAGCCTGACGGTGATCGCCATCGTGCTGGTGGCCTCGATCGGCTTCTCCCTGAAGCAATCGGAACAGGCCGACACGATCGAGATCCCGTCCGAGTAGGGTCGCCGCGATGGCGATTCACGAGGACGATCTGGAGCGGCTGCGCGCCACTCTGGTGCTGTCCGACGTCGTCCAGGGGTATGTCGCCCTGCGCCGCGTGGGGCGCAACTGGGTGGGCCTGTGTCCCTTCCACGCCGAGCGCACCGGCTCGTTCAACGTGCGCGACGAGACCGGGCGCTACCGCTGTTTCGGCTGTGGCGCCGCGGGTGACGTGTTCAAGTTCGTGCAGGAGATCGAGCACGTCGACTTCGTGACGGCCGTGGAGTCGCTGGCATCGAAGGCCGGCATCCAGCTGAGGTACACCAGCGGCGGCGAGGGGCGCGACCGCCAGCGGCGCAAGCAGTTGATCGAGGCCATGCACACAGCCGTGGACTGGTACCACGAGCGCCTGCTCACCGGGCCGGATGCCCGGGCGGCGCGGGACTACCTGCGCCGCCGCGGCCTGGCCGGCGACGTGGCCCGCCAGTTCAAGCTCGGCTTCGCGCCCGACGACTGGGACTCCCTGTGCCGCGGCCTCGGCCTGCCGGCAGAGGTGCTGCGCGACACGGGCCTCGGCTTCACCAACAAGGCCGGGCGGATGCAGGACTCGTTTCGCGCCCGCGTGATGTTCCCCATCTTCACCGACAGCGGCGACCCCGTGGCGTTCGGCGGGCGCATCCTGCCGGGCAGCACCGACCCGGCGAAGTACAAGAACTCCAGCGAGACGCCGATCTACGCCAAGTCGAAGACCCTCTACGGCCTGAACTGGGCCAAGGGCGACATCGTCACCGCGGACCAGGTGATCGTGTGCGAGGGCTACACGGACGTCATCGGCTTCCACCGCTCCGGGCTGCGGCGGGCCGTGGCCACCTGCGGCACCGCCCTGACGGAGGACCATGTGCGGCTGATGAAACGGTTCGCCAGCGAGGTCGTGCTGGCCTTCGACGCCGACGCCGCCGGTCAGGGCGCCGCCCAGAAGTTCTACGAATGGGAGGAGAAGTACCAGGTGCGGGTGCGGGTGGCCCACTTCCCGGAGGGCAAGGACCCCGGCGACCTGGCGGTCAGCGACCCGGAGGCACTGCGCCATGCGGTGGAGCACGCCGAGCCGTACCTCGGGTACCGGCTGACGAGGGTGATGAACTCCCGCGTGCTGCGCTCGCCGGAGGACCGAGCCCGCATGGCCCAGGATGCGATGGCCCTGGTGAACGAGCACCCCAACGTGGACGTCCGCAAGATCTATGCCGGCCAGGTGGCCACCCACGTCGGCCTGCCGGTGCAGGACCTCGTGGCAGTGGCCGAGCGGGGGGTACGGGCACCCACCATCAGAGTGGCCGCACCGCGGCGCAAGGGGCCGTCGGAGAACGCCGAGTTCGTCGCCGTCGCCATGCTGCTGCAGCGCTGGGACGACATCGCCCCGTGGCTGGTGGAGGAGCTCTTCGCCGACGAGGTGGCACGCCGTGCATTCCTCGCCGTCGCCGAGGCCGGGGGCGCCGTGGAGGCCGCGCTCGAGTTGGCCGACCCCGAGGCTCGCGAGCTGCTCGAGCGTGCCGCGGTGGCGGATCTGGACGTGGATCCGGCGTTGGAGGCCCGCAACCTGATCGCTGCCGCCACCCGCCGTCAGCTCACCCGGCGACGCACCGTGGTGGACGTGGAGGAGTTGCGGGCGATGCGGGACGCCCGCCTCGCACTCGAGCGGATGGACGACCCCGGCGCGTCAGAAGCGGCGGCCGAGGCGTTGCTAGGGTGGCTCCAAGGGTGCACGAGGGAGCCTGAGTGAGCAGTTCGTCTGAAGCGACGAGGTCCAGCGCGACGCCCTACGAGGGGGTCGACGCCGACGAGTGGCAGGAGATGTTGTCGCGCGGTGCGGCGGCGGGTGTGCTGCACGCGGAGGACATCGCCCACGTCCTGCGCCAGGTGGAGCTCACGGGCGATGTGCTGGCCGAGGTGCGCGAGCAGCTCAGCTCGAGGGGCATCGTCATCGAGGGCGAGGACGAACTGCAGGACGTCACGCCGGCCGAGGGGGTGGAACGCCCGGAGCCCGTGGTGGAGAAGGCTGACGGCGTGCTGGCCCGGCGCCGGCGCCGGCGCGCGGCGCGGCTGAACGCCGAGCGATCCGGCGACGGCAACACCTCGGACACCGTGCGCATGTACCTGAAGGAGATCGGCCGGGTCGACCTCCTGACGGTGGACGAGGAGCGTTCGCTGGCCAGCGACATCGCCGCCGGCAACGCCGCGGCCGAGCAGCTGGACGTCATAACGGACACCGCCGAGCGCCGCCGCCTCCAGCGGGTGGTGCACGACGGGCAGTTGGCCAAGGGTGAGCTGATCCAAGCCAACCTGCGGCTGGTGGTCTCCATCGCCAAGCGCTACAGCGGGCGGGGCATGCAGTTCCTCGACCTCATCCAGGAGGGCAACCTCGGCCTGATGCGGGCGGTCGACAAGTTCGATCACACCAAGGGCTTCAAGTTCTCCACCTACGCCACCTGGTGGATCCGCCAGGCCATCACCCGCTCCATCGCCGACCAGGCCCGCACCATCCGCATTCCCGTGCACATGGTGGAGAGCATGAACCGGGTGCTGCGGATGCAGCGCCAGATGCACCAGGAGATGGAGCGCGAGCCCACGCTGGACGAACTGGCCGATCGTTGCGGGATGACGCCGGAACGCATCCGCGAGATCCTGCGGATCAGCCAGGACCCGCTGTCGCTGGACTCGCCGGTGGGGGAGGAGGACGACTCCAACCTCGCCGACTTCATCGAAGACCTGTCCGCGGACGCGCCGGCCGACATGGCCGCCAAACGGATGCTCACCCAGGCAGTGGAGGAAGCGTTGGGCGAGCTCACCGAGCGGGAGCAGGAGATCGTGCGCATGCGGTTCGGCCTGGACGACGGCCAGGCCCGCACGCTGGAGGACGTCGGCCGCGAGTTCGGCGTCACCCGGGAACGCATCCGCCAGATCGAGGCCAAGACCCTGGCAAAGCTGCGCCATCCGATGCGCTCGCAGCGGCTGAAGGAGTTTCTGGAGGAGGAGTGACCGGTGGGTCTTGCTATCCTCCTTGACGCCTTTCCGAGATAGCTCAGTTGGCAGAGCAGCTGACTGTTAATCAGCGGGTCGCAGGTTCGAGCCCTGCTCTCGGAGCCACGTTGACGAGGCGAGTCCGGTCCCACCGGCTCGCCTCGTTTCACTTTTCTCCGACTCCGATTTCCCTCCGAGCCCCGGGGCTTCTGGGGCTGGATCTCGCCATTCTCCGAACTGGGGCTGGATCGTTGCGGCCTGCGCGCGGATCCGGACCACAGAATGACGCCAGGTAGCCTCACCCGAGCGCCCGCAGGCGCGTGGGGCGGTAGCTCAGTGGTCAGAGCAGGGGACTCATAATCCCTGGGTCGTGGGTTCGATCCCCACCCGCCCCACTCGATCGCGTGCGGCGCGTTCGTGGCGGTTGTCGCGGATCGGCCCGCTGAACGGGACTTGGGGCCGTGTCGGCGAGGACCCCGAGCGTTCATGCTGAGACCGGTGGGACGGTCCCTGGACCTTCCACCGAGGAGGCTCGGCTGTGATGGGCTCGACTCGGAGGAACGAGATTGCGGCCGGGGTGCTGTTCGTCATCGCCACCCCGGCGTCGCTGGTGGGCGCCGCGCTGATGCCCGATCTGACCCGCAGCGGCTTCCTGGGCGAGGTTGCCGACCATCAGACCCGGATGGCGTTGGCGACCCTCCTGTCCATCGTGGCGGCGGTGTGCAGCGTCGGCATCGCCGTCGCGTTGTACCCGGTGGTCCGGCGGTCGAGTGCCGCTGTCGCCATGGGTTCGGTGGTGTTCCGGACCATCGAGGGCGTCTTCTACCTCGTCGGCTCTGTGAGCAATCTGTCGATCCTGACGTTGGCCCGCACTTCGGGAGCCGGCACGGGGACGACACAGTCCATCGGCGATTCCTTGGTTGCGGGTCACGACCGTGCCGCGGTGGTGGCCGTGCTCGCCTTCTGCCTGGGCGCAGGCCTGTACTACCTCACCTTCTACCGCGCCCGGCTGGTGCCTCGCTGGCTCTCGGGCTGGGGCCTGGTGGGCGTGGTGGCGATGGCGGCCGGTGCGGTGCTGGCACTGCTCCACGACACCGAAGTGACCGGCTACGCGCTGCTCGCGATGCCGATCGGCGTCCAGGAGATGGTGTTCGCCCTCTGGCTGATGATCAAGGGTTGCGCCCGTGCGCCGCTGGCCGCCGGCGGCACGATCCCGTGTCCGAGCCGGTGCCGTCGACCGCCGAGCCAGTTGCGTCCCCGCGGTCGGCGTCGGCGGGGCCCGAAGTCCCAACCCGGTGAATCCCTCACATTCGGGGGGCGTGGTAGCGTGCCAACGTGGCTGCCGGGGCGGACGACGGGCGCGACGCCCCCACCGTCGGGCTGATCGGCACGTTCGACATCGCCAACTACGGCGACCTGCTGCTGCCCGACATCACCGAGCGGGAACTGGTGGCCCGCATCCCCGACCTCGAGGTCCGGCGCCTGGCGCCGTTCGGCTGGGAGCACCCGGTGCCCAGTGACGGCGGCGTGGTGGCCGAACCGCTGGGCCCGCCAACCCGGCAGCGTCGAGCCGAGCTCGCCGAGCAGTGTGATGCGCTGGTGATCGGCGGTGGGGAGATCGTCCACTTCGAGGACAGGCTGCTGGCGCCCCACTACGACACCACCGAGGAAGCGGTGCTGGCCCGGGCGCCCAGCACCTGGTTCGTCGACGGCACCGGCCCAGCGGCGCCACTGCGCACCGTGTGGAACGCCGTCGGCATTCCGTTCGACATCCCGGCGGAGCGCGAAGGCTTCGTCCGCAGCGCCGTCGAGCGCCACGAGTACGTCGCAGTTCGCGACCACACGTCCTGCGAGCGGCTGGAGAAGATCGGGCTGGAGCGTGAGGTCCACGTCGTCCCCGACCCCGGCTTCGTCGCGCCACGCGTGTTCGCCGCCGACCTGCTGGACCGCCGCCGCCGGCTGCACGCCACTCTCGGATGGCTGCCGCCGGGCCCGTACCTGGTCGTGCAGGGCAACGGCTCGATGGTGGATGGCGCCGGCCGGATGAGCATGGCCATCGATGCCGTGCTCGGTGAGCGGCCGGACCTCGGAATCGTGTTGCTGGAGACGGGCCTCGGCCACGGTGACCGCGAGTTCTCCGCGGCCTTCCGCGCGGCGCACCCGGCGCGCCTGTGGCACCCCACCGCCCCGCTGCTGCCGGTGGACGTCGCTGCGCTGATCGCCGGGTCGCACGCCTTCGTGGGCGTGTCGATGCACGGCGCCATCACCGCCATCGCCTACGGCAAGCGGGCGGTCGTGTTCAACGCCCCGCGCCAGACCAAGCTGCGCGGGATGGTCGACCACCTCGGCGACCGTGCCGGCTACGCCGAGGTGGCCGACGAGTTGCCCGCCGCGTTGCGGGCCGCCCTCGGCTCGATCGGCCCCGACCCCGAGTTGGCCAGCATCACCCGGCGCATCGACGCGCACTTCGATCGCCTGGCGGCGACGATCGAGCGGGCCCACGCCCTGCGCGGCGAGACCACCGATGCGGACGTCGGTCCACGGGTTGCCCGGCTGACGGCCGAGGTGGCCGCAGTGCGCGCCGCCCACGCGGTACGCGGCCGCCGCCTGCTGGCGGAGCGCGACGCACTCACCACCATGGTGGACGAACGGGACCGCCACATCGCCGAGCTGGCATCGGCCATCGCCGAGGGAGATGCGGCCAGGCGGGAGCGGGATGCGCTGGCAGCAGGCCTGGACGAGCGGGACCGGCGCATCGCCGAGCTGGAGGCGACGCTGGAGGGTGCCGAGGCGGACCGGTTGGCCCTCGATGCCGCACGTGCGGAGATCGAAGCGATCCACGCGACCAAGACCATGCGCTGGCTGCGCATCCCCCGGCGGATCTACGGGCGGCTGCGGCGGTGACGGCGACCACGCTGGACCGGCCGGCCCGGTCCGCCTCCCACGAGGTGCCGCGCATCTCGGTACTGATGGCGGTCTACGGCCGGGCCGACCTGGCTGTCGCCGCGCTGGCGGCGCTGGCGGAGCACACGCACGTGCCGTTCGAGGTCGTCGTCGTCGACAACGCCTCGCCGGACGGCGGCGGGGGCGACGGGCTGGACACGGCGGTGCCGGGCACCCGGGTGATCCGCCTCCCGCTGAACGTCGGCTTCGGTTCGGCCATCACGCTCGCGGCGATGCATGCCCGCGGCGAGCTGCTCCTCCTGCTCAACAGCGACGTCATCGTCGGCGACGGGTGGCTGCCCCCTCTGCTCGAAGTGCTGGAGGCCAGCCCGGAGGTCGCGGCGGTCAGCCCGGCGCTCAGTGGGGGCAACGAGTCGGCGGTGGAGGTCGGTTCCGTCGTCATCAGCGACGGCCACACGCGGATCGTCCCGCTGGAGGAAGGGTGGGACGGTCTCCGGCCGAGGGCGGTGCCCTACGTGTCCGCAGCCTGCCTCTTGATCCGCCGCGCCGTCTTCTCCGGGCTCGGCGGCTTCGACCCGGTCTACCCCCGCGGCTACTACGAGGACGTCGAGCTTGCGTTCGAACTCCGCGCCCGCGGCCATCTCATCGTCTGCGACCCGCGGTCGACGGTGCAGCACATTCGCGGCGCCTCCACGCAGCGGGCCCGGGCGATCGAGCTCTACGAGCACAACGTGGGGCTGTTCCGCCAGCGGTGGGGTGACGAGCTCGCCCGATTCGCCCCTGGCTCTGGTGGCACGGTGCGTGATCGCGACTCGCTGACGGTGGACCGGGTGCTGGTCATCGACGACCGCATCCCGCAGACCGATCGTGGCAGCGGCGATCCGCGGATGGCCCGCCTGCTGACGCGCATGGCGGCGCGGTTCCGCGGCGCGTCGATCACCCTGCTGGGTGTGGACCAGACCCATGCCGACCGCTACGCGCCGCCGCTCGCCGCCGCCGGGGTGGAGGTGGCGGACTGGACATCGTCCACGCCGGAGCAGTGGATGGCGGCGCGCAGCGGCCACTACTCGGCAGTGGTTCTCAGCCGGCCGCCCAACGTGCGCCGCTTCCGCTCCGTGGTGGAGCGCACCCAGCCGCAGGCCATCCGGGTGGTCGACGTCGAGGCCATCGACGCAGTCCGCGACATGCGCAAGGCGCAGTTGCTCGCGCTGCTCGGCGACGAGCGGGCCGGGCAGATGGAACTGGCGGCCCGCCAGGAGATGGACGCCGCCGCGGACGCCTGGAAGTGGGCGGACGTCGTGACCTGCGTGTCCGACGAGGAAGCCGCCGTCGTGGCCCGGGTGGCGCCGGGCGCCCGGCGGGTGGTGGTGGCGTGGGCCGGGCCCGCGCCGGCAGCGGTGCCGCCGATGGCCACCCGCAGTGGGTTGGTGTTCTTCGGTGGGTTCATGTCCGGTGAGGACGCCCCCAACGCCGACGCCGTGCGTCACCTGGTGGGCGACGTGCTGCCGATCCTGCGCCGCTCGCACCCGGCCGTGACGCTGGACATCATCGGCGCCGACCCCACTGCGTCGGTCCGCGCCTGCGCCGGTGGTGCGGTGCGAGTCGTCGGCCGGGTGGACGACCCCGCCACCGCGCTGGCTCGGCACATCGTGCACGTCGCGCCGCTGCGGTTCGGTGCCGGCATCACGCTGAAGCTGGTGGACTCCATGGCGGCAGGTACGCCGTTCGTCACCACCTCCATCGGCGCCGAAGGTCTGCACCTCGGGGAGTTGACCGACCTGCTGGTGGCCGACACGGCCGACGATCTGGCGGCGAAGACGGCGCGGCTGCTGGACGACCCCGAGGCGTGGGAGCACGCCCATCTCGGGTTGCGCGCCATCGCAGCTCGCCACTTCGACGCCGCCACGTTCGACCGTTCCGTCGACGAGTTGATGGTTGCGCTCGGGGCTCTGCGATGACGCCCCGTCCGCCCACCGCCGACGCCGCACCCGCGACGGCCACCGGGGTTCCGCCGCGCACCGTGTGGCAGCGATCCTGCGGGTGCGTGGAGGAAGCGGGCTGGACGCCGGACGACCCGGCCGCGCCGGAGGCCTACGCGGTGCTCATGGAGTTCCTCGCCCCGCTCCACGTGCCGTCGGCGGGTGCCCCGCCCGCAACGGCGATCATCTGCCTCGGCAGCAAGGACATGCACGTGCCGATCACCGCAGCCGAGTTGTACCACCAGGGTGCTGCGCCGTGGGTGGTGTGCACCGGCGGGGTGGAGTTGCTGGACGGTCGCTCCGAGGCCGACGTGTTCGCCGCCGAGTTGGTGGCCCATGGCGTGCCGGCCGACCGGATCGTGGTGGAACGCGAGTCGGCGCACACCCACGACAACGTGGTCTTCGGCATGGAGGTGCTTCGCGGGCTGCTGCCGTCATCCGGCGCCGAGACCGTGATCGCCGTCGCTTGGCCCTTCGTGACCCGCCGCTGCGTGGCCACGTTCGCGCTCCGCTACCCAGAGGTCGTCGTCCGACCGGTGCCCGCGTTCTGCCGCCCCGGCGAGCCGGCCCCGTTCACGGCCGTGACCGCGCGATGGTCGGTGGAGCAACTGGACCGGCTTGCCGTGTATGCCGAGCGGGGTCACGTGGCCCGTGTCGCGCTGCCGCCCCATGTGGAGGAGGCAGGCGAGCGGATGCGTGCCCTCACCGCCCGCCGGGCGCAGCGCGCTGGCAGTTCACCCGCCAGTTCCAGCCGCCCGGACGGCCCGAGCGTGCACGGCGTCCTCGAACGGATCGGCGAGGCGGGGTAGCGGCCCGCCGACGGCGCGCTCGATCAGCACATCCGCCAGCCACGCGTTCTTCGCCAGCAGCGGGCCGTGGAGGTACGTCCCGATCACCCGCCCGGCGACGGCACCTTCGGTGCCGTCGGTGCCGTTGTTACCGTGGCCGACGCGTACGGTGCCGAGAGGTCGTGCGGCCGGGCCGAGCGTGGTGCGCCCGTGGTGGTTCTCGAAACCCACCAGCGGGCGGGTGGCCGCTGGGTCCGAAGGGCCCAGCCCTGCCGCGCGATCGAGGTCGACCACGACGTTGCCCACCAGCCGGGCGCCCTCCGGCCGGGAGGTCACCACGTCCAGCAGCCCCAGCCCCACGACGACACCGCCGTCGGTGGTGTACTCGTGGCCGAGCAACTGGTAGCCGCCGCAGACGCCGAGCACCGTCGCGCCGCCGGCGAGCGCGGCGAGGATGCCGTCGCGCCGTTGCCCAAGGTCCGTCGCGCAGCGCTGCTGGTCGCGGTCCTGCCCGCCCCCGAGGTAGATCAGGTCCGCTGCCAGATCGGCAACGGGGTCGCCGAGGCGCAGGGCTGTGACCTCCAGGCGGATGCCGCGGCGCCGGCACCGCTGAGCGAGCACCAGCACATTGCCGCGGTCGGCGTAGAGGTTCAGCCGGTCGGGGTAGAGCACGGTCACGCGCATCACGGCCTCGTGCCCGCCGGCCGGCCCGAGTTGCCCGCTCATCGCCAGTACCGCTCGGTGTGACCTTGCTCCGCCAGCGTCTCGCGCAGGTCGAGCATTGCGGAGTAGTTGCAGACGGCCACCAGCGGCCCAGTGGTGCGGGCCAGCGCCCGGGCCAGCGGTTCGGCGATGCCCTCGACCGCTTCGATGCGCGCCGGGTCCACCCCGGCGTAGTCCATCCGCATGGCGGCTTCGGAGGCACGCGCCCCACCGCACGTCAGCGTGGCGACCATCGGAGCCAGTCGTTCCATGTCCACGTCCCAGATCCACGACACGTCCCTCCCATCGAGGTCGCGGTCGTTCAGCAGCAGGAGGAGGTCGATACGTTCGCCGCCGGCAGTGAGCATGGTCACCACCTCGTCGAGGCCGGTGGGGTTCTTCCCCAACACCATCGTCAGAGGACGTCCGGCGACCCGCAACTCCTCGGCCCGCCCGAACGCGCCCGGCGAGCTGCCCAACCCCCGGGTCACCGTGGCGAGGTCGTGGCCCAGGCTCAGCGCCGCCGCGCCCGCCAGCGCGGCGTTGGCGACGTTGAACCGGCCGGGCACGGCGAGCGTCACCCGTGTCTCGCCCGCCTCGCCCATTGCAGCACCCGGTGCCATGTGCGCGACCAGCGTGAAGGACGCGCCACCCAACCCGCCGGCGGCGATGTCGCGGGCGACAACGTGGAGCTGCTCGGGTCGCCGGTCGCCGCAGGCCGGGCACCGCCAGCGGCCCAGGTGGCCGATGTGTGCGCCGTCGTAGGCGATCCGGGTGCCACAGCGCTGGCAGTCGGGGATGTCGGCGTGCTCCGCAGGACCGTCGCGGTCGACGCCGTCCATCCCTACCAGCACGAGGCTGGGGTGAACGGCGGCGAGCTGGCACACCCGAGGGTCATCCGCATTCACCACCAGCGTCACCTCCGGCGGCAACCCGGCGACGAACGCCCGCCAGCGCGCCGCCACTCGGTCCAGCTCACCCATGCGGTCCAGCTGATCGCGGAACAGGTTGCCGAGCACGATCACCTTCGGCAGCAGTGGGGGAACCACATGGTCAAGCCACAACTCGTCGATCTCGAACACGCCGAGGTCGGCCGTCACCCTGCCGCGGCGGGCGCGCGCCAGCAGTTCGGCCGTCAGCCCGCCTGGCATGTTGGCGCCCACATGGTTCACCACAGGGTCCTGACCGCCGGCGCGGACGATGGCGGCCAGCAGGTTGGTGGTGGTGGTCTTGCCGTTGGTGGCGGATACGAGCGCGCAGCCACCGGCCAGCCGTCCGGCCAGCGTGCCGAGGGCATGGGGGGCCGCAGCCAGCAGTGCCCTGCCGGCGCGGCTGGGGTCGATGCGCGTGTCGGTGGCGCGATCCAGGTGCCGCAGGGTGCGGGCCGCGGCGACGGCGACTGCGAACCGGCTGCCCTGCGCGCCGCGCAACAGGCGGGACCGCACCAGCCGGTCCGTGGCGGCAGCGGCGGGCCGCGCCAGGCGCGCCGTCATCGGCGGGCGCGGCGGGGTGGCCGTCATCCCCAGCCGTAGCCGAAGGAGCGGCGGGCGTCGTGGTCGTACCGGGCGGGCACGTTGCCGAAGCCCAGCAGGCGGCGGCGGTCGTCGTCCAGGGTGGCGATGTCCGCCTCCCGCAGGCTGCCGGGGAAGTCCCAGTGGGGCTGCACCCAGCGGCGGGCGAACAGCACGTGCAGCGCCCGGCGCGGTGCGCGGGTGGCGTTCGCGCTGCCGGCGTGCAGCCCGGCGGCGTCGAAGACGACGGCCGCGCCAGCCGCCAGTTCCACGTGCACCGCGCACGCCTCGGTGGCCGGCTCCTCAACCGCCGACCCGAGGTGACTGCCGGGCACGACCCTCGTCGCTCCGTTCGCCACGGTGAAGCGATCCAGCGCGATCACGGCGTGGAGGTACAACGGCACGCCAGGTGTCGGCTGGGGGTGGTCGCGGTGCAGTGGCTGGCCTGCGCCGCCTGGGTTCATGGTGATGCCGTTGAACCCGGCGAACACGCAGTCGTCGCCGAGGACGCTCGCCGCGAGCTCCACCAGCGGCCCGGGGCGGCACTGGTCGAGGAACACGGGGTGCTTGGCCGGGAGCATGTATGCCACGCGGTAGTCCGCGGTGTTCCACTGCCGCACGTCGGCGATGTCGGCTTCGGTGGCGAACACGTCGTCCAGGGCGTCGGTGCAGCGGGCGATCGCTGCCGCGTCGAGCACGCCCTCCACCACCGTGTACCCGTCACGGAGGATCTCCGTGCGCCCGCCGGTGCGATCTGCCGCATACATCCCCGCCATCACCGTCCGTCTCGCAACGGCCGGCGCAGTGAGCGCAGCCGGCGTAGTGAGCGCAGCCAGCGCAACGACCGGAGGCGGCGACGCACGAGCGCGATCTCGATGGCCCGACGAAGCCGCTCGTTGGCATGCGTGCGGCGCAGTTCGGCGCGGTGGTCCTTCCACGCCGAGCCAAGGCCGGGGATGCGGGCGCCGGCAATCGTGCGCAGCGATGGCGACGGCAGGGACGCGAAGCTCCCCTCCACGCCGGCGATGCGGACGGCAACGCCCGTGCGGATGCACTTCTCGCACTCGCCGCAGTTGTAGCGATTGCCGCGGTTCTCGAAGCAGACCCGCAGATGTGCCCGCGCCGCCGGCTCGTCGGCGAGGCGACGGAGCTTCTCCACCCGCGTGGCATCTGCACCGTCATGGATGATCTCGACGCGGTCGGTGCTCCACAGCGGGTCGAGCAGGGGGTGCGATCCGATCGGGTAGAGGTTGTCGTAGGTGGACGTGGCGGGGACGTAGCAGCGGGAGAACGCCGGCGCCAGGAGGAGCGCGACCGTTGCGAGAGCGGCGCCGTGGTAGTCCTCCCACCCGATGCCGAACGCCTGGCTGAAGGCGACCAGGTTGCACTCCACCTCCACCAGTGGCAGGCCGAGCATGGCGGCGGCCTCACGCAGGCGAGCGGCGACAGCCTGGTTCAGCGGGTCCGTCCAGTCGTCGAGCAGGTCGAATCCGTGCACGAACACCAGCGCGTCGAGCTCATCCCGGTGACGGACGGCCGTGTAGAACGAGTCGGCACCGCCGGTGAAGAAGGCCATGGTGCCGCGGCGTGGGCCGGCCGCTGGGGCTGGACGGCGCAGTGGCGCCTGCAGGGCCACGCGCTGGTACCACTGCTGCTCGTGATGGAGCGCTCGATCCCACGTGAGCAGGATCTCGGCGATCTGCGCCGCCCCCGCATGCAGCCCCTCGCACACCGGCTGCTCGACGCTGAGGGTCTCGCCGCTGGCCATGGCCGGGAACCACGCTGCCGCCACCGCGGCGTCCGGCCCGGCGTCCACCTCGGTCCCCGGTGGCACCTCGAACGTGGCCAACAGCGGGCCGCCGGCCGTGGTGTACGGCAGCACCACGGTGTCGCCGCGGCGGAAGGGCGGGTGGGCGATCATCCCTGTTGCCACGCGTCGTAGGCGCGGCGTGCACAGCGGGCGATCGCCTGCGCAGCGGCACCAGCGTCGGTCTGGCCGTCGGTGAGGAAGCAGGCGGTGAGGTCGCCGCGCGCAGCGTGGATGACGCCGATGTCGTTGACCACGCCCGTCAGGCTGCCGGTCTTGTGTGCCACCACCACTTCATCGGGCAGCAGTGCCAGGATCCGCGAGTTGAACAGGCTGGAGCGCATCGCAGCGCGCAGCGGTGCCAACTCCGCGAGCTGCCAGATGGCGGCGAGTGCGGTCGCGCAGTCGGCCGCAGTGGTGACGTTGGCCCGGCCCGGCTGGCCGAGGACGTCGTCCCCGAATCCTGCGGCCAGCCGGGTGGAGTGGCAGCCGATTCCTGCAGCCACCCGGTTGACGGCGTCGAACCCCAACCGCATCACGAGGTGGTCGGCGATGCGGTTGTCGCTCGTGGCCAGCATCAGGCCGGCCAACTCGGCCGTGGTGAAGCGATGATCGCCACGTAGCGAGGTGAGCACGGATGGCCACCGGCTGGGCGGCAGGTCGTCGATCGCCGTCGTCGCGTCAAGGTCCAGCCGGCCGGCCGCACCGGCCTGGTGGGCGGCGATGGCGACAAACAGCTTCAGCACACTGGCCCCGGGCCGGGGCGTGTCCGCACCGACCTGCGCCGTCGCGCCGCCACCCTGCAAGAGCACACTGCGGCCGGGATCGGCCGCGGCGAACTCGTCCGCGGCGCGCTGCCACTGCTGCTGCCAGCGGTCCCCGTCCTGCGCCACGTCCGCCGGCATGGGCGACATGGTACCTGTGCCGGTGGAGCCGGGTCCGACGGCGGACCTCGATCCGCGGATCCGCCCGGCGGCGCGACTCGGCAGACTGTCGGCATGGCATTCGGTCAGGCGTCCGGGCCGCCGGCTTCCGGGCGGCAGGTGAAGGAACTGCTGGAGTTGCTGCAGCGCGCCGGCCATGCCGACTTCCGCGACGCCCGCGGGCCGATGGGGTTCACCCAGCGGCAGGCAGCCGGCAAGTTCACCGCGCAGGAAGCCGCCGAGCTGATCGAGCGTCTGCAGGAGGACGAGCACCGGCGGGAGACAGGCGAGGTGGGGTCGGGGCCGCATGCCGCACCGGTGCCGTCGAGCCCCGCCCCGGTGCGGCGGCAATCCTCGCCGCGTGCGCCCGCCGCAGACCCGGCGTTGCGCGGCTTCTCCGACGACCGGCTGGCGGCGGAACTGCAGCGGCGTGGCTGGATCGTGGTCGAGCCGTGAGGCTGTGCGGCACCGGCCGGCACGGCCGGCCCGGCTGCCTGACGGCGGCGTGACGGCGGCGCCCCGCTACCGTGGCCCGTCGTCCGCGCCCCGGGTCATGATCGTGGACCGCTGGTAGGTGGTGACGGAGGACTGGCCCATCACCAGCTCGGCGGCGACGGCGGCGATGAGCCCGGGAACGATGAACGACGGCCGTCCGGTGGTCTCGGCCACGAACATCACGGCCGCCAGCGGCACGCGGTAGCCGGCGCCGAGGAAGGCGGACACGCCGATGACGATGAAGAGCGTGAGGTCGGTGTGGTTCACTGCTCGCCCCACCATCGACCCGATCAGCGCGCCACCGACCACCAACGGGATGAACAACCCGCCGGCGCCGCCGCCGGCGACCCCGGCGGACGTGCCGATGCTGCGGATGGCCAACATGGCGAGCAGCAACCAGATGCCGCGCTGCGGCTCGGCGGCCCAGCTGAGCACGTCGTAGCCCGAGCCGAGCACCAGCGACTCGCCGGTGAGCAGGCGGCCGAGGCCGAACATGCCGGCGATCACCAGCCCTGCCACGACGGTGAGCGACCAGCTGTGGCCGCCGGCCGCGATGCTCTTGGCGTCGCGGATCATCTTGCCGAACGCCCTCGCGCTGAGCCCGCCGATGATCCCGAGGACCGCCGCCCCGGCGAGGTCCTTGGCCACGAAGCCGGAGATGCCCTCCACCGGGAACAGCGCCGTGGTGCCGTGGATGGCCACGAAGGACAGGTAGCCGGTGGCGCTGGCCACCATGGCGGGCAGCAGCATGCGGCGGGCCAGGTCGTCCTGGTAGGGGACCTCGAGGGCGAACACTGCCCCGGTGGCAGGCGCCTTGAAGATCGCGGCCACGCCGGCGGCGGCGCCGGCCGTCATCAGCAGGCGACGGTCGGCGGCGCGGAACGTGCCGGGCAGGCGCTTCTGGATCTCGCCGCCGAGTGTGGCGCCGGCATACAGGGACGGGCCCTCCATGCCCATCGGCACGCCGGACCCGATGGTGGCCACGGCGGCCAGCATGCGGGCGATCAGCGCACGCAACCCCAGGCGATGGTGCGGATCGTGGAAGGCGTGAAGGTACTCGTCCGTGGTGGACGGGGACACGCCGCGCCCGATCCACTTTCTGATGGCCAGACCGACGAGCAGCCCGAGGCCAGGCAGCCACGCTGCCACCCATGGGCTCATCTCGAGCACCCGATCGAACAGCACCTCGGCGGCCAGAGCTTCGAATCCGGCGACGATCAGCCCGGTGATGGCGCCGGTGAGCGCGGCGAGCAGCACGACCTGGCGTGATCGCTGGACCAGCGATCGCAGTTCCTCCTGGCGGTGGGCGGGGATCCAGCTGGTGCGATTCATGACCACCCCAGTTCGGACCCGGAGGTGAGTTCTTCCCCGGCAGCGTCGGCGAATGCGGTGAGCGCCTCGACGGCGGCGGTGCGAGCGTCCGCGGGGATGCGTCGGACGATGCGACGGATCTCCCGACGGCGGGCGGTGACCACCGCGTCCACAACGGCCTGGCCGGCAGGAGAGAGTGACACGGTGGTGGCCCTGCGGCTGCCGGCAGAGCGGCGACGGGTGACCAACCCCTTGCGGACCAGCCGGTCGCACATGCGGGTCATCGTGGACGGGTGGACGTCGAGCGCCTCGGCGAGCTGGCCGACCTGTTGGTCGCCATGGACGGCGAGGACGACGAGCGCACGGTACTGGGGGAGGGTCACGTCGTCGTCGAGCCCGCCGAGCGAGCGGGCGGCGACCGCCACCAGCCCACGGGATGCCGAGAGAAGTGCGTCGGTGACCGCGTCCAGCTGCGCTGCTGGTGTTCGTGGCTCCTGCAACTGTTGCACACTGCACGTTACCTCCGGGCCCCGGCGGATTCCTCAGGAGATTCCGGTGAAACCGGCGGCGGGGATACGCTGGCCCGCTGATGCCCGACCCCACCGCTCCGCAGCCTGGCCGCGCCGGTGCAGCCACCGTCGCGGCGATGCGGTCGAACCTGGCCGCCCAGGCCCGCCTGGTGGGGCACCTCGTTCGCTGGGTGGCGATGGGCGCGGTGGTGGGTGTGCTGGCCGGCCTGTCGTCCGCCGGCTTCCTTGAGGCGTTGCGCTGGGCCACGGACACCCGTGTGACCAATGGTTGGTTGGTCTGGCTGCTGCCTGCTGGCGGTCTGGCCGTCGGGCTGGTGTACCACTACCTCGGCGGGCGGTCGGGTGGCGGCAACTCCCTCATCATCGAGGAGATCCACGATCCGGTCGCCTGGGTGCCTCGCCGCCTGGCGCCGCTGGTGTTCGGCGGCACCGTAGTCACCCACATTCTCGGAGGGTCGGCGGGCCGTGAGGGCACTGCCATCCAGATGTCCGGCAGCCTCACCGACGCCGTGTCACGACTGGCCCGCCTCAACCGGGAGGATCGCCGGCTGATGCTGATCGCCGCCATCTCCGGCGGCTTCGGCGCCGTGTTCGGTGTGCCCATCGCCGGGTGCGTGTTCGGCCTGGAGGTGCAGGCCATCGGGCGGGTGCGCTACGAGGCGCTGGCGCCTGCGCTGGCGGCGTCGCTGGTGGGCGACCTGGTGGTCCGCGGCCTCGGCGTGCACCACGCCGTCCAGCCCCGCCTCGACGTGGAGCTCACGGCTGCGCTGGCCGCCAAGGTAGCCGTCGCCGGGCTGGCGTTCGGTCTCGCCAGCCTGGCGTTCGTGGCGCTCACCCACGCGGTGAAGCACTCCGCCGGCCGGTTCCTCCGCTGGCCCCCGTTGCGCCCGCTGGCCGGCGGTCTGGTGGTGCTGGCCCTGATGGAGTTGGCCGGCACCCGCGACTACCTCGGCCTGTCGCTGCCGCTTGCTGCCGGGGCCACCGCTGGTGGGGCGGGCATCGTGGCGATGGCATTCGCCTGGAAGATCGTGTTCACGGCTGTCACCGTGGGCACCGGCTTTCCCGGCGGTGAGGTGACGCCCCTGTTCGTCATCGGCGCAACGCTGGGGGTGACGATGGGTCGGCTGCTCGATGTGCCGATCCCGTTGATGGCGGGCATCGGGTTCGTCGCGGTGTTTGCCGGCGCCACCAACACGCCGCTGGCCTGCACGATCATGGGCGTGGAGCTGTTCGGCGGGGACGCCGTGGCGCTGTTCGCCATTGCCTGCGTCGTGGCCTACATCTTCTCGTCGCACCGCGGCATCTACACCACACAACGGGTGGCCACCCATCCCGCGTTCGTGCCTGCCGCGGGCCGTTCCGGCGGCGGCTGAGCCAACCCGCCGTCGCGTCGCTCAGTGGTGATGGTGGTGGCCGTCGCCGTGGTCGTGGTCGTGGTCGTGGGCCTGTTGCTCCTCGATGGCATCGAGGAAGGCGTCCACGTCGTCGTCCTCGCCGCCCACCAGCCAGATGACCAACTCCTCCTCGTTGCCGTCGTCGTCCTCGTCCTGCCAGGGCAGCATGCCCTCGATGGAGTAGCGGTCGACGGTGATGTCCTCGTCATCGTCCTCGTTCACCGGGGCGACGATGGCCAGTTCCACCTCGGCGTCCGGTGGCTGGTCCTTCAACATGTCGATCAGTTCGCTCACTCGCATGACGGTGCCTTTCGGTGGTGGGCTTCGGATCAGATGGGCTGGGGTGGATGGATGAACGGAGGGTGGAGAGAGGATGCGAAGGGTGCGGTGGCCGGGTTCAGTCCTCGCCGAGCCACAGGTCGGCTCGCTCGAGCAAGAACAGGCTGATGTCCCGGCAGCGGTCCAGCGTGTCGCAGAACGGCTTGTCGTTGGCCAGGTAGACGTCGGCGAGGTCGATGGGGATGCGGGCCACCATGCTGAGGCTGCGCTCCGGCGCGTCGGTGACGGAGGCGAAGCTGTCGATCGCCGAGACCTCCACCGGCAAGCTGATGCCGCCGACACCGGCCAGCTCGGTGGCAAGCACCAGCAGGTCCGGCGGGTGGGGCAGCGGCGGGAGCGTCCAGGTGAACAGCAGGGGGAAGGTGAACCCGGTGGGCGGGTCGTCCTCCGGGTCCTCCAGCTTCAGCACCTCGTCCTCGAAGCCGAGGAGGGCCCGTGGGTCCACCTCCAGCGACAGGTGCAGGTCGATGGGGCCGCTGCACGCTTCCTCCGGGTGGAGGTCGACCTCCCACAGCTGGCGGAGGGAGTAGGTCTCCACGAAATGGCGCTCGTCGTGCACGTGGAAGCCGTGGTCGACCGCATGACCCTTGAGGTCGGCGACGAATCCGGCGACATCGATGACGGCCACGGAGTCCTTTCAGGGGTGAGGCGGGCGGCTGCCAGCGACACTACCGTGCGAGGGCGATGAACCCCGACCGATTGGACCTGCTCCACACCGTTGCCGACACCGTGGCCGCAGCCTTCGCCGGGGTGCGCGACTTCGGCCCCAGCGGGCTGCGCGACGGCCAGTACGCGCTCGATCTGGTGGCCGACGAGGCAGCGCTCGGCGTGCTGCGCCGGGCCGGTGTGGGCGTGTTGTCGGAGGAGAGTGGCTTCGAGGTCGGGGCCGCCGGCACCGGCGAGGTGGTGGTCATCGACCCGATCGACGGCTCCACCAACGCCGCTCGCGGCGTGCCCTGGTTCGCCACCGCCCAGTGCCTGGTGGACGCCCACGGCCCGGCCGCGGCGCTGGTGGTCAACCAGGCCAGTGGTGTGCGCTACTGGGCCGTGCGCGGCGAGGGCGCGTGGTGCGACGGCGTGCGCCTGCAGGGCTCCGGCTGCCGGGAGGTGGGGGAGTCGATCGTCGGCCTCAACGGCCTGCCGCCGCGCCCGCTCGGCTACCGCCAGAGCCGCGTCTTCGGCGCCGTCGCGTTGGACCTGTGCCTGGTGGCGGCAGGGGTGCTGGATGGCTACGTGGACTGCGTGGACCCACCGGCCCACGGGGTGTGGGATTACCTGGCCTCCGTGCTGATCTGCCACGAGGCCGGTGTCGTGACGACCGAGCTGCACGGCGACGATCTGGTCACGCTGGATCACACCTCCCGCCGCACCGTCCTGGCCGCGGCCACGCCCGAGCTCCTCGAGTCGCTCGTCGCGGCCCGCCGCCCCTGAACCCCGGCCGCGCGGCGGGGCGTGCGCCCTCGCGCCCCTGAACGCGCCCCCCGCCGCATCTGAACGCGCCCGCCCGCGCCCGCCCCGTGCCCCGCCCTTCCCCCGAAGTTGTCGCGGCCGTGGCCGGAGAAATTCGTG
Organism: Acidimicrobiaceae bacterium; assembly: GCA_020637295.1. Classification (GTDB taxonomy): domain Bacteria; phylum Actinomycetota; class Acidimicrobiia; order Acidimicrobiales; family Ilumatobacteraceae; genus UBA668. The sequence goes on along the minus strand of JACJWF010000006.1, from coordinate 145,884 downwards.
GTCGGGCCGCGACAAGTTCGGGGTGGGAGGGGAGGGGATGGGCCCGGGAGGGGGCGGGGACGGGCCTGGATGGGCGGCGGGGACGGGCCTGGATGGGCGGCGGGGACGGGCCTGGATGGGCGGCGGTAGGCTCGGCTTCCCGCTCTGCGGGCGTATAGCTCAGTTGGTAGAGCACTGCCCTTACAAGGCATAGGTCGGGGGTTCGAGTCCCTCTGCGCCCACTCGTCTGTTGTGAATCTCACAACAGACGTCTGTTTCCGGGTATCAGCTTCCCCCTGCGGGCAGTGTCGCGAGCCGAGGAACTCCTTCGAAGACTCGGTCGGCCGTGACGAGTGGCACCTGAAGGTGAAGCGCTGTCGCAGCTACCCAGAGGTCGTTGTGAGCTGTCACACGCCCGCGACGTGCTCGACGGCTGGACCTCCAACGAGTCGGGTGGCATCGATGCCAAGGCGCAGGCCGTGATCGATACGGAGCTGAAGGCCTGGGCTCGTGAGGCGTTGTCGGCGGTACAGGTGTGGGCGTCCTGGTCGCACCGGAAGACCAACGGCCTCATGTGTCGCCTCATCGACTATGTCAGCAAGAACGTCGGTGCCAGCGACGTGGAGACCATCAACGCCTGGATCTCCGGCCGGAAACGTGGCTCAGCGAGCGCCTCGATGCACGGGCCGGCGCGATCCACACTGCCTACGAGCAGGCCCGCCCGAAATGGCGACGGTGGATTGCGGGCTACGGTGCCGCCATGACCACCCTTGCCGACCGCCCGAACACAGCACTCGTCATCGTCGACGTCCAGAACGGGGTGGTCGCCGGTGCTCCCGGCCGTGATGAGGTGGTGGCCAACATCAACACACTGGTGGCCCGCGCCCGTGCCGACGGCGCCGCCGTGGTGTGGGTGCAGCATGCCGACGAGCAGTTGGTGGAGGGCAGCGAGGCGTGGGAGTACGTGCCCGAGCTGGACCGGGGCGACGGCGAGCCCGTGGTGCACAAGCACTACGGCGACTCGTTCGAGGCCACCGACCTCGAAGCCGTCCTGGCCGAACTGGGCGTCGGCCGGCTGATCGTCGCCGGCGCGCAGACCGACGCGTGCATCCGTTCCACCCTGCACGGCGCGTTCGTGCGTGGCTACGACGTCACGCTGGTCAGCGACGCCCACACCACCGAGGACCTCAGCGAGTGGGGTGCACCCCCGCCGGAGCTGGTGATCGCCCACACCAACCTGTACTGGAAGTACCAGACCGCGCCGGGCCGCACCGCCGGTGCGGTACAGACAGCGGATGTGACGTTCGACGGCTGACCAGCCCCGGCGGGAAGGTGCTTCCACCCACCCGCCGGAGCGGTCGGCCATGTGCCGTCAGCGCGGCGCCACCCGGCGGGGGCGGGTGGCCAGCCACAGCGACGCACCGAGCAGCAGCACCAGCGTCGCGAGACGCAGGGGCACCTCGCTGCCGGAGCCGGTCACCGGGATGGTGCCGCTGCGCAGCACCGGCATGCCCGGGTCGGCCACCACGCCGACGGTCGGGTCCGCGTCGCCGCGCCCGTTGTCCTGGATGGTGACCGACACGGTGTTGCCGTTGATCTGGAAGCCGGTGCTGCCGTCCCACGTGAACGACGCCCATGTGCTGCCCACCAGCTTCAGGTAGTCCACCACGGGCGCCGGCAGGGTGAGTACGAACGTGACGTAGCCGCCCGGCGTGGTGGAGGCCGAGAAGTTCAGCATCCCGTATGGGGCGGTGAAGCCAGGCGGCAGCGCAGGGCTGGGTGATGCCGTGGTGAACGAGATCAGCTCGCCGCCGGTCGCCGAGATGCTGACCTGCCCGCCCGGGGTGCTGATGGCGATGCTGAAGACGAACGCCACCGTGTTGTCCGTGCTGGTGGACGCCAGGCTCGGGTTCAGCGCCGCATCGGTGGCGGCACCGGCGCCGATCGAGGCGATCACTGTGCCCGACTGGGTCATGCCCGACACCGTCACCGTGTAGCTCGACGGGCCGCCCGACACCACCGCGGTGGTGGCGCCGGCGGTGCCGCCGAGGATCACGTCGCCGTCGCCGAAGCCGGCCACCGGCTCGCTGAACACGGCCACGAACACCACGGGGCTCACCGACGTGGGGTCGGCCTGTGCCGGCGCCTGGTCGATGGCCACCGACGGCGGGGTGACATCACCAGCCGGCAGATTGAACGTCACCGTGTTGTCGGTGCTGGTCGACGCCTGGTTCGGGTTGTTCGCCAGGTCGACGCAGACGATGGCCCCGATCGAGGCGGTGACCGTGCCGGTCTGGGTCATGCCGGACACCGTGACGGTGTACGAGGTCGGCCCGCCGCTGACGACGGCAGTGGTGGCGCCGGCCGTGCCGCCGAGGGTGACGTCACCCGTGGCGAAGCCGCTGACGGCCTCGCTGAACACCACGTCGAACACGATCGACGGGCTGCCCGTCGGGTCGGCCTGCGAGGCCCCCTGGTTGATGGTCACGGTGGGCGGCGTCACGTCGCCGGCCGGCTGGTTGTACTGCACCGAGTTGTCGGTGCTGGTGGAGGCCAGGCTGGCATTCGTCGCCAGGTCCTGGGCGACACCAGCAGCGAGGGACGCCGTGACCGTGCCCGGCTGGGTCATGCCGGACACCTGCACCGTGAACGTGGTGGGCCCGCCGCTGACCACGGCGGTGGTGGCGCCGGCCGTGCCGCCGAGGGTGACGTCGCCGGTGGCGAAGCCGGTGACCGGCTCGGAGAACACGACGTCGAACACGATCGGGCTCACCGAGGTGGGGTCGGCCTGCGAGCCGCCTTGGTCGATGGTGACCATCGGCGGTGTGTTGTCCACCAGCGGCTGGTTGTACTGCACGGTCGCATCGCCGGACGAAGACGCCAGGTTGGCATTGGTGGCGCCGTCCTGGGCGATGCCGGCGGCGAGGCTGGCGGTGACGGTGCCGGTCTGGGTCATGCCGGAGACCTGCACCGTGTAGCTGGTGGGTCCGCCGGCGACCACGGCGGTGGTGGCGCCGGCGGTGCCGCCGAGGGTGACGTCAGCGTTGGTGAAGCCGGTGACCGGCTCGCTGAAGACGACGTCGAACACGATCGGGCTCACCGAGGTGGGGTCGGCCTGCGAGCCGCCCTGCTCGATGGTGACCGTCGGCGCATCGATGTCGTACTCCACCGAGTTCTGGGCCAGGATCGGTGCCTCGCTGGGGTTCGTGGCCCCGTCCTCCGCGGCGCCGGTGGCGAACGTCACCGTGACCGTGCCGGTCTGGGACATGCCGGTGACCGTGATCGTGTAGTTCTGCGGCCCGCCGGCCACCACGGCCGTGGTGGCGCCGGCGGTGCCGCCGAGGACGATGTCCGAGTCGACGAAGCCAGTGACCTGCTCGGAGAACACGGCATCGAACACGATCGGCGACGCGTTGGTCGGGTCCGCCTGGCCTGAGTGCAGGTCGATGGTGACGGTCGGATCCGTCGTGTCCACGTCCTGCCAGGTGACGGTGGCGGTGCCGCTGGCGGCGTTGCCGTTGAGCGCAAGATCCACGATCGCGTTGGCCTTCACCTCGGCGGACACCGTGCCGCCGGTGGTCATGCCGCTGATCGACACGAGGAAGGTGGTGAGGTCCAGCGGGTCCGGCTGGGTGACGTTGGCCACGAGCGTGCCGCCCGCGGTGCCCGTGATGTCGATGTCGGCGCTGGTGAGTTGCACCGGGGCGGTGGTGAGCGATTCCCCGATCGTCACCTCGAACTGGATCGGCGAGGTGGAGGTCGGGTTCCCTTGCCCGGGGGCGATGGCGATGGCGACGTCGGGGCCGGTCTGGTCCCAGTCGATCTCGTTGTCGTCGTAGGTGGGCGGATCGTTGTCGAAGCCGGAGTCGCAGGACGACGTGCCATGGCCGGCAGCGCAGACGGTGCCGGTGAACTCGAGGGTCAGCGTGCCATCACCCGTGGCCGTGACCGGCACGGTGTACACGAGGCCGGGCGTCACGGGCACCAGCACGCCGAGGGCCGGGCCCGATGCCGAACTGGTGCTCAGCGAGAGGTCGCCGGTGTCGAACGAGCCCGGCTCGATCGCATCGTCGAACGTCACGGTGAACGCACCCGGGCTGTTGGGGCCGGCAGCCACGCCCGGCAGGGTGGGCAGGGCCTGATCGATGGTGACACCGGGGTGGGAATCCTTGACGTTGAACGTCACCGACGTCGTGTCGCCCTTGGCATCGGGGACCTCGTAGCCCGGCTGGGGCGACTCGCTGCCGCCGATCTGCGACCCGACGTAGCTCAGCGGCGCGCCGTTGTTGCCCAGATCGCTGACGGTGATGTTGAGGTTGCAGACGGCATCGTCGGCAGGGGCGTTGAACGTGATCGTGGACAGGGCGTAGCGCACCTCGTCCAGGTCGCCGATCGCGGCGAAGACCGTGTTGTCGGACAGTGGGCCACCCGCTTGAGCGCTGAGATCCAAGGCCAGGGCCGTGGGGGAGATCGACGCCTCGATGGCCGCGGCTTGATCCGCTTCCAGGTCGGCGCCGCTGACATCGGTGAGCAAGGTGTGGACGTTGGCGAGGGCCGGTCCGCCGAGGGTGGTGAACACCCCGCCGCGCAGGTTGAAATCCCCGCACGAGCTCTCGGCCAGCCAGGCGACGAGCAGCATCTCGTCGTCACCCTCCACCAGACCGGGGTCGGTGTACGGGTTGCCGCAGATGGTGAAGTTGCACATCTCCGGGTCCACCACACTGACCTCGTCGTTCAGGTCGGTCGACGCACCGGCGGCCGCGTCGACGGCGGTGGCCGGGGCACTGAGCGTCGGGCCGTCGTTGGTCCCTTCGATCTTGATGTACGTGTACTTCGTGTCCGACGCGCCGGGGGACACGCCACCCTGCACGGCAACCGAGGTCAGGCGGGGCAGCAGGCCGTCGTCGGTCTGGCGCTCCTCGTACCCGGCTGCGGGCTGGAACTCCAGGTCTTGGAGGGCGTTGTTGAGCTGGGCCTGGGTGCCGTTCAGGTGGATGACCTGGCTCGGCCCGCCGAGCGGGTCGGTGATCTGGTTGATGACCGCACCGTCGTTGTGGGTGAAGATCTCGTACTCCGGATCGGCGTCCAGGTTCACCCCGGTGAGGTTGGCCATGAACAGCAGGCCACCCGTGCTGGCGTTGAGGTCCATCTGGACGCGTGGGCACGATGTGGTGTCGTAGCCGTTGCCAGAGTTGGGGTCGCAGCCGGTGTCGTCCATGCCGCTCACCGACAGGACGGCGGCATCACCGGAGATGCCGTCGCTCCCGGCGAACGGATACACCGTGTCCACCGTGGGGTAGATGCGTCCCGGTGCCGTCATCGTCGGTGTGCCGGCGGCGGCCGTGGGTTGGAGGCTGGTGACCAGCACGGTGCCGAGTACGGCTGCCCCTGCTGCGAGTGCGGCGAACGTGCGCCGGCGCGCGCCGACAACACTGCCAATGTGAATGATTCCCGTCATAACGCGTCATCGTTGCACATTCGGCGCAGCGCGCGCGACACATCACGTGGGCCTGGCCGGTCGGCCGGCGCTCAGTCCTGCGGCCAGGTGGCGGCCACCGCCAGCAACTCGTCACGCACGTCCGGGTGGCCGACGGCCGCCAGCGCCAGCGCCCGCTCGCGGATGGTCTTGCCGGCCAACTCGGCCGCGCCGAACTCCGTGATGACCACGTCCACCTGGTGGCGGGGCGTGCTGATGACGGAGCCGGCCGGCAGCTTGGGGAGGATGCGCGACACGAGGTCGCCGTTGACCAGCGAGGACGACGGCAGGCAGACGAGGCTGCGCCCGTCGGCCGACAGGCCCGGCCCGCTGACGAAGTCCTCGTGCCCGCCGATGCCGCTGAACTGGGCGCCGACGATGGTGTCGGCCACCACCTGACCCGCGAGATCCACCGCCAGCGCGCCGTTGATGGTGACCATGTGGCGGTTCTGGGCGATCAGCTCCGGCGAGTTCACCACGCGCACCGGCAGGAAGCGGACCGCCTCGTTGTGGTCCAGCCACTCGTAGAGGTCGGGCGTGCCGGCAGCGAACGTGGTGACGGTGAACCCGTCGAACCGGCTGCCCTTCATGTTGGTGACCTTGCCGGACTGGTGGAGGTGCATGAGGCCGGTGGTGAACATCTCGCTGTGCACCCCGAAGTCGTCCAGCGGACCCTCGGCCAGCAGCTTGGCGATCTGGCTGGGGATGCCACCGATGCCCGTCTGCAGGGTGCAGCCGCTGTGGATGAACCGGGTGGCGTGCTCGGCGATCGCGACCTCCGCGTCGGAGGGTGGCGCGTCGGGCAGGTTCAGGGGCTGGCGGTCCGTTTCCACCAGGAAGTCGATCTCGTCCACGTGCAGGCGGTGCTCGAAGTCCGGGGGCAGCCCGTACGTGTGCGGGTAGTGCGGGCTGACCTCGACGATCACCAGGCGGTCCGGGTCCGCTCCGGCGCGGTGCAACTCGTCGACGCTGGCGCCGGCGTGCACGCTGAGGCTGACCCAGCCGTCCACCGGCGGGGCGGCGGACGTGGCCATCACCCGCGGCTGGAGGTGGTGGAGGATCGGCTCGAAGCGGCGGAAGTCCGCCGGCACGAAGTCGATCGACGCACCGGCGTCGCGCAGGAACCGCTCTGCCGGGCCGAAGAACCCGCTGCGGTAGTGCACCCCACTGCGCATGAACAACTGGTACAGGTCCGGCAGCAGTGCTCCGAACACCTCGAGGTGCTCGAAGTCGTCCCGCTCCCCGAGGGCGTGGAGGAAGCCACTCGGCACACCGGGGCCGAGGGGCACGGCAAGGGTGTCGTCGGGGCGGATGGCCGCGACGGCGTCGCTCATCGAACGGATCATGGCCTCACCGTGCCCCATCGGACCACCGACCGCCAGTGGCCAACGGCCCGTCGTGACGGGCCGGGCGACGGTTCGTCAGCCGTCCCGCCACAGCTCCAGCGGGGTGTGGTGTCGCGAGCCGGCGAACGGCAGCGACTCCTGGGCGCCACCTCGCCCCGCCGAGGTGTAGGCGGCCATCACCACCTGCAGGACGTCGCGGCCGAAACGGGCATCCATCACCGGCGCGCGGCCGGCCGCGATGTCGTCGACGAAGGCGGTGAGTTGGGGGAGGTAGCCGAGGTCCTCCAGCACCGGCACCGGGCAGTTGGACGTCGGCAGCGCCACCTCGTCGCCGTTGTACTCCAGGCGCTGCACGGGCAGCAGCTCGGCCCGCAGCACACCGTCCTGCCCGGCCACCTGGATGTCCCAGGTGGGCTCGGGGCCGGCCTGCCAGCTGGCCACCACGGTGGCACGGTGGCCGCCGGGATAGTGGAGCGTGACCTCGGCGTGCTCGTCGCTGCCATGGCCGGCCCCGCCGCGCAGGACGGCCGTCACCTCGGTCGGGCGGCCGAGCCCGGCGGCACCGCACACCAGCATCGCCACCGCCAGCGGATGCACCCCCAGGTCGAACAGCGCGCCGCCGCCCCATTCGTCCGTGGTGAAGGCCCCCCAGCCCGGCAGCCCCTGAAGGCTGCGCACCTCCACATGGGTGAGCGCGCCGACCTTCGGGGTCAGCCCGATCAGTCGCTGGACCAGCGGGGCGTAGGCAAGATTCTCGGCGTACAGCAGCCGGCCGCCGTGCGCGTCCGAGGCAGCCACCAAGCGGTCGGCCTCGTCCAACGTGCGGCACAGCGGCTTCTCCAGCACCACCGCAGCGCCCGCATCCAGCAGCCGCAGGGCGTCTCCGGCGTGCTGCCCCGGGGGAGTGGCCACCACCACGATCTCGGCCCCCGCCGGCAGGTCGGCGTACTCCACCGCCGTGGCCCCGAGCCCTTCGGCCATCGCCACCGCCCGCTCCGCAGTGCGCGACGCCACGGCCACGACGGGCAGGCCGGCCAGCCGGGCCGCCGCGGCGTGGGCGCCGGCGATCATCCCAGCCCCGCACAACGCGACGGGCGGGGCCGGGCGGTCGGCGGTCATGTGCCGGCCAGTTCGGCGACCACCGGAGCGAACGAGTCCACGTCCGCTCCGCCGACGATGACGTAGGAGAAGCCCCACCGCTCGCGACGCTCCCGCAGGCGCTCGGCCAGCTCCTCCGGCGGGCCGATGAGGGCGAACGGGGAGGCCTCCAGCCAGGCCTCGTCCACGCCCATCGCGGCGGCCATCTGCTGCCGTGCTGTCCTGCCGGCCGCAGCGTCGGCCGTGACGTTGACGAGGAACGAGCGGACGTTCCACTCGATCTCGTGCACCCGTGCGCCGGCGGCGGCGCGGGCGATGGAGATCTTCTCCTCCACGCTGTCCGGGCTCATCCCGCCGATGGCCTCCGGGCCGATCCGCCCGGCGTGCATGCTGGGGTTGATGCCCACGATGTCCGCCTCGCGGGCGGCGATCCCCAGCACCCGCTTGCCGCCACCACCGATCAGCAGCGGCGGCCGGGCCTGTACCGGCTTGGGCAGGCCGTTCATCTCGGTGACCGTGTAGTGCTGCCCCGTGAAGGAGAACGGCTCCGGGCCCAGCAGGCCGCGGATGATCTGCACCCCTTCCACGAAGCGATCGATGCGCACGCCGGCGGCGTCGTAGGGCATGCCGGAACGCTCGTAGTCGCTGATCATCCAACCGGCCCCCAGCCCGATCTCCAGCCGCCCGCCGGACAGCACGTCGATCGTGGCCAGTTCCTTGGCCAGCACCACCGGATGCTTGTAGTCGTTGTCGAACACCAGGGCGCCGACCCGCAGGGTGGTGGTGGCGGCCGCCGCGGCCATCAGCGCCGGCACCGGCGCCAACTGGTCGTCGAAGTGGTCGGGCATGGTGAGGACGCTGAAGCCGTTGCCCTCGGCGCGGCGGGCCAGTTCCGCCCAGCCGGTGCCGCCGTCGGCCTTGCTCACCTGGATGCCGAAACGGAAGGCGTGGGTGCTGCTCATGGCCGGTCACCGTAGCGGGGGTGACGCCGCCGAGGGTGCCCCGACCACTAGCGTCGGGTTGCCGTGAACCGTCTCGCCTGGCCCTTCCGGTTCGTCGCCATCATCCTGGCCGGCGCACTGCTGCTCACCGGTGTCGCCATCGGTGTGGGCCCCCGCCTGTGGCTGATCGCCAACGCCCACGAGGAAGTGCCCGTGGAGTTGCCGTCGTTCCAGCCGTTGTCCCAGCGAACGCTGGTGTACGACGCCGACGGTGGTGTGATCGCCGTGTTCGAGCGGGAGAACAGCCAGCCGATCAAGCTGTCACAGGTGCCCCAGGGCGTCATCGACGCACTACTGGCGGTGGAGGACACCGAGTTCTACCGCCACCACGGGGTCAACCTGCGCGGCTTCGCCCGCGCCCTGCTGTCCAACTTCTCCACCGACGCCCCGACACAGGGGGCCAGCACCATCACCCAGCAGGTGGTGAAGAACGAGTTCCTCGCCGGCCTGCCCCGCGACGGCTCCTACAAGCTGAAGCAGGCGCACTTCGCGACCATGCTCGAGAAGGAGATGACGAAGGACGACATCCTCGAGCGCTACCTCAATACGGTCTACTTCGGGAACAACGCCTACGGCCTGCAGGCTGCCGCGGAGGTGTACTTCGGCAAGAGCGTCGAGGACCTCACCACCATCGAAGGGGCCTTCCTGGCCGGTCTGGTGCGCTCGCCCTCCGGGTACGACCCCATCCAGAACCCCGAGCCGTCGCGCCGCCGTTTCGCCCAGGTGGTCGAGCGGTTGGTGGACCAGAACATGCTCACCCCCACCGACGGGGCGTACCTGGCGGCCAACTGGGAGATCCCGTTCCGGGTGCGGTCGCTGCCGTCCCTGGACGCCAAGCCCACCTACTTCACGGTGGCACTGCGCGACTACCTGCTCACCAAGTCCACGATCCTCGGTGCCACGGAGCAGGAGCGCGCCAACTTGCTGTACCGCGGCGGGTTGCGCATCCACACCACGCTGGACCCACAGATGCAGGCCGACGCCGAGCGGGCTCGCGACATCCTGCCGTACACCACCGCCGGCTTCGATGCCGCCATCGTGTCGCTGGACACCACCACCGGCGCCATCCGGGCGATGGTGGGCGGGCGCGGCCTGCGATCGGACGTGCCGGGGGGCGAGGTCAACATGGCGCTGGTGCCCCGCCAGACGGGCTCCAGCATCAAGGCCTTCCTGCTGGCCGAGCTGTACGAGGCCGGGGCGCAGGAGAACGACATCGTCAACGGCACCGACCCGTGTGAGGTGCCGGACTTCGTGGACGGCCGGGAGACATCCAAGGTCATCCGGGGCGGCAACACCGGCATCGGCCCGATCAAGGGACGCACCGTGTGGTCCAGCAGCGACTGCGGCTTCGTGCGCATCAGCTACGCCATCGGCCTGCACCGGGTGGTGGACTCCACCTACCGCCTGGCCCACTCCGTGTACTTCTACCAGGGCCAGCCGGAAGCGGACCGGGAGCCCTTCCTGCCACTCGGCGTCACCGCCACCGGCAACAACCCGATGGCGCCCATCGACATGGCCAGTGGGATGCAGACGATCCTCAACCAGGGCATCCACCACGACCCGTACTACGTGGAGTTCATCGACCGGGCCGATGGCAGCCGCCTGTACACCCAGTCGCTGGCCGGCTACCAGGTGCTGGACACCGACGCAGCGCTGAAGACGGTGGACACCCTGAAGGGCGTGATCACCAGCGGCACCGGAGCCCGCAACCTGCGCTGCTCGGCGCCCGCAGCGCGTCCGTGCACCCCGTTCTCCCGCCCCGCGGCGGGCAAGACCGGCACCCAGTTCGAGAACACCAACGCCTGGTTCATCGGTGGCACCCCGCAGTTGGCGACGGCGGTGTGGGTCGGCGATCCCAACGGGTACACGCCGATGAACCGCATCCCCGAGTTCGCCGCCGAGATGGGCCGCAACGGCAAGGTGCAGGGCGCGGACTACCCGGCGCGCATCTGGGGTGCGTACATGGAGGCTGCGCACGAGGGGCTGCCGGTGATGGACTGGCCTTCGCCCGCGGCGCCCACCCGGCGGGCCGCGCGCATCTATGTGCCGGGCGAGGAGTGCGTGGCCAAGCTGGTCAGCGGCACCCTGCCGGGGGCCACCACCACCACGACCGCCACGACGCTGCCCCCCTCCACTAACCCCGGCGACCCCGAGCCGCCCACCACCACCGCCCCGAGGGCGGTCGTCATCCAGGTGGACAGCGGCACGACGGTGCCGGCGGACGTGCTGGACCCGCGGGCACCCGTGCCATCGGTGGCCATCAACAGCTCCACGTTCATCTACCTCTGCGACAAGCCGCCGGAGAACGTGGTCGTCCAGCCGTCGAGGTGAGGTCGCCGTGCCGGCGCGGGTACCCTCGGGCTGATGAACGGCGCGGCGATGTTGGCACTGCAGGAGATCGACACGGCGCTGGACGCCATCGGTCATCGCCGGCCCCGCCTGGCCGAGGTCGCCACCCATGCGGCCGCGGCCGCAGCGCTGGCCGACCTGCGTCGCCAGCAGGCTGCCGTGCAGGCGCGAGTGGACGCGGCCCGGGCCGCCATCGAAGCCGCCGAGCAGGCGGCGCACGAACTCACCGCCAAGCGCGACCGGCTGGACGCCCAACTGAAGACGGTGATCGCGCCGCGTGAAGCCGAAGCCCTGATGAACCAGATCGCCACCATCAACACCCAGCGCAGCGAGTTGGACGAGCAGGAGCTCACGGCGATGGACGACCAGACCGTGGCGGAGGAAGCACTGGTGGCGCTGGCCGAGGCCGAGCCTGCAGTGGCAACCGCACTGGCGGAGGCCGAGGCGGCCCTGGCCGCCGCCGGCGCCGGGCTGGACGCCGAAGCGGCAGCGCTGGAGGCCCGCAAGGTGGAGGCACTGGCCGCGCTCACCGAGGCCGATGTGCGGGCCTACGAGCATGCCCGCCATCAGCATGGTGGGGTCGGGGTGGCCCGGCTGGACGGGCACCGCTGCAGCGGCTGCCACCTGGACCTGTCGCCGGCGGAGATGGACGTGGTGAAGGCCACGCCTGCGGGCGAGCCGGCCGAGTGCCCCCAGTGCGCCAGGTTCCTGGTGCGCTGACAGGCGCGGAGCGTTCATGTTCCTCTGGTTCCTCGGCACGTCGCTGCTCACGGTCTTCTTCGTGTTCACCGACCCGCGCTTCGACTACCGGCTGCTGCTGGTGGGTTCCGTCCTCCCGGATCTCATCGACGTGCCGTTCGGGCAGGCGCGGTGGGCGCACAGCCTGACGGTGGCCGTCGGCGCGCTGGCGCTGGTGATGCTGGCCACCGCTGGCCGCAAGCCGATCCGCCGCCTGCTGCTGGGCCTGCCGATCGGAATGCTGCTGCACCTGGTGTGGGACGGTGCGTTCGCCAGCACCAGGGTGTTCTGGTGGCCGTTCAGCGGGTCGTGGGGCGACGTGCGGGTCATGTCGCTGGATCGCGGGTGGTTGAACGTGCCGATGGAGATCGCCGGCGCCGTGATGCTGTGGTACTCGTGGGGCCGCTTCGGGCTGTCGGACGCCGAGCGCCGCCGCCGGTTCGTGCGCCACGGCCTGTTGGGCGACACGCGGCCGCCGGTCGTGTGATTCACTGGTCGTCGTGCTCCACATCGTCCGCCACGGCCGAACCGCCACCAACGCCGCGGCCCGCTTGCAGGGCCGGCTGGACCCGCCGCTGGACGAGGTCGGCTTCGCCCAGGTGGCCGGCCTGCCGCGCCTGGTGCCGCGGGTCGACCGCCTGGTGTGCTCGCCGGCGCTGCGGGCCCGGCAGACGGCCGCCGTGTTCGGTCTGGAGCCGGAGATCGACGAGCGCTGGGTGGAGATGGACTACGGCTGCTACGACGGCGCCGTCATCTCCGAGATCCCGTCCGAGGTGTGGACGGGCTGGATCACCGACGAGGACTTCGCCCCCGAGGGCGGCGAGACCCTGCGGCAGGTCACCTCGCGGGTGTGGGCGGCCTGCGAGGAACTGGCGGTCGCGGCCCGTCGCAGCGAGGTGGTGGTGGTCACCCACGCCACACCGGTGAAGGTGGCGATGGCCTGGGCCCTCGGCGGCGACCCGCGCATGGCGTGGCGCAGCCATGTGGATCAGGCGTCGGTGACCAAGGTGCTGTTCCGCGAGCGCGGCCCAGCCCTCTGTGCCTTCAACCTGGTGCCCTGACCGCCGGCACCGGCGCTGCGGGTGCCGGCCGGTGACGGTGAGTCGGCCTGTAAGCGGGATTCTGTGACCCGGCGAACCGGGCCGGTGACCATCCCTCTGTGCGGCCTACCCGGACGCTGCCGGCGTGAACCGGCGGGCGGGCAGCCCATACGCCCTGCTTGGCCTTGCTCCGCGTGGGGTTTGCCGAGCCGAACGGGTCGCCCCGCCCGCTGGTGCGCTCTTACCGCACCGTTGCACCCTCACCTGTGACCGGCATGCCGGCCCATCGGCGGTCTTCTCTCTGTTGCACTTGTCCGTCAGGTCGCCCCGACCTGGCTCTCGCCAGCACGCTGCCCTGTGGAGTCCCGACTTTCCTCGACACGGTCAGGCCGTGCCGCGGCCACCCGGCCGACTCACCGTCGCCCGCAGTGTACTGCCGACCCCCGGTCGGAGGGTTTCCGGCTCGGAGGCGGACACGAAACCCTCCGACCCACCCGCACGCGACCGGGAGGGTCAGGTGGTGGGGGTGGTGGAGTCGGTGACGGGGGCGCAGTCGCCGTACTCGGTGAAGCTGTACACCATCGAGTTGAGGCTCGGCGTCTCGAAGGCGAGGCGCAGGCGCACCCCGTTCTCGTCGCCGGCGCCACCGAGGAAGGTGTTGGCACCCACGGAACCGAAGCGGGACGGCACGGCCACCGGGGCCGGGATCTCTGCGGCGTCGCCGCTGACGGGCAGGTAGCCGCCCGGGTTGGCCCGCAGCGCCAGCGCCGCAGCGTCGCGCCCGGAGCGCACGCCCACCTTCATCGAAGCGGCCCGCATGGCCGGCTCGGTGACCTGATCCACCAGGGCCTGGGCCGAACTGGCACTCAGCGACTCCAGCACGTACACCAGGTTGACGGCGTCACGCAGCGGGTCGTCGCTGGCGGGAATGGCCGCGGCGTTCTCCGCGGCCGGCACACCGTCGGTGATGCGCGACAGCACGATGTCGATGTACTGCTCGTCGAGGCGCTGGTTGCCACACGTCCAGGCCGTGTCGCCGGCGCCGACGGCAAGCTCGTTGTAGGTGTCGGCGGCCATCCGGTGGTGGTCGAGGAAGGCCATCACGAGATCCATCGGATCGCCGAGGTCGGGGTAGGCAGCGGTGGAGCCGCCGAACAAGCCGTCGTCCATCATCCGCTGGTAGGCGTTGGCGATGGAGGTCTCGATGGAGGCGGACGTGCGCAGCAGCGCACCGTTGTCCACCGTGCCGGCGGGCAGTTCAGGCGTGCCGGGGCCGTTGCCCAGGGTGCCCAGTTCGCCGGCTTCGGACTGCCCGCACGCCGCGAGGACGGCGGCGACCGCGCCGAGCCCGCCGAGGCGGAACAGGCCACGGCGGCCCATGCCGGCCGGCTGTGTCGCGGCGGCGTCGGAGGAGGGGAGGAGAGTGCTGTGCTGGTCCATCGTGGTCACCCGTTCACCTGCAGCGCGTCGGCCTCGTCGTCCACGAGGAGTTGGGCCAGGTCGGTGGCTCCGCTCAGTGCCGCCAGCGCGGTGCAGTGGCGGGCCTCGGCCATCTGGATCGAGGCGATGAGCACCGCCCCGTTGGTGCCCTGGAGCTGGCCGAGGATCTCGTCGTGAGCCGCCACCGCGCCGGACTCGGCGTCGTACGCGGCGGACAGGATGCCGTCCTTGGCGCCGGAGAAGCCGGCGACGAGCGAGCCCATCAGTGACTCCGACGGGGTGTTCGGGGCGTGCCGGCCGAGGAGAGCGCTGAGCGCCGCGGCGTACTCCTTGTGGGCCTCGCGGAACTCGACCATCACGGCCGCTTCGTCGTCGGACCAGTCGGCAGCGGCGATGGCCGTCTCGAACAGGTCCACGAACGTGAGCTCGATCTGCTGTGCCTGCCCGAGCAGCGCGACGTCGGCGTCGGTGGGGGGCAGGGGAGGGGCCGTGGTGGTGGTGTCGCCCGCCGACGCCTGGGCGCGACCGGCGAGGAACGGCAACAACGACAACGCGGCACCGCCGACGCCGGCGCCGAGCACGTGGCGGCGGCCGATGCGCGGGCTCGCCGCGGCGGGGCCGGCCTGCGTGACTTCGATTTCCACTCGGGATCCTTTCGACACGATCCCCACCAGCTTTCCCGGCCGGAGGGGAGCAGAGCAACTTTAGAAGTCCAGGGCCGACAGATCGGGTATCCAACCCCGGGCCCGCTCCACCGCCCGGGCCCATGCTGCCCGGTCCGTGCGGCCTGCGGGTTCCACGACCTGGCGTGGCTGCCAGACGGCGGCCACGTCGTCCCAACCCTGCCACACTCCCACGGCCATGCCCGCCAGGTAGGCGGCGCCGATGGTGGTGGCCTCCGTGTAGCGGGACACCTCCACCGGCAGGCCGGTGGCATCCGCCAGGGCTCGAACGAACGTCGGGTTCTCGCTCATGCCGCCGTCGATGCGCAGGGACGGCACAGCCAGCCCGGCGTCGGCGACAGCGGCATCCACCAGGTCGGCGCCGCGATTGGCCACGCCCTCCAGCACGGCCCGGACGAGGTGCTCGCGGCCCGTGCCCCGGGTGAGCCCCAGCACCGTGCCACGGGCGCCGTAGTCCCAATGCGGGGTGCCCAGGCCCATCAGCGCCGGGACGTAGACGACCCCTTCGCTGGTGGCGCACCGGGCGGCGACCTCATGGCTCTGCGCCGGGTCGCTGAGGATCCCGAGATCGCTGACCAGCCACTCCACATTGGTGCCGGCGGACAGCATGATGGCCTCCACGCCCCACGTGCAGCGGCCGTCGCGCGACCAGGCGACGATCGGGAACGTGCCGGCCGAGCTGCGGTTGCCGGTTGCCGGCGGTGCGCCGTCCGTGCACATGTCCAGCATGGCGCCGGTGCCGAACGTGATCTTCGCCTGGCCGGGCCGCACACAGCTCTGGCCCACCAGCGAGCCCTGCTGGTCGCCCACCAGCGCGGCGAGGGGAGGGGCACCCGGGAGCGCCGTGGCCGCGCCGGCCACGCCGGAGCTGTCCACCAGCGTGGGCAGCATCGAGGCGGGCACGCCCATCGCGGCGCACGCCCGCTCGTTCCACCCGGAGGCGTCGGGCAGCAACAGGCCGGTGACGGCCGCATTCGTGTGATCGGTGATGTGGAGGCTGCCGTTCGACAGCACCCACGCCAGCCAACTGTCCACCGTGCCGACGCACAGGTCGCGGCTGCGGGCCGGATCGTGCTGGTCCAGCAGCCACTTGGCCTTCGTCGCCGTCTGGTTGGGGGCCAGCGCCAGGCCGTGCTCGGCCTTGGCCGTGATGCAGTCCACCACGGTGCGCAGATCCTGCCAGCCGAGGCCGGGACCGACAGGTTGCCCGGTAGCCCGCTCCCACACGACGGTGCTGGCCCGCTGGGCCGTGATGCCCACGGCCTCCACCGGCCCGGCGTCGGCCAACGCAGCGTGGGCGACCTCCAGCACGGCCGTCGCCATCGCCGCGGCGTCGAACTCCACCAGGCCGGGGAACGGTGACGACGGCGGGAAGGGGCGGAAGTGCAGGCCGTCCACAGTGCCGTCAGGCCGGACGACAGCGGCCCGCAGGCCGGACGTGCCCACGTCCACCACCAGCACGCTCATGAGGACCTCCTCTGCCCGGGCGCGAAGCCCCGCTTCTGCAGGGCGCTCCCCAGCGCACCACCGATGACCCCGGCGAACAGGGTGATGGTGAAGTTGAAGAACACCCCGAACCAGTTCACGTCGCCACTGCGGACCAGCTTGACCACGACGAACACCGTCTGGGCCAGCAGGTACGTGCCGGCGGCACAGACCATCCCGTGCACCATCGGGTAGCCGGTGCGCTGCACCCACGCGGCGACGCCGGCGCCGAGCACGAAGCCGGCCAGTGCCGCCAGCAGCGCGGGGTAGCGCCACGGTGACGGCGGGTCGGTGTCCGCCAGCAGGCGGGCGGCCACGGAGAACGGCACGGCGAAGACCAGCGCCACCGCGCCACCCTGGCGCAGCGCAGCACGATCGAGCATGTTCATGGCCAGGCGACCTCCCCGAACGGCGAGCGGAGCCCCATCTTGCCCGGGTTCAGCACGCCTGCAGGGTCCAGCGCGTCCTTCACCGCCTGGAACACTCCCATGCCCGGCCCCAGCGCCTCGGCCATGAACCGGGCCCGGTTGACCCCGACACCGTGGTGGTGGCTGAGGTTGCCGCCGGCCGCCAGCACGGCCCGCTGGCCCGCATCCCACAGGGCCACGTAGGTCTCGTCGACAGCCTCCGGCGGCGGGGTGGCGGCGAACGTGAAGTACAGGCAGGCCCCGTCCAGGTAGCTGTGCGACAGGTGGCACGTGGCGGCGCGGGCGTGAGGCACGGCCATCATCGCGGCGCGGACGTCGTCGAAGATCTGTGGTAGGGCTGCCCACGGCGCGGCGATCTCCATCGTGTCCACCACGAAGCCCTTGCGGGTGAGGGCCTGCAGCGCGCTGGTGTCGTTGCGGTGGTGCATCCAGCGCTCCACCAGGTCGCGCGGCAGGTCGCTGCCGCCGCACGCCGCGGCCTCCTCGGCGACGACGGCCATGGTCGCGGCCACGAGCGTCTCGTCGCCCTCGTCCAGCACCAGCAGCACGCAGTACGTGCCGTCGCCACCCTGGCCGCGCTGGCTCTCGGGCGCGTCGTAGAGGCGCAGGACGGCGGGCGTCGCGCCGCGGCGGAGGATGCGGCGGCAGGCTTCCAGCCCGTCCTGGAACGTGGGGAAGGCGAAGGCCGCACGTTGCTCCGACGGGGGCAGCGGGTGGGCCTTCAGCCAGACCTTCGTGACCACACCGAGCGTGCCCTCGCTGCCGACGAAGAGCTGGGTCAGGTCCGGGCCCTGCGCTGCGGCGGGTGTGCCGCCGGTGCGGACCACCGTGCCGTCGGCCAGCACGACCTCGAGGCCGGCGACGATGGCCTCGATCTTGCCGTAGCGGGTGCTGTACTGGCCGGCGCCGCGGCACGCCACCCACCCACCCACGGTGGCGATGTCGAAGCTCTGCGGGTAGTGGCCGACGGTCAGGCCGTGGCCGCGCAGTTCGTCCTCCAGGTCCGGGCCGAACGTGCCGGGGAGGACCTCCACCAGCCCGGAGACCGCGTCGACGGACACGATGCCCTGCAGCGCGGTGAGGTCCAGCAGGACGCCGCCGAACGCCGGCACGCTGGCGCCGACCACACCGCTGCGCCCGCCAGCGGGGGTGACGGGTACACCGGCCGCGGTGCAGGCGCGCAGGACGGCGGCGACCTGCTCGGTGGATGCCGGCCTGGCGACGACTGCCGCCACCTGCGGAGCCTGCCCCGCCAGCGCCCAGTGCATGGCCAGCGGCCACCAGTCGCGGCTGGCGTCGGCGACGGCCCCCACGTCGGTGATCACGTCGCACACGCCGACGAGCGTCGCGGCGAAGCCGTCCGGGAGGGGGCGTGCCGCGCCCCACCTCCCGGCGGTGCCGGTGAGCTCGATCGGTGGGGTCGGTTGGCGGGGTGTCATGGACGGACCTCCTCGGCGATGCAGGCGACGACGAACGTGGTGACCTCGATGGCGAGCTCGGTGTCGTCCCACCCCAACTCGGGGGCGATCAGCGCCGCCACGGCCGGCGCGGCGGCCACCGTCGCGGCGCGGTCCTGCAGGCGGGCGCGGGTGCGGCGGGTCAGCACGTCGTCCAGCGTCGTCGCCATCTCGTGGCGGACGGCGTACACGGCCTCGGCCCGCAGGTACGGCAGACCCGCCACCAGCGGCTCGCCGAGCGACGGGTCCGCAGCCACCAACGCCTGCACCTCCGCGGCCAGTGTGCCGTAGCGGTTGCCGAGGTGGCCCTCCGTGGTGCCGGCCGCGGCGGCCTTGTACCCGTCCGCTCCCAGCAGCCGCAGGCGGGCCGTGGTGCACTTCGCCGAACGCCCGAGCATCCCGAGCGCGGCGTCGACGGCGTCGGCGGCCATCTCCCGGTAGGTGGTGAGCTTGCCGCCCGTGACCGTGACGACCCCGTGGTCCGACGTCTGCACGAGGTGCCGGCGGCTCAGGTCGGCGGTGCGGCCGCTACCCCCGCCCTTCACCAGGGGCCGCAGGCCCGCCCACACGCCCGTGACGTCGGCGGCAGTGATCGGCTCGCTGATCGATGCGTTGACCGCCCGGAGGACGTACTCCACGTCCTCGGCCGTGCACTGCGGGTCCTCCAGCGGGCCGTCGTAGTCGGTGTCCGTGGTGCCGATGTAGGCATGGCGGAACGTGCCGTCCGGCAGCGGCCCCCACGGCACCAGGAACAGGCTGCGCTTGTCCTTCGGCACCGGCACGACGACGGCGATGTCGTTGCGCACCTTCTCCCACGGCACGGTGAGGTGCACGCCCTTGGCGGGGCGGATCGTGTCCGGGTCGGTGCCCTCGTCCATCTCCCGCAGGCCATCGGCCCACACGCCGGTGGCGTTCACCACGACGCGGGAGCGCACCGTGAACTCGCGGCCGTCGGCGCGCACGGTGGCGCCGGCGACACGGCCGTCTGCGTGGTGCAGCCCGACGACGTGGCAGCGGTTCGCCACCGCCGCGCCCCGTGACGCCGCCGTGCGGGCGAGCGTCAGCACCAGGCGGGCGTCGTCCGCAGCGGCGTCGTGGTACAAGTAGCCGGCGGCGACACGGGCCGGCGGCATGGTGGGGAAGTGGGCCAGCGTGGCCTTCTTGCGCAGGCGGCGGTGCAACTTGCCGATCCGCCAGCCGCCGCCGATGTCG
The DNA here is from genome assembly GCA_020637295.1 of Acidimicrobiaceae bacterium. Taxonomy (GTDB): domain Bacteria; phylum Actinomycetota; class Acidimicrobiia; order Acidimicrobiales; family Ilumatobacteraceae; genus UBA668. The sequence goes on along the minus strand of JACJWF010000006.1, from coordinate 126,152 downwards.
TACATCCACATCGCCGAACCCAGCGCGCGGGCGACAGTGCGCGAGACCACCCCGTCCTTGGTCAGCACGGGGATCATGAACGGCATGATGCCGACGAGGTGGGGGGCGTTGCGGCGCAAGCGCTCCCGCTCGCGCAATGCCTCGCGGACCAGGCGGGGGTCGTCCTTCAGGTAGCGCAGCCCGCCGTGCACCAGCTTGGAGGACTTGGAGGAGGTGCCGGCGGCGAAGTCGTCCCGCTCCACCAGCGCGGTGCGCAGACCGCGGGCGGCAGCGTCGAGTGCCACGCCGGCGCCGGTGACCCCGCCGCCGACGACCAGAAGGTCGAACTCCTCAGCCTCCAGGCGTGCGAGCATCGCTGCCCGGTCGAAGTCGGCCCCACCCATCGGCGGACATCCTACGGAACCAGTCCGACCAGGGCCGCCTCCGCCAATCTGCACGAATTGCAGATTCGCAGAGCGTGCGGATATCGTCGGCAACGTGCGGAACCCGGCGGAACTCACCAGCGCCTTTCGGGCGCGTGGCCTGAAGGTCACCCCTCAGCGCCAGCTGCTGTTCCGCCTCCTGCACGGCAACACGGCGCACCCTTCGGCCGACGCGCTGTACGCGCTGGCCCACGCCGAAATGCCCGGCATCTCGCTGCGCACCGTCTACCAGACGCTCACCGACCTGGCCGCCATGGGGGAGCTGGACTCCCTCAGCCTCGGCGGCGCCACCCGATTCGACCCCAACACCGACCCCCACCACCATGCCCAGTGCAGCCGGTGCGGCGCACTCCACGACGTGTACGTGGAGCAACTGGGCTGCTTGGAAGTGCGCGGGCTTGACGGCTTCACCCCCAACGGCGCGACGATCGTGTTCAGCGGGCTCTGCGCCGCGTGCACCGGCCTCGGCGCCCCACGGGCGGCCGCAGCGGCGAGCGAGCACGCTCCGGTCGAACAGTTCTCCACACCAACACCCAAGGAGCAATCCCCATGAGCCTTTCCGGCACCAAGACCCACGAGAACCTGAAGGAGGCGTTCGCCGGCGAGAGCCAGGCCAACCGCCGCTACCTGTGGTTCGCGCAGAAGGCCGACGTCGAGGGCTACCCCGACGCCGCCGCCCTGTTCCGCAGCGTTGCCGAGGGCGAGACCGGCCACGCGCACGGTCACCTCGAGTACCTCGCCCAGGTGGGCGACCCCGCCACCGGCGAGCCGATCGGCGACACCGAGGACAACTTCAAGTCGGCCATCGCCGGCGAGACCTACGAGTACACCCAGATGTACCCGGGCTTCGCCGCCACCGCCCGCGAGGAAGGCTTCGCCGAGATCGCCGACTGGTTCGAGACGCTCGCCCGCGCCGAGAAGAGCCACGCGGGCCGCTTCGCCCAGGGTCTCGAAGCGCTCTGACCCGTTCACGTGGAGGGGGCTTCGGCCCCCTCCACGCCACGCCCCCTCACCCTCTCCGCAACCATTCAGCACTGGACCACCGCCGTGACGATCATCTATGACCCGAAGCATCCGCTGTACCTGGACGAGGCGGACGTCCGCACCGAACTCACCCGGGTCTACGACCTGTGCCACGGGTGCCGGCTGTGCTTCAAGTTCTGCACGTCGTTCCCCACCCTGTTCGAGATGATCGACCAGCACGAGGACCAGGACGCCGGCCGGCTGACACCCGCTCAGCAGGACCAGGTCATCGACGAGTGCTTCCAGTGCAAGCTCTGCTACATCAACTGCCCCTACATCCCCGAGTTGCACGAGTGGGCGCTGGACTTCCCCCGCCTCATGCTGCGCGCCGACGCGATGCGCCACGCCACCAAGCAGGTGCCCGTGCGCTCCCGCCTGACCAACGAGGTCATGGGCCGGACGGACCTCATGGGCAAGGCGGTCACCGTGGCCGGCCCGGTGGCCGGCGTCGCCAACAAGGTGGTCGGCGGCAAGCCCGGCTCGCTGCTGCGCAAGGTGGTGGAGAAGACCGCCGGCGTGTCCAGTGTGCGGCTGCTGCCACCGTACGCCCGGCAGCGGTTCACCACCTGGTTCAAGAAGCGGCCCAAGCTGCGCATCGCCAAGCGCCAGGGCCGGGTGGCCATCTTCCCCACCTGCCTGGTGGAGTACCAGGCCCCGCAGATCGGGCACGACCTGGTGAAGGTCTACGAACGCAACGGCATCGAGTGCTCGCTCACCGAGACCACCGCCTGCTGCGGCGCCCCGTGGCTGCACAGCGGCGACATGGCCCAATTCACCAAGGTCGCCGAGAAGAACGTGAAGGCACTGGCCGCGTCGGTGCGCAAGGGCCACGACATCGTCGTGCCCCAGCCCACCTGCGGCTACGTGCTGAAGAAGGACTATGTGGACTATGTCGGCGGCGAGGACGCCACGCTCGTCGCCGAGCACACCTACGACGCCGCGGAATACCTGATGAAGGTGCACAAGGGCGAGGGCACCAGCCTCGACACCGAGTTCAGCGGGGTCGTGCCGGCCACCGTCACGTACCACACGCCCTGTCACCTGAAGGCCCAGAACATCGGTCTGAAGAGCCGTGACCTCATCAAGCTCACCGGCGCCAAGGTGAAGCTGGTGCAGCAGTGCAGCGGCATCGACGGCATGTGGGGCCTGCGGGCGGAGAATGCCGAGCTGAGCATCCCCATCGGCCGCAAGCTGGCCGACGAGATCCAGCGAGCCGGCGGCGACGCGGTGGCCGGCGACTGCCACCTGGCCAACACGGCGATCACCGAGCAGACGGGTGAGGAGCCGTTGCATCCGCTGCAGCTCATCGCCCGCGCCTACGGGATCGCCGAGGAGGAGCAGCGATGAGCCCGCTGACGTCACGCAAGCTCACCCTCGCCGACGTCCTCGACGCCCGCGCCTACGAACGCGAGCGGGCGGAGATCCGCCAGCGGGTGATGGACCTCAAGCACCGCCGCCGCGTGCACCTCGGCACGATCATCACGCTCACGTTCGAGAACCGCGAGACGATGCGTTACCAGATCCAGGAGATGGCCCGGGTGGAGCACATCCTCACCGACGAAGGGATCCAGGAGGAACTGGACGTCTACAACCCGATGGTGCCCGAGCCGGGTCAGCTGTGCGCCACCCTGTTCGTCGAGCTCACCACCGACGACCAGATGCGCGAATGGCTGCCGAAGCTGGTGGGCATCGAGCAGCACGTGCGCTTCGTCCTGCCGGGCGGCGAGGAGGTCCGCTGCACGGTGGACCCGCAGCACGCCGCGCAGTTGACCCGGGAGCACGTCACCGCTGCGGTGCACTACATCACGTTCCAGTTCACCACCCAGCAGGTCGCGGCCTTCGGCGAGGGAGTGCGCCTCGAGATCGACCACCCGAACTACCTGGAGAGCGTGGCGCTCGCCCCGTTCACCGTGGCTGAGCTGCTCACCGACCTTCGCGAGGGCTGAACTACCGCGCATATTCGCGCGGAAATGTCACAAACTGGGTCTGGCGCACCGTCGACGGTGAACCTAGATTCGGGCCGTTGCCCGACAGCACGGGCACGGAACCGACTTTCTACGGGGGCATCTACGTGTCGGCCAAAGAGATCCAGTGGCGGCAACTCGGGGCATGTCGGGGGCTGGACCCGACGGTGTTCTATCCCGACGAGGACGATGAGGGCATGGAGGCCAAGGAGGTCTGCGCCCAGTGCAGCGTCCGCGTGGCGTGCCTGGAGTACGCCCTCACCAGCCGCGAGAAGGCAGGCGTGTGGGGTGGGGCCACCGAGCGGGAGCGTCGGCGGATCATCCGCCAGCGCCGCCGCTCGGCCTAACACCCCGCCGGGCAGGGCGACCGTCGCCTAGCCTGGCCCGCCATGACCACGACCATCGACGAGCTCGGCGGTTGGCCGACGCTCCTCACCGAGCTGCTCGACCGGCGCGACCTGCCTGCCGCCCACGCCCGGGCGGCGATGGCCACCATCCTCCGCGGCGATGCCACACCCGCCCAGCTGATCGGCTTCATCGTCGCGCTGAAGGCCAAGGGCGAAACCCCGGAGGAGATCTCCGGGCTGCTGGATGCCGTGCTGGACGCCGCCACCATCGTGCCCCTGCCGGAGGACCTGCGCGAGCGGGCCATCGACATCGTCGGTACGGGTGGCGATCGCAGCCACAGCATCAACGTCAGCACGATGGCCGCCATCGTCACCGCCGGCGCGGGTGTGCCGGTGTGCAAGCACGGTGCCCGTGCCGCCAGCTCGCAGTGCGGAACCGCCGACGTGCTGGAGGCGCTGGGTGTCGCCGTGGAGTTGCCGCCGGAGGGTGTGCTGCGCTGTGTGGAGGACGCCGGCATCGGGTTCTGCCTGGCGCCCCGCTACCACCCGGCGTTCCGTTTCGCCGCGCCCAGCCGGCGGGAGATCGGCATCCCCACCGTGTTCAACCTGCTGGGGCCGATGGCCAACCCGGGGCGGGTGCGCCGCCAGCTGATCGGTGTGGCCAACCCTGCCGTTGCCGAGCGGATGCTGGCGTCGCTGCGGCTGCACGGCTCGCACCGCGCCTGGGTGGTGCACGGCAACGGCCTCGACGAGCTCACCACCACCGGGCCGTCCACCGTGCTGGCGCTGGAGGACGACATGGTCCGCCACTTCAGCGTCGACCCCGTCGACCTCGGCCTGGCCCCGGCGATCATGGACGAACTGGTCGGTGGCACGCCGGACGTCAACGCCGAGGTCGTCCGCCGGGTGCTGGCCGGCGACCACGGCGCCCACCGCAACATCGTGGTGCTGAATGCCGCTGCCGCGCTGGTGGTGGCAGGGGCGGCCACCGACCTGCCGGGTGGGCTGGCGCTGGCCGCCGAGTCCATCGACTCGGGCGCGGCGGCGGCCACCCTGGCACGGTTCGTGGAGGTGTCGCAGCGGGCGGCCGAGGAGCTGGGCCACTGATGCTGGTGCGGGTGCCGGCGTCCTCGGCCAATCTGGGCGCCGGGTTCGATGCACTGGGGATGGGGCTGACGCTGCATGCCGAGGTGGGTGCCGGCGAGGTCGGTCCGGTGGCCGCGCCGGATGGTGCCCGCGACGTCGAGCCGACGCACCCGGCGATGGTGGCGTTCCGCCGGCTGGGCGGGGAGGGGCCGCTGTGGTTGCGGTCGCCGATCCCGATGGGCCGGGGCATGGGTTTCAGCGGTGCGGTGCGGGTGGGCGGCCTTGTCGCGGCACACGTGCAGCACCACGGCCCGGACCCGGAGGTGCTGGAGCACTCGCTGCCCGGGCTGCTGGCGCTGGCCACCGAGCTGGAAGGTCATGCCGACAACGTCGCCGCATCGCTCTACGGCGGGGTGGTGGCCACGGCGGGGGGCCGGGCGGTGCGGGTGCCCCTGCACCTCGACCCGGCGATGGTGATGTGGGTGCCGTCGTTCACCACGTCCACCGATCACTCCCGCGGTGCGCTGCCGGAGGTCGTTCCGATGGCCGATGCAGTGTTCAACATCGGGCGCACGGCCTTGCTGGTCGCCGCGCTCGCGGCCGGCGACGTCGCGTCGCTGCGCGAGGCGACGCGGGACCGGCTGCACCAGGACGTCCGCCTGGCCCACGCCGAGCCGTCCCGGGCGGCGTTGGAGGTGGCACTGGCGGCAGGTGCGTGGGCCGCCTGGCTCAGCGGCTCCGGCCCGACCGTGGCGGTGATGTGCGCCCCGGACGACGCCGACGGCATCGCCGCGGCCTTGCCGGCCGACGGCCACACCAAGCTGCTCCGCATCGACCACGCCGGCGCCACCCTCGAACCCTGAGCGGGTCCCCATTGGAGGGTTTCGTGCTCACCTCCGAGCCGGAAACCCTCCGACCTCGTCAGGCGGCGAGGGCGGGGAGGATGTCGAGGCGGGTGATTTCGGGGACGGGTGCGGCCGGCTGCGCCCATTCGCCGGTGCAGGACAGCAGGCGGGCGTGGAAGCTGGCCTTCTCCAGTGCCCGGGCCAGGCAGAGCACCTCGTCCGCGGCATCGCGCGGCAGCGGCGCGGGGTACGGCGGGGCATCCGGTGCCGGCAGTTCCAGCCCGGTGGGCAGTTGGCCCTCGTCGCAGGCATCCACCAGCACACCGTGACGTACATGGAGGATCGTGTCGTGCAGGCGGACCTCCACGTCGCCCGCGGCGCGGAGCTGGTCCATCAGGCGTTGGCGGGTGACGGCATTGGCGAAGGCGTTGGCGCGGTCGCGCGTGAGCGCGGCCTCCTCGTAACGCTGGGCCACGGCCAGCTTCTCCAGCCGCTGCCACAGCGGCGCCAGCACGATCTCGGGTGACGTGCTGAGGGCTGCCATCACCTGGGCCACGATGCGCCAGTACGCCGCTTCGTCGGCCTCGCCCGTGCACGGGCACATCGCAACGCCCAACTGCGCGGCACGGCACGGTGACGCGCCGGGGGTCGGCCGGAAGTTGCGACCGATGCGCGTGGTGCAGCGCCGGATGGGCAGGGCGGTCTGCACGGCCTCGATGACGGCCTGGGCGGCCGCCCGGGACCCCAACGGCCCGAGATGCACCCCGGCGGCAGCAGGCTCGTTGGTGATGACCAGCCGCGGCCAGGCCTCGTCGGTGGTGAGGCGGACGTAGCAGTACTTCTGCCAGGTGGTGTTGGCGCGGTTGTAGCGCGGGTTCAGCCGGTGCAGGTAGCGCAGTTCCAGCACCTCCGCCGTGATGGGATGGTGGGTGACGGTGTGGGCGATGCGCTGGGTCTCGCGCAGCAGGGCCCCGACCTTGCGCCGGTCGTCGCTGGAGAAGTAGCTGCGGACGCGCTGGCGCAGGTTGGTGGCCTTACCCACGTACAGCACATCGCCGCGACCATCCAGGAAGCGGTACACGCCGGGGGAGCGGGGCAGGGGGTCGGTCAGCCGCAGCTTTCCCGCCTGGGCATGGCCGCCGATGCTCGGCAGCGCGACGAGGTCGTCCAGCCCCAGCACCCCCAGCCCGGCGGCGCGCTCCAGCAGGAGGTGCAGCAGGTCGGCGGTGGCCATGGCGTCGTCCAGCGCACGGTGCGTGGGGCGGTGGCCCAGCCGGAACCGCGACGCCAGAGTGCCGAGGCGGCAGTCCGGTACCTCGTCGCGCACCAGGCGGCGGGCGAGGGGCAGGGTGTCCACCACGGTGTTGCGGAACGGCTGGTGCCCGGCGCGTCGCAGCGCAGTGTTGAGGAAGCCGACGTCGAAGCCGACGTTGTGGCCGACGATGACGGCATCGCCCACGAACTCCAGCAGGCTGGGCAGCACGGCCTCCGCCCGCGGGGCTGCGGTCACCATGTGGTCCGTGATGCCCGTGAGCAGGACCACCGCCGGGGCGATGGCCCGGCCGGGGTTGACCAGCGTGCCGAACGTGCCGAGGCACTCCCCGCCGCGCACCTTGATGGCGCCGATCTCCGTGATGGTGTCGGCGCCGCGGTCGCCGCCGGTGGTCTCGATGTCCAGCACGCAGAACGTGACGTCGCACAGCGGGGTGCCCAGATCGTCGAAGGTGCGCTGCACGACCGTGCAGTTCAGCACGAACACCCGTTCGTGGTCAAGAACAGGCGTTCGACCCCGCCGCCGGTGCCGCTGGCTAGCCTGGCGCCCGTGGAGATTCCGGACCGTGCGCTGCAGTCGGCGCTGGAGTTCGCGGTGGGGGTGGCTGCGGCCAGCACGAAGCTGCGGCCACCGCTGGATCATCCGTCCGGCCTCAAGCCCTACCTCCGCTTCCAGACCCTGCCGCCCAAGGCGCTCGGCCCGGTGCGCGCCGCGGTGGAGGCGGACGCCGTGTTCCGGTCCCGCCTCGGCCAGGTGGCAACGAGGGAGTTGCTGGACGAGGTGGGCATGCTCTGGCTCACCCGGCCCGAGGGCTGGCAAGCCGCGGTGGCGGACCTGCTGGCAGCGGACGCCGCTGACGCCGCTGCGGACGACGCCGTGTCGGCGCGCCGGGAGCAGAAGCGCCGCCATGCTGCCGAGCGGGTGGCACAGCGCGCCCGCCTGGAGTTGGTGACGGTACAGGCGGAGTTGGAGGCGGAGCGTGCCACTGCCGCCGAGGCAGTTGCGGCCAACGCCGCCGCCCAGGAGGCCGCGCGCGAAGCGCAGGGGCGAGTGCGCCGGCTGGAGGCCACCGCCCGCCAACGGGCCACGCAGGACGGCGAGGCGGGCGAGCAGGCGGGCCGGGCGCGCGCGTCGCTGGAGGCGGATCTCGCCGCCGCCCGCGACGAGCTTGCAGCTGTACGGGACGAACTGGCGGCCGCGGTGCGTGCCCGCGACGAGGCTCTGGCCGGCCGGGCCGATGTCACCGGCGCCGCTGTGGATGTGGAACGCCTGCGGGTGCTGTTGCACGAGGCACTCTCGGTCACCGGCGTGCCGGAGGGGCCCAGCCGCCGTCGGCGCCGCACCCCGCTGGCCATTCCCGGTGGGCTGTACGGCAACAGTGAGGCCGCCGCCGAGCACCTGCTACGCGCCGAGGGCGTCACGGTGCTGGTGGACGGCTACAACGTGGCCAAGCTGGGCTGGCCGGAGCTTGAGCTTGCCCAGCAGCGTGACGCCACCATCGCGTGTGCCGAAGCGCTGGCCCGCCGCTGGGGCACGATGCTGCACCTGGTGTTCGACGGCACCACGGTCGTCGGCGCGCACACCACGGCGCGCCGGATGGTACGGGTGAGCTATTCGCCCGAGGGCGTGCTGGCCGACGACGTGCTGCGCGCCGAGGTGGCCTCGATCGACCCGGACCGTCCGGTGGTGGTGGTCACCAACGACCAGGCGGTGCTCACCGACGTGCGCAGCGATGGCGCGAACACCGTCGCCAGCGATGTGTTCCTGGCGTTGGCCCTTCGTTGATGCCCCGGGCCCGCACGCCTGGCGGAAACCCTGTCACACCCTTCTGGTTGAGTGGCGCCCATGGAGACCTTCGTGATCTCGTGCGATTCCTGCGTCATGGACGGCACCGCGGCCTGCGGCGACTGTGTGGTCAGCCACCTGCTGGCACCCAGCCGGCCTCGGTCGTTCGCGTTCACTGCCGACGAGTTGAGGGCGGTGCAACTGCTGGCCGCCGCCGGGCTGGTGCCTACGCTGCGTCATCGTGAGGCCGCCTGACCCACCGCCCCCGCCGGCAGACGCCGCGTACGCGGCGCGGCTGGCGGAACTCGCCCGGCCCTTCGGCGTCACCCACACCGGGGTTGCGTCGGCCGATGTGATGGAAGCGGCGCGCCGGCAACTGCTGGCCCGGCTGGACGCTGGGCTCACCGATGGCATGCAGTTCACGTTCAAGAACCCGCTGCGCTCCACGGACCCTGGGCAGGCGGTGCGGGGCGCCCGCAGTGTCTTCGTCGCCGCCCGGCCGTACCTGATGGAGCCGGCGGCTGACGGTGCGGCGGCTGACGGTGCGGCGGCTGACAGTGGTGTGCAGCCCGACGGGGTGGCTGCCGGCCCGCTCGGGCGGATCGCCCGGTACGCCTGGGAGGACCACTACGCACCGCTGCGCGAGGCGCTGTGGGCCGTTGCCCGCCGGCTGCGCGCCGATGGCTGGAAGGCCGTGCCGTTCGCCGACGACAACTCGATCGTCGACCGTGAGGTCGCGCATCTCGCCGGCATCGGCTGGTACGGCAAGAACGCCAACCTTCTGCTGCCGGGGGCGGGGAGTTGGTTCGTGCTCGGCTGCGTGGTCACCACGGCGCCGCTGCCACCCGCCGCCGCGCCCGTGGCCGACGGCTGTGGCACCTGCCGCCGCTGCGTGGACGGCTGCCCCACGGGGGCCATCTTCGCGCCCGGCGTGGTGGATGCCGCCCGCTGCCTGGCGTGGGTGCTGCAGAAGCCGGGCTCCATCCCCGTGCACCTGCGTGCGGCGGTGGGCGACCGCCTCTACGGCTGCGACGACTGCCAGGAGGTCTGCCCGCCCAGTGTGCGCTTCGGGCCGCGCCACCTCGCCGCGCCGGGTGCGGCGTCGGTAGGCGGGCCGCGCCCGGTCGTCCCGCTGCTCGACCTCCTCGAGGCCGACGACCGCGGGGTGCTCGCGCTGTGGGGTCGCTGGTACCTGGCCGATCGAGATCCCCGCTGGGTGCGCCGCAACGCCTTGGTCGCCTTGGGCAATGCGGGGTCCGCCGTCGCCGCGGATGCCCGCGTGGCGGCGGTGCTGGCCAGGTACCGTGTGCACGCCGATCCCGTGTTGCGGGAGCACGCCGACTGGGCGGCCAACCGCCTCCGGCCCGGCGCCCCACCTGCACCACCGCCCTCATGAAGCACCTCCTCGTCACCAACGACTTCCCGCCGAAGATCGGCGGCATCCAGTCGCTCCTGTGGGAGTGGTGGCGGCGCCTGCCGCCGGAGTCCTTCGCCGTCCTCACCAGCCCGTACGCGGGCACGGCCGAGTTCGATGCGGCGCAGCCGTTCCACATCGAGCGCACGCGGGAGCCCGTGCTGCTGCCGCACCCGTGGATGGTGCAGCGGATCAACTCGATGGCCAAGGAGGTCGGTGCCGACCTGATCGTCCTCGACCCCGCCGTGCCGCTGGGTCTCGTCGGCCCGTCCCTGCGCATGCCCTACGACGTGGTCCTCCACGGCGCGGAGGTCACGGTGCCCGGCCGGCTGCCCGGCAGCAAGCAGACGCTCGGCTGGGTGCTGCGCCGCGCCCGCCACATCGTCGCCGCGGGTGGCTACCCGGCGAAGGAGGCCGAGCACGCCGCCGGCCGCGCCCTGCCGATCACCGTCGTCCCGCCGGGGGTGGACACGGACCGCTTCCAGCCGCTCGACGCCGCTGCCCGCACTGCCGCCCGCGCCCACTTCGGCATCGCCGACGACGCCGAACTGGTGGTGGGCATCAGCCGCCTCGTGCCGCGCAAGGGCTTCGACACCGCCATCCGGGCCGCGGCGCTGCTGCAGCGCTCGCGCCCCGACCTGGTGCTGGCCATCGCCGGTGGCGGGCGCGACGAAGGGCGCCTCAAGGCCCTGGCGGAGCAGTTGGGCGCCCCGGTGCGGTTCCTCGGCCGGGTGTCCAACGAGGACCTGCCGCTCTTGTACGGCTGCGCCGACGTGTACACGATGCTGTGCCGCAACCGGTGGGGCGGGCTGGAGCAGGAAGGCTTCGGGATCGTCTTCCTGGAGGCCGCGGCGTGTGGCGTGCCGCAGGTCGCCGGCCGGTCGGGTGGCGCTCACGAGGCCGTGGAGCACGGCGTGACGGGCCTGGTGGTGGACACGCCGGACGACCCGCGTGCCGTCGCCGCGGCGTTCGAGGAACTGCTGGACGACCCCGAGCGCGCCCGGCGGATGGGCGTGGCCGGGCGGGAGCGCGCCGTGCGCGAGTTCTCCTACGACGTGTTGGCCCATCGCCTGGGTGTCTCGCTGGGGGCACTGGCAGAATGAGCGGGATGCAGAGCCCCCTGGTCCGTGCCAACCTCGTGGGCACCGCGCTGTTCGTGGCCGCCAGCGGGCTGGCCATGCCGTTCAAGGACCAGCGGTGGGCACAGGTCGAGGTCATCGTGGTCTCGGTGGCGCTGTTCGCCGTCGGGATCTTCACGTCGTTGCAGGCGTACGTGCGGGCGCTGGACCGTTCGCGGGTGCACGAGATCGGCGTCGCCAACCTCTACCTGCTCACCGGGCGCACGGCACCGCCGCCGGTGAAGCGGTCGATGCTGGCCGCGCTCGCTGTCCAGGTGGTCATGGCCATCGTGGCCGCCAGCGTGGGTGTCAGTGGTCTGGCGAAGAGCGATCTGAATGCGTTGGCGTTCGCCGTACTCGTGCCGATGTTCGGCATTGGCATGAACGGTGCATGGGCGGCGCGGTACGGTTCCTTCGGGCCGCGGCTCAACCCCACCACGAAACCTTCCCACCGCAGGATCGAGTAGAACACCCTCATGGCCGAAACCGCGTCGCAGACCACCACCATCGCGGCCGCACCCGAGCGGGTGTGGGCCATCGCCACCGACTTCGAGCACTACCCGGAGTGGGCGAAGGACGTGAAGGACGTCATCGTCCGCGGTCGCGACGACGAGGGTCGGCCGGTGGAGGTCGAGTACCGGGCGTCGGCGCTCGGTCGCAGCACGCACTACACGCTGGCGTACGACTACTCGCAGGCGCCCAACGTGCTCGCCTGGCGGATGCTGCGCGGCGACATCATGCGCACCATCGACGGGGCGTACATCTTCACGGCCACCAGTGATGGCGGCACCGAGGTGCGCTACGACCTGACGATCGAACTGGTGGTGCCGCTGCCTGGGTTCGTGAAGCGCCGGGCGGAGGTCCGCATCCTCAACACCGTGCGCGAGCTGAAGGCCCGCGCCGAGGGATGACCACGCCGGCGCGCCGCGTCGGGATCGACGTGGGGGGCACGAAGTGCCTCGCGCTGTGCCTGGACGACGATCTGCAGGTGGTCGGCGAGGCCCGTCGCCCCACCCCCAAGGGCCCGGACGCCATCATCGACACGCTGGTCGGGCTGGCGGAGGAACTGGCGCCGTTCGACACCATCGGTGTGGGCGTGCCCGGCCTGGTGACGATGGACGGCACGCTGCGCGCCGCACCCAACCTGGTGGACATCCGCGACTTCCACGTCGGGCGCCTGCTGGCGGACCGGCTGGGCACGGACGTCCACGTGGACAACGACGCCACGTGCGCGGCGGTGGCCGAGTGGAAGCGGGGGGTGGCCCGCGGCAGCGACGACTTCGTGATGGTCACGCTCGGCACCGGCATCGGTGGTGGGGTGGTGGCCGGTGGCCGCCTGGTCCGTGGTGCCAACGGGTTCACCGGCGAGATCGGCCACATGGTGGTGGACCCCACCGGCCCGCCGTGCCCGTGCGGCCGCCGGGGCTGCTGGGAGCGTTACGCCTCCGGGTCCGGCCTCGGCCGCCTGGCGCGGGACGCTGCGGCGGCGCACCGCCTGACCCGCGTGGTGGAGATCGCCGGCAGCGTGGACGACGTCCGCGGCGAGCAGTTGGCGGTGGCGGCCCGTGAGGGGGACCTCGAGGCGCTGGAGGTGTTCGACGAGTTCGGCCGCTGGGTGGCGCTGGGTCTGGCGAACCTCACCAACCTCCTCGACCCCGGCCTGCTCGTGCTGGGTGGGGGGTTGGCCGCGTCGAAGGACCTGTCGTCCGGCCCGATCCGGCGGTGGTTCGCCGAGTTGCTGTACGCCCCGGAGCTTCGGCCGCACCCGCGCCTGGAGTTCGCCGAGATGGGGGAGCGCGCCGGAGCCATCGGTGCGGCGCTGCTGCCGGTGGTCCACGCGCTGTAGAGGCGGGCGGCGTCGCCGGCCCGAGGTCAGGGGCGCTGGTGCGTGGCCCGGAAGTTCATCCGGGAGGCTTCGATCTCCTGCCAGGCCGCTTCCTTGCCGGCGATCCCGGCGGTGCTGGACTCCTTGCCCGGCTCCAGCGCCTTGTACACCTCGAAGAAGTGCTGGATCTCCTCGACCAACTGCGGGGTCAGGTCCTCGAGGTCGTGGACGTTGGCCCAGCGTGGCTCCTTCGGGGGCACGCAGATCAGCTTGGCGTCCTCACCGGCCTCGTCGCGCATGAACAGCACGCCGACCGGCCGGGCGGCCACCCACACGCCGGGGTACACGGGGTCCTCCAGCAGGACCAAGGCGTCCAGCGGGTCGCCGTCGCCGCCGAGCGTGTCCGGCACGAAGCCGTAGTCGGCGGGGTAGGTGGTGGCTGTGAAGAGGCGGCGGTCGAGAAAGACCCGCCCGGTCTCGTGGTCGATCTCGTACTTGTTGCGGCTGCCCCGCGGGATCTCGATCACGACATGGATGCACTCGTCGGGTAGGTCGTGCGACATGGGTGCATCGTGCCACACCGCCCCCACCCTCCCAACACCCCCGCCCCTTCCCGAAGTTGTCGCGGCGTGACCTCGGGTTCCGCCGGTAGCGGCCGCGACAAGTTCGATGGGGTGGGCGGAGTCGGTGCCTCCGGAAGTTGTCGCGGCGTGACCTCGGGTTCCGCCGGTAGCGGCCGCGACAAGTTCGATGGGGCGGGGGTGTTGGGAGATCGGGGGGTCGTAGCCTCGGCGGGGTGATCTCGGGAGATGCGGTGGAGCCGGAGGCCGTCACGGCGACGGCGCCGCGGGCGGTCGGGCGCACCGTGTTCACCCAGCGGTGGATGACCCTGACGTTCCTGCACTGGGCCGTGGAGCCCGGCCTCGTGGCGCCGTTCCTGCCCGCAGGCGTGCGACCGGACACGGTCGACGGTGTGAGCTATGTCGGACTGGTGCCGTTCTCGATGGAGAAGATCGGCCTCCTGCGCGGGCCGGCGGTGCCGTACTTCGGCACGTTCCTGGAGACCAACGTCCGCCTCTACGGTGTGGACGAGCAGGGCCGGCGGGGTGTGGTGTTCCGGTCGCTGGAGGCCGCCCGCCTGGCCACGGTGGTCGTCGCCCGTTGGGGCACCGGCCTGCCGTACCTGTGGGCGGCGATGGACCTGGAGTGCGACGGGGCACGCCTGACCTACCGCACCCGGCGGCGCTGGCCGGGGCCGCGTGGGGTGTCGTCCGCCGTCACCGTGGAGGTCGGCGAACCGGTCGCCCCGACGCCGCTGGAGCAGTTCCTCACCGCCCGCTGGGGCCTGTTCCTGCCGGACCGCCGCGGCCGCACCCGCTACTGGCCGAACGAGCATCCGGAGTGGCCGCTGCACCGGGCAACGCTGATGTCGATCGACGACGGTCTGATGGCCGCAGCCGGCTTCCCGGGGCTGGCGGCCCGCCCGCCGGACAGCGTGCTGCATTCCCCTGGCGTGGCGGTCCGGTTCGGCCCGCGCCGCGCCTGACCCGGGCTGCCGGGGCGGCGTTCACACAGCCGTCACGAATTCGTGACCCCGGGCGCGCGTTGGCTCTGTAGCGTCGCCCACGTGCCCAGCTACGTCGTCCGCGTGTGGTTGCCCGACCGTCCCGGTGCCCTCGGCCAGGTGGCATCCAGAGTCGGTGCCGTGCAGGGCGACGTCGTCGGAATCGAGATCCTGGAGCGTGGTGGCGGGTCCGCCATCGACGAACTGCGGGTTGACCTTCCCGACGACTCGCTGGTGGATCTGCTGGTCAACGAGATCCGCCAGGTGGATGGGGTGGCGGTGGAGGACATCCGCCCGGTGGCGCCGGAACGGCTGGACGGCGCGCTCGGCACGCTGGCCACGGCGACGGCGATCGTGTCGGCGGCGCCGGCCCAGCGGCTGCAGGTGGCGTGCGACCAGTTGCGCGACCTGCTGGACGGGGATTGGGCGTCCGCGCTGGACCCTGTGTCGGCCGAGCCGGTGGCGTCCAGCGGGGCCATGCCGGACCTCGGTTGGCTCGCCGCCTTCCTCGCCGGCAGCGATCACCTGGAGGGGGAGCACGCTCACTCGCCGGGAGACCTGGCCTGGGCGAAGGTGCCGCGACACGGCATCACCCTCGTCTGCGGCCGCTCCGGCCGGGTGTTCCACGCCCGCGAGCGGGAGGAGTTCCGCCTGCTCGGTGCGATCGTCGATGCAATTGACCCTGCCGTCGTGGGGGTCCACCCGTAGGCTTCTCCACCGTGAAGCCCGTCGAGAAGTCCGCCAAGCTGGCCAACGTCTGTTACGACATCCGGGGTCCGGTGCTCGACCGCGCACGCGAGATGGAGGAAGAGGGCCAGAAGATCATCAAGCTGAACATCGGCAACCTCGCCGTGTTCGGCCTGGAGCCGCCGGACGAGATCGTCCAGGACATGATCCGCAATCTCCCACACGCCGCCGGCTACACGGACTCGAAGGGCCTGTTCGCGCCGCGCAAGTCGATCGTCCACTACACCCAGGAGAAGCACATCCAGGGCGTGTCGGTGGACGACGTGTACCTCGGCAACGGGGCGTCCGAGCTGATCGTCATGAGCCTCCAGGCGCTGCTGGACGATGGCGACGAGGTGCTGGTGCCGGCGCCGGACTACCCGCTGTGGACCGCCGCCGTGTCGCTGTCCGGCGGCCGCCCCGTCCACTACCTGTGCGACGAGCAGGCGGACTGGTTCCCCGACCTGGACGACATCCGCTCCAAGATCACGTCGGCCACGAAGGCCATCGTGGTGATCAACCCGAACAACCCCACCGGCGCCCTGTACTCGGACGACCTGCTGCGGGAGCTGATCGAGATCGCCCGTCAGCACCAGCTGATCGTCATGTGCGACGAGATCTACGACAAGACGCTGTACGACGGCAACACCCACACCAGCATCGCCTCGCTGGCCGACGACGTGCTGTTCGTGACGTTCAACGGCCTGTCGAAGAACTACCGCTCCTGCGGCTACCGGGCCGGATGGATGGTGGTCAGCGGCGAGAAGCGCCACGCCGCCGACTACATCGAGGGGCTGGACATGCTGGCTTCGATGCGGCTGTGCTCCAACACGCCGGGCCAGCTCGCCATCCAGACCGCGCTCGGCGGCTACCAGAGCATCACCGAGCTCGTGGCGCCGACCGGTCGCCTGACCCGCCAGCGGGACATGGCGTACGACGCCCTCTCGTCCATCCCCGGCGTCAGCGTGGTGAAGCCCAAGGGCGCGTTGTACATGTTCCCCCGGCTGGACCCGAAGGTGTACCCGATCGCCGACGACCAGGAGTTCGCCTACGAGCTGCTGGCGGAGGAGAAGCTGCTGGTGGTGCAGGGCACCGGGTTCAACTGGCCGGACAACGATCACTTCCGCCTGGTCTTCCTGCCGCCCACCGACGACCTGGCCGAGGCCCTCCACCGCGTCGAGCGCTTCCTCGACCACTACCGCAAGCGCCACGCCTTCTGACGCCTCGAACCGCCGGGCCCGTCAGGTCACGGCAGCGGCTGGTTGAGCTCCAGCAGCGTGCCCTCCGGGTCCCGGAGATGGAGGGTGGTGATGCCCCAGTCCGGGTGGTCGGTGACGTCGGCGACGAGCGGCACGCCGAGGGAGGTCAACCGCGCTGCCTCGGCGCGCACGTCGGCCACTTCGAAGACCAGGCACACACCGTCCTGCGCGGGCGCCGAGACGGGCAGCCCGGACGTGCCGAGCGCAGCGGCCATCTCGGCCCGATCGAACAGGGAGATGTGGAAGGTGCCGAGGTCGAAGTCGGCGTAGGTGTCGTGCTGGGTGCCGAAGACGGGCGTGAAGCCCATGACGTCGCGGTAGAAGAGGAACGTCGCCTCGAACCGGTCGGCCAGCACCCGCGTGAACTGGTACTCCGCAGTCATGAGCGGACCCTACAGGTAGCCGAGGCGGTGAGCTTCGGCGGTGAGCTGCTCGCGGTGCATCGGGTGGGCGACGGCGATGAGGGCCGTGGTGCGTTCCCGCACTGTGCGCGACCGCAGCTCGGCGACGCCGTACTCGGTGACCACCTTGTCCACGGTGTTCTTGGAGTTGGTGACCACCTCGCCGGTGCCGAACTGGGGCACGATGCGGCTGATCGACCCGTCGCCGGCGGTGGAGTGGAGGACGATGAAGCCCTGCCCGCCCTCGCTGTACATGGCGCCGCGGGCGAAGTCCACCTGCCCGCCCGACGACGAGTAGTACCGGCCGGCCAGGGTCTCGCTGGCGCACTGGCCGAGGAAGTCCACCGACAGGGTGGCGTTGATCGACACGAAGTTGCGCTCCCGGCTGAGCAGGCGCGGGTCGTTGACGTAGCGAGCGCTCCACAGTTCGATGGCCGCGTTCTCGTGGACGAAGTCGTACAACCGCTGGGTGCCGAGGCAGAACGTGCCGACCACCTTGGTGCGGTTGTGCATCTTGCGGACGCCGTTGACGATGCCGGCCTCCACCAGATCGACCAGCCCGTCGCTGATCAACTCGGTGTGCACGCCGAGGTCGCGGTGGCTGCCCAGCGCCGACATGATGGCGTTGGGGATGGCCCCGATGCCCGTCTGCAGGCAGGCGCCGTCGGGGATGCGCTCGGCCACGAACGCGGCGATGGTGTGGTCGTGCTCGTCCATCTCCGGCGGCGGCACCTCCACCAGCGGCCGGTGGTTCTCGACGAACCCTTCGATCTGGCTGATGTGGATCTGGTTGCGGCCGAACGTCCGCGGCATCCGATCGTTGACCTCGAGGAAGAACCGGGCCCGCCCGATGAAGCTGCTGGTGTAGTCGGCGCTGACGCCGAGGCTGAAGTAGCCGTGCCGGTCGGCGGGGGAGGCGCAGGCGATGACCAGCGGGTCGTGAGCCCGCCGCTGCATGTGCGAGTAGACCTCGCTGAAGTGGTTGGGGACCAGTTGCACCGTGCCCTTCTGGTAGCAGGGCCGGGTGATGTGGGAGAGGAAGTAGCTGACGTGGGTGAGCCGGTCGCCGTACTCACCGTGGAGGTAGGGCCGGTCGCGCAGGGCGTGCATCTGGTGGACGGTGACGGCCGTCAGGTGGCCGGCTGCAGCGGCACGCTCCAACGCGTCCATCAGTGCGATGGGCTCGCCGTTGCCGAGGGGGACGATGACATGCCCGTGGGGGCGGACGTGCTCCAGCACGGCGTCGGCCGATGCGGACACGGAGGGGTGCGGGGGGTGCGGGCTCAGTGTTCGATCCAGTCTCGAGAGCGCTCGACGGCGCGTTGCCAGCCGGCGTGGAGGAGGTCCGTGATGGTGCGGTCCTCGGCCGGCAGGAAGGTGGCGTCCACGGCCCACTCGGCGGCGATGGCGTCCAGCGACGGCCACAAGCCTTCCGCCAGGCCGGCCAGGTAGGCGGCGCCCAGCGCAGTGGTCTCCTGGTCCGCCGGGCGCAGCACGGTGACGCCCAACTGGTCGGCCTGCATCTGCAGCATGTCGTCCATCACGGAGGCGCCGCCGTCCACCCGCAGGTCGCGGATCTCCACGCCGGCGGCGTGGCACATCGCGTCGACGGCGTCGCGGGTCTGGTAGGTCATCGCCTCCACCACGGCCCGGGCCAGGTGGGCGCGGGTGGACCCGCGGGTGACGCCGACGATGGTGCCGCGGGCGTAGGGGTCCCACCACGGGCTGCCCAGGCCGGCGAACGCGGGCACGAGGTAGACACCGCCGTTGTCGGTGACGGACGCGGCGAGCGGGCCGATCTCCGCGGCCGACGAGATGACGCCCAGGCCGTCGCGCAGCCACTGGATGGCCGCGCCGGTGACGAAGATGGCGCCTTCCAACGCGTAGGCGACGGTGCCGTCGGCGAGCGTCCAGGCCACGGTGGTGAGCATGCCGTCGGCCGGTGACGGGCAGGTGGCGCCCACGTTGAGGAGGACGAAACTCCCCGTGCCGTACGTGTTCTTGGCGGACCCGGGGGTGAAGCAGGCCTGGCCGAACAGCGCCGCCTGCTGGTCGCCGGCGATGCCGCTGACGGGGATGCCGGCGGGCACGCCGCAGCGGTCGGAGGTGACCCCGAACCGCCCGCTGGACGGCAGCACCTCGGGCAGCGCGGCCACTGGCACGCCGAACACGGCGCACATCTCCGGGCTCCACGCCAGCGTGCGAATGTCGAACAGCATCGTGCGGCTGGCGTTGGACGGGTCGGTGGCGTGGACCTCGCCGCCGGTGAGGTTCCACAGCAGCCAGGTGTCGATCGTGCCCAGCGCGAGGTCGTCGTCCACCGGGATGTCCCGGTTGGCCAGCAGCCACTCGATCTTCGAGCCGGAGAAGTAGGGGTCCAGGACCAGGCCGGTGATCTCCCGCACCTGGGGCAGCATCCCGGCGGCGGCCAGTTCGTCGCACCGGCCGGCGGTGCGACGGTCCTGCCACACGATGGCCGTGCCGTAGGGCTGCCCCGTGTGCCGGTTCCACGCCAGCACGGTCTCGCGCTGGTTGGTGATGCCGATGGCCGCCACGTTGGCCAGGCCGACCTCGGCGATGACGTCGTGCAGGGTGGCGACGACGCCATCCCAGATCTCCGTGGCGTCGTGCTCCACCAACCCAGGCTCCGGGAAGTGCTGGGTGAACTCGCGGTACGAGGCCACGACGGGCCCGCCGCCGGGGCGGACCGCCCGGCTGCGCACCCCGGTGGTGCCCGCGTCGATGGCGATGACACACGGCTGGTCGCTCACGGGACCAACCGTAGCGTCACCTCTTCTTCTTGCGTGGCCGCTGGCTGGGGCCGGTGGAGGTGCGCTTGGTGGGTGCCGGCCGCGCCCGGGGGGCGCCGCCACCGGAGCCGCCGGACGCTGCTGCGGCCTTCTGCTGGGCAGCGATGGCGGACTCTGCCCGCAGTTGCTTCAGGCTCTTGCGGGCGTACCCGAACTTGGCCAGGATCGCGCCGAAACCCAGGTAGATGACGCCGCTGAGCAGGATGGCGAAGGCTGTCTCCGCCGGCCGCGACGAGCCGAAGGCCATGGTGACGATGGCGATGCCGGCCGAGATCACCGCCCACTCGATCAGCAGCCGCTTCCGCGGCACCTCGCGTCTCGAATCCCATGCCATCCGCTGCTGTTCTCCTTTAGCCTGTGACCACGTGCGAGTGGGCATTCTGACAGGTGGGGGCGACTGCCCGGGCCTCAACGCGGTCATCCGCGCGATCGTCCGCAAGGGCGAGACCGTGCATGAGGACGAACTGATCGGCTTCCTCGACGCATGGGACGGTGTGCGCGAGGGTCGGTTCATGCCGCTGGACGTCGGGTCGCTGCGCGGCATGCTGCCCCGTGGCGGCACCCTGCTCGGCACCCGACGGGGCAGCCCGTACGACCACGAGGGCGGCCCGGAGGCGGTGGTGGAGTCGTTCGCCCAGTTGGGGCTCGATGCGCTGGTCGTGATCGGCGGCAACGGTTCGCTGTCGGTGGCCTGCAACCTGCACGAGGACTTCGGCCTGCCGATCATCGGCGTGCCGAAGACGATCGACAACGACGTGGTCGGCACGGACATCACGTTCGGCTTCAACACGGCCGTGCAGATCGCCACCGACGCCATCGACCGCCTGCACACCACAGCGGAGAGCCACGACAGGGTGATGGTGGTGGAGGTCATGGGCCGTCACAGTGGCTGGATCGCCACCCACGCCGGCATCGCCGGTGGGGCCACGGCCATCCTCATCCCGGAGCGCCCGTTCGACATCGAGGACGTCTGCGAGTTGCTCCACCAGCGCCACGAGCGCGGCCGATATGCCTCGATCGTGGTGGTGGCCGAGGGTGCCGAGCCGCGCATCGGCACGATGCGGGCGCGCGACAAGGTGTACGACCAGTTCGGTCATGTGCGCCTCGGTGGGGTGGCGGAGACGATCGCCCACGCCATCGAGGACCGCACCGGCTTCGAGACCCGCATGGTCCTGCTCGGCCACATCCAGCGCGGCGGCACGCCGACGGCGTTCGACCGCGTGCTCAGCACCCGCTACGGCGTCGCCGCCATCGATGCCGTGCACGCCGGCGCGTGGGGGCAGATGGTGGCGATGCACGGCGACGACGTGGTGACGGTGCCCCTGAAGGAGACCGTTGGCAAGACACGGGGCGTGGACATGAGCCTGTACCACGACGTCGCCGAGGTGTTCTTCGGCTGACCTGCCGTGGCGCCGACGCGCACGCAGGCTGCCATGCGCACGGGGCGGCCGCGGTCACTCCGGCTCGGTGGGCGACGGGATGGCCGGGTAGCTCGGCTGGGCGGACGGCACCAGGCCGGGGTAGTCGTACACGGTCAAAGCGGTGGAACGCAGCTCGCCGTTGCCGGCCGGCCACTGCTGGTCCACCCCGTCCACCACGATCCTCACAGAACGCACGCCGGACAGCTCCGAGCCGGTGAACACGATCTGGGCGACCGCGCCCACCAGCGCCTCACCGGAGAGCTGGAGCAGCTCTTCCGACACGTCGACCCGCAGCGTGCCGCCGCGCAGCACCGCCGAGTGCAGCGTGGTGCCGGTGGGGATGGCCGTGCGGTACTGGGCGTTGGACTCGGCCGCGTTGGGGCCGGCGAACAGCGCGGTGAGTACCCGTTCCGGGCTGTCCAGCACGTCTCTGGCGACCGAGGTGAGGTGCAGCGAGCCACCCGGCTCGTCGGGCAGCAGGAGGTAGATGCGTGCCGTGCCGACCGAGGCGCCGGCGCCGCTGTCCGAGTTGACGCCGAGGGGGCTCTGCTGGCCGGCAGGGATGTCGCGGGGGGCGTCGTCGGCGCTGATCCCGCAGGCGCTGGCGCCCAGCGCGGCGGCCATGGTGAGGATGGCGAGGCGGGCCTTCATTCGGTCAACTCCTCGGCCGGCAGCTCCAGCACGAAGCGGGCCCCGGGCTCGCCGTCCAACCGGTCCTCAACCCACACCCGCCCTCCGTGCATGCGCACGTGCTCGTCCACCAGTGACAGGCCGAGGCCGGCGCCGTCGGAGGTGCTGCGCCGGCCGGCAACGGCGCCGCGGGCGAAGCGCTCGAAAATCAGGTTGCGCTCCTCCTCGGGCACGCCGGGGCCGTGGTCCTCGACGATGATCCACACATGGCCGAGCGGCTCGCCTTCCCCCTCGGGTTCGGTGACGGTGATCTCGGCGGGGCCACCGCCGTGGAGGCGGGCGTTGTCGATGAGGTTGGCCACCACTCTGGCCAGGCGGCGCCGGTCGCCCTGGATGAGCACCCGCTCGCCGCGCTCGGTGACCGCCACGGGCGTGGCCGGCGCCGTGCTGACGGCCACCGCATTGCGGACGAACTCCGCCACCAGCAGTTCCTCCAGGTTCAGGCGGATGGCGCCGGCGTCGAAGCGGGAGATCTCCAGCAGGTCCTCGACCAAGCCCTGGAAGCGGGTGACGTCGGCGACCAGCAGGTCCAGCGCCGCCTGGGCGCGCTCGGGCATCTCGTCGCGGCGGGCTTTCATCACCTCCACGCTGGCCGCCAGGGTCATCAGCGGGGAACGCAGTTCGTGGCTGACGTCGCTGGCGAAGCGGGCGTCGCGTTCCACCCGGGCCTGGAGGGCGGCGGCCATGTCGTTGAAGGCGTTGGAGAGGATGCTGAGGTCACGGTCGTCGGTGGGGGCGAGCCGGGTGTCCAACCGCCCGCCGGCGATGGCCTTGGCCGCCTGCGCGGCGTCGCCCAGCGGACGGACGGCCCTGCTGGCGACCAGCGTGCCCAGCCCGCCGCCGGCGACGGTGGTGATGATGCCGGCGAAGAGCAGGCTGAAGAGGACGCTGCGCAACGTCGAATCCACGTCGTCCATCGGCACGAACTCGAAGTACGCAGCCTCCGTGACGGTGAGGGGGATGCCAACCACCAGCACTGGTTGGCCGGCGACGGTGGTGATCATGCGGGATGGCTGCCCATCGGTGAGGACCCGCGTCTGCAGCGACGCGGGGATCTGGTCCGAGGTGTACTTCGCCGAGCTGGCGTTCCAGGCGCTGCGGTAGTTGATGACGAAGCGGGCCACACCGAGCGCCTGCAGGCGTTGCACCGCGTTGGTGGCCGACGGGTTGTTGGAGCTCAGCTCGTTCTGGACCACCTGCGCGTCGCGGTAGGCCTGCTCGATGCCGGACCGGTCGCGCTGGTTCACCAGGCTGCTGCGGGCGAACGAGTACGCCGCCGCGGCGAGGAAACCGGACAGGAAGAGGGCGCCGAACGCGAACATGAGGAGCACGCGGGTGCGCAGGCCGACGCGGCGGGGCTGCAGTTCGGCGAGCGCCCGCGTGAGCCGTTGCGTCCGGGTGGGGCGCACGGTCGCGGCCGTGGTGTCGGTCACGACTGGAGTCGGTAGCCCAGGCCGCGCACGGTGACGACGTGGCGCGGGTTCGCGGGGTCCGCCTCCACCTTGGTGCGCAGGCGGCGAACGTGCACGTCCACCAGGCGGCCGTCTCCGAAGTAGTCGTAGCCCCACACCTTGTCGAGCAGGCTCTCCCGGCTGAACACCCGGCCCGGGTTCTGGGCCAGTTCGCACAGCAGGCGGAACTCGGTCTTCGTGAGATGCAGTTCCTCGCCGGCGCGCGTGACCTTGCCTTCGTCGGGCACGATCTCGAGGTCGCCGAAGGTCAGCTTGGCGTGGTTGGGGCTGATCGGCCGGATGCGCCGCAGCAGGGCGCGGATGCGGGCCGAGAGCTCCTTCGGGGCGAAGGGCTTGGTGAGGTAGTCGTCCGCCCCGGCCTCCAGCCCGGCGACCACGTCGTGGGTGTCGTTGCGGGCGGTGACCATCACGATCGGCACGTCGCTGTTGCGTCGCAGGCTGCGGCACAGCTCGAAGCCGTCGATGCCGGGGAGCATGATGTCGATCAGGACGACATCGGGGGCTGAGCGGGCGAAGAGGTCGATGGCTTCCTCGCCGCTGCCGGCTTCGTCCACCGTCCAGCCTTCGTCCTCGAGCGCCAGCTTGACCGCGGAGCGGATGCGCTCGTCGTCTTCCACGGCCAGGATGCGAGTTCCCACGCCCCACATCTTGCCAGGTCAGTCGGGTGATGCGCTCAGCGGTTGGGCTGGACGGCGGCGGAACGCCCGGCCGCCAGGTCCGCGTCGATCCGGGCGATCAGATCGCGGAGGGGTTCGAAGATGCCGGGCGCGGCCGCCAGGAGGGTCGAGGGCCGGGCCTTCCCGCCGTCCAGCCCTCCGGTGCGGCAGCCCGCCTCGCGGGCGATCAGCTCGCCGGCGGCGATGTCCCAGGGGCCGAGGTTCTCTTCGAAGTAGGCGTCCACCCGGCCGGCGGCGGCGTAGCACAGGTCGGCGGAGGCGGCGCCGAAACGGCGCAGGTCGCGCACCTGGGGGAGGAGCGCCGCCACCCTGGCCGCCTGCACCGCACGCTGCTCGGGGCGGTAGCCGAACCCTGTGGCCACCAGCGTGAGGGGAAGAGCGGTGGCGGTGCTGCAGCGGATGGGCTCTCCATTGAGCCGGGCACCTTGCCCGAGCGTGGCGGTGAAGAGCTCGTCGGTGGCGGGGAGGTACACGGCGGCGGCGATGGTCTCGCCGTCCTGGCGGGCGGCGATGCTGACGCCCCATCCGGCCAGCCCGTAGAGGAAGTTCGTGGTGCCGTCGATCGGGTCCACCAGCCAGCTGACCCCGGTGGTGCCCTCGGTGGACGCCCCTTCCTCGCCGACGATGCCGTCGTCGGGCCGCTCCTGCTGGAGGCCGGCGACGATGAAGGCCTCGCTGGCCCTGTCGAACTCCGTGACCATGTCGGTGGCGGTGGACTTGGTGGCGCTGGCGGCGATGCCGCGGGCGGCCCGCCCGTCGCGGGCGGCGCGGCCGGCCTCCGTGGCCAGGCGTGCGGCGAGGTGGGTGAGGGACTCGGCCAGGTCGGTCTGCCCGGTCGGCTCGGTCGGCTCGGTCGAGCCGGTCACGAGCCGCCGGCCCGCTCGCGGGCTTCGATCTGGCGCCATTCGCCGAGGGCCCGCAGCACGAGGACGGCGACGACGCTCATCCCGAGGGCCGCCACGACGGCGCCGACCAGCGCCCCGATGCCCTTGGCGAGGCCGCAGTTGCCGTGGCACTGCAGCTCCACCAGGGTGTAGCCGATCAGCCCGCCGGCGAACCCGCCGAGGATGATGGACACGAAGGCGGCGGCCCGGGCGGCAGGGGACGGGAGCGCGGAGAGGGGGCGATCGTCGTCGGTCACGGCGACCAGCGTAGAGTGCCGAGCCGTGCGCACCACTGTGGTCGTCCCCACCTACAACGAGATCGCCAACATCGACCGCCTGCTGCGCGAGGTGCGGGCTGCCGCACCCGACGTGCACGTGCTGGTGGTGGACGACGGCAGCCCCGACGGCACCGCCGACCGGGCCGAGGCGCTGCACGCCGAGCTCGGCGGGATCGAGGTGTTGCGCCGCACGGAGAAGAACGGCCTGGGCAACGCCTACCGCGCCGGCCTGCGCCACGCGATGGATGCCGGCGCCGAGATCTGCGTGCAGATGGACGCCGACCTGTCGCACCCGCCCGCGGCGCTGCCGGCGCTGATCGCCAACGTGGAGCACGGGGCGGACCTGTGCATCGGCAGCCGCTACGTGCCGGGCGGCCGGGTGGTCAACTGGCCGCGCCGGCGCAAGTGGCTGTCGCGCTGGGGCAACCGCTACGCCGCGGGCGTGCTGGGCCTGGCGGTCAACGACGCCACCGCCGGCTACCGGGCCTACAGCTCCGCCGCGCTGGAGCGGATGGGGTTCGAGACGGTGAAGGCCGAGGGCTACGGCTTCCAGGTGGAGATGACGTACCGCCTGGTCTGCCACGAGGGGAAGATCGTCGAGTTCCCCATCACGTTCGCCGACCGCACCGAGGGCGAGTCCAAGCTGTCCGGCAGCATCGTCAGCGAGGCCCTGGTGCTGGTGGCGAAGCTGTGGATCAGCGACTTCCGCGGCCGCCACCGCCGCCGCGCCCAAGGCTTCTGACCCGCCCGCGGCGGTCACCCCCCGGGTTTCTGGGGCTGATTCTCGCCACTCGCGCTTCTGGGTCTGGATCGTTGCGGCTTCCGTCCCGAACCGGACCACAGAACGAGCGGTGCAGGTTCAGCTGAACCGCCGGCGATGCACGATGTCGTCGAGCGGGTGGCCGGGGCACGCCTGTGCAGGGCGTTCGACGGGTTGGGCCTGAGGCAGACTGAGGCCCGTGCCCGATCCGGCCTTCCGCGAGTTCCGGCTGGAGCCGGGAGAGGACTTCTTGTTCGCGGTTGGAATGAGGAACGGGAGTCTTCGCTTCGGTCCGGCGGGCGGTGCTCTGCTCTGGGCGGCTCTCGGGAGCGTCATCGGGACAGCGATCATCAGTGTGGCGTTCGCGAGCGGGCACGCTGGCACCGTGACGCGCGTGGCCGCCGCGCTGGTGTTCACAGGTGCTGCGGTCAACTTGGTGAAGACCGCTCGTGCTCGAGTTGAAGCGTCGCCGCACGGAGTCACAGTTCGTGGGGCCTATCGTCGGCAGCGTTGCTACGCCTGGCCCGACATCGTTGACACACGCGTCGTCGAGACCGAGCCGGAACGATTCCTCAGCCTGTCGGTCTCGTTCGGCGGTGCGCGTCATGGTGGCGGTGTCCGCCCAGACGTGGATGCCTCCAAGGCGTATCTGGTGCTCGCCGATGGGTCGTTGGTCGAGTTGCCCGGATTCGAAGCGGCAGCCCGCGCCTCCGGCATGTCGGAGGGCATGACGACCCCTTCCGAGGTCAAGATCGGCGCTCTTCGCAGGTATCGGGAGGCCGTCGTTGGCCCCTGGTAGCTACCGCGGGCTCGCCTTGGTGGGTGACCGCAGCGCCGGTGATCGCGACCGCAGGATCGACCTCTTCCCGCCAGACGAGCGGGACGACCTCCCGCAGAGTGAGTTCGTGCAGATCACCATCATCACCGGTAGCGGCCGCCGACGCGCGAGCATTCCCGCACGGGCGCTCTGGGGTCAGGAACCCAGCACCGTCGTCGACATCATCGGGGCCGCCCAGGATCTGATCAGCGCCATCCGCCTGGCCAACACTCGCCCCTGACCTGACCTGCCGGTCCGTGCTCTGGACGGCGCTGCGCTCTGGACAGCCTGCTCCGGCTTCGGGCACGATGCACCGCGTGCGTCGAGCGGGGTGGCTGTGCATCATTGCCCTTCTCGCCAGTGCGTGTGGCGACTCACGGCAGCCCGCGTCACTGTCGACCGGACTCGTGGATGCTCAGGAGCTTCCCGGCGATTGGCTGCCCTTCGAGGTGCAGCCGGGTGAAGGCTCGTTCTGCGGCGTGCCGTCATCTGGCGATGCCCAGCCCGAACAGAGCGCGGCGGTGGCCATGGCGATCGACCCCGACGACGGCCCGATCTTCGGCGAGCGCATCGAACGCTACGGCAGTGGCGATGCAGCGATGGCAGCGTTGCGTGCCGACCTGGACGTGCCGTGCGAGTTCACCTCCGCGTCCGGCAGTCGTTGGAGGATGGAGGCGCTGGACCCGCCGAACGTGGGTGCGGTGGGGCGCGTGTTCCTGATCACGAGCCTCGACCGGACGGACAGCTACAACTACGAGGCCGCCGTCGTGTCCGGTGACGTTGTCCTTCTGGCTGTGCTCAACACCCGTCAACCGGACCGCGAGCTGCTCGATCAACTCATCGATATCGCCTGGTCCAACGCCGCCAAGGCGGATCTCGTGTCGGATGGACCCTAGAACCGATCTGCGCATCCGGGCGGCAGGGCGTGGGTTCGGGTCTCGATCCGATCGTCGCTGTGACCGTGCCGTCCGCGAGCGACCTCGTGGCGGCGAAGTCATTGCTGTTCAGGGGCAAGGCTGAGGGATGGTGGGACCTCGACGAGGGCTACGCCGACGCCCGATGGGACGCTGTGGAGCAGTAGCCAATCGCAGCTTTGATCGTCCTCGGAGAACACCGGCTGTCGTGACGACGTGAGCAGTGGCTGGACATCGCGCTCGCATTGTTCGATGATCGCGGCGTGACTGGATCGCCCATATGCCGGATGTGCGGAATCGCACTTCGCGACGGCGACGATGCAGCACGTGTCGGTGCCGAATTGCTGCACGCAGCTTGCGTCGAGCCGTTGCTCCGCGACTCCTCGGAACGGCGACCCGTGGAGGTTGGCGTCTTGAACGGTCTTGCCGCGGGAATCGGTGCCGCGACCCTGATTGCCCACGTCTGAACCCGCATCAGCTGTACCGCGTGGTCCAACGCCGCCAGGGCGGATCTGGTGTCGGATGGCCCTGCCCCCTAGAACCGGCCTGTGAATCGGTGCTGCGTGGTATATGGGATGCTCACGGCGTGGAGGACATCGTCACCGTCAGACTGGCCCTGGAGACCGGCGAGAGTCGGTACTTCATGACCTGGGGACGCATCCAGGACGAGGTGGATCCCACACGGCTCGAGGAACTTGTCCTTGCTGCGTGCGGTCGCTTCGCCATCGCAGGCAACGCCGTGTCCGCTCACCTCTGCGCGAGCCTGCAGGAGGCACGCGACGAGCCGTACTTCTTCGAGGCGCTCTTCTCGTTCAGCCAGCGGCCGATCCCGTTCGGCGAGGGGTACGAGGTGTGGAGGCAGTCGATGGACGAGCGGATGCGGAACGGCAAGGAGATCTACTTCCTCGGGAGCAGGTAGCTGCCTTGGCCCTTCGACGAGGGGTGACGCCGACGCCACCCTAAGAGGACGACTCGCTCATGACCTTGATCAGTCCGGGGTCGGACAGAGCCACGAAGACGACGAGGCGAGGTTGACGTCGCTGATTCGAAGTCGAGGCGCTTCGCCCTGGTGCGCGGACACCGAGCTCGCCATGGGGCAGTCTGTAGCGATGCGAGCCTGGTTGGTAGGCGTTGCCTCGGTTGTGCTGATGTCCTGCACCGCTGGGGGTGGGGGGCAGGCCCAGAGTCCATCGACGAGCGGCGCTGCTGGCGCCCCAACGGTCGTGCCGGAGGTCTCGACGTCGGCGAGTGGTGGCGGCACGACTGCTGTGACGTCCACGACCGTCGTGGCGCCGCTGCTGGTCACGGATGTGTCATCGGTGGTCTCGGATGCGGGCGTGCTCGATGGAGTGGAGCTGTACCGGGCGTCGCTCGGGGACGGCGAGCGCCAACTCGGTGTGGAGAGCTGCACGGAGTGCGACCCTGCCAGGCCCCTGTCCCCAGTCGTTCTGCCGGACGGAAGCGTCGTGATCAACGACTTCGTCAATCGACGGTGGGTCGTGGTCAGCCCGGGTGGTGAAGAAGTCGAGATCACTCCCTTCTTGTCCGGTTCGCTGCCAGTGTCGTCGCCCGCCCTCGGTCCAGATGGGGCCGTGTACGTGCTGGAGTCAACGGCTGACAGCGCTGATGGTTCGAGCGACGTGTTGCGCGTCTACGTCGGCGGCAACATGGCGGCTCCGGCCCGGGAGTTCGCCGCACAGGGCTTTCTCAGCCTGTCGGCGATCACGTTCGAGGGCAGCAGCGCGTTCGTCCGCGTGGGGGACTCGATGGTCGAGATCGCGACACTGCCCCTCGATGTCGGCGAGCGGGCTGACGTGCAGTTCTTCCCCGGTGGGAGGGTGTGGGTGACATGGAGCGGACAGACGCGCCAATGGAACTTCCCCGCTGCCGACGGCGCCGGTGGCGTGTCCCCGGACGGCCGCCTGCCAGATGGGACCGTCCTCGTGTTCGTCCATTCGCCCGGCGAGAACGGCGCGGGGCACTACGTGATGCTGAGGCCTTCAGGCCATGCCGTGCAGTTCGCAGTTCCCGCCGTCGCGGCGATGAACGGCGCCGTGCAACTGGTCGACAACGGCATCGTGCAGCTGGAGTTCGACGGCGACGAACTCGTGGTCACCAGGTACGAGTTGCCATCGCCGGAGGCGTCGTGACGACACGACGCCTCCCTGGCGGCGCCCATCGTGACGGGCGATGCGGCCATTCGATCAATTGAGCCATCGGGCAACGACTGCTCGATCGTGGACGCGTGAGGGGTGCGGCGCTGCCCCGGCGATGTCGACAACGACGTCAGGACCGTTCGGTGCACCCGGCGCGCCAGCGGGCGCGCGGGGCCGCCCGTGCCACACTGTTGGGATGCGTCGTTGGCTGGTCGGAGGTGCCCTCATCCGGCACGGGGACGGGCTGGTGCTCGTCGGCAACCGGCGGCGTGACCAGTCGCTGGAGTGGACGCCGCCTGGCGGCGTCATCGACCAGGGTGAGACCATCCTCAGCGGCCTCACCCGCGAGGTGAAGGAGGAGACCGGCCTCAGCGTGGTGTCGTGGGCCGGCCGCCGCTACACCGTCACCGTCGACGCCCCGGACATGGGCTGGCGGCTGCGGGTGGAGGCGTGGGAGGCCGACGAGATCGCCGGCGACGTGGTCATCGCCGACCCCGACGGCATCGTCGAGGAGGTCCGCCACAGCACCGCCGACGAGGCCCCCGGCCTGCTGGCGTTCAGCCCGCCGTGGGTGCACACGCCGGTGGGTGACTGGCTGCGCGGCGAGGCGGCGGCCAGCTACCAGTTCCTGCTCCGCGGCACCCAGCGGGGGTCGGCGGACATCACCCGGGTCGGCTGAGCCGTGGCCGGTGGGCGCACCATCCTCCACGTCGACATGGACGCCTTCTACGTCAGCGTCGAACTGCTGCGCCGGCCCGACCTGCGCGGCAAGCCGGTGGTCGTCGGCGGGACGGGGCGCCGAGGCGTCATCGCTGCAGCGTCCTACGAAGCCCGCCGCTTCGGCGTCCACTCGGCCATGCCCAGCGCCGTCGCCCGCCGCATGTGCCCGCACGCCGTCTTCCTGCCCGGCGACCACGCCCGCTACGCCGAGGTCAGCGCCGAGGTGCACGAGGTGTTCCGCTCGGTCACCCCGCTGATCGAGCCGCTGGCACTCGACGAGGCGTTCCTCGACGTCACCGGCGCCCGCCGCCTGCTGGGCGACGGGGTCGCCATCGCCCAGCGCATCCGCACGGACGTGAAGGCCCGCACCGGGCTGACCTGCAGCGTCGGTGTGGCCCCCACCAAGTTCCTCGCCAAGCTGGCGTCCGAGGCCGCCAAGCCGGTCGCCCGGCCCGACGGGGTGCGCGAGGGCAGGGGAGTGGTGGAGGTGCGGCCGGGGGAGGAGTTGGCCTTCCTCCACCCCCTGCCCGTGACGGCGCTGTGGGGTGTGGGGCCGGCCACCCTGGAGAAGCTGACCCGCCTCGGTGTGCGCACCGTGGCCGACCTGGCGGGCCTGGAGGAACGGGTGTTGGTCGGCGCGGTCGGCAAGGCCCACGGCCGCCACCTGCACCAGCTGGCCCTGGGGATCGACGACCGGCCGGTGGAGGTGGACCGGCCCACCAAGTCCATCGGCCACGAAGAGACCTTCCCCACCGACCTGTACACCCACGAGGAACTGCAGCGGGAACTGGTCCGCCTGGCCGACGCCGTCGCCGCCCGGCTGCGGGCCCACGGCACCGGTGCCCGCACCGTCTCGGTGAAGGTCCGCTTCGCCGGCTTCGAGACCGTCACCCGCTCCGTCACCCTGCCGTCGCCGGTCGCCACCGCCCACGCCCTCCTGGCCGCGGCCACCCCGCTGCTGGCGACACTGGACCCGACACCCGGGGTGCGGCTGCTGGGCATCGCCGGCTCCCAGTTCGGCCCGCCCGCGGAGCAGATGAGCCTGACCGACCTGTTCGACACCGCCGGCGAAGGCGAGCCCGGCCCGCCGCCTGCGGCCACCGCCGCGGAGTGGCAGGCCGCCGAGGAGACGATGGACGCGATCCGCTCCCGCTTCGGCTCCACCGCCATCGGCCCGGCGTCGGCCGTCAGCGACCGGGGCCTTCGGGTGGTCCGCAAGGGCGCCCAGCAGTGGGGGCCGGATCAGGAGGGCGGCTGAGGCCGTTCCGGGCGGTGTGTCCCGGCACCGGAAGTTCACCTGCGGTGGTCACGGCACGCGTTGCTTGAGGGCGTGACATCTGCGAAGATGCGTCCCAGGCCGTCCGGTCGTCGGGGCCGTCGCGCAGGAGTCCACATGCCGCTGTCGGAAGACGAACAACGCATCCTCCGCCAGATCGAGGAGCAGTTGCAGCGCGACCCCGGGTTCGGCCGTACCCTGCACCCGGCCAAGGGCGGCAGCCGCAAGGGCCTCGTGCTCTCCGGCGCTGCGGCGCTGGTGTGCCTGGTCCTCACCATCGGCCTGCTCTCCGTCAGCCCCTACCTGGCGTTCGTCGCCTTCATCGGGGCGGTCGTCTGCGTCGTCATCGCCGAACGCCATGCACGTGCGCTGGGCGAGGCCGGGCTGTCCCACCTGTCGGAGACAATGCGCGGCCGCTTCGGCCCGCCCCGTTCCCGCTCCGGCGAGTAGCCGCCCCAGCGCCGGGCGCCGGGGCACTCAGCCCGACGCCAGCCGCCAGGCCAGGCGTGGGTCCAGCCGCATCCGCAGCCGTGTCCACCAGCCCTGCAGGTCCCGGCAGCGGTGCTGCACGTCCACGCTCAGCCGTTCCATCGTCGCCGCCGTCGTGTCGTCCACGTCCGACTCGGCGTAGACGACCTTCGTCACCTGGTCGGCCAGCGTCCGCACGGTGCGATGGTCCACCGGAACGGCCCGGTCCGCCCGGATGGCGAACTGCACCGGCGTGTCGTCGGCATGGTCTTCCACCCCGGCCAGCGTCAGCGCCGTACGCGCCCGGTGCCACGCGCCGACCACCCGCTCGGCGGGGGAGCGCAACTGCCGGCGCGCCCGCCATCGGGCGACGAACGGCACGATCAACGCCCAGAGCGCCAGCAGGCCGAGCACGATCGGCACGGCGAGCAGCGCCGCCGGCATCTGCTGGGGTGCGGACGGCGTCGGCGTGCCACCGGTGCCATCCGCACCCCCGCCTGCGGCGCCGCCGTCGCGGGGGTCATCAGGATTGGCGTCGGGGTCCTGGGGGCGTGTGGTGGGCGTGGGGCTGGATCCGCCCTGCCCGCTGCCACCGGTGCCGGCGGAGGCGCCCTCCTGCGCCGCCGGCACACCGGTGAACGGCTCGCTGTCCGAGCTGCCGCGCCCAGGCGTGGGCTCGAACGGGATCCACCCGATGCCGTCGAACCAGACCTCCGGCCAGGCGTGGGCGTGGCGGCCGTACACGTGGTACTTGCCGTCTGCCTGGAGTTCGCCAGGGGTGAAGCCGACTGCCACCCGGGCCGGCAGCCCGATGGACCGGGCCATGACGGCGAACGTGCCGGCGAACTGCTGGCAGAAGCCGCGACGGTCGCGCAAGAAGGCGGTGATTGCGTCGGTGCTGTTGCCCAGTTGCACATCGGTGTCGTAGGTGAAGTTGGTGCGGAACCAGTTCTGCAGCGCCAGCGCCTGCTCGTAGGGCGTCGCTGCCCCGGCGGTGACCGTGACCGCGGTCGGTCGGGCGGCGGCCCAGGCAGAATCGGGCAACTCGTAGTAGGCGGCCGGCGCGCCGCTGGCGGTGGCCGCCAGCAACTCCGCCTGCGACGGGTTGGGGACCAGCGAACGGACGGCAATCGAGTCGCCGCTGTTCAGCACGTTGCCGTCGGGCAGCACCAGGCTCTCGCTGTCGGCGGCCCAGTAGACGTCATCCGGCGACACCTGCACCGGATGGTACGCGGCCGGCACCAGCGACCCGCCGAGCCCGGAGATCTCGAACACCTGGTCCACCGTCACGGTGCCGGTGGTGACGTCGTCGGAACGGTTGCCCATCGGCACCAGCGTCTCCTCCGGCGGATTCCAGGCGTTGCCGTCGAACCGGGGAAGGCCGATGACCCGCCAGTAGTGGCCGCCGTCGCTGCTGGTGACGGTGAACATCTGCAGGTTGCTGCGGTTGACGATGTTGGCGCGGATGTCCACCAGTGGGCTGAGCACTTCGGTGACGCTGCCCAGCCGGTTGCGGGTGTCTACCAGCCCCTTCTCGCCGGCACCGGGCAGGCGTGGCGCGACGGCTGCGGCGGCCACTGCACTGACGGACACGGCGAGAGCGATGGCGGGAAACGCCGTCAGCAGGCGGGCGCGGCGACCCCCCACCCACGCGATGTCGTCGCTGCGCTGCTGGAACCTCAGCACGCCGGCGGTGAGGAGCGCCACGGCCACCCACACCGTTGCGAGCAGGACGCGGTCGCGGTCGACACCCAGCGCGGCGGTGATGATGAACAGGATCCCCGCCGGCACCACTGCTTCCATCTGGCCCATCGCCCGGAACGCGAACGCATCCGACAGCAGGACGACAAGGGCGATGCCGACCGCGGCAACGATCGCATAGCTGCCGGTGCTGGGCACGGGGGCGACTGCCGTGGAGAACTGATCGGCCACCAGGCGCAGGTCGATGCGCACCATCTCCCACGTCCGCATCGTGGGGAGCGGACCGGTCATCGTCGACCGGTAGTAGGCGAGCGCCAGCAGTTCCACCGCGCCGATGACCTGCACCGGGAAGGCCACCCAGACCGGGGCCCGCACCACCCGCAGTGTGGCCGCGAGGACGTGCAGGCCGACGGCCACGGCCAGCATCGGCCGCAGGAAGTCGTGGTCGGCGAACACCCGCGTGTGCGCTACGACCGTCACCACCGTGAGCGCGGTGAGGCACGCCGTGGCCGGCAGCCGGGCGTCGGCGACGCGTTCGCGCCAGGTGGTCATGACGCCGCCGATCCCTCGACCAGGCGCTGCCAGGCCTGTTCCAACTCAAGGAGCGACGTGGCCGCCACCACGAAACGGCGGGACGGCGCGACCTCCATGGTGACGACAGAGACCAGTGTCTCGTCCGGCCCACACGCCTCGACGGCGACGCGCTCAGCCGTGGAGCCGACCCGTCCGGTGACCACTGCCAGGAGGCCGAGACCCTCGAGGTGGGCGCGGGTGGCCAGCGGCGGCTGCTCGTCACGGTCGTCGAGTTGCACTGTGGCCAACCAACGGAGCGCTTCGTGGGCGACGTCCGGGCCGCGCAGGTCCAGTCCCGGCGCGACGAGGCGTGTCGCCACCCCGTGCGCCGTCGCCGCCGAGATGATGCTGGCTGCGGCGCTGACGGCGCGCTCGAAGCCTTCGCCGTCGTACTGCCCGGCATCGGTGTCCAGCAGGACGGTGCAGCGGTGGACGGTCTCCATCGCCGGCTCGCGGACGATCAGCGTGCCGGTGCGGGCGGTGGACTTCCAGTTGATCCGCCTCA
The DNA here is from genome assembly GCA_020637295.1 of Acidimicrobiaceae bacterium. Classification (GTDB taxonomy): domain Bacteria; phylum Actinomycetota; class Acidimicrobiia; order Acidimicrobiales; family Ilumatobacteraceae; genus UBA668. The sequence goes on along the minus strand of JACJWF010000006.1, from coordinate 90,978 downwards.
GATCGTCGCCGGGCACGTACTCGCGCTGCGAGTGGAACTCGCTGCCGCTGCGGCCCATGGCCTTCATTCGCAGGTGGGTGCCCAGGGGGCCGTTGCTGCCGAGACCCGGGAACATCATCGGCACGCGCTCCGGCACCACCAGCACCTCGCCGCGGCCCGGCAGGCGGGTGGTGCGCTTCGCCAGGCCCAGCGGGTCGGTCCACTCGACGCGCATCGGGCCGGTGGTGACGATGCCGCGGCGGGCAGTGGGGACGCGGTACGCCGCAGCCGCGTCCTCGCCAGGAGGCAGCGGCGCCATCTGCATGGGGGCACCGCCGCGCTCGCCGACGGGTTCCCACACCCGCAGGCGGGGCGTGCGCGTGCGGCCGTCGTTGAGCAGTTGGAGGTCCACGCGGGCAGGCTCGCCGGTGGCGACGGTGGCCGGCCGGGCGAGGCGCCGCACCCGCAGCGCTGGCAGGGGCCGGTTGACGAGGACGACGGCGACCACCGCAGCGGCGAGCAGCGCTGCGCCCACCACGTACAACTCCAGCACGCCGAACAGCCGGCCCGACACCACCGTGCCGATGGCCGCGGCGACGGCGGCCCAGCCGTGGCGGGTGGGCATCAGCGCCCCGCTGGCACCGGGACGGCGGCGAGGACCTCGTCGATCGCCTGCTCTGCGGTGAGCCCGCGGGAAGCAGCGTCCGCTCGCACGAGCACGCGGTGGGCCAGCACCGGCGCAGCCACGGCCTTCACGTCGTCGGGAGTGCTGTACTCCCTGCCCTGCGAGGCGGCGTGGGCTCGGGCCGCGCGGGCGAGCTGCAGGGTGGCACGGGGGGAGAGGCCCAGCGTGAGGCCGGCGTGCCGGCGGCTGGCCTCCGCCAGATCCACCATGTAGCCCTTCAGCAGCGGGGCGATGTGCACGGCGCGCACGGCGTCGCGCATGGCCATCACCTCGGCCGCGCTGACCACGGGTTGCAGGGCGGCGAGCGAGTCCGTGACGCCGTTGGTGTCGAGGATCATCAGCTCCGCCTGGCGGCCGGGGTAGCCGAGCGACAGGCGCATGAGAAAGCGGTCCAGCTGGCTCTCCGGCAGCCGGTAGGTGCCCTCCTGCTCCACCGGGTTCTGGGTGGCGGCCACCATGAACGGCTCCGGCAGCGGGTAGCTGCGGCCGTCCGCACTGACCTGGCGTTCCTCCATGGCCTCCAGCAGCGCCGACTGGGTCTTCGGTGAGGCCCGGTTGATCTCGTCGGCCAGGACGATGTTGGCGAAGAGGGGACCCGGCTGGAAGACGAACTGCTCGCTGGCCCGCTGGTACACGCTGACGCCCACGAGGTCGGCCGGCAGCAGGTCGGGGGTGAACTGCACCCGCTTCCAGGTGCAGTCGATCGACGCCGCCAGCGCCTTGGCCAGGCTGGTCTTGCCGACACCTGGAACGTCCTCGATGAGGAGGTGGCCCTCCGCCAGGAGGCAGATGACCGCCAGGTCGATGGCCTGGCGCTTGCCATGGACCACCGAGGCGATGTTGCCCGTGATGGCGTCGTACAGCTGGGCGAACGTGGAGGAGGGCGGGTTCGGGGCGACCGTCACGGGCGACAGGGTAGACGGGCGTGACCACCCCGTTCGGTCAGTGGGCCGCTACCGTCGGTCAGCGTGAGCGACTGCTACCTGGCGATCGACGTGGGCGGGACGAAGTTGGGCGCCGCGATCGTCGACGTCGGCGGCGAGGTCGTGCTGCGCGACCGGGTCGCCACGCCGCCCCGGGATGTGTGGCCGGCGCTGGCGCGTCTGGTCCGACGGGTCCTCGCCGCGGCACCCAGTCGCCCGCTCGGTTGTGGTGTCGGCTGCGGCGGGCCGATGAACCCGGACGCCGGCACGGTGGCGCCGCTGCACATCCCCAGCCTTCGCGACTTCCCGCTCGGTGCGCAGGTGGAGGAGCTCACCCATCTGCCCACGGTGGTGGACAACAACGCCAAGGCCGTGGCGCTCGGCGAGGCCTGGCGTGGCGCTGCGGTCGGCGTGCGCGACTTCGCTGCTGTCGTCATCGGCGCCGGTGTCGGCGGCGGGATCATGGTCGGCGGCCGGATGCTGGAAGGCAGGCTTGGCAACGCCGGCCATGTCGGCCACATGGTGGTGGAGCCGGAGGGGCGACGGTGCGAGTGCGGCGGCCTCGGCTGCCTGGAGGCCTACTGCAGCGGCTCTGCCATCGAGGCGGAGACCGGCCGGCCGCCGCAGCGGGCGCCGCAGGCCATCGTCGAGCGCACCGGGTTGCTGGTCGGCCGGGCGCTGGCCGGGCTGGGCGCCGTCTGCGACCTGAAGCTGGCCGTGGTCGGCGGGTCCGTCGCGCTGGGGTTCGGTGAGCCCTTCTTCGCGTCCTGCCAGTCGGAGCTGGATCAGCGCGCCCGGCTCAGCTTCACCTCCGGCTTCCGGGTGGTCCCAGTCGGCCTCGGCCAGATGGCGTCGCTCGTCGGTGCCGCCGCCCTGGCCCGCCGAGCCCACGCCAACGGCCGCGCCTGACCCGGTTGGAGGGTTTCCGGCTCGGAGGGGTGCACGAAACCCTCCGACCCGGGCATGACGGGGATTGCTACCGGGGAGTAACATCCGGGTATGCGTCCGACGTACACCCCTGAAGCCGAGGCCTACCGCGAGAAGGTGCAGGCGTTCCTCGCCGAGAAGCTGCCCTCCAACTGGCACGGGATGGGCCGCCTCGAGGGGCAGGCGCTCACCGACTTCGTCACCGAGTGGCGGCGCACCCTCTTCGAGTCCGGCTACCTCGCCCCCGGCTGGCCCGTCGAGTACGGCGGCGCCGGCCTGTCGCCGCTGGAGCAGGTCATCGTCGCCGAGGAGTTCGCCCGCGCCGGCGTCCCCACCGGCGGCCCGAACGACGTGTTCGGCATCCAGATGCTGGGCAACACCCTCCTCCAGTGGGGGAGCCCGGAGCAGAAGCAGCGCTACCTGCCGCGCATCCTGTCCGGCGAGGACGTCTGGTGCCAGGGGTACTCGGAGCCCAACGCCGGCAGCGACCTGGCCAACCTCGGCCTGAAGGCGCAACTGGACGGCGACCAGTGGGTGCTCAACGGCCAGAAGATCTGGACGTCGGCCGGCCACCTCGCCGATCACATCTTCACCCTCGCCCGCACCGACCCCGACGCCCCCCGCCACAAGGGCATCAGCTTCCTGCTGGTGGACATGCGCCAGCCCGGCATCGAGGTCCGCCCGATCAAGATGATCTCCGGCGAGAGCGAGTTCAACGAGGTCTTCTACACCGACGCCACCACCCCGAAGGACGAAGTGGTCGGCGGCGTCAACAACGGTTGGGCCGTGGCCATGACCCTCCTCGGCTACGAGCGCGGCGAGGCCGCGGCCACCCTGCCGATCCGCTTCCAGGCCGAGGTCGACCGCCTGCTGCTGCTGGCCAAGGAGCGCGGCCGGGCGGACGACCCGATCATCCGCCAGCGGCTGGCCGACTGCTACGGCAAGGTACAGATCATGCGCTGGAGCGGCATGCGGGTGCTCACCAAGTTCGTCGCAGGCCATCACCCCGGCCCCGACGCCGCGATCAGCAAGCTGTACTGGAGCGAGTACCACAAGGTCGTCACCGAGCTGGCCGTGGACCTGCTGGGCCCGGACGCGATGATCCCCAGCGGCCGCCGCCCGTCGTCCAGCTTCCAGACCGACGACGAGGGCGCGCCGAACAGCTCGTGGAGCTGGGTCGGCACCTTCCTCAACGCCCGCGCCGGCACCATCTACGCCGGCTCGTCGCAGGTGCAGCGGAACATCATCGGCGAGATGGTGCTCGGCCTGCCGAAGGAGCCCGTCGCCAAGTGACCGGCCTGCTGCTGCGTGCGGGAGCCGCCGTCGCCCGTCGCCCGTCGTTGTGGGTGACGGCGCTGCGCCAGTGGAAGCGCACCACCCCGGCCGGATGGTGGCGCCGCCGGCCCTTCCTGCCCGTGCCGAGTGCCGACTACCTGCACTTCCGGCTCGTCACCCAGTACGGCTCGTACGATCACCCGATCGACACCGCCGATGTGCTGAACTACCTCACGTGGTGCAAGCGGCACGACCAGGCGGGGTGATCGCCCCGAGGGTCCGGCGGCGTCCGCGCGGCCCCGAAATACTGCTCCACCTCGATCGGTCGGCTCGGTAGGGTCCGCCGGATGAGAGCAGCCCTGGTCCTCAACGCGACCTTCGAGCCGCTCTCCGTCGTGCCCGCCCGCCGGGCTGCCTGCCTCGTGCTGGCCGACAAGGCCGACCTCATCGCCCACGACGGCTCCGAGTTGCACAGTCCCACCCTGGTGCTGCCCAGTCCGTCCGTGGTGCGTCTGCGCTACGTCGTGCGGGTGCCGTTCCAGCGCCGCACCTCCATGTCCCGCCGCGCCATCTTCGCCCGCGACGACAGCCGCTGCCAGTACTGCGGCGGCTACGCCGACTCCATCGACCATGTTGTGCCCCGGTCCCGCGGCGGCCAGCACACGTGGGAGAACGTCGCCGCCGCCTGCCGTCCCTGCAACCACCGCAAGCGCGACCGCACCCCGTCCGAAGCGGGGATGTCGCTGGCCCGCCCGCCCCGCGCCCCGCGCGGGGAGAGCTGGATCGCCGCCGCCGTGGCCCGCGTACCCGAGGAGTGGAAGCCCTACCTGCTGGCCGCCAGCTGACGGCGTCTGCCGCCGGACACGTCCGGCGTGGGAGAGTGGGCGCGTGACGCCGGGTGACGTGGTGGCGTGGTCGGTGCGGACGACCCGGGGCGACACGGCCGCCTTTCACGCCACGGACCCCGCGCCCGAGCGTGCCGCGGTGTTCCACGAGGCCGACCGCCGCACGCTGGTGCTCGGGTCGTCACAACGCGACTCGACGGTGGACGTCCGGGTCGCCCGCGCGCTCGGCGTGGACGTGGCCGGCCGCCGCAGCGGCGGCGGAGGGGTGCTGCTGTTCCCCGGCGAGTTCGTCTGGCTGGACCTGGTGATCCCCGCCGGCGATCTGCTGTGGTCTGACGACGTCGGCAGGGCCATGGTGTGGGTCGGCGAGGTGTGGGCGGCTGCGCTCGGTTCCCTGGGCATCGACGCAGCGGTCCACGCAGCCGCATTCCAACCGTCGGAGTGGTCGGCCCAGGTCTGTTGGGCTGGCACCGGTACCGGAGAAGTCGTCGTGCCCGGCACGGCGGCCAAGCTGGTCGGCATCTCCCAACGCCGCACCCGCCACTGGGCCCGCTTCCAGAGCATGTGCCACCTGCGCTGGCGGCCCGAGGTCGCCGCGGCGCTGGTGGCCGCGCCGCGCCCGTCGGCCGCTGCACTGGCCCCAGTGGCCGCCGAGGTCTCCGTCGACCCTGCGGCCCTGCGCGACGCGCTCGTCGCCGCCCTCCCGTAGCCCGCCGAGCCGGCCCCGCCCGCCCCCGCCCGCCCCCACCGATCCTCCGGCGGCCCGAACTTGTCGCGCCTCTGACCGGGCATTCTCGAGGTCCGGCCGCGACAAGTTCGGTGCGGGAAGGGATGGGGGCGGGCGACGGGGGCAGGGGGAGATCGGGGAGTGGTGGGGAGGTTGTGCGGGGGGTCGGGGGGGAGGATGGTGGCGCGAGATGGGGGGAAATGGTTGACGGTGGGGAAAAGTGGCGACAGAATGGGGACTCAGTGGGAAAACACGGGTTCGCGCCACCCGTGGATGGGTTCCCGAGGCAGGCGCCAATCCAGCGGAAGGGGTGACCCACGGTGCTGTTCGTCGGGGCGTACGAGCGTCAACTCGACGACAAGGGGCGCCTGGCGTTGCCGTCGCGCTTCCGCTCCGGCCTCGGCGAGCACTGCTACGTGGCCAAGGGACCGGGCATGTGCCTCACCGTGGTGCCCGCTGCCGTGTTCGAGGCCGAGGCCGAGGCCATGCGGGCCCGCGTCGCCGCCAAAGAAGTGCCGCTCAACCACCTCCGCGCCCTGGCCGGTTCCGCCCAGCAGGTGACGATCGACAAGCAGGGCCGGATCAACGTCGACGAGCAACTGCGCACCTACGCCGAACTGCGGACGGAGGCGGCCGTCACCGTGGCCGGCGCCTTCGATCGCCTGGAGATCTGGACACCGGACCGTTACGCGCGCGTCGAGGCCGACGCCAGCGTCGAGATGGCCGGCGCCGAGTGACCCCACCCAACCACCACCACGAAGAGGAGGACCGAGACCCGACACCACGTCAACCCGACACCTCGACCCATACGCCGATGCACACCTCACCCCGCCCATCTGCAGCCTCCCGGGCCGCAAGATGGACAGCCCACACTCCGCCCGCTTCCGTTTCGCACGACCGGGGAGACATCCCGGCGGCACCCGCGATCCGGGGGGCTGCAGATGGACGGTGGTGACCACATGGAGGAGCGGCCACGCTTCCATCACCTCCCGGTGATGGTCGACGAGATCACCGCCCTGTTCGGCACCGTGCCCTCCGGGTACGTGCTGGATGCCACGCTCGGCGGCGGGGGGCACAGCGAGGCGCTGCTGGAGGCCTGGCCGCACCTGTCGATCCTCGGGATCGACAGGGACGAGCGGGCGCTGGCCGCGGCGATGCAGCGCCTTGACCGCTTCGGCGATCGGCTGCAGGTGTTCCACACGAGGTTCGACGGTCTCGAGACGGCCATGGAAGCACTTTCGATCGACACCCTGTCCGGCGCCCTCTTCGACCTCGGCGTCAGCTCTCCCCAGCTGGACGTGGGGGAGCGGGGCTTCTCCTATCGCTCGGACGCGCTGCTCGACATGCGCATGGATCAGACCCAGGCGTGGACGGCGGCCGACGTGGTGAACGGCTACTCGGTGGAGGACCTCACCCGGGTGCTGCACCAGTACGGCGACGAGCGCTTCGCCCGCCGCATCTCGCAGGCCATCGTCGCCGCCCGCCCGATCGAGAGCACGGTGGAACTGGCCGAGGTGATCGTGGCAGCCATCCCGGCTCCGGCGCGGCGCACCGGTGGGCATCCGGCCAAGCGCACGTTCCAGGCCATCCGCATCGAGGTCAACGGGGAGCTGGATGCTCTGCCCTCCGCGCTGGACACGGCGATCGACCGTACCGCGCCCGGCGGCCGCCTGGCCGTCCTCAGCTACCACTCCGGCGAGGACCGCATCGTCAAGGACCGCTTCCGCGAGGCGGAGACCGGCGGCTGCCTCTGCCCACCCGAGCTGCCCTGCGTGTGCGACGCGGTACAGACCGTCCGGGTGGTGCGCGGCGTGCCGAAGCGCCCGAGCGCGCAGGAGCAGCAGACCAACCCACGGGCGAGCAGCGCCCGGCTGCGGGTGGTGGAACGGATCGAGGACACACCGACCCGCGGGCGGTTGTGATGCACGGCCGGGGCACGCGCCGCAGCGTGCCGCCGGCGGAATGAACACAGCGGCCCGGGCACCCCGCCCGAGGCCGGAAGCGGCGGGCAGAGGCAGGTAGGGATTCGACATGGCGATGGCAGCTCGCAGCGAGCGTGCCGCAACGGTGCGCACGAGGGTGCACGGCGACGTGCCCACGGCAGAGCGCGCCCTCGTGAAGACCACCGAGCCGCTTCCCGCCGGCTCCACCAAGGCGCTGCTCACCGTGGTCCCGCGCCGTCGCCGCACCGCCAGGCTGATAGCCGTCGCCTCGGTGGTGCTGTTCGGCCTGATGATGGCGGCCGCCGCTTTCCAGACCCAGTTGGCCGAACGGCAGGTGCAGCTGGACACGCTCGACCGCCGCATCCGCACGGCTCAGGCCAGCTATGACGACCTCCGCCGCGAGCGCGCCGAGCTGAGGTCGCCCGGCCGCCTGGCGCAGGAGGCGGCGGCGCTGGGGATGGTGCCGGCCCGCCAGACCCAGTTCGTGTCGCTGGACCCGGACGTGCTGGCCGAGGTGCAGCGCGCCGGCGCTCCCGAGGGCAGCGGTGACGGCCCCACCATCGAGGAGGAGTTCGCCGAGTACGCCGAGACCAAGGCACAGGCCGGCGGTTCGCTGTGAGCACCCCCACCCGTACCCGCAGTCACGGCCCCCGCGACGGCGGCACCGCCCGCAGCCTGCCGCCGCGCGACCCTGGCCTGGGGCGCCGTCACGAGCCGGCGCCCGGCCGCCGTCCGGCAGCGGCAGCCCCCTCCCGGTCGGCGTCGCGGACCTCGTCGCAGTCGGCGCCGTCGCTGCCTCCGCCGCGGCGGCCGGCGGCGCCAGGGCGCCAGGTCCCGTCATCGCCGCCGCGGCGGGACGGCGCAGCCCAGGCTCGCAGCGGGGCGCCGTCGGCACGATGCCGCTGCTCCGCCGGCGGCGACGCGTCGCGGGCGCGCCATGCGCCGCACCGCCGGCCGCCCGCCGGCCGGCCGCACCCGGCGTGGGGCTCCGCCCCAGGTGGTGGCCATCCACTTTCGCGCCGGCAACTCGCGCCGCCGCCTGGTGGCCGTGTTCGCCGTGTCGATGCTGCTGTTCCTGGCCGTGATCGGCCGGGTGCTCTACCTGCAGACGTGGGGCTCGGACTCGCTGATCGCCGCAGGGCGGGCGCAACGCGTGTCGGAGTCCGTCCTCCATGCCCAGCGCGGCACCATCTTCGCCCGCGACGGTGGGGAACTGGCCCTGAGCGTCCCCTCCAGCACGCTCATCGCCAACCCCAAGCTGGTCACCGACCCCACCGGGGTCGCGGCCACGCTGGCCTCCATGTTGGGCCTCAGCGCGGAGAAGCAGCAATCGCTGCAGGAGGCCTTCACGGCCAAGGAGAAGAGCTTCGTCTACATCGCCCGCCAGATCGACGACGGACTGGCGAACTCGGTGATGGCCCTCCGGCTGGCGGGTGTGGACGTGATCACGGAAGCGAAGCGGATCATGCCCAGCGGCGAGGTGGGGCGCAGCGTGCTCGGGCGCACGGACATCGACGGCATCGGCATCGCCGGACTGGAGATGCAGTACGACGACCTGCTCACGGGCACCGACGGCGAGCGGGTGCGCGAGCACGACCGCAACGGGCGGTCGATCCCCGGCTCCGGCGCCACCACGGTGGACCCGGTGCCCGGGGTGGACCTCGTGCTGTCGATCGACCGGTCCCTCCAGTTCCAGGTCGAGCAGGCCCTGCTGCAGCGCGTCACCGACCTGTCTGCCGAGGGCGGCACCGTGGTGGTGATGGACACCCGGACGGGTGAGATCTACGCAATCGCCAACGTGGTCCGCGACCCCGAGACCGGCGAGGTGTACGTGACTGCGGCGAACCTGGCGGCCGTCGAGGCATTCGAGCCCGGCTCGGTGGCCAAGGTCTTCAGCCTGTCGTCGGTCGTGGACCAGGGGTTGGCCGGCCCGGACACCACGATCGACGTACCCGGTTATGTGGTGTTCAACGAGAACAGCCAGTGGGAGCAGACCATCCGCGACGCGGAGCCCCACGACACCCAGCCGATGACCATGCGCGACATCATCGTGCACTCGTCGAACATCGGCACGCTGGAGCTCACCTCGCAGGAGCCCGACGAGACGTTCCACGACTACCTGGCCGACTTCGGGTTCGGTGAGCCCACCGCGCTGGGCTTCCCCGACGAGAGCGGCGGCGACCTCAATCCGGCGTCGGAGTGGCAGGGTGCCGAGCCGGCGACCATCTCGTTCGGGTACGGCTACACGGCCACCTCGCTGCAACTGGCCGCCGCCGTGAACACGGTGGCCAACGGCGGCACGTACGTCGCGCCGAAGCTGCTGCTGGCCACCATCGGCGCCGACGGCCAGGTGGTGGAGACCGATCCCGCCGCCAGCCACCAGGTGCTCGCGCCGGAGACGGCGGCGACGATGACGGACATGATGACGGACGTCGTCTGCTTCGGCACCGGCAAGGACGCCCGCCTCTCCGACATGCCCGTCGCCGGCAAGACCGGCACCGCCTACAAGGTCCAGTCGGACGGCACCTATGGCGGCACGGGCAACCGCGCCTACCGGGCCTCGTTCGTCGGCTTCTTCCCGGCCGACAACCCGGAGGTGACCATCCTCGTGACGATCGACGAGCCGGACCCGACGTCCAACGACCGCTTCGGTGGCAAGGCCGCTGCCCCCCTGTTCGCCACAGTCGCCACCCAGGCCATCCACGAACTGGCGATCACCCCGACGCCCGGCTACCAGGGCTGTCCGGCAGGCTGAGCCGATGAACGCACGACTCGGTGAACTGCTCCGCGACGCCGGGTTGCCGGCGGCGACGGGCCCATCGGCGGTGGCGGCCACCGGGCCGCAGGCGGACCCTGAGGTCAGCTCGGTCACCTACGACTCTCGCGCCGTCACGCCTGGTGCCGTCTTCTGCTGCCTGCGGGGCGGCACCGTCGACGGTCACGCCTTCGGCGCCGCCGCCGTGGGTGCGGGTGCGGTGGCCCTCGTGGTGGAGGAAGCGCTGCCGGTGACGGTGCCTCAGGTGGTGGTGCCCAACGCCCGCGACGCGATGGGCCGTCTGGCGGCCGCGTTCTTCGGGCACCCGGCGCGCTCGCTGAAGATGGTGGGCGTCACCGGCACCAACGGGAAGACCACCACCACCATGCTGCTGGCCGCGGTGCTCGAGCACGCCGGCTGGCCCACCGGTGTCATCGGCACCCTCACCGGCAAGCACACGACGCCCGAGTCGCCCGAACTGCAGGCCCTGCTGCACGGCTTCGTCGCCGATGGCCGCACAGCGGCGGTGATGGAGGTGTCCTCCCACGCCCTCGCGCTGGACCGCGTCGCCGGCTGCCACTTCGACGTGGCCGTGTTCACGAACCTGGGCCGCGACCACCTGGACCTGCACGGCACCGTGGAGCGCTACTTCGCCGCCAAGGCGCTGCTGTTCCGGCCGGAGCTCACCGACCTCGGCCTGGCCAACGAGGATGACGTGCACGGACGGCTCCTGGTGGACACCGCCCCGGTCCCGATGCGTGGGTTCGGGGCGGCGGACCTGACCGATCTGGTGGTCACGCCCACCCGCCACGCGTACACCTGGCGCGGCCACCGGGTGGAAGTCGCCCTCGGTGGGGCCTTCAACGCGATGAACAGCCTGGCCGCCGCATGCGCGGCGTCGGCCCTCGGCATCGCCGACGAGGTGGTCGCGGCAGGCCTGGCCACCGCCCGGCCGGTGCCGGGCCGCTTCGAGCCGGTGGAGGCCGGTCAGCCGTTCGCCGTGATCGTGGACTACGCCCACACTCCTGATGGGCTGCGGGAGGCGCTGGGTGCCGCCCGGGCAGTCGCCGCCGGGCGGAAGGTGATCACCGTGTTCGGTTGCGGCGGCGACCGTGACCGGGACAAGCGTCCGGAGATGGGCCGAGCGGCCGCGGAGTTGGCCGATCGGGTGGTGGTCACCTCGGACAACCCGCGCTCGGAGGACCCTGCCGCCATCATCAATGCCGTGTTGGAGGGGGTGCCCTCGGACTACCGTCACGTGGTTGTGACAGAGCCCGACCGTCGCCAGGCGTTCACCCTGGCATTCGGGACGGCCGCCGAGGGCGACGTCGTCGTCATCGCCGGCAAGGGTCACGAAACCACGCAGACCATCGGTGGCCGAGTGCTGCCGTTCGACGACCGAGCCGTCGCCCGCGAGCTCCTGGAGGCCCTCACGTGATCGCTGTCATGCTCGCCGGAGTGACGGCCATGCTCGTGTCGCTGATCGTCACCCGCTACCTCATCACGTTCTTCCGCGAGCGGGTGATGGGTCAGCCGATCCTGGGCAAGGAGGACCTCGGCCCCGAGCACCACATGAAGAAGCAGGGCACACCGACGATGGGCGGCCTGGCCATCATCCTCGCCGCCCTCGCCGGCTGGCTGGTGGCCCACCTCCGCCCCAACCTGGCCCTCTCCGACCAGGCGATGATCCTCTGGGTCGGCATCCTCGTGATGGGTGGCATGGGGTTCCTGGACGACTGGATCAAGGTCAAGAAGCGCCACAACCGCGGCATCTTCTGGAAGCAGAAGTCGTACATCACACTCGGCCTGTCCATGCTGCTGGCCTGGTGGCTGGTCACGTCCACCAGCGTCAGCACCAACGTGTCGTTCACCCGGGCAAGCTTCCCCGGGTGGCACCTGCCGTGGCCCGTGTGGGTGGTGTTCGCCGGCCTCATCATCTGGAGCACCAGCAACGCGGTGAACGTTACCGACGGTCTGGACGGCCTGGCCGGCGGCTCGGCGATGATGGCCTTCGGCGCGTTCGCGATCATCGCCTACTGGGCATTCCGCAACCCGGACGTCTACGGCGCCGTGGTGAACCCGCTGGACCTGGCGGTGCTCGCCGCGGCGTTCGCCGGCGCCTGCGCCGGGTTCCTGTGGTTCAACGCCGCGCCGGCGCGCATCTTCATGGGCGACGTGGGGGCACTGGCCCTCGGCACGGCGCTCGCCGGGATGGCACTCACCACCAACACCCAACTGCTGCTGGTGCTGCTGTGCGGCATCAACGTGATGGAGGCCGGCTCGGTGGCGGTGCAGATGGGTGTGTTCAAGGCTTCCGGCCGCAAGAAGCGGCTGTTCCGCATGTCGCCGATCCACCACCACTTCGAGCTCGTCGGCTGGCCGGAGACCACCGTCATCATCCGCTTCTGGATCATCAGCGGCGTCCTGGTGGCCGGTGCGCTCGGCATCTTCATCGCCGACTTCACGAGGGTGACGGACAACCTGTGAGCACCGCGCTGGTGTACGGGCTGGCCCTCAGCGGCGACGCTCTGGCCGATCAACTGGTCGGCCGCGGCTGGCGCGTCCTGGTGGCCGACGACAAGGGCACCGATGCCAAGCGCGCCCGCGCCCGCGAGTTGGGCACCACGCTGGTGGAGGCCCCCGACGAGGATGCGATCGCCGCGCTCGTGCGCGAGGCGGACATCGTCTGCCCCGCACCCGGGGTGCCGGAGACCCACCCCGTGGTCGGTGCGGCGCTGGCCGCCGGCACGCCGCTACGGACCGAGATCGATCTCGCCTACCTGTGGGAGCAGGAGCGGCCCGCCGGCCCGCGCCCGATGCTGGCCGTCACCGGCACGGACGGCAAGACCACCACGACGCTGCTGGCCGCCCACATGCTGGCTGCCGCGGGGCATGCTCCGGCGGCCGTCGGCAACACCGAGGTGCCGCTGGCGGCGGCGCTCGACGGCCCGTACGACACCTTCGTGGTGGAGTGCAGCAGCTTCCGGCTGAACTGGATCGACGCGTTCCGTGCAGAGGCGTCCGTATGGCTGAACCTGGCCCCGGACCATCAGAACTGGCACACGTCGCTGGCCGCCTACGAGGCCGCCAAGGCGCGGATGTGGGCACATCGCCGCGAGGGTGATGTCGCCATCGGGTTCGCCGCCGACCCGGTGGTCATGCGCAACCTGCACGCCGCCGGGGGGATCACCCGCACGTTCGGTGCCGACGGTGCCGACTACCGGGTGGAGGGCGGCCACCTCGTCGGCCCCGCCGGTGCGATCGCCCCGGTGTCGGCAATGACACGCAGCCTGCCCCACGACGTCACCAACGCCCTCGCCGCTGCGGCGCTGGTGTTGGAGAGCGGGTTGGCCACCGCGGCAGACGTTGCCGCCGCGCTCGCCACGTTCCGCCACCCGCCGCACCGCATCGAGCCGGCGGGCGAGTACGGCGGGGTGCGCTGGTTCAACGACTCCAAGGCCACGACGCCCCATGCCGCGCTCACCGCCATCCGCGGCTTCGAGCGGATCGTGCTGCTGGCCGGCGGGCGCAACAAGGGCCTCGACCTGGCATCGCTGGCCGGCGAGCGGGACCGCGTGGTCGCGGTCGTCGGGCTCGGCGAGGCCGGCCCGGAGGTCGCCGCTGCGTTCGAGGGCTGCTGCCCGACATACCTCGCCACGTCGATGGACGACGCCGTCCGCCGCGCCGCCGCCGTCGCCCGGCCCGGCGACGTGGTGCTGCTGTCGCCCGCGTGCGCCAGCTTCGACTGGTACCCGGACGGGGGCTATCCGGCGCGGGGCGCGGACTTCATGCGCCTCGTCCACGAGCATGTTGCGAAGGGGGCGGCATGAGCTCGTCGAGCACGCTGATCGGCGACCGCCGGCGGGCTGCGCTGGAGCGCAAGCGCGCCGTCCACCGTCATCCCTCCCAGCGCACCGGCGTGAAGCCGACGGCCCCGCCGCCGGTTGCGTTCTACGTCATCGCCGTGGTCACGACGATCTTCACCATGCTCGGGCTGGTGATGGTGCTCTCGGCGACCGCGATCGCCGAGTTCCACAAGGGCAACTCGCCGTGGCGTCTGTTCAACCGCCAGGCGATGTGGGCGGCATTCGGCGTCATCGGCCTGTGGGCGGCGATGCGCGTTCCGATGCGCACGTGGCGGCGGCTGGTGCGGCCGGCATTCCTGGTGGCGTGCGCGCTGATGGTGCTGCCGTTCGTGCCAGGTGTCGGCACGTCGATCAACGACGCCCGCTCGTGGGTGGCCATCGGCCCCCTCAGCTTCCAGCCCAGCGAGTTCCTCAAGCTGGCGCTGCTGCTGGCCTGCGCCGAACTGCTCGCGTCCCGTCGCGACGAGATGCACTCGCCGGGGCGCACGATGGGCCCGGTGCTGGTGATGTCGGTCGTGGGCGTCGGGCTGTGCCTGCTGCAGGGCGACCTCGGGTCGGCCATCGTGCTGGCGTCCATCGTGTTCGCCGTGCTGTTCATCGCCGGCGCTCCGCTCCTGCCGCTGACGGCCGCAGGTGCGGTGGCGGGGCTGGGTGCGCTCGGCTTCGTGTTCTCCAGCCCGCGCCGCCAGGCCCGGTTCACCGCGTTCATGGACATCGCCGCCCACAAGGACCACCTCAGCTACCAGACGTGGCAGGCGATGATCGGCACCGCCCAGGGTGGTGTCTTCGGCACCGGCCCGGGGCAGGGTCTGAACAAGCTGGGCGAGTTCCTGCCGCTGGCCCACAGCGACTTCATCTTCGCCGTCATCGCCGAGGAGCTCGGGTTCATCGGCGTTGTCGCCGTGCTCGGCGGCTTCATGGTGCTGGCGTATGCCGGGGTTCAGGTGGCCATGGCCACCCAGGACCGCTTCCACGCGCTGGTCGCCGGCGGGGTCACGTCCTGGTTCGTCGTGCAGGCGATCATCAACGTCGGCGGCGTCACGGGTCTGATGCCCGTCACCGGGCTGACCCTGCCGTTCTTCAGCGCCGGCGGCAGTTCGCTGTTCGTCACCCTCACCACGATGGGCCTGCTGCTGAACGTGGCCCGTCACGTGCGATGAGCCCCTGCTTCGCCGTCGTCACCGGGGGTGGCACGTCCGGCCACGTCCTGCCGGCGCTGGCCATCGCCGACGGTCTGGTGGCCGCGGGCCACGACCCGGCGCAGGTGCACTACGTGGGCACGCAGCGCGGGGTGGAGACCCGGCTGGTGCCACCCACCGGGTATCCGCACTCCTTCCTCGACGTGGTCGGGCTGCAGCGCAGCCTGTCGCGCCGCAACCTTGCCTTCCTGCCCAAGCTGCGCCGGGCCGTCCGCGATGCCAAGCGGCTGCTGGCGGACCTGCAGCCCGCCGTGGTGGTCAACGTCGGTGGCTACGGCAGCTACCCGGCCACGTGGGCGGCACGCCGGCTGGGCATCCCGTACGTGGTGGTCAGCTACGACCGGCGTCCGGGCCTGGTGTCCAAGTTGATGGCCAAGCGGGCCACCGTGTGTGCGGTGGCGTTCCCCGGGTCTTCGCTGCCCCACGCCGAACTGGTGGGGGCGCCCGTGCGCCAGGAGATGATCGGTCTCGACCGCGCCGCCCGCCGCTCGGCCGCTCGGGCAGCGCTGGACCTGCCGGAGGATCGCTTCGTGGTGGCGGTGATGTGCGGTTCGCAGGGTGCAGCGGCCGTCAACGCGGTGGTCGACGAGGCCGTCGGCCGTCTGGCCGACCGGCGCGACCTGGCCGTCTACCACGTGGTGGGTGACCGCTTTCTCGACGCCGCCGCGCCCGCTCGTGACGGGACGGACGGCATCCTGTACCGCGTGATCGGCTACGAGCAGCGCATGGCGGACCTCTACGCCGCGGCAGACCTGATGGTCACCCGGGGCGGCGCCGGGACCATCGCCGAACTGGCCACCGTGGGCGTGCCCGCCATCATCGTGCCGTGGCCGGGTGCGGCCGAGAACCACCAGGTGGACAATGCGCGGGTGCTGTCCGACACCGCCGCGGCCGTGATGGTTGAGCAGGCGGACCTCACGGCCGACCGCCTGATCGGCGAGGTCGAGCGCTTCCTCGCCGACCCTGCTGCGCTGGCGGTGCTGGCCGCGAACGCACGGGAGGCCGGGGCGCTGCACCGCAGCGGCAAGCTGATCGCAGCCATCGAGCAGGCGGCTCGGCGATGACCGTGTCGATGGATGGTGCCAGCCCGATCGTGCACGGCGTGCTCGACGCGCTGGGCGACGGCGCGCCGGTGGCGCCGCTGGACCTGTCCGAGCGACGGCGGTTGCACGTGGTCGGCGTGGGCGGCCCGGGCATGAGCGCGATCGCCATCGTGCTGGCCGAGATGGGCCACGACGTCAGCGGCAGCGACCTGCGCGACCGGCCGGTGCTGGACCGCTGCCGCGCCGCCGGCGTGGACGTCCTGGTCGGCCACGACCCGGCGGTCGTGCACGGGTGCGACGCCATCACCTGGAGCACGGCGATTCCCGAACGCAATGTCGAGCGCACAGAGGCCGAGACCATCGGTGTGCCGTCGCTGCACCGCTCCGGCATGCTCGCCTCGGTCTGCGCCCAGGCGCAGTCGCTGGGGGTGGCCGGCACGCACGGCAAGACCACCACCACGTCCATGCTGATGTTGATGCTGGCCGAGGCCGGCATGCGGCCCAGCTTCGTCATCGGCGGCGATGTCACCGACATGGGCACCGGTGCGCAGTGGACCGGTGGCGAGTGGTTCGTGGTGGAGGCCGACGAGAGCGACGGCACGCACCTCACCCTCCCGCTCTACGGCACCATCCTCACGAACGTGGACGTGGACCACCTGGAGCACTGGGGCAGCTTCGAGGCCATCGCCGATGGGTTCGACCGCTACCTCTCCGGCATCGCCGGGCCGAAGGTGCTGTGCCTCGACGACCCCCACTGCGCGGCGTTGGCCGCCCGCCACGAGGTCATCACCTACGGCACCGACCCCGCCGCGGAGTACTGCGCCGTGGACGTCACGGCCGAGCACGGCTCGTTCGTGTTCGCCGTCGAGCACCATGGCCGGCGGCTGGGCACCATCAGCCTGCCGCTGCGCGGCATGCACAACGTACGCAACGCCACGGGCGCGCTGGCGCTGGCGATGACCGTGGGCGTGCCCTTCGACGTCGCCGCCGCGGCACTCGCCAAGTTCGGCGGCGTCGCCCGGCGCTTCGACGTGCGGGCCGTGGACGGCGGTGCCACCCTGGTGGACGACTACGCGCACATCCCCACGGAGATCCGCGCCGTGCTGGCCGGCGCCCGCGCCAGTGGCGACGGCTGGCAGCGTGTCGTGGCCGTCTTCCAGCCCAACCGCTACAACCGGATGGCGCTGCTGTGGCCGGAGTACGCCGACGCGTTCGTCGACGCCGACCTCGTGGTGCTCACGGAGATCTTCCCCTCCGGCACCACCCCGATTCCCGGGGTCACCGGCAAGTTGGTGGTCAACGCGGTGCTGGACGCCCATCCGTCCACCCGCCTGGTGTGGCTGCCTCGCCGGGAGGACCTCGTGGAGTTCCTCGCCGGGGAGTTGGGCGAGGGCGACGTGTGCATCTCCATGGGCTGCGGCGATGTGGCGACGCTGCCGGACGAGGTGGCGGCCCGGCGGACGCAGCGGCGGGCCGCGGCCGGGCGGCGCGACCAGTGACGGTCGCCGTGGACGCCGTGCCGCGGGCCCTCGAGCGGCTGGAGGGCTTCGCCCGGCCGGACGTGCCACTGGCCCCATACACCACCTACCGCGTCGGCGGGCCGGCCGCAGTGCTGGCCGAGCCCCGGACGGTGGAGGAGTTGCTGGCCGTGGGGCGTGCTGCCGCTGCCACCGGGCTGCCCGTGCTGGTGGTGGGCCGCGGTTCGAACCTGCTCGTTGCCGACGCCGGCTTCCCCGGCATCGCCGTGTCCTTGGCCTCCTGTTCCGGCGCCGCCGACCGCATCGACGTGGACGGCACCCGGGTCACGGCGGGCGCGGCAGTGGCGCTCCCGGTGCTCGCCCGCCGTACCGTGGCCGGCGGCCTCAGCGGGCTGGAGTGGGCGGTGGGCGTGCCCGGCTCCGTGGGTGGTGCGGTGCGGATGAACGCCGGCGGCCACGGCAGCGACATCGCCGCCTCGCTGCTGCACGCCACGGTGGTGGATCTGCGTGACGGCCGCCGCGGCACCGTGCCCGCAGCGCGCTTGGGGCTGCGCTTCCGCGCCAGCGATCTGGCCGACGAGCAGGTGGTGCTGGACGCGACGTTCGCGCTGCGGCCCGGCGAGGTCGCCGACGGTGAGGCCCAACTGGCGGAGATCGTCCGGTGGCGACGCGAGCACCAACCGGGTGGCCAGAACGCCGGCTCCGTGTTCGTCAACCCCGTACCGGGGGAGTTGCCCGCCGGCCGGCTGGTGGACGACCTCGGGCTTCGCGGCTTGTGCATCGGCACGGCCCACGTCAGCGAGAAGCACGCCAACTTCATCCAGGCCGGCGACGGCGGGACGGCTGCCGACGTTCGTGCGGTGATGGAGCACGTGCGCGCTGCCGTGCACCAGGCCACGGGCATCCTGCTGCGCAGCGAGATCCGCCTGGTGGGCTTCGCCGACATGCCGGCAGAGGCACGGCCGGGGGTGGTGTGGTGAGCGAGCCGCGAGCCCCGCGCCCGGGCGACGACGGCCATGTGCCGGACGCGGTCCTCGACGAGCTCTCCGCCGCGTTCGCCGAGCCGGACCCCGCGGTGGAGTACGACTTCGACGACCCGTCGATCGACCGCCTGCTGGGCCTCACCCCCGCCGAGCCGGAAGCGCGGCACCAGCCGGAGGACGCCGACGACGCCGAGCCGGACGACGACCTCCTCGACGACCCCGAGCCGGACGAGCATGACGAATCGCCGGACGTAGCGGCCGAGCCCGAGCCGGATCCGGCGCCTCCTGCCGGCCCGGCCGGCGCCGCGCCCGGCGAGCCGGCGGCAGAGGCGCCCCGGCGCACGATCGTCATCGCCGACGACGGCCAGCCCGACACGGTGTACCTGGACGAGGAGAAGGAAGAGCGCTTCCGCGCGGTCCACACCGGCGACAGCGCCGAGGAGCGCTCCACGATCGTCATCGCCGACCTCGACGACGGCGCAGTGGTGGAGGCGGCGCCCACCCGCACCTCGTCGTCGGTGGACCCGCGGATGCGCGCCCGGCGGATCGCCGTGCGCCGTTCCGAGGGTCGCCGGCGTCTCATCTGGATCGGCGCCGCGGTGCTGGTCCTGCTGCTCGCCGTCGGGGCCATCGCGGTGGTGGCCTCGCCGATCTTCGATGTGAACGACGTGCGGGTGCAAGGGGCCGTGTACACCGGGAAGGACCTCATCGACGAGGTCGTGGCGGACCTGGAGGGCGAGCCGGTCCTGCTGGTGGACACTGCCGCCATCGAGGACCGCCTGGAGGCAGACCCGTGGGTGGAGCGTGCCAGGGTCACCACGGACTTCCCGCACACCGTCACCATCGACATCCGCGAGCGGGTCCCGCTGGCCACGTTCCAAGGTGGCGACGGGCGATGGAGGGTGATCGACATCGACGGCCGGGTGCTGGATGTGATCGACGGGCAACCCGTGTCGATGATGCCGATCTCCGGCGAGCACCCCGACACGGCGCGCGGGCAGTTCGCCGGCGCACCCTACGCGTCGGCAGCGCTCCTCGTCCGGTCGCTGCCGTCCGAGATCCGGGTGATCACTCAGTCCGTCGGCCTGGACCCCACCACCGGGCGCCTGACCATGCAGTTGCAGGGCGACGTGGAGGTGCGCCTCGGTGACGCCGACGACCTCGAAGCCAAGCTGGCGCGCCTGCTCGGCCAGGTCCGCGAGGGCCTCGACGGCGTGGCCTCGCTGGACGTCTCCACCTCGGAGATCGGCGTCGTCCACAGGTAACCGCCGCCTGGCCCCTCCCATTCGCTACGATCTGACCAATTCTCGAGGACGTCCACGTGTACGACACCACTTCTTCATATTCCCAGCGAGCCCGGAGGTTCCACTGATGGCCGGCGCACCACAGAACTATCTCGCCGTCATCAAGGTCATCGGGGTCGGTGGCGGCGGTGTCAACGCCGTCAACCGGATGATCGACGCCGGGCTGAAGGGCGTCGAGTTCGTCGCCGTCAACACCGACGCGCAGGCCCTGCTCATGAGCGATGCCGACGTCAAGCTGGACATTGGCCGCGACCTCACCCGCGGCCTCGGCGCCGGCAGCGACCCGGAGGTCGGTCGCAACGCCGCCGAAGCGCACCGCGACGAGATCGAGGAGATGATCAAGGGCGCCGACATGGTGTTCATCACCGCCGGCGAGGGCGGTGGCACCGGTACCGGCGCCGCCCCGGTCATCGCCGAGATCGCCCGTGGCATGGGTGCGCTCACCATCGGTGTGGTCACCCGCCCCTTCAGCTTCGAGGGCCGCCGCCGCGCCGTGCAGGCCGATGCCGGGGTGCAGCGTCTGAAGGAGAAGGTGGACACCCTCATCGTCATCCCGAACGACCGCCTGCTCACGGTGGCCAACGAGAAGACCAGCGTGCTCAACGCCTTCAAGATGGCCGACGAGGTGCTCCTCCAGGGCGTGTCCGGCATCACGAACCTCATCACCACCCCCGGCCTCATCAACACCGACTTCGCCGACGTGAAGATGATCCTCAGCAGCGCCGGCTCGGCGCTCATGGGCATCGGGCAGGCCAGTGGCGAGAACCGGGCGGTCACCGCGGCCAAGGCCGCCATCAGCAGCCCCCTGCTGGAGGCCGCCATCGACGGCGCCCGCGGCATCCTGCTGAACATCACCGGGCCCAGCAGCATGGGCCTGTTCGAGATGAACGCCGCGGCGGAGATCATCCACGGTGTCGCCCACCAGGACGCCAACATCATCTTCGGCACTGTCATCGACGACGAGATGGGTGACGAGGTCAAGGTCACCGTCATCGCCGCCGGCTTCGACCGCTGGGACGGCGGCGGCAGTGGCACCGCCACCAGTGGCGGTCGCCCGGCCATGAAGGTCGTCGCCGACCAGAAGCCCACCGCCTCGCTGAAGGATCTGTTCGGCGACGAGCCGGAGGACCCGCTGGATGCCGGCGACGACGACTTCGACGTGCCCTCGTTCCTGAAGTGAGCGCCAGGCCGCCACGCGGCCTGACCCTGCCCGCCGGCGGCGACACCGTTGTCGTCCGGTGCAGCACCGTCGCCGACGGCGACTTCCACATCGAGACCTCGCCGGCCGCGCTCGCGCACCGCCGCCAGGCGTTCCAGCCCGGCCGCTGGAGCCAGCTCGACGAGATCCACGGTGTCGTCGTACACCAGGTGGAGGCGCCGGGGGAGCACGACGGCAGCGTCGGTGACGGGGCGGTCACCACCGCCCGCGGTGTGGTGCTGGCCTGCTGGGTGGGGGACTGCGCACCCATCGCCCTCGTCGGGGAGAGCGGCGTCATCGGCGTCGCCCACGCCGGCTGGAAAGGGGCGTGGGACGGGGTGCTGGAGGCCACCGTCGCGGCGATGCGCGACCGCGGCGAGCGTGGTGGCATCAGTGCCTACCTCGGGCCGTGCATCCATCCCTGCTGCTACGAGTTCGGTCCGGCGGACCTGGCCACCTTCACCGGACGCTTCGGCCCCACCGTCGGGGGCACGACCACCTGGGGCACACCGTCGCTGGACATGCCGGCGGTGGTGACCGCCTGCCTGGGGGCGGTGGGCGTCGTGGCCGACCACACCCTCACCGGCTGCACGCGTTGCACGCCCGGGGCCTGGTTCTCCCATCGCCGCAATGACGCTGGACGCCATGTGCTCACCGTGGTCAAGATGGCCTCGGCATGAGCGAGACGTGCAACCCCGACCTCGACCTGCTGGTCGCCGCCCGGCTGGCGGAGCTGCGCGAGCGGATCACCGCAGCAGGCGGGCGGGAGGTCACGGTCCTGCCGGTGACCAAGACGTTCCCCGTCGAGGCCTGCTGGGCCGCGTACCGGGCGGGCTGCACGGCGGTGGGCGAGAACTACGCCCAGGAGGTCGTGGCCAAGTTCGACGGCACCCCGCCCCCGTTCGGCATCCACTTCATTGGTCAACTGCAGACCAACAAGGTCCGCATGCTCGCCCCGCTGGTGAGCGTGTACGAGACCGTCGACCGCCCGTCCCTCGTCCGCGAACTCGCCAAGCGGGTGCCCGGCGCGCAGGTGCTGGTGCAGGTGGACACGACGGGCGAGCCGGGCAAGGGCGGATGCCCGATCGACGACGCCGCGCAGTTGGTGGACGGCGCCCTCGAGGCCGGCTTGCGGGTGCGCGGGTTGATGACGGTGGGGCCGACGGAGGGCGGAGCGGAAGCGGCCCGGCCGGGCTTCCGGGCCGTGCGCGCTCTGCTGGATCGCCTGGGCCTCGAGGTCTGCTCGATGGGCATGACCGCGGACCTGGAAGTGGCCGTGCAGGAGGGTGCCACGCAGGTGCGCGTCGGCAGCGCGTTGTTCGGCAGGCGTCCGCCCGCGACGGCCTCTGTGAGGTAACCTTCCCCGCGGAGGACGCTCGATGTCGATGTGGAAGAAGGCAATGGACTACCTGGGCCTCGGGCCCGACGATGCCTACGACGACTACGACATCGCGCCCGAGCCCGAGCGCCCGGTCCGTGCCGCTCGCCCTCCCCGCGACGAGTCCGCGCGGGTACCGCGCAACTTCGGGCAGGACTACGAGCCAGAGCCTCCGCGCCCGGCGCCCCAGCGCCCGTCGTTCCCCAGCCGTGAGCCGGACGTCGTCATCCGCCGCCCAGCGCCTGCCGGTGACGACAGCAGCGTGCAGCCCCGCCCGATCAACCCGCGCCCGGTCACCCCGGTGCGCCCGGCTCCGGCAGCCCCCACTGCGGACCCGCACACCGTCCGCCCCCGCCGGTTCGACTCGGCGCAGGAGGTGGCCGACAAGTTCAAGGAAGGCCAGCCGGTCATCATGAACCTCGAGGCCGCCGATCGGGAGGTGTCCCGCCGCCTCATCGACTTCGCCAGCGGCCTCTGCTATGGCCTCAACGGCACGATGGAAAAGGTTGCCACCGGCGTGTACCTCCTGAAGCCGAACGCCCGCAACGGCTACGACGGCGCCGACTACGGCGGCTGACGGGGAGTTTCCCCGCCGGGTGTGGAGCGCCCCTGGGCGCGCCTAACATCGCCGTCATGGAGATGAGCCCGCAGACCATCCGCAGCACCGGCTTCCGGACCGTGAAGAAGGGCTACGACCCGTCCGAGGTCGATGCCTTCAAGGAGCAGGTCGCGTCGGCGGTCGAGGTGTCGCAGAACCAGGCCACCGCCATGGAGGCGCGTGCCCGGGCCGCGGTGGCCAAGCTGCAGGAGATCTCCCAGCAGGTCGGCGGCAAGGGCGAGCAGCAGCCGGCGGCCGCCGCACCGGCACCGGCACCGGCCGTGGCCGTGGCAACCTCCGGCTCCGGCGACACGGAGATGATCTCCCGCACGCTCCTCCTGGCGCAGCGCACCGCCGATGCCACGGTGGCCGACGCCAAGACCGAGGCCGAGACCATCCTGGGCCAGGCGCGCGACGAGGCCGGCCGCGTGCTGGACGGGGCGCGGGCCATGGCCACCAAGACGGTGGAGGACGCCAAGGGCGACGCTCGCCGGGCAGCCGACGACGAGCGCGTCCGGGCGGAGAACGAGGTCCAGTCGCTGCTGGCCCGGCGGGACTTCCTGCTGTCCGACGTGGACCACCTGGAGCAGTACATCCTCGCCCAGCGCGAGCGGCTGCGCGATGCCGCCGTCCAGATCCAGGATCTCGTGGAGCGTGTCCCGGGTGGCCTCGGCGACATGCGCCGGCCGCTGCTTTCGGCCTCCGCCGATGCCGGCCCCGTCACCGTCGCCCCCGCGGCGCAGCCCGTGCCGGCCCCGGCCGCTCCGGGCCCGATGATCATCGAGGAGACCGCACCCGTGGTTGCGCCGGCGGCGGACGAGCCGGCTGCACCGCCCGCCGAGGAGGCCGCCGCGGAGCAGGCCCAGGAGGCTGCTCTCGGCCCGGCCCCGAGCTGGAGCCCCGCCGAGCCGGAGGCCGAGCGTGTGCCGCGCCTCGATGCCGCCACCCTGGCCAACGACCCGGTGGCCAAGGAGAGCGTGTGGCGGATGCTGGACGAAGAGGTCGCCAACACCCATGCCGCACAGGGAACGTTCGACTCGCTGTCGCTGGACGTCACGGCCGAGGTGCCGGTGGTGCGTCCGGCGCAGCAGCCGGAGGACCCGTTCCGCATCGGCGGCGACGAACTGCAGTGACCGATACTCACCGGTCGGCGGCGCCGGCGCGCCGCTAGGCTTGGGTGTCACGGCGATGACGAGGCCATCACCTCCGAGCCTCCGGAAGAACGGCGTTCGCGCTCAGTAGAACCGGACGGGTCCAGCCCGACATCGCTGGCGAATGCGAGTGGTCGCCATCCGTGGGTGGCGGCAAGCAGGGTGGTACCGCGGGCCGTCGGCTCGTCCCTGGTCCAGATTGCCGAGGTCGCCCAGACCGACGCCGTGCAGGAGCAACCAGTGACCTACCCCGATGTGACGCCGCAGCCTTCGTTCCCCGCTCTCGAGCGCGAGATCCTCGCCTACTGGGACGCCGACCGGACGTTCCCGGCCTCGATCGACGCCCGCGACGGCGCCGACGAGTACGTCTTCTACGACGGCCCTCCCTTCGCCAACGGCCTGCCCCACTACGGGCACCTCCTCACCGGCTTCGTGAAGGACGCCGTGCCCCGCTACCGCACCATGCGCGGCCAGCAGGTGCACCGCCGGTTCGGGTGGGACTGCCACGGCCTTCCCGCCGAGACGGTGGTGGAGAAGGAACTCGGCGTCAGCGGCCACCCGGAGATCATCAAGTTCGGGCTGGACAAGTTCAACGACGCCTGTCGCACCAGCGTGCTGCGGTTCACCGACGACTGGCACCGCTATGTCACCCGCCAGGCCCGCTGGGTGGACTTCCAGAACGACTACAAGACGCTCGACACGCCCTACATGGAGAGCGTGATGTGGGCGTTCAAGACCCTGTTCGACAAGGGGCTGATCTACGAGGGCTTCCGCGTGCTGGCCTACTGCTGGCGCTGCGAGACCCCGCTCTCCAACACCGAGACGCGGATGGACGACGTCTACAAGGACCGCCAGGATCCTGCGCTGACGGTGATGTTCCACCTGGAGACCGGCGAGCAGATGCTGGCCTGGACCACCACCCCGTGGACTCTGCCGAGCAACCTGGCCCTCGCTGTCGGGCCGGACATCGACTACGCCGTGATGCAGGAGACCGCCGCCGATGGCACGACGCAGCGGTACATCCTCGCCGAGGCCCGCCTCGGCGCGTACGAGAAGGAACTGGCCAATGCCGAGCGCATCGGCACGCTGAAGGGCAGCGACCTCGTCGGCCGCCGGTACACCCCGCTGTACCCGTTCTTCGCCGACACGCCCAACGCGTTCCACGTGCTCGCCGCGGACTACGTCAGCACCGAGGACGGTACAGGTGTCGTCCACATGGCCCCCGGCTTCGGCGAGGAGGACCAGAACGCCTGCAACGCCGTCGGCATCCCCACCATCTGCCCGATGGACGAGCACGGCCGCTACACCGCCGAGATCCCGCCGTGGAAGGGCGTGCACGTCTTCGACGCCAACCCGGAGGTCACCCGCGACCTGAAGGCCCGCGGCCTGGTCGTCCGCCACGACAGCTACCAGCACAGCTACCCGCACTGCTGGCGGTGCGCCGAGCCACTGGTCTACCGAGCCATCAGTTCCTGGTTCGTCGAGGTCACCCGGTTCAAGGACCGCATGGTGGAGCTCAACCAGCAGATCCGCTGGGTGCCCGAGCACATCAAGGACGGCTCGTTCGGCAAGTGGCTGGCCAACGCCCGCGACTGGAGCATCAGCCGCAACCGCTTCTGGGGTGCGCCGATCCCCGTGTGGAAGAGCGACAACCCCGACTACCCGCGGGTGGATGTGTACGGCAGCATCGCCGAACTGGAGCGCGACTTCGGTGTCAACGTCACCGACCTGCACCGCCCGCAGATCGACGACCTCGTGCGGCCGAACCCCGACGACCCCACCGGCCAGTCGAGAATGCGCCGCGTCACGGAGGTGCTGGACTGCTGGTTCGAGAGCGGCTCGATGCCGTTCGCCCAGGTGCACTACCCGTTCGAGAACCACGACTGGTTCGAGGCCCACTACCCGGGCGACTTCATCGTCGAGTACATCGGCCAGACCCGTGGTTGGTTCTACACACTGCACGTGCTGGCCACCGCGCTGTTCGACCGCCCGGCGTTCTCCACGTGCGTCAGCCACGGCATCGTGCTCGGCGACGACGGGCAGAAGATGTCCAAGAGCCTGCAGAACTACCCGGACCCGATGATGGTGTTCGACACCTACGGCAGCGATGCCATGCGCTGGTACCTGCTGAGCTCGCCGATCCTCCGCGGCGCCGACCTGATGGTCACCGAGGACGGCATCCGCGACACGGTTCGCCAGGTCATCCTGCCGATCTGGAACTCGTACTACTTCCTGTCGCTGTATGCCAACGCCGCCGGCACCACCGGTACGTTCCGCACTGACAGCACCGACGTGCTCGACCGGTACATCCTCGCCAAGACTCACGAGCTGGTGGCCGACGTCACCGCGGCCATGGACGACTACGACCTGATGCTGGCCTGCGGGTCCGTCCGGTCGTACCTCGACGCGCTCACCAACTGGTACGTGCGCCGCAGCCGGGAGCGCTTCTGGTCGGGCGACCAGGCCGCCATCGACACGCTGCACACCGTGCTGGTCACCACCTGCCGGGCGCTGGCCCCGCTGCTGCCGCTGACCACCGAGGCCGTCTACCGCGGCCTCACCGGCGAGCGCAGCGTGCACCTCACCGACTGGCCGGTGGCCGACAGCCTGCCCACCGACCACGCGCTGGTGGAGGCGATGGACCTCGCCCGCGACGTGTGCAGCGCCACACTCCGCCTGCGCAAGAACCAGCAGCGGCGTGTGCGCCAGCCGCTGCGCACCCTCCAGGTCGCCGTCCCCGGTTCGGACCGGCTGGCTCCGTTCGTCGACCTGATCGCCGACGAGGTCAACGTGAAAGCTGTCGAGCTGACCGACGACGTGGACGCCGTTGCGACGTTCGACCTCCAGGTGGTGCCGGCCAAGCTCGGCCCGCGCCTCGGCAGCCAGGTGCAGACCGTCATCAAGGCGGTCAAGAGCGGCGACTGGCAGCAGGGCCCCGACGGGGTGGTCGCCGGTGGCGTGACGCTGGAGGACGGCGAGTACACGCTGAAGCTGGTGGTCCAGGGCGACGGTGCCAGCACGCCCTTGCCCGGCGGCGAGGGCGTCGTGGTGCTGGATGTGGAGGTCACCCCGGAGCTGGAGGCCGAGGGCGTCACGCGGGACCTCATCCGCCTCGTGCAGCAGGCCCGCCGCGACGCCGGTCTGCACATCAGCGACCGCATCGCGCTCACCCTCGGCGTGCCCGAGTCCCTGCGCCGCCAGGTCACGGCCTTCCAGCACCTCCTGACGGACGCCACGCTGGCCACGTCACTGTCGTGGGAGGGTGGCGAACCGAACGCCGAACTCGACGGCGAGCCGGTGCACATCGGCATCGCCGTCCACGCCTGAGCTCGGCTGCCGTGCCCGGACCGGTCGAACCCCATCCCGGTGGCACCAGGCTCCGCGTTCGGGTGCAGCCCGGCGCCAGCCGAGCCGGCGTGGTCGGCCTCCATGGCGACGAGTTGAAGGTGCGAGTCACCAGCCCTCCACTGGACGGGCGGGCCAACAGCGAACTGTGCGAGGTGCTGGCTGCCGTCCTGGGCGTCCGCGCCCGCGACATCAGAGTGGACGGCGGGCACTCGTCGCGTTCGAAGTCGCTGGTGGTGGCGGCCACCACTGCGAGCGTGAGCGCGGCGCTCGCGCCGTGGATCGGCCCGGACGCAGCGCCGCGGCGGTAGCATCCCGGCCTTACATCCCACGACGGAGGCGACGCAGCATGGCGACGGCGAAGAAGGCACCGGCGAAGAAGGCGGCCCCTGCTGCCAAGGCGGCATCGGCGAAGAAGGTGGCGGCTGCCCCGGCGAAGAAGGTGGCTCCGGCGCCGGCGAAGAAGGCGGCTCCGGCCAAGAAGGCCACCGCTGCCCCGGCGAAGAAGGCGGCACCTGCGGCGAAGAAGGTGGCTCCGGCGCCGGCGAAGAAGGCGGCTCCGGCCAAGAAGGCTGCTGCGGCACCTGCGGCGAAGAAGGCGGCACCTGCGGCGAAGGCTGCTGCGGTGCCGGCGAAGAAGGCCGCACCTGCGGCGAAGGCCGCGGCCGCGCCGGCGAAGAAGGCGGCTCCCGCGGCCAAGAAGGCGGCGGCGCCGGCGAAGGCCGATGCGCCCACGGGGCCGGTGGTGAAGGGCGTCACGAAGGACGGCATCGCCTACACGAAGGACTTCGACGCCAAGTTCCTCACCGCCCAGCGCGACCTGCTGCTGGCGGAGAAGGCCGACCTCGTCGGCCAGGCCAAGGCGCTGGAGGACGAGGCCCATCAGCTGATCGAGGAGCACGAGATGGGCGACGTGCAGTTCGACGACGAAGGCGGCGAGGGCGACACCATGGTGGTGGAGCGCGAGCGCGACCTGGCGCTCAGCGCCCAGGCCCGCCAGATGGTCGCCGACATCGACGCGGCGCTGGAGCGCCTGCAGACCGGCGCGTACGGCTACTCCGTGGAGTCCGGTCGGCCCATCCCGCGCGAGCGCCTCGAGGCCATCCCGTGGGCCACCGTGCTGGTCGAGGAGAAGGTCGGCGGGATCGGCCGTCGATGACTGCGGACGGCCCCGCCGCCGCACCCGCCGCCACGGTGGCACCGGCGGCCCGCGGCCTTCTGCTGTCGCTGGCGATCACCGACGTGGTGATCCTGCTCGACGTGCTCACCAAGCACTGGGCGGTCAGCACCCTCGCTGGTGAACCACCCCACCATGTGGTGTGGACCCTGCAGTGGAACCTGGCCTACAACTCGGGGATGGCGTTCTCCAGCGGGAAGGGCATGGGCCCGGTCATCGGCGTCCTCGCGCTGGCCATCGGTGTGGCGATGCTCGTAGCAGTCCGCCGCCAGCCCAGCCGGCTGGCGCGAGTGGCGGCAGGGCTGGTGGCCGGCGGCGCGTTCGGCAACGTCATCGACCGCTTGTTCCGTGGCGACGGCTGGTTCCGCGGCTCCGTCGTTGACTTCATCGACTTCCAGTGGTTCCCGATCTTCAACGTCGCCGACATGGCCGTCAACGTGGGTGGCGCGCTGTTCGTGGTGTGGTCGCTGTTCAGCCACGAGGGCGACCGGCAGCAGGCGGACCAGGCGGAGGTGCCGACGTGATCCGCGAGGAGATCCCGGCCGCGCTGGCGGGTGAGCGCCTGGACCGGGTGGTGGCCCTCATCGCCGAGTGCAGCCGCAGCGACGCGGCCACCCTCATCGCCCTCGGCGGCGTGACGCTGGAAGGAGCAGTGGAGACCACCGGCAAGCTGCGCCTGCGCGCCGGCCAGGTGGTCACCGTGGACCCCGCGCTGTTGCCGGAGCAGACCGGCCCGCAGCCCGACCCGGCGGTGGAGTTCACCGTCGTGCACGAGGACGACGACCTGATCATCGTGGACAAGCCGGCGGGCCTGGTGGTCCACCCGGGCGCCGGGAACCCGCGGGGCACGCTGGTGAACGGCCTGCTCGCCCGCTACCCGGAGATCGCTGACGTGGGTGAGGCGCACCGCCCCGGCATCGTCCATCGCCTGGACGTGGGCACGTCGGGCCTGCTCGCCGTCGCCCGCACCCAGCGCGCCTATCACGTGCTGGTGGACGCGCTCGCCACCCGTGACGTCGGCCGCGTGTACCGGGCGCTGGTCTGGGGGCACCTGGCCAACCCGAACGGCGTGGTGGACGCCCCGATCGGGCGCGACCACCGGGACCCCATGCGGATGGCGGTGGTGGTGGACGGCAAGCCCAGCCGCACCCGTTACCGCGTCCTGCACGAGTACCGCACGCCGGCGGAGGTCTCGGTGCTGGAGTGCCGCCTGGAGTCCGGTCGCACCCACCAGATCCGCGTGCACCTCAGCGCGATCGGTCACCCCGTGGTCGGCGACGCCACCTACGGCGGCGTGCGGACCCACCTGTCGCCGCCGCGGCCGTTCCTCCATGCCGCTGAGCTGGAACTGCACCACCCGGTGAGTCGTGCAGTGTTGCACTTCGAGTCGCCGCTCCCGGCGGACCTGGCGGACGTGGAAGCACAACTCGGCAACTGAGCCGCAGCGCTGCGCAGCGCGCGGTGGGGGCAACGCTCAGGGCCGGGTGATGGTCTCCGGCAGGCGGGCCTCCGGCCACGGGGCGCTGCCCGCGGCCGCATCGGCCACCGCCTGCAGTGTGAACGCCTCCATCATCCGCCGCATCTGCTCGCCGGCGGACTTCCAGATCGCCAGCAGCACGCACTGGCCCTCGTGGTCGCAGGAACCGTCCTGATGGGGCTCGCCGAAGTCGCCGAGGCTGATCGGGCCGTCCACTGCGGAGAGGATCTCGCTGATGCGGATCTCCGCCGCGGCCCGGGCGAGGACGTACCCGCCGCCCACGCCACGCTTGGAACGCACCAGGCCGGCGCCCTTCAGCGCCAGGAGGATCTGCTCCAGGTAGGGCTGGGGGATGCCGGTGCGCTCGGCGATGTCGCGGACCGACGTGGGCCCGGGTACCTCCTGATGCAGGGCCAGCGACAGGAGCGCCCGGCAGGCATAGTCACCCTTGCTCGACACTCGCACGCCGTCATCGTAGGCGGTGCCGGGCCGGGACCGGCGATCCTCACCCGCCAAGCGGGTGCGTGGTGTCGCGGCGGGTGGCGGCGGATGAATGGCGCGACCGTCGCCGGAGGTGCTGGACTGGCAGCGCCGTGTCCCAGCCAGTGCGTCCCGATTACGCCGGTGCCAACGTCCGTGGCATCGTGCCGGCCATCCTCGGGCCGCGCGGCGCGGCACCGCCCGGGTGGATGCCTGCAGCCGTCGGGGCCGCCCGGCAGGTGGTCCTCCTCGTCGTGGATGGGCTGGGCTGGGAGCAGTTGCAGGAGCGCCGGCACCTCGCGCCCACCCTGGCGGCGATGGAGGGTGGCCCGATCACCACCGTGGCACCGTCCACCACCGCCACCGCACTCACCTCCATCGCCACCGGGCTGGCCCCCGGCGAGCACGGGTTGGTCGGCTACCGCATGGAGGTCCGTGGGGAGGTGCTCAACGTGCTGCGCTGGAACACCGCCGCCGGGGATGCCCGCCGGTCCATCGAGCCGGCGGCGACGCAGCCCTTCTGGCCGTTCCTCGGTGAGGCGGTGCCAGTGGTGAGCAAGGCGGAACTGGAGGGCTCGGCGTTCACCGCGGCTCACCTGCGCGGCGGCCGGCCGTGCGGCTGGCGAGCGGCTTCCAGCATCCCGGTGGTGATCGCCGATCTGCTTCGGCAGGGGGAGCGGTTCGTCTACGCGTACTACGACGGGGTGGACAAGATTGCCCACGAGCGCGGCTTCGGGCCGTACTACGACGCCGAGCTGGTGGCGGCGGACCGGCTGGTGGCAGATGTGGCCGCCGTGCTGCCGCCGGGCGCGGTGCTGCTGGTGACGGCGGACCACGGCCAGGTCCACGTGGGGGAGCGCATGGTGCAGCCGCACCCCGAGGTGCTGCGGGCCTGCCGCCTGCAGTCCGGCGAGGGTCGCTTTCGCTGGCTGCACGCCCGCCCCGGCGCCGCCGTCGACCTGCTGGCCGCGGCCGCCGAGCATCACGCCGACACGGCGTGGGTGCGCAGCCGCGCCGAGGTGCTCGACGACGGATGGTTCGGCCCGGTGGTCAGCCCACCGGTGGCCGCCCGCCTCGGCGACGTCGCCCTCGTGGCCCGCGAGCCGGTCGCCTTCCACGACCCGGCGGACACGGGGCCGTACGAGTTGGTGTGCCGCCACGGCTCGCTCACGGCCGCCGAGATGTGGGTTCCACTGCTCGCCGCGGCAGGATGAGTGCGCCCCGACTCCGACCCCGACCCCGACCCCGACCCCGACCATGGAGGACGACATGACGGACCCGATGCAGGAAGTGGAACACCCCGAGGTGGTGAGTGGCGTGCCGATGCACCAGGAGGTGCCCACGGAGACCGTCACGGAGCCGGCGAAGGTGATGCGCATCGGCTCGATGGTCAAGCAGTTGCTGGAGGAGGTGCGGGGGAGCCAACTCGACGAGCACAGCCGGGAGCGCCTGGCGGAGATCTACGAGCGCTCCATCGTGGAGCTCAGCGAGGCCCTCTCGCCCGACCTGCAGGACGAGTTGCGCATGTTGGCACTGCCGTTCCGTGAGGGCGAGGTGCCGTCGGAGAGCGAACTGCGCATCGCCAAGGCGCAGCTGGTCGGCTGGCTGGAGGGCCTCTTCCACGGCATCCAGGCCACCTTGTTCGCCCAGCAACTGGCTGCCCGCCAGCAGCTGGAGCAGATGCGTCAGCTGCCGCCGGGGATGGTGCCCGGCCGCCCGGGCCAGCAGGAACCGCCCGACGCCTCGGAACGGCCCGGCACCTACCTGTAGCCGGTTTTCGGCAGCGGGGTTCGCGGCTAGGGTCGCAGGAATCACAGGCGTGTAATCCGCGCCCTGCCGTCCACCGACCGAAGGGAGGCCCCGCCCGTGGGCGACTCGTTCACCCACCTCCACGTCCACACCGAGTTCTCCATGCTCGACGGCGCGGCGCGCCTCGACGAGCTGGTGGCCAAGGCGGTGCAGGACGGGCAGCCGGCGCTGGGCATGACCGACCACGGCAACATGTACGGCGTCCTCGAGTTCTTCAAGGAGTGCAACGCCCAGGGCATCAAGCCGGTCATCGGCACCGAGGCGTACATGGCCTATGAGAACCGCAGCGAGCGCCCTGCCCGCCGCGGCCGGGTGGACGACTCGGGCGGCGACACCGAGGGCGGCAAGAAGCTCTACTACCACCTCACCCTGCTGGCGGAGAACAACCAGGGCTACCGCAACCTCATCCAGCTGGCCAGCCTGGCCTTCCTCGAGGGCTACTACTACAAGCCACGGATGGACTGGGAGCTGCTGGAGAAGTATCACCACGGCCTCATCGCCACCACCGGTTGCCTCGGTGGGCACGTGCTGCAGGCGCTGCTCCAGGGCGACGAGAAGGGCGCACTGGACAAGGCCGGCCGGCTGCAGGAGATCTTCGGCAAGGACAACCTGTTCGTCGAGTTGCAGGACCACGGCCTCCAGGCGCAGCGCGACACCAATCCCACGCTCATCGAGATCGCCCGGCGGATCGGCGCGCCGATCATCGCCACCAACGACTCCCACTACGTCCACCGCGACGACCACGAGGCGCACGACGCGCTGCTGTGCGTGCAGACCGGCGCCAACCTCAGCGACCCGAAGCGGTTCAAGTTCGAGGGCACGGAGCACTACCTGAAGACCGCGGCCGAGATGCGCTACCTGTTCCGCGACTTCCCCGAGGCATGCGACAACACGCTCTGGGTGGCCGAGCGCGCCGACGTCAGCATCGAGTTCGGCAAACCGCAGTTGCCCAACTTCCCCAAGCGTCCGGCGCAGTTCGAGGACGACGCCGCCTACCTGGACCACCTCACGTGGGAAGGGGCCAAGATGCGGTGGGGTGAGGTCCTGCCCAACGCGGTCGTGGAGCGCGTCGCGTACGAGCTCCAGGTCATCAAGAACATGGGGTTCGCCAGCTACTTCCTGATCGTCGGCGACCTCATCGCCCACGCCAAGAGCACCGGCATCCGGGTCGGGCCGGGCCGTGGGTCGGCCGCCGGCTGCGCGGTGGCCTACTGCCTGCGGATCACCGAGCTGGACCCGATCAAGTACGACCTGCTGTTCGAACGGTTCCTCAACCCCAGTCGCATCTCCATGCCGGACATCGACATGGACTTCGACTCCCGCTACCGGGACGAGATGATCCGCTACGCCGCGGAGACCTACGGCCGCGACCATGTGGCCCAGATCATCACGTTCGGCACCATCAAGGCGCGCAACGCCGTGCGCGACGCCGCCCGCGTGCTCGGCTACCCGTACGGCGTGGGCGACAAGGTCGCCAAGGCCATGCCGCCGTTGGTGATGGGCCGTGACACCCCGCTGAAGTACTGCTTCGAGGAGCACCCGAAGTACGCCGACGGCTACAAGGCGGCTGCCGAGCTGCGGGCCATGTACGACGCCGACCCGGACGTGAAGCGGGTGGTGGACGTCGCCAAGGGCCTGGAGGGTCTGAAGCGCAGTGACGGCATCCACGCCGCCGCCGTGGTGATCACCAAGGACCCCCTCACCACCTACCTGCCGATCCAGCGCAAGCCGGAGGCCGGGCAGAACCCTGCCGACGCCCCGATGGTCACCCAGTTCGAAATGCACGGCGTGGAGGAACTGGGCCTGCTGAAGATGGACTTCCTGGGCCTGCGCAACCTGGACGTCATCACCGACACCGAGAACATGGTGCGGGCCACCAAGGACCCCGAGTTCGAGATCGACGCCGTCCGCCTGGACGACCCGAAGGTGTTCGAACTGCTCGGCCGTGGCGACACGCTGGGTGTGTTCCAGCTGGAGTCCCCGCCGATGCGGGCGTTGCTGCGCTCGATGGCGCCCACCACCTTCGACGACGTCGGCGCCCTCATCGCGCTCTACCGGCCGGGGCCGATGAGTGCCAACATGCACTACGACTACGCCGACCGCAAGAACGCTCGGCAGGAGGTCAGCTACTTCCACCCCGACGCCATGGAACTGCTGGCCGACACGTACGGCCTGATGATCTACCAGGAGAGCGTCATGCGCGTGGCGCAGAAGTTCGCCGGGTACTCGCTGGCCGAAGCGGACTCCCTGCGCAAGGCGATGGGCAAGAAGAGCCGCGAAGTGATGGCCAAGGAGCGCAGCAGCTTCGAGGAGGGCTGCGAGCAGCAGGGCTACGGCCGGGCGCTCGGCGAGCAGTTGTTCGACGTCATCGCCAAGTTCGCCGACTACGCCTTCAACAAGAGCCACAGCTACGGCTACGGCCTGGTCACCTACCAGACGGCCTACCTGAAGGCCCACTACCCGGTGGAGTACCTGGCCTGCCTGCTCACCAGCGTCAAGAGCAACCTGGACAAGGCCGCGGTGTACCTCAGCGACGCCCGGGCGATGTCGGTGAAGGTGCTCACCCCGGACATCAACCGCTCGGTCACCGACTTCGCCGCGCTCGGTCCGGCAGAGGTGCCCGTGGACGTGGAGTTGCCGCCCGGCAGCCCGGGGGCCATCACGTTCGGCCTCTCCGCCATCCGCAATGTGGGCGAGGGCCTGGTGGAACTGCTGCTGAAGGAGCGTGAGGCCAACGGGCCGTTCGACTCGTTCCACGACTTCGCCGAGCGGGTGCCCGAGCCCGTGCTCAACAAGCGCACCGTGGAGTCCCTCATCAAGGCCGGCGCGTTCGACTCGCTGGGCCATCCGCGCAAAGGGCTCCTGATGGTGTTCGAGCAGATCATCGACACCACGGTGGTGCGCCGCCGAGAGCGCGACCAGGGCGTGATGAGCCTGTTCGGCGACATGGGTGGGGGCGATGGCGGGTTCGACGAGCGGATCGCCATCCCGGCCGTGGAGTTCGACAAGAGCGACCGGCTGAAGTTCGAGAAGGAGATGCTCGGGCTGTACGTCAGCGATCACCCGCTCCTCGGCGTGGAGGCAGCGCTGCGGCGCAAGGTGGAGTGCACCGTCGCCGACGCCGCGGAGAAGGAGGACGGCGCGGTTGTCGTCCTCGGCGGGCTGATCACCAACCTGGCCCGCAAGTTCACCAAGAAGGGCGACCAGATGGCCGTCTTTGTGCTCGAGGACCTGGACTCCTCCATCGAGGTCACCGTGTTCCCGCGGGTGCTGCTGGAGCAGGGCCACAAGTTGGTCGACGACGCCATCGTCACGGTCCGTGGCCGAATCGACCGCCGCGACGAATCGCGTCTGGGGTTCATGGCCCAGGACGTGCAGATCATCGAGGGCCTGGACACCGCGTCGGCGGCGCCGTTGCGGCTGCGGGTGCCGGCCACCTCGCTGACCGAGTTGAAGATCCACCAGATCCGCAAGATCCTCCGCGAGCACCCCGGCGAATCGCCGGTCTACCTGCACATCGGGCAGGGCAAGGTGCTGCGCCTCGCCGACGAGTTCTGCGTGGATCTGGACCGGGTGGTGGGCGAGTTGCGGATGGCGCTGGGGCACGACGCCGTGGTGCTCTGACCGGGGCGATGCAGGGCTGTGACCAGCCCGTCACACTCCAGGGCAGCGATCCGGCCGGTTTCCTGGCAGAATAGGAACCTCAAGTCGCGCCATCGGGCCACGGCCCGGCGCCATGGACTCGACAGGGGAGCTTCACGGAATGCCATTCCAGGTGGGAACCAGGGACAGCGCGGCGCTCACGGACGGTGATCTCGACGAGATGGCCTCGATGGGTGGCGCCTTCGACATCGGCGTGCTGTCGAAGGCCAAGGAGGATTGGGTGCTCAGCACCACGTCCCGCGACGGCGACAAGCTGGTCGGGTTCACGTTCTCCACGCTGGAGCGCATCGGCGGCACCCCGTGCGTACTGCTCGGGCTGATGAGCGTCAAGCGCACCAGCAGGCGCGAGCAGGTGTTGAAGGGGCTGATGGCCGAGGCGTACCACCGGGCGCTCATGGCCTTCCCCGACGAGGATGTCGTGGTCGGCTCGCGGCTGGTCGCCCCCGACGGCCTGGAAGCCTTCAAGCAGGTCGACGACCTCATTCCCCGGCCCGGCCATCGCGCCGTCGGCGAGGAACGAGCCTGGGGTCGCCGCCTGGCGAAGCGGTTCGGCGTGGACAGCCATTACGACGAGAAGTCGTTCGTGGTGGCCACCAATGGCCAGGGTGGGTTCATCGACCACGAGTGCCTGAAGCCGGAGAAGATCAAGGCCGAGGTGGCCCCGCTGTTCAGCGGCGTCAAGGTGGCCAAGGGTGGCTCGTTGATCATCCACGGCTGGGTGATGGCCGAGGATCTGCTCACGCTGGGGTCCCGCTGAGCGACGGCTCACTCGAGGCGATCATCCGCCGTCGGCGGATGACGCGCACGTTCGACCCTTCTCCGCTGCCCGAACACCTGCTGGCCGATCTGCTGGCCACAGCGCTGCGCGCGCCCTCGGCAGGGTTCAGCCAGGGTGTGCACTTCCTGGTGCTCCAGGGCGACGATCTGGCCCGCTTCTGGCAGGTCTCCGGTGCCGGCGGCTGGTTCGCCGGCACCCAGCCGGGGGTGTTGCAGGCGCCGGTGCTGGTGGTGGCGCTCGCCGAGGCGGCGGCCTACACCGCCCGCTACTCGGCTGCGGACAAGGCCGGCCACGGGCTGGAGGACGCCGCCAACTGGCCGGTGCCGTACTGGCTCACGGACACGGCGATGGCGGTGCAGAACCTGCTGCTGCTGGCCGAGGCCCATGGGCTGGGCGCCCTGTGGTTCGGCCTGTTCGGCGAAGCCCGGGCCGCGCTGGACGACGCCGGCGTTCCGTCCACCGTCACGCCCGTGGGCGCGGTGGCACTGGGGCACCGGGCCCACGGCGAGGCGCCGAGCGGTTCGCCCACCACGATTGCCCGGCGGCCCACGGCGGACGTGCTCCACCGTGGGCGCTGGTAGCCGGGTGCCTCGAACCCGTCAGGAGTTCGGGCAGGTTGCCTCCATGTAGTCGCCCAGGCGCTGGCTGGCGGCCTCGACCTCGGGGGTGCTGAGCGCCATCATCGCCTGCTGGGCGGCGGGATCGGTCATCGCCTGGGTGAAGTCGTTGTTGTACTGGGCCAGCACCGTCAGCCAGCCGGCGTACGCGTCGGCGAAGATCTGGGCATCAGCCTTCAGCTCGTCCGGCACGGCGGCCACCAGGCCCTGCATGTAGGCCGCAGCCTGGGCCATGTCGCCCTGGCCGGCGGCGGCCATGCCGGCAGCGCTCATGGCGTTGATGATCTCCATGCACTCGGCCGGCACGCCGGGCACGTTGGGGATGGTGACGGGCAGGTCGCCGCCGCCGCTGGGCAGGGTGATGTCCCCTCCCGCGGGGTTGGTGACCTGAGGGATGGTGATCTTGTTGTCGTCGTCGCTACAGGCGGCGACGGACAGCAGGCTGGCGGCAACGAGGCCGGCAGTGAGCAGTCGGCGGCGGATCATCCGTGGTACTTCCTTGTCTTCCTGGGGGTGGCGGGCGCGTTGCCCATCAGCTCGACGCACACCAGTGGGCGCGAGGTTGACATGAATCCTCGCGCACCTCAGGCGAGTTGAGCGGCCAGATCGCCGGGAGTGGCCGCCGGGAGTTGGCACGTGTGGTCGCGGCAGACGAAGGCCAGCCCCTCCGGGCGGCCCTCCCACAGGGGGCTGTCGTA
This sequence comes from Acidimicrobiaceae bacterium, assembly GCA_020637295.1. GTDB lineage: Bacteria > Actinomycetota > Acidimicrobiia > Acidimicrobiales > Ilumatobacteraceae > UBA668. The sequence goes on along the minus strand of JACJWF010000006.1, from coordinate 52,677 downwards.
GGGCTCGCCCCAGGCGAGCACGGCATCGGGCAGCCAGCGGCCGCGGACCTCGGCGAGCAGATCCGGCCGGTCGCCGGTGATGACGATCTCGGCGGTGCCGGCGGCGCGGAGCGCGACTGCGGCCAGTGCCTGGCCGAACGCCGTGAGGGCCTGGGGCATCACCCTGGCGAGAAGCAGGAGGATCTGGTCGGCCTGGTTGGCGTAGCGGCGCTGGCCGGTGAGGGCCGCCAGGCGGAGCAGCGCCACCGCCGCCGTGCTATTGGCCGACGGGGTGGCGTTGTCCAGCAGTTCCTTCTGGCGGGCCACCAGGCGCTCGCCGTCGTCCGGTGTGGTGAACAGGCCGCCCCGCGTCGTGTCCCAGAAGTGGTCGAGGAGGGTGTCGGCCGCGCTGCAGGCGGCGTCGATCCACCGTGCCTGGCCGGTGAGTTCGGCCAACCGGGTGAAGCCGTCCACCAGGCAGGCGTGGTCGGCGGCGAGCGCCATGTGGCGGGCGGGGGGAGTGCCGTCGGCATGCCAGGAGCGGAACCACCGGCCGTCCGGGCCGCGCAGTTCGCGGAGGAGGAACTCGCCGTTGGCCACTGCCGCCGCCGCCCAGTCCGCCCGGTCGAAGGCTGCCGCGGCCTCGCACAATGACGCCAGCAGCAAGCCGTTCCACTCCGTGAGGACCTTGTCGTCCAGGCCGGGCCGGGGCCGCTGGGCCCGGGCATCGAACAGCCGTTGCCGCAGCGCCTCGATCTCGGCGGGACGGGCCCAGTCGCCGCGGTGCTCCAGCCGGTTGGGGATCGACCGGCCCTCGAAGTTGCCGGCCTCGGTGATGCCCCACCAGGCCAGTGCAGCGGGCGCATCTGCCCCGAGCGCGGCCTGCACCTCGGCCGGGGTGAACGTGTGGAACAGGCCTTCGTGGCCGTGGCCGTGCTCGTCGGGGGAGTCCGCGTCCTCCGCCGAGTAGAAGCCGCCGCCGTGGTGGCGGAGGTCGCGGAGCACATAGTCCACAGTCTCCTCCACCACCTGGCGGTAGCGCGGCATGTCGAGGGCGATCGCAGCGTGGGTGTACGCCCGCACCAGCAGTGCCTGGTCGTACAACATCTTCTCGAAGTGGGGGACCAGCCAGCGGTCGTCCACGGAGTAGCGGGCGAACCCGCCGCCGATGTGGTCGTACATGCCGCCGCTGGCCATGGCGTCCAGGGTGGTGACGACCGCCTGCTGCGCGGCAGGGTCGCCCGTCGCCGTCACCCGGCGTAGCAGCAGGTCGAGGTTCATCGTGGACGGGAACTTCGGGGCCCCGCCGAACCCGCCCCACGTCGCGTCGTGGTGGGCCAGCAGTTGCTGCACCGCCTGGTCGACCAGCGCAGCGTCGGGGGCGCTGGCGGCCGGGCCGACCTGCTCGCTGCGGCGAAGGGCCTCCACCAGTGCCGTGACGTTCTGCTGGATGTCGGCCGGCCGGTTGCGCCACACGTCGTCGATGGCGGTCATCAGCTGGGTGAACTGGTCGCGCGGGAAGTACGTGCCACCGAAGAACGGCTCACCCGCCGGGGTGAGGAAGACGGTCATCGGCCAGCCACCGCGGCCCGTCATCGCCTGGACTGCCTCCATGTAGATGGCGTCTACGTCCGGCCGCTCCTCGCGGTCCACCTTGACGTTGACGAACAGCCGGTTCATCAGGTCCGCGGTGGCGGCGTCCTCGAAGCATTCGTGGGCCATCACATGGCACCAGTGGCAGGCCGAGTAGCCCACGGAGAGGAGGATCGGCACATTGCGGTCCCGGGCAGCGGCGAAGGCATCGGCACCCCATGGGTACCAGTCCACCGGGTTGTCGCGGTGTTGGCGGAGGTATGGCGAGGTCTCGCCGGCGAGGCGGTTCACCCAGTGCAGGCTACGCACCCGTGGCGTGGTAGCCGCCGTCGACGTGGACGACCTCGCCCGTCGTCGACGGGAACCAGTCGCTGAGCAGGGCCACGCAGGCCTTGGCAACGGCCGACGAATCGGTGACGTCCCAGCCGAGCGGGGCGCGGTCGTCCCACACGTCCTCGAACTTCTTGAAGCCGGGGATGCTCTTGGCCGCCATGGTCTTCACCGGCCCGGCCGCCACCAGGTTGGAGCGGATGCCCTTCGGGCCGAGCTCTTTGGCCAGGTACCGGCTGACGCTCTCCAGCGCGCTCTTGGCGACACCCATCCAGTTGTAGGCGGGCCAGGCGACGGTGTTGTCGAAGTCCAGGCCGACGAACGATCCACCGGCGGTCATCAGCGGCACGAACGCATCGGCCAGCGCCTTCAGCGAGTAGGCGCTGATGTGCAGGGCGACGGACACGTCCTCCCACTGGGGTGCCATGAAGTCGTCGCCGAGGCAGGCCTCGGGGGCGAACCCGATGCTGTGCAGCACCCCGTCGACCCGCCCCCACGTCGCCGCCAGCGCCTCGCGCACCTGCACCAGGTGGTCCGTGTTGGTGACGTCCAACTCGTACACGTCCACCGGGGTGGGCAGCTTGCGGCCCGTCCGCTGGGTGAGGCTGAGGGCCCGCCCGGCGCCGGTGAGCACGATGTCGGCGCCCTCCTGCTGGGCGAGCGCGGCCACCCCGTAGGCCAGCGAGGCGTCGGTGAGGACGCCGGTGATCACGATCTTCTTGCCGTCGAGCAGACCCATGCCCGGGATCGTAGCCAGGTGACCCGGCGCCGCCGCTCTACGGCGTAACCTCGCCGCCTGGTGGAGACATGGCGTGATCGGTGGCGTGGTCGCCCTGCCGTTGCACTCTGGCGGCGGATGGCGAACCGGCCGGCGTTGGGCGCCCGCGCGGCGTCGTGGACCGGCCTGGTGCTGTTCGGCTGGTGGTGGGCGTGGCGCCGTCTGCGCCACACCTACCTGTTCTACGACGAGTGGGCGATGGTGGACCGCGTCGTACACAGCGCACCGCTGGATGGAATGACGACCGGCTTCAACACCCACCTGTGGTTCCTCCAGGACCCGATCTACCGCCTGCAGGGGCTGTGGTTCGGGTTCGACGACCACTGGCTCGTGGTGGCGCTGTTCCTCGTCGCGCTCGCGGGCTTCCAGTTGGTGCTCGCTGCGCTGTTCGAGCGGGCCGGGATGGCAGTGCTGCCTGCCGCGCTGACGGCGACGCTCCTCGTCTACCTCGGCACGGCGTCGCAGAACTTCACGTTCGCCATCCAGGTGTCCCCGACGGTGGCGGCGGCGGCAGCATTCACCCCGGGTCTCCTGGTGATCGACCGGCGGGCGAGCCGGATGCGTGACGTCGGGGTCGGCCTGGCGGTGCTGCTGGCCACCCTGGCGGACAGCGGCTTCGGCGTGGTGGGCCTGGTGTTCGCGGCCGTGCTGATCAGCCGTGTGTGGTCCTGGCGGCACCTCGTGTCGCTGGTGCCGGCCGCGCTCGTTCTCGTGTGGTGGTTCGGGCTCACCGACCAGGGCCCGGCGCCGTTTCCGTCCTCGGCGGGGCACCAGGTGGTGTTCGCCGCCCGGTTGCTGATCCGGTCGGCCGGAGCGTTGGTGGGCGGCGGGGCCGTGGTGGGTGTGGCGGTGCTGGTGGTGTTCGTGGCGGCCGCCGCTGCGGCGCTGCGATGGGGGACGATGCCTCCTGGTGGTCGCGCCCTGGCCATCGGGGCGCTCGTGGCGACCGTCGTGGTCGCCGTCGGCATCAGCCACAACCGCGCCGGCATTCCCGGTCTGGCCTGGCGGGACTTCAACCGCTACCTGCAGAACGTGGGTGTGCCGCTGGTGCTCGCCGCCGCCCCCGGGCTGGTTGCCGTGGGGTCGCGGCTGGTGGGCACGGCCCCGGCCCGTCGCCGGTGGGGTGCAGCGGTGGCCTGCGCCGCGATCGCCGCGGCGTTCGCCCTGTCCGTGCCGGCGGAACGCGACTACGCCGCGGACTTCCTGGCGTGGAACGGCTTGGTCCGCCAGCGGGTGGAGGCCACGGCCGTCGTGCTGGCAACGGGCTGCCCGGAGGGAACGGTGCTGCACCTCGATGCCCAGCCCGCCGGCGGGTTCAGCCCTCAGGTGACGGCCCAGTTGGTGCTGGACCTGATGGGGCGGGGGCTGCTGCATGTGCAGCCGGGTGTGGCGCCGGACCCGGCTCTGACCGCCGAACTGTGCACCGCGCCTTGAGCGGCCGGCACGTGGCGGCCGCTCAGGCGTGGTTCGCGGGGGCGGTGGTGGTGGTGCCTGCGCCGTCCCACAGCAGGCGGGTCATGTCGTCGGCGATCTCCGCGGCGTCGCCGTACGCGTGGTGCAACCACATGGTGGCCACCACCTGCATCGCCCCGATGATGCCGTAGCCCCATGTCGCCGCGCCGGCGCCCGGGAGGCCGGCCCTGACGCGCAGCGGGCCGAACAGGGTGACGATCCCGGCGGCCGAGCGGTCCACGAGGCGGTGGAACAGTTCGGTGGAGGGGCCGACGGCATTGACGAACAGGAACACGTTGCGGTGCTCGGCGATGGTGGTGAGGTAGGCCGTGACCGCGGCGTGGAACTGCTGTCGCGGTGTCTGCCCGGGGTGCGCGGCGGCGGCCGTCGCCGCGGCGATGCGGTCCACCAGCCATTCCGAGAGTGCGTCCGTGAGCGCCGCTTTGTCGCCCACGGTGCGGTACACGATGGGCTTGGTGACGCGAGCGGCGGCGGCGATGTCGTCCATCGTGGCCTCGGGGCCATGGTGGTCGATGGCCCGCACGGCGGCCTCCAGCACCTGCGGGCGCCCCACCAGGGGGCCGCCGCCACGCGGGCGCCCCGGGCCACGGCGGCCGGCGGCGGCCATGCCGGAGGGTGCGATGCCGGCGGGCGCGGGGGATGACTGGCTGGTCGGCACGCGGCCACGCTAGCAGGCCGGAATTCGACGTTTCGTACTGGTGGTAAATATGGTCGCGGATCGGTGCTATGTTCCGCGCCATGACCACCAACACCACCGTCGACAGCACCGTGGAGGCCCCCACCCCGTGGCACCTCCGGGGGAACTGGGCACCCGTCCTGGACGAGCGCACGGACACCGAGTTGCGGGTGGAGGGCGTCATCCCCCCGCAGCTCGAGGGCCGCTACGTCCGCACCGGTCCCAACCCGTCCACCGGGTCCTCGCCGCACTGGTTCTTCGGCGACGGGATGGTGCACGGCGTGCGGCTGTCGGGTGGGAAGGCGGAGTGGTACCGCAACCGCTTCGTCCGCACTCCCAACATCACCGACCCGATGGAGAACCCGCTGGCGGGGATGGGCGACCTCACCCGGGGCACGGCCAACACCCACGTGCTGCCCCACAGCGGATCGCTGCTGGCGCTGGAGGAAGGCCACTGGCCCTGGCGCCTGGACGCCAACCTGGACACCATGGGCGTGGAGAACTTCGGTGGCGCGCTGACGTGCTCGATGACGGCCCACCCGAAGGTCTGCCCGGTCACCGGGGAGCTCATCGCGTTCAGCTACTTCAGCTTCCAGCCGCCATACCTGCACTACATCCGCATCGGCGCCGACGGCACGCTCCAGCAGTTGGAGGACATCGACATCCCCAACATGGTGATGATGCACGACTTCAACGTCACCCGGAACCATGTCGTGTTCATGGACCTGCCGGTGTGCTTCAACCTCGGCGCGCTCTCCAGCGGCTTCCCGTTCCAGTTCAACCGCGACGCCGGCGCCCGCCTGGGCGTCATGCCCCGCAACGGAACCAACGCCGACGTCCGCTGGTTCGAGATCGACCCGTGCTACGTGTTCCATCCGGTGAACGCGCACGAGGACGGCAACCGCCTGGTGCTCCACGTGTCCCGCCAGCCGGAGGCCTTCGGCTCCAGCAACGACGACTACGCCGAGGTCGGCCGGTTGTGGCGGTGGACCATCGACCTGGACGCGGGCAAGGTCACCGAGGAGCAGATCGACGACCGGCCGGGCGACTTCGGCCGGGTGGACGACCGCCTCGTCGGCCTGCCGGCGCGCTACGGCTACCTCATGGCGCTCGATGGCGAGGGCAACGCCGAGGAGCCCGTGTACGGGCCGGCGCTCTACAAGTACGACCTGACGACGGGGGAGTGCTGGGAGCACCACCTGGGCGAGGGCGTCCGCGGTGCGGAGCCCGTGTTCGCCCCGGCGTCGCCCGACGCCGGCGAGGACGAGGGCTGGGTGATCAGCCTGGCCCACGACACCCGCACCGACGAGTCGCGGATGGTCATCGTCGATGCTCAGGACTTCACGGCCCCTCCGGTGGCCGTCGTTCACCTGCCACGACGTGTGCCGTACGGCGCGCATGGCAGCTGGGTCCCGGACTCCGTGCTCGCATGAGCCGCTCACGGTCTCCCTTCCGGCGCGTCGCCAGCGCCTGCCTGGTCGCCGGCGTCGGCATCAGCCTCGTCGCCTGCAGCGACGATGGCGGCGCGGGCAGCGGTGCCACCACAGCCCCCACCAACGCCACCACGGGCGGCGGGGCGTCAACCACCCCTGCCGCCGAGACCTCCGCCGCCCCCGGCACCGACCCGCCGGCCGCCGGCGAGGTGGACGGCTTCGCCTGGCGTGGCCCCGCCACCGGCGAGCCCATCGTCCTCGGGATGGTCAACACCGAAGGAACGCCGGGCCTGGACTTCCCCGAGATGCGCACCGACACCGACGCCGCGGTCGAGTACCTCAACGCGCACGGTGGCATGGGCGGGCGACCGGTGCAGATCGAGCACTGCACGGTGAACGGCTCGCCGGAAGCCTCCCAGGCCTGCGCGCAGGAGTTGGCCGGCAAGGGAGTGGACATGGTGCTGCTCGGGCTGGACCTGTTCCCGGGCTACGACTCCTACGCGGCCTCCGGTCTGCCCGTGGTGGGGGCGCTGCCCATCCTGCCGGGCGACTACACCGCTGATGCGCTGTTCGTCACCGGCGGCAACCTCACCACCATGGCCGCGATGGTGGCGCTGGCGGTGCAGCACTACGGCGCCACCACCGCCGGCATCATCAGTGCCGACAACCCCGGCGCCAACGGCTCGGAAGCGTCGTTGATCGCCGCGCTGGACAAGGCCGGCATCTCCTACACCTCCATCAAAGGTGGCGACAACGAGACCGATGCCGGCTTCCAGGGCCTGGTCCGCCAGGCCACGGCCGACAACCCGGACGTGCTGTTCTCGCTGTACTCCGATGCCGGTTGCATCGGCTCCATGCGGGCGCGGGCGTCGATGGCCATCTCCACCCCGGCCATCACCACGGCGATCTGCGCCAGCGGCGAGGTGCTGGACGTCGTCGGCGACGACGCACTCGGCTGGAGCTTCGTCGGTGTCGGCAGCCCAGGCGGCACCACGGCCTCGGACGAGTTCGACGAGATCGTGTCGTCGGTCCACGGCGACGACGGCTCCACGTCGATCGGCCTCGGCGCGCTGGGGATCAACATGGTGATGACGCTCGCCCGGGTGGCCAACCACCTCGCCGAGGCCGGCAGCACCGTCGATGGCGCGGCCATCCACGACGCCCTGGCGACGTCCACCGACCTGCTGGCATTCCCCAACGACAACCCGCTGGCCTGCGGCCTGGTCGCCGCCTACCCCAGCGTGTGCGCGTTCGAGTTCCCGATCGGGGAGTACGTCGCCGGCGGCGAGGTACAGACGGTGCCCGGGTTCGACGCCGTGTCGGTGGTCGACTACCTTCCTTGACGCCGCGCTGCCGCACGCATGGCCGACTACGCCTTCTTCCTGCTGCTCGGCACTGCCGCCGGGGCCATCATCGCCGCGTTCGGGCTGGGCCTGCTGGTCACCTACCAGGGTGCCGGGGTCGTCAACTTCGGCTACGGCGCGCTGGTGGCCTGGAGCGGCTACGTCTACGCGGACCTTCGTCGCGGTGGCTACCCGTTCCCGGTGCCGGGGCTGCCCGCCCGCTACCACTTCGGCCATGACGTGGGCTTCTGGTGGGCCATCACCCTCGCCCTGCTGACGGCTGCAGCACTCGGCGCGCTGGTGTACGCAGTGGTGTTCCGGCCGTTGTCCAACGCGCCGGACCTGGCCAGGGTGGTGGCCAGCATCGGTCTGGTGGTGGCGATGACGGCGCTGATCGACCGCCGCTTCGCCGACAACGCCGGCCTGCGGGTGGGCCCGATCCTGCCGCGAGAGCCGGTGACCTTCGCCAAGGGCATCACGGTGCCACGCGATGGCCTGTGGCTGGCGGCCGTGGTCATCGCGCTGGCCGCTGCCGTGTGGGCCGCCAGCCGCTACACCCGGCTCGGCCTGGCCACGCGCGCGGCGGCCGGCAACGAGCGCGGCGCGGTGCTGCTGGGCTACTCGCCGCGCCGGCTGGCGATGGCCAGCAGCGTGCTCGCATCGCTGATCGGATCGTTCGTGGTGATCCTTGCCTCGCCGATGATCCAGCTGTCCGGCGGGGTCTTCGCGTTCGGCTACCTCATCCCTGCGCTCGGTGCCGCGCTGGTCGGCAGGTTCCGCAGCATCGGGGTCACGGTGGCGGTCGGGCTGGCGATCGGGATGGTCCAGTCCGCCTTCACCAAGCTGCAGGTCGACCTCTCCTGGTTCCCCAAGTACGGCGCGAGGGAGGGCCTGCCGTTCCTCGTGATCATCGTCGCCATGGCGGTGCGGGGTGAACGCCTGCCCGGCCGCGGGGCAACAGACCGCTGGAAGCTGCCGCCGGTGCCGCCGGCCCGGCTGACGCCGGTGAGCGTGCTGGTGCCGGTGCTCGCCGCAGTGGTGGGCCTGCTGGCATTCGGCCCGCTGTGGCGGGCGGCGATCATGACCTCGCTGATCGCCATGGTGCTGGCGCTGTCGCTGGTGGTGCTCACCGGGTTCGCCGGCCAGGCATCGCTGGCCCAGATGGCCATGGCCGGGGTGGCCGGGTTCGCCCTCTCCAAGCTGGCCACGGGGTGGGGGGTGCCCTTCCCAGTGGCGCCGCTGCTCGCCGCCCTGGTGGCGACGGCGTTCGGGGTGCTGGTCGGGTTGCCTGCGCTGCGGGTGCGCGGCACGAACCTGGCCATCGTCACGCTGGCGGGCGGCGTCGCCATCGCCGAGTTCGCCTTCAAGAACCCGGACATCGTCGGCGACATCTCCTCCGGCGGGGCGAAGGTGCCGAACCCCAGCCTGGGCGGATGGGACTTCGGGCTGATCCTCGGCACCAACCCGTCGCGGCCCGTGTTCGGCCTCTTCCTGCTGGCCGTCACGGTGGTGCTGGCGCTGCTGGTGGCCAACCTGCGGCGCAGTGGTTCCGGCCGGAGGATCCTCGCTGCCCGTTCCAACGAGCGGGCAGCCAGCGCAGTCGGCATCGACGTCGCCCGCACGAAGTTGCAGGCCTACGCCATCTCCTCCTTCATCGCCGGCGTCGGTGGGTGCCTCATCGCCTACCGGTTCGGCAGTGTGTCGGACTCCTCGTTCGGGGTCGTCGCCTCGTTGACCGCCGTCTCGTTCGCCTACCTCGGGGGGATCACGTCGATCAGTGGCGCGGTCACGGCGGGCATGCTGGCATCGTCGGGTGTGGCGTTCTTCGCGCTCTCGCGCCTCACCGGCAAGGTCGGCACGTGGGACGCGTTCATCGGCGGTGTCGCGCTCATCGTGATGGCGGTCACCAATCCGGAAGGCATTGCCGGTGGCATCCGCAGCCGAGCGGCCGCCCGGCGCGCTACTGCCGGGGAGGTGGCGGCCTGATGGCGTTGTTGGATGTGCGTGAGCTCACCGTCAGCTACGGCGGTGTTGCCGCCAACCTGGGCATCGACCTGCAGGTGGAGCCCGGCACGGTGGTGGGCCTCATCGGGCCGAACGGAGCGGGCAAGACGACGTTCGTGGATGCCGTCACGGGCTTCACCCACGCCACCACCGGCCGGATCGAGTTCGCCGGGACAGAGCTCACCGGCATGGGGCCGGCGGCCAGGGCAAGGACGGGGCTGGCGCGGACCTTCCAGTCCGTCGAGTTGTTCGACGACCTGACGGTGCGCGACAACCTCGCCGTCGCTGCCGGCCGCCCCCGTTGGTACTCGCTGCTGGTGGACCTGGTCCGTCCAGGTCGAGGCCGCAACGACGGCGCCGACCGGGTGGACCGGGCGTTGACCCGCATGGGGCTGGAGGCGCTGGCGGAGCGGCCCGGCGCCGCCCTCAGCCACGGTCAGCGAACCCTGGTGGGCATGGCCCGGGCGCTGGCGGCCGAGCCGTCGCTGGTGTTGCTGGACGAGCCGGCCGCCGGGCTGGACACGTCGGAGAGCCGGCAGTTGGGCACCAGGATCCGTGGGCTGGCCGCCGAGGGGCTGAGCATCCTCCTCATCGACCACGACATGGAGTTGGTGATGGACGTCTGCGACGACGTCTACGTGCTGGACTTCGGCCGGGTCATCGCCCACGGCCCGCCTGCGGCCGTGCGGGCCGACCCCCAGGTCGTCGCCGCCTACCTCGGCACAGGTGGCGCGGCGGCCGTTGGGGATGTCGCGGAGGACGCTGCCGTGGAGGCCGACCATGGCTGACGTGGTGGTGGACCTCCGTCAGGTGCACGCTGGGTACGGCGACGTCGTGGTGTTGCGTGACGTGAGCGTGACGGTGGCCGCGGGGGAGGTGGTGGCCCTCCTCGGCCCGAACGGGGCCGGCAAGACCACCACGCTGAGAGCGATCTCAGGCCTGCTGGCGCCCACCGCCGGCTCGATCGAGGTGTGCGGCCGGCCGACCGCTGGCATGGCGCCGCATCGCGTCGCGCTGCTCGGGGTGGGCCATGTGCCCGAGGAGCGGGCGCTCTTCGCCGATCTGACGGCGGAGGAGAACCTGCGGCTGGGCCTGCGTGGCACGAGGGCGGAGCGCAGAGCCGCCCGCTCCCGTGCGCTGGACCTGTTCCCCGAACTCGGCCGCCTGCTCGGGCGCCGCGCCGGCTCGCTGTCCGGCGGCGAGCAGCAGATGCTCTCCCTCGCCCGGGCCCTGGCCGGCGCGCCGAAGTGCCTGCTGGTGGACGAGCTCAGCCTGGGGCTGGCGCCGGTGATCGTCGAACGCCTGCTCCCGATCGTGCGTCGGATCGCGACCGAGGGTGGCGTCGGCGTGCTGGTGGTGGAGCAGCACGTGCGGATGGCGCTGTCGGTGGCGGACCGCGCCGTCGTCCTGTCGCACGGCAGGGTGACGCTCGACGGCACCGCCGCGGAAGTCGCCGCGGCCGCAGACGCGCTGGAAGCCAGCTACCTCGGCGGCGACGCGACCGGACCGCGCTGACGGCCCTGCCTCCACCCCCCACCCACACCCACCCAAGTGCCAAAGCCCCCACCCGAGTGCCACGTGATGACCGAGTGCTCACTCGCACCTCGGGGGGCGAGTGAGCACTCGGATGCGGGCTGGCACTCGGGTCGGTCCGGTGGCACTCGGGTGTGAGCAGGCACTCGGGTGGATCGGGCGGGGTCGACACGGGGTGTGGTGGTGGTCAGTTCCTGGGCAACGGCCTTCGGAAATCGCCCTGCCGTATGCCATCCTGTGCGGATGCGCATCGGCATTCTCGGAGGCACCGGTCCGGCGGGCAGCGCGCTCGCGGCCCGGCTGGCATCGGTCGGGTATCACGCGGTCATCGGGTCGCGTTCCAAGTACCGGGCCATGGAGGCCCGGGACGGCCAGGTGGAGAAGTGGCCGGAGCTGGCACCCCGCCTGGGTTTCGGCGACAACTCGGCGGCCGCGGCGTGCGATGTGGTGATCATCGCCACCCCGTGGGACTCTGCCGCCACCACGGCGCAGGAGAACGAGGAAGCGCTGGCCGGCAAGATCATCATCAGCATGGCCAACGCCCTGGTGCGGGTGGGGCACGAGTTCCAGCCGCTGGTGCCGCCGCGAGGCAGCGTGGCAGCCCATGTGCAGGCGTCGCTGCCCCGGTGCAGGGTGGTGGCTGCGTTCCACCACCTGCCGGCGAAGGAGCTCGGCCACATCGGCGAGCCGATCGACAGCGACGTGCTGATCTGCGGCGACGACGCGGATGCGGTGCGCACCGTCAGCGAGATCGTCACCAAGATCCCGGGCTGCCGCCCCCTCGACGCAGGCGAGCTGTCCAACGCCACGGCCATCGAGGCGTTCACCGCCGTGCTGCTGCAGCTGAACGTCCGGTACAAGACGCGGGTGGCGCCGAAGCTCACCGGCATCAAGCGCGATCCGCATGCTCCCAAGCCCGCGCCCGCCACCGACGAGGCGGTAGCGTCACCGGCGTGACGATGCGCCTCTACGACACCGCCCGTCAGGCCGTGGTGCCGTTCGAACCGGGCGAGGGGGTGCTGATCTACACGTGCGGCATCACGCCGTACGACGCCACGCACCTCGGCCATGCGTCCACGTTCATCACCTACGACGTGCTCCAGCGGCGCCTCATCGACCGTGGCCACAGCGTGAAGTGCGTCCGCAACGTCACCGACGTGGACGATCCGCTGTTCGCCAAGGCCCGCGAGCTGGGCGTCCACTACCTGGACCTGGCGGCGGGGGAGGAAGCCCGCTTCGAGCGCGACCTGGAGGCCCTCAACGCCCTGCCGGTGCACAGCACGCCGCGGGCCTCGTCGGCCATCGCCGACATCCGTGGCTTCATCGGCATGGTGCTGGATCGTGGCTTCGCCTACGAGGCTGGTGGCAGCGTGTACTTCGACGTCACCAAGTTCCCGTCGTTCGGCACCGTCAGCAACTACTCCGAGGAGCGCATGCTGGACTACGCCCGCGAGCGTGGCGGCAACGTGGACGACCCGAACAAGCGTCACCCGCTGGACTTCGTGCTGTGGCACCCGTCGCTTCCCGACGAGCCGAGTTGGGACGCCATGTGGGGCGCCGGTCGCCCCGGTTGGCACATCGAGTGCAGCGCGCTGGCATTGCGCGAGCTGGGCACCACCATCGACCTCCATGGCGGCGGCAGCGACCTGATCTTCCCCCACCACGAGTGCGAGCGGGCGCAGAGCGAAGCGGCCACGGGCGAGCCGTTCGTCAAGCACTGGATGCACGTGGCGATGGTGTACATGGACGGCCACAAGATGTCGAAGAGCCTCGGCAACCTGGTGTTCGTGGACGCGCTCCGCAAGGAGTGGGACCCTCGGGCCATCCGCCTCGGCATCATCGAGCACCACTACCGGCGCGAGTGGGAGTGGGAGGACACGCTGATGCCGCGCAACGCCGGCCGCCTGGCCGCCTGGCTGGCGTGCAGCCATGAGGAGAGCGGTGTGGTGGACGACGTGCGCGCCGCGCTGGACGACGACCTCGACACTCCGGGTGCGCTGGCGCTGATCGACGAGGCGGCGGCGAAGGGCCTCGGCGTGCACGAGGCCATGCAGCTGCTCGGCGTGCACCTCTGAGGGTCCGCGAAACCCGGTTGAATGCCCCGGAAACGGCCAACCGGCGGGCCTGCGGCGACTATGCTCCGCGCCATGTCGGCCCAGGGAAGCGGCGCGTGAAAGCCCAGGGCGCTGGAAAAGCGCAGACGAGGTTCCGTCGCGTCGTGCGCCCCGTCGCCAAGCAGCTGTGGCGCTTCAACCTGGAGGGCTTCGAGCGGCTGCCCGCGGAGGGGCCGGCGATCCTGGCCCCCAACCACATCAGCTTCCTGGACTCCGCATTCCTGATGCTCCATGTGCCGCGGAACATCAGCTTCGTCGGCAAGGCCGAGTACATGGACTCGTGGAAGACGAAGTACCTCTTCCCGATGATGGGCATGATCCCCATCGACCGCTCGGGCGGGGAGAAGAGCCAGGCCGCGCTGGACACCGCCGAGCGCGTGCTGCGCCGCGGCGAGTTCTTCGGCATCTTCCCCGAGGGCACGCGGAGTCGCGACGGGTTCCTGTACAAGGGGCGCACCGGGGCCGCCCGGCTGGCCATCAAGGTGGGTTGCCCGATCTTCCCGGTGGGGGTCATCGGCACGCGGGAGATCCAGCCTCCTGATGCCAAGATGCCCAAGCTGCGCAAGGAATGCACCATCCGCATCGGCCGCCCGATCAACCCGGAGCGCTACACGCGGCGTGAAGGGGCCGAGCACCTCATCCTCCGTCAGATGACCGACGAGCTGATGTTCGAGATCCGCGAGCTCACCGGCCAGGAGTACCGCAACGTGTACGCCGGCAAGACGGCGGAGACCGAGCCGACGGTCGCGGCGAAGGTGGCCACGGTCAGCGACGCCGACGCCCGCGAGCTGACCAGCACCGCGGCCGGCGACTGACCGGCGGGCGAATTCCAGGGCTCCGGGGTGGGGCCGCCCATACACTGGGCGGCCTATGGCAGAGATCACGATTCAACTCCCGGATGGTTCGCAGCGCACGCTCCCCGAGGGCGCCACTGCCACCACCCTGGCGGAGTCGATCGGGTCTCGCCTGGCCAAGGCGGCGGTGGCCGCGGTCGTGGACGGCGACGAGGTGGATCTCAACGTGCCGTTGCACAACGGCTCCACGGTGGCCATCGTCACCAACAACTCCGAGGAAGGCCGCCACGTGCTGCGCCACTCCACGGCACATGTGATGGCCCAGGCCGTCACCCAGCTGTTCCCCGGCGCCAAGTTCTCCATCGGCCCGGCAATCGCCGACGGCTTCTACTACGACTTCGAGCTGCCCGGCGGCCGCACGTTCAGCGAGAACGATCTGGAGGCCATCGAGGCGCGCATGCGCGAGATCATCAAGGCCGACCAGCCGTTCGTGCGCGACGAGGTGCCGGCCGCGAAGGCGCTGGAGATCTTCGCCGACCAGCCGTACAAGTGCGAGATCATCCAGCGGGTGTCCAGCGGCGCGGCCGACGGCGAGGACGCGGGTGAGGTGGGCGGCGGCGAGACGATCAGCGTGTACCGCAACACGCCTGAGTTCGTCGACCTGTGCCGCGGCCCGCACGTCCCCAGCACCAGCAAGCTCGGCCACTTCAAGCTGATGAAGGTGGCCGGCGCCTACTGGCGGGGCAACGAGAAGGGCCCGATGCTGCAGCGCATCTACGGCACGGCCTGGGCCAGCAAGGACGAACTGGCCGAGCACCTGCACCGCTTGGAGGAAGCCGAGAAGCGTGACCACCGCAAGCTGGCGACGGAGCTGGACCTGCTGAGCTTCCCGACGGAGCTCGGCGGCGGCCTGGCCGTGTGGCATCCGAAGGGGGCGATCGTCCGCAAGCTGATGGAGGACTACAGCCGCCAGCGCCACCAGGACGGCGGCTACCAGTTCGTGTTCACGCCCCACCTGGCCAACGCCAAGCTGTTCGAGACGTCCGGCCACCTCGAGTGGTACAAGGACGGCATGTACCCGCCGATGGAGATGGACAACGGCGTGTACTACCCGAAGCCGATGAACTGCCCGATGCACTGCCTCATCTTCCGCAGCCGCCAGCGCAGCTACCGCGAGCTGCCCCTGCGCCTGTTCGAGCTGGGCAACGTGTACCGCTACGAGCGCGCCGGCACCCTGCACGGCCTCCTGCGGATCCGCGGCTTCACCCAGGACGACAGCCACATCTACTGCACGGAGGACCAACTGCAGGACGAGATCGGCTCACTGCTGGACTTCGTCATCTCCGTGCTGCGGGCGTTCGGGTTCGACGACTTCCAGTTCTTCCTGTCCACGAAGGACCCGGAGAAGTACGTCGGCAGCGACGAGATCTGGGACAAGGCGACGGAGGCCCTGCGCGTCGCGCTGGAGCGCCACGGCCTGGAGTACGGCGTGAAGGAGGGCGACGCCGCGTTCTACGGCCCGAAGATCGACATCAACGTCAAGGACGCCATCGGCCGCAGCTGGCAGCTCAGCACCATCCAGTGCGACTTCAACCTGCCGGACCGCTTCGAGCTGGAGTACGTGGCCCCCGACGGCAGCCGCCAGCGCCCGATCATGCTGCACCGCGCCCTGTTCGGCTCGGTGGAGCGCTTCTTCGGCGTGCTGGTGGAGCACTACGCCGGCGCCTTCCCCATGTGGATGGCACCGTTGCAGGCGCGGGTGCTGCCGGTGGCCAGTGCCCACCAGGAGTACGCCGAGAAGGTGGTCTCGCGCCTGGAGGCCGAGGGGTTCCGGGTGGATCTGGTGGACGCCACCGACCAGCTGGGCAAGCGCATCCGGGCCGCCAAGCTGGAGAAGATTCCGTACGTGCTCGTGGTCGGCGACGACGACGTGGACGCGTCCACCCTGGGTGTCAACCCGCGGGGTGGCGACGTGGAGCGCAACGTCCCGCTGGAGGACTTCGTCGGCCGCCTGCGGGCCGAGGTCGGCGAGCAACTCGCCGCTACCCGCTGACCCGCTCGTCCCTTCGTCCGCGCAAGTTGGCGCTGAGATGCGGCAGGGCCGCACCTCAGCGCCAACTTGGGTGCCGGGCAGGCGCTCTCAGGCGGCGATCACCGTCACCTCGATCACGACGCCGAGCTCGGCGACGGTGATCTCGAACGTGTCGCCCACGAAGTAGAACTCGCCGAGGGGTGAGGTGGTGGCCTCGTTGCCGGCCGCCAGGGGGACGCCTCCGAAGCCGAAGCCGATGGTGGCGTCACCCTCGGCGTTGTTCACGAACGTCAGGGCGAAGGACTCCGGGATGCGCATGCATGCCGGAGGGTCCTGGCCGTTCACCTGCACACCCCAGTCGGTGATGACGATCTCGACCGGCTCGTGCTCGGCGTCGGGGGTCACGCAGATGGGCAGGGACACGATGACCGGGGGGACCGTCCAGGTCGGCGTCGGCCCCGGGGGCAGGGTCGGCTGCGGGGTGGTCACTGCCGGCGGCAGGGTCGGCACCGGCACCGGCACCGGCTCCGGCTCGGGCGGCTCGGGCAGCGGGGTGCTGTCCGGTGCAGCCTCGGCCTGCGTGGTGTCGGGCGCGTCGGTGTCGGGCGTGGCGACGTCGAGGGTTGCCGCCGTGGCGGCAGTGGTCTCGACCGGGGCCGTCGACTGCGTGGTGCTGCATGCGGCGATGCCCAAGAGGGCGAAGGGCAGCAGGGAGAGTGCGGCGTTGCGGATGTGGTGGAGGTTGCGTGCGTTCATGCCCGTCCAGAGCACGATGGTTCGGTCGCCTCGCGCTTTTCCCACAAGTTGGCGCTGAGGTGCGCCAGGGCCGCACCGCAGCGCCAACTTGGGGACCGGTTGACCGATCACCTGGTGATGGTTACCGTCCGCAGGATGAGCGACCTACCCGCCTGGCCGGACGCCCCGATGGACACGCTCCTGCGCGACGCCGTCGAGTGGGTTCGCCCTGCGGTGGCCGCTGTGACGGCGGCCGACCTCGCCCGCCCGACACCCTGTGCCGAGTGGGCCGTCACCGATCTGCTGGCCCACATGATCGGTGCGCTCGCCGACATGCGCTTCACCGCGTCGAAGCAGCTTGCCGATCACGCCCAGGTCTTCGGCCGGACCCCCGCCCCGGCACTTGCGGTCAGCCCGCTGGAAGCCTTCGAGGCCGCCGCGGCGGTCACGCTCGCCGCGTGGTCCGCCCCAGGAGCGTTGGTAGGGAACACCCCGCTGCCGGTCGGCTTCGAGGTGCCGGCCGTGATGGCCGCAGGCATCAACTTCTTCGACACCCTGGTCCACGGCTGGGATCTGCGCATGGCGCTCGGCCTGGACGCAGAGATGCCGGCCCACCTGGCTGAGGCCGCCCTCGCGGTGACGCAGACCATCGTGTCGGCCGACGTCCGCGCCCTGGTGGGCTTCGACCCCGAGCGCCGCCCGATGGACGCGGGTTCGGCGACGGAACGCCTGGTCGCCTTCCTCGGTCGCCCTACAAGTTGGCGTTGAAGTGCGGGAGGACCGCACCTCAACGCCAACTTGGATCGGGGGTCAGCCGGCGTGGGGGACGGTGGCCAGCAGGAGGTCGCGCAGCGCCGCAGGGTCGGCGTCGATGCCGCGGGCTGTGAACCAGGCGCAGATGTTCTCGCAGTCGCGGGCGAGGAACTGGAAGCCCTGCGGGTTGCCCACCATGTCCACCGCCTGCGGCAGGTCGATGAGGACGAGGCGTCCATCGTCGACCAGCACGTTGTACGCCGACAGGTCGCCGTGGGTGTACCCCTGCTCGGCCAGGCGGAGGAGCACCTCGCGAAGCTGGCCGTACAGGTCCGCCGCCTCGGAGGGGGTCGGCCGCAGCTGGGCCAGGCGGGGTGCGGCCACGCCGTCCGCAGTGCCGATGAACTCCATCATCAGCTCGGTGCCGTCCAGTTGCACGGGGTAGGGGACTGCGGCGCCGGCGCTCCACAGCCGGCTGAGCACATGGAACTCGGCGATGGCCCACTGGCCGGCGATGACCTCCCGCCCGAACTCAGTGCGGTTCTGCATGGCCCGCATCTCCCGGCTCTTGCGGACCCGCCTGCCCTCCAGGTAGCCCGCGTCGCGGTGGAACAGCCGGTGGTGGGCATGGCGGTACCGCTTCACCGCCATGAGCACGGCATGGTCACCGTGGGCCCGGCGCAGGAGCGAGACCTCTGCCTCCTTGCCGGTCTTGAGGACGCCGAGGTCCTCGTCGGTCGCCGCGGCCGAGGTGATGACCCAGTCGGGCGTTGGCGCCGGGCCGTGGGCGGCATCGGGGTAGGTGCTCCACGCCGGCTCCTTCGGCAACGAGTCGTCGTGGTCGTGGTCGTCGCCGGGGCCGGCCTCGTCGAGGTCATCGGTGGGGGTGAACGTGGGGGTGGGGATGTCGAAGTCGTCGTCGTCGTCGAAACGGCGTCGGGTGCGCTGTGGCACGGTGGTACTCCTGGGGATCGGTGCGAGATGGGGTTCGGCACCGACGCCGAGCGGCGGGCGGTGCCTAGAGGGACACGGGGGCGCGGAGCACGGGGACCATGGTCATCATCGTCGCCCTCCTTGCTCACGCGCCTGCGGCGCACCGGTTCGTACAAGGAGAACCGTACTGCGCCGGCAGCGGGTGTGCCAGCTAGTTTCGGGATGTGACCCTGGACCGGATCTGGAACGGCTGGCGTGCCGCCTATGTCAACGAGTTGGGCGACCGCCCGGCCACACAGGGCTCGGTCTTCACCCAGATCCTCGCCAGCGGCGCGACCGACGAGGAGGCCAACATCGTCCACCGCGGTCGGCACGTGTTCGTCATCCTCAACGCCTTCCCGTACACCTCGGGCCACTGCATGGTCCTCCCGTACCGGGAGGTCGGCAACCTCGAAGACCTCACGGCGGAGGAAGCTGCCGAGCTGTGGCCGGTGGTCACCGACGCGGTGAAGGCGGTGAAGGCGGCGTACCGGCCGGGCGGCGTCAACGTGGGCATCAACCTCGGTCGGGCGGCCGGCGGCAGCGTCAGCGAGCACCTGCACGTGCACGTCGTGCCACGCTGGACGGGCGACGCCAACTTCATGACGGCGGTCGCCGAGGCCCGAACCCTGCCCGAGCCGCTGGCGTTCTCGGCCGAGAAGCTGCGGGCTGCCTGGCCCTCCCGCCAGGCGTAGCGGGCCGCAGGGCTACGCTGCCGTCACGGCCGATGGGCGCAACGGCCGGGAGGGGAGCGTCATGGACGTCGTGTTCGAAGCGCCAGGCCCCGGGCACTGGGCGCTGGATCGCAGTCACATGCCGGCGGGCTGCACCCCGCTCGTGCAGTCGATCATGGAGGAAGCCGAGCCGGCCGGCATGCGCCGCGTCTTCCGCGAGTTGGGCGCACCGCTGGACACCATCGAGATGAGGTTCGTCCACGGCTACATGTACAGCCGGGTGCGGCCGCTGATCGGTGCCGACAAGCCGGCCGCCCGCCCGCCGCCGCGCTTCCTCATGAAGCTTGGCGTGCGGCTGCACCCGGAGATGCGCCGGCGGGCCAAGACGGCCGCAGCGGTGCTGGAGAAGGAACCGTGGCGGCAGGTGATCCACGACTGGCATCACGGCATGAAGGACCGCATCCAAGAGGGCAATCTGGCGCTGCAGGACGTGGACCTCACCGTGGTCGACGAGCCCGCGCTGATGGCCCATGTGCGGGCCTGCGTGGACAACTGCCTGCGCAACTGGGAGCTGCACTTCTGGTTGCACGGCTACGATCTCGGCCCACTCGGCCGCTATGTCTACGAGGCGGACGAGTGGGGCGCAGAGCCGGCCGAGCTGCTGTCGTTGCTGGAGGGGGCGTCGCCGTCCACCACCGGGCCGGCCAGGGAGGGTGCGGCCATCCGCCGCATGGTGGCCGAGGCCGGCGCCGAGCCGGCAACGCTGGACGAGTTGAAGGCCGTCTCGCCCGAGGTCCACGACGCCGTCGACCGCTACCTGCGCACCAGGGCGTGGGTGTTGTTCTCCCGCTACGACGTGGACGGCATCACCCTCGGCGAGCGCGCCGACCTGGCCTTCGCCAGCATCATGGCCGGCGAGGAGCGCGACGTCGCCGACGAGGTGGCTGCTCGCACCGCGGCCGTGCGCGATCGCATTCCCGCTCCGCACCGCGAACGGTTCGACGAGGTGCTCCGGCAGGCGCGCGAGGCCATGGACCTGCGCGACGAGAACGGGCCGACCACCGCAGAGTGGCCGCTCGGCCTGCTGCGCCGGGCGCTGCTGGAGGTGGGCGCCCGGATGGTGGCGGCTGGTCGTGGCGCCGACCGGACGCTGGCCACCGAACTGCGCCGTGAGGAGCTGTCGGCCGACCGTGTCCTCGATCTGCCCGATGCCGGCGAGCTGGAGCTGCGCCGCGCGCTGCGTGCCGCCCAGCGCAACCTCGACCCGCCGCGCACGCTCGGGCCCGAGGAGCCGCCGCCGCCCGACGGTGTGCTGCCCGGCGCGATGGGCGAGCTGACCGGGATGGTCCAGATCGTGGTCCGGTTCCTCGGCATGGACGGCACGGTTGGCGAGGGCCTCCACGGCACGGGCATCGGCACGACGGCGGTCACGGCGAAGGCGTGCGTGGCGATCTCGCCAGAGGATGCGCTGGACCGCCTGGAGCCGGGCGACGTGCTGGTGGTCGCCGCCACGACACCGGCGTTCAACCTGGTGCTGTCCCTCGCCGGTGGCGTCGTCACGGCGGAAGGTGGGCCGATGAGCCATGCCGCCGTGCTGGCCCGCGAGCTGGGCATCCCGGCCGTCGTCGGCGCACACGCTGCGCTCACGGACATTCCGGACGGGGCGATGGTGGAGGTCGACCCAGTGGCCGGCGAGGTGCGCCTGGTGCAGTGACCGGCGGGCGCGTGTGAGACTGCCCTCATGCGCGCCGTCGTCCTCCACACCCATGGTGGCCCCGAAGTCCTCACCCTCGAGGAGGTCGCTGACCCCGTTCCCGGCCCCGACGAAGTGCTCGTGGACGTCGCCGCCACCGCGCTCAACCGGGCCGACCTGCTGCAGCGGATGGGTCTCTATCCCGATCCGCGCGGCCGGGCCCCGGAGATTCCCGGGCTGGAGTTCGCCGGCACGGTGGCGGCAGTGGGGGAGCGGGTGCGCCTGTGGCAGCCCGGTGACCGGGTGATGGGCATCGAGGCCGGTGGTGGCTACGCCGAGCGGATCGCCACACACGAGCGGCAGTTGATGGCGGTGCCGGCCGAGATGTCGCTCACCGACGCGGCGGCGATCCCGGAGGTCTTCCTCACCGCCTGGGACGCCCTCGTCCTCCAGGGCGGGCTCACCAGCGGACGGTGGGCCCTGGTCCATGCCGGCGCCAGTGGGGTGGGCACGGCGGCCATCCAGATCGCCACGGTCATCGGCGCTCGGGTGGCGGTGACGTGCTCTTCCGGCAAGGCGGAGCTGTGCCGCTCGCTGGGCGCCGACCTGGTGCTGGAGCGTTCGCCGCACGACTGGCTGGCCGACGCCAAGGCCGCCGTCCCGGACGGCTTCGACACGGTGCTCGACGTGATCGGCGGCGAGGAGATCAACCGCAATCTGGACGCCGTGGCGCTGCGCGGCACGATCGTGCAGGTCGGCCTGATGGGGGGCGGCGACGCGCCGGTCAACGTGGGCATGCTGCTGGCCCGGCGGGCCACCTGGGTGGGCACCACGCTGCGGGCGCGCCCGCTGGAGGAGAAGGTGGCGGTCACCCGCCGGTTCGCCGCCGAGATGCTGTCCCACCTCGCCGCCGGCCGGATCCGCCCGGTGGTGGACTGCGTGTTCCCGCTGGCGCAGATCGCCGACGCCCACCGGCGGATGGCGGCCAACGCCAACGCCGGCAAGATCGTCGTCCAGATCCGCTGACCGCAGCGGAGTTTCGCAGGAGTTTCGCGGGGTGTTCGCCGCCCGACAGGCCCCTGGCGGAGGATGACGCCGATGCGCAACTGGGTTCGAGTCCTGCTCGCCGGCCTGCTGGTGACCGCCGCTGTGGTGGCGCTGGTGGTCAGCCGCAGCACCTCGCCCGACCGGATCGACCGTGCCGCGGGGCTTCCCGCGGCGCCCTCCGCCCCGCCGGGCACGAACGTGGAGGTGCCGATCGTGGACGATGGGCCGGCGCCGTCGATCGAGGGTGGAACCGGCTGGCTGAACACGGAACCGCTCACCGACCGGTCGCTCCGCGGCACCGTCGTGCTCTACGAGTTCTGGACGTTCGGCTGCATCAACTGCCGCCACGTGGAGCCGTACGTGCGGGCGTGGTACGAGCGGTACCACGCCGACGGGCTGGAGATCGTGGCCATTCACACGCCGGAGTTCAGCTACGAGGCCGACCCGGCGAACGTGGAGGAGTACGTGCGCGACCACGGCATCACCTACCCCGTCGCGCTCGACCCCGACCGGGTGATCTGGCGGGAATGGAACAACCACGCCTGGCCGGCCTTCGCGCTGTACGACGGTGATGGCCGCCTGCGTCACGACCACCGAGGCGAGGGGCGGTACCAGCTCACCGAGGACCTCATCCGCTCCCTGCTCGGCGTCGACCCGGCCAGTCCGCGGGCGGAGGTGCCGGCCGCGTGACGGATCCGGCCGGCCGTCGTACCCTGCACTCATGAAGCGCTCCCTGCGGGTGGTGCTTGCCACCCTGCTGGTCGCCGGCGGTGCGGGTGCGGTGGTCGTCAGCCGTCACACCTCCACCGGCCGGGTGGACCGCGCTGCCGGGGCGGTGCCGATCACTGCCGCCCCCGGTGAACTGGCGATCGTCCCGGTGCTGGACGACGGGCCGCCGCCGCCTGTGCAGGGCGGCGCGGGTTGGCTGAACGCACCCTCGCCGGACGGCCCATTCCTGTCCGGCACGGTGGTGCTCTACGAGTTCTTCGACGTCCGGTGCGCGAACTGCCAGCACGTCGACCCGTACGTCGTGGCCTGGTACGACCGCTACCACGCCGACGGGCTGGAGATCGTGGCCATCCACACGCCGGAGTTGATCGAGGACATCCCGTCCACCGAGGTGGCCGCCTACCTCCTGCACCACCGGATCACCTACCCGGTGGTGCTCGACCCCGACCGGGTCATCTGGCGGGCATGGGACAACCACGCCTGGCCCTCGTTCTCCCTGTACGACGAGGAGGGCCGCCTGCGCCACCACCACATCGGCGAGGGCCAGTACGCGGCCACAGAGGACGCCATCCGGGCCCTGCTGGGCGTGGACCCGGCCAGCCCGCGGGCAGAGGTGCTCGGCAGATGACCGACCTGCTGGTGGCCGTGGTGGCGATGTTCGGTGCCGGCGTCGCGGCCTTCGCCAGCCCGTGCGTCGCGCCGCTGGTTCCCGGCTACCTCGCCGTGCTGGCCGACGCCGGTCGCGGCCGGCCGGTGGCCGGTGACGGCCGCGGCGGGACGGACCTGCGCGCCGTGTGGCGGGTGCTGGCCTTCGCCGTCGCAGTCGCGCTGACGTTCGCCCTGATCGGCTCCGTGGTCAGCGCCGCGGGCGATGTGTTCGTCACCGGTCGGGCAGCCCAGATGGTGGCAGGCGTCGCCCTGGTGCTGCTGGCGATCTGGCCGGTGGCGGCGGCCCGGGGGTGGTGGCGGCTGCCGTCCCATCCGTTGGCGCTGGGCGACGGCCGCCCGGCCACCTGGCGAGCAGCGGCGATGGGCGTGGCCTGCGGCGCGGCGTGGACTCCGTGCGTCGGGGCGCTGCTCGGCGCGGCACTGACGGCAGCCGGTGGCAGCGGTTCCACGGCGCGGGGCGCGTTGCTGCTCTTCGCGTTCGGGCTGGGCGTGTCGCTGCCGCTGCTGGCGCTGGTGATCCTGCCGACGCCACGGCTGCCGGCGTCGGTCCGCCGGGTGGGGCACTGGGTGGCGGCGATCACGCCGGCCGTGCTGGCGGCCGTCGGCCTGCTGCTGGTGGTCGGTTGGTACGACCGGGTGGTGGCGTTGCTCTGACGGCGGGCGTCAGCGGGCGGCGACGGGGACGTAGTCCCGGGCGTCCACGCCGGTGTACCACTGGCGCGGGCGGCTGATCTTCTGGTCCTTGTCGCCGAGCAGTTCCTGCCAGTGGGCCAGCCAGCCGACGGTGCGGGGGATGGCGAACAGCACGGTGAACATGTCCACCGGGAAGCCCAGCGCCTGGTAGATCAGGCCGGAGTAGAAGTCGACGTTCGGGTACAGCTTGCGGTCCACGAAGTACGGGTCGTTCAGCGCGGTCTCTTCCAGCGCCAGCGCGATGTCCAGCAGCGGGTTCTTGCCGGTGACCTCGAACACCTCGTAGGCGGTCTGCTTGATGATCTTCGCCCGCGGGTCGTAGTTCTTGTAGACGCGGTGGCCGAAGCCCATCAGGCGGCTGCCCTTGCCGCTCTTCACGTCGTCGATGAACGCGGGCACGTTCTCCATCGAGCCGATCTCGGAGAGCATGCGTACGACGGCCTCGTTGGCGCCGCCGTGCAGCGGGCCGTACAGCGCGGACGCCGCAGCGGCGCACGACGAGTACGGGTCCGCATGGCTGCTGCCGACGACGCGCATGGCCGTGGTGCCGCAGTTCTGCTCGTGGTCGGCGTGGAGGATGAACAGCACGTCCATCGCCCGCTCCAGCCGCGGGTCCACCTCGTAGTCGCCGATCTTCCACATCATGTTGAGGAAGTTGGCGGGGAAGCTCAGCGCGTTGTCCGGGTAGTTGAACGGCAGGCCCACGGAGAAGCGGTAGGCCATGGCGGCCAGCGTGGGCGTCTTGGCGATCAGGCGCAGGATCTGCTTGTCCCGGCTGGGCTTGTCGAAGATGTCCTTGGCGTCGTTGTAGAACGTACCGAGCGCGGCGAGGGAGCTGACCAGCATGCCCATCGGGTGGGCGTCGTAGTGGAACCCGTCGACGAAGCGCTTGCGCATGTTCTCGTGGATGAACGTGTGCGCAGTGACGTCCTGCTTCCACTTGGTGAGCTGGGCGGCGTCGGGCAGTTCGCCGTTGAGCAGGAGGTAGGCGACCTCCAGGTAGGTGCTGTGCTCCGCCAGTTGCTCGATGGGATAGCCGCGGTAGCGGAGGATGCCGTTGTCGCCATCCAGGTAGGTGATGGCGCTGCGGCACGCAGCCGTCTGCATGTAGGCGGGGTCGTAGATGAACAGCGACGGATCGAGCTCGCGCACTGCGGCAGCGGGGAACACCCCACCCTCGATCGGGACGGTCACCGTCTTGCCGGTGCGGTCGTCGGTGATGGTGATGGTGTCGGGCATGTGCTTCCCTTCGCTGACACGGTTGACGTGGGGCTTTCTCCCCGCCGTCGAGACTAGCGGCGCGCCCCGGTGACGTTGCCAACCGGCGCGGTGGCTTTCTTGAGCGCGGCCCCACATTCGGCAGGCGGCGGGACGGTGCCGCCGCCGCTGTCTCAGAGCGGCGTGTTGTCGTGAGGGCGGGGTTGGATCTGCTCGCGCTTGTCCTGCAGCGCGATCAGGGCCTGGGCGATGACCTGCCGGGTCTCGGCCGGGTCGATCACGGCGTCCACGAAGCCGCGCTCGGCGGCGATGTACGGGTTCAGCAGCCGCTCGGTGTAGTCCGCTTCGAACGCCGCCCGTTCCTCCGGAGTGGCCCGCCGTTGCAGGATGGCGGCCGCCTGGCCGGCGCCCATCACCGCAAGCTCCGCCCAGGGCCACGCCAGGCACAGGTCGTTGCCCATCTTCTTGGAGTCCATGACGATGTACGCACCGCCGTAGCTCTTGCGCAGGATGACGCAGATGCGAGGCACCGTGGCTCGGCCGTAGGCGAACACCAACTGGGCGCCGTGGCGGATCATGCCCCGCCACTCCAGGTCCTTGCCGGGGTAGAAGCCCGGCGTGTCCACCAGGGTGATGATCGGGAGGTTGAAGGCGTCGCACATCGCCACGAAGCGGGCGGCCTTCTGCGAGGCGGGGATGTCCAGCGTGCCGGCCAGCGCCAGCGGCTGGTTGGCCACCACCCCGACGGGCAGGCCGGCGATGGTGGTGAGCGCGGTGACCACGTTGTTGGCCCAGCGCGGACGAAGCTCCAGCAACTCGCCGTCGTCCGCCAGCGCGGCGATGACCGCCCGCACGTCGTAGCTGCCGGTGGACGAGGCGGGGATCAGGGCGCCGGCCTCCGGGGTGCCGCGGTCGGCCGGGTCGTCGGTGGCCCAGGGTGCGGGCTCCTCGTCGTTGTGCTGCGGGAAGTAGGACAGGATCTGCGACGCGGCGTCCACGGCGGCCTCGAGATCGGTGGCCACCAGCGTTGCCGCGCCGCTGTAGCGGGCGTGGCTGGCTGCCCCGCCGAGTTCGTCGTTGTCCATCACGACCCCGGTGAACTCCGCCACCATCGTCGGGCCGCTGACGAAGGCGTAGGCGGCCTCGGTCATCACCACATGGTCGGCCAGCCCGATCAGCAGCGCAGGCCCGGACACCGCCGGCCCGTCGACGATGAAGATGGTGGGCACCACGCCCGAGCAGTCCGTGAGTGCCCGTGCTGCCCGGCCCCAGCCGTGCAGCGCGGCGATGCCTTCGACGATGTCCGCCCCGCTGGACCGCATGACGCACACCAGCGGCAGCCGCTCCTCCCAGGCGGTGCGGGCGGCGTGCTCGATGGTTGCCGAGGAGTCGCTGGACAGCGCGCCGCGGCGATCGCTGGCATCCACCTCCACCCAGACGACGTCGCGCCCGTCGAGGTCGCGCACGAGGGCGCGGACGGTACCGGGGACCTTGCTGCGCAGGGCGACGTCGACCACTCGGGAGAGACTAGACACTCCGCCCGAGCGGGAAGGCGTCCGTCCCCACATGCACACCCGGCTGGGTGCCGCCCTGCACCGCCAGCACCTCCTTCAGCACCGCTTGGAGCGCCTTGGTGGGGGAGCCGGGCGTGGGGCGCCGGCGTTGCACCCAGGCCACGACCCGCCGCGGCAGCTCCGGCACGGGGATGCGGGTGAAGTCGCCCTTCAGCCAGCGGGGCACGGAGGTGGCCGGCACGATGGCCGCGCCGTAGCCCTCGAAGGCCAGCGACGTCAGCAGGCGCACACCGTCGATCTCCACCTGCGGCTGCAGCTGGACGTTCGCCCCGGCGGCCGCACGGTCGATGACCCGGCGCAGGGCGGTGCCGAGCGGCGGCAGCATGAGCGGGTGGCCCTCCAGGTCCGCCAGGTGCAGCTCTGCCTGGTCGGCCAGCGGGTGGCTGTTGTGGGCGAGCAGCACGAGGTCCTCGGCGAACAGGGGCTCGATGGTGACCTCCGGATCGTCCACCGGAAGGTGCACGACGGCGGCATCGAGGTGCTGGGCCACCAGCCGCGGGATGAGGTTGGTGGTGTTGCCCTCGTGCACCGTGACGTGCACACCGGGATGCTGCTTGCCGAGGTTGGTGAGCAGTTGGGGGAGCAGCCAGCGGGCCGTGGTGCCGAGCACGCCGAGCCGCGAGTCGCCGCGCACCTCGTTCCCTCGTGAGGCCATCTCGGCGGCGATGTCATCCAGTTCGTGGAGGATGCGTCGGGCCCGGTCCACCACCAGGACACCCTCGTCGGTGAGCTCGCCGCGCTGGCGGTCCACCAACTCCACGCCGAGCTCGCGCTCCAGGCGGGCGATGTGCCCGCTGACGTTGGATTGGACGGTGTAGAGCGCCCTCGCCGCGGCGGAGAACGAGCCGTGATCGGCGATTGCCACGAGCGTGGCCAGCTGGCGCAAATCCATCACGAAAAACGATATCGAGTATCGGCGAAAACGAGTTGAAAGATCACTCGTTCACGTGCATACTTTCACATGTTCGTAGCGGGACGGCCCCCAACGGCCCGCTCGACGAGAACCAAAGTGGTTCCCCCAACCACGGGTTCCAGGTTGAGAGGCCCCGCTTCCCCCAAGCGGGGCCTTTCCCGTTTTCCTGGGCCGCTGCGCCGACCAGGCGTGCAGGTCTACAGTGAGCGGCCATGACGACCTCCAAGGGCGCTGCGTTCTTCGACCTCGACCGCACCCTGCTGGCCGGGGCGTCGGGGGAGGTGTTCTCCCGGGCGATGCGTGAGGCCGGCCTGGTGTCCCGGTCGATCCCTGGCGAGAACCTGCTCTACCGCGTGTTCAACACGGTGGGCGAGACGCTGCCGTCCATGGCACTGGCCCGCCAAGCCGTGACGTTCGCCAAGGGCCGCTCGCGGGCCGTCGTGCAGCGCGCCGCGGAGCACGCCGCGGACGCGCTGGCGTCGATGGTCCAGCCACTGGCTGCCCCCCTGTTCGAGGAGCACCGTGCCGCTGGGCGGCCGATCGTGCTGGCCACCACCACGCCCTACGACCTGGTGGCGCCGCTGGCCCGCCGCCTGGGGCTGGACGACGTGGTGGCCACCCGCTACGGGCTGAACGACGACGGCACGTACGACGGCACGCTGGACGGCCCGTTCGTGTGGAGCGCCGGCAAGCTGGCCGCAGTGAAGGAGTGGGCGGAGCGCCACGGCGTGGATCTCGCCGCCAGCTTCGCCTACAGCGACAGCGTCTACGACACCCCCCTCCTCGCTGCCGTGGGCAACCCGTTCGTGGTCAACCCGGACCCGCGGATGGTGCTGATGGCCGCGGCTCGGCGCTGGCCAACGCTCGACCTGTCGGCGGCAGCCGACCCGTCCAGGGAGGTGTCCTCGATGGCCAAGATCCCCGTCGTCAACATGGAGATCCAGCGGTTGGCGTTGAGCTTCACCCACCCGCTGTTCTTCCCCTACGCCAAGTTCGACATCGCCGGCACCGGCAACATCCCGGCGTCCGGCCCGGCCATCGTGGTGGCCAACCACCGCAGCTACTTCGACGCTGCGGCGGTGGCACTCACGATCGCCCGCACGGACCGCACGGTGCGCTTCCTTGGCAAGAAGGAGGTGTTCGACGCCCCGGTGGTGGGCCAGATCGCCTCGGCGCTCGGCGGCATCCGGGTGGATCGGGGCACCGGCAGCGAGGAACCACTGAAGGCTGCGGCTGCGGCGCTGGAGAACGGCGACATCGTGGCGATGATGCCGCAGGGCACCATCCCCCGCGGAGCGGGCTTCTACGACCCGGTGCTGCGTGGCCGCTGGGGCGCCGCCCGGCTGGCGGCGATGACCAAGGCGCCGGTGATCCCGATCGGGCTGTGGGGCACGGAGAAGGTGTGGCCCCGCTCGGCCAGGGTGCCGAACGTGCTGAACGTCGTCAACCCACCGGTCATCACCATCCGCGTGGGCACCGAGGTACCGCTGGTGCACCGCAGCCCGGACGCCGACACGAAGCGGATCATGAAGGCCATCATGGGCCTGCTGCCCCCGGAGAGCCGCGAGGAGCGCGTGCCGACCGAGGAGGAGATCGCGTTGGCGATGCCCCCCGGGCACAAGGCCGAGCGCACGGAGGAGGGCGCCCGCCGGCCGGGCTCGGACTGAGCGCCCGCCGTCCGGGTCGCGTCAGCGCCGCTTCGGCGGCAGCGGCACGAATGCGCTGGTGCGGGCCACGTACTCCGCGTAGCCGGGCTTGCGTCGGCTGAGCGACTTCTCCAGCAACGCGACACCGCTCACCCGCAGGAGCAGCACGGTCATCACCAGCGCCCCGAGCAGGCCCCAGCGGCCGATGCCGGTCTCCGCCGCCACCAGCGCGATGCCCCACCACACGCAAGCGTCGCCGAAGTAGTTGGGGTGGCGGGTGTAGCGCCACAGCCCGCGGTCCATCACCTTGCCCTGGTTGGCCGGGTCGCGTTTGAACGCGGCCAACTGCCAGTCGCCCACGGCCTCGAAGGTCAGCCCGACGACCCACACGGCGACGCCGACCCAGGCCAGCACGCCCAGGCTCGGCGAGGTGGCCGCCTGGCCCAGTTGCACCCCGAGGGACACCACGTACATCAGCACGCCCTGGAGTGTGAACACGGTGAGCAGGCTGATGATCGGGAACTTCGGGCCCCAGTGCTTGCGCATCGCGCGGTAGCGGAAGTCCTCGCCCTTGCCGTGGTTGCGGATGAACAGGTAGCCACCCAGCCGCAACCCCCACACGCTGGTGAGCGCGACGAGGAGGTTCTGGCGGGCGGTCACGCCGTCCACGGCGAACCGCACGCTCCAGGCGACGGCCACGAAGCCGAGGCCCCAGGCGATGTCGACGATGGATGCGTTCTTCAGCGCCAGGCTGAGCAGCCAGGTGGCGACCATGAGCGCGGCGACGGTCATGGCGGCGGTGGACAGGGCGGTGCCGGCACTGGCGATCATCAGTCGGCTCCTTTCGAGATCGAGGTCGGGGCCGGGGCTGCAGGCGGGGCCGGGGCCGAGGTGGCAGCCGGGGCCGAGGTGGGTGGGTCCAGGTGGAGCAGCGCGTGCACGTCGTCGTCCACCCGCAGCCACTGCTGGTCCAGCCAGAGGGTGAAGCCGTCACCGCTCGGCACGTCGGCGCGGGGGACGCGCCGGGTGTGGAACTGGACGGGCCGCGGTGCCCGGGCCAGGTGGCGGAGGATGCCACCGAAGGTGTCCAGCCCGTCGAACCCGACATGCCAGGCGAACACCACGTCGGCGTGGGGGCAGCCGTCGAGCAACGCGGCAGTGCCGGCCGGTCGCGGTGGCAGGACGTGGCGGAGCGCCACCATCCGCTCGGCGCGCGTCGCGTCGCGCTCGGCGATGCGCGCCAGCGCGTGCTCCCGCTTGCGCGGCGTGGCGCGGGTGCCTTCGGGGAAGATGACCGCGACGTCGTCGCCGCCCATGCCGGCAGCCAGCGCGCGCAGCGCCGCCAGTTCGCCGTCGCTGTCCGTGGCGGCGCGGTCGAGGAAGTGGTTGGGCAGGCGGTTGCCCACGATGTCCAGGCAGGGGTCGGCCAGTAGCTCGCGCTTCAGCACGTAGCGAGGCCTCATCCGGGCCACCGACGTGACCACCCACGCGCTGACCAACGAGTCGGCCAGGCTGGCATGGCGGCACAGCAGCACGGCAGGCCCAGGCCGCAGCGCATCCGCTTCGGCGGCGTCGATGCGGATGCCGGTGGTGGCCCGCAGTGCGCCCATCAGCCGCGCCGCCCACCACCGCTGCAGCCGGTAGTGCTGCTGCAGGCGCTGCGTGCGGCGGGTGAGCCAGAACCAGGTGGCGGCCAGCACGCCGGCGGTCTCCAGCCATGCCCAGCACCACCCGAAGGCGAGCAGGCGAGTGGTCGGCAGGCGAGGCCGACCGCGCACCAGGTCGGCCAGCGCGGTGAGCATCACCCACAGCGGGGCGAGCACGGTGAGCAGCACCGCGGCGACGAACAGCGCCGGCACGGTACGCAGGCGTCGGGTGGCCGCGGACCTCATTGCGGCGAACCATAGTGAGCGCGTTCCGGGCGTGCCGCGACGTGCTCCGAATTGGCGGTGGTGCTCACGGAGGAATATTCGTTGCCGGGCACCCGTTGGGATGGCTCATGCGCCGATTCCTCCGCCCTCGCATCCTGTGGCCGGTGGGGATCGTGCTGGCCGGGCTGATCGCCTTCGTCCTGTTGTACTTCGAGCCACAGACCGCCTTCATCGACCACACGGCGAACGACGCGCCGGTGGCCGGCACCGCCACGGAGGCCACCGAGTTCGTCGGCCTCGAGCACGACGGCAGCGGCCGCGTGCTGCTGGTCACCGCCGAGGACGGGACCGTCGTGGTGCGCATCGAGGGCCTCGACACCAGCAACGGGCCGGACCTCAAGGTGTACCTGTCGGCCAACCCGGTGGACGGGCCGGGCGGCGCGTTCGACGACGACGCCATCTCGCTCGGTGGGCTGCGCGGCAACCTCGGCGACCAGAACTACACCGTGCCGGCCGGGACCGACCTGTCCCGGTTCGCCAGTGTGGTCGTCTGGTGCGACCGGTTCGATGCCGCGTTCACTGCGGCGCCGCTGCCGGCGCTGGACGCCGACGGCGCCGTCAGCGGTTGAACTCCTCCACCAGCGGGGCGTAGCGGTCCAGCGTGGCCAGCGCCGCATCGCGGTCCAGCGGCGGGAGACCGAGTGCCACCCACGACGCGCCGACGTCACGCAGGTGGGCGAGGTGCGCCGCGTCCGGCCGGGCGCCGAACACGCCGAGCTGGAGCGTGGCCGGGTCGCGCCCGGCGGCGGCCGCGGCTTGCTGCAGCTCCGCCCACTTGCCGTCGACCTCGAAGCGGCCCTCGATCGGCATGCACGCGTCGCCGTACTCGATGATGTGCCGGAAGTGCAGGTCGGTGGGGGAGGCGCCGACGACGATCGGTGGGTGCGGTTGCTGGAGCGGCTTCGGCCATGCCCAGCTCTTCTCGAAGTTCACGTACTCACCGTGGAACTCCGCTTCGTCCTCGGTCCACAGGGCCTTGCAAGCGAGGATCCTCTCCCGCACCACACGCCGCCGGCGGTGGATGTCCGGCACCCCGTGGCTCTCCATCTCCTCGTGGTTCCAGCCGTAGCCGATGCCGAGCAGGAAGCGCCCGTTGGACAGGACGTCCAGCGTCGCTACCTCCTTCGCCAGCCACAGCGGGTCGCGCTGGGCGACCAGCGTGATGCCGGTGGCGACCTTCAGCCGCTCGGTGACGGCCGCGACGGCGGCCAGCGCGACGAACTGGTCGTGGGTGCGCCAGTACTCCTCCGGCAGCGGGGGCGCGCCCTCGCGGCCGCCCCAGGGGGTGCGCCGGCTGACGGGAATGTGGGAGTGCTCGGGGAACCACAGCGAGTCGAAGCCGCGGGCCTCTGCCTCGCGGCCCAGCTCGACGGGCTGGATGCCCTTGTCCGTCGGGAAGATCACGAGGCCGATGCGCATGGCGCGGACACTACGCGAAACTTCGGACATGACCGACGAGGTGGCACGGGCGCGGGTGGTGGCCCACGGGCGGGTGCAGGGTGTGTGGTACCGGGACACCTGCCGCCAGTACGCCCAGCGGGAGGGCCTGGCCGGCTGGGTGCGCAACTGCGGTGACGGCGTGACGTCTGCCGCCGGGGTCAGTCGCCGGTCGCGCCGTCGGTGACCTGGCGAAGGAGGTCGAGGTGGCCGCAGTGACGGGCGTACTCCTCGATCATGTGCACCATCACCCAGCGCACGTTGGGCTGCCAGCCGGGGATCCGCTGCTGCGGGGGAACCCCCTTCATCAGGTCGCTCGGTGCCGCCGCGGCGGTGGCCGTGCGGGCGAACTCCATCTCTGTCTCCAGCGCGGCGCGAGCGTCGGCCAGGGTGTCCTCGGGCGCGGGGTGGAAGTCGCGGTCGGGGTCGTCGGCGTAGTCGTAGAGGAACCCGGCGGTGAGGTCGCCCGCGGTGCGACGGCGGAACCAGCCCCGCTCCACCTCGGCCATGTGGCGGACCAGGCCGAGCACGCTGAGGTCGCTCGGCGGGATGGTGACCCGCACCTGCTCCTCGCTGAGGCCGTCCACCTTGCGGAGGAACACGGACCGGTAGTAGTCGAGGAACGACTGGAGCACGGTGGCTTCGTCGGCCTGGGGGAGCAGTTCGGGGTCGGGGGCCAGTCCGGTCACGTTGCCATCCACTCAGTCGCCGGTGGCGCCGTCGGCGGCCTCGCGGAGCAGGTCGGCGTGGCCGCAGTGGCGGGCGTACTCCTCGATCATGTGGACGAGCAGCCAGCGCAGCGAGCGTGGCCCGAAACGGTCCGGGTTGTCCGGCGGGCCGACGCTGATGGCGGTGACGTCGTCCAGCGACTCGTGGCGGGCGACGTTGGCCCTGGAGCGGGCGATCTCCTCGCGCAGGGCGTCCAGTGCCTCGGCCATCGTGTCGGTGGGCAGGTGCTGCCACTCCTGCTCGTCGGTGGCGGCGGCCGGGTTGTCGCTCCAGCGCGGCGGGTCGTCCGTGCCTTCGAGCGCGTTGGTGAACCACCACTGCTCGACCAGCGCCATGTGGCGCACCAGGCCCAGCAGGTCCAGCGTGCTCGGCGGGAGGGTCAGGCGGACCTGTTCCTCGGTCAACCCCTCGCCCTTGCGGATGAGCACGCCGCGGAAGTAGTCGAGGAAGGACTCCAGGGTCTCGCGCTCGGCGGAGCGCACGGGTGGCAGCGTGGGTGTGTCGGTCATTGCAGCGAGTTTCCGTCGAACCGGTCGACGGTCGCAAAGGAATTCACCGGCTTGCGGGCGAGCTTGGTGTTCTGGTGCGTCGGGTGGCCGAGGAAGAGCGTCGCCACGAGGGCGTGATCCTCGGGCAGGCCGAGCAGTGGGGCAGCGGCGGCCTCGTTGCGGGAGAGGAACGTGGTGAGCACGCCGCCGAGGCCGCGGGCGCGGGCGGCCAGCAGGACGCTCCAGCAGAACGGGTAGATGCTGGCGCCGCCGACCACCGCCGGCCGGTGGGTGACGTTGCCGTCCATGATCGCCATCTCGCGCAGGTCGGCGGCGACGGCCAGCACCACGGGGACGGTCTCGATCTCGTCGATGAGCATGTTGGGCGCGGCGGCGGGCGGCGCGTCGACCGACTTCCCGAAGGCGAAGGCCCGGTAGCCCGCCGCCTGGGCGCCGGCGTATTCCTCCCAGATCGGGCGCATCAGCGCGCCCATCTGGCGGCGGATCGCCGGGTCCTTCACGACCGCCACCCGCCACGGTTGGCGGTTGCCGCCGCTCGGAGCGAAGCGGGCGTCGTCGAGGATCGCCGCGACGGTCGCGTCGTCGACCGGTTCGCCGGTGAACCCCCGCACCGCCCCCGTCGTCCGCAGTGCCCCGGTCAGCGCCAGTTCCATCCCCCCAGCATGCCCCCGCACCGCCGGGTCCGAGTGTCAGCGCCCCGATGCGAGTGTCAGCCTTCATCCGAGTGCTCACCGCGACCCCGGGGTCGGAGTCAGCACTCGGATGGATTGTGGTACTCGGGTGGGTGGGCTGGCACTCGGATGGCGGGCGGCGTCAGTCGTATTCGGTGAGGACGGCGGTGACTCGGAACATCTTGGTGATCACCGACGGGTCGCGGTCCGGTTGCTCCTCGAGACGCTCGGCAACGGCGACCAGGGCGTCGCGCTCCTCACGGAGGGTGCGCCGGTAGCTGGCGTTGTCCGTGTCCACGATCTCGCCGCGCAGTTCCTTGAGGTAGTGGTCCAGCACCTGGCGGAGCAGGTGAGCCTCGTGTTCGCTGAGCGTGAGTTGCATGACGGCCTCCGGGGTTGACGTCCTGACAGGAATGGTGCGCTGTCAGGACGCCAACCTCAAGGGACGTTCGTCGGGGGCGACCTCAGCCCTTGGACTCGGCGACCTTGCGGCGCACGACGTTGAGGGCCGAGCCGGCCTTGAACCACTCGACCTGCTCGTCGCTGAACGTGTGCTTGGCCTCGAAGTCCACCGTGGTGCCGTCGGGCTTGACGATCTGGCAGCGCACGTTCTGGCCGGGCACGGGCGGCAGGCCGAGGACGTTGATGCGGTCGTCCTCGCCGATCTGCTCGTAGGTGTCCGGGTCGGCGAACGTCAGCGGGATGAGGCCCTGCTTCTTCAGGTTGGTCTCGTGGATGCGGGCGAAGCTGCGGGCGAAGATGACCACGCCGCCCCGGAACCGGGGCTCCATCGCCGCGTGCTCGCGGGACGAGCCCTCGCCGTAGTTGCGGTCGCCGATGGCGCACCAGCGCACCCCGGCCTCGCCGTACTTCTTGGCCAGGTTCGGGTAGGTGTCCACGCTGCCGTCGCGGAAGTCCTTGCCCTCGCCGACGGCGCCGTTGTAGGCGTTGACCGCGCCGAGGAACAGGTTGCCGGAGATGTTCTCCAGGTGCCCGCGGTAGGTCAGCCACTTGCCGGCGGCGGAGATGTGGTCCGTGGTGCACTTGCCCTGGGCCTTCATCAGGACCGGCAGGCCCATGTAGTCCGCCCCGTCCCACTCGGCGAACGGCGCCAGCAGCTGCAGGCGGCTGGACGTGGGCGACACCTCCACCACTACGCCCGAGCCGTCGGCAGGGGGAGCGGTGAACGTGTTCTGCCCGGCGTCGTAGCCCTGCGACGGCAGCACCTCGCCGACCGGCGGCTCCAGCGAGACCTCGGTGCCGTCGGGGGCGGTGATGGTGTCGGTGGTGGGGTCGAAGTCCAGCCGGCCGGCCAGCGCCAGCGCCACCACGGTGTCCGGCGACGTCACGAACGACAGGGTGTTGGCCGAGCCGTCGTTGCGCTTCGGGAAGTTGCGGTTGAACGAGTTGACGATGGTGTTCGGCTTGTCGATGGCGTCGGCCGGGCGGTCCCACTGGCCGATGCACGGCCCGCAGGCGTTGGCCAGCACGGTGGCGCCGATGGCCTCCAGGTCGGCGATGAGGCCGTCGCGCTCGATGGTGGCGCGGATCTGCTCCGAGCCGGGGGAGACGAGCAGCGGGGTCTTGACCATCAGGCCCTTCGCCGACGCCAGGCGGGCGATCGACGCCGCCCGGGTGATGTCCTCGTAGGAGGAGTTGGTGCAGCTGCCGATGAGGGCGGCGCTGATCTCCAGCGGCCAGTCGTTGGCGCGGGCCTCGGCGCCGACGGCGGCGCCCACCCGGTTGGCCCGGTCGGGGGAGTGCGGCCCGTTGATCAGCGGCTTCAACGAGTCGAGGTCGATCTCGATCAGCTGGTCGTACTGGGCGCCGTCGTCCGGCCGCAGTTCGGCGGCCACCTTGTCGGCGGCGTCGGCGATGGCCTCGCGGCCGGTGGCCTTCAGGTACATGGCCATGTTGTGGTCGTAGCCGAACAGGCTGCAGGTGGCGCCGATCTCCGCGCCCATGTTGCAGATGGTGGCCTTGCCGGTGGCGCTGATGCTGTCCGCGCCGGGGCCGAAGTACTCGACGATGGCGCCGGTGCCGCCTTCCACGGTGAGGACGCGGGCGACCTCGAGGATGACGTCCTTCGGCGACGACCAGCCGCTGAGCGTGCCGGTGAGCTTCACGCCGATGACCTTCGGCCAGCGGACGTTGAACGGGAACCCGGTCATCACGTCCACGGCGTCGGCGCCGCCCACACCGATGGCCACCATGCCGAGACCGCCGGCGTTGGGGGTGTGGCTGTCCGTGCCGATCATCATCCCGCCGGGGAAGGCGTAGTTCTCCAGGACGACCTGGTGGATGATGCCGCTGCCGGGGCCCCAGAAGCCGATGCCGTACTTGGCGGACACGCTGCGCAGGAAGTCGTAGACCTCCTTGTTGGTGTCCACCGCCACCCCGAGGTCGATCTTGGCGCCGACCTTGGCGGAGATGAGGTGGTCGCAGTGGACCGTGCTGGGCACGGCGGTGCTGGGCAGGCCGGCGGTCATGAACTGCAGCAGGGCCATCTGGGCGGTGGCGTCCTGCATGGCCACGCGGTCGGGGTGGAAGTCGTTGTAGGTGCCGCCGCGCTCGATCGGCTCGGTGGGGTCGCCGAGGTGGTTCAGCAGCACCTTCTCGGTGAGGGTGAGCGGCCGGCCGAAGCGGGCCCGCCCGCCGGCGGCGCGCTCCGGGAGCGTGGCGTAGACCTTCTCGACGAGTTCGATCGGCGTTCCTGCAGTCACGGTCATGGAAGTTTCCCCTTGCGTCGGCGGTCGGATGTAGACAAGCATAATACAAGTGAGCGAGAAGGCCAAAGCCCGGATCGCTCGCGGGGAGGCCCCACATGATGCGCACCATCCGCTACCAGGAGATCGCCCAAACCCTGCGCGACCAGCTTCGCGCCGAAGGCCCGGGGCATGTGCTGCCGAGCGAGAGTGACCTGTCCGCGCAGTTCGACGTCAGCCGTGTCACCGTCCGACGGGCGCTGGAGATGCTCCGCGACGAGGGCCTGGTGGAGAGCCGGCAGGGGTTCGGCTGGTACGTGGCGACGGCGCCGGTGCAGCAGTCGCTGTCCCACCTGGACACCATCGAGGGCCAGCTCTCCGACCGCGGCGTGCGGCCGGAGCGCCAGATCGTCGAGTTCGCGTTCGTGGACGCGCCGGAGCGGGTTCGTGCCCGCCTGGGGTGCGACCATGTGCTGCGGGTGAAGCGGCTCAACCTGGCCGACGGCGAGCCGTTCGCCGTGGTCACCGTGTGGTGCCCGGCGGAGCTGGGCGAGCACCTCAGCCGTCGCGACGTGGAGCGCCAGCCGTTCTACGAGTTGCTCGGCCTGGAGCTGCGCGGTGCCAGCCAGATCATCGGGGCCGCCGCGGCGGACGAGGCGGACGCCGCCCTGCTGGAGATCCCGGTGGACAGCCCGGTGCTGCGCTGCGAGCGCGTCACCACCACCGTCGCCGGGCAGCCGGTGCTGATGAGCGAGCACATCTTCCCCGCTCACCGCACCGAGTTCACGGTGGAGTTGCCGCTGGCCGAGCCCTCGATCGTGCCGAGCGGCCTGCGCCTGGTCGAGTAGCTCGCCGAGCCTCACGCCGCGCCGTCCCGAGTTCCCGCCATCCAGAGCGACCCGGTGACCTGATTCCGCGCCCATGGGCGCGGTTTCACGTCAGCCACGACCTGGATTCGCGCCCACGGGCGCGGGAATGTGCCAGCGCGGAGGGGCGGCGGACCGTCGGGGAAAACCTGCGGGTGGGCGGGTGGTGGGTCAGCGGGCCAGGCTGAACTCACCCTCGTCCAGGCGGCAGGCGAAGGGGGTCACGTCGTGGGCGGCGCTGGTGGCCACGTCGTCCTCCCAGCCACGCCCCACCAGCTCGCGGCCGGACGAGCAGTCGAGCAGCACCTCGTACAGGCGGGGCCGGGCGGCGAGGAACGCGGCCCGCGCCGCGGCGGCCTCCGGCGAGCAGGCCGGCCGGCTGATCGACGCCGACGGGTCCAGCGCCCACAGGACGGCGCCCGCGCCGAGGAGGTCTTCCACCGCGGGGCGCAGCGGGCCGGCGGGGTCGCCCCATCGCTCGCCGGCGGCGATGATGCCGATCGGCCCGCCGGCCGCCAGGCGCCGGGCCGACACCGAGGTGGCCGTGGCGTTGCGCAGGCAGCCGGCCAGCACGTGGGGCACTCCCTGCTCGGCCGCGGTCAATGCGAGCGTGGAGCCGTTGGGGGACGGCAGTACCAGCCGCACCCCCTTGCGGAGCGTGAGGAGGTCGGTGGGGGACAGCGATGCTTCGCCGTGCTCCCGGAGGCCGGCCAGTGCGGCGCCGTGGGCCGCGGCGAACGCGCCTGCGGTGTCGTCCTTCCAGCGGTACGGCAGCACGGTGGCGCCAGACTCCACCGCGCAGCAGACCGCGGAGGTGAACCGCAGCACGTCGACGATGACCACCACCTCGCAGTGGGGTGCCAGCGCGGCCAGACCCTCCGGCCCCCAGTCGAAGCGGTAGGCGTAGCCGTCCTGCCGGCAGAACTCCGCCGCCCGCACCCCGTCGGTGAGCTCGCTTACCACTGGTCCCAGTGGGTGATCGGGTCGAGCGGGAGGCGCTTGGCGGGCTTGAAGTCGGTCCCGATGGTGTAGGCGATGGGGAACAGCCCGGCCTGGGTGACCCCGTCGGGGATGCCGAGGATCTCTGCCGCCTTCTTGTCGCCGCCGTTCATCAGGTGGATGGTGGTCCACGCCGTGCCCAGGCCGCGCTCGCGGGCGGCCAGCATGAAGCTCCACACGGCCGGCAGGATGGACCCCCACTGCGAGGCCCCGGCGAACGCCGGCACGCGGTCCAGGTTGCCGGTGATGCAGGGCACCATCATCACCGGCACGCGGTGGAAGTGCTCCACCAGGTACATCGCCGACGAGGTGACGCGGTCGCGCTGCTCGTGGCGCAGGTCGCCTTCCTCGTACGAGTTCGACTGAGCGAACTTGGCGTACTCGGCGAAGTTGGTGGCGTAGATGTCGGCCAGCGCCTGCTTCTTCGCCGGGTCGGTGACGAACACCCACTGCCAGCCCTGGCTGTTGCTGCCGGTGGGCGCTTGGAGCGCGAGCTGCAGGCATTCCTCGATGACCTCGCGCGACACCGGGCGATCGAAGTCGAGGCGCTTGCGCACGGCGCGTGTGGTGGACAGGACCTCATCGGCGGACAGGTTCAAATGCATCCGCCGAGTTTCGCACGTCGCGCGAGGCTGGTCGCCGTGGACCCACATCGCGACTACCTCGACGTCAACCGCGCCCAGTGGGACGAACGTGCGCCGGCACACGCGGCGTCGCCCGGCTACCAGGTGCCCCGCCTCATCGCCGAGCCAACGGCACTGTCCGAAGTGGTGCAGTTCGACCTGCCGCGCCTCGGCCGGCTGGACGGTCTGGACGTCGTGCACCTCCAGTGCCACATCGGCACGGACACCCTGTCGCTGGCCCGCCTGGGCGCCCGCAGCGTCACCGGCCTGGACCTGTCGCCGGCGTCGCTGGCCGAGGCCCGGCGCATCGCTGCCGACTGCGGCCACGACATCCGCTTCGTGGAGAGTGACGTCTACAACGCCGTGGAGGCCCTGGGCGCCGACTACGACCTCGTCTACACGGGCATCGGTGCACTGAACTGGCTGCCGTCGGTGGACCGGTGGGCGCAGGTGGTGGCTGCACTCCTGCGGCCCGGCGGGCGCCTCTTCATCCGTGAAGGTCATCCGATGATGTACGCCCTCCCGCTGCAGGAGGAGTACGACGGCGCCGACCTGCGCATCGAGTTGCCGTACTTCGAGGTGGAGGAGGCGTTCGTGTCCGACGAGGGCGGCACGTATGTGGAGACCGACCATGTGTTCACCAACACGCTGGCAGTGGAGTGGAACCACGGCCTCAGCGACACGCTCGGGGCGGTGCTGCGCCATGGCCTGCGCATCACCGCGTTCGAGGAGCACACGTCCGTCCCGTGGGAGGCCCTGCCCGGCGCCATGCACGACATCGGCGGCGGGGAGTACGAACTGATCGACCGGCCGGAACGGCTGCCGATGTCGTTCACGCTGCAAGCCGAGAAGGTGTGACCTGACAGACTGCGGCCCATGAGCGAGGACCGCGTCTCCATCACTATCACCGACGGCATCGCCGACGTGCGCATGACCCGAGCCGACAAGCGCAATGCGCTGGACGGTGCCATGTTCTCCGCCCTGGCCGCCGCCGGCGAGCGGCTGAAGACCGAGCCCGGTGTGCGGGTGGCGGTGCTCAGCGGTGAGGGCTCGTCGTTCTGCGCCGGGCTGGACTTCGCCACCATGGGTGCCCTCGCCGGTGGCGGCGAGCGGCCGGCCGGCGAGAACCCCGGCACGCTCCAGCCCAGCGGCATCACCCACCTCGGTCAGCAGGTGGCGTGGGCGTGGCAGGAGGTGCCCGTCCCGGTCATCGCCGCCGTGCACGGCCACGCGCTGGGCGGTGGCATCCAGATCGCACTGGGCGCGGACATCCGCATCGTCCACCCGGACACCCAGCTCAGCGTGCGCGAGGTCCACTGGGGGCTGGTGCCGGACATGACCGGCACGCTGATGCTCTCGCAGGTGGTGCGTGCCGACGTGGCCAAGGAGTTGGTGTTCACGGCGCGGGTGTTCGACGGGCGGGAGGCCGCCGAGCTGGGCATCGCCACCCGCCTCAGCGAGACGCCGTACGAGGACGCGATGGCGCTGGCCCGCGAGATCGCCGGCCGCAGCCCCGACGCGGTGCGTGCCGCCAAGGCGCTGATGAACGGCCTGTTCAACCAGGGCGCGGCGGAGCAGTTCGCCGCCGAGCGCAAGTACATCGGGTCGCTGATCGGGCGGCCGAACCAGATGGAGGCCGTGATGGCCGGGTTCGAGAAGCGGGCCCCCAACTTCACGGACGCGAACTGAGGAGGCCGATGATGGCTGCCACCGACATCGACCCCGACAAGCTGAAGCTCTACAGCTTCCACCTCTTCACCAAGCTGGAGGGTGCCGTCACCGCCGGCATGATCCACCTCGGCGACCGCATCGGCCTGTACGCCGCGATGCGGGACGCCGGCCACCCGGTCACCACGCACGAGCTCGCCGAGCTGACCGGCACGCAGGAGCGCTGGGTGCGGGAGTGGGCGCACAACCAGGCCGCGGCCCGGATGATCGAGCTGCACCCGGGCGACACGTTCGCGCTCAGCCCGGAGGCCGCCGCCGTGCTGGCCGACCCGGACCACCCGGCGTTCGGGATGGGCATGTTCCACCGCCTGCCCCAGACCATGCACGCGCTGGAGCACGTGCACGACTCCTTCCACACCGGCATGGGGCACGACTACGACAGCCACGGGCCGGAGGGTGCGGTCGGCATCGAGCGCAGCTTCGAGCCGTGGAACCGCCACAACCTGGTGCCGGTGGTGCTGCCGGCGATGGAGGACGTGCTGTTCAAGCTGGACGCCGGGGCGAAGGTGGCCGACGTGGGGTGTGGCGCCGGCAGCGCCGTGCTGCTGCTGGCGGAGACCTACCCCAACAGCCACTTCACCGGCTACGACATCAGCCAGCACGCGCTGGACCGGGCGAAGGGCAAGCTGGAGGACAGCGGCCTGAAGAACGCCGACTTCCACGACCCCCGGTTCGTGCCGCTGCCGTCGGACCAGTCGCTGGACCTCGTCACCACGTTCGACTGCATCCACGACATGTCGCACCCGCAGGACGTCATCGCTGCCATCCGTGCCGCGCTGAGGCCGGACGGCACCTGGCTGCTGGTGGACATCAAGGCCCGCGAGACCTTCGAGGAGAACGCCCTCAAGAATCCGATGGCGTCGTTGATGTACGGCATCAGCGTGCTGTCGTGCATGTCGTCGGCGCTCAGCGAGGAGGGCGGCGCCGGGCTCGGCACGCTCGGCCTGCCGGAGTCCAAGGCCCGCGAGATGGCCGAGGCGGCCGGGTTCACCCGCTTCCGCAAGCTGGACGTCGACCACAGCGTCAACGCCTTCTACGAGATCCGCCCGTAGCCCCCGCTTCCACAAGTTGGCGTTCAGGTGCGGTGGTACCGCCACTCACCGCCAACTTGGGGGGTGGCCCCTCGCAAGTTGGCGTTCAGGTGCGGTGGTACCGCCACTCACCGCCAACTTGGGGGGTGGCCGTAGCCTGGCGGCGATG
The DNA here is from genome assembly GCA_020637295.1 of Acidimicrobiaceae bacterium. Taxonomy (GTDB): domain Bacteria; phylum Actinomycetota; class Acidimicrobiia; order Acidimicrobiales; family Ilumatobacteraceae; genus UBA668. The sequence continues at coordinate 9,881 of JACJWF010000006.1, read as the reverse complement.
AGCGAGTTGTGGGAGACCCACGCCGAGTGGTGGATCGACGGGTTCACCGATGGCGCCGACCCAGAGTACGAAGAGCAGATCCTGCCGCTGGCGGCGCGTGAGCTGGAGGGCGCCCGGCGGGTGCTGGACGTGGGGTGCGGCGACGGGCAGGTCACCCGCCTGGCCAACCGGCTGGGGGCGGACGTGTGGGCCATCGACCCCACGTGGAACTGCCTGCGAGTGGCGCACGAGCGTGGCGGAGGGGTGTTCGCCCGGGCCGGCGCCGGTGCCCTGCCGTTCGCCGACGGCAGCTTCGACGCAGTGGTCGCCTGCCTCGTGTTCGAGCACATCCGCGACGTCGACGATGCCATCGCCGAGGTGGCGCGGGTGCTGCAACCTTGCGGGCGCTTCTGCTTCTTCCTCAACCACCCGCTGCTGCAGACGCCGAACAGCGGGTGGATCGACGACCAGTTCCTCGACCCGCCGGAGCAGTACTGGCGGATCGGCCCCTACCTGGTGGAGGACGAGACGATCGAGGAGGTGGAGAAGGACGTGTTCATCCCGTTCATCCACCGGCCACTCAGCCGCTACGTCAACACGCTGGCGGCCAACGGCCTGTTCGTGCAGCGTATGGAGGAGCCCTCGCCGCCGGCCGGCTTCCTGGCCAAGGCCGAGGAGTACGAGGCGGCGTCCACCATCCCGCGTCTGCTGTATCTCCGCACGGTGAAGGGCTGAGCTCGCGCCTACCATCACGTGCGATGGCCGACATCCTGCTCATCACCGGCCTGTCCGGCGCGGGTCGTTCCGCCGCCGCGGCGGTGATGGAGGACCTCGGCTGGTACGTGGTGGACAACCTGCCGGCGTCGCTGGTGGACACCATCGTGGAGCTGGTCAACAAGCCGGGCAGCGGGATCGACCGGCTGGCGCTGGTGTCCGGCCGCCAGCACGTGGAGGTGCTGCCCAGGGTCGCGGCGCTGCGGGCGGACGGCCACCGCGTGCGGGTGCTGTACCTGGACGCGGCGACCCCGGTGCTCGTGCAGCGCTACGACGCCACCCGCCGCAAGCACCCGCTGGACGGTGAGGCCCACGGCCTGATGGAGGCCATCGAGCTGGAGCGCGAGCACCTGGAGCCGGTGAAGTCCGCGGCCGACCTGGTGATCGACACCGGCGACCTCAACATCCACCAGTTGAAGGCCAAGCTGGTGGCCGCGTTCGACGACGCCAGCAACGGCCAGCGCCTGCAGCTGGCGGTCGAGAGCTTTGGGTTCAAGCACGGCCTGCCGATGGACGCCGACGTCGTGATGGACGTGCGCTTCCTGCCCAACCCGCACTGGGATCCCGCACTGCGCCCGCTGACCGGCCACGACGACGCGGTGCGCGAGTTCGTCCTCGGCCAGTCGCAGGCGCAGGCATTCCTGGACTCGTTCGAGGCGCTGCTGGTGCAGTTGCTGCCGGCCTACGAGAGCGAGGGCCGCAGCTACCTCACCGTCGCCGTGGGCTGCACCGGTGGCCACCACCGCAGCGTTGCCATCGCCGAGGAGCTGGCCGCGCGGCTGATCGCCCGCGGCCACGCCGTGCGCACCGGCCACCGCGACATCGCCCGCTGACCCGCCCCCGGGTCCGCTGGTCCGAGTGTCAACCCGCTGGTCCGAGTGTCAGCTCGCTGGTCCGAGTGCCAGGCTTCAACGGAGTGCCTACTCGCACCCCGGGGTCGGGGTGAGCACTCGGATGCGACGTGGGACTCGGGTGGGGGACGTGGGACTCGGGTGGGGACTCGGGATTCGGGACCAAGGCAACTGGGCCGGTCGGGCGGGGTCCATTAGGCTCGCCTGCGGAACATCCCTGTCTCCCTTCCCCCTCCCTCTCCCTGAAAGGAACGCAGCCATGACGGTTCGCGTCGGTATCAACGGTTTCGGGCGCATCGGGCGCAACTTCTTCCGCGCTGCCAAGCAACGCGGCGCGGACATCGATTTCGTGGCGGTCAACGACCTCGGCTCGCTGGACCAGATGGCCCACCTCCTGAAGTACGACAGTGTGCTCGGCGTGCTGCCGAACACCATCAAGCCGTCGAAGGGCGGCATCAGCGTGGACGGCGACGAGCTGCGCGTGCTCAGCGAGCGCGACCCGAAGAACCTGCCGTGGGGCGAGCTGGGTGTGGACGTGGTCATCGAGAGCACGGGCTTCTTCACCAAGCGCGACGCGGCCGCGGCGCACCTCGATGCCGGCGCCAAGCTGGTCATCGTGTCCGCCCCGTGCGACGGCGCCGACGCCACGTTCGTCTACGGCGTCAACCACAAGGAGTTCGACGTCAAGACCCAGAAAGTCATCTCCAACGCCAGCTGCACCACCAACTGCTTCGTGCCGGTGGTGAAGGTGCTGGACGACGCGTTCGGCGTGGAGCAGGGCCTGATGCAGACCGTGCACGCCTACACGGGTGACCAGCAGTTGGTCGACGGCCCGCACAAGGACCTCCGCCGGGCCCGCGGTGCAGCCATCAACATCGTGCCCACCAGCACGGGTGCCGCCCGCGCCACCAGCCTGGTTCTGGCCTCGATGAAGGGCAAGCTGGACGGCACCTCGCTGCGCGTCCCGGTGCCCACGGGCTCCGTGGTGGACTTCACGGCCATCCTGAAGAAGGAAGCCTCGGTCGCCGAGATCAACGCCGCCTTCAAGAAGGCTGCGGCCTCGGGCCCGCTGAAGGGCGTGCTGCGCTACACGGAGGACCCCATCGTGTCCAGCGACATCGTGGGCGACCCGCACTCCAGCATCTTCGACGCCGGCCTCACCATGAGCATGGGCAAGATGGTGAAGGTGCTGTCGTGGTACGACAACGAGTGGGGCTACAGCAACCGCCTCATCGACACCACGATGTACGCGGCGTCGAAGCTGCCGAAGTCGAAGAAGTAGCCCATGGGTCTCATTCCCACCCTCGCCGATCTCGGCGATGTCAGCGGGAAGCGGGTGCTGGTCCGCACGGACTTCAACGTCCCGATGGAGGACGGGAAGATCACCGACGACTTCCGCATCCGCGCCGCGCTGCCCACCATCAACTGGCTCACGGAGCGTGGGGCGCAGGTGGTCACCTGCTCCCACCTCGGCCGGCCCAAGGGGCAGCCGAACCCGAAGTACTCGATGGACGCGGTGCGTGCCCGGCTGGCCGAGCTGGCCCCGGGTGTGGAGTTGCTGGAGAACCTGCGCTTCGACGCAGGTGAGGAAGGCAACGACCCGGCGTTCGTGGCGACGCTGGTGGACGGCATGGACCTGTACGTGGACGACGCCTTCGGCGCGTGTCACCGGGCCCACGCCAGCATCGTCGGCCCGCCGCAGACACTGCCCAGCGCGATGGGCCTGCTGCTGCAGAAGGAGGTCGAGGTGCTCCTCGGCCTGCGCGACCACCCCAAGCACCCGTTCGTGGCCGTGCTGGGCGGCAGCAAGATCAGCGACAAGCTCGGCGTGGTGGATGCCCTGCTGCAGGTGGTGGATGCTCTGGTCATCGGCGGGGCGATGTGCTTCACGTTCCTCGCGGCCCAGGGCTACGGCATCGGCGACAGCCTGTGGGAGCCGGATCAGGTGGACACCTGCAAGCGTCTGCTGGCCGAAACGGCCGCCAGCGGGAAGACCATTCACCTGCCGGAGGATCTGGTGGGTGTGGACGCCGGTGGCAACTTCGCCACGTTCGGGCGTTCCCTGCCCGACGGCGCCAAGGGCTTCGACATCGGGCCCGGCAGCGCGGCGGCGTTCAGTGACGTCATCATGGACGCCCGCACCGTGTTCTGGAACGGCCCGATGGGCATGTTCGAGGACCCGCGCTTCGAGGCCGGCACCCGCACCGTGGCCCAGGCCATGGCGGACACGAAGGCGTTCACCGTGGTCGGCGGCGGCGACAGCGCGGCGGCGCTGGCCCAGTTCCACCTGGACGACGAGGTGGACCATGTGAGCACCGGCGGCGGGGCGTCGCTGGAACTGCTGGAGTTGGGCGACCTGCCCGGTCTGGCCGCACTGAGGGGAGCACCCAATGCGTAAGCCGCTGATCTCCGGCAACTGGAAGATGAACCTCAATCACTTCGAGGCCATCCAGACGGTGCAGAAGTTGGCCTATCTGGTGGGCAAGGACGAGTTGGAGGCGGCCGACGTCAGCCTGCACCCGCCGTTCACCGACATCCGCAGCGTGCAGACGGTGCTGGAGGCGGACAAGATCGGCTACGGCCTGGGTGCCCAGCACTGCCACTGGGAGGACAAGGGTGCGTTCACCGGCGAGGTGTCGCCGGTGTTCCTGTCCAAGCTCGGGGTGGAGTACGTCATCTGCGGCCACAGCGAGCGGCGTGAACTGTTCGGCGAGACCGACGAGATGGTGAACAAGAAGGTGGCCGCCATCCAGCAGCACGGCATGACGCCCATCATGTGCTGCGGTGAGACGCTGGAGGAGCGCGAGGCGGGCGAGACCGAGGCGAAGGTGCTCGGGCAGGTCCGGGCCGGGCTGGCCGGCCGTAGTGCGCAGCAGGTGGCTGCGCTGGTCATCGCCTACGAGCCCATCTGGGCCATCGGCACCGGGCGCACGGCAACCAGCGACGATGCCCAGGCCGTGTGCGCCGCCATCCGCGGTTGTGTGGCCGAGGAGTTCGGGGCGGAAGCCGCGGAGCAGGTGCGCATCCAGTACGGCGGCAGCGTGAAGGCGGCCAACATCGCCGAGCTGATCGCCTGCCCGGACATCGACGGCGCGCTGGTGGGCGGTGCCAGCCTGGACCCCGACGAGTTCGCCCGTATCTGCAAGTTGGGCAACTGACGCACACCGCGCGAACTCGGTTGGAACAGTTCATCCAACTTTTCGTACAAGAAGGAACGACGCTGCTACCGCTCGGTGAACAAGCGTGGTAGCCTCGCAACGCCCGCTCGGATCGGGGAGGACCGACGGGTGATGGCCACGAAAGCGGCCGGATTCCCTCCCTCCGACACTCACCAGGAGGACTATTCAGTGAGGACCACGAAGAGCAGCAAGTTCGCTGCCGTGGCCGTCGGCTTGTCCCTCATCGTCGCCGCATGCGGTGACGACAAGGAAAGCACGTCGACGACCGACGCCCCCGGCACCACCGCGGGCAGCACCGAGACCACCGCCGGCGGTACCGACACCACCATGGGCGGCGACACCACGATGGCGTCCAGCGACGCCGCGATGCGCGTCACCTACACGCTCAGCGATGTGGCGGTGTGGAACGACGGCACCCCCATCACCGCAGCCGACTTCGCGTGCACGTGGGAGGCCAACCTCAACACGCCCGGCTCGATCGGCACCACCGGTTACGACAAGGTCACGTCGGTCACCGAGGGCGCGGCTTCGAACGAGGTCGTGGTCGAGTTCTCCGAGAAGTACGCCCCGTGGCGTCTGCTGTTCGGCGGCCTGCTGAAGGCCGACCAGTACGATGACTGCAACGACGTCTCCGAGGCGTTCGACGGCGGCATCGACTACTCCGCCACCGAGTGGATGATCGACTCGTGGAGCGCCGAGCAGCTGGTGCTCGTGCCGAACGAGGGCTACAAGGGCTCGCGTACCCCCGGCGTGGACCGTGTGGTGTTCGTGCCGGCCGAGGACGGCCCCACCGCGCTGAAGAGCGGCGCCGTGGACTTCATCTTCCCGCAGGCCTACACCGGCCTGTCGGACGAGCTGGCCGATCCGAACGTCACCTTCGAGGCCGCCCCGTCGGGTGCCTTCGAGGCGTTCTACTTCCAGAGCTACGAGGGTCCGTTCGCCGACCCGGTCTATCGCCAGGCCTTCGCCAAGTCGATCGACCGCAACGCGGTGTACGACCAGATCTACGCTCCGTTCGCCAACGGCGTGCCGCTGCTGGACTGCGGTCCGATCGCTCCTGGCCCGTACTGCGATGACGCCTTCGCCGACACCTACGACCCCGAAGGCGCCAAGGCGCTGCTCGAGGACGCCGGCTGGACGATGGGCGCCGACGGCTTCTGGGTCAGCCCCGACGGCAACGTTCCGGACATCCGCTGGATGGTCAACACCGGCAGCACCCGCCGTGAGAGCACCCAGGAGTTCCTGATCCCGAAGCTGGCCGAGGCCGGTTTCAAGGTGCACGCCGACAACTGTGAGGCCCTGCCCTGCGTGTTCGAGACCCGTCTGCCGTCGCTGGACTACGACATGGCGATGTACATCTCGACCGTGGCGCCGGACCCCGCCTACCTGACGCCGGCCTTCGCCTGCGACCAGATCCCCACCGAGGAGAACGACTTCCAGGGCCAGAACAGCACCGGCTACTGCAACGAAGAGGCCACCGCCCTTCTGCACTCCGCCGACGTCGAACTGGACCCGGATGCCCGTGCGGCCGAAGTGGTGCAGGCCATCGACCTGATGGCTGCTGATCTGCCGCTGCTGCCGCTGCTGCAGTTCCCCAACGTTGGTGCCTACCGCACCGACCGCACTGACGCCACCTCGGTCAAGGAGATCGCCAACTACCGGGCGATCAACAACTGGTACGAGTGGGCCGACGTGGACGGCGATGGCCAGCTCATCGTGGGCGCCGAGCAGTTCCCGACCTCGGACTGCCCGAACCCCGTCACCGAGTGCGCCAACTCCTCGTGGTACGTGTGGCTGGTTGCCTTCCCGGTGCTGCCGGGCATGTACGACACGACGGCCGATCAGACCATCGTGCCGAGCGAGTACCTCACCGGTGAGGCAGTGGTCGAAGCGCTCTGATCGAGCACTTCACATCACGCTGATGCATTGATGCAGGTTGGGGCCGGCCGAGAGGCCGGCCCCAACCTGCATGTCCCGTCCACTTCAAACGTATGTTCTAGGCACAAAGCGGGGGTTTCGTGCTTCGATTCATTGTCAGACGGCTCTTGTGGCTCGTCCCGACGGTGATCTTCATCACCTATTTGGTCTACGTGCTCGTGCGCATCGGCTGGGATCCGGTCGAGACGTACAAGCGGGCCAACAACCGGGTCACCGCCGCCAAGATCGCCCAGTACAAGGAAGCCAACTACCTGTATGACGGCTTCTGGGGTTGGACCCGCGGCTACTTCAAGTGGCTGTGGAGCTTCCTCCAAGGCCCTGATCACTGGCTGCGCACCATCAAGGGTCGCGCGCTGGTGTATCCAGAGTTGCGCTACTCGATCTTCAACACGCTTCGTCTCGCCGGGATCGCGTCGTTCCTCGGCATCACCATCGGCATCTCGCTGGGCACCCTCGCGGCCCGCCGCCCCGGTGGCATCTTCGACACGATCGTGAACTTCTTCGCCTACTTCCTGGGCGCCATCCCGCCGTTCGTCTCCGGTGTGGTGCTGCAGCTGGTGTTCGCCGTGGAGCTCGGCTGGTTGCCGGCCGGCGGTGTGTACCCGCCGGGGCAACAGGGCTTCGACCTCGGGCTGATGATCAAACATCTCATCCTGCCGGTCACGGTGGTGGCCATCCAGGCCATCTCCGGCTACGCCCGCTTCATGCGCGCCAGCCTGCTGGACGTGCGCTCGATGGACTATGTGCGCACGGCCCGGGCCAAGGGCCTGGGCGAATGGACCGTGCTGCGCCGCCACATGGTGCGCAACGCGATGATCCCGATGGCCACCGTGATCGCGCTGGACATCGGCCAGTTGGTCGGTGGCCTGATCATCACGGAGAACATCTTCAACTACCCGGGCACCGGCAAGTACTTCATCAAGCATGCGTTCAACGGCGACCTGCCGGCGCTGATGCCCTTCCTGGTGATCCTGATCATCTCCGTGCTGGTGTTCAACCTCTTGGCGGACCTGTCGTACGCCAAGCTCGACCCGAGGATCAAACTTGGCTGACATCCACGACCCTCAGACAACCGATACCGCAGCGCTCGACGCGGCTGAAGGCCTGGACGTCGAGACCAAGCGCCCGTTCCGCCTGGCGCTCGGGCGCTTCTGGCGCAACCGCGGCGCCGCCATCTCCACGGTGATCTTCCTCACCGTCGTGCTGGCGGTCATCTTCACCAACTTCACGGCCCGCTACGGCATCGACGAGCAGGTCATCGAGCTGAACCCGGCTGCCGGCGTCACCAAGAACCAGTACCTGGAGCCCAGCCACATCGCCTGGATGGGCACCGACAACATCGGCCGCGACCTGTACAGCCGCCTGCTGTACGGCACCCGTAGCTCGCTGCTCATCGGTGTCGCCGCCGGCCTGCTGTCGGTGGCCATCGGCACGATCGTCGGCCTCATCTCCGGTATCCGTGGCGGCAAGCTCGACGACATCATGATGCGGGTCACCGACATCTACCTGGCGTTCCCGTTCCTGGTGGCCATCATCGTCATCCGCCAGTTCCTCGGGGAGGTCGGCTGGATCACGGCGATCATCGGCGACAAATCGTCGTTCCGGTTCACCATCTTCCTCATCACCTTGTTCGGCTGGATGGGTGTGGCGCGCCTGGTGAGAGGTTCCGTCCTCTCCTTGAAAGAGCGAGAATTCGTGGAGGCCGCCCGGGCTGTGGGCGCCTCCAACACCCGCATCGCATTCACCCACCTGCTGCCGAACAGCATCGGGCCGATCCTGGTGGCATTCACCATTTCGGTGGTGGGCGGTCTGGTGGTGGAGTCCACCCTGTCGTTCTTCGGCCTCGGGCCGCAGCCGGGTTCGGGCAACACCTCGCTCGGCAAGCTCATCGAGTTGTCGGCTGAGGGTGCCAAGGCCGGGTACTGGTGGATCGTCGCCTATCCGTGCGGCATGCTCGTGCTGCTGGCGGTGTGCATCAACTTCATCGGTGACGGTCTGCGCGACGCGTTCGACCCCAAGCTGGACAAGGGGAAGGCATGAGCGGCGCAGTCCTCTCCCTGCGGGACTTCCGGGTCTCGTTCAAGACGCCCAACGGCGTGGTGCAGGCGGTTCGTGGTGTGGACCTGGACGTCAACGCCGGCGAGATGGTCGGTGTGGTCGGCGAGTCCGGCTCCGGCAAGTCGGTGACGTTCCTCGGCATGCTCGGCCTGCTGCCGTCCAACGCCAAGGTGGAAGGCTCGGCCACGGTGAACGGTGTGGAGATGGTCCACGCCTCACACCGCACCATGCGTTCCGTGCGCGGCAAGCAGATCGCGATGATCTTCCAGGACCCGCTGTCCGCGCTGAACCCCGTGTACCGCGTGGGCAAGCAGATCGTGGAGATGATCCGCGTCCACGAGGACGTGCCGAAGAAGGAGGCATGGGACCGCGCCGTGGACCTGCTGAACACGGTGGGCATTCCCCAGCCGGCGGCACGTGCCCAGCAGTACCCGCACGAGTTCTCCGGCGGTATGCGCCAGCGGGCCATGATCGCCATGGCGCTGGCCAACAACCCCGACGTGCTGATCGCCGACGAGCCCACCACGGCGCTCGACGTGACGGTGCAGGCGCAGATCCTGGAGGTGTTCCAGCGGATCCAGAGCGAACTGCAGAAGGCCGTCATCATGATCACCCACGACCTGGGCGTCATCGCCCGGGTGGCCGATCGGGTGCAGGTGATGTACGCAGGCCGGGCGGTGGAGCGGGCGGGAATCGACGACCTGTTCGCCGTGCCCACCCACCCGTACACCCGGGGCCTGCTGGATTCCCTTCCCCGTCCGGGGCAGGAGCGCCTGCAGCCGATTCTTGGCAGCCCGCCGAACATGCTGAAGCCGCCGCCCGGGTGCGCGTTCGCCGCCCGGTGCAAGTACGCCGAGCCGAAGTGCTCCGAGGGCTTGCCGGAACTGGCGCAGGTGGGGTCGTCGATGTCGGCGTGCGTGCGCGTGCACGAGATCGACCTGCGTGAGGAGGTGCCGGCATGAGCGATGTCTCGATCGGCTCCTCCGGCGTGCCCGTTCTCGAGGTGGAGAACCTCGTCAAGGAGTTCATCGTCAGCGGCACCCAGGGTCTTCGGCGCACGAAGGCCCGCGTGCAGGCCGTGTCCAGCGTGTCGTTCGCCATC
>JACJWF010000005.1 GCA_020637295.1 Acidimicrobiaceae bacterium | reverse complement strand
CCGTCGATGTCGATGACCCGCTGGTTGGCCCGCTCCAGCATCATCTCGTAGGCCCGGGCGGCGATGCCCAGCCAGCGCATGCAGTGGTGGATGCGGCCCGGCCCCAGCCGGTCCTGGGCGATGACGAAGCCGTGGCCCTCGGGCCCGAGCAGGTTGGACTGCGGCACCCGGCAGGACTGGTAGATGACCTCGGCGTGGCTGGCGTGGCCGGAGCCGGAGTGGCCCATCACGCTGACGTTGCGGACGAGGTTGAAGCCCGGGTTATCCGTGGGCACGAGGATCATGCTGGCCCGCTGGTGCGGCGGGGCCTCCGGATCGGTGACGGCCATCAGGATGGCGAACGCCGCGCCGTCGGCCGACGAGGTGAACCACTTCTGCCCGTTGATGACGTAGTCGTCGCCGTCCTTCACCGCGGTGGTCGCCAGGAGCGTGGGGTTGGAGCCGGCGGTCTCCGGCTCGGTCATCGAGAAGCAACTGCGGATCTCGCCGGCCACCAGCGGGCGCAGCCAGCGCTCCTTCTGCTCCTCCGTGCCCCACTTGTGGAGGATCTCGATGTTGCCGGCGTCGGGTGCCTGGGTGCCGAACACCGTCATGCCCAGAGGGCTGCGGCCGACGGCCTCGGCGAACAGGCCGTGATCCACCATGGACAGGCCGAGCCCGCCGAACTCCACCGGATGGTTCGGCGCCCACAGCCCCATCTGCTGCACTTTCGCCTGGGCGGCCTTCACGCCGGCCTCCAGCGCAGCCGGATCGCCGTGGAGCATCTCGCCCTCCAGCGGGATGACCTCGCGGTCCATGAAGTCCTTGATCATGTCGAGCATGACCTTCATCTCTGCGGACACGGCGAAATCCATCGGGGCACCTCCTGCGCTCGGTTCACCGTAAGAACGACGGGCGCCACCGGCAAGGGACGTTGGTCCCCGGGCGCCGCGACACATCGGGGAGCCCGCAGGGGATACGCTCCCGATTCATGTCGTCAGCGGGTCGGCGTCGGCGCATCGGGGCGCTGCTGGCAGGGGTGCTGATCACTGCTGCGTCCGCCGGGTGCAGCAGTGACTCGTCGGGTTCGTCGCCGGGCCCTGCGGAGTCCCCGACCACCGCGGCGATCTCGGGTTCGGGTGTTCCGTCGCCGCCCGACGACCTCCTCGCCGCCCTGGCGTCCGCCGGCATCGGGGTCGTCGACGATCTCGCCGGCCCGGCCGGCGCCCGCCTCCACGAGGTGGATGGAGCCGAGGCGTTCGTCATCGGGGCGTGGCAGGCGAACGTGCTGGCCGCCGAAGTGGCCGCCAGTTCCGGTTTCAGCGCTGAGGCACTGGACGCCCTTGCACCAATCCCGGACATCGCCCCCATGTCCGCCGTGCTCGCCGGGTGGATGGACGCCGAGGGCGACGACGCTGCGACCAGTGCCGCCGCGCTGATGGGCGACCCCGACTGGGAGGGGTACCAGGACCAGCGGTACCCCATGGCCGTGGTGCTGATGTTCACCGCCGACCTCGTGCGCCACGCCGACGAACCGGACGACGGTTCCGGCGCCGGCCCCAGCCGGATCGTCCACCCCGAAGCCACCGGCCTCCACTGCGGCAACATCTCGGCGATCGTGGACGACCTGCTCACCCAGATCACGTCCAAGCTGCAACTCGATCCGGCGAAGGTCGCAGGCTTCGTCGGCGGCCAGGTGGACGGCTTCCCCGGAGTCGTCCTCGGCACGGTTGCAGGATTCCTCGCCGGCTTCTGGAACCACACCGTGGGCCTCGCCCAGAAGGCGCTCGTCACCGCCGTGCAGACGGTCACCGCCCCGGTTGTGGACGCCATCCGCACGGCCATCGGCGGGCTGGCCGTCGTCAGCGCGGTCGCCAGCTACCTCAAGCCATGGTCGATGACCATGAAGCCGGCGCCCTCGCACCTGGCACTCGGCACGGCGGCACAGTCGGGCACCGTCAAGGCCTCGGTCGACCCGAAGGCGGTCGTGTCGCAGTGGCCGGACTTCCTCGTGGACTGCGCCGCCGACTACCAGGTCCAGCTGCCCGCCCTGTCCTCCAAGGGGCTTCCGGTCCAGTGGACCGTGGACACGGGCAGCGGGCTGCTCTCGCTGACGTCGCCGAACACCACGACGCTCGACGACCAACTGGCCACGACGGCGGAGTTCGAGACCGCCACCGAGACTCCCGAGCAGGCGAAGGGCGACCTCGTGACGGACCTCGTCTGGTTCAACACCAACGCCCAGCGGACCGAGGTGGAGCAGCTCCGCGAGCTGGCGGTGAAGCTGGTCGGACAGGAGATCCCCCTCCTGCTCCGGGGGCTCGCCCAGCCGATCCTGGAGTCGTTCAGCAACGAGATCGCCGACCGCGTCCGCGACATCGTGGGGGTCAAGGGTTCGACCTATGTCGCCGTCGACCACCACGTGCCGTCGGAATGCGGGCCCGCCATCCCCGCCGGCCACTACACGGCCACATTCGATCTGGAGTGGGAGCAGAGGACGGCGGTGACCGCGCTGGGCCAGACGGTCCCGGCGACCGAGCGCTTCTCGGGCACGGCCACCCTCGACCTCACGTCGGACGGCGAGACTGTCAGTGGCACGTTCACGCTGACCGGAACGAACGAAGGCGAAGCAGGCGGGACGTTCGGCTCGACGAACGGACCGTTCACCTTCACCATCGGTGGCACCGCGGAGGAACCGACGGCGACGTTCACGGTGCCGCCCAACACCCCGCTGGCCGGTGTGCAGTTCACCGCCGACCTCCATCTGACGAAGGTGAATTGTTCGGAGATCGCCGGTAACGCGTTCGAGATGGTCCGCGAGTTGATCCTCCAGACCCCAGCCCTCGCCCCCGCCGGCACGTCGATCCGCATCGACAGCGTCAGGGGCTCGGGCACCTGGACGGCCGCCCGCCAATAGGGGCCGCCGCGTCGACGACGGGGGCGGCGACCGAGGTATGAACACGACGCCTCGCCTGTGCGTCGCGAGGTGATTCAGCCACCGTCTCCGGTCGGGTTCCCGTGTTCCCGTCGGGTGGCAGTTCGAGTCTGCTCCAGCAGGTCGGTGAGGTCCGATCGAACGCCCAACGTGTCCGCCCATGACCAGAGGTACTCCTCATCGAGCGGTTGTGTCGCGGCGATCTCCGCGCAGTCCCGCCACTGGACGGTCGAGCGGGACTCGAGACGCCACCTCAGCTTTGCGAGCACCACATCCTCCGGCGTCGCAACCCAGGCCGGCACTCCCAGGACTTCCATTCTCACGCGCCGTTCCATGCGTGACCGTGTGAAGGCGTCCTCGGGTGGTGCGACGAACACATCGACCTTGCCGCCTGAACGCGTGTGCAGCACGTTGAACGACCCGCCGCCGGCCGCCCGGCGTGCATCGTCTTCGGGCACGTACAGGTCGGTGTGTTCGATGGCGGCGAGGAACCGGGCGACGTCGGTCGCCGACATGGTGGCGACGAGGTCGATGTCGCGAGTCGTGCGCGCCACCCCCCACGCAGCCGCCGCGGTCGAGCCGACCACGACATGCTGGACCCCGCCGTCGTCGAGCGCCTCGACCACGGTACGGAAAGCAACGACGAGATCGATCACCGTGTGGACAAGCTGGCGTCGGGGCATGCGGCGCTGACCAGCGTGTCGCCGTAGCGGCGTCGCATCAGCTCGATGAGCGTCTCTCGGTCGGAGAACTCTGGATGTTGACGGCGAACTGCGTCGGCCTCCATGCGAGCCACCGCCTCGTTGAGTGCGGCCCACTCTGCGAGACGATCTGCAGGGCTGCGAAGGGCGATCGCTTCCATCTGACGCCGCCAGATCTCCTCCGTGGTGTCGGCGGGAACCACGGATGGGTTCGCGTTCGTCATGCCATGAGGGTACTCGGGGTGTCCCGCGCTGGGCATCCAGCAGCCGCACCGTCAGCCAGGACCCAAGCACCCACCCGACCACGCTCCCGTTCCGTTGGCTGAGCGAGACGGGTGAGCTGATCGGGCCTCAGTCGTCCGCCAGCCAGACGCTGGCACCTCGCAGAGGGGAAATGGAGAAGAGATCGCCATCGGGAGACTCCGTCACAAGCCATTCGCTCAGCCGCGCTTCATCCATGACGACGGGAACCGCAATGTTCACGAGGTCGCACGTCGACACCAAGATCTCGTCGCTGGCGGTCCGACATCGAACGACGTCCCGATATGTGTCGTCCCCGACAAGCTCAGTCTGGATCACATAGGCAACGGATCCATCTCCGTTCGACAGATGCTCGCCCGACATCCTCCAGAAGAACATGTCTGGGTCGAACAGGAACCAGATTCGGCTTCCGTCTTCGAGTCGCCCGCCGTACCCCAGAGGCGACGTCGGTACTCCTGCCTCCTGCAGTTCATCGACAGCCGTCTGACACTCCACCGTGTCGCACGCACTGTCCAACACCTCGAAGTGAAGGGGCTTCGGGTCATCAGCGCACGACATCAAGAGCACGGGGCCCAACACGGCGATCACAGCAACTGGCGGCCATCTCATACTTGAACCACTCCAAGAACCGAGCGTCCGCCCGGCTCACGGCGGACGATATTCCAGGTGGCACACCACATCAACGATGACCTGAGCAGGTCCATCGCGCAGCGAGCGCAACGCACAACGGCCAATACGGTCGGCCCGCACGCGGCTGGTGAGAATGGGTGCGACGCCAGACCGCCACGGCCCGCGACCAGGAGACGACGCCATGTTGATGACCGACGAACACCATGCCTTCCGGGCGATGGTCCGCGAGTTCGTGGAGAGGGAGATCAACCCGCACATCGACGGGTGGGAGGCGGCGGGGATGATGCCGCTGCACGACATCTTCTCGAAGATGGCCACGCTCGGGATGCTCGGACTGGAGTACGAGCCGGAGTACGGCGGGCAGGGCGCCGAGCACATGTTCACCGTCATCCTCGCCGAGGAGTTCGGGCGCTGCGACCACGGCGCGCTGCCGATGGCGCTGGGCGTGCAGGTGGACATGGCCACCCCGTCGCTGGCCCGCTTCGGCACCCACGAGCAGAAGGAGCAGTACCTCGCGCCGGCGATGCGCGGCGAGATGGTGGCCTCCATCGCCGTCAGCGAGCCGGACCACGGCTCGGACGTGGCCGGCATCCGCACCCGCGCCGTGCGTGACGGCGACGAGTGGGTGATCAACGGCTCCAAGATGTGGATCACCAACTCCGTCCAGGCCGACTGGCTGTGCCTGCTGGCCCGCACGTCCGATGAGGGCGGCTACCGGGGCATGAGCCAGATCATCGTGCCGACGTCGGCGCCGGGCTTCAGCGTCTCCAAGAAGCTGGACAAGCTGGGCATGCGGGCGTCGGACACGGCACTCCTCAGCTTCGACGACTGCCGGGTGCCGGTGGCCAACACGATCGGCGAGATCGGCCGCGGCTTCCAGCAGCAGATGGCCCAGTTCGTGGTGGAGCGGATGTGGGGCGCCTACGGCGTGGTCGGCGCCTGCGAGCGGGCCATCGAGCGCACGGCCGCGTACCTGCGCGAGCGGATCGTGTTCGGCGAGCCCCTGCTGGCCAAGCAGTACATCCAGTTCAAGCTGGCCGAACTGAACGCCGAGATCGACCTGCTGCGCACCTACAACCGCTCCATCGCCGAGAGCTACCAGCGCGGCGAGGACACCACCCGCCAGGCCACCATCGCCAAGCTCACCGCCGGTCGACTGGCGCGCCGGGTGGCCGACGAGTGCCTCCAGTTCCACGGCGGCATCGGCTACGTGGAGGAGACCTGGACCGCCCGGTTCCTCCGCGACAACCGGCTGACCAGCATCGGCGGTGGCGCCGACGAGGTGATGCTCCAGGTGCTCGCCCGGACGGACGGGCTGACCGCGTGACAGGTTGACGCCACGCCGACGCGGCCGTAGATTCGAATTCAACACTCGTTGAATTCTCTGCGGAGAGGGGCGCCGATGAAGGCGATGATCCTGAAGGAGTTCCGCCAGATGGCGCGGGACCGGCGCACCGTGGCCCTGATGGTCGGGCTGCCGATCATGCTGCTCGTGATCTTCGGCTACGCGGCGCGCTACGACGTCGCCAACATCGACACGATCGTCGTCGGCCCCGATGCGGCCGCCGTCGCCGCCGACCTCGACCCCGTGTACTCGGTGGCCACCGTGGACCCCAGCGGCACCCGCGCCACGGCGGAGGAAGCCCTGCGCGAGTCCGACGCCCAGGTCGCGATCGTCACCGGCAGCACCCCGAACCTGATGCTGATCGACGGCACGGAGCTGTTCGTGGCCCAGTCGGCGCTGCGCCGCTTGCCCTCAGCCACCGTGCCGCAGATCATGTTCAACCCGTCGCTCAGCACGGCCAACGTGATGGTCCCCTCCCTCATCGGGTTGATCCTGCTGTTCATCGGCACGGTCATCACCAGCCTCGGCGTGGTGCGCGAACGCGAGCAGGGCACGCTGGAGCAACTGGCGGTCATGCCGCTGCGGCCGATGGACGTCACCATCGGCAAGATCGCGCCCTACTTCCTCGTGGCCGCGCTGGACATGGCGCTGGTCACCACCGCCGGCCTCCTCCTGTTCGGCGTGCCGTTCGCCGGCTCGCCGGTGCTGTTCGTGGCGTTCGGGCTGGTGTTCCTGTTCGTCGTGCTCGGCCTGGGCGTGGCCATCTCCACGGTCTCGAAGAGCCAGGGCGAGGCGGTGCAGCTGGCGATCATGGCGCTGCTGCCCCAGGTGATGCTGTCCGGGATGATCTTCCCGCTGGCGTCGATGGCCGGCGGGGTGCGCTGGATCGGCTACCTCCTGCCGCTGACCTGGTTCATCAAGGGCATGCGCGGCGTGTTCCTGAAGGACTCGTCCTTCGCCGCGCTGGCGCTGCCGCTGGGCATCCTGGTCCTGATGGCCGTGGTGGTCTTCGGGGCGGCCATCATGCGCTTCCGCCGCGACCTGGCGCCGCGACGGGTGACCGCGACCGACACGGTCGAGGCCACCGACGCCGCCGAGGTGGCGGCATGACCTGGGGCGCCACCGACCTGACCGTCCGCTACGGCGACCGGGTCGCGCTGGACGGCGTGACGGTGACCGCCCGCCCCGGCACCGTGCACGCGGTGATCGGCGGCGACGGCGCCGGCAAGTCCACCCTGCTGCGGGTGCTGGCCGGCCTGGGCCTGGCCCACGACGGCTCCGTCCGCCTGCCGCCGCAGGAGCGGATCGGCTACGTGCCGTCGCACGGCGGGGTCGTCGGCGACCTGACGGTGGACGAGAATGTCGCCTTCGTCGCCGCCGCGTACCGCCTGCGCGGCTGGCAGGGCCGGGCGACCACCCTGCTGGAGCGGGCCGGGCTGGCCGAGTTCCGCAACCGCCTCGCCGGGAACCTCTCCGGCGGGCAGCGGCGCAAGCTGGCCGGCTCCCTGGCCCTGCTGCCCGAGCCGCACCTGCTGGTGCTGGACGAGGTGACCACCGGCGTGGACCCGGTGAGCCGGATGGAGCTGTGGCGGATCATCGCCGGCGCGGCCGCCAACGGCACCGCGGTCATCGCCGCCACCACCTACCTCGACGAGGCGGAGCGGGCCGGCTGGGTGGACCTCCTGCACGGCGGCCGCCAGCTCGCCAGCGGCACGCCGCAGGAGATCGTGGACGGCATCCCCGGCACCGTCACCGACGAGGCGGCGCCGCAGGATCGTGCCACCGCCTGGCGGCACGGACGCCGCTGGCACCAGTGGCACCCCGACGGCGACGCATCCGCGGGCGGGCCGTACCGGCCGAGCCTGGAGGACGCGGCCATCGTGCGCGAGCTGCTGGCCAACGGGAGCGCGGCATGAGCGCGCACGTGGACGCCGCGCACGTGACCAGGCGGTTCGGTGACTTCACCGCCGTCGACGACGTCGGCCTGCAGGTCGAGGCCGGCGAAGTGGTCGGCCTGCTCGGCGCCAACGGGGCCGGCAAGACCACGCTGATCAAGATGGTGCTCGGGCTGCTGCGGCCGACCGCCGGCCGGGTGCAGCTGTTCGGCCAGCCGCCGGGCCTGGAGCAGCGCCGGCGCATCGGCTACGTGCCGCAGAACCTCGGCCTCTACACCGACCTGTCGGTGGACGAGAACCTCGCGTTCCGCGCCGAGGTGTTCGGCTGCGCGCAGGTCGGCGCGGGCGACCTCCCCGGCGGCCGCCATGTCGGCGACCTTCCCCTCGGGTTGCAGCGCCGCGCCGCGTTCGCCGCCGCACTCCAGCACCGGCCGGAGCTGCTGGTGCTGGACGAGCCGACCTCCGGCGTCTCGCCGTTGTCGCGCAGCGAGCTGTGGGACCTGATCCGCTCCGAGGCCGACCGCGGCGCGGGCGTCCTCGTCTCCACCCACTACATGGACGAGGCGGTGCAGGCCGACCGGCTGGTGGTGATGGCCCGCGGGCGCGTCGTGGCAACCGGCTCCGAGGCGGACGTGGTCGGCGAGCGCCGCACGCTTGTGGTCGAGGCCGCGCACTGGGAAGGGGCGTTCGCTGCGGTCGACGGCGCCGGGCTGCGGCCCCTGCTGGCCGGCCGGACGATCCGCGTCCCCGGCGGCGAGGACGACCTCCCGACGCTGCGGCAGGTGCTGGCCGACGCCGGCGTGGAGGCCGACGTCCGCACCGCGCCCGCCACGCTGGAGGAGACGCTCGTGGAGCTCAGCCGGTGAGCCCCCGCCCCGCACCCGAGGCCAGGCGAGCCGGCCGGCGGCCCGGCGACCCGGACGACACCCGCCGGGCGATCCTCGACGCCGCCCGCCGCGCCTTCGCCGCCAGCGGCTTCGACCGCGCCACCATCCGCGCCATCGCCGCCGACGCCGGCGTCGACCCCGCCTCCGTGATGCACCACTTCGGCAACAAGCGCGGCCTGTTCGTGGCGGCGCACGAACTGCCGGACGACCCGGTGGCGCTGTTCTCCCAGATCGCCGCCGTGCCGCTGAGCGAGCGCGGCCACGCCGCCGCCCTTACGTACCTGCGGCTGTTCGCCGGCGAGTCCTCGGCGGGGCTCTCGCTGCTGCGCGCTGCGGCCTCCGACGAGCACGCCGCGGCGACCCTGCGGGAGTTCATCGAGCACGCCATCCTCACCGTGGGCGTGAAGATCCTCGCCCGCCCGGAGCAGGACGGCGAGCTACGGCTGACCCTGCTGGCCACCCACCTGATGGGCATCGCCGTCGCCCGGCAGGTGCTCGGTGTCCGCCCCCTGGCGACGTGCGACCTCGAGACGCTGGCACGCGCCGTCGCCCCCGCGGTGCAGCACTACATCGACCCGCCGGGCTGAGGCGGGGACGGACCAGACGTCAGGCGAACGCCAGCAGCGCGTGGCGGCGCCGCCAGGCCCAGCGGGCGAACCACACGGAGAGCGCCAGCGTCAGGACGTTGATGCCGAGCTCGATCACGCCGCCGGCGCCCGACGTGTAGATCGAGTGCTCCAGGTCGTAGAGCACGTCCATGCAGAACAGGTAGACGCCCCCGCCGGCGCCGAGCAGGAACCACAGCAGCGTCCCCCGGTGCCGGCGGCGCAGCAGCACCGTGCCGACCACCAGGCACAGCGCCAGCCAGGCGTCGGCGAGCGGGAAGGCGTTCTCGAAGTCGTAGTAGGAGGCCGTGGTGTCGCTGGCCACCGCGGAGCGGGCGGCGAACCACAGCGTCCAGTAGACGACCAGCACCGCGAACGCGACCGCAGTGAGCGTGGTGACCCGGCGGACGTCCGCCGCAGTGACCTCGTCCCGCGCCGCAGCGGCCGCAGCCATGTCCGCCTGCACGGCCGGCCGTCAGACGGTGCGGCCGAGGTAGTTGAGCATCTTCGTCTGGGCGTCAGCACCCGCGGCGGGCTTCACCGCAGCGCCCATCATCCCCGGCATGCGCAGGACGTCCTCGCCCAGCGACTTCCAGGTGGCCAGCGTGAACTTCACCAGCGCCGGGTCCAGCCGCTCGTCCACCTTCGCCGTGCGGGCCAGGTCCCACACGTGGACGGCCAACTCGGCGGCCATGAAGCCGACCAGGTTGTCCATCGGCATCGAGCCGAAGCCGGGGCCGAACGGCTCGTGAGCCTCGGACTGGAGCACGTGCGAGTGGTCCAGCGCCGCCAGCGTCTGGTCGCGCATCTTGATCCACGCGCCCAGCGGGTCCTTGCCCAGCTTGGGCGACGACTTCGGGCCCTTGCCCGTGGTGGCGAAGCTCTTGATCATCGCCAGGTTCCCGATGCCGTGCTCGTAGACGTCCTTGCCCGTCCAGCCCTCGCACGGCGCCTTGCGGTTGAACACCGTCGGCTTGGCCATCTTCAGCACATGGTCGAAGGCGTAGACGGCGGAGGTGTAGTGGCGCAGGTTCTCGCTCATGCCCGCGAGGGTAGTGCTCCTCCGGAAGCGGGTTGACCGGCCGCCCGGGCGGCCAGCTTCGCCGCCTCCCGCCGGCCCAGCCCGAGCGCGCCCAGCAGGCGGGCGACGACGGCCGGCACGAGGTCCGCACCCGCCTCACTGGCACAGAGCCGGCGGATGCTGGCCATCAGCGTGCCGCCGACGAGGTCCAGCGTCACGGGGTCGTCGCCGTGCGCGAAGCGGCCCGCCGCCAACCCGTCCGCCAGATCCACCCGCAGATGGCGGTCGATCTCCGTCAGCGGCGACACCGGGCTCTCGCTGAGCCGCAGCAGCAGGCGGCCCCACACCGGGTCCGCCACGGCGGCGTGCAGCACCCGGGTGCTGGCGACGGCGAAGCGCCACGCCGGGTCGTCACCGCTGGTGTCGCCGGCCGCGGCATCGGCGATGCCCAGCAGCGAGTCCTTCACCACCTCGTCGAGGAAGGCGTCGCGATCCTCGAAGTAGTTGTAGAAGGTGCCGTTGGAGACCTCGGCGGCCAGGACCACATCCGTCGCGGTGAACGCCTCGCCCCGCTCGGCGAGCACGCGGCGGCCCGCGTCCAGCAGCAGGCGGCGGGTGCGCTCCCGCTTGGGCACGGTGGTCCGGGTGGGCATCGGCCGCATCCTACTCACTCTTGACAGACTTGTCATTCTTGACAAGACTCCCATTTCTTGTCGGCCGAGGGGCCGGAGAGGGGGACACCGATGGCACTCAACGGACTGCTGGACATCGAACTGAGCGTGCCCGACCCGACGGGGCTGATGGAGTTCTGGGAGCGGCGGGGGATGCGCCGCACCGGCGACGGGGTGCTCGGCACCGCCGACCGCGACGTGCAGTTGCGCGTCACCGAGGGCACCCACCGGCACATGAGCGCGCTGCACCTCAGTTGCGAGACGGAGGCCGACCTGGGCGCCATCGCCGGCCGCATCGGCGCCCAGGGCGTGGACGCCACGATCACCGACGGCGCCACGCTCACCTGCACGGACCCGATCTTCGGCCATCGCATCGTCGTGGACGTCACCGCACCGCACCCGCTCTCCCCCGCCCAGGCCCGCGCGTGGAACTCACCCGGTGCCACCGGCCGGCTGAACGCACGGGCCGACGCCACCGTGGAACCGGCACCCCGGGCACCGCGCCGGCTGGGCCACTTCGTGCTCGGCACGCCGAAGTTCGCCGAGGCCACCGCGTTCTACTTCGATGGGCTCGGCTTCAAGGTCAGCGACCAGATCCTCAATGGCATCGCCACGTTCGGCCGCATCGAGAGCGACCACCACAACCTGCTCATCCAGCCCGGCCCCACCTCGTACATCAACCACTACGCGATGGAGATGGACGACATGGATGCCATCGGCACGGCGGGGCAGGCCATCGTCGCCGAGCGGGAGGACGCCGGCGTGGTCGGCGTCGGCCGCCACTTCCTCGGCTCCAACGTGTTCTGGTACCTGAAGGACCCCGCCGGCACGATGTTCGAACTGTTCTCCGACATCGACCAGATCACCGACGACGAGGCGTGGGAGCGGGATCATTGCCGCCGCGACTGGGGCGGTTCGGACGGCCCGGCGCCCGTGTCCGTCTGGGGGCCGAAGGAGCCACCGGAGTTCTTCACCCCCGCCGACATCGCCGAGATCGGCGCCGCCCGCGAAGCCCTCGGGCTGGACTGAGGGGCGGCGATGGACCTCGGCATCAAGGGGCGGCGGGCCATCCTGATGGCCTCCAGCCGCGGGCTCGGGCGGGCCTGCGCGGAGAGCATCGCCCGCGAGGGCGTGCACGTGGTGATCAACGGCCGTACGGAGGCCGATGTGCTGCAGGCGTGCGAGGAGATCCGCGCCGCCCACGGGGTGGAGGCCACGCCGGTGGTCGGCGACTCCACGCTCACCGAAGTGCACGACGCCCTGCTGGCCGCCTGCCCGGAGCCCGACATCGTGCTGCTCAACGGCGAGGGCCCGCGCCCCACCGCGTTCGGGGCCATCACGCCCGACGCGTGGGAGGACACGGTGCAACGGACGATGGTGTCGCCGTTGCTGTTCGTGCAGCGGGTGATCGGCGGGATGGAAGCCCGCGGCTTCGGCCGCATCGTCGCCATCTCGTCCGCGATGGTGAAGTCGCCGAACCCGCTGATGAGCCTGTCGCACGGGCCGCGCCTCGGGCTCACCGGTGTGCTGAAGGGCCTGTCCAAGACGGCCGTCGCCCACAACGTCACCATCAACACCCTGCTGCCCGAGCGCTTCGACACCGGCCGCCAGCAGCAGATGGCGAAGCTGGTGATGAAGGCCCGCGGCGTGACGTACGAGGAAGCCCGGGCGGAGCAGGTGGCCAGCATCAAGGCCGGACGCCTCGGCCGGCCGGAGGAGCTCGGCGACACGTTCGCGTTCGTGTGCTCCGCCCAGGCCGCGTACATGAGCGGGCAGAACCTGCAACTCGACGGCGGCAGCTACGAGGGGGTCTTCTGATGTCGGGCACACCCGGCGACACCGCGGCGACCGCCGAGACGGTCGACGTGCTGGTGGTCGGCGCCGGGCCCACGGGCCTCACCGCCGCGCACCTGTGCCGGCAGGTCGGGCTGTCGGCCATCGTCGTCGAGCGTCGGGAGGGGCCGCAGCGCTCCCCCGCCGCGCACGCCGTCAACGCCCGCACGTTCGAGATCTGGCGGCAGGCCGGCGTGGACATGGGGCCGGTGCTCGACGCCTGCCTCCCCCCGGCCGAGGCCGGCAGCGTCAACTGGGTCACCCTGCTCGGCGGCGAACCCATCGGCACGCTGCCGTACGAACGGCAGGGCGACGAGATGCTGGCCGTCACCCCCACCCCGCTGCGCAACCTCAGCCAGCACCGGCTGGAGCCGCTGCTGCTCGACGACGGCCTGAGCGTGCGCTACTCGCACACCTGGGTCGCGGCCGAGCAGGACGACGGCGGCGTGACGGCGCGGATCGAAGGACAGGACGGCACCTACACCGTGCGTGCCGCGCACGTGCTGGCGGCCGACGGCGCGGCCAGCGGCGTCCGCCGCTCGCTGGGCATCGAGTTGATCGGCCCGCGCACCATCCAGTCGTTCGTGATGGTCCATCTGGCGGCGGACTTCCGGCCGCTGCTCGGTGACACGCCGGGTGTCCTGCACTTCGTGGTCGACCCGGCCAGCGGTGGCACGTTCGTCTCCCACGGCGCCGACCGCGAGTGGGTCTACATGCACGTGTGGGACGGCGAGGAGGAGATCACCGCCGAGCGTGCCGCCGACCTGGTGCGCGCCGCGATGGCCCGGCCGGTGCCGTTCGAGGTGCTGGCCGTCGCCCCGTGGCACATGAGCGCGCAGATCGCCGAGCGCTACCGCGACGGGCGGATCTTCCTGGTCGGCGACGCCGCGCACCGCTTCCCACCCACCGGCGGTCTGGGCCTGAACACCGGGGTGGCCGACGTGCACAACCTGGTCTGGAAGCTGGCTGCGGCGCGTGACGGCCGGCTGCCCGCGGACGCGCTGGACACCTACGAGGCCGAGCGCCGCCCAGTGGCCCAGTTCAACTGCGACCAGTCGCTGCACAACGCCATGAAGATGATCGAGATCCCCGTGGCGTTCGGCTTCACCGGCGACGACGTGGCCGACCACGAGGCGATGGTCGCCACGCTCGCCGACCCCGGTCGCCGGGCGGCGGTGCAGGCGGCGATCGCCAACCAGGCGGTGCACTTCGACCTGCTCGGCCTGCAACTCGGCCACGCCTACACCGGCCCGCTGGTGGAGGACGACGGCACCCCGGCGGTGGTCGCGGACGACCCGGCGCGGGACTACCTGCCGTCGTGCCGCCCCGGCGGCCGCCTGCCCCACGCCTGGCTGCCCGGCGGGCGGTCCACGCTGGACCTGGTGGACCCGCGGGTGATGACGACGCTGGTGCGCGAAGGGCGCGTGGGTGCCGACGGCGCTGCCGCCGACGGCGCCGTTCGACAAGTCCCCGCGGATGTGTGGGACGGGGCGTTCGCGCTCGGCCCCGACGATGCACTGGTCGTGCGGCCGGATCAGCACATCGCCGCCCGGCGGCGCGGATAGCCGTCGACCGGCGCTAGCGGGGCAGGCCCGCCAGGAACTCCACCAGCGCGGCGTTCACCTCTGCCGGTCGCTCCTGCTGGGTCCAGTGCCCGCACCCTTCGAGGATTATCGAGCCGCGCAGCCCCGGCAGGGTGCGGTCGAACGCGGCGATCGCCGGCGCACCCCACAGCGTCGGGCCGTCGCGGTCGCCACCGATGAACAGCGACGGGACCCGGATGCTCGCGCCACGGAACGCCGCCAGGTCCTCCCAGTCGCGATCCACGTTGCGGTAACGGTTCAGCGGGCCGCGGAACCCGCTGTGCTGGAACTCGGCGGTGTACACGTCCACGTCGTCCTCCGTCAGCCAGGCCGGCAGCACCTCGGGCTGGTGGAAGCGCGCCTTCATCAGGCCACCGCGGCGCACCGTGGCGATCGTGCCCACGGTGGGGTCGGGCAGTGGCGCGTCGCCGGATGCCGAGAACATGAAGCCGCGCAGCCAGCCGCGCACGTCGGCCTCGATCTCCGCCTCGGCCCGGCCCGGCTCCTGGAAGTACTCGATGTAGAACTCCTCGTCGCCGGCCATCAGGCGCATCGCCGCCAGCGGCCGCACCTCGCCCGGCGGGGAGAACGGCACGGAGAGCCCGGCCACCGCGGTGAACACGTCGGGCCGCAGCATGGCCGAGGTCCAGGCGATCGGCGCGCCCCAGTCGTGGCCGACGATCGTCGCCGTCTCGTGGCCCAGGGCGGCGACGATGGCGACGTTGTCGGCCACCAGCCGCACCATCCGGTAGTCCTCCACCGGCAGCGGCTTGGACGACCGGCCGTAGCCGCGCACGTCGATGGCAACGGGGTGGTACCCGGCAGCGGCCAGCGCGGGGAGTTGGTGGCGCCACGAGTACCAGGACTCGGGGTACCCGTGGACGAGGAGGACGAGGGGGCCCTCGCCGGCCTCGACGCAGTGGGCACGATGGCCGGCCGCGTCGACGACGTGCGAGCGGCAACCTGGCGGGAGCGCAGTGGTCATCGCGTCAGCGTGACAAGCGCTGCCGGGTGGCAGCGAGTCGGGCCGTCGCATGGGTCCCTCCCGGCATGGGGCCGAGTGCCCTGGCCCGGCGTGCCGGCCGGGGGCACACTGGAACCGTGAGAGCCATCGTGCTCGTCAAGCAGGTGCCCGACCTGCGCGTCGGGAGCGTCGGTGTGCATCCGGACGGCACCATCGACCGTGCCGCGGCGCCCCCGATCACCAACCCCGCCGACCTCCACGCCGTCGAGGCGGCAGTGCAGGTGGCCGACGAGGTGGTGGCCATCTCCATGGGGCCACCGCAGGCGGAGGGTGCGCTGCGCGACGCCATCGCCGGAGGGGCCCGGCGCGGCGTGCTCCTGTGTGATCGCCTCCTCGCCGGCAGCGACACCTGGGCGACGGCCAACGCACTGGTCGCCGGCATCCTGGCCGTGGGTGGCGCCGACATCGTGGTGTGCGGGATGACGGCGCTCGATGGCGAGACCGGGCAGGTCGGCCCGTCCGTCGCCGCCCGGCTGGACTGGCCGCAGGTCACCGGCTGCGAGTCGATGACCATCGAGGGCAGCACCATCGTCGCCCGCCGGGTGGTGGAGGGCGGCTACGAGGTGGTGCGCGCCACCCTGCCCGCGGTGGTGACCATCAGCGAGACCGGCTTCCCGCCCCGCTACCCCTCGCTCCCCGCCCGCAAGCGCGCCCAGGGCGCCGAGATCGAGACGCTCGACGCCGCCGCACTCGGCCTCGGCAGCAGTGATGTGGGCCTTGCCGCATCGCCCACCAAGGTGGCCCACATGGCACCCGCACCGCTCCCCGATCGCGGCTGCCGCTTCGTGGGCGACGGATTCGACTACGACGCGCTGGTGAGCGCGCTGGAGGCGCGCGGTGCGCTTGCACCGGGCGCCCGGGCAGCCGACGAGACGGCACCGGGCAGCGTCGCCCAAACGGCCGGCAGCACCGGCGAATGGCACGGCCCTACTGCACTGTGGGTCGTGTGCACCGAGGACGAGGGCGGGCTGGACCACGCCTCTCGCGAGTTGCTGACCAAGGCGGTGGAGTTGGCGCCCAGCCTCGGCGGTGGGGTCGGCGCGCTGATCCTCACCGGCAACCCGGACGGCGGTGAGCAGATGGTGGCCGACGCGGCCCGCCATGGTGCCGACGTCGCCTACGTCGCAGCGCACGCCGCGCTCGCCGGCTACCGGACCCTGCCGTGGGCACGCACGGTGGCCAAGGCGATCCGCACCCACGGGCCGCGGGCGGTCCTGCTGGCCGCCACCACCACCGGGCGCGACCTGGCGCCCCGAGTCGCCTCGATGCTGTCCACCGGGCTGGCCGCCGACTGCACCGACCTGTACGTCGCCGACTGGTCCCGCCGCGACGCCACCTACGAGCACCTGCTGCACATGGTGCGCCCGGCGATGGCCGGCGGGGTGCTGGCCACCTGCCTGTGCCCGCAGGCGCTGCCCCAGATGGCCACGGTGCGCCCCGGCGTGTTCGCCGTGACCGCCGCTCCGCGCTCGCCGGTGCAGGTGGTGGTGCCGTTCACACCGGACCCGGGCGA
The DNA here is from genome assembly GCA_020637295.1 of Acidimicrobiaceae bacterium. Lineage (GTDB taxonomy): Bacteria > Actinomycetota > Acidimicrobiia > Acidimicrobiales > Ilumatobacteraceae > UBA668. Next base: position 219,307 of record JACJWF010000005.1, on the reverse strand, counting down.
CGACCGCGTGGTGGTGCTGGAACGGCACGTCAGCGGCGCCGATGTGGACCTGCGCGCCGCCGATGTGGTGATCGCCGGCGGCGCCGGGTGCGACGCAGCCGGGTGGCACCTGGTGGAGGATCTCGCCGCGGCCATCGGCGGGCGGGTGGCGGCATCCCGCGGTGCGGTGGAGGCCGGCCGGTCCACCCGTGCCCAGCAGGTGGGCCAGACCGGTGCGACGGTGCGACCGTCCCTTTACGTGGCCTGTGGCATCTCCGGCGCCCTGCAGCACGCGGTGGGCATGCAGGACTCGGGCACGATCGTGGCGATCAACCGCGACCCCGATGCGGTGATCTTCCGTCTCGCCCACTTCGGCATCGTCGGTGACGTCCACGACGTGCTGCCCGCCCTCACCGCCGCGCTCCGCACGCGCCGCCCCGCCTCACCCTGACGCACCCCGTTTGTGTCAAGAACCGGGACGCGAAGCACCTGGTCACGGCCCGACAGCGTTTACGTAAAGGCGGTCGTGTCGGTAGCGGTGGCGGGGGCGGGGGCGAGTTGGCCGCCGATGTCGATGGCGGTGGCGTCGATGGCGGAGTACGGCAGGCGGGCGAACAACTGGTCGGCGTGGCGGGCCAGGCGTTGCACGGCGACATAGTTGGCCGTGCCACCGAACACGGCGCCGACGCCGAGCGGCAATGCCGTGCCCAACGCGATGGCGCCACGCTTGGTGCCGTAGCGGCTGACGATCCGCTGGGCCAGCAGGCGGTTGGCGCGGTGGATCGTGGCGATGGGGATCCGCCGGGTCGGCCCGACGTCGGTCACGGCCAGGCCCGTGCTGGCCTCGTTGATCGCCCCGGCCAACCCGTCGCGCGCTGCTCCGCCGAACAGCAGCACCGCCAGCACCCAGGCCCGCCGTTCCTCCTCCGTGGGGTCGGGGCGACCGTGCAGCGCGGCGATCGTCAGGACCAGGTCGCCCGCCCGGGCGGTGAACCAGGCCAGCTCGGCCACGCCGGCGGCCAGCGTCCCGGCGGTGCCGACGAGCGGCGTCGCCGCCACCGCACCTGCGGCAGCACCAGCGGCAGCCAGCTCCCGGCTCATCGACGCCGTCAGCGCCGCCAGCTTCTCCGGCCGCACCCCGCCGGGCAGCGCAGCCGCCCGATCGACGGCCACCTGCCAGCGGCGGGTGCTGACGTCGTCCACGGCGCGCAGCATCGCCGCGGCGGCCTTCTCCAGTTCGGCGGGGCTGATGCGTTGCAGCATTCGCTGCTGCATCCGCTCCGACCACTGCCGCACACGCTCCTGCGCGTCCATCGCCTGAAGTCTGCCCCCTCCGGGCCGGACGCCGGGCGCAGCCGTGGCGAGCATGCGCGAGGATGACCGCATGACGTCCACCCCTGACGGCTTCGACACCCCCATCGAGCGGGAGGGCGACACGCTCACCGGGCCGTGGAGGGCACCGCGCCAGATGCTGGCCGAGCAGGAGTACGACGGCCACACCAGCGTGCACGACGATGCCACCGCAGCGAAACTCGGATTGGCCGGCGCACCGATCGAGGGCCCCACCCACTTCAGCCAGTTCGACCCGCTGGCCGTGGCGCTGTGGGGCCCGGCATGGTTCGAGCGCGGCTGCATCAGCGCCCACTTCGAGACGATGGTGGTGGAGGGCGAACAGGTGCAGGCGTCCGTCACCCGCAGCGGGCCGGCGGCCGCCAGGGGCGGCGCCGTGAAGGCCACCGGCGAGCCGGTCCTCTCCGCCAGCCTGACCCTCGGCGACGAGCCGACCGAACTGGACGACCGCCTGGCCCGCATGCAGGCCAAGGACGTGGGCGACCTCTTCATCGTCGACCGGCTGGAGGTCGGCTGGACGTCGCCGCCGAGCACCACGTCGATGGGCTTCGACGACGCCAACGGCAACCTCTACCCGTTCTCCCTGCGCGACAAGGTGGCCGCGATCACGGAGCCGTCGCCCTGGTACGTGCCCGGGCAGCCCTCGCCGTGGGGCCACGCCGTCGTGCCCACGGAGATGCTCAGCGTGCTGGCCCACAAGGGCGGCGTGCACCTGCCCGTGCGCGGCCCCGCCGTCGGGCTGTTCATCGACCTCGAGGTGAAGCGCCACGCACCGGTGCTCGTCGGCGAGACCTACACCGTCACCCATCAGGTCGTCGCGCTCGGCCAGAGCCGGCGGGTGGAGAGCTACTGGACCCGCACCCGCCTCACCGACACCGGCGGTGCACCGGTGGCGACCGTCCTCCTCCACCAGGGCGTGTTCAAGGCGTCGTACGCCGACTACCCGGCGGACCGGCTGTGAGGCGCTGATGGACATCGCCATCCACCGCAACGACACCAACGGTCGCTACGAGCTCCACCTCGACGGCCAGCTGGCGTCGTACGCCGATTTCCATCGCGAGGGCAGCACCGTGGTGATGCCCCATACCGTCACCCTGCCGGCCTACCGCGGCCAGGGTCTGGCCGCCCAGGTGGTGCGGGCGGCGCTCGACGACTTCCTCGAGGAGCACGTGCAGGTCGTGCCCAGCTGCTGGTTCGTGGCCGAGGTGATCGAGGCCCACGAGGCGTACCGGTCGCTGGTGGAACCGGACTCCGAATAAATCTGGACAAAATCCAAATCTTGACGTAGACTGCTCCCCATGCCGGAGCAGCCCCCCACCGATCCCTCCCAACTCCTGCGCGACCGCGGCCTCAGCGTCACCGCCCCACGCCTTGCCGTGCTGCGCGAGGTGGGCACCCACCCCCACGCCACGGCAGAGGAGATCGAGGCCGCCGTCCGCTCGTCCATCGGCGCGGTCTCCCGCCAGGCCGTGTACGACGGGCTCGGCACGCTGACCGAGCACGGCCTGCTGCGGCGCATCCAGCCGGCGCGCTCCCCCGCCCGCTACGAGGCCCGCGTGGCCGACAACCACCACCACCTCGTCTGCCGCGGCTGCGGGCGCACCGAGGACGTGGACTGCGCCGTCGGCTACCGCCCGTGCCTCACCGCCAGCGAGAGCCACGGCTTCCAGATCGACGAAGCCGAAGTCATCTACTGGGGCGTCTGCCCCGTTTGCGCCGGCGGCGCCGACCCGGCCACGCACGACCCGATCTCGACCACCCCCATCCAGACCAGCACGAACACGAGGTAGTTCCATGAGCAACGACGCACCCGCCGGCACCTGCCCGGTCATGCACCACTCCGGCCAGGCCACCGGCTCCACCGCCAACCAGCAGTGGTGGCCCGAGCAGCTGAACCTGCGGCCCCTGGCCAAGAACTCGCCGCGGATCGACCCGATGGACGACGGCTTCGACTACAAGGCCGCCTTCCAGTCGCTGGATCTTGCCGCTGTGAAGGCCGACATCGCCGCTGTCCTGACGGACTCGCAGGACTGGTGGCCGGCCGACTACGGCAACTACGGCCCCCTCTTCATCCGCATGGCGTGGCACAGCGCCGGCACCTACCGCGTCCACGACGGCCGTGGCGGCGGTGGCACCGGCACCCAGCGGTTCGCCCCGCTGAACAGCTGGCCCGACAACGCCAACCTGGACAAGGCCCGCCGCCTGCTGTGGCCGGTGAAGCAGAAGTACGGCACGGCGCTGTCCTGGGCCGACCTGATGATCCTGGCCGGCAACGTGGCCCTCGAGGAGATGGGCTTCACCACGTTCGGCTTCGGCGGCGGCCGCGCCGACGTGTGGGAGCCGGAGGAGGACATCTACTGGGGCCCAGAGGACACCTGGCTGGGCGACCAGCGCTACAGCGGTGACCGCCAGCTGATGAACCCGCTCGGCGCCGTGCAGATGGGCCTGATCTACGTCAACCCGGAGGGGCCGAACGGCAACCCCGACCCCATCGCCGCCGCCATCGACATCCGTGAGACGTTCGCCCGCATGGCGATGGACGACGTGGAGACCGTGGCACTCATCGCCGGCGGGCACACGTTCGGCAAGACCCACGGCGCCGGCCCGGCCGACCTGGTGGGCCGCGAGCCCGAGGGGGCCAGCCTGGAGGAGCAGGGCCTCGGCTGGACCAGTGCGTTCGGCACCGGCAAGGGTGGCGACTCCATCACCAGCGGCCTCGAGGGGGCGTGGACGCCGACCCCGACGCAGTGGGACAACAGCTTCTTCGAGACGCTCTTCGGCTACGAGTGGGAGCTGACCAAGAGCCCCGCCGGCGCCCACCAGTGGCGGCCCACCGACCGCGCCGCGGACGACACCGTGCCCGACGCGCACGACCCGGCGAAGCGCCACAGCCCGATCATGCTCACCACCGACCTGTCGCTGCGGTTCGACCCGATCTACGAGCCGATCTCCCGCCGCTTCCTCGAGCACCCGGAGGAGTTCGCCGACGCCTTCGCCCGCGCCTGGTTCAAGCTGACCCACCGCGACATGGGCCCGGTCAGCCGCTACCTCGGGCCGGAGGTGCCGAGCGAGGAGCTGCTCTGGCAGGACCCCGTGCCGGCCGTCGACCACCCGCTGGTCGGTGACGCGGACATCGCCGCGCTCAAGCAGCAGATCCTCGCCACCGGGCTGACCGTGCCGCAGTTGGTGACCACGGCCTGGGCCTCGGCCTCCACGTTCCGCGACAGCGACTACCGCGGCGGCGCCAACGGTGCCCGCATCCGCCTGGCCCCGCAGAAGGACTGGGAGGTCAACGACCCGGCCTCGCTGGCAACGGTGCTGGCCACGCTGGAGGGTGTGCAGACGGCGTTCAATGCCGGCCGCACCGACGGTGTGCGCATCTCGATGGCCGACCTCATCGTCCTCGGGGGCTGCGCCGCCGTGGAGCAGGCGGCCAGCGCGGCCGGGGTCGAGGTGACCGTGCCGTTCCGGCCGGGCCGCACCGACGCCACCGCCGAGCAGACCGACGTGGAGTCGTTCAGCCACCTGGAGCCCACGGCCGACGGCTTCCGCAACTACCAGCGCCCCGGCGACAAGCGCAAGGCCGAGCACCTCCTGGTGGACCGCGCCAGCCTGCTGTCGCTGACCGCGCCGGAGATGACGGTGCTGGTCGGCGGCCTGCGGGTCCTCGGCGCCAACACCGGCGGCGCCGCGCACGGTGTGTTCACCCACCGGGTGGGCACCCTCAGCAACGACTTCTTCGTCAACCTGCTGGACATGGGTGTGCAGTGGCGGGTCTCCCCCACCGAGCACGTCTACGAAGGCGTCGACAAGACCACCGGCAACGTGCGCTGGACCGCCACCTCGGTGGATCTGGCGTTCGGCTCCAACTCACTGCTGCGGGCCGTCGTGGAGGTCTACGCCGAGGCCGGCGGCCAGAAGAAGCTGGTCCGCGACTTCGTCGCCGCCTGGACCAAGGCGATGGAGGCCGACCGCTTCGACCTGCGCTGACCCGTGCGCTGACCCCTGCGCCGCGGCCCGCACCCAACGGCCCCTGCCCCCGTCCCCCCGGCACACCCCCCGTGCCCGGGGGGACGGCCGCGTCCCGGGCCGGCCCCGCATGGCAGCTCAGCGGCCGAGCACGTCGATGACGGTGAGCGGCGTCATCGGCGGCTCCGGCGGCAGGTCGTCGCCGAACACCGCGGCCAGCATGCGGTGGACGGCGGGATGCAGCCGCTCCTCGACGAAGCGCTCGTGAGCCGCCTGCGACTCCCACACGTCGATGTAGCGCAGCCCGCCCGCCGGCAGTTCGACGGCGAGGTGCACCACCAGGCCCGGGGGAGGTTCGCTGCCGACCTCGGCCATCAGCCCCCGGTAGATCTCCTCGTTGATCGGCACGTCCTGGGTGAACGAGTAGTAGGTGGTGGTGGTGGGCATGGTGGCCGTCCTCAGAATTGGTCCGGGGAGGCCCGGCAGGTGTGGCAGGAGATCAGCGAGCGGCGGGCGGCCAACATGCGCCGGTTCGTGGAGGACCTGCGCGCCACCGGCCAGGTGCGCGAGGGCCTCGCCACGGACGAAGCCGCCGACACCGTGTGGCTCACCAACAGCCCGGAGGTCTTCGTGATGCTCACCACCGAGCGGGGCTGGACGCCGGACGCCTACGAACGGTGGCTGGTGGACACCTGGACGAGGCTGCTGCTCACCGCCCGGTGAACCGCGGCGGGCGGCGCTCCGCCGTGGCCGCGACGCCCTCGCGGAAGTCCTCCGTCGCCTGCAGCCGGGTCTGCTCGGCGCGCTCGTGCGCCATCGCCGCCCGCACCTGCTCCACCAGCGGGCCGCGCATCGTCGCCCGGATCGACCGGAGGGCCAGCGGTCCGGCGGCGGCGATCTCCGTCGCCATCTCTGTGGCCCGGGCCCGGAGGTGGTCCGCCGGCACCAGTGCGTCGCACAGTCCCAACCGGTGGGCGGCATCGCCGTCGATGCGCCGGCCGGTGTACAGCAGGTCGAGTGCGGCCTGGTGCCCGACCACCAGCGGCAGGGTGACGGTGAGGCCGAACCCGTGGTGGAACCCGAGCATGGCGAAGTTGGCGGCGAAGCGCGACTCCGGCGACGCGACGCGGAAGTCGGCGGCCAGAGCCAGGCCGAGGCCGCCGCCGATGGCCGCACCCTGCACCGCGGCGACGATGGGCAGCGGTTGCTCGAACAGGCGGATGGCCACGTCGTAGAGGTGCGGCGCCCCCTCGCTGCCGAGTGCCGCACTGCGGCCGGTGAAGTTCGCGCCGGCACAGAAGTTCTTGCCCTCGCTGCACAGCACGACTGCGCGGGTGGTGCCCGCCGCCAGCCGGTCCAGCGTGTCGGCCACCTCACCGAGCACGGCGATGTCGAAGAAGTTGTGCGGCCCGCGGCGGATCTCGATCGTGGCGACGTGAGTGACGTCGTCCACCGTCACCCCCACGTCCGCGGGCTCGGCCAGATCAGCGTTGGCAGTCACGGAGGCACCCTATTGCGGGGGCGCGCCACAGCCCGTCGCCTGCCGGTCGCACACGCCGGTACCGTGCGGGTCAGCAATGCCCATGGACGTCGTCACGCTCTCCCCGTCACATCTCGCTGCGGCCGCCGAACTGTTCGCTGCGGGTGTCGGCCGCTTGCGCGCCGCAGTGCCTGCCCTTCCGGACACACTCACCGACCCGACGGCCGCCGCGGCATTGCAGCGCCCGCTCCTGACGTCCGGCCGGGCGGTGGCCGCGATGGACGGCGGTTCGCTGGTCGGCTTCCTCGCCTGGCACGTCGTCGAGGGCTTCCGCGGCACCGGCCGCACCGGCGCGTACGTGCCGGTGCACGGGCACGGCGCCGTTCCGCACCGGGTGGCCGAGGTGTACCCGGCCCTCCACCGGGCCGCGGCGCAGCAATGGGACGCCGCCGGTTGCGAGGTCCACTGCGTCACGGTCCTCGCCGACCAGCAGGACACCATCCACCGCTGGTTCGTCAACGGCTTCGGCATGTTCCTCCACGACGGGATCCGTGCGACGGCCGCTCCGCTCGCCCAGCGGCCGCTGCCGTCCGGCGTGCGGCTGCGGCCCGCCGTCGCCGCCGATGCCGACGCGCTGGCTGCGCTGGATACGGAGCACCGCGCCCACTACTCCGCGCCACCCGTCAACATGGCGCCGCAGCCGGGCGACACCGCAGCGGAGATCGCTGCGCTCGTCGCCCGCCCACCGGCCGGCTACTGGCTGGCCGAGGTGGACGGCCGGCCGGAGGCGTTCCTCCGGTTCGAGCCCACCGCCGACGGGGCGACGGCGATCGTGCACTCACCGACGACGATCGCACTCAGCGGTGCGTTCACCCGCCCGGCCCTCCGCGGCCGGGGCATCGCCGCCGCGCTGCTGCAGGCCGCGCTCGCCGACTACGCCGGCCGCGGGTTCACCCGCATGTCCGTCGACTACGAGACCGTCAACCCCACGGCGCTGGCGTTCTGGCCAGCGCGCTTCGACACCGTGGCCGTGTCCTTGATGCGCGTGCCCGAATGGGTCCCGCGATGAGCCGGTTGTTCGTCGCCGTCTGGCCGGCCGAGGACGCGGTCGAGGAGTTGCGTGCCCTGCCGCGCAAGGACGAGCGCGGCGTGCGCTTCGTCCACCCGGACAGCTGGCACATCACCCTGCGCTTCCTCGGCGACACCGACCCGGACCTGGTGGAGGCGGCGCTGGACGCGGCCACGTTCCAGCCGGCCACCGTTCGCCTCGGCCCGGCGGTGGACGTCCTGAACGAGCGGGCCCTCGTGGTCCCCGCCGACGGCCTGGAGGACGCCGCCACCGAGGTCGCCCGCTGCACCGCCGACATCGGCGAGAAGGTGCGCCGCCGGTTCGTCGGCCACCTGACGATCGCCAGGGTCAAGCCGTACGCCCACATGCCCAAGGCGCTGGGGATGATGGTGGGCGCCGAGTTCCCACTGGCAGAGGTGGCGCTGGTGCAGAGCCGGCTCGACCCCGCCGGCGCCCGTTACGAGACGATCGCCACCTGGCCGGTGCCGAGCGGCAACTGACGAGGGGCGAGATCCGACACGACGAGCAGTGTCCGCTCGACCTCACGAACCGGGCGGAACTCGAGGTCACCCATCGCCGAGGTCCCAGAACAGACCGGCCATGACCGCCAGCCCCTCACGGGCCACCGGCGCCAGGAGGTGCTCGTCCGGTGCATGCTGGTTGCACCCGCCGTAGCTGTGCGGCACCCACACGGTGGGCAGGCCGAGCACGTCGGCGAAGACGTCGTTGGGGATCGTGCCGCCGAGGTTGGGCAGCACGACCGGCGGCGCGCCGGTGGTCCGCTCCACCGACGCGGCCACGAAGCGCACCCACGGGTCCTCGGGGTCCAGCCGGGTGGCCGGGCTGACCACCGCCTCGCTCACCGCGACGTGGGTGATGCCGTGGGCCGCCAGGTGACGGCGCAGCGCGCCGGGCACATCGCTGACGTCGGTGCCGACCACGTGCCGGAGGTGGAGCTTCACCCAGGCCGTCGGCGGGATGGCGTTGACCGGCTTGGCCGGGTCGCCCGTCGCCATCGCCAGCACTTCGAGCGTGTTCCAGGCGATCACCCGCTCCGCGGGCGTGAGGCCCGGCTCGCCCCAGGTCTCGTCGATCTCCGGCTCGCCCTCGCCACCGCCGAACGTCAGCCCGGCCAGGGCGGCACGTACGGTCGCGGGGATCGGCGGGGGCCGCAGCTCCGGCACCTGGATGACCCCGTTCGCATCGACCAGGCAGGCGATCGCGTTGGCCAGCACCGTGCCGGGGTTGCGCAGCAGGCCGCCCCAGTTGCCCGAGTGGTGGCCGCCGTCGCGCAACCGGACGGACAACTCCACGTCCACGACACCGCGCGACCCGAGGAAGAGGGTGGGAAGCTCGCGGCGCTGGCGTGGCCCGTCGCTGGCGATCAGCACGTCCGCGGTCAGGTCGGCACGGTGGGCCGCGCAGAACTCGGCGAGGCCGGGCGAGCCGGTCTCCTCCCCCGTCTCCACCAGCACGGTGATGTTGCAACCCAGCCGGCCGCCCCGTTCGGCCAGCACCGCCGCCAGGGCCGTCAGGTTGATCGTGTGCTGGCCCTTGTTGTCCGCCGTGCCCCTCCCGTAGATGCGGTCGCCGTCGCGCACGACATCCCAGGGGCCGGCGCCCTTCGCCCACCGGTCGTCCATGCCGTTCACCACGTCGCCGTGCGCGTACATGAGGACGGTCGGCCGGTCGGCGCGCTCGTGCCGGTGGGCGATCAGCAGTGGCCCGGCGCCGGCCACGGGGTTGGCGTGGACGGCCGTGTCGAACCCCAGCCGCTGGAGCGACGGGACCAGCTCCTCCGCCAGGTAGGCGTGGAGGTCCGGGCCGGCGTCCGCCCGCTGGCTCTCCGAGCGGACGGCCACCCGGCGGGCGAGGTCGGCGACGAACGTCCCGTCGTCCAGCGCGCCCGTGGCCCGGGCCACGGCGGCAGCACGACCCGAGTCGGCGGAGGACGGTGTCATCACGACGAGATCGTTGCCGTTGGCGGCCGCCCGTGCAACGGTCGCCGGTCACGCCGACCCGCCCGAAGTGACGGCACCCCACCGCCCTCCACCAGGGAAGTGACGTGATATATCACGTCACTTCCCTGGTGGGGCGGGGGACGGGGGCGTCACTTCGCACGCGGGTGTACGGTCGGCTCATGATTCCGTTGCAGCAGTTCGGCCGCACGGGACACCTGAGCACCCGAGTCATCTTCGGCGCGGCGGCCCTCGGCGGCATGAGCCAGGCCCGCGCCGACGCCACGCTCGCCCAGGTCCGCGCCGCCGGCATCAACCACATCGACACCGCCCGCTCCTACGGGGAGTCCGAGGTGCGCCTCCGCCCGTTCCTGGCCGAGCACCGCCGGGAGGTCTTCCTGGCCACCAAGACCGGCGAGCGCACGGCCGCGGGCGCCCGCCGCCAACTGGAGGAGTCGCTGGACCGGATGGAGGTGGACTCGGTCGACCTGATCCAGCTCCACAACCTCGTCGAGCCCGACGAGTGGGAGGTCGCCCACGGCCCCGGCGGCGCCGTGGAAGCGCTGGTGCAGGCCCGTGACGAGGGGCTGGTCAAGTTCATCGGCGTCACCGGGCACGGCCTGCGCATCGCCGGCATGCACCTGCGCAGCCTGGATCGCTTCGACGTCGACTCCGTGCTGCTGCCCTACAACTTCACGCTGCTCCAGGACACGGCGTACCGGGCCGACGTGGAGGAGTTGCTGGCCCTGTGCGCGGCCCGCAACGTGGCTGTGCAGACCATCAAATCGGCGGCTCGCGGCCGCTGGCAGCCGGGCGACGACCGCCCCCACTTCGCCTGGTACGAACCGCTGCCGATCGGCGACGAGCTGGCGCGGGCGGTGCGCTACGTGCTCGCCCGCAACCCGCTGTTCCTCAACACGTCGAGCGACGCCCGCCTGCTGGACGCCATCGTGGCGGCCGCCGGCGGCGACCTCACCGCCCCACCCGACGACGTGATGGCAGCGGACGCTGAGCGCCTGGGCATCACCCCACTGTTCGACGGCGCCGAGCTGGAACGGATCTGAGCGGAGCCGGCCGTCACCCGCGCTGCGACGGCAGGCTGAACCCCGCCGTCTGCTTGTAGCGGTTGGCGATCTCCTCGCGCTCGCCGGCGGCGAACACGTCGGCGACGTCGGCGAACCCGCCGGGGGCACGCTCCTGGGCCAGGTCGAGCATCACCTCCGGGCCGTGCCGGCGGTTGGAGAGGACGATGGCCGCGGTCGTCGGGCGTCGGTCGTCGTCGTAGGCCTGCAACGCTGCGTCGATCGCGCCTGACCCTGCCGCTGCCAGCAGGTCGGCGATCGTGAGCGCGTCGAGGATCGCCTGTGAGGCGCCGTTGGAGCCGATCGGGTACATCGGGTGGGCCGCGTCGCCGAGCAGGGTCACCCGCCCGACGGTCCAGCGATCCAGCGGGTCCCTGTCCACCATCGGGAACTCGTAGACGGCCTCCGCGCCGCGGATGAGCGCGCCGACGTCCAGCCAGTCCCACACCCAGTTCTCGAAGCGGGGCAGGAAGTCCTCGAGGCTCCCCACCCGGTTCCAGTCCTCCCGGGCGGCCAGGCCGAGCTCGCGGCGGTCCAGTTCGGCGATCCAGTTGATCACTTGGTGGCCGGCGGCGTCCGGCTCAGTGATGGGGTAGGCGACGAACTTGTGCGGGCGGTGCCCGGCCATGAACATCGAGCGCCCCGTGAGGTAGCCCGGGACCACCGTCGTCGCCCGCCACAGCACGTTGCCGCTCCACTGGGGCAGCCCCTCGTCGGGGTGGAAGCGGCGGCGGACCGTGGAGTGGATGCCGTCCGCGCCGATCAGGACGTCGGCGTGATCCCTCACGACCGTGTCGTCACCGCGGCACTCCAGCTCCACCTCGACGCGGCGGCCGTCGTCGGTGAACGACCGCAGTGCGTGGCCGGTGAGCACGCGGCCCTCGCCCAGGCGGGCTCTCGCCTCGTCCAGCAGCGCCATGTGCAGCCGCCCGCGATGGACGGAGAGCTGCGGCACGGGATAGCCGGCCGCCACACCGCGGGGCTCGCTCCAGATCAGCTGGCCGTGCAGGTTGTAGAAGCACAGCTCGGCGGTCTGCACGCCGAGCGGCAGCACCGTGGGGAGGAGGTCCAGCCGGTCGAGTTTGGCCATGGCGTGGGGCAGGACGTTGATGCCCACGCCCAACGGCTGGAGGTCCTGGACGGCCTCGTAGACCTGCACGTCCACGCCGCGGGCGTGCAGGGCCATCGCCGCCGTCAGCCCGCCGATGCCGCCACCGGCGATGATCACTCTCACGGCGGGCAGCGTAGGCGCCCCGGCGCGCCCGGGGTCCGCCGCCCTGTGCTAGCAACGGCCCCGATGGAACTGGAACCGCTGCTGACGATCGAGGTGCGGGCACTCCCCCCGGTGGAGATGGGCGAGCAGCCCGCGGGCGCGCGGCGGGTGGTGCCCTTCGCCGGCGGGCGGTTCTCCGGGCGGGACGGCCTGCACGGCCACATCGCCGACGGCGGGGCGGACTTCCAGACGCTCCGTGCCGACGGCGTGCTGGACATCGACGCCCACTACGTGCTGGTCACCGACGACGGCGAGGCCATCGAGGTGCGCTCCACCGGCACCCGCGACGCCAGCCCGGAGGTGGCCGCGCGCATCGCCGCCGGCGAGCCCGTCGACCCGGCGGAGTACTACTTCCGCACCCACATCCGCCTCACCACCGGTTCGCCGCGGTTGGCCTGGATGAACCGGCGGATCTTCCTGTCCAACGGCCGTCGAGAGCAGACGCGGGTCACCATCGAGGTGTTCGAGGTGCGCTGACCGGCCGCGCCGGCGCTCAGCCGGCGAACAGCCCATCGATCACCTCGGTGCCGCCGTCGATCACCTCGGACGACGGCACGCCGAACCAGCGCTCGGCGATGGTGCCGAAGTAGTGGTCGAACGACAGTGTCGCCGGCAGCCCGTCCTCCGCCGACAGCCCAGCGAACGACGGGGCCTCCCCGTGCACGCCGGCCATCACCGGCCCGAGCAGCAGCATCGACGCGGCCGCACCATGGTCCAGGCCGCCCGAGCCGTTCTCGCCCACCGTGCGCCCGAACTCGCTCATCGTCGCCACCAGCACCTTGTCCGCCATGCCGGCGGCATCGAGGTCGTCGAAGAAGGCGCCGAGGTTGTCGTCCAGCGCGCTCATCAGTTCCGGGTACTTCCATCCGTGCCCGTCGTGGGTGTCGAACCCACCGTCCATCGTGATGTGCACGATCCGCAGGCCCACACCGCGGTCGAACAGGCGCAGCGCCATGCGCAGGCCGTTGCCCAGCCGGTCGTCGCGGTACCCGCCGTGGTCGTCGTCGTCCCACTCGCCCACGGCCTCCGCCAGGCGGACGGTGCGCTCCATCACCTCGCGCCGGCGGGCGGTGTAGGGCTCGGCGGCATCGGCACCGAAGGCCCGGTAGGCGCGCTGGAACCGTTGCCGCAGCACGTCGTCGCTGTTGGCGCCGGTGAGGTACCACGTCGCCCCGACGTCCGGCACGGTGAGCGTGGATGCGGTGCGGCTGAACATGATCGGGTGGGCGCCGTCGCTGACGGACAGGGCCACCACCGGCGCATCAGGGTCGCCGACGGCATCGGCCAGGCGACCGAGCACGCCGGTGTCGTAGACCCGGCTGGCGTCGGGCGATCCTTCCCACCAGCGCACCTGCATCTCGAAATGGGAGTAGTCGGGCTGCAGCGAGCCGACCCCCTGCAGCACCGCCGGGCCGCGGGTGGCCACGCGGGCCAGGCGGGGGTGGAGTGCCGTCGCGGCGTCGAGCACGAACGGGTCGCCCTCCGGCTCCGCCAACGACGGGCGCAGGTCGCGGTAGCGACCGTCACCGAGCGGCGCGGCCATCGACAGCCCGTCGTTCCCACCGGCAAGCTCGATCATCACCAGCAACCGGTCCGCAGGGGCCGCCGGCACCTGCATGGACCGTGGCGCAGTGGCCATCGGACCGTCGCCGCCACCGTCGGCGCCACCCGGCGCCGTGCCCATCGGCGAGGAGCCACCGGATGCGCCCTCACCTCCACGGCCGGCCAACCATGCGCCGCCGCCCACGGCCGCCGCGCCGGCCCCGGCGGAGAACCACTTCAGCAACTCTCGCCGGTTCACCCCCCGTGTCACGCCGCGGGCGGTGTGGAAGGCGACCGCCGACCCAGGGTCCGGCGGCAGCGCGAACGGGTCGGGCCGGGCGGGGCCGTCGGTCGGTTCGAAGCGAGTGCCCATGCGTGTCACCTCAGATGATGTTGAACTCGGGGGTCAGGGGGATCAGCGCCATCACGCTGCGGTACGGCTCCCACTCGTCGGGGCCGGTCACGTAGGCCTCGTCGAGTGCAGCGCGGGTTGCCGGTCCCGGCGAGATGCCGGCCCGCCAGCACAGCTCACCCACGACGTCGTCGCTGTCGGGTGGGGCCGCATCCCACATCAGGTCGAACGCCAACTGCGCCTTGGTCAGCTCGGCGCCCACGCTGAGCCAGCGGTCGTTGCCCGGCCAGCCGGCGACGTTCGGCGGGCTGAACGGCATCTGGCCCAGCGAGTACAGCGGCCAGACGTCCACGTCGTCGCGTCGCAGGAACCGGCACAGGGCGATGTACCACTCCAGGTGCGACCGCGGGCGCGGCTGCGGGTTGCCGAGGAAGGTGGGGTGACGGACGGTGGCCTCCAGCAGCGGGCGGAGCTGGAGGCCACCGTCCGCGAACACTGCGGCCAGTTCGGCACGGACGTCGTCGGCCGGGTCCACGCCGTGCAGCGCCCGGTACAGCGCACCGGCGATGTGTGGCGCGCAGGCCGGGTGGTCGCAGACCGCGTCGATCACCTCGGCCGCGCTGCCCACCCGGCCGCCGAACAGCGGCACGGTGTGACGGGGCCCGCGCTCGGGGTCGAACTCCACCCGGTCGTCGTGGTCGCCGTCCACCCACCACCCGGACAGGGCCACCGCGGCCTGGTGCACGTCGTCCTCGGTGTAGCCGTTGTTGCGGCCCAGCGCGAACAGCTCCATCAGCTCACGGGCGTAGTTCTCGTTCGGGTTGTCGGCGGTGGACCACGCGCCGTTCAGCCAGAACAGCATCGCCGGGTCCACCGTCACCTCCTGCAGCAGGTCGCGGAAGCTGCCCGCCGCATGCCGGCGGAAGATGACCTGCTGGCGGAACATCAGGGCGGGCGACGACGTGTCCATGCTGCTGGTGAGATGGCCGTGCCAGAACCACACCATCCGTTCGTGCAGGCCGGCGCCCGGGTGGCGCATCACGTCGAACCACCACTGGGGCACGGTGCTCCAGTCGTCGTCGCCGTGCATCACCGGCATGCCGAGGTCGCGAGGAGATGCGTCGAGCAACGCCTCCACGAGGTCGCCGGGGCTCAGCACGGCGGCGGCGTCGACCGCCTCGCCCGTGGCGCCGAACGTCAGCCGGTTCAACACATGCCGGCGCAGGTCGTCGTCCGCCATCGCCGCGGCGCGCACCCGGCGCCGGCCGCTGGACAGGGTCAGCAAGCTCATGCCGGCACCATGCACGAGGCTCCATGAACCCGTGGTGAAACCTGCCTTCATGTTCCGTTCATCCGCCGTGTGGAACGATGGGCGCTCGTGCGAGTGCTGGTGGTGGAGGACGACCCGTCGCTGGGCCAGGTGGTCCAGCGCGGCCTGGCCGAAGGCGGCCACACGGTGGACCTGGAGCGCACGTTGGCCGGCGCCCGGCGGGCCGTGGCGATCGCCACCTACCATGTCGTCGTGCTCGACCTCGGCCTGCCCGACGGCGACGGGCTGGCCCTGTGCCGCGAGCTGCACGACCAGGCCACACCCCCGCGAGTCCTCATCCTCACCGCTCGCGACGCCACCGGCGACAAGGTGCTCGGCCTCGATGCCGGCGCGGACGACTACCTCACCAAGCCGTTCGACTTCGCCGAGCTCGCCGCCCG
This sequence comes from Acidimicrobiaceae bacterium, assembly GCA_020637295.1. Taxonomy (GTDB): domain Bacteria; phylum Actinomycetota; class Acidimicrobiia; order Acidimicrobiales; family Ilumatobacteraceae; genus UBA668. The sequence continues at coordinate 203,543 of JACJWF010000005.1, read as the reverse complement.
GGTGCGGGCCCTCCTGCGCCGGCCCGAGCACGCCCGGTCGCCTCAGCTGCGGGTGGGCGACCTGGAACTGGACCCTGCGGCGCACACGGTGCAGCGCGCGGGGGTCACCGTGCCACTGACCGCCCGCGAGTTCAGCCTGCTGCACTACCTGATGGACCGCGCCGGTGAGGTGGTGTCGCGCACCGACCTGCTGGACGCCGTGTGGGACACCAACTACGACGGCCTGTCCAACACCGTGGACGTCCACGTGGCCAACCTGCGCCGCAAGCTGGACATGCCCGGCCGCCCGGCACTGATCGAGACGGTTCGCGGCGTGGGCTACCGGGTGGGTGGCGACGCGGCGCCGGAGGTCGGCAAGTGACCCTCCGCCACCGCCGCTGGCTGGCCGCCCTGCTGTGTGCCGTGGTGGCCGGCGTGCTGGCCTACATCCCCTTCCGCATCTGGCGCGAGGCGCGCGAGCGGGCGATCACCGACGGGGTGGACGCGGTGCTGGTGGCGCAGATGGAGAACATCCTCCACAACGACATCGTCGGGCAGCGCGAGGAATGGCCGATCGGCTACTACGTCAACAGCAACGACGAGTGGAGCGAGGCGTTCGGCGACTACGGCATCGAGCCACCGCTCAACCAGTGGATGCGTGACGCCGGGGAGTGGCCGGCGTTCCGCGAGTTCACGGTGGACAGCATCGGGTTCCGCGCCTACGTGCGCCCGCTGCACGCGGGAGAGGGCTTCGTGACGATGCTCTACACGGAGGATCGCGACCGCCGCCTGGCCGACCTCGACGACACCTCGGAGGACCTCGCGTTCGGCCTTGCCGCGGGCTGCATCCTGCTCGGCCTCGGCGTCAGCCGGCTGATGGTGACGCCGGTGCGCAAGGTGCTCGGCGACCAGCAGGCCTTCCTGGCCGACGCCGCCCACGAGATGCGCACCCCGCTGGCCGTCATCCTGGCCAGCAGCAGCCAGGCGCTGGCCCGCGACCGGACGAGCGAGGAGTACGTGCGCTCCCTGTCGGAGATCCGCTCCGCGGCAGAGCGGGCCTCCACCGGCGTGAACGAGATGCTCGACCTGGTGCGGTTCGAGAGCGGCCAGATGATGCCGCGGATGGCGCCGCTGCGCCTGGACCTCCTGGCCGAGGAGGTGGCCGCGGCCGTGAGGGTGGACGACGTGGAGATCGTGGCGGCGCTCGGCGACCCCGTGGTGGTGCAGGCCGACATGGCGCTGCTGCGGCAGGCCGTGGAGAACGTGGTCCGCAACGCCAGCCGGCGGGCGACGCGTGTGGACCTCACCACCCGGGCCGACCACGGCGACGGCGTCATCGAGGTGCGCGACAACGGCAGCGGCTTCGATCCGACGATGCTGCCCCGCGTGTTCGACCGCTACCAGCGCGGCGACCGGCGCGGCGAGGCCGGGATCGGCCTGGCCATCGTGCGGGCGATCGCACTCGCCCATGGTGGTTCGGTGGCCGCCACCAACGCCACGGCCGACGACGGATCCGTGGCCGGCGCGGTCGTCACCCTGCGCATCCCCCTTGCCAAGCTCGCCACCTGATGCGCGGTCGTCTCCGCGAGCTCGGCCTCGAAGAGTTGTCAGCAATCACTGGTCCCGTCTGATATGTATCTGAGTTGATATATATCAGCACCGTGGTACATTCGAGGGATGGATTTCTCCTTGTGTCAGCCGGTGGTGAAACCGCTCGACCTGGTGGTGGGCGGACTCGTCGATCCCGAGGAGTTGGTCGGCCGGACGAGGGAGCTCACGGAGATCCAGAACGGCGTGACGACAGCGTTGGGGGTCGTGTTGGTCGGTGACCGACGCATGGGGAAGACATCCGTGTTGCGCAAGCTCGAGGCGACATGGGCCGAGGCCGGCCATGACGTGATCTTCGTCAGTGCGCAGACGGTCAACGCATCGACATTCGCCGGTCGGCTCATGGAACGCCTCACGCCGATGACCTGGTTCGCGCGAGAACGCAAGCGGTGGACTCTGGACATCGACGTGTCCTACAAGGGACTCAGGCTTCGACGCACCGGCGGCAAGGCTCCCGAGCCGGAGATCGATCTTCTCGCCTGGGCCGCGGAGCGGGCAGCACCGAAGACCCTCATCGTGATGATCGACGAGTTGCCAGTCCTGCTGGGAGCGATGTCACCCACCAAGGCCGAGGCGGAAGAATTCATGAACAGCCTCCGTGCCGCCCGCCAGGAGCACACCAACCTCATCGTTGTGCTCGCTGGGTCGATCGGTCTCCATCACGTGCTGCCGCCAGGGTCGGGCCATGTCAACGACCTGCAGACCCAAGCGCTCGGACCGCTGGACCCGTGTTCCGCACTCGGACTTGCGCTCGGACTCCTGGAACGCCTCGAAGCCGACTGCCACCGGAGGGAGTTTGCTGAGGCAGTTGTCACTGCGACCGACGCGATCCCCTACTACATCCAGTGGTCCATTCAGCAGACATCGCTCGACCAGGACTGGCGCCGCGACCCGCTGGATCGGCTGCGTGCCGCGATGGCCGACCCGCTTGACCCTCTTGACTTCCGCCACTACATAGCCCGGATCCCCGGCTACTACGGTCCTCAGGCGGCCATCGTGTACCGGATGCTTGACGCGTACGCCACGAGCGACGGGCTCACGATCGCTGAACTGGACGAACGGCTCCGCCGCGACGCGGGTGGGGGAGTACCGAGGCGACAGGACCTCGTGGAGCTCGTGTTCCGCCTCCAGCGAGACCACTACTTGGTACCCTCCCCGCACTCCAAGGACCGATTCGCGAGCCGCCTGCTTGCCACGGCTTGGCGGATCATGAGGCGCCTCGACGATGAGTGACATCCCTCGGCTCTACACACCATCGCGGGACGATCCACAGCGACTCGATGCACGCACCACTGGGCGGGACGGGGCCCTCGCGGCCATCCGGCGAGTGCTGACAAGCGCGGCGAACTCCCGGAACCGCGCACACCTCCTCCTCGTCGGCCCGCGCGGCGCGGGCAAGAGCCATGTGCTCGAGGTAGGTCTGCACAGAGCCCGACGCGATGGTCTACTCGACGGATCTGTGCGCGTCGCCCGACTACCGGAGGATGCGGTAGGGATCACGACGGCATCGGACGTACTCGTGGAGGTCGTCCGTGGATTGGGCTCTCCACCGGAGGTCGTGGAGGAGGCGGTCGCTGCGCGTCGGGCGGGGTTCAGTGAACTCGAGGCCATGCTCCGGACGCTGACGCGTGACGGCGTAGTCGTCCTGGTGGTCGAGAACCTCGACCGCATCATGAGGCACCTCGACACATCAGGACAGCACGACCTGCGGGGATGGATGGAGCGTGCCGGGAACGTCGTCGTCCTGGCCACCGCGCCGGCGCTGTTCGACGCGGTTCAACGCCGTGACTCGCCGTGGTTCGGGTCATTCGAGATCGTCCCGCTCAGCCCCCTCGGAGTCGACGACGGCGCCGAGTTGGTCGCCTTGCTCGCCGATCAGCTCGGCAATCACGACCTCGCAACGTTCGTTCGAACGGACCGTGCGCTGGCGAGGCTGGCGACGATTCACCAGCTCGCCGGCGGATCGCCGCGTATCTGGACCATCTTTGCCACGTGCGTGGACCTGAACAACCTCGATGCAGTGGTGCCCGCAGCGGAACGCCTCCTCGAGGAGCTTGTGCCCTTCTACCAGCAGCGGTTGTGGGAGCTTCCGCCCACGGAACAGAAGGTGGTGGACACCCTCGCCCGTCTGGGAGCGCCCGCGACCGTCACCGCTATCTCGGATCTGTCCGGTCTGCGGCGCGACACAACAGCGACAACCCTTTCGCGTCTCGCCGAGAGCGGCTGGGTGCAGGGGTCGAAGATGCCGCACCTCGATCGGCGCGCGACCTGGTACGAGCTGCGCGAGCCGCTCCTTCGTCACCACATGCAGTACCGCGACACTGGTCGGTCTCAACTCAGCTTGATCGTCCAACTGCTCCAAGCGTGGTTCGACCGCGGAGAGCGCCGTCGGCTCCTCGCCGCTGAGCGGCACGGCGGAGTCGGCGAACAGTACCTCGTGGCCACTCTTCGAGGTGATCCGGCTCGCGGTTCAGACGCCTCCTACGGGGGTCGCACCATCGCGGATCTGGCCGCTGAGGCTCGGCTGTGGCAGCACGGGGAGGTTGGCGATCTTGCGTCCGTTCGTCTCGGTGAGCTGGTGGTCGAACTGCTGGGCAACATCTCGATCGGCGACTATTCGGCACCGACAGCTCGACTCGTCGGCGACCGCCTCCGGGCCGCTCAACTCCCAGCAGGTGACCCTGGGGAGGTGTTGCTCGAGCTGATCGCCACCTGCTGGAACGGGACCGAGGACCCCCGGGCCGCCCTGGCCAGCACGACTCGCCTCCTGGAGCGAAGCGACCTGACGGACCCCCAGCGACTCGCGATCCGATCTGAGATTGCCTACTGGACCGGTGAGGTGGGTGACGCCCGCGAAGCCCTCCGCCTGTCCAGCGAACTCCTCCCCGACCTCGAACACGCCCTCGGCCCACACCACCCCGACACCCTCACCACCCGCAACAACATCGCCCACTGGACCGGCGAACTGGGCGACACCCGCGAAGCCCTCCGCCTGTACACCGAACTCCTCCCCGACCACGAACAAGCCCTCGGCCCACACCACCCCCACACCCTCACCACCCGCAACAACATCGCCCACTGGACCGGCGAACTGGGCGACCTCGGTGCCGCCATCGATCTGTACCGCTCCATAGCTGCTGCCGCAGCGGCACCTCACGCGCCCGACCGGACTCAGGTGGTAACGGCGGCAGTGGCCGCAGCAATGCTCGTCGTACAGAACGACCTGCTGGAACGCAGGGACACAGCCCGGCAGGACATGGATGTCCTGGAACTGCTGTACGAAGTGGCCTTCAATCGAAATGCTGCGGCCTTCGCCCAACTGCCGCTGGAGGTTCGCAGCCTCCTGAAGGGTGAGAGTGGGTCGGGCTGAGCCACGGTCCGATGCGGCGTGGCAGGTGGAACATCGCCCGTGTGCAGGAGGCCCTGCCGACGTGGGGCACGCCCCACTCCGACGGAACGCCATCGGCGGGAAGTTACTAAGGTCCGGCACATGACCGCCGAAGCCGTCGCCGCCGTCCGCATCATCCACGACCACATGCGCACCGTGCGCGATCAGCTCACGGACGCCGACTGGGACAAGCCCAGCGCCTGCGCCGGGTGGACCGTGAAGGACGTCTTCGCCCACGTCACCTCCAACCAGAAGGAGATGGTGGACCCCACCCCTCCGCCGGCGGAGCCGCTGCCGGCGATGACGGCCGAGCAGGCGATGGACGCGCTGGTGGCGCCCCGCAAGGACTGGACCGCCGCCGACGTGCTGGCCGAGTACGACCGCTACGCCGACGCGTGGTTCGGCGCGCTGGATGCGTTGCAGCAGGAACCGATGGCGTCCACCGTCGCCCCGATCGCCGACCTCGGGTCCTACCCCCTGCACCAACTGGCCAATGCCTTCGCCTTCGACCACTACTGCCACCTGCGCATCGACCTGCTCGGCCCGGACGCGCCCCTGCGGGTGGAACTGCCCGAGGCCACCGACGAGGAGGTCCGCCCCGGCATCCTGTGGATGCTGTGGGGCATGCCGCAGATGCAGAGGGACGAACTGGCGGCCGCCGTCAGCCAGCCCCTGGGCCTGCGCCTCACCGGACCCGGCGGCGGCGAGTGGACGGTGAGCCCGGCGGGCGCCGACGGGCTGATCACCATCACGGACGGCATCGCCGGCGCCGTGACCGCCACCGTCGAGTCCAGCGCCCATGACTTCGTCAGCTGGGGGACGAAGCGGTGCGACTGGCGCACCTGCTGCACGGTCACCGGCGACGAGGCCTACGCGGCGTCCGTCCTCGACGTGCTGAACATCGTGTGAGCCGGCCGTGACCGCCCGGTTCGAGACCCTGCGCTACGAGGTCGACGGCGGGCTGGCGCGCCTGACCCTGAACCGCCCCGAGCAACGCAACGGGATGACCAACCGGATGGTTCGGGAGGCCCGCGAGGCGCTGGAACTGGCGGCCACCGACCAGACCCTGCGGGTGCTGGTGCTCACCGGTGCCGGGTCGTCGTTCTGCCCGGGCGCGGACCTCAACCACTTCACGTCCGGGGAGGCCGACGAGCGGCTGACGTCGCCGGACTTCCAGGTCACCACCCTGCTCCACGAGATCCCCGCCGTCACCGTGGCTGCGGTGAACGGCGCGTGCGCCGGCGCCGGCATGGGGTGGGCCCTCGCCTGCGACCTGCGGCTGATGACCGCCGGGGCGAAGATGAACACCGCGTTCCTGGATGTGGCCGTGGCGGGCGACATGGCCATCCCCTGGTCGCTGCCCCGCCTGGTCGGCGCCGCCCGGGCGCGGGACCTGTCGTTCCTGCCGCGGCGGATCGACGCCGCCGAGGCCCTGCAGATCGGCCTCGTCGCCAGGGTCTTCCCGGACGACACGTTCCACGCCGACGTCGAGGACGTGCTGGCCGCGCTGTTGGCCAAGTCGCCCACCGCCCTGCTCGGCCTGAAGCAGCACTATGTGATGGCCGAGCGGATGGGCCTGCGCGACTTCGTGGACTACGAGGCCGAACGGCACCTGCGCATCGCCCGCAGCGAGCACACTGCGGAGGCCTTCCGGGCCTTCGTGGAGAAGCGCCCACCCCGGTTCACGTGAACCGGGCCGCACCCCGAGAAGAAGCGAGGTTCCGATGAGCTGGATCCGTCTCCGCCAGGTGGCCCTGGTGGCCCACGACCTCGATGCCGTCGTCGCCGACCTGCACCGCGTGCTCGGCCTGGAGGTGGCGTTCAACGACCCGGCCGTCGCCACGTTCGGGCTGCGCAACGCCGTGCTGCCGATCGGCACCCAGTTCATCGAGGTGGTCTCGCCCGTGCGCGAGGGCACCGCGGGCGGCCGCCAGCTGCAGCGGCTCGGCGGCGACGGCGGGTACATGGTGATCTGCCACACCGATGACCATCCTCCGGTCCGCGGCCGGGTGGACGACCTCGGCGTACGCGTCGCGTTCGAGCACGACGACCACGGCTACCGGATCATGCAGCTGCACCCGGGCGACACCGGCGGCTCGTTCCTGGAGATCGACTTCCAGCCCGGCGGCGAGGACCCCAACGGCCCGTGGTTCCCGGCCGGGAAGGACTGGCAGCAGGCCGTACGCACCAGCGTGGTGGACGGCATCCGCGGCGTCACGGTGCAGACCGCCGACCCGGCACGCACCGCGGCGCGGTGGTCGGCGATCACCGGCACCGGCCTGGTGAACGGCGCCCTCCCCCTGGACAACGCCGTCGTCCACTTCGTCGAGGGGCCGGTGGAGTCCCTCGTCGCCGTGCAGGTCACCGGGCCGGTGCCGGTCTCGCCGCAGGTGATCTGCGGCGTCACCTTCTCGTCGTGACGATGCCGGGTGGCGTCACTCGCCCCGTGCCGCGGCCGCCCAGTCGATGACCACCCCGTTGGGCTCGTTGGCCGCCACCTTCGCGGGCAGCTGGGAGCCGGGGAAGAGGAAGGGCATCGCCTCGTTCGGCACCGGGTTGCCGACCTGGATCATGTAGGGCTGACCACCCGCGGGCATCACCGTGAGGGCGAACGCGAACATCGGCACGCCGGCCGGGTTCGTCATGTTCAGCGGCTGGAACTGCTGGATGATCACCCGGCACGGCAGGCCGGTGGCGAGGATCTCCGCCGCCGAGCCGTTGCCGGCCCCCTGCGCCATGCGCACCGACGGGGGCGGGGTCTCCCAGTCGATGGCCACCCGGCTGGGGTCGGCGGCGTCCACCCGGACGGCCACCATCGTCTGGCCCGGCTGGATCTGGCTGAGCTGCCAGACCGGCAGGCGCTGGCGGCAGGTGGCCTGGTACGGCGGGGTGTCGTCCAGCGCCACCTCCACCTGGAACAGGCACACGTGCTGCTCGATCCCTCCCGTCGTGATCGAGTTGCCCGTGACCTGCGCCCCCATGATGACGCCACGGCCGATGCGGGCGTTCTGGATGCTGCCGGCGTCCGTGCCGGCAACGCTTTCCTTGATCTTGCTGAAGATTCCCATGCAGGTATCAGACACCCCAGGCGTCTGCTCGCCATGAGTAACCCACTACTCATTTCGACCCGAATGAGCGGCACGCATAGTCAACGCCTGACTATTGTGCGGGCATGCGCTCCCGTGTCCGGTCCGTGTTCCTCCTCCTCGGCGCGATCGGTCTGGTCGCAGCCACGACAGCCTGCGGCTCCGATTCCCGCACCGACGCCACGGGTACACCGTCCGGCGACATCACCGTCTTCGCCGCAGCATCGTTGACCGCCGCCTTCACCGACCTCGCCGATGCCTTCATGGCCGCCAACCCGGACACCACGGTGACGCTCAACTTCGCCGCCTCATCGGAGCTGGTCACCCAGATCGGGGAAGGTGCACCTGCCGACCTCTTCGCCTCTGCCGACCTCAGCAACATGGCCAAGCTCACCGACGCCGGCAACAACGCCACGGCGCCCGTGGTGTTCGCCCACAACTCGGCGGCGATCATCGTCCAGCCCGGCAACCCGAAGGGCATCACCGGCGTTGCCGATCTCGCCGACCCCGACCTGGTCTATGTGCAATGCGCGCCGGAAGTACCGTGCGGGAAGTACGCCACCCAGATCTTCGAGAACGCAGGGATCACCGTGACGCCGAAGTCGCTGGAGGAGAACGTGAAGGCCGTGGTCACCAAGGTGACCCTGGGCGAGGCCGACGCCGGCATCGTCTACCTCACGGACGTCAACGCCGCGGGTGACGCCGCCGCCGGCGTGGAGATCCCCGCCGACATCAACGTCGTGGCCGAGTACCCGGTCGCCGTCACCAGGGAAGCCACCAACCCGGAGGGCGCCCAGACGTTCATCGACTTCGTGCTCGGTGCCCAGGGCCAGGCGATCCTCGCGTCGTACGGATTCACCTCCCCGTGAGCCCTGGCCGGCGCCGGGGCACGCGGGTCGGGGGCCGGCGGGATGCCCGCGCCCAGATGCCGCGCCCGGCACTGGTCCTGGCGGGCATCGCCGTCGCGTTCTTCGCCCTGCCCCTCGTCGGGCTGCTGTGGCGGGCGCCGTGGTCCAACGCCTGGCACTACCTCACCAACGACGACGCGCTCACCGCCCTGCGCCTGTCCATCACCTGCTCGCTGTGGGCCACGGCCATCTCGGTGGTGTTCGGCGTGCCGCTGGCCTGGCTGCTCGCCCGCGTGGAGTTCCCGGGGCGCTCGGTGGTGCGGGCGCTCACCACCCTGTCGATGGTGCTGCCGCCGGTGGTCGGTGGCGTCGCCCTGTTCTTCGCACTCGGGCGGCGGGGCATCGTCGGCCAGTGGCTGTACCGGTGGTTCGACGTCACCCTCCCGTTCACCACCACCGGCGTCGTGGTGGCCCAGACGTTCGTCGCCATGCCGTTCCTGGTGATCACGGTGGAGGCCGCGCTGCGCCAGCTGGACGGCCGCGTGGAGGACGCGTCCCGCACACTCGGGGCGTCCCGCTGGTACACCTTCCGCCGGGTCACCCTCCCCGCCATCCGCCCCGCGCTGATCGCCGGGGCGGTGCTGTCGTGGGCCAGGGCGCTGGGCGAGTTCGGCGCCACCATCACGTTCGCCGGCAACTTCCCGGGCACCACCCGCACCATGCCGCTGGCGGTGTACCTGTCGCTGGAGACCAACCCGGAGGAAGCCATTGTGCTGGCCCTCCTGCTGATCGCCCTGTCGTTCGCCGTGCTGGTGGGCCTGCGCGACCGGTGGTTCGGCAAGGTCGTGCGCCCGGAGCGGGCGGTGGTGGCGTGACGCTGGAGGCCCGGCTGGAGGTGCGCGTCGGCAGCCTGGCGCTGGCCGCCGAGCTTGCCGTGGCCGACGGGGAGGTGCTCGCGCTGCTGGGCCCCAACGGTGCCGGCAAGAGCACCGTGCTGCGGGCGCTGGCCGGGCTGACGCCGCTGGACGGCGGGCGGATCACGCTGGACGGCGACGTGCTCGACGACCCGGCGGCCAACGTGCTGGTCGCTCCGGAGGCCCGCCGGATCGGGTTCGTGTTCCAGGACTACCAACTGTTCCCCCACATGTCGGTGCTGGAGAACGTCGCCTATGGACTGCGGGCGCGGCGGGCACCGAAGGCGGAGGCGCGGCGGGTGGCCGGCGAGTGGCTGGAGCGTGTCGGTCTCTCCGCCTACGCGGCGCAGCGACCCAGCGCCCTGTCCGGCGGCCAGGCCCAGCGCGCCGCGCTCGCCCGCGCCCTGGCCACCGACCCGCGGTTGCTGCTGCTGGACGAACCGCTGGCTGCGTTGGACGCCGGCACCCGCGGCGCCGTGCGCGCCGAGTTGCGCCGCCACCTGGAGACCTTCGGCGGGATGCGCGTGCTGGTCACCCACGACCCGGTGGACGCGCACGCCCTGGCCGACCGGGTGGCCGTGCTGGAAGCCGGGCAGATCGTCCAGGCCGGGACGCTGGCCGAGGTGACGGCGCGCCCGCGCTCGCGCTACGTCGCCGACCTCATGGGCGTCAACCTGGTCCGCGGCACCGTGACGGACGGGGTGCTGCGGACCGACCGTGGCGCGGCCGTCGTGGTGGCCGACGCTGCGGCCGGCCCCGCGTTCGCCGTCATCCGCCCTCATTCGGTGGTGCTCACCCGCACCGTGCCGGACGGCTCCAGCGTGCGCAACTGCTGGGAGGGCACGGTCACCGGGATGGACCGGCTGGGCGATCGGGTGCGGGTGTCGCTGGAAGGCCCGCTGCCGCTGGTGGCGGAGATCACCGTGGGGGCCATGGAGGCGATGGCGTTGCGCCCGGGCGACACGGTCCACGCGTCGGTGAAGGCGACCGAGGTGGAGGTCTACGGCGAGGTGGAGGTGCACGGCGGGTGAGCAGGGGCCAGCGCGATGCCCTCCTGCTCGGCGAGTGGGCCTGCCTCGGCATCCTCGCCGCCGGGCCGGCGCACGGGTACGACGTGGCCGCCCGCCTGAAGCCCGGCGGCGACATCGGCAGGGTGTGGTCGCTCTCCCGCGCCCTCACCTACCGGGCGCTCGACCAGTTGACTGGCCGCGGCTACGTGGAGCCGGTCGGTGTGGAGCCCGGCCTTGCCGGCGGCGAGCGGACGATCCTGGCGCCGACGCCGGCGGGGCGCGCCCAACTGCGGCGTTGGCTGGCCGAGCCGGTGCTGCACCTGCGCGACCTGCGCAGCGAACTGGTGCTGAAGTTGGTGCTGTGCGGTGTGTGCCAGGTGGACACCGCCCCGCTGGTGGCGGCGCAACGGGCGCATGCAGAGGACATGGCCGCAGCGCTGGAGGCGCAGATGGCAACCGACCCTGCCGACGTGGTGGTGCTGTGGCGGCACGAGGCGGCGCAGGCCGCGCTGCGGTTCCTGGATCACCTTCCCGCCGCGCAGGGGCGGTAGCGGGGCGGGCGAACCCGGCCCTCCGTTCGCCCTGGGTTCAGCCCATCTGGGTGGTGCGCGCCGGCAGCACCTTCACCACGACGCGGTGGTCGCCCGGCTGGTGCCACGGGTACTCGTCCTGGTCGATGTACTTCTTGGCCATCGAGTTGATGAACGCATTGCCCGGGTCGTCCACGATCTCCGCCACGGTGCCGCGAATCTCGAGGTAGCGGTACGGGTTGGCCGGGTCGACGATGGACAGGGCGACAGCGGGGTGCTGCTGGAGGTTGCGGTACTTCTGGCGGCCGGTGGTCTGGCTGAACAGCACGTGGGTGCCGTCCCAGCCGAACCACACCGGGTTGTTCTGCGGGCTGCCGTCGGGGCCGATGGTGGCCACGTGGGCCAGGGCCGTGGTGTCGAGGAGGTCGGCGTGGGAAGCGGGAATCGTGGTCATAGGCCGTGCAACACTTGCGCCCGCAACGGCTATTCCCGGTCGTGTGCGGCTCAGCCCCAGCGGACCTGAGCGTTGCCGTCGTTCGGCGGGCCGCCCCCGGAGCCATCGCGCGACCACGACTTCGCTGGAGCCTTCCGCGTGGGGTCGGTGAGGACGACGGGGGCAGCAGGGGCGGAGTTATGACAGACGGCTCCGGTGCCTTCGAGGACGCTGCCCTCTTCTGTGGCACCGACGGCGTCACGACGGTAGCTCCGTAATGGTGGGACACCCGTGCTCGACCATTTCGTCCAAGACTGCCTCGGCAAGCTCGTCATCCTCGATGATGAGAGCGGTGCGGTCGACGAGGTTGAAGATTAGGCGTCGCCCTGCTTCGTCGTTGCGGCCGGGAAGCTGCCAGATCACCCAGCCAGGCTCAGAGCCATCCCAAAGGTACGAATACTGCGGTGCGGGGCTCATCAGGTGTTCCCCTTGAATGGAATGGCGCAACCCATGCCGACCGGAATGAGACATGACGTTCGTTGTGGGGAACCCACGGCTTCAAGTGCGTCCATAACGGCTCGATCAGCCCCGCTCGCCCACGGAGTACCGCCGGGGTGCGTGTGATAGATGAGCATCGAGTCCGGCTCGATCGGAATTCCAACCGAAGTGGCATCTCCAGAGAACATCCGGTACTGACCTCCAGCTCCGTTCGGTCCCGGTCCGAGCTTGTAGGTGGTTGCGAACTCAACGCCGTGCTTCTCCGTGAGATTCTCCAGTTCGGTGATGGTCGGGCGATTCGGGATGTCTACGCCTGCTCTTCCAGGCAGACCCTTGCCGGGGCGTCCGCCGTACAACAGTCGATCAACGGGCCCCTCGGCCAACTCTGTGGCGGGTGTCCCGCGTGTGGACTGGTCTGTGTGCGACTGCAGGCTTGTTCGCTCTGCGTTGCCTTGCGAGGATCGCCGCTCGCCGACTTCTCTCATGCCCATCACAGCCCCGGTACCGAAGTCGATGAGCCGGCTCTGCCAGTCCGTCGCCGCGGCCCAGGCCTGGCTCCATGTACCACCCGCCAGCAGCACCGCTGTGGCATCTGCGACGGCCCCAGTGGCCACCGCTGCGCCCGCGGACGCAAGGACCACGGTCATCTCCCTAGACGCCAGCTGAGCGCCGGACCCCGCGATCCGGGCGACGCCGGCAGAGACCAGGCCGACGGCGATGTCGATGCCAATGCTCTTCGGATCGAACGTGTACTTGACGAGATCCCAGACGCCTTGCCCCGACACCAGTCCGTCGAAGAACCGCGCCGCGGCTCCGCCACAAGCCCCAGCCAACGCCCCCGCACCGGCCGCAGTGCATCCGACCGTGGCAGCCGTGGCCACGACAACCGACCCAACGACCTTGAGCGTGCCGATCCAACTCGTATCGGGCGAGTTCACGGCCGTGATCAGCGAAACAGGCCCGGCCAAGGTGGAAACACCCGAGGCGACCGACGCGTCCCCCCTCGCACGACGCTTGGCGACCTCCTCGTCGTGGTGGCGGTTGAACTCCTGGAGCGCCGCGTCGACACCGACCCCCACATCCTCGGCGCTGTGGCCCGTCGGGTCCCACATGCCGAGCGGGTCGGCCAACCCGTAGGCGTAGCGGTTCAGCGTCCCAGGTTCTGCTGCGTCGCCTGCCCACGAGTCGCGGGTCCGGAACGAGCCCACGGACGGCGCGAACCATCGGGCACCCATCCACACGTCACCCGTGACCGAGTCGGTGACATCGCCCTGGAATCCGACAGGGATACCGGTGGAGCCGCTCGTTGCGATGACCGCCCCGAATGGGTCGAAGACCCTGGTGAAGTCAATGGAGCCGCTCCCGACGGCGAGACCGATCGAGACGTCTCCGTGGCGGTCCGGCACGACCCAATCCGTCGATGACCCATCGCTCGCCGACACCAAGACTCCGAACGGGGTTCGGCCAAGCGTCCAGGCGCCGACAGTGACCGGATCGGCACCGAGGCCTGAGTAGCTCAACTCCTCTGCGCCGATCGAGATCACCCGGCCGAGTCCGTCGCTGACGATCTGTCGGCCATCGGAGTCGGCCATCCTGCCGAGCGGGTCATATGCGAAGGTGTGAACCGACTGGCCGTTGCTGACCTGGGTCAGGTCGCCACGTGCGTCGTATTCGTACGAGGTCCCGTCCGTCGATGACACCAGACGATTCCGCTCGTCGTAGGTGTACTGGACCGTGCCGGCCCCGATCCGATTGCCCGCGGCATCCCACTGGTAGTCGACCGTGGCGCTGGACGGCTGCACCCACTGGGTGAGCCTGCCGAGCCAGTCGTACGCATAGGTGTGGGTCCCGGCTTGGGAGTTGCCCGGAGCCGTGATCGACTGGGAGGTCAGTTGACCATTGAGGTCGTACGTATAGGCCCGCGATGCGAGCACCCCAGTCCGCGCAATGGATTCAGAAACGAGCCGGCCGAAGTCGTCCCATTGGTAGTGGTACGTCGTGCCGTCGGAGGTGTCGACCTGGGACAGTTGGCCAGCGTTGTCGTACGAGTAGGCAAGGGTGGCCGATGCCACCGGGTCTGACATCGACTGGAGGAGTCCTCGGTCATCCCACTGGAAGGTGGCGGAGCCTCCGCCGTCGGTTCGCTGTGTGAGCAGACCATCGTCGTCGTAGCTGTACGCCGTCGGTACAAGCGATAGATCGAGCACCGCTGTAGGCAGACCTCGATCGTCGTATGCGATGGAGATGGCCCCCGACGGTGCACTGACGGAGGTGACGCGACCGCCGAGGTCGTACTCGTAGACCGCCGCCACCGGCGATCCAGCAGACGCCTGCGCTTCTGCCAGGTGACCAACACCACGAACAAGCCGCTGCACCACACTCAAAGGCTCCCGTTCCAGCGGATCGACAGCCTGCTGAACCCGCACGGCCGGAGCAGCCCCTGGCGCCAGCAGATCAGGCGACAACGCCACAGGATTCGGCGCAGCAGCTACGGAAACAGGAGCCGGCACAGCAATGCCGGACGCAAGAATCGAGAAGACTACGAGAAGCCGTAGTGCGCGCACGAGAGCAGAGTAATCACACAGGACGGAGGGAAAGTGCGGGTCAGCGCGTGAGCGACTCCATGCTGTTGCGATACGAACTCCATTGAGCGCAGTGATCACCGGGATGGCGAACCAGCACCCCTGAAGCCCACCAGGCCGGCGCGTTCCAGCACGGAGAGGTGCTTGAAACGGCCTGCAGGCTCATGTCGTCACAGAGTGTCAACCATTCGGTTGAGAAGGTCGTCAGCCGGTGGGGGCGCCGCGTGCGGAGTCCGAGGCCTCGATGACGGCGGAGGCGAGCACGTCGACGGCCTGGGCACGGCGGGTCGCGTCGGCGGTGATCGGGTGCAGCTCGTCGTGGTCGGCCAGGAGGTCGAACAGCATGTCGTCGCCGTTGCGGTGGCGGGTGTACTTGGTGCCGTCGGCGGTGATGACGGTGCGGGTCTTGTCCGGCGTGCGCATCAGCGCGGCCAGGCCGGGCGGCAGGTCGTCCTCGATGAGCAGGTGGTCGCGGACGGTCGCCGACGGATCGGCGAGGGTCGGCGCCAGCGACACACCCTGGATGCCGTCGTAGGCGGGCAGCCCGGCCAGGTCGAGGAGGGTGGAACCGAGGTCCAGCGAGCACGCCAACGAGTCGGTCCGGCCGGCCGGCTGGGTCGGATCGGCGATCACCAGCGGTACCTGCAACGTGCCGCGGTAGTGCATGAAGCCCTTCAGCATCAGGCCGTGGTCGCCCATCATCTCGCCGTGGTCGGCGGTGAAGACCACGATCGTGTCGTCGGTCTGGCCCAGCGCGTCGACGGTGGCGAGGATCCTGCCGATGCCGTCGTCGATCATCTCGACCAGGCCGTACGTGGCGGCGATGGCCTCGCGCACGAGGTCGTGGTCCACTGCGCCGAACGCGGACACCCACGTGAACTGGCGGTCGGCGGGGAGTTGGCGGAGGTAGCGCAGGTACTTCGGGGCGTAGTCCAGCGGGTCGTCGATGGTGGCCGGCAGCGGCATGTCGGCCGGGTCGTGGCGGTCGAACCACTCCCCCGGCACGGCCATCGGGTGGTGCGGGTCGGGGAAGGAGGCCCAGGCCAGCCACGGCTGCTGCTGGGCGGCGGCCTCCTCGATGAACGCGACCGTGCGCTCGGTGACGAACGTGGTGGAGTGCAGCTCCGGGCCGTAGGGCGGCTGGTACACCTGCCACCAGCGGTCGCTGCGGCGCAGCGCCGGCGACTCGGCGCTCATCGGGACCACGAGGTCCTCGTAGCGCCCGCCCCGCTCCAACGCCCAGCGGAGGTGGTGGCCGGTGACCCGCGAGCCGTGGTCGATGGACAGCTCGACCTTGTCGAAGCCGTAGAAGTCGTCCGGCCAGGGCGGCAGGCCGTCGTCGTAGAGCTCGGCGTTCTCCAGGTCGTTCCATCCGTCCGGCCAGGGGTCCGCCTGCACGGGCTCACGGGGAATGGCCCGCACGGCGTTGCGGCTGAGGCCGTGCTGAAGGTGCGACTTGCCGAACAGGCCCGTCCGGTAGCCGGCGTTCCTGAAGGTGCGGACGTGTGTGTTCGCGCCCCAGTCCAGGCTGCGGTCGTTGAAGATCACGCCGTGGGCCGACGGCAGCCGGCCCGTCATGATCGTCGACCGGTTGGGCATGCACACCGGGTTGGCCACCCAGGCGTTGTCGTAGACCATGCCGCGGGCGGCGAGGCCGTCGATGTTCGGCGTGCGGACGATCCCGTTCCCGGCGAAGCCGAGGTGGTCGTGGCGCAACTGGTCGCAGATGATGAACAGGACGTTCGGCCGGCGCTCGGTCATGCGGCCCATTGTGGTGGCTGCCGTCGCTCCGGCTCCGACCGGGACGGGGCGTTCAGACCCGGTCGAGCACCACCACGGGGATGCGCCGGGTGGTCTTCTCGGCGTACCCCTTGAAGTTGGGCATCAGCTCGGCCTGGGCGTCGTAGAGGCGGTCGCGTTCGGGACCCTCGGCAACCCGGGCACGGGCGGCGAAGCGGTCGGTGCCGATCTCCACGGTGACGTCCGGGTTGGCGACGAGGTTGCGGAACCACTGCGGGTCGTCGGGCGCCCCGGCCTTGGAGGCGATGATCACTACGGCATCGCCGTCCCGGGAGTACACGAGCGGGGTCGTGTACTCCTTGCCGCTCTTGGCCCCCTTGTGGGTGAGGAGGATCATCGGGGCACCCTCGAAGGGGCCGCCGACCTTCCCTTCGTTGGCACGGAACTCGGCGATGACGCCACGGTTGAACTCGTTCGGGTCGCTCATGGACGCCATCCCTATCACCTGTCCGACTGCCCGCCGGACCGGGCCGAGCCGAGCGGGCCCGGTCGGGGCTGGTCAGCCGAAGTCGGCATTCACCTGGGTCAGGCGGAGGTGGTTGCCGGACGGGTCGCGGAAGCCGCAGTCGATGCCGTACGGGCGGACCTCGGGCGTCTCCACGAACTCCACGCCACGCGCCAGCAGCTCCTCGTAGGACGCCTGGCAGTCGGCCGTGGTGAGGAAGACGGTGCCGGCGTAGCCCATCCCCATCAGCTCGGCGATCTTGCCGCGGGTCTCGTCGTCGAACATCGGGGCGCCGGGGATGGCCATCAGCACGATGTCGATGCTGTCCTGCCCGGCCGGCCCCACGGTGAGCCAGCGGAAGTTGCCGAGCTCCGGCACGGTGACGTCGGAGCGCACTTCGAAGCCGAGCTTCTTGGTGTAGAAGTCCAGAGCTTCGTCCTGGTCGTGCACCCACAGCTGGGTGCTGGCGATCGTGATCATCGGGGGTCCTTTCGGTCGCATCGGCCCGCCGTGCGGCGAACCGTGGAGCGCACGCTACGGACCCGCCGCCGCCCCGTCTTCTCGAAACGTGCGGTGTTGGGGCAGCCCCACCCGCCGTTGCACGCACCACGGCAACTGCGACAGCGCGCTGGCGGCGGGAAACTGCGCCCGGTACGCCGTGGGCGAGCAGCCGTACATGCGGGTGAAGCTGGTGGTGAACGACCCGACCGACGTCAGCCCGACCATCATGCAGATGTCCGCGACCTTGCGGTCGGTCGTGCGCAGCATGGCGGCGGCGCGCTCCAACCGCCGGCGCAGCAGGTAGCGGTGGGGCGGCTCGCCGAACGCGGCGCGGAACTCGCGGGAGAAGTGCGCCGGCGACAGGCGGGCGGCCTCCGCCAGCTGGGCCACGGTCAGCGGCTCGGCGTAGCGGCGGTCCACCAGGTCCTTGGCCCGGACGAGGTAGCGGGCGGGCGGCAGCGGCACGCCGCCATCCTGCCACCCGCCGGCTCGGATCGGCGGCGGAACGTGGGAGGCTGGCGGGATGCAACTGGCTCCTCGCTACGGCACCGACCAACCGCTGACGATGGATGGCGACCCGGCGGCCATCGGCGCACCGACCCTCCGCCAGCGCCGCCGGGTTGCGGGTCTGTTGGCCGGCCTGACGGACGACCAGTGGGCCACGCCGAGCCGGTGCGAGGGCTGGACGGTGCGCGACGTGATGGTCCACCTCGAGAGCACCAACGGGTTCTGGGCGTTCGCCCTCTCGGCGGGGCTGCAGGGCGAACCGTCACGCTTCCTCACCACGTTCGACCCGGTGGCCACCCCTGCCCAGATGGTGGCCGGCGCGGCCGAGAAGTCTGGCCCCGAGGTGGCGGCGTCGTTCACCGCCAGTGTCGAGGCACTGGCGGGGGTCATCGCCTCGCTCGACGCAACCGACGGCGGATGGACCACCCTCGCCGAAGCCCCGCCCGGCCACGTCACCGCCGGCGCCGTCACCCACCACGCCCTGTGGGACTCCTGGGTCCACGAGCGCGACATTCTCCTCCCGCTGGGCATCGCCCCCGAGGTCGAGCCGGACGAAGTGGCCGCCTGCCTGCGGTATGCCGCAGCGCTCGGGCCGGCCCTCGCCCGCAACGCCGGCTCCACCCGCACGGGCGCCTTCACGGTCACGGCCGCCGGCCCCGACGTGGAGTTCACGGTGCGGATCGGTGCCGACCGGGTCCACGTGGCCGCGGGCGCCGACGCCGACGCCGACATGCACCTCCGTGGCAACGCTGTCGAACTGCTGGAGGCGTTCAGCGTGCGAGCGCCGTTCCCCGTGGAGGTGCCAGTACCGCACGCATGGATGGTGCACGGGCTGGCCGAGACGTTCGACGCACCACCGCTCGGCTGACGGCGCCGCCACCACCTGCGAGACTTCGGCGATGGCCACGCCGCACGCCTCGCACGCCCCGCTGGGCATCCACCATGTGTCGATCAACGTCACGGACACTGCCGCCGCGGTCGCCTTCTACACCGACGTGCTCGGCTTCACCGTGCGCCCGGACCGGCCGGACTTCCGCTTCGCCGGCGCCTGGCTGAACGCCGGCGGTCAGCAGGTCCATCTCATCGAGCTGCCACCGCCGGAGGCCAAGGGGCAGCACTTCGCCCTCCAGGTGGCCGAGCTCGACGCCACCGTCGCCGCCATCCGCGCCATGGGCGTGACGGTCTCGGACCCGAAGCCGGTGGCCACCAGCCGGCAGTCCTTCCTGCACGACCCGTCGGGCAACCTGGTGGAGTTGCACCAGGCCGCCGGCTGAGCAGCCCGGCAGGCCCGCCGGCTACACCTTCGGCGCCATCGCGTCGCCGGGCAGCACCCCATCGGGATGGAGCGCGGTCTGGAAGCGGCGCATCCCGGCCAGCCAACGGTCGCGGTCCGTGGCCTTGCGCTCCACGTAGGTCTGCACCTCCGGGTGGGGCAGCACGAGGAACCGCTCCTCGCGGATGGCGTCGATGCAGCAGCGGGCCACATCGTCCGCCGAGAGCACGCCGTCGCCCGACGCGACGCCCGAGCCCAGCGCGCCGTCGCCGTCGCCCACCCAGTCCGGGCTGTTGACCACGATGTTGGTGGCCACCGCCTGGGGGCACAGCACCGACACCCGGATGCCCTGGTGATGGTGGGTGATGGCCAGCCACTCGGCCAGCGACACGGCGGCCGCCTTGGTGATCGAGTACGACATCGACCCGATCTGGGTCAGCAGCCCGGCAGCGGAGGCGGTGTTCAGCAGGTAGCCCTCGCCACGGGCGATCATCGACGGCACCACGGCCCTGGCCGCGTAGATGTGGGCCATGCAGTGGACCTCCCACATCCGCTGGATGGCGTCGTTGGAGTCCTCCAGGCCGGCCGCCGTCACGAAGCCGGCGTTGGACACGAACAGGTCGATCGGGCCGTGTGCGGCCTCGGTGTCCTCCACCAGACGGCGCACGGCAGCCTCGTCGCGCACGTCCACCGCCACGCCGGTGCCACCGATGGCTGCGGCCACCCGCGACGCCTCTGCCCCGTGGAGGTCGGCGACGACCACGTGACGCGCCCCCTCGGCGTGCGCAGCATGCGCCAGCGCCTCGCCGATGCCCGACCCACCGCCGGTGATCACCACGACCCGATTGTTCAGTTCCATGGCGAGCCACCGTAGTGGCGGCCCGGCGGGTGGCCCGCCTCAGCTGCCGAAGGCGGCAGGCGTGGTCATCGCCTTGCCCTTCATCAGGAAGTGCCAGTACATGAACGGCAGGCCGTAGCGCTTCAGCAGGTACATGTCCCACCGCTCCTTCTGGGTGTTCACCAGGGGGACGGTCTTGTGCGGGCGCATCGTGTAGTCGAACTCGGCGAGCAGCATCTTGTTGCGCGCCGTCACGATCGGGCAGGACGCGTAACCGTCGTAGTGGCGGTTGATCTCCTGCCCCTTCAACTGGTCGATGACGTTCTGCACGACGACCGGCGCCTGCTTGCGGATGGCCGCCCCGGTCTTCGAGTTGGGGCTGCTGCCGGCGTCGCCGAGCGCGAACACGTCGGGGTAGCGGACGTGCTGCATGGTGTTCTTGTCGATGTCCACCCAGCCCTTGGCGTCACCGGGGATGGACAGCGGGCTGCACTTCACCCAGTTCGGCGCGCTCTGCGGCGGCACTGCGTGGAGGAAGTCGTACCCGATGGTGGACGTGCTGTCGCCGGACATGCTCTTCAGCACGAGCTCCTTGCTGTCCGGCTTGACCTCCGACACGACGGTCTCGAAGCGGACGTCGATGCCGTACCGGGTGACCACCTGCTCCAGCACCTTGGCGAACTCAGGCACGCCGAACATGCCGGGCGTGGGCAGCGCCATGACGATCTCGATGTTCTTCAGCACGCCCTGCTTGCGCCAGTGGTCGGCAGCCAGGTAGGCGATCTTCTGCGGGGCGCCCGCGCACTTGATCGGGCCGGCGGGCATCATGAAGACCGCGGTGCCCTTCTTCATGCCGCGGATCATGTCCCACGTCTTGGGAGCCAGGTCGAGGCCGTAGTTGGACGAGACGCCGTCGCGCCCCAGCGTGTCCGACACGCCCGGCAGCTGGTCCCAGTCGAGCTGGATGCCCGGCGCCACCACCAGCACGTCGTAACCGACCTCGGTGTCGTCGGCGAGTCGTACGAGCTTGTTGTCCGGGTCGAACCCGCTGTGACCGTCGGCACAGACTATACCCATACGGGTATAGGTAGCAACCCCTCCGCCACGGCGCGGGCCGGCGGGCGGCAGTCCCGGTCGGCGGGTTGGGCAACAATGGCCGCATGACCGTGCACCCGACCACCGGCTTCGATCTGGCCGAGACCGACCGCCTGCTGACCACCACCAAGCAGGTCCGCCAACGCCTGGACCTCACCCGCCCCGTGCCCTACGACGTGCTGCTGGAGTGCATCGAGGTCGCCAACCACGCGCCGATGGGCGGCAACCTGGAGCGCAACCGCTGGATGATCATCGACGACGCGGCGAAGAAGGCGGCGATCGCCACGCGCTTCGGCGACGTCGGCCGGCCGTACCTGGCCGCCAACTCGGAGCTCCGCCTGGACGACCGCAGCCAGCGGGTCATCAGCTCGGCCAACTTCCTGGTGGACCACCTCCACGAGGTGCCGGCGCTGGTGCTGGCGCTGCGGCTGGACCGCGCCCCGTTGGACCAGTCGCAGGGTCAGGCGGCTGCGTACTACGGCTCGGTCCTCCCCGGCGTGTGGAGCTTCCAGCTCGCCGCCCGTGCCCGCGGCATCGGCTCCGCCTGGACCACCTTCCACCTCGAGTACGAGGCGGAGATCGCCGAGTTGCTCGGCATCCCGTCGTCGGTCACCCAGGTGTGCCTGCTGGCGGTCGGCTACTTCACCGGCGACACGTTCACCCCGGCGCCGCGACGGCCGGCGAGCGAGGTGACGTTCCTCAACACGTGGAAGGCACCGGTCGAGTAGCGCCGTTCTGGGGTCCGGATTCGCGCACATCCCGCAACGATCCAGCCCCAGTTCGCCGGATGGCGAGATCCAGCCCCAGAAACCGAGGGGGCACCGCGGGGAATGTGACGGGTGTCGCAGGCGTTGGCACCCCCCATGAGCGACCTGCAGCAGATCCCCCTCACCACCATCACCGGCGACTCCACCTCCCTGAACGACTACCTCGGCAAGGTGCTGCTGGTGGTGAACGTGGCCTCCAAGTGCGGCCTCACCCCCCAGTACGAGGCGCTGGAGCAGATCTACCGCAACTACAAGGACCAGGGCTTCGAGGTCCTCGGCTTCCCCGCCAACAACTTCCTCGGGCAGGAGCCCGGCACCGACGACGAGATCGCCGAGTTCTGCAACGTCAACTACTCGGTGAGCTTCCCGCTGTTCTCCAAGATCAGCGTGGCCGGCGACGACCAGCACCCGCTGTACGCGGAGCTCACCGCCACCAAGCCGCACGCCGAGGGCGACCCGGAGGCCATGCGCGAGCGCCTGAAGGGCCTCGGCATCCCGACCAACGAGGACCCCGACGTGCTGTGGAACTTCGAGAAGTTCCTGATCGGCCGTGACGGCGCGGTGGTCACCCGCTTCGCCCCCTCCACCACGCCCGACGACCCGGCGCTGACCGGCGCGATCGAGGCCGCGCTGGGCTGAGCCCGCTACGCGTCCGCGGCGACGCTGCGGAACCGCCACGCCGCCGGGCCGTCCACCTCGAAACGGCCGACCGGGGCCACGGGGAAGTGCGTCCCGGCCACCAGCGCGCCCGTGCCGCAGCAGTCGTCCATGAACGCCCGGCGGGTCTCGCGCGCCCGCGGCGCGTCCGTGTCGCCGACCTCCGCCAGCGACGGGTTGGCGGCCTGCAACTGGTGGTGCATCAGGTCGCCGGAGACCACGAACCGCTCCGCGCCGGTGGTGACCTCCAGCGACACATGGCCCGGCGTGTGGCCGGGCGTGGACCGCAGGCGCAGCCCACCGCCGAGGTCGGCGTCCGGCGCCACGATGTCGGCCAGGCCGGCCCGCAGCACCGGCTCGATCGAGTCCAGGTAGGAGCCCTCCCGCGCCTGCTGCTCCGGCGCGGCGGCCCAGTCCAGTTCGGCGGCCACGTAGAGGTGGCGGGCGCCCGGGAACGTCGGCACCCACTCGCCGTCCACAAGCCGGGTGTCCCAGCCCAGGTGGTCCTCGTGGAGGTGGGTGTGGACCACCAGGTCGATCCCGTCCTCGGTGAACCCGGCGGCGTGGAAGCGCTCCAGCCAGGGGGTGGACAGGTCGTTCCAGAAGGGCAGGTTGCGCCGCTTGCCGTTGCCGACGCAGGGGTCCACCAGCACGGTGCGACCGCCGACCTCCAACACGAACGCCTGCACGCGCATGGCCATGGTGGCGTTGTCGGCGTCCGCCACGCCAGGGTCGTCGCCCAGCCAGCCGACGCCACGGATGTCGTCCGGGGTGATGTCGGGGAAGAAGAACTGGGGCGGGATGCCCGACGTCTCTGCCTCCACCAGCGCCGTCATGCGCACGGCGCCGATCGTCCAGCGCAAGGTCTCCTCACTCATGACCGGGGCTCCTTCCCGTCTGCTGCGTGGGTGCGCCGTCAGGCGTCCAGCACGATGTCCACCATCAGGTGGGTGGCCAACGCCTCCAACTGGTCGCGCACGTCGTCCTCGGCGACGCCGACCGGCAGCACGACCACGGCGTCGGCCTCGAACATCTGCCCACCCGCCATCGGTGCCTCGCTGACCCGGGTGGCCAACTCCTCGATGCTCGCGCCCACGGCGGCGAGCGCGGCCGACACGGCGAGCACCAGACCCGGCTGGTCCGTGCCCACCAGCGCCACCGTGACCCGCCGGCCGGACGGGGCGTCCGCCGCCCCGGCGACGTCCAGGGTGGTGTGCAGCACACCGCCGGCAGCCAAGCCATCCAGCCCCGCACGCAGGCCGTCCACCAAGTGATCCGGCACCACGGCCTCGACGATGCCCGCGAACTTTCCGCCGAGGCGAGCCATCTCGCTGCGGCTCCAGCTACCACCGTGCTCGGAGATCAGGCGGGAGAGCGCCTCGACCAGACCGGGCCGGTCGTCGCCGAGTGCGGTGAGCACGAGGGTGGCCATGCCCCGAACCCTAACCCCTCCCGCCGGACCTTGGCCCCTGACGGCACGGCGGCCGCAGGTGGATGATGCAGCTGAGGCTCAGCCTCGCAAGGAGGTGGTCGTCATGTCCACCACGCACGGCTGGTCGTCGTTCAGCGCGCCCGCGGGCGCGCCCTGGGACCCGCCCGGTTCATCCCCCTTCTCCCGCACGCCGGTGCACGTCCCACCGCCCTACGGCACGCCGCCGCCCGGGCAGCCGTGGCACACGGGTGCCGGCGGTGCCTCTGGTCCCCCGGCGCCGAAGCGCGACGTCTGGATCCTCGTGGTGGCCGTACTGGCCGTCCTCGCCGTGCTGGGCGCCGGCGCGGCGCTGGTGATCTCGCTGACGAGCCGCGGCGGCACGTCCGACGATGGCGCCACGCTCACCAACCCACCGGTGACGCCGACCGTCCCGCAGACCGGCACGCAGTCCGGTACGGACCTGACCATCCCCGGTCAGGGCACGTTGCTCGGGCCGGTGGACGTGCTGGACTCGTTCGCCTTCGTCGAGGACCTCAGTGTGGACTGGGGTACCGACGCGATGACGATGCACCTCCAGGGCCAGTTCGTGGCACCCGATCGCGCCATCTGCAACACCACGGTGGACTATGCCGGCCAGCAACTCACCGTGCGGCTGACGATGATCGGTGACCAGGTCTGGCTCGACGACGGCAGTGGCACGTACACGGTGACCACACCCGACGACAGCGCGGTGTACGACCTGCTGGCGAGCTGTCCCGGCACCCATCAGATGTGGAGCGAGGACTTCGGCACGCCGCCGTCCGGCGGGGTGCCGGACGTCATCGACGGCATGGCCGTGCTGGTGTACGACGTGCGGGCCTTCCCCACCGGCTGGGAGGAAATGCTGGGCCTGCCCTACGGCCTGACCCCGGAGGTCCTGACGGTGTGGACCGATGAGACCGGCACCTGGGTGGCCGGCATGCAGGCCACGGTGACGGGCAGCGCCGAGGCCTTCCGCAACTCGCTGGGTCTGCCGCCGGACGGGGTGGTGGGCGACTGCACGATGACGTTCAGCCTGCACGTCGTCTACCCGAACGCAGCAGACCTCGCCGTGGTGCCCCCCGCCTGAACCCTGCCGCACCGGCGCCTTCACGGAACCTTCACATCCGCTCCCCTCGGGCTTTCACGGGCCGGGCGGATCATGACCTTGCACCGAAAAGAGGAACCCCCTCGGAAGGAAGGATCATGAAGCGGTATCAGAAGGCACTGGTGTTCGGCGGCGTGGCGGTTGCCACCCTCACCCCGGCGGCAATCGTGGCGGCCGACTCCTGGACCGGCAACGGCCAGGGCAACGGCAACGGCAGCGGAGGCCGCGGCAACGGCACGATGGTGTGCGACGGCACCGGCGAGATGTACCAGCAGCATCAGGGTCGGATGGGCGACGGCATGGGCCCCAACGGCAACGGCACGGGCGACCAGGACCAGATCCAGGCCCGCGACGGCACCGGCGTCTACCACGACGACGACAGCACGGTCCGCCCGATGGACGGCACCGGCGTGCAGCACAAGGGCAGCCGGTGAACCAACCTCGGCCCCAACTCCACGAGCCCCGTCCGAGCCGGACGGGGCTCGTGCGCGCGAGAGTGACGGCATGAGCCCCTCGCCCCTCGTGCTCGTCGTCGACGACGAGGCCACCATCCGCGAGGTCGTCCGCCGCTACCTGGAGGCCGACGGGTTGCAGGTGGTGGAGGCCGGCGATGGGGAGACGGCGCTGGCGATGGTGGCCGACCACCGGCCGGACGTGGTGATCCTCGACGTGATGATGCCGGGCACGGACGGCATCGAGGTGCTGCGCCGGATCCGCGCCGACGGCGACGCCTACGTGATCATGTTGACGGCGCGGGCGGAGGAGGTCGACCGGGTGATCGGCCTGTCCGTCGGCGCCGACGACTACGTCACCAAGCCGTTCAGCGCTCGGGAACTGGCGCTGCGGGTGAAGGCGATGCTGCGCCGCCCGCGGACGGGGGTCGGGCTGGGCGACGAGCCCGTGGCCGGCGGGCTGGTCGTGGACACCGACCGGCGCGAGGTGTCCGTCGACGGGGCCGCCACCGACGTGCGGGGCCTGGAGTTCGACCTGCTCGCCGCACTGGCATCTGCCCCCGGACGGGTGTTCAGCCGCCGCCAGCTGCTGGAGCGGGTGTGGGGGTACGACTACTACGGCGACGAGCGCGTCGTCGATGTCCACATCCGCAGCCTGCGCAAGGCGCTCGGCGACGACGCCGACGCGCCCCGCTTCGTCGCCACCGTCCGGGGTGTCGGCTACAAGCTGCTGGACGGTGCATCGTGAGGTCCGTGCGCTCCCGCCTGCTGTGGTCGTACCTGGCGGTCGCCGTCGCCGGCGCCGCCGTGTTCGCCGTGCTCGTGAGGGTGATGGTGCCGCGGCTGTTCGACGACCGGATGAACGGCATGGGCGGGATGAACGGGATGGGTGGCCCGGGCGGCAACCAGGGGGTGGGTGCCGAAGCCGCCGCCGACCAGCGTGATGCCGTGATCTCCGCCGTGGACTGGGCGACGCTCATCGCGGTGATCGCCGCCATCGTGGTGGCCGCGATCGCGGCGATCTGGATGAGCCGCCGCGAGGTCCGCCACCTCACCAATCTGCAACGGGCCACGCAGCGCCTTGCCGCAGGTGATTACGACGCCCAGGTGGAGGCGCCGCCCGAGCGGGAGCTCGCCGCACTCGCCGGCGACGTGAACCGCCTGGCCGCCACACTGGCAGCCACGGAGCAGCGCCGCGCCGCCCTGATCAACGACGTCGCCCACGAGATGCGCACGCCCCTCACCACCCTCGGCGGAGTGGTCGAGGGCTACACCGACGGGCTGTTCAGCGCCGACGAGATGGCCGCCACGGCGACCGCCGAACTGGCCCGCCTGCAGCGCCTGTCGCAGGACCTCGCCGCGGTGTCCCGAGCCGAGGAGGGCCGCCTGGACCTCACCCCGGCCGCCGCCGACCTGGGCGACCTGGCCGCGATGACCGTGGAGCGGCTGCGCCCCCGGGCCGACGCCGCCGGCATTGCGCTGGCGATCTCCGCGTACGGGCCCGCCCTCGTGCACGTGGACCACGACCGGATCGTGCAGGTGCTCGCCAACCTGCTCGGCAACGCCCTCAACTACACACCGCGGGGCGGCACGGTCACCGTCACGACCTCCTGCGAGGGCGGGACGTGCCGGGTCGCCGTCGCCGACACCGGGCGTGGCCTGCGCACGGACGAGTTGGCCCACGTGTTCGAGCGGTTCTACCGGGCCGACCCGCAGGGGCACGCCGGTGGCACCGGCATCGGCCTCACCATCGGCCGCGCCATCGCCCGCGCCCACGGTGGCGACCTCACGGCCGAGTCCCCCGGATCCGGGCGGGGGGCCACGTTCACGCTCACCGTGCCGCAGGCTGCCTCCTGAGCCTCTGAAGGTCCCCCTGCAGTTCGCGTTCACGTTCACGTAGGCCGTCGACACGTTCCTCCATGTCGGCGATCCGGGCCGCCCAGCCGTCGTCGTCTGGCCGGCCCGCAGCCACCCACGCCCGCTTCAGCTCCTCCACGCGCTTCGTCGCTTCCCACATCTGCGTCTGCATGGACCGCCAGTGGGGGCCCGCGTAGTCGCTGCCGCTGAGCCAGCTCAGCCGGATGCGCAGCTCCTCGGCGAGCGCGATCGATCTCGCTGCCTCCGCCCGGTCGGTGGACCGGAACTCGCGCAGTGCCCGCATCCGGTTCAGTTCCCGCTCCGTCGCCTGGAGGTCCTGCATCGTGTTGATCAGCTCCACACCGATCACCTGGGGCAGCATGCCGTTGGCCTCGGCAGCGCGCTTGCGTCGTTCCCAGTCCCGTCGAGCTGCGGTGGAGTTGAACGGCAGGCGCGCCCTGCCGGCGACCGGTGCCGACGTCAGCCCGGCCATGCCGGGGAGCGTCTCGATCTGGTCCAGGTACCAGCGCAGGCTCTGGTGCGGGTCGCCACGGCCAGGCCCGAGGGAGCCGAGGGTGCGCAGCAGCGCCTGCGGGTTGTCCTTGTTACGCAGGAGGGAGCGCGTGGCCTCGAACAGGTCCTTGTACTTCCCCGGCGTGTCGGGATGGAACTGGCCGAGCAGCGACAACGCCAGCAGCGCCCGCTCCGCATACTTGGCCAGGGAGCGGGTGGCCTTGGCGGCGGACTCGTGCCCATGGTGGTACGCCTCCACGTGATGCATGATCATCAGCACCTGGTCGTTCAGCATCGAGCGCACCTGCTGCTCGCTGACATGGCTGAGCAGCCCGCCCTCGCCGAGGCGGAACTCCGGCAGGCGCATCAGCTCCTCCGGCGAGTACTTGGAGCCGTCGGGCTTCTTCGCACTCTGCATCCGGCTGACGATGATGTCCAGGTTGGCCATGTCGGAGTACGTCTCGATCCCGTCGCGCAGGGCGGTGTTCATCAGCCGCTCCCACGTCGCCATCAGCTCAGCGCGCTCCCGGCTGCCCTCCGGCGCCCGGTCGATGGCCAGGCCGATCCGGTCGAGCTCCATCATCCGCTCGCCGTACAGGCGGTCGCGGGCCCGCAGCTGGGTGTCGGGGTCGTCGACGGAGGTGCCGCTGCGGGCGGCCTCCTCCTGCGTGTATCGCGTCAACAATGAGTCGGAGCTGGCCAGCTCCTCCTTGGCATGAGTGAACATCGCGATCAGCCGGTCGCGGTCGGCCCCACGTGACGATCCGAGCACGTTGGACTGGAAGCGGTCGCGCCGCTCGGCGGACATGTGCAGCATCGCCGCCGCCAGCGAGTTGGCCTCCACCGTGTCGGCGTGGTTCAGCGTGACGTCCGCGGTGGAGCCGTCCGGTCGACGGATGGTGACCGTCGTCGCGTCCAGCCCGGCGAACTCGCTGCGGTGGAGGATCACGCTCTTGATGCGTGACATCACGTTGTTGTACTCGTTCACATCGAACGCCGACGCCGTGGTCGGGCCGAGCTCGGTGTCCATCCGCGCCCGGGTCATCTCCGCCTGCACGATGGCCTTCGCGGCGCGTCGCAGCCACTCCGACGCCCAGGACCGGTCCACGTCGCTGGTCGCACCTGCAGAACCCGGCTGGATGACGTCGCCGGCCTTGCCGAAGGCGTCGAGGTACTCGGACTCGAGCTTGTTGAACGCGAGGTCGCGCAGCTGGTCGTCGCTCAGCGACGCCAGCCCGTCCTCTCCACCGACCCGCTTCATCGTGGCCTCGTCGCCGCGCAGACGGTCCAGGAGCGCAGCGCGCGACTCGCCGGCGACCTCCATCGCCTTCGAGGCGAAGCTGTCGTTGAGGCGGGACTCGAACTGGAGGTCGGCGATCTTGGCCAGCTCCGCCTGACGCTCCGATGTCAGCTCCCGGCGCCGCTCGGTGGTGGTGGCGTTGGCCATCTGCTCGTCGTAATGGCGGGTGATCATGTCGGTGGCCAGCACCCTCGCCGCGCTGACCACGGACCGCACGAATCGATCGCGGTCCAGGCGCACCTGGTCCATCACCGTGTCCATCTCCGAGCCGCGGATGGTGTACACCCTCTGCAGCTCGCTCCAGGTCAGCTCGCCGAGGCGCAGCGCCTCGAAGATGCGCGAGCCGGTCCCCCGGTCCATCGCCCCGTCGCCGACCGCAGAGTCGAAGCGTCGCTCGGCCCGCTCGTTCAGCCGGGCGTCGGTTTCGATCGCACGGCGCAGGCCGTCGTTGGGGGCGAGCAGGATCGAGCGCTCCCGGAGGTCCCGCGGCAGCAGCGAGAGCGCATGCTCGACGGACTCCGCGCCATGCTTGCCCGCCCGGGACCCGACGGCGTTCATCGCGCTGCCGAGCAGGGCGGCGAGCACATCGTCGGATGTCACCGTCTGACCCTTGGCCGCGTTGAAGGCGATCTGCTGCACGGTGTCCACCGGTACGCCCATCAGCTCGCTGATGACGCCGATCACCTGCTTGCGGGTGGTGTCGTCGGCGATCAGCCGGCCGATCGTGCGGTTGCCGATGGCGTTGACCACGAGGTCGGAGCCCGTGCGCGACAGCAGGCCGACCCAGCTCATCGCCAACGACTCCAGCGCCGAGGACGCCAGGTTGAACTTGCCGGGCTCGCTGTGGGCGTAGTTGAAGGCCACGTCGGTGGCCAGTCCGACGAACTGGTCCGTGAGGATCGTCGCCGCCCGCACGGCGCGGACGGAGACGCCGAGCCGGGTGGCGATCGCCGCCACCCTGGCGGACGCCAGCTCCGGCAGGGCCACTGACACCAGGATCTCTCCGGCGTTCTGCACGGACACGACATCGAGCCAGCTGGCGCCCGGCCGATCGATGGTGGTCACCCGTTGGGCCAACGTGTCCGCCGTCGGGATGACGTACACGGAGGTGCCGTCCTCGCGGACCTCGATGTAGCCGTACGTCTCCAGCAGGTCGCGGATGTTCTCGGGCAGGTCGTCCGGGTCTGGCGTCTCGGCTGCGGTCTTCAGGGCGTCGACGGCGTGGTCGGCCTGCAGGTTCATGGTGTAGATCCGTTGGCGCACGACCTCGATGTTCTGCTCGCCGAAGCCGGCCACCCGGCCGCTGGTGCCGAGCTTCACGCTCCAGCCGACCTTGATGGTGTCCCACCAGGTGCCGGTGGACTCGGTGGGGAGGCCGAGGTAGTCCTTGATGAACCACGTGTTCACTTCGTCCTGGCGCTGGCGGATGGTCAGTGATGCCGCGGAGAAGAACTCACGCATCGGAACCGTGCCGTGACCCAGGTAGTCGAGCGTGGCATAGGCCTCCTTGAGGTGGCGCCGCAGCTCCGTGGCGCGGGCCGAGCGGGGGTCGTTGCGCCGCCAGGAGGCCTGGTCCAGGAAGTCGGCCATCCACTGGATCCGGTCGGCCGCGAAGCGGGCGCGCAGCGCGTCGCCTCGCAGCACCGTGCCATCCCGCGGATCCAGCACGGTGCCCTGCTCGGCCAGGGTGACAGCCGTCTCCACCTTCAGGTCGCGTTCGGTGTCGCGGAACCACTCGCGGGTGTCGTAGTGGGCCTGGCTCTCGTTGTACTGGTACTCCCGCTGCCGCCGCGTGTCCCGGATCCCGCCGGCCAGGTAATCGAGCTGCTTCACCAGCGTGGACTCGCCGCCCGACCCGGGGTTGATGCGGGTACCGGCCAGTGCGATGGCCTCGTGGAAGATGCGGGCGGTACGCATGCGGGCGCGGGCGTTGGCGAGGGTGGAGATGCGGTTGCGGTCCTTCTCCGGCAGGCCGATCACCCGCTCGATGGACTCGAAGTGGCTGGAGGCGACGGCGTTCTCGTTCACCTCGGAGGAGATGCGCGACAGCTCGTTGGCCCGCTCCTCGCTGGCGGTGAGCAGCAGCCGGGCGGTGACGTAGCGGGAGACCGCGGCCCGGTAGGCGCGCAGGGTGCGCTCCTCGGTCTCGTAGGCACGGCGGAGCAGCGCAGCCTCGGTCTTGTCACGGTTGGAGTACCAGTCGGTGAACTCCTCGAACAGGCTCTCGTTGGCCTCCGCACCCTCGCGGGCCGCTCGGCTGGCGACGGCGGAGTGGTAGGCGCGCTCGGCTGCCTCCATCTCCGTGCGGGCGTTGGTGACGGCCTGCTGGTTCGCCGCCCGCTCTGCCTCCGCACGGCGGGCCTGGGTCTCGGCCAGCTCCTTCGCACCGGGCAGGCTGGTCTCGGGGCCGGTCGGCCCGGTCGGCGTCGCCGGCGGCGCACCAGGCGGCGTGGTGCTGTCCGGGCCGCCGGGCGGGGGTGCCGTCCCTCCCGGCGCAGAGGCACCCGGCCGGCCGGGGGCGGTGCGCCGGCGGCGCTGCACGCCGGAGGCCGCTGCCAGTGCAGTGCCACCCAGCGCTGCGGAGGCCACGCCGCCGGCCACCACGCCAGGGCGGGTCTCGTCCGGGTCGTTGGTGACGGCCGTGCCCGTCCCGGTGCCCGTGCCCGTCCCGGTGCCCCCGCCGGCGTCCCCACCGGAAGGTGTGCCCCCGCCGCCGCCGCTGGTGACGGACGGCGGGGTGGCCGTCGTGGCCGGGGTGGTGGCGGAGGTGACGGTGGTCGGCGGGGACTGGGGGGCGAGCGTGAAGTTGCAGTCGAACGTCGTGATCGCGGTGGAGAGCGACGTCGGCGGTCCGAGGATGTCCGGCACGGACTGGAAGCGGGTGTTGTCCGGCTGGAACGTGGTGCCCGGGTACTCGAAGAAGATCATGTACACGCTGGCGTCCGGGCCACTCGGCGGGGCGGGCATGAAGAACGTCAGCGTGCTGCCGGTGCCGTCGGTGGAGAGGAACGCCCCACCGGTGACGTCGGTCGGGGCGAGGGTGCTGCCCTGGCTGAACCCGCCGCCGAGCTGGCAGTCGCGCATCCCGAACCAGGCGAAGTAGTTGCCGCCGTCGTAGTAGTCGGACGGGTACTGCGGCAGCGCCGTGAAGGGGTCCCCGTAGGCGGGGTCGAAGATGTTGAAGGCGAACTGGAACTCGCGTCCCTCGCAGAAGGACGGGTCGGCCACATTGCCGTCCATCTGCAGTGTGAACGCTGTCAGGCTCGGGAGGGTTCCGGAGGAGACGAACGGCGCCCACAGGGTCTCACCCGTCGTGCCGTAGCGGTTGAAGATGTCGTTCACCGGGTCGGCGCGCGGGGTGACGAAGTCCAGCGAGGTGACGGCTGTGCCGGTGACGTTGATCGGTGGGCCGAGCACGCCGGGGAACATGCCCAGTTCGTCCAGCGTCTCCGCGTAGAAGGAGGTGCGGAACAGCGGCGAGGCGGGCATGAGGGCGAACTTGCTCTGCTCGCCCTCGCCGAGGAAGGGCGAGAAGTCCACACCGGGGAACGCGGTGACCCCGTGGATGTTGCGCATGAACATGTCGATCATCACGTCGTCGGGTGCAACGTCCGGCACCTCGGCCACCGCCGGCGTGGAGGTGGACGACGTGCTGGCCGACGAACTGCTGGTGGGCGCGGCGGTCGTCGAAACGGCGGTGGACGCCGAGGAAGCCACGGCCGTGGACCCACTGTCGAAGGGTTGCCCGATGGCGACGAGGAGCGACCCGAGCGTGATCCCCACGACCCCGAGGCCGGAGAGCACGGCCACGAGAATGTTGGCGCTCTCCTTGGCCACGTCCTGCTTGCACTTGGTGCGGCAGGCCTCCAGCGCGGCGTCGAGCCGCCGCGACCGGGCACGCAGGTCGTTGAGCGTGTCGACGAACAGGCTGCCCTCCCGGTCGAACCAGTCGCGCAGCTGCTGCATGTTCGTCTCGTAGGTGGCCTCGGCCACCTTGTACGCAGCCTCAGCGTTGCTCAACTCGCTGCAGGCGGCGTTGAGGTCGGCGACGGCCGCCATGTAGGCCTCGTAGGTCGCGGCCGATGAGGCGGCCTGGTGCGCGAGACCGATCAGGCTCTCGTCGGCCACCCAGCAGCGGGTGCCGGTTCCCAGTGGCACTTCGATCCATCCCGGGTGCGGGGTGAAGGAGATCTTCGAGGGATCCAGCCCGAAGCCGGAGAGCACCCAGGGGTTCGCCGCGAGCATGCTGTTGACCAGCGCGCTGGCCGACTGATACCAGAAGGCCGCGCCGATCCAGCGGTCCCAGGCCGGGCGGCGGATGGCCCGGTCGTACGCCTCGGCCCCGTCCTGGAAGCTGCGCTGCAGGTCCTTCCAGAAGTTCTCCGTCTGGGCGCCGAGGTGGCTGGACGCCTCGCCGACCTGGATCTGCTCCCAGTGCAGCTGGGCGCACTGCGGGCACTTCTCGCACTCGCTGCAGACCTCCACCTGGTTGGCCATGTCCTCGCCGGACTTCATCGCCGCGTCGATCAGCGGCTGGGCCTTCGGCCGGAGTACGTCGGTGGGTAGTTCCAGCTTCGGAGCTGGCGGGGCGGGTGCGGCAGGCATGGGTCACTCCGGAGGTTCGATCCGATCGGGGTCGGGAGCGTCGGAGGTGGCGGCAAGTTCCAGCCGGTCGCCGATGGAGGGTCGCTCGAGAACGGTCGGCCGCCCGTCGGGCAGCCAGCAGGTGGGGCCGGGCGTCGGGCCACCGTCGGGGACGGCGGTGACGTCGGTGCACGTGGTGGCGACGCCCAGGTGATCGC
Source organism: Acidimicrobiaceae bacterium (assembly GCA_020637295.1). Taxonomy (GTDB): domain Bacteria; phylum Actinomycetota; class Acidimicrobiia; order Acidimicrobiales; family Ilumatobacteraceae; genus UBA668. The sequence continues at coordinate 169,302 of JACJWF010000005.1, read as the reverse complement.
CGTCAGGAAGGGCGCTGAGCACCAGCTGGTCGGGGTGGTCGAGAATGGCCAGCGCGGCATCGATGGGGAAGACCAGGTCGTCGGCGGCGGTGCAACTGCCCGCCGAGCAGGTGAGCCGCCCTGTGGCGGTGAACCAGACGCCCGTGGTGGGGTCGCTGCCGCCGGTCTGGGAGAGCGTGGGCGGTGCCACGGCGAACACCACCTGGGTGGCCGCGGCCGACGGGTCGCCGATGGGGCGGCGGTCCAACACGAACGTGCCCGGCAGGAGCTGGCGGCCGATGAGTGACATGACGTAGTCGGCCGCCGCGGGGGCCAGGGCCGGCACACCGAGCTCGATGCGCACGAGCGCAGCCTCCAGCTCCGCTGCCAGCGGCCCGGCCGCCGACGTGTCCACCGTGCCGTCAGCGGAGAGGTGGCCGATGTCGGGGATGCGCGTGTCGCCACGCACCACGGACCACGCACCACCACCGGCAGGCGTCACCTCGACCGTCAGGTCGCTGCCGGCGACCGTGGGGGTGACGGTGGTGCCAGCCGGCTGCTCCACCACCGTGACGGCGCCGCCGGCGAGCGACAGGTGGACGGGCTCGCCGGGGCGCTCCAGGGAGTACAACCAGATGTCCGAACCGGTAGATGCCAGCACATCACCGTCCAGCCCGATGGTCAGGCGGTCGAGCACCCCGTCGCTGGCCACGGTCAGGCGCAGGGGCTGGCCGGTGCCCGGGGCCAGGGTCGTGGGGGCCGCGGAGTCAGGTCCACCCGTGGGGCGGGACGCGTCCGTGCCGACCACGGCGACGGTGGGTGCCACCGATGGAGAGCCGGCATCAGCAGTTGCCACCACGGTGCCGTCCGGCCGGGCGGACGCGACGGACGGCTCGGTGGCATTGTCGATGACCAGTGCCATCAGCAGGGCCAGCACGGCGGCGGCCCCGGTGAGCATGGCCGCGGGGAGCGGCCGGGGGGAGCGCAGCAACTGGTAGACGGTCCAGCCCAGGATGGCCAGCGAGGCCAGCCCGACGAGCCACGCGATGGCCGGCACGTTCGCCGCTGCCCACGCGAAAACCAGGGAGATCGCCACGCTCAACCCTGCGAACACGATCACCCTCACCGCGAGCCGTATCACGAGGGACCGGCTCATGGGCAGCGCCTCCCAACGCCCACTGAAAGCGACCTTAACACTGACCGCGAAGGGTGGCTGTCGGCGACCCCGACCATCCACCACTCGCCGTCATCTATCTGACACACTGTTGCGTTTTCATGACAACCGGTGTAGACACTTCGTCATCTTTCACGGCCGACGGCCCAGGCGGGTCCGAAAGGGGTGACGAGCGACCATGCGTGAGCGGTACGACAACTGGACCGACGGTGACGGCGGTGACGATTCCGGATTCTGGAACGACGAGCCCACGTCGCGCCTGGAGCGCATCACCCAGTCGATCCCCAGGATCACCCAGGCACTGCCCAAGCTGGGCCAGGCCTTTCACCGTCACCACGACGAGTGGGACTTCCGGGCCGAGGAACCACCCGCTGCGCCGTCCACCCCCAGGGTGTACGACCAGACCGAGTTCGATGACCTGGACGAGTTCGACGGCTATGACGCGTACAGCGCTCGTGACGGGTTCAACCTGCGCCCGGCGCCGATGCGCTCCGTGGCCCGCCCCACCGGCCCGGCCGTACGGCGCATCCCCCGCACCGACGACACCTCACCGACCGCTCGGCTGAACGTCCGCCGCCCGGCAACGCCCCCGCGGCCAGCCGGCAGCCGCCAGCACACCGGCAGCATCCCCCGAGTCACGGAGGACGCCCCGCCGCGCGCATCGGCCCCGGCCGCCACCACGCCCCGTGACGTCACCGGTGGCGTGCGCCGCCCGCAGGTCACCGAGGCGGACGTCGTGCACACCGGGTCCGGCACACGTGCCACGCTGGCCAACGGGTTGCAGCACGTGGACCCGCTCCTGCGCCGGGTCGGCGCGCTGGCCCTGGTGATCGCGCTGTGCATCCCGGTCGCACTCGGGCTTCGTTCCGGCGGCGACACCGCGTCCACCGCGCCGGCGCCCGACCGGCCGGCCACCATCGCCACCGGCACCGCGCCCGGTGCGGCGGACGGTGCCGTCGAGGTGGCCGCGTCGGCCGATGCCGCCACCGAGCCGGCCGCCGCCGCGGACGGCCAGGCCGCACCCGCCACCGCTGCCCAGCAGCCCGGCGGCGCGGTGGCCACCAACGCACCGGCCAGCACGGCCGCCACCGCGACCACAGCGGCGCCCGCCACCACCGCGGCGGCCACGCCCTCCGGCACCCAGCCGGCCCAGGTGGAGACGGCCGAGTCGCCCGCGGCCTGCACGAAGACGTACACCGTGGTGGCCGGCGACTTCTGGATCTTCATCGCCCAGAAGGTCAGCGTGAAGGTCACCGATCTGTACGCCGTCAACAACGCGACCGCGGCGTCGCCGCTGTTCCCCGGCCAGAAGGTCTGCCTGCCCGCCAACGCCTCGTCGCCGACGACGCTGCCGCCCACGACTGCCGCACCCACCACGCAGGCGCCGACGACGACGGCCAAGCCGACCACCACCACGGCCCCGCCGACGACGCTGCCCCCGGTGAAGACCAGCTACACCCGCGCCGAGGTGGAGGCCATCATCCGCTACGTATGGCCGGATGATCTCGAGGACGAGGCCGTGCGCATCGCCACCCGGGAGAGCAACCTGGTGCCGACTGCGAAGAACTACTGCTGCTACGGCCTGTTCCAGATCTACTTCAACGTGCACAAGGGCTGGCTGGCCGGCATGGGGGTCACCTCTGCTCAGCAGCTGCTCGACCCCATGGTGAACGCCTACGTCGCCGTCGCGCTCTACAACCGGGCGGGCGGCTGGGGGCCATGGGCGCTGTAGTGTTGCGCCGAACCCAGGGAGGGTCCGGTGGAACAGGAACAGATCGCCGCGGCGGTGGCGGTCGAACGTGAGGCGCTCGCGGGCCTCTTGGAGACGCTCACCCCAGAGCAGCTCGAGACCCCGTCGTTGTGCCATGGCTGGTCGGTGCATCATGTCGCCGCCCACCTGACGTTCCTGTGGAGCATCTCCACGCCCGGCTTCGTGTGGCGGGTGCTGCGCGCTCGGGGCTCGTTTCCGAGGGCGGTGGACGTGCTGACACGAGAGCTCGTGCGCACCCCCATCCACGAGATCGCCGCCTCCATGCGGGCCAACGCGCACAACACCAAGCACCCCCCGATCGGTCTGATCGCACCGCTCACCGACGTGATCGTGCACGGCTACGACATCCGGCGGCCGTTGGGTGTGCGCCGCGAGGTGCCGAAGGATGCCGTGCAGGCGAGCCTGGAGTTCGTCACTTCGGGCCGCGACCGGGGCACGTTCCTGCCACGCAAGCGCCTGCAGGGCCTGCGGCTGGTGGCGAAGGACATCGAGTGGTCGTGGGGTGACGGGGCGGAGATCACCGGCCCCGGCCAGAGCCTGCTGTGCGCGGCGATGGGCCGCCGCCCGGCGCTGGAGGAACTGGACGGCGCCGTCCCCGTGCTGGACGCCCGCCTCTGACGAATCGGGTAGCCGATGTGCGGCGGCGCCTCTAGACTCGTCACCCGCAAGCGCTCGTAGCTCAATGGATAGAGCATTTGACTACGGATCAAAAGGTTAGGGGTTCGAGTCCCTTCGAGCGCGCTGAGGAGGTGGTCGGCCGAAATGGCCGGCCACCTGCGTTTCGGTGCAGATCCGTGCGGCCCTAGCACCGCGGGGCGAGCAACTCCGCGCTCATGTCGCGCTCATGTTTGGAGATCGAGACGCTGAGGCTCAGGCGATCGGCGGGCCCGCGGTCACGTCGCCGGCAACGAGCGGCGCGGCAAGTCGCAACGGCCGAACAACGGGCACGGAGGACATCGCCGAGTCGCTCCGGTACTCAGCCCTGGCGGTCCGGGAACGGGAGCTCCCCCTCCGCCAACCGGCGTGAGGTTCCTGCTCGACGAGAACCAGTCACCGCGTCTTGCGGCCTGCTGGTCGATGGGGCACGAGAGCTGATGGCAAGGATTGCCATCCCCTGATAAGGTGCCTTCCATGTCGACGATGAACGTGTCGCTGCCGGATGAACTGAAGTCGTTCGTCGACGCGCGCGTCGATATGGGCGGTTATGGCTCGACGAGCGAGTACGTGCGAGACCTGATCCGGCGGGATCAGGACCGCGAGCGCCTCCGCGGGCTCCTTGTCGAGGGAGCCTCGACGCCTCTCGGCCCGGTGGCCGACGAGTCGTTCTTCGAGGCACTGCGAGACCGCGTTCGCTCGGTCGGCTGAACCCGCCGTGCCCAAACCCGTCAGGCTGCGCGAGCGGGCCACTGCCGACGTGACCGAGGCGATCGACTACTACCAGCAGCACGCCGGCGGCTCGACGGCGCTCGAGTGCATCGATGCCGTCCAGCGCGGGGTAACCCGCATCGGCCGCAACCCGCAGATCGGCTCGCTGCGCGTCGCCTACGAGTTGATGCTCCCCGGCGTGAGGGCATGGCCCGTCTCGGACTTTCCCTACGTCCTCTTCTACCTCGACACGCCCGACCACGTCGATGTCTGGAGGGTGCTCCACGAGCGGCGCGACATTCCATCGACGCTGCTCACGGAACTCCCGGAGTAGCGCCGCGCCGGTCCGGAGGGCGCAGCAAGGGAAAGGTTGTAGGCCGCAGCGTTCGGGGAGCCGGCGGCATCTGAAGTGCTGTGAGACTGCTCCCGATGGACGGCCCGGACGAGACCGCGACATCGGGCTTCGGCGAGTTCTACGCCCAGCAGCGCCGTGACGGGGCTCGACTGGCCTGGCTGCTCACCCACGACGAGGCGGTGGTGGAGGACGTCGTGCACGACGCATTCGCTTCCGTGTTCGCCCGGTTCGACACACTGGACAGCCCCACCGCGTACCTTCGCCGGACGATCGTCAATGGCGTCTACGAACGTGCCCGCCGATCCGGCCGCGAGCGCCGACGCGAGATGCTCGCCGAGGCGGGTAGACCGACCACGACCGAAGGTCCGACGGGAGGTCTCGCCGACGTGATCGCCCGGCTGCCGCTGAACGAGCGCACCGTGGTGGTCCTGCGGTATTGGGCCGACCTCGACCACGACTCGATCGGCAGGGCGATGGGGCTGCGGGCCAGCAGCGTCCGTTCCCTCCTCACCCGTGCGACTGCCCGCCTTCGCCAGGAGATCAACCCGTGACCAACTTCGACGACGACATCCGCTCAGCCCTCCATGCCGACGCGGCCGACGCCCCTGAACCGCCCCTGGCGTGGACGTCACACCACGACCACCACCTCGCCGACGGCCACTCCGTCATCCGGTCCGCAGCGGCCTCCCGCACCCACCGCCGTGGAGTTCTACCCGGCGCGGCCGGGCTGGCCGTGGCCGGCCTCACCGTGGCTGGTCTCTTCATTGCTCGCGGCGACGGCGGCCGCGGCACAGCACCTGGCAACACCATGGGCGTCGGCGGCAGTGCCACGGCCGCCACGGCAAGCACCTCGCCGCTCGCCGGCACCGACGTGGAGAACCTGCTGATCACCGGCGCCGACTCTGGTGCGTGCATCGATACCGACCCGCCTGGCACGGGTCCGGCCGATCCGGCCCGAGTTGGTGAGCGCTTCGACACCATCGTGATCCTCCGGATCGATCCGGCCGCTCACCGCGCAGCCATCCTGTGGTTCCCGCGCGACCTGTGGGTTGCCGTCCCCGGGCGAGGTGATCAGCGCATCACCTCGACGTATCTCCGGGAAGACTCCACGCTGCTCGCCCAGACCATCTACGACAACTTCGGCGTCACTGTCGACCACCACATCCAGATCGACTTCTGCGCGTTCACGCACATCATCGACGCCATCGACGGCATCGCCATTCCCTTCATCGCACCCGTTCAGGACCGACACGTCGGCCTCGAGATCCCGGCGGCCGGATGCCACACCTTCGACGGCGACGAAGCCCTTGCCTACATGCGCTCCCGCCACCTCCAGCAGCTCGACGCCGACGGCACCTGGCAGGAAGACCCCACCGGCGACTTCGGTCGCATCGCCCGACAGCAGGACGTGCTTCGCCGAGTTCTCGCGACGGCACTCGAGCGAGGCCTGCTGGAACCGGACGTCGCACGTGCGCTCATCGAGTCGCTCCAGACCTACGTCGTCCGGGACCGGAACCTCACCATCGACGACCTGCTGTCCTTGGCCGACGCGCTGCGACACCTCGATCGCGAAGGAAGCGTGCAGTACCAGGTCGACTCGACCGCCGTCGCGATCGGCGGCAACATCGTGCTCCGACCGCTCATCGACACACCCGAGATGCGCTCCATCTTGGCGACATTCCGCGGCGAGGCCGCGCTCATCGGCGCCGCTCCTTCAGGCCGGCCGAGCGGCGCGCTCGACGGCGCCATCCTCCCGGACCCGACGATCATGTGCTGACCGCCGGCCCCGGAAGGGATCCACGGTCATCCCGCTGGGGCGGGACCCGTCACTTCACGACGCCGGCGAGGCGGGCGGTGATGATCTCCTCGGCCTCGCTGATGATCCGGTCGATCAGTTCCTTCACGGTCGGGATGTCGTTGATCAGGCCCTGGACCATGCCGGCCGACCAGATGCCGCCGTCGGGGTCGCCGTCCTTCATCGCCTGCTGGCCGCGGCTGCCGGCCACGAGGTGCATGATGTCCTCGAACTTGGCGCCGCCCTTGGCCTCGATGTCCACCACCTCGGAGCTCACTGCGTTCTTCATCACCCGTGCCGTGTTGTGCAGGGTGCGGAAGATCAGCTTCGTGTCGCGCTCGTCGTTCTGCACCATGCGCTGCTTGAACGCCTCGTGGATCGGCGCCTCCTTGGTGACGCAGAAGCGGGTGCCCATGTTGATGCCGTCCGCACCCAACGCCAGCGCGGCGACGAGGCCGCGGCCGTCGGCGAAGCCACCGGAGGCCAGCATCGGGATCTTCACCTTGTTCGCCGCCGCGGGGATGAGGATCAGGCCGGGGATGTCGTCCTCGCCGGGGTGACCGGCGCACTCGAACCCGTCGATCGAGATGGCATCCACGCCCATCCGCTCCGCCGACAGCGCATGGCGCACGGCAGTGCACTTGTGGATGACCTTGATGCCGTGCTCCTTGAAGTGGTCCACGTGCTCCTGCGGCTTGTATCCCGCGGTCTCCACGATCTCGATGCCACCCTCGATGATCGCCTGGCGGTACTCGGCATAGGGCGGCGGCTTGATCGCCGGGAGGATGGTGAGGTTGACGCCGAACGGCTTGTCGGTCATCTCCCTGGTGCGGGCGATCTCCTTGGCCAGGTCCTCCGGCGTCGGCTGGCTGAGCGCCGTCAGGAACCCCAACGCACCCGCGTTGGCCACCGGCGCCACCATCTCGGCGAAGCCGACCCACTGCATGCCGCCCTGGACAATCGGGTGCTCAACGCCGAAGGTCTCGGTGAATCGTGTGCTGATGCTCATGGTGCTGTCCTTTCCGTCCCCCAACTCTGCACCTTCGGGTGGGTTGGGGACTCAGTCGAGGGCTCCGACGATCGACGCCCGCTGGGAGAGCTCGATGAAGTTGCCATCGGGGTCGCGCACCAACGAGATGCGTGCGGTGGTGCCGAGGGTGACCGGAGCCAACGCCTCCTGCCCGCCTGCCGCCACGACGGCGGCATGCTCGGCGTCCACCTTGAAGACCTGGAACGTGATGTAGCGCCAGCCCGTGCCCTGCATCGACGCGTCCGCGGGCGCGGCCGGATCGTGCTCGAGGAGGATCACGCTCTCCCCCGCCCGGAACACGCCGGTCCGCTCCTCGGGAAGACCCAACGCGCCGGCGTAGAAGCGCCGGTGGGTGTCCACGTCGCGCACCCCCAGGCGAACCCCGATCTGGGTGACCCCCTCATGGCCGGGAGGCACGAGGAGCAACCGGTTGCCGTCGGGGTCGGTGAGGGGCGTGGGCTCGGTGACGTCCTCGCGGGCCACCACCAACTCCAGGTAGCCACTCGGCGGGGTGACCGGCAGCGGCGCCTCGTGGTGGTTGACCTTCAGCACGCTGCCGGCGATGTCATGGCGGTGCTGGTCCTGCCCACGCCGCACGGGGAGGATGTGGTCGAACGTCGCGCCACCGGCGCCCTGCCAGAACGCCAGCATCGGCTCCAGCCGGTTCGTCGCCAGCCCGATGTCGATCCGCGGCTTCGCCAGTTCCATGCCGCCATCCTCGCGTGCCGAGGTCCGATGCAGCGCAGTGGTCGTACGATCTGCCAATGGCTGGTGGGGCGACGACCGAAGGGGGCGACCCCTGGGTGCTCTACTCCCAACTTGCACTCGCAGACCCCACGTCGTGGACTTCTGCACAGCGCGCACTGGTGGCGATCGGCGGACTGCGGACGGAGGTGAACAACGGCGGCTTCGACCAGTACTTCTTCAACAGCGCCGGCAACCTGGCTGAGCACGCCGTCGCGGCTGCCTTGGCGAACGGCGAACCGGCGCTCGCCGACCTGGTCCGCCGCGCGATGGCCGTCCTGGGCAACGGCTACACCCCCGACTGGACCACCCGACAGGACGTGGTGGTCGAGTTGGACCCGAGCGCCTTCGCCGCCTTGGACGCCGAGTTCTACGACCTCGAAGCAGCCAGCGATCTCGACGACCTGATGCGTCACCTGGCCGCCGCAGTCTCGCCGTAGACCCAAGTGTATGCTGAATTGCATGCACAGCACGAGCGTCCGCATCGACTCGGCAACCCACGACGATCTCAAGCGGCTGGCCGGGGAACTGAACACCACCGTGGGCAACACCGTCACCCTTGCGGTGCGGGCGCTCCGCCAGCAGCGCATCGGGCACGACCTCCGCGCCGGTCTACGGGACGACGAACAGGCCTGGCTCGATGCCGAGCTCGGGTGACGTCGTCGATCTGGATCTCGGTCCGCCCGAGGGCCGGGAAGCCGGCTTCCGCCACCCGGCAGTGATCGTCACGGCCCAGCGCATCCTCGACCTGGAACCCTCCGTGATCCACGTCGTTCCCCTCACCTCCACGCTCCGGCCGTTCAACGCCGAGATCACCATCGCCGCCGACACCGCCAACGGTCTGTCCGTGGACTCTGCGGCACAGTGCCAGCATCTGCGTTCCATCTCGCCTCGCCGCATCATCGGGGTGCGTGGCAACGTCGGCGCTGCCACGCTGGCGCAGATCCGCGAGACCATCGCCGTCCTGCTTGACATCCCCTGACCGCCAGGAGGAACCATGACCGAGATCCACACGTTCGAGGACGCCCGCCGGACCGTCGCCAACGGCGCCACGCCCACGGCCGCGGCGGCTGCCTTGGTCGCCACGTTGAGCGAGTACGAGAAGCTGTGGTGCCTGGACGGTGACGCGCCCACGTGGGCGGGGCTCAAGTTCCTCGGCGGCGACGGCTACCACAAGGCCGTGTTCATCGGCGGCGAGCTGGACCGTGTGGGCTTCCCCGGCATCCGCTTCTCCGACGGGCCTCGCGGCGCGGTGGTCGGCAACGCCACCGCCTTCCCCGTACCGATGGCCCGCGGCGCCACCTGGGACCCGGACCTCGAGGAGCGCATCGGCGACGCCATCGGCACGGAACTGCGCGCCGCCGGCGCCAACCTCACCGGCGCCGTCTGCATCAACCTGCTGCGCCACCCTGCCTGGGGCCGCGCCCAGGAGACCTACGGCGAGGACCCGCATCACCTCGGCGAGTTCGGCGCTGCGCTCACCCGCGGCCTGCAGCGTCACGTGATGGCCTGCGTGAAGCACTTCGCCTGCAACTCGATGGAGAACGCCCGCTTCAGCGTGGACATCGAGGTGGACGACGTGGCCCTCCACGAGGTGTTCCTCCCCCACTTCCGCCGCGCCATCGACGAGGGCGCCGCCTCCGTGATGTCCGCCTACAACAGCGTCAACGGCGAGTGGTGCGGGCAGAGCCACGCCCTCCTCACCGACGTGCTGCGCTACGAATGGGGCTTCGAGGGATTCGTGATCAGCGACTGGATCCTCGGCGTGCGCGACGCGGCCACGTCCGTCACGGCCGGGCTCGACGTGGAGATGCCGTACCGCATGGTCCGCCAGCAGCACCTCCCCGCGGCCATCGCCGCCGGCGAGGTCACCTGGGCCGACATCGACCGCAGCGTCACCCGGCTGATCGCCACCCTGCTGCGCTTCGACGAGGTGCTGTCCACGCCGGCACCGGATGCTGCGGTGCTCGGCTCGCCGGCCCACCGGGCGCTGGCGCGGGAGACGGCAGCCCGTTCCGTCGTGCTGCTGCGCAACCAGCCCATGGGCGACGAGGGGCCCGTGCTGCCGCTCGACCCGTCCCGGCGGCTCGCCGTGATCGGCCGGCTGGCAGGCACGGTGAACATCGGCGACGGCGGGTCCAGCGACGTGTGGGACCTGGACTGCCGCACCGTGCTGGACGGCCTTCGCGACACCATCGCCGACGTGGTCCACGACGACGGCAGCGACCCCGCTCGGGCCGCGGCGACGGCAGCGGCCGCTGACGCGGCGCTGGTGGTGGTCGGCTACACCTACCTCGACGAGGGCGAGTACATCGGCGAGACCGATGCGTCGCTGATGGCGCTGTTCCCGCCCGGCGATGAGCCCGACGTGGTGGACCGCTTCGAGGCCCAACTCGCCCAGCTCCCGGACACGCCGAAGCCCGACCGCCTGGCCGTCCGGCCGCGCATGTTCAGCCGTGGCGGCGACCGCAACTCCCTCCGCCTGCTGCCCGACGACGTCGCGCTCATCCGCGCCGTGGCCGCGGCCAACCCGCGGACGATCGTCGCCATCCAGGCCGGCAGCGCGGTCATCACCACCGAGTGGAACGACGCCGTGCCCGCCATCGTCCAGGCCTGGTACGGCGGCGCCGAGGCCGGTGCCGGGCTGGCGGACGTCCTCCTCGGCGACGTCAATCCCTCCGCCCGCCTCCCCTTCACCGTGCCGGCCGACGAGGCCGACCTTCCGGCCTTCGACGCCAACGCCACGACGTTCACCTACGACCGTTGGCACGGTTGGTGGCGTGCGCGCCGTCTGGGCATCCCACCCGCCTACCCGTTCGGGTTCGGCCTGTCGTACACCACGTTCGCCATCGCGGATGCCACCGCTGCGGTGTCGGCCGACGGTGCCGCCATCCGGGTCACCGGCCATCTCGCCAACACCGGCGACCGCGACGGTGCCGACGTGGTGCAGGTCTACGCCACCCTGCCGGACCCGGAGGCCCCGCAGCGACTGATCGGGTTCGCCCGAGTCCACGTGCCGGCCGGCGCCACCGTGCCGTTCAGCATCGAGGTGCCCACCGCACGCCTCGCCACCCGGGACAGCGCCACCCGTTCCTGGCGTCCCCCGGCCGGCACCCACACCGTCACGGTCGCCCGCCACGCCGCCGACCCCGGTTCCCTCCAACTCGACATCAACCTCTAGCCCGGAGAACCCTTCGCCACCTCCTCACACCCCCGGATCGCCCCTGCCGCCCCGATTCATGTCGCGGCCCTCATCACGGCGAGCTCGGCCAGGGACGCGACGCGAAGTCGGGGTTTCGGGGACGCCTACGCTGCGGCACATGCGTGATGGAGTGTGCAGCAAGTGCAGAGCAACGACGGTGCAGGCTGCCCGCAACGGCGTCAGCTTCGGGGAGAACTCGTCGTGGGTGGATTTCCAGATCCACCGCGACCCAACCCAGCGTGGCATCTTCCGCGTCCACCGTGGCGAGGTGTGGAGCTTCCTCTGCACCACCTGCGGCACGCTGGAGTTCGCCGTGTTCGACCCGGCAACCATCGCGTTCACCCAGCAGAACTGGATGCACGTGACGCCGGCCCAGCCATCATCGAGCCCACCGCCCCCGCCCAGCCCGTAGGCCCCGCGTCAGCGGGGCACCACGGCGTCGGGCGCGTTCGGACGCGCTCGACCGGCTCAGCCGTGCAGTTGTTGGGCGAGGTAGTTCTGCTCGCCCACCTGGCGGATCAGCTCCAGCTGAGCCTCCAGCCAGTCGGCGTGCTCCTCCTCGGACACCAGGATGCCTTCCAGCAGCGCCCGCGTCGCGTTGTCGGCGACCTCCACGCACACGGCGATGCCTGCGTTGAGCCGCTTCACTGCGGTGTACTCCAACTGGAGGTCCACCTCGAACTGCTCCTTCACCGTCTCGCCCACCTGCACCGGGTACAGGCGCTGCATGTTGGGCAGCCCCTCGAGGAACAGGATGCGGTCAATCAGCACGTCGGCGTGCTTCATCTCGTCGATCGACTCGTGACGGATGTACTCGGCCAGGCGGCCATAGCCCCAGTTCTCGCACATCTTGGCGTGGATGAAGTACTGGTTGATCGCCGTGAGTTCGGCCGTCAGCACGTCGTTGAGGATCTCGATGACCTTGGCGTCGCCTTGCATGGGCCCAGGCTACGCAGTCGCGAGGGCGGCGGGCAGCGCCGGCGACGGAAGGTTGGCAGCGATGATGTCCACAACCAGCGGCACACAGCCCTGACACTGGGTGGCGGCACCGGTGGCCGCCTGGACCGCGGCGAGGTCGCAGCAGCCGTGATGCACAGCCTTCACGATCGCCCGGTCCCGAACGCCGACACAATGACACACGATTGCCACGTCCGCCCGACCTCCTGTTGATCGCAGTCTGTTCATCGCAGTCGCAAGACGTAAGGCAAGCCTAACACCACGGCCGGGGGAATGGGCAAGCCGGAACGCCGCCATGACTACGCTCCCGCGGATGCACCAGGACAGTGGCACGTCGGCCGTCACCACCTCCCCCGGCGCCCACCCGGTGGGCCACCGTGTTCGGCACCGTCGCCATCGGCCTGGTCGGCCTGGTCGGCCTGGTCGGCCTCGTCGGCGGGGCGGCACTGGGGCCTGAGGGTGCGGTCTTCCCGGCCGCCGCAGGGGCGGCCCTGCAGTTGGCTCGATGGGGCCGGCTTCCGGCCGGCATCCACCCACTGGTGCAGGGCGCCGGCCTGGCCGCGCTGCTCGCCGCGATGTTCGGCAGCCCGGTCGCCGGCGTCATCCCGCTGCTGGAACTGATCCCCAGCGGCACCGTCCGGTGATGTCCGTGCTCCTCCTGCCCTCCATCACCGCCGCCTCCGCAGCCGTCCTGGCCCAGCAGGTGTTCCACTGGGAGCCCCTCGTCCACCTGCCCCTGCCCTACGACGGCTTCCGCCTCGTGCATCTCCTCTGGGCCATCCTCATCGGCGTGGTGGCCGGCGCGGCCGGGCTGGCAGTGGACCGCGCCGTGCCGCTGCTGCGCCGCATCACCGTCGCCCTCGAAGCCCGTCACCTGGTGCTGATGGGCGCGGTCGGTGGGCTGGTGCTGGGTGGGTTGTACGCCATCGGTGGCGAAGAGGTGAGGTTCTCCGGCATCCCCGAACTGCTCCAACTGGCGGTGCGGCGGGACACGCTGGGGGCCATTCTCGTGGCCCTGGTGGTGAAGATCCTCGCCAGCAGTTGGAGCATCGCCGCCGGGTACCGCGGCGGGCGGATCTTCCCTGCCGCGTTCGTCGGCGGCGCGGCTGCGCTGGCCATGCACCAACTGATCCCCTCCATCCCCATCTCGCTCGCACTCGCTGTGGGCATGTCGGCAGCGATGGCCACGGCGCTGCGGTACCCCGTGGTGGCGTCGCTGAACGCGGCAGCGATGGTGCCCGCCACGCTCCTCCCGCTCTCCCTCATCGGTGTGGTGGCCGCGCACTCCGTACACCTCCTGGCCGACGAAGTGACCGCCGCTCGGCCCCAGCCATCCGGCGGCTGATCGCGCCGCCATCACAAGTGCGCGCCGCCAAGTGCGCCGGGCGCACTACGGTACGTGGCGGTCTGCAATCGAGGTGCGAAGAGTGACAGGACGGCTCTCAGCAGCATCGGCACGTGCAGGCCGGGTCATGGGGATGGCCCGGCCGGCATGACACGGGGCGAGCAGTACGGCCGCGCCGCGCGCCACGCGCTCTTCTACGCGGCGTGTGCCACGGCCTGGATCATCGGCTCCTCGTGGATCACCCGGCACGTCAGCGACGCCGCCGGCTTCGAACTGATCAAGGGCCTCGGCTTCGTCGCGGCGACGTCGTGCCTGCTCTTCCTGGTGCTCGTGTCCCACGACCGCCGCGCCCGCCAGGCGGCGGATCGCACCCGCCGACTCATCGAGTCCAGCGGCGACGCCGCCTTCCTGTACCGGTCCAGGCCGCACCCGCACCTCGAGTACGTCAGCGACATCGTCTCCGACTGGCTGGGCCTGGACCCGGAGGACCTGCGCCAGCGAGCCGACGCCGTCGCCTGGCTGGTCCACCCCGCCGACCGCCACCTGCTCCCACTGCTCCTCACGCTGGAGACCCGCCACGGCGTGGCCATCCGCTGGGTCACCGCTGACGGCCGCGTGGTGCACACCTTGCTCGACGTGCTGTCCGTGACGGACCGACGCGGCCGGGCGACTGCCCTCGAGGGCAGGCTGCGCAACGTCACCGACGAACGCCGCGACAAGGTGGAGAGCGCGCTCGCCGAGGCGATCCTCGAAGATGTCCCGCAGCACTTCGAGGCCACCGAACTGGTCCAGCGAACCTGCGAGCGGCTGGTGGCACTCGCCGAGGTGGAGATGGCCTGGTTCGGTGTGCCGCTCGACGACGGCACCGTGCAGGTGGTGGCAGCCGACGGTGACGTCGAGTACCTCGACAACCTCCAGGTTCGCTGGGACGAGGGGCCGCTGAGCCTCGGCCCTGCCGGCACCGCCATCCGCGAGCACCGCGCCGTGGCCATGACCCCCGATCAGCCGGGGTACGAGGCGTGGCGCGCCCGTGCGTTCAACGCCCGCCTCACCGCATCGCTGGCGATCCCTCTCAGGCACGGCTCGGCCGTGATCGGCGTGCTCATCGTGTCCAGCCGCTTCGGCAACCCGTTCGACGACGCCCACGTCGCCCGCTTCACCCGCACCGCCGACCGCTTGGCCATCGTCCTTGCCGCCACCGGCCGCCCGATGGACCCGTCCATCGGCGGCCGCAGCCCCCTGGCCCCGGAGCACACCTGGTTCGACCTGCCGGCCGCGCTGGAGGGTGGCCGCATCGAGGTTTGGTGGCAGCCGCAGGTGGCCAGCGTCGACGGGCGGATCGTCGCCGTCGAGGCACTCGTGCGCGGCCGCACCGAGGCCGGCGAGGTGGTGTTGCCCAGCGTGATCCTCCCCGAGGCGGAGCGGGCCGGCCTGATGGTCCGCCTCGGCCGCCACCTGCGGCGCCTGGCGGTGGAGCAAGCACCGCACTGGTTGGCACTCGGCGTGGAGCGTGTCGCCCTCAACGCGTCGATCAGCGAGTTGCACGAGCCCGGTTTCGCGCTCGAGTTGGCCGAACTGGTCGACCGCAACTCGCTGGCGCGCGACCAGGTGGAGGTCGAGTTGGTGGAGAGCGCGCCCCTGGACATGCGCGCCGCGCGGGCCGTCGCCGAGCTGTCCATCTCCGGGTTCCGCATCGCCGTCGACGACTACGGCTCGGGGTGGGCGTCGCTCGGCCACCTCGCCCAGTTGCCGGCCACCACGCTGAAGATCGACCGCGTCTTCGTGCGCGACCTCGGCACCTCCGCTCGGGCCGACCAGTTGGTCCGCTCCACGTTCGAGTTGGCCCGCACCCTCGGCCTGACTGCCGTGGCAGAAGGCGTGGAGACCGTGTCGCAGGCACACGCACTGGCCGCAATGGGCTGCGAGCTGCATCAGGGCTTCCTCTTCGCCAGACCGATGCCGACCCCGGAGTTCGAGCGTCTCCTGCGACATCACCGTGACCACCCGCCCGCCGAATGGGCGGCGCCGCTCCTGCCGGAGCTCTGACCGACGGGCTCCACGGCCACCAACCCCGGCCACGACATCAACAGGCCGGCGTACGGGTTGACGATCGGCGTCACCATCCGGGTGACCGTGGGAATGCGCAGCCCCTGCCCGACCCCGGCGACCGTGGCGCATCAGGTTCGCCACCCCGACGAACGGCGATGCCAGCAATGGGTACGTCCAGAAGTGGAGCACGTCGTCACGCGCCCACCCGAATCCGGCATCCTGGCAGACCACCCAAGACCCGGCGCCGTCACCCTGACTGGCACGAAAAATGGGTCGGCCCTCGCAGCGATATCGGCTGCGAGGGCCGAGGTCCCTTAGGGGGACTCCCTTCGCCCTCAGAGGACCGCTCCCGGAGGCTCGGTCATAGGGGGACTGACGACAGTGTGCGCCGATACGCCGGTGAGGGCAAGGGGCGGGGGACCCTTGACAGCAGCCACGGCCCGCAGTACTAGGAGCGCTCGCTGCGGCGTTGGTGGGCAGCGTCCAGCAGCACCCGCACGGTGACGCCGACGAACACGAAGTCCAGGAGGATCTGCACCGTCACCGCGATGCGCGCCGCCTGACCGGTGGCGGTGATGTCGCCGAAGCCCACGGTGGACAGGGTGGTCAGCGTGAAGTAGACGGCGTCGATGCGCGTGTGCAGGCCGGTGAACTCACCGGCGTGCCGGTTGATGGCCAGGTACACCGCGCTGAAGCCGAGCACGAGCAGCGCGAGCACGCTGAGCAGCGCCTCACCGGCGTCCAGCATCGGGTGGTCCGACGTGCGGATGCGGTGCACCCGGCGGATGGTCAGCGGTGTGATCGCAGCGATCGCCAGCACGCCGAGCAGCACGCTGAGCCAGCCACGCCGGTGGAGCGGCATGAGGGAGAAGAGCACGACCAGCCCCACGCCGATGAGCAGCAGGCGGATCAGCCCCATCCAGGGTGCGTAGCGGGTGGGGGCAACAGCTCGGCGGGCCATGTGAGGACGGTACCCAGGCCCGCCCGGCGAGGGCGGGATCTCCCCAGGTGGCCTCCAGGCCTCAGCCGGCAGCGGGCGCCGACGCCGCCAGTTCGGCCACCTCCGCGGCACGCGGGTTCACCAGCGAGGTGGCCCCGACGGTGACGGTGGGAACGGTCTCGTTGCCGCGGGCGACGGAGCGGACGAACGCCGCGCCGGCCTCGTTCTCCCAGATGTTCACCCGCTCGTACGGCACACCGTGGCGGTCCAGGCCGCGGAAGAGCATGGAGCAGAACGGGCAGCCTGGCCGCCAGTAGACGGTGACGGTGGAGGGTGTGGTCACGGCGTCTCCAACACCGACCGCGCTGCGCTGATTCCCTGCGGCCAGCATGTCATCCACCGGAGCCCTGCTCCATGTCGCCGCTGACGATCGCGTCGAAGTCGGCCTGGCTGAGGTGGGTGGGGGTGTAGGTGGCACCGTTGTTGCCCAACTGGCGGGTGAAGGCCCGCAGATGGTTGCGCGAGCCGCGCTCCAAGTTGCCGTACACCAGCGCGATGTCGGCCGTGCCCGTCGCCCGGTCGCGAAGGTCCACGATGTCCAGTTCCTCGATCTCGGCACCCACCGACAGGGCTGCCACCAGCGACTCGCTGCCGGCGGCGACCAGTTGGTCGTACAAACCCTGCATGGTCGGGTCGGTGAACTCGCCGACGCCCTTGCCGGCCACCGGGTCCGTGATGCCGTAGCGCTCCAGCAGCACCAGCACGGAGTCCATGTGGGTCTGCTCGGCGCTCGAGATGTTGTCGAAGGTCCGCAGGTCGTACTGCTCGCCAAGCGTCGTGTACACGTCGCGGGCCAGCTTCTCCTCCTCCCGCATCCACACCAGGCCGGCGACCTCGTCGTCGGTCAGCGTCGCCAGCGGGATCGAGTCGATCTGGGTGGCCACATCCGTGGGATCCACGCGAGTGGTGCCGTCCTCGGTGCTCACCCCGCCGTTGCCGTTCCCGTTCCCATTGCCACTTCCGTTGCCGCCACCGTTGCCGCCGCCGTCGTTCCCGCAGGCGGCCAGGGCCACCAGTGCGACGGCGCCGAGCGCGGCCAGGCGGCGCCATCCCGTGAACCCGTTGCGTGTCATCTCTCGACCTTCTTTATACCCCCTAGGGTATCGGCTCGGTGAGTGGACGACCACCGACCAAGGTCCCGGCCGGCGCCGACGTGCACTCCGGCGGCGCCGCTCTCTACCATCGGACCGTGGCGCCACCGCGGCGTCGGGAACGAGGCACGTCATGTTCGAGTGGAGTGAGGAGCACCTGATGATCCGCGAGGCGGTGCGCCGCTTCGTGGACGAGGAGATCCGGCCACACGTGGAGGAGTTGGAGCACGGCGACCTGCCGCCGTACGACATCCTGCGCAAGATGTTCGCCACGTTCGGCATGGACGTGATGGCCCGCGAGCGATTCAAGAAGCAGATCGAGCGGGAGAAGGCTGCGGCCGAGGCCGTGGCCCGCGGCGAGCAGCCGCCGGCGCGCAAGGAGTCCGGCGGCGACGGTGGCGGCATGACGATGCTGCCGATCATCGAACTGTGCCGCGTCTGCCCTGGCATGGTCACGGCGATGGGCGTCAGCATGGGCCTCACGTCGGCGGCGATCAACGCCAAGGGCACGATCGCCCAGAAGGAGCGCTGGGTGCCCGAACTGCTGACGATGGAGAAGGTGGGCGCGTGGGCCATCACCGAGCCCGGTTCCGGCAGCGACGCCTTCGGGTCGATGAAGTCCTCTGCCCGCCGCGACGGTGACGACTACATCCTCAACGGGTCGAAGACGTTCATCACCAACGGCCCGTACGCCGACACCATCGTGTTCATCTGCAAGCTCGACGAGGGCAACCCGCCGGAGGAGCGCAAGGTGCTGTCGTTCGTGCTCGACCGCGGCATGCCCGGGCTGGTGCAGTCCAAGCCGCTGCGCAAGATGGGCATGCACTCCTCACCCACCGGCGAACTGTTCCTCGACGACGTGCGGGTCGGGCGCGACCGGCTCATCGGCGAGACCGAAGACCTCCCCGCCGGCGGCCGCGACGGCGCGAAGGCCACCTTCATGCAGGAACGCAGCGGCGTGGCCGCGATGGCGCTCGGCATCATCGAGGAGTGCCTGCAGCTCAGCGTGCAGTACGCCAAGGACCGGGTGCAGTTCGGCAAGCCGATCGGTGAGTTCCAGCTCATCCAGGAGAAGCTGGCGCGGATGGAAGTCGCCCGCATGAACGTGCAGAACCTGGTGTTCCGCACGCTGGAGATGGGCGCCGCCGGGCATTCCATGACCCTGGCCGAGGCCAGCGCGATGAAGCTCTACTCCGCCCGCGCCGCCACCGAGGTGGCCATGGAGGCGGTGCAGCTGTTCGGCGGCAACGGCTACATGAGCGAGTTCCGGGTGGAGCAACTGGCCCGCGACGCGAAGGTGCTGCAGATCTACGCCGGCACGGACGAGATCCAGATCACCCACATCGCCAAGGACCTCCTGCGCAACTGAGGCGCAGGGCGACCGGGGTCAGCCGAGCAGGCGAGCCTTCAGCGCATCGAACCCGGCCTGGCGTTGCAGTGGCGGCGGCCGCGCTGGCGGTGCGCTGGTGGCCCGACGGGACACCTCCGGCCTCGACCGACTGAGGGGCACGCCGCGTGCGCTAGGGGACGACGACGAACGTCACCGAGTCCGAGGCGGTGTTGCCCTGAGCGTCGCGGACCGTGATGGTCAGCGTCGCCGTGGCCTCCACGTTCCAGGTGCCTTCGAACCAGCTGCCGGGGCTCCACTGATCGCGGCCCTCGCCGATCTGCACCGGCCCGGTGAGCGACCACGTGCCCGACACCGCGGTCGACGGAGCGGCGACGTCCCATCTGGCTGACTCCCCCACCTTCACCTCGGTGGGCCCCGTGAGGTCCACGGTGAACGGCTGATCGGCGGTGCCACCACCACCGCTGAACGCCACCACCAGCGCCACGACGAGGACCACCGCCGCCGCGGCGACCGCTGCAATCAGCCGCGGCGACGGGCGACGAGCGGCGGCGGGCGGCACGACCGGGTGCCAGCCCGGGCCCGACACCGGACCCGACACCGGGCCCGACACGGGGCCCGAGACGGGTCCGGACACGGGGCCCGGGCCGTACATCGGAGGGGGCGCGGCAGTGGGGGTGGACGGCGGAGGTGGAGGCGGGGAGGAAGGGCGGGCCGGCGGCGGCGGGACGAGAGCGGGCGCCAGCGCGCTGTCCACCTCGGCCGCCCACTGCTGGATCGTCTGCGGGCGGCGGTCCGGGTTCACGTCCAGGCCGCGCAGCAGCACGGGCGACAGCGCGGGCGGCAACGGCCCCAGCGGGCGGCCGTGCTCCAGCGCACCTCCCGACACGCGGCGGGCGGGGTCCGGCGCTTCTCCGGTGGCGATCTGGGCCAGCAGCGCGGAGGTCGCGTAGATGTCGGTGCGCTCGTCGATCCGGCCGCCGGGCACCATCTGCTCGGGCGACATGTAGCCCGCGGTGCCGGCACCCACGGTGACGCCGGAGTTCATCGCCAGATCCTTCGCCAACCCCAGGTCGGCCAGCATCAGCCGCTCGCCCGGCCGCAACACGTCGCCGGGGGCACCCACCGCGGGCGCACCCGGGGCGCCCGGTTCGCGGGTGATCAGCAGGTTGGACGGCTTGATGTCCCGGTGGACGATGCGCCGGTCGTGCAGGACGGCAAGCGCGTCGGCGAGTGCTCGGGCGGCGACCCGCAGTTGGGAAGCATCGGGTCGAGCCTGGCGCTGCACCAACTCGAACATCCGCTGCTCCAGCGTGCCCTCCGTGGCGAAGTCCATCACCAGGTACGGGCGGCCGTCGTCGGTCTCGGCGATGTCGCGGATCTGCACCACGCGAGGGTCATTGATCGAGCGCAGCAGCCGCGCCTCCTGCACGAAGCGGCCGCGCACCTCGGCGTCCCACGACCAGCGGTCCGACAGCAGCTTCAGTGCCACCGGCACGTCCAGGCGCTCGTCGTGCGCCAGGTAGACGGTGGCGAAGTTGCCGGCGCCGAGGCGCCGCTGCACGACGTAGCGCCCGCTGCCGAACGACCGTGCCTCACCCGGCGACAGGGGTGGTTGGGACGGGGGGACGGACATGGCGGCGCCCGCGTC
Source organism: Acidimicrobiaceae bacterium (assembly GCA_020637295.1). Lineage (GTDB taxonomy): Bacteria > Actinomycetota > Acidimicrobiia > Acidimicrobiales > Ilumatobacteraceae > UBA668. Next base: position 148,446 of record JACJWF010000005.1, on the reverse strand, counting down.
AGGCCAGGGATCCGCCGCTGCGGAACTGCTCTTGGATCCGGTCGGCGATGTACTGGCGGCCGCGGCTGATCCGCGTGCGCACGGTGTTGAGCGGGATGCCCAGCGTCTCGGCGATCGTGGCGTAGTCCATGCCCTGCACGTCGCACATCACCACCGGCTCGCGGAACTTGTCGTCCAGTTCCTCCAGCGCCTGTTGGATCATGGCCCGGCTGGCCACGATGCTGCTCATGTTGCGAACTTCTTCCACCAGGCCGGACAGGTCCTCGCCGTCGGGCACCGCGACCCGCTTGTTGCGCCGCAGCACCTGCAGCGCCTCGCGCTCGGCGATGCGGTACAGCCAGGTGGTGAACCGTGACCGGCGCTCGAACGTGCCGATGCTCTTGTGCACCGCCATCAGCGTGTGCTGCAGCGCATCGTGCACGTCGCCCTCGTCGATCAGCATCTTGCGCACCGCGCCCAGCGCCAGGCGGTGCTGGTCGATCACCTCCAGGAGGAATGCCAGCTCGCGCTGGTCGCCCGCCGCCGCACGGTCCACCACCTCGGCCAGCGCCGCGTCGATCGCGGCGAAGTCGTTGCGTGCCCGCGCCTCGGCCACCGCCTGCAGCACCTGGGCGTGCGTCGCGAAGCCCCGTTCCATCCCTGCCTAAAGTAGTGCGATTCGCGAGACGGGGTCGGAAGGAGCGGAGTGAGCTGGACCATCGGGATCGACTTCGGGACGTCCCGATCCGCCGGTGCCGTCGGCGAACTGGACCCACGGCGCCTCGCCGCCGACCATGCGGGCCGCAAGGTGGCACCGATCATGGCGCCGTCGGTGGCCCCGCTGGAGATCGAAGGCAACCGCTGGATCCCCTCGATGGTCCTCCTCACCCCCGACGGCCAACTCACCGTGGGCGCCGCCGCCGACAACCTGGCCGGCGTGCATCCGGATCGCCTGGAGCGCACCCCGAAGCGGTCGCTGGGCACGCCGGCGCCGCTGCTGCTGGGCGGCCAACCGGTGGATGCCCGCGATGCGGCGGCGGCGGTCATCCGCACCATCGTCGCCGAGGGCCGCCTGCGCCACGGGGAGGCCCCCTCGGGCTGCATCATCACCCACCCGGTGCGCTGGGCCGGTGTACGGCGCAAGGCACTGGTGGAGGCCGCCCAGCGGGCCGGCCTGGAGAAGGTGGAACTGGTCGACGAGCCGGTCGCCGCCGCCATCCACTACGCCAGCGAACACGTGGAGATGGGCGCCCACGTGGGCGTCTACGACCTGGGCGGCGGCACCTTCGACACCGCGCTCCTGCAGCGCACCGCCGGCGGGTTCGAGGTGGTCGGCGTGCCGGGCGGCGACGAGAACATCGGCGGCGAGGACTTCGACCACCGCTTGTTCCGCTACTTCGGCCAGTGCCTCGCCGAGGTGGACGAGGAACTCTGGGACCAGATGATGACCAGTGAGGACCGCAAGTGGAAGCGGGCCGCCCTGGACCTCCTGGTGCAGGCCCGGCGGGCCAAGGAGGCCCTCTCGTCGTACACCTCCACCCAGGTGTTCGTGCCCGTCGCCGACCGCGACATCGTCGTCAACCGCAGCCAGTTCGAGGCGATGATCATCGACGACGTCGAGCGCACGGTCGATCTGATGGAGGAGACCATCCTCGACGCCGGCATGAAGGTGGACGATCTGGCGGCCATCTTCCTCGTCGGCGGGTCCTCGCGTGTGCCCCTGGTCGGCCAACTGGTGACGGAGCGGTTCGGCGCGCGGGTGATCACCCGCGACGAGCCGAAGGGTGTGGTGGCGCTCGGCGCGGCGCGGCTGGCCGCGTTGCGGTTCCTCATGCCCCGGCCCGGGCCGGCGGGCGGCGGGCCGGCGCCCCAACCTCCCGGCACTCCTGCCGACACCCCCGTACCGTCGCCACTGCCGGTCGGCGACCCACCACCGCCGGACGCCGCCACCGCAGTGATGGGGATCGCCCCGCCACCCGCCGCGCCGGCGCCTGCGGCAGGTGGCAACTGGCTGGAGAACCTGCCCCTGCCGAAGGCCCACGAGCGCCTCGGGAACGACCCCACCGGCCCCGTCCCGATGGTCACTCCCACCACGCCCGCCTCCGCCGCACCGCCGTCCCTGGCAGCAGCACCACCGCCCACCGTTCCGCCCTCCCTGGCAGCGGCACCACCGCCCACCGTTCCGCCCTCGCTGGCAGCGGCACCACCGCCCACCGTTCCGCCCTCGCTGGCAGCGGCACCGCCTCCGTCCGTGCCGCCTGCCGCCATCGCCCCGCCGCCCGTGCAGCCCGTCACCGTGGCCTGGCACGTGCCCCTGGCCGACGCACCCGGCCAACTCGCTGCGGACGCAACCGCCGTCGTCGCCGCTGGGCTCGCCGGAGTGGTGCGGCTCATCGACCCGGCGAACGGCCAGGTCCGCTGGCAGGCCTCGCTCGGCGCGCCCGGGTGGGCGGCACCGGCGCTGGCCTCCGACGGGGTGGTGCACGGCAGCAACGACGGCCGGGTCATCCACCTGGATCGTGGCACGGGCGCCGTCCGCTGGCAGGCCTCGCTCGGCGCACCGGTCATCAGCACCCCTGCCGTCGCCGGCCCGATGATCGTCGCCGGCCACGACGGCGCCAAGGCCGTGGGCATCGACCGGGCCTCGGGGGCGCTCCGCTGGGAACTGCCGGTGGGGGCGGCGGTGCGCGCCGGCCTGGTAGCCGTGGGCAGCGAGGTGGCCATCTGCACCACCGCCGGCCAGGTGTACATGGCCAACGCCGCCACGGGCCAGGTCCGCTGGGGGTACCGCACCAGCGGCCAGATCGTCCTCACCCCCGCAGTGGCTGCGACCCACCTGCTGGTGGCCGCAGCCGACGGGGTGCTGCACGGCGTGCGCCTGGCCGATGGTGCCGGCACCTGGACCATCCGGCTGGGCGGTGCCCCGGCCGGACCGGTTGCCGTGGCCGGCGACCTCGCCGCCGTGGTGGACGACACAGGGGTGCTGCGAGTGCTGAGGGCGGACAGCGGCGCGGTGGTCGCGGAGGTGCCGCTCGGCGGCCAGCCCGCGGGCGCCGTGCTGCACCCCGCCACCACGGCCACCACCGCGGTGGTGGAGACCGGCGGCTCCCTCGTGGCCGTGGACATCGCCACCCGGCAGACCCGTTTCAGCGTGCCCACCGGCGGCGGCAACCGCTGCCAGCCGGTGGCGGCGGGCGGCCTGGTCTGCGTGGCCACGACGTTCAACCAGATCTTCGGCATCGTGCCCACCTGAGCGCGGCTCCCGCCCGTGGCCGGGACGCGCCGCTGCCCGGGCACCGGGATGGTGCACCGGGCAGCGGGGCCGTGCGGGCGTGACGGCTCAGAGCTTCAGCGAGAACGGCATCAGGATGAAGCGGGTGATGGACTCCAGCAGGCTGCCGTCGCCGTCCTCGCCGCCGGCGTTGCCGAACGGGTTGGCGTTGCCCGCCGTACCCGCATCGGCAGTCGTGGCGTCGTCGTGCTCCACCACGATCATCGAGTGGTCGGCGTCCTGCCAGGCATCCTCGAAGGTCTCGATCGAGATGGCCACGCCGGCACCGTCGGGGAAGCCGGGGTCGTTGATGTAGACGAGGCCGGCCTCGTCGTCGATCCCGGTGATCACGACGGCGTGGCCGGACACCAGGTCGTCGGCGAACGGGGCGTCGCCCTGGCCGTACAGGTCGTCGGCATCGAGCCCGATGATCACGTCGTCGCCGGAGTCCAGCGAGGCCCGCAGGTCGTCCATCGTGCCGGACGAGGCCTCGGCGTCCACGCCGTAGTGCTCCAGCAGTTGCACGCCACCGTCGATCGACATCCCGGTGGGGCCGAGCAGGCCCATCTCGTTGGCCAGGTCGACCACGTCGCCCTGCGGCACCTCGTCGCCGAGCACCTCGGTGAGGACCATCGCCACCGACGTGGGCAGGCAGTCGTTGGGGCCGACCTGCGCCTGGTGGTACTCCATCTCGCCCATCGGGTCGCCGTGGACGTCGTCGTCGCCGTAGGGGTCGTCGTCGTAGGGGTCGTCGTCGGTGTTCTCGTCGTCGATGATGAACGGGGGCTCGGTGGAACCGTCGTCCGAGACGTCGATGGCCTCGCCGGTCTCCGGGTCGAAGGAGGTGTCGAGCACCCCGTCGCCATCGGTGTCCATCGACGCCATGTCGAAGACGCCGTCGCCGTCGAAGTCGCTGACGATCGTGTCGACGATGCCGTCGCCATCGGAGTCGAAGGAGATGTGCTCGGCCCCGGTGTTGGGGTCGATCATGTCGAACATGTCGGCGACGCCGTCGCCGTCGAGGTCGATCATCGTGGTCTCGGCGATGCCGTCGCCATCGGAGTCGTAGGACATCGTGTGGCCGTCGCCCACGGCGTCGAAACCGCCGCCGTGGTCCATTCCGTCGTCGTAGCTGTCGGGGGTCATGCTGTCGTTCATTGTGGGTTGCTCCTCGTGTGGGTTGGTCCGTTGTTGTCTCGGTGTCCCCTCCGATGCGGCCCCCGTGCAGGAAGTTCCGCGGCCGGTGGAAAATTCGGCCGGCGCCGAGATCAGGTGCCCCCGGCGGCGGCCCCACCGGTGAGTCGCTGGTCGACGGCCTGCTGCAGTGGCTCGATCTCGCCGCGCAGCTTCTCGATGTCCTTCATCCGGGCGGCGCAGGTGCGCTGCACCTCCTGGCGCTTGCCCATCTCCGACCGCAACAGACCCTGTGCTTCGCGATGCTCGCGCTCCAGCTGCTTGCGGCGCTCCGCGAGGCGCTGCTCGACGAACAACTCCACCTGCTCGCGCAGGTCGAGGATGCGCAGCGAGAGCTCCGTGCTGAACTCCCGCGACACGCCCTCCTGGCCGAACAGCAGGTCGCCGACGTAGCGGTGCAGCTCCATCTTCAGGCGCTGCTTCTCGCGGGACTTCTTGCGCATCTTGCCGATCGGGATGGCGACGGCGGCGCCGATGCCGTAGGCCACCAGCCCCAGCCCGCCGGTGGCCAGCCCCAGCGCGCCGGCCGCCGAGTTGGCGATGTTGGCGAACGTGTACGTCTGCATGGCCGTCGGCAGGCCGTCGTCGAGGAAGGAGTCCGGCCGGGCGTTGGACCGGGCACCGGAGAGCTGGCGAAGCTCCTCCGGCATCTCCATCTCGCCGAGGACGACATCCATCCCCTCGGCGCCGAGGTCGGCCAGCAGGGTGCCCAGCGTGGACTGGAAGTCGTCGTTGATCGCCTTCACCATCTCGTTCCACGCCCCGTGCAACGAGCGCTCCAACTCGGCCGGCAACGCGGCCATCAAGGCTTCGCTGTCCTCGCTGGCGTCGATGATCTCGCGGTACCGCTCCCGCACCCGGTTGAGCTCCTTGGTGACCAGCCGGGACGCACCGGTCTGCAGGCGCACGATGCTGTTGCCCAGCGTGCCGCGCCAGCGGGCTTGCTTGGAGCCGAACTCCTCCAGCGACCGCTGCCGGGCAGCGAGGTCCTCGGCCACCTGGTTGTCGCCCGAGGCAGCGCGCTGGCGGGCCTGCGTCTCGCGCTCCACGTCGCCGAGCAGCACGCGGAGCAGGGCGACGAGGTTGGCCACCCGGATCATCTCGCGGTTGTCCGCGCTGCGGTCCAGCAGGGTGCGCAGGTCGCCGATGCCGCTGCGGGCCAGCAGGCGCTCGGCCTGCTCGGCGCGGCCGGCCTCGGCCCGTGCCCGCGCCTGCTCGGCCAGGAAGCTGCTGGTGAGCACGAACGGCGCGTCCAGCACCCGGCGCAGGCGCATGGACACGTCGGCGTCGGTCTCGCCCTCGTCGGCCCGGCGCTGCTGGGTCTCGGCGAACGTGCGGATCTTGGCCCGGTGCTCGGCGATCATCTCGCCGTTGGCGGCTTCGGAGTTGGTGTCCGCCTTGGTGACCACCATCACGATGTGCTCCGTGCGCTCGCTGGCCTCCACCAGGAACTCCAGCTCGGAGCGGGCCACGGGCTCCTCCGCCGACACGGTGAACAGCAGGGCGTCGGCCTGGCCCAGCGCGGCCAACGCGAGGTCGCGGTGGCCACGCGACATGCCGCCGACACCCGGGGTGTCGATCAGCACGATGCCGCGGGCGAGCAGTGGGTTGTCCACCCCGATCTCCACCGACATCACGCCCTCGCGCCGGGATGCATCGCCGCGCATGGACGCGACGTCGACGAGGTCGTCGCGGGTGACGTGCTCCTGGCTGGGCTCGCCGTTGTCGTCGAGGCGGGTGACCACGATGTCGAACTCGTCGGCGTGGCGGACGACGAGGTGCACGCTGGTGGCGACGTCGGCGTCCACCGGCAGCAGGCCTGGCTGGTCCAGCACGGCGTTCAGCAGCGAGCTCTTGCCGCGCTTGATGTCGCCGCAGGCGACCACCACGAGCTGCTGGCGGGTCCACTGCTCGGCCTCGGCGGTGACCCGCTCCGCCAGGTCGGGGCGCTCCCAGTCGCGCACGGCGGCGTGCACCTTGTTGGCCAGCCGGGACACCTGGGTGGCCAACGGGTCGCGGCTGGCTCGCCGAGCGCCGTCATCGCCCGCCGCCGTCATGTCCGCCGCCGTCATGTCCGGTGCCGGGCTGTCCGGGTCGTCACTCATCTGGCCCCCCTTTCGAACTCCAGCCACATCGACTCGAAGGCCTCCTTCACCATCCGCGCCATCCGCGACTCGTTCGGGCTGCGCCGCGAGTCGTTGCCCCACGCCGACCAGCGCGCCGCTCCGGCGGCGGCAGCGTCGCGGCCGGCGAACGCCGACGAACCCACCACCGAGCGCGGGTCGCCGGCGTCGGCCAACGCCAACACATCGCCCATCAACTCGTCGGGCAGGCGGAGGTCACCGCGGCTGACGGCCTGGGCGACCTCCAGCAGCCGCAACCGCACGAAGGCAGGGTCGAACTCCAGCTTCTCCAGCGGGGACCGCAGGGCACGCAGGGCACGGACGTTGTCCGGGTCGTTGCGCAGGTAGGACGCGCGCCGCAGGTCGTTGAGCGCGGCATGCGCCTTGAACGCCTCGGACTGGCCGGCGAAGCGGCGGACGATCACGTCTCGCAGCGCGCGGAACCCGCTGGCCTCGCCGAACACGCGCAGGAAGTCCGAGGCGGTGTGGGCCCCCTGATCCGCCGCGGCCACGGCGACACGCAGGCCGTAGAGGTCCAGGAGCGACAGCAGGCGGCGCCGGGCCGGCTCGTCGAGATCCAGTAGGTCGAACGTGAGGAAGTCGTCCGCGGTCAGCAGCATGTCCTCCCGGTCCAGCGGGTCGTCCACGGCGGCGACGGCGGCGAGCGCACGCGCATCGGCCTCGGTGAACACGGCGGCTTCGGCGCTCTCCGCCAGCAGGCCCACCACGGGCAGCACCGCGCTGACGACGCCGCGCAACTCCCCGGCGATGCGGTCGGCGATCGGCGCCGCTGCGGCCAGAGGGTCCTCGCCCTTGGCCAGCCGGTCCACCTTGCTGAGCACGGCGATGGCGTTGGCAGCCGACAGCGAGGAGTCGCCGAACAGCTTGGCGAACCCGCGCAGCACTGCGGCGTCGGCCTGGCGCAGCAGGGGCAGGAGGAACACCAGCGCGTCGGCCTTGCTGACGGCGTCCGCAGTCTGCTCGCCCTCCCGCCCGCTGACGCCGAGGAAGTTCGCGGTGGCCTCCTCGTTGACCTCGGTGACCGTGTTCAGCCCCGGCGTGTCCACGACCGAGATGTGGTTGAGGAGGGCGTTGGAGAGGTGGACCACCACGTGCCGCACACGCTCCACCGGCATGCCGAGATGATCGGGCATCCGGCCCCGGTTGAGCGGCAGGGTGGTGACCCCACCGTCCACGCCCACGACCTCCACCCGCTCGTGCGTGCCGTAGCGGAACTCGCTGACCACGCGGGTGCACTCGCCGGCGTCCACCGCGGCGATCCGCTGGCCGAGCAGCGCGTTGACCAGCGTGCTCTTGCCGGAACTGACGCCGCCGGCGACCGTGATGGTGAGCGGCGCTGCCAGCTTGGCGCGGATCTGCTCGGCCATCGCCATGGCCGGCCCGGGCACGAGGTGGTCGATGAGGTCGTCGCACAACTGGCGCAGGCGGGCGGACAGGGGCGGCGGAGGCGGGGGGACAGCCATCGGCGCTCAGGAGGCGACGTGCACGATGACGTCGGGGAGTCGGAGCAGTGCCGTGGCGGAGGCGTAGCCCACCCGGTCCGTGGCCGCGACGGTGCCGACGGTCGACGGGTCGGTGGCCGGCGTGCTGCCGACGCCGCGCATGCGCTGGGCGTCGAACGGTGTGCCGGGCGGCGGGTCCAGCACCTGCACCCCCGCACGGGCCAGCGCGGCGCTGATCTCGGCGCGCAAGGCCGCGCTGTTGACCCGGTCGCCGAGGTCGATGAGCGCGGCGATCAGCGTGTCGGCGCGCCCGTCCGGGGCCGACGCGGCAGCGGGCGCGGGCGCCATCATCGGCGGCGCGGCGGGGGCCATCATCGGCGCACCCGCGGGCGGCATGGCTGCCGGCGCGGGCGTCGCCGCTGCCGGCGCGTTGCCCTTCAGCAGCTTCATGCCGAGGGCGCCCACCACCAGACCTGCGGCCGCTGCGGCCAGCAGCGCACCCACGGACGTTCCGCCGTCGTCGGAACCGGACGCGGTGGGGGTGATCGGGTTGTTCTGGGCGACCGTCGACGCGGTGCTCTGCATGCACTGGGTGACGGCGACCGCCCGCTCCACGCCGGCGCCGACCTTTCGGGCCACGCACTGGTCGAAGGTCTCCGAGCCTGCGTGCGCGGGCGCCGGAGCCAGCAGCAGGATGCCGAGCGCGGCGGCGCCTGCGGCTCGAACGGCTGGGCGAATGGTTGCCATCGGACCCCCTGGTCAGTCGGTCCGATCACAGTAGTCCGGCGGCCGCCGAAGAAATTTCGGAACCCGCGGAACTTCCCCGCGCCGGCGTGCATCGGTCGGAGCACAACACCGCAACACCCGCACAGCGGGCACACCAGGAGGACCCAGGACCATGAGCGACTACACCGACTACAGCTACGACACCGACACCACCACCATCGACACCAGCTTCGACACCTACGAAGTCACCACCGTCCACGACCCGTACACCGAGGCCCCCGCCTTCGAGCCCGGCTTCGACGTCGTCGAGACCGACTCCTACACCTACGACAGCACCGACTGGGGCGTCGTGGCCGACGCCAGCGAGGCCTACATGGAGGACTACAACACCCTGTCCGACACCTCGTGGGACCTCTACCAGGCCGGCGTGGACGCCTACCTGGCGGGCGACGAGATGGCCGCCTACGACCTCAACTCGATGTCGATCGAGATGGACGGCTATGCCGACCAGGCGTGGGACGACTCCAACAGCGTCTGGGAGTCCAACGAGTGGACGACCGTGAGCACCTACGACACGGCCGACGCCGGCTCGTGGGACACCGGCTCGTTCGACACCAGCAGCTACGACGCCGGCTCGTGGGACACGGGCTCGTTCGACACCAGCAGCTCCTTCGACACCAGCAGCTCGTTCGACACCAGCTACGACACCAGCTCGGATCTCTCCGACTACTGATCGACACCCTGGAGATGCGGCACGGCACCGACGCCGTGCCGCATCTGCCAATCTGTAGGAACTTTCTCCATCCTTGACCGTTGAGACGCTTGAAAGGCGCAACCCGTGAACGCCCCGAACACCCCGCCGCCGGGCTGGTACCCGGACCCGTCCAGCCAGGCACCGTTCCGCTACTGGGACGGCACCCGCTGGACCGAACACACCAACCAGGGCGCTCCGGCGCCCGTGCAGCCCGTCCAGTACGCCCCGCAGGCCGGCGCCCCGCCCGCACCCGGCGCGCCCCCTGCACCTGGGATGCCGGGCATGCCCGGCGTGCCCGGCATGGCGAGCGCCGGCACTCCCGCCGCAGCAACGCCGCTGACTGCCCAGGGGCTGCTGGAGGACCTCAAGAAGTTCGACGGCTTCGCCATCATGCTGGCCGCAGCCGCGCTGTTCGTCATCGCCACGTTCCTGCCGTGGGGCACCGTGGAGGTGAACGGGTTCAACCAGCAGACCGGCGCCGCCGTGCACCAGGAGGACAGCAGCAACGCATGGTCCGGCGACGGTGCCTGGCTGATCCTCGGCGCGGACACGGACAGCGCCGCACTGACCGCCGCCTACCAGGGCCAGGCGAACGACGGCAACACCGACATGCTCATCCTCGGCCCGCTGCTGCTGGTGGCGATCGGCGTCGCGCTGGCGCTGCGCCAGGGCAAGCCGATCAGCAACGGCGCGCAGATCGCCGTGGGGGCGGCCGCCCTGTTCGGCGTCCTCGTGGTCGCCGAGGTGTTCCACCTCAACAGCGCCGGGAGCGACATCGAGTCGTGGGGCACCGCCAACTTCGGCGCCGGCGTCTTCACCGCCGGCGTCGCCTACGGGGCCTGGATCGGGGCCATCGCCGCGATCGGCGTCGCCTTCGGGGCAGTCCGCCACTACATGGCCGCCAAGGCCACCTGACCACCACGTCACACGACGGGAAACACCAAGGACTCACCATGAGCGACACCAGTGACAGCAGCGCCGAGATCACCGACGTCACGTCGTACGACACCGGCTACAGCGAGAGCTACGAGGTCACCTCGGTCGGCGATCCCGGGGCCGAGACCCCGGCGTTCGACCCCGGGGTGCCCGTGGAGGAGACCGGATCCACCAGCTACGACTCCACGGACTGGAGCGCGGTGGCCGAGGCCAGCGAGGCCAGCATGGACGCCTACAACGCGACGTCGGACGTGGCCAACGACCTGTACCAGGCCGGTGTAGACGCCTACCTCGCCGGCGACGACATGGCGGCGTACGAGCTGAACCAGGCGTCCATCGAAACCCAGGGCGTCGCCGACGGTCACTGGCAGGACTCCAACGACGTGTGGCAGTCGAACGAGACCACCACGATCACCAGCTACGAGACCACGGACGGCTACAACGACGGGTACACCGACGACGCCTACGCCCACGACACCACCGGCTACGACGGCGGGTACTCGGACGCCAGCACCGACGCAGGGTACGACGCCGGCTACACGGACACCAGCAGCTACGAGACCCCGGTTGCCGACGGCGGCTACGCCGACGCCAGCTACACGGACACCAGCGTCGCCGACACGAGCTACACCGACACCAGCTCGATGGACACCAGCACCGACACCTCCGACTACTGACCCGGCACCGTCGCCACCGGTAGCGTCGGCAGGCGTGACGCTCGACCTCACCCGCATCCGCGCCCAGTTTCCCGCCCTCGCCCTCGCCGACGACGGCCGGCCGCGGGTCTACCTGGACAACCCGGCCGGCACCCAGGTGCCCCAGCCGGTGATCGACCGCATGGTGGACTGCCTGGTGCGCACCAACGCCAACATGGGCGGCCACTTCCGCACCACCATCGACGCCACCGAACTGGTGCACCAGGCGCACCTGGCGATGGCCGACCTGTACCACGCCAACTCGGAGCGCGAGATCGTCTTCGGGCCGAACATGACCAGCCTGACGTTCCAGATGACCCGCTCGCTCGGCACCCGGTTCCAGCCCGGCGACGAGATGATCGTCACCGCCATGGAACACGACGGCAACAACACGCCGTGGCGGCTGATGGCGGCGGAGCGGGGCATGGTGGTGAAGACCCTGCCGTTCGACCCGCACACCTACGAGTTCGACCTGGCCCAGCTGGACGCGCTGATCACCGAGCGCACCCGCTTCGCCGCGCTCAACATGGCCAGCAACCTGCTCGGCACGATCAACCCGATTGCCGAGATGTGCGCCCGCCTGCGGGCCGCCGGCGCCATCACCTATGTCGACGCCGTCCAGTACGCACCCCACGGCGCCATCGACGTGCAGGCCCTCGGCTGCGACTTCCTCGTGTCCAGCGCCTACAAGTGGTACGGCCCGCACCAGGGCGTGCTGTGGGGTCGCGAGGACCTGCTGCAGACCCTGCCGGTGTGGAAGCTGGAGGCCGCCGGCAACGACTCGCCCAACCGGTGGGAGACCGGCACCCAGAGCCATGAAGGCCAGGCCGGCTGCATCGGCGCCGTCGAGTACCTCCAGTGGGTGGGGCAGGAGTTCGGTGGCGAGTTCCGCGGCGCTGCGCCGGCCGGGTGCAGCGCGCGCACCGCCGACCTCCACTCGGCCATGCGGGCGATGGCGGCGTACGAGGAGTCCCTCAGCGAGCGCCTCATCACCGGGCTGCGCGCCATCGACGGGGTGGAGATCCGCGGCATCACCAACCTCGAGCGCCTCTCCCACCGCGTGCCCACCGTGTCGTTCACCCGCCCGGGGCTGGACAACACGGCGGTGGCCCGCCACCTGGCCGACCACAACGTGTACGTCTGGAGCGGCCACAACTACGCCCTGCCGGTGGTGGACGCGCTCGGCATCCGCGACACCGGCGTGGTGCGGGTCGGGCCCACGCACTACAACACGCTCGAAGAGATCGACACCCTCCTGGCGCTCGTGGCCGACGTCGTTGCGGCACACTGACGCCATGCCCACCATCGCCCCACTGAGCCCCACCTACGCCGCCGCCCGCGCCGACTTCCTCGCCGCCGCGTCGGCCGCCAGCGCCACCGTCACGACCTACCCCCACCCCCTCACCGGGCTGGAGGGCGAGCAGCTCGCCGTGGACGTCGCCGAGCTCGGCCCGGCCGATGCCGCCGACGTGGTCACCGTGTTCTCCGCCACTCACGGCGTGGAGGGCTACTGCGGCTCCGCGCTCCAGACCCACTGGCTGCGCCACTGCACGGCCACCCGGCCGGCCCACGTCCGCGTGGTCATGGTCCACGCCCTCAACCCCTTCGGCATGTCGTGGGTGCGGCGGGTCAACGAGGACAACGTGGACCTCAACCGCAACTTCCCGGACTGGTCGCAGCCTGCGCCGCAGAACCCGCAGTACGCCGGCATCGCCGACCTCGTGGTCCCCTCCACATGGACGGCCGAGGAGCAGGACCGCACCACCAACGCGCTCGTCGGGATGGCCATGGAGAAGGGCTTCCCGTGGCTGCAGCAGGTGGTCAGCGGCGGCCAGTACGACCACCCCACCGGCGTGTTCTACGGCGGCACCGGCCCGACGTGGAGCCACCGGTGGCTGCGCGAGTGGTCCGCCGGGCACCTGGGGGCGGCGGAGCGCCTGGCGGTCATCGACCTGCACACCGGCCTGGGCCCGTGGGGGCACGGCGAGCTGATCGGCTGCGAGCGCAAGGGGTTGCCGTTGTACGACCGGGCCAACGCCACCTGGTTCGGCGAGGTCACCTCGATGCTCGACGGCGACAGCGTCTCCGCCGTCATCGCCGGCGACTGGCTGACCAGCGTGCAGCAACTCGCCCCGCAGGCAGCGATCACCCCCGTCTGCATCGAGTACGGCACGGTGGACACCGTCACCGTGTTGCAGGCGCTGCGGGCCGACGCCTGGCTCCACGGCCACGGCGACCCGCTCGGCCCGGAGGGCCCCGCCGTCCGCGCCCAGGTCCGCGCCGCGTTCGCCGACGACGACCCGGCCTGGATCGCCGCCTGCTGGGATCGCTTCGAGGCCGTCATCAACGCCGTGCTCTGATCGCGGAACATCTCCAGGTCGTCGCGAGGCAGTTCCGCACCCGCACGACCGGACCCCCGGACGCGGTGGTGGGGGGCGCCCCCGATGACGCCCCCCACCGGTTCCCACACGCACTCAGGTCCACGCGATCGGGACCTTGGCGACGGGACCCACGACCTGCCGAACCGGCAGGCTTCCGTCCATCGCGCGTCGTTGCCACGGGCGGTACCCAGCGAGCAACCGTGCCGCAGGGAACGACGCAGCGGTGGAGCGATCTTCCTTTCACTCGAACGGGGTTCCGGAGTGTCACCCCCGGCACTTCTTTCGTACGCCGCCGGCACCACTCCATGTAGGGCCGAACGTCCCCTCCCGTACGCCTGGTACGTTTCGCCGCGAGCGCGTGCAGGGAGGAGGCGCCCGTGTCACCGTCATCCGCCATCAGCCTGCTGCCGCAGCCACGACAGATGGAGGTGCTGCCGGGCACCGTCGTGCTGCACCGCGACGCGCAGGCGGTGGTGACGAGCCGGGACGTCGCCGTGCACCATGTGGCCGAGCATCTCGTCGCCGACCTCCAGGCCCGCCACGGGCTGCACCTCGCCATCGCCGGTCAGGCGCGGGCCGGCGACATCGAACTGCGGCGCGGCGCCGTCGGCGCGTACGGCGACGAGGCCTACGAACTGCACGTCGACCAGCGCGGCGTGCGGCTGACGGCGCCGACGGCCCACGGGCTGTGGAACGGCACCCGCACGCTCCTCCAACTCCTGCCCGACGCGACCCGATCCGCCGAACTGCCGTGCGTGCGGATCGTGGACGCCCCACGGTTCGAATGGCGCGGCGTGATGCTGGACGTCGCCCGCCACTTCTTCGGCGTCGACCAGATCACCCGGCTGATCGAACTGATCGCCTCGCTGAAGCTCAACCGCCTGCACCTGCACCTCACCGACGACCAGGGCTGGCGGCTCGACATCCCCGCCCATCCGGACCTGGTGGCGGTGGGCGGCGCCGGCGCCTCGGGCGGCGACCCAGGTGGCTGGTTCTCGCTGGACGACTGGCAGGAACTGTGCCGCCATGGGGCGCGGCATCACGTCACCGTCGTGCCGGAGATCGACCTGCCGGGCCACACCAACGCGGCGCTGGCCTCGCTGCCATGGCTCAACCCCGGCGGCATCCCTCCCGCGCCGTACACCGGCAGCGACGTCGGCTTCAGCACCCTCCACCTCGACCTGCCCGAGACCCGGGCCTTCGTCGAGGACGTCATCGCCGGCGTCGCCTCGGTCAGCGGCCAGTACCTCCACATCGGGGGTGACGAGGCCGCAGCCACCGACCCCGCCGACTACGCGGCCTGGGTGGAGTTCCTCCATCGCACGGTCACCCGTCACGGGAGCACGATGGTCGGTTGGGAGGAGATCGCCCCACACCCACTGCCGCCCGGCACGCTCGTGCAGCACTGGCTGCGCCCCGAGACCGCGCTGGCGGCCCCGCCCGGCGCCCGCTACGTGATGTCGCCGGCGCGGCACACCTACCTCGACATGCGCCACGACCCCACCGACCCCCACGGCCGCCGCTGGGCCGGCGACATCGACGTGGACACCGCCTACGAATGGGACCCTGCCGGCCTGCTGCCCGGTGTGGATGACGACCGCATCGCCGGCGTCGAGGCCCCGCTGTGGACCGAGCGCGTCCCCACCTTCGACGACGTGCAGCGGCGGTTCTTCCCCCGGCTGCTGTGCCTCGCCGAGGTCGGCTGGACGCCGCAACGGTTGCGGTCGTTCGGCGAGTTCGCCCCACGCCTGGCGGACCATGCGGCCCGCCTCGCCGCCCGAGGCGTGGTGGTGCATCGCTCGGTGCGCCTGCACGGCGGGACCTGAGCGAGCAGAGCAGGGGTCAGCCGAGCGGCTCCACCAGACCCAGCGCCACGCATCCGTCGAACACGGTGGCTCGCATGGCCTCCTGCTGCCCGGCCGGCGGTTCGAGGATGTAGGGGTGGACGATGCCATCGCCGAGGTCCACCTGGAGCACGAAGCGGAACGGCTGCTTGGCCTCTGCCAGCGCGTGCGCGTCGCAGCGCCCCTCCTCGAAGACGACGGGCAACGACACCGAGGTCGTACCGGCCGGTAGCACCACCAGCGGGG
Organism: Acidimicrobiaceae bacterium; assembly: GCA_020637295.1. GTDB lineage: Bacteria > Actinomycetota > Acidimicrobiia > Acidimicrobiales > Ilumatobacteraceae > UBA668. Next base: position 132,834 of record JACJWF010000005.1, on the reverse strand, counting down.
CGGCCGGCGGGGCGGCCGGCGGGGTAGCCGGCGGCGCAGCCGTGGCCGGCACCACCAGGTAGGTGATCGTGCTGCCGATCTGCAGTACGGCGACATCGCCCGCGGCCGCGCCGCGGGTGAGCGTCAGCGCCCCGGCAGTCACCGGTCGCCCGTCCACCTCCACGCGCGCCAGACCGGTCCACTCCATCGTCACCGCCGACGCGACCACCTGACGCTCACAGTCCCGCCGGTACAGCGCCGCGGCGACGCCCCTGATGTCGAACACCGGCACCTCGCGCACGTCACCGCCGGCGAGTGTCAGCCGGGCCACCGCGGTGCGGACGTCGGGCATCGCCGCATCGCCATCGTTGCCGTCGTCGCCACCGTCGCCACCGTCGCCACCGTCGCCGTGGCAGGAGGCCGGGGGAACCGGCACCGGGAAGTCCACCCGCTGGCCCGGGGCTACTGCGTTCTGCCGCTCGACGACCTCCGTGGTGAAGCCGGCCCAGGCGAACTGGACGGCCACCACGTGCAGGGTGTCGGCCGTGCCGTTGACCACTTCGAGCTGCATCCGGCCGGCCACCTCGTCGTCCCGGTACTGGATGGGCACGACCGCCAACTCGCCGGCAGGCAAGGTGGGCGCGACCGTCCCGCCAGTGGTTGCCGGGACGGTGCCGGCGGGCGCGGCCCCGCCGCAGGCGCACAGCAGCGCCAGCACCGCCACGGCCATCGTCCGGGTCATGGCCGCACGCTACCGATCTGCGGGGTGGCTGGAATGGAGGCCACCGGGCTGCGCATCATGTGGGCATGACGAGAGGTTGGTTGGTCCCTGCGGTGCTCCTGCTGGCAGCGTGCACGAGCTCCAACAGCGGCACCCCGTCGATCACCGACCTGTCGGTGACGCCCACCACCACCACGACCATCCCGCCCACCACATCGTCGTCCTCCACCACGTCCACCACGTCCACGTCCACCACCACGACCACCACGACGGTGCCCTGCCCGGCGCTGGGCGACACCGCCACCAAGCAGAGCGCCGACCCGTTGCAGCTGTCCTTCCTCCTCGGTGCGGACATCCGCACCGGGGACGACGCGTGCCACGAGCGCATCGTCATCGAGCTCCAGGGCGACGGACAGTTCCCCGGCTGGACCGTCGCCTACGTGCCGGGCCCGGTGACCCTCGGTGAGAGCAACGAGACCGTCGAGATCGCCGGCAACGCCATCCTCCTCGTGCGCATGGGCATGTGGATGCAGGACATGGAGTTCCACGGCTACACCGGGCCCACGCAGATCTTCCCCACCAACGTGGACCACATCCGCGAGATGCGGATGGTGGACAACTGGGAGGGCATGACCACGTGGGCCATCGGCCTCGACGACGACTACCCCTTCACCGTCGACGTGTACGACGGCCCGCCGCGCCTGGTGATCGATCTCCAGGTCCGCGAGGAGCCCTGACCCACCAAGTTGATCGGGGCTGAGGTCCGATCGGCGGGACGCACTCAGAAATCCTGAGTCGAGTCGTAGCAAGTTCGGTACCGAACGAGTAGCGTGACGCCATGGCGCTCGACCCCAAGAAGTGGACCCTCAAGACCAGCGAGGCCATCGCCGCGGCCATCGACCAGGCGAAGTCGCTGAGCAACCCGGAGCTCACCCCCGATCACCTGCTGGCAGCCATGATGCGCCAGGAGGACACCATCGTCCCCGCCGTGCTGGCCAAGCTGGGCCTGGCCCCGCTGATGGTCCGCAACAAGGCCGACGAGGCCGTCGCCAAGCTCCCCCGCGCCTACGGTGGCGGCGATCCGCGGATGAACCGCGAGCTGGACAACGTCATCCAGCACGGCCAGCAGTACCAGAAGGACCTGAAGGACGACTTCCTGTCGGTCGAGCACCTGCTGCTGGCGATGAACCAGCGCCTCGGCATCGGCAGCGAGGAGCTCCTGCAGGCGCTGAAGGACGTGCGCGGCAGCCACCGCGTCACCTCCCAGACGCCGGAGGAGAACTTCGCTGCGCTGGAGAAGTACGGGCAGGACCTCACCCAGCGGGCCCGCGACGGAAAGATCGACCCGGTCATCGGCCGCGACGACGAGATCCGCCGGGTCATCCAGGTGCTCAGCCGGCGCACCAAGAACAACCCCGTCCTCATCGGCGAGCCGGGCGTCGGCAAGACGGCCATCGTCGAGGGGCTGGCCCGCCGCATCGCCGACGGCGACGTGCCGGAGGGCCTGAAGGACAAGCGCCTCATCGCGCTGGACCTCGGGGCCATGCTGGCGGGTGCCAAGTACCGCGGCGAGTTCGAGGAGCGCCTGAAGGCCGTCCTGAAGGAGATCACCGACGCAGCGGGCGAGGTCATCACGTTCGTCGACGAGCTGCACACCATCGTCGGCGCCGGCGGGGCCGAGGGCGCGATGGACGCCGGCAACATGATCAAGCCGATGCTGGCCCGTGGCGAGCTGCGGATGATCGGCGCCACCACGCTGGACGAGTACCGCAAGTACGTGGAGAAGGACCCTGCGCTGGAGCGCCGCTTCCAGCAGGTGTACGTCGGCGAGCCCAGCGTGGAGGACACCATCGGCATCCTCCGCGGCCTGAAGGAGCGCTACGAGGTCCACCACGGCGTGCGCATCCAGGACTCCGCGCTCGTCGCCGCCGCCGTGCTGTCCAACCGCTACCTCACCAACCGCTTCCTGCCGGACAAGGCCATCGACCTCGTGGACGAGGCCGCCAGCAAGCTGCGCATCGAGATCGACTCCCTGCCCACCGAGATCGACGTGGTGCAGCGGCGCATCCTCCAGCTGGAGATCGAGCAGGTGGCGCTGGAGAAGGAGACCGACGCTGCGTCCCGCGACCGGCTGGACGACCTGGTCGACGAACTGGCCGGCCTCAACGCCCAGGTGCACGGCATGAAGCAGCACTGGGAGAACGAGAAGCAGGCCATCGACGCCATCCGGGCGCTGAAGGAGGAACTGGAGCAGCTGCGCACCCAGCTGGAGCGGGAGACGGACCTGGCCGTTGCCGCGGAGATCCGCTACGGCCGCATCCCCGAGCTGGAGCGCCGCATCGAGGACGCCACCGCCCACCTCGACCAGTTGCAGGCCGGTGGCAACCGGATGCTGAAGGAGGAGGTGGACAGCGAGGACATCGCCGAGGTCGTCAGCAAGTGGACCGGCGTGCCGGTCAGCCGGCTGATGGAGAGCGAGATGAGCAAGCTCGTCCACCTCGAGGAGCTGCTGCACCGGCGGGTCATCGGCCAGGAGGACGCCGTCACGGCGGTGTCCAACGCCATCCGCCGCTCCCGCGCCGGCCTGTCGGACCCCAACCGGCCGATCGGCTCGTTCATGTTCCTCGGGCCCACCGGCGTGGGCAAGACCGAGCTCGCCCGTGCCGTGGCCGAGTTCCTGTTCGACGACGAGCGGGCGATGGTGCGCATCGACATGGGCGAGTACATGGAGAAGCACACCGTGTCCCGCCTGATCGGCGCGCCCCCCGGGTACGTCGGCTACGACGAGGGCGGCCAGCTCACCGAAGCGGTGCGCCGCCGCCCGTACAGCGTGGTGCTGCTCGACGAGATCGAGAAGGCCCACCCAGATGTGTTCAACGTCCTGCTGCAGGTGCTCGACGACGGCCGGCTGACGGACGGCCAGGGCCGCACGGTGGACTTCACCAACTGCGTCCTGATCATGACCTCCAACCTGCCCGGCGACCCGATGGGGTTCTTCAAGCCCGAGTTCATCAACCGGGTGGACGAGATCATCCGCTTCCGCGCCCTCACCGAGGCGGACCTCGCCCACATCGTCACCATCCAACTGCAGCGCCTCACCGCCCGCTTGGCGGATCGGCGGATCGCGCTGGAGGTCACCGATGCGGCGAGGGCCTGGCTGGCCCACGAGGGGTACGACCCGTCGTTCGGCGCTCGCCCTCTCAAGCGGGTCATCCAGCGGGCCATCAGCGACCCCGCTGCGGTGCTGCTGCTGGAAGGCAAGATCACCGAGGGCGGCTCCCTCACGGTGGACGTGGACGGCGACCGCCTCACGCTCCACGGCTGAGTACCGCTCGCCGCAGCCGGCGCGCTGGTGGGTCTGGCGACCCCACTGTCGCAGCGCGCTGCGGTCGGCGCGTTACGCTCCGCACATGAGCAAGCGGGCGTACCTGAACCATCTGCGGAGCAACCGGCTGTTCGCCGGCCTCACCCAGAAGGAACTGCAGACGGTGGCCGCCGCCGGCACCGAGGTCACCGTGCCGGCCGGCACGGTGGTGATGGAGCAAGGCTCCGCCGGGCGCAGCGCGATCGTGCTGCTGGAGGGCACCATGGTGGTGCGCCGCAACGGGCGCAAGGTGCACTCGATGTCGCCGGGCGACATCGCCGGCGAGATGTCCCTGCTGGACCCCGCCCCCCGCTCGGCCACGATCGTCGCCGAGGGGGACTGCCTGGTGCTGGAGATCGGCGGCGCCGACTTCCGCCTTGTCCTGGACGAGATCCCCCAGGTCACCCACAAGCTGCTCACCACCATGGCCGCGCGCGTGCGCGACCTGGACACCGCCGTCCTCGGCTGATCAGCGGCCGCCGACGGCAGGCCAGAGGCCTCGGCTCAGCCGGCCGGGTGCACGGCGTGCGCGGTGCTGGAGGGGTAGAACAGCGACTCGTGCCCGTCGTCCCACCGGACGCGGTAGTGCTGCGTCTCCCCGCTGCCGAGCACTTCGAGCACCTCACCACGGCGCGGCGGATGCCCGAGCTCCATGTTGTCCACCACGATGGCGTCACCGACGACTGCGTGGATGTTCACCGTGAGCCTCCTGACGTTGACGACTGTTTCGGCAGCCCACTTGTCGCGCTGCCGGCGCCGGCCGGCAAGTGCAGGAAGTCCCCTCCCCCGGCCGTAACCGGTGGGGTGGCCGGTGGCCGGTGGCCGGTGATCAGCGGGCGAGGATGAAGTCGATGTAGTCCTGGCCGACGAACACCGCCACCACCGTGCCGGCAGCGAGGAACGGCCCGAACGGCAGTGCCGTGCGCCGCCCGGCGCGCCGCAGGGCCATCATCACCACGCCGACGACGGCGCCGAGCAGGAAGCCGAAGAACAACCCCACCGGTGCCAGACCCGGGTTCAGCCAGCCGAGGTAACCGCCGAGCAGCGGCGACAGGCGCACGTCGCCATCGCCGAGGCCGCCGCGGCTGAGGGCGTAGATCGCCGCCATCAGGGCCAGGGCGATCGCGGCGCCCAGCAGCATCAGGAGCACCCGCTTCGGTTCGTGATCCACCAGCGCCGCCACCACCAGCAGCGGCGCGCCCAGCGCGGCAGTGGTGTAGGTGATCTCCCGCGGCAGGCGCTGGGTCTTCAGGTCGATCCAGCTCAGCGACACCAGCCCGGCCATCAGCACGCAGAAGGCCGGGGTGAGCCACGACGCACCGAAGTGCCACGCAGTGAGGCCGAACAGAGCCGACGTTGACACCTCAAGCACAAGGGGTTCCACGCCGATACTCGTATGACACTGCCGGCACTTCCCGCGCAGGGCCAACCAACTGACCACAGGAACCAGATCGAGGGGGCCGAGGCGCAGGCCGCAGTTCCCACACGCCGATCCGGGCTGGACGATCGACGCACCACGCGGCACGCGGTCGACCACCACGGTGAGGAACGAACCGATGAGAAGGCCGAACACGGCCGCAAGAGCAATCGTCATGACGAGCAACGGCCGTCGCTGCGAGCGGCGCCGACACGGAGGCTAGCCCAACATGTTCAACCCGGACCCGATGCTGGTGACCCTCCTCCAGGCGACGATCGCCGCCGGTGCCAGCGACCTTCACCTCACCGTCGGCCGCCCGGCCACCGCCCGCCGCGACGGTGTGCTGGTGCCCTTCGAGGGCGTGCCCCTGCTGGAGCCCGAGGACTGCGACCGGATGGTCTACTCCCTGCTCAACGAGCACCAGAAGGCCGAGCTCGCCGACCGCATGCAGGTGGACTTCTCGTTCGGCCTGGAGTCGATCGGCCGTTTCCGTGCCAACGCGTTCATGCAGCGCAACAGCCTGGCGCTGGCCCTTCGTGTCATCCCCTTCCGCGTCCGCTCGCTGGAAGAGCTCGGCGCTCCGCCGGCGGCCACCACCCTGCTGGAGCGGCCGTACGGCCTGGTCCTCGTGGTGGGCCCCACGGGCTCCGGTAAGAGCACCACCTTGGCGGCGATGATCGACCGGATCAACGAGACCCGGCCGCTGCACATCCTCACCATCGAAGACCCGGTGGAGTACCTCCACCATCACAAGCTGGCGATGGTCAACCAGCGTGAAGTCGGCACCGACGTGGTCGGCTTCACCGAAGGTCTGCGCAGCGCCCTGCGTGAAGACCCCGACGTCATCCTCCTCGGCGAAATGCGCGACCTGGACTCGATCAGCATCACCCTGACGCTGGCCGAGACCGGTCACCTCGTGTTCGCCACCCTGCACACCAACGACGCCGCCCAGGCGCTGGACCGCATCGTCGACGTGTTCCCGGCCGAGCGCCGCGACCAGATCCAGGTGATGCTGGCCGGTTCGTTGCAGGGCGTCGTCAGCCAGCGCCTCCTGCCCGCCATGGGCGGTGGCCGCGTCGCCGCCTACGAGGTGCTGATGGCCAACGAGGCCGTGCGCAACCTGCTGCGTGAAGGCAAGACCCGCCAGCTGCGCAACATGATGGTCAGCGGCCAGCAGGACGGCATGCAGACCATCGAGATGGACCTCGCCCGCCTGGTGGCCAGCGGCATCATCGACTACGAGGTCGCGGTGGAAGCCAGCCAGTACCCCAAGGAGATCCTGGCCCAGGCGGCCACCCAGCGCTCGCAGGCGCAGGCGCAGGCGACGATGATGGCCGGCCAGACCGCCACCACCGGCGCCGGCACCCTCGCCGGCGTCTGATCCGAAAACGGAGGCGGCAATGCCCGCACAACGCCTGCCCTACAAGATCATCGCCGGGGTCGTTCCGTGCCCCGCCGGCTGGCTGATCGTGCCGGCCCGTCTCGCCGGCGTCACCGTGAACGCCGACGAGCCGGAGGTGGTTCGCCAACTCATCGACGTGCTCGATTACCGCCCCAAGTTCGATGCCGCCGCCATCTGGTGCCCCATCGGCTTCAGCGACGACCCGGCGGGGCCGTACCGCGAGTGCGACCTCGAGGCGATGGAGATGATCGGCTGGCCGCGCCGGGTTGCCGTGCGGGCCACGCCGTCACGCGCGGCCTTGCGGGCGGAGACCCGCGAGGCGGCCCGGGAGCTGGAGCCGTGGCTGACCAACGCCGATCTCCGCCGCTTCAAGTGGCTCCGCGAGGCCGAGCGCGAGTTCCAGCCGTTCCATCAACGGACCTTCTTCGCCGCCCATCCGGACCTGTCGTTCGCCCAGCTCAACGGCGATCGGCCGCTGACCAGCTCCCCGCATCAGCCCGACGGGCTGGTCGAGCGCGTCGGCCTGATCCGCGACAAGCTGCCCGGCGTGGAGGAAGTCGTGATGCGCACCCCGCCGAAGGGCGCCGCCCAGCTGCACGTGCTGCAGGCGGCCGGCCTGGTGTGGACCGCTCGCCGGGCCGCCGGCCGGGCGATGCAGCGCCTCCCGCTGGACCCGGCGTGGGATTCGGCGGGCATGCGGATGGAGCTCGTCCGCTGACGCGGTCGGGCCGGCGCCGCGTCCCTTCGTTCACCCACCCGGTCCAACGCCCCTCACCTCAGGGGGCGGACGCCGATCTCACTGCGTGGTGGTGACCCACGAGTTGATCGCGTACTCGCCGTAGTCGTTCACCTGGACCAGTGCCACCGACACGATGTTGGGCTCCTGCCCGAGGGTCTCGGCGACGATCTTGAACGTCTTCTGGACGACGCGGTTGAGGTGGCCGATCTGGTTCACCTCGGGCAGGTCGGTCGACTGCACCACCTGCGCGGCGAGGATGCCACCGACGATCTGCACCGACTTGCCCGAGCCCATTCCTGGCCCGATGTACACCGAGATCGTCCCCTGCGGCACTGCCGTGTAACCCGGCACGAACAGCAGAGCCGAACCCGTGCCGGTGAACTGGATGTCGATGATGGCCGGATTCGGCGGATCCGGGCTGACCGTGGGGATCAGCGTCGAGGGGTGGTAGCTGGCACTGGCGGCATCGGCGGGCGGGGTGCCGTCACCAGGATGGAACTCGGCGTAGGACTTCGGGACCGAGATGACACCGGGGATCTCCAGCGCCGAGCTGGACGTGGACCCGGCCGTCACCCCGTTCACGGAGACGATCGACACGCCGGCCGACACCTGGCTGCCCACGTCGGTGGGGTCCACCAGGCGGGAGTTGAACTGCACCGAGGGCCCCACGCTGCCGCCGCCGTCGGTCACCACCAGGCGGCCGGCGTCACCGAAGATGAAGGTGGCCCCGAGGCCCGAGACGTTCGGCGTGAACGGGGCGTTGATGGCGTTGAACGCTGCGTCCTGGTCTTCGGCACAGCCGGGGATCGCGCCCTGGCCGACCACCACGTTGGCCGAGCCGCTGAAGGTCACGCTGTCCTCGAAGTAGTAGACGCCCGAGGCGAAGTAGGTGGGCGTGGCGTCGTTCACCAGCACCGGCTCGGAGTATGTGCCGGGGAAGAAGACCCGGCAGGTGCCGGCCCAGGACGGCATCATGTAGCCGCCGGTGGCCGGGTGGTTCAGCGCGTGCGAGGGCAACTGGGGCAGGAAGATCATCCCGGCCTGGCTCTCGCTGGTGGTCTGGGCGATCCACGCCGAGGTGTCGAGCGAACCGGAGTCTGCATACGGCGTGCCCACCAGACCCTGCGGCAGCACCGAGCCGGCCACCGTGGTGGCCATCGCCAACCGCAGTTCGCTGGAGTTCAGTTCGGTGGCGCTCTTCACGGTGGTGCACTCCACGTGCACCGGCATGCCCAGGTCCGGAACGGCCAGTTCCACCGCAGTGTGGAGGCCCGAGTTGCTGCACACGTCGTAGAGCGCCTCCGGGCTGGCCATCGAGGTGCGCAGGGCACCCCGGGCCACCTCGGCAGCGTTGATCTTCGTGCGCTGCTGCCCGTTGGCGCGGATCACCGTGGCCGTGTAGCGCAGCAGCGGCACGAGCAGCAGCGAGCCGAGCAGCACGAACACGATGCAGAGCATCAGGGCCGAGCCCTTGTCCCTCACCGGACGTGCGGGTCGGGGCTTCCTCATACGAGCCTCACCGTCTGGATGCAGGAGATCGCCTCATTGGGGCTGACCGTCAGGCTGATCTTCTGCCATGGCCCTCCGTCGATCGGTGTTGTGGTGAACGGGTAGGGAGCGCCGCTCGATGTACACGACCACCCGACGGGCTCGTAGTGGGTGTTGCTCGAGAGGTTCAGCTGGGTGATCTCTGCGTCCAGACTCACGCCACCGGCAAGGTCGAAGTCGAACGTGCCGCTGCGGAACTGCGAGCTGGTCGTGGCCGTGGTCAGGTCCACCGAGTTCTGATACGTGAACGGGTCTGCTGCGGCACTGCCGCCCACTCGGGTCTGGACGGTCACCGTGCCGCCGCACTCGGCCAGCGCCACGCTGGTCATCGCCGAGGAGAACTGCGACCAGGCCGGCAACTCGTAGTACGTGGCCTCAGCAGCGTTGGTGTACGGACCACCGGCCGGGATGGCCGGCACCACACCACCGGGCGCCACGAGATCCTTCAGGATGTCGCGGTTGTACCGGGAGTAGCTGGAGGAACCCTCGTGGAACGTGTACGGCTCCTCGTAGACCTTCGTGGCCCGCCAACCGTCGGTGTCCGTGGAGCTGTAGTTGTTGGCGTTGTACAGCGCTTCTGTGGTCGGCTCCCAAATGGTGAACGGGGAGGAGTAGGCCGTGGACTGCCGCCAGCCGTCGGTGTCGTCGGACGTGGTGTTGTTGGCGTTGTAGGTGGACTGGCTGACGGTGGACCAGTAGTTGAACGGCGCCGAGTAGGACGCATTGGCCCGCCAGCCGTCGCTCTCGTCGGAGGTCCAGTTGTTGGCGTTGTACTCCGCCTCCGACACCGGCTCCCAGAAGGAGTAGGGCGAGCTGTAGTTGACGATGGCGCGGAAGCCGTCGGACTCGTCCTCGGTGAGGTTGCTGGCCAGGTAGTTGGCCTCGCTCGTCGAGCGCCAGCTGCCCAGCGAGCCCCTCACCCTGGCCCGCCAGCCGTCGGCATCGCCGGGTGATTCGTTGTTCGACTCGTAGTTGGAGCGGGTGGTCGACCGCCACCGGCCGCCCGAGTAGTACTCGTAGGTGAGGCCGCTGTTGGCGCGCTGGTAGGTGTACCGGTAGCCGCGCTCGAAGTCCGCCAGGTGGAAGCCTTGCTCCCACGTGAAGTGGTAGCCACGCTCGAAGTTCGCCAGGTGATACCCCTGTCCCTGTTCGATCCACGTGGATTGACCGTTCACGTCGGTGCCCACGTACACGCCCACGAACTTCTCCAGGTCCACCTCGTACTCACGGATGATCCGGTTGGCCCGGTTCCACGACAGCTGGTTGTACGAGCTACCGCTGGCGCCCGGCAGGCCCGTGTCATCGGGATGCACCACCGCGGGGGCCGACGCCGACGTGGCATTGAGCCGGTTGTAGGTCGGCATGCCGTCGGTGAAGAGGATCAGCGTGCTCGGCAGCACCTGCTGCACCGAGCCGTCGCTGTTGTGGAACATGCGGAAGAAGGCGTCCTCCCAGTTGGTGCTGCCACCGGACGACAGGCCGCCGACCAGCGAGATCAGTTCGGCAACATCGCTCTCGTTGAGCATGTCGAAGTACCGCGACCAACCGGAGCCGGAGCCCAGCGTGGAGGCGGTGCTGGAGAACCGCACCACTTGCAGCCTCACCGGGGTGCCGGCGAAGGCGTTGATGAACGCCACGATGCCCTGACGGACATAGCTCATGTTGCCGCCGATCGACCCCGAGGTGTCCACCATCAGGCCGAAGTTGCCACCACAGCGCGACCGCGTCGCGGCGAACGTCGGCGACGCCGACACCACGTTCGTGCCCAGGTCGGGCTCGCGGTTGGTGCCACCCGCGCTGAGCGTGATCTGGTCCTGACCACCACCGGCGCCGGCCACATCGCCACCACCGTTGATGGTCACGGTGACCCGGCGGCCGTTCTTCACGTAATACGTGGGGTCCTGGCCGTTGGTGACGTCGGTGCCGTCACCCGGGTCCGCCGGGTCCACGGCCAGCGTCACCAGCATGACCCACGTCGGCGAGGTCACGCCGGGGAAGTACTCGGTACCGGGCGGCGGCGGGTCCACGTTGTGGAGCATCGTGATCTGCGAGCAGTCGGGCGCGCCGTCGCCCACCGAGTAGCACTCCACCCGGATGATCTGCCACTCGTCGCCCACCTGCACGTACCGGTACGACACCACCGTGGTGGTGGGGATGGCCTCGGTGTCGCCCTCGATGTAGCCGTGCCAGGTCAGCATCAGCGCGTTGGAACCGCTGACGTTCACGTCGGGCGGGCACAAGGTGCCGCACGGGCTGGCTCCGGGCGAGGTGTCCACATCTTCGGCGGAGGCCAGGTCGCTCGGCATCCAGATGCCCACCGCGGTCTCGGACCGGGCGTTGTTCACCCGGCCCTCGCTGTTGTCGTTCTGGTTGATGATGACCATCGTCGCCGTGGCCATCGCCGTCACCAGCGTGCCGGTGATCACGATGGTGATCAGCAGCTCCGGCAGGGTGACGCCGCGGTCGCGGCGTTGGCGGCGGCGCAGGCGACGCAGCTCGGCCCGCTCGGACCTGTCGGACTTCTCCGCTCGTGTGCTTCGATCAGACATCGCTCTTCACCACTTCGAGAGTTCGGGTGACCTTCCCGTCAGGGCTGATCACGGTGATGGTCACCTTCTGGACGAGGCCGTCAGGGCGGGTGAGACCGGGGCAGGTGCCGTTCACCCAGGTGCCGGCGATGGTCGGGTTCGCCGCCGGCGAGTAGTAGTGGTAGGTGGCAGTGGCGCGGTCGCCCTCCCACCCTTCGGCCAACGCGGCGGCCTGCACGTAGACGTCGTACCCGGCGCACGACTCGCCGGCGCGGTTCACCCGGTCGGCTGCGTTGGCCAGCACCGTCTCGACCCGGGAGGCCGTGCGGGTGGCGGACGACGCCTCCACGGTCATCAGTGCCGCCAGCATCAGCGGGATCATCGTGATCGCCATGATCGTCACCGTCACCACCACCTCCACCAGCCCGACCCCACGGTCCTGCTGGGGGTGCTCGCTTGCACGTCGCGCGCGGGAACGTGCTGAGAGACGGGACTCGCGAATCCGGACCACGCTTCAGTATCGGCCCGCGGGTGTAGTGACTTGAAGGGGCAAACCGTCAAGATGTCCGTCAAGATTTCTTGAGGCGGAAAACGCCGAAACGGCCGGGCGCTGGGCCCGGCCGTCTCGACGTTGTCTGAGTCAGGCGTGCTGGATCAGGTGGTGACCGGAGCAGCCGTGGTGGTGGCAGCAGCGCACTCACCGGCGCCGGTCAGGGTGTAGGACTGCCCCGCCAGGGCGTAGGTGTAGTTGCCGCTGTCGGCGCTGCGGAGCAGGCCTTCGTCGACCATGGCCTGCATCGTGGCCGGGTACTCGCCCACCTGGGCCATGTAGGCCTCGGCAGCGACCTCGATGGTCTTCTTGTCGGCGGCGCACGCCGACTCCTGGCCCTTGTTGGTGATGCCACGAACGGCGAACACCGTCACGGTGGCCAGGATGCCCAGGATCACGATGACGATCAAGAGCTCGACGAGGGTGAAACCCCGGTCCTTCTTCGTGTGGGTCTGCATGTGCGTTCCTCCCGCTGAGTTCTGTCCCACTGACAACGTCGGGCCGCCGTCCGGCTGCACGATCGCAACCAAAGTTTCGGGAGTTGGTGTCACCGGCTTGAGCCGAATCTTCGTCAAGGGATTCTCAAGATGCTCCGTCATGTGTTTCTCAAGTCCCATCAAGCCGCGGCCGATACTCCTCACGCGTGCAGCAGCACCACCACCACCGGTTGGAATCACGAGGAGACCCACGAGATGCGGCGCAGCGAGAAGAGTTGGCTGGAGTTCGACGAGCTGACCAGGCCCTTCCTCGAGCCCGGCTCGGAGGAGAGCGTGACGTCGGTAGCCGTGGAGCTGCGCGACCGGATGGTGAAGGTGGAGCAGCAGGTGCTCGCCCAGTACACCGCCACTGCTGCCTACGCGACGCTGGCCCAGCAAGGTGTGGAGCAGGCTCGTGCTGAGTCCCGCGCCGACCTGGACCGCACGCAAGCGACGGTGTTCGGCCTGCTGGACACGCTGCGGTCCGACGTGAACCGCCGTCTCGAAGCGCTGGAGAACCGGCCGGACAACCGGGCGGCCGCCCTGACGGGCGACGTGTCCGGCAAGGTGGCGGCGCTGGAGGAGCGCATGCGGGCCATGGTGTCCGCGCTGGAGGGCTGCGTCCACGAGAACATGCTGCTGCGCCAGCAGGTGGACGAACTGCTGCGCCGGCAGATGGAGCAGGACGGCTGGCTGGTCAGCAGCGGCAGCGCCTCCGAGCTCTCCTTGCACTGACGTCTCTACGCTGGGGGCGTGACCACCCCGACGCTCTGGCTGCGTGCCAACCGTGACCGCTCCGTGAAGCGGCACCACCCCTGGATCTTCAGCGGTGGTGTGGCGCGCGTGGACGGCAACCCTGGGCCAGGCGACACCGTGCTGGTGAAGGCGGCCGACAGCACCGCGCTGGGCTGGGCGGCGTACAGCCCGGCCTCACAGATCCGGGCGCGGATGTGGACGTTCGAGCCGGACGAGGAGGTGGACGCCGAGTTCGTGGCCGGGCGGGTCGCTGCCGCCGCGGCACGCCGGGCTCCGCTGCTGGGTTCCGGCCTCACGGACTCCGCCCGCCTGGTGTTCAGCGAGGCCGACGGCGTGCCCGGGCTGGTGGCCGACCGCTACGGCGACACGGTGGTCTGCCAGCTCACCACCGCCGGGGCAGATGCATGGCGTGAGGTGCTGGCCGGCACGCTGGCAGCGCTGCCAGGGGTGGCCTGCGTGTACGAGCGCAGCGACGCCGACGTGCGCGAGCGGGAAGGGCTGGGCCAGCGCGTGGGGCTGCTGCGCGGGCAGGTGCCGTCGTCCGACCTGGTGGCCCACGAGGCCGGATTCCGCTTCGCGGTGGACGTCGCCGGCGGCCACAAGACCGGCTTCTACCTCGACCAGCGTGATGCACGGGCCGCCGTGGCCTCGTGGGCCGCGGGCCGGCGGGTGCTGAACGTGTTCGGCTACACGGGTGCGTTCAGCGTGATCGCCGCATCGCGTGGCGCGGCGTCCGTGACGACGATCGACTCGTCGGGGCCGGCGCTGTCCATCGCCGCCCGCAACGGAGGGCTGAACGGGGTCGACGTTGGCGAACTGGTGGAGGCCGACGCCTTCGCCGCGTTGCGTGGCCTGCGCGACCGCGCCCGGCAGTACGACCTGATCCTCCTCGACCCGCCGAAGCTGGCCAACACCGAGGCCCAGGTGGACAAGGCGTCGCGCGCCTACAAGGACCTCAACCTGCTGGCCGTCAAGCTGCTCGCGCCCGGCGGGGTGCTGATGACGTGGAGTTGCAGCGGGGCGATGCCGATGGAGCTGTTTCAGAAGGTGGTGGCCGGCGCCGCGCTGGACGCCCGGCGCGCCGTGCGGATCATCGGCCGCCTGCACCAGCCGGCGGATCATCCCGTGCCGCTGGCCTTCCCCGAAGCCGAGTACCTCAAAGGCCTGGTCCTCCACGCCGACTGACATCCCCCAAGTTGGCGGTGAGGTGCGGTACCACCGCACCTCACCGCCAACTTGCGTCGTGGCGGCTGGGTCAGTGGGCGGCGCCGGGGTTCTCCTGCACCAGTTCGATCAGCGTGCCGAAGCTGCCCTTCGGGTGGATGAACGCCACGGTGGTGCCGCGGCTGCCCGGGCGGGGGGCCTTGTCGATGGGCGTGGCGCCGGCGGCGATCATCGCGTCGAGGGCCTCCTGGCAGTTGTCCACCCGGTAGCCGACATGGTGCAGGCCCTCGCCACGCTTCTCGATGGCCTTGGCGATCGGGCTGTCCTCCCGGGTGGCCGCGGTGAGCTGGATGTAGCTGTCGGCCACCTTCACGAGGGCCTCCTCCACCCCGTCGCTCTCGACGATCTCGCGGTGGTGCACCTCGGCCCCGAAGGCCGCCTGGTAGTAGGCGATGGCAGCCTCCAGGTCGCGAACGGCGATGGCCACATGGTCGATCTCGGTGAGCAGCATGCGCACAGTGAAACAGATCCGTGCCCGGTGGCGTCAAGGTGGGCATGCAGCGTGCACCATTGGCCCTGCGAGTACCGATGATGGACAGCGCTTCCTTCGACGCCTTCTACCGTGCCCACCACGCCGACGCCGTGCGGTGGGCCGTCGCGCTGGTGGGATCGCGGGAGGTTGCCGAGGAGTTGGCGCACGACTCGCTGGAGGCCGTGCGGCCCCGCCTGGACGGGCTGGACCAACCCCCCGCCTACCTTCGCCGGGTGGTCGTGAACCGCTGTCACTCGTGGCACCGCCGGCACGCCAGGGAGCAGCGCCGGATCCGCCGGGCGACTGCCGGCGCCCCGGGCGCGTACACGGCCGAGACCAACGAGATGCTGGACGCACTGGCCGCGCTGCCGTACCGCCAGCGGGCCGCCGTGACGCTGCGGTACTGGGCCGACTGGACGGACGACCAGATCGCCGAGGCCCTCGGTTGCGCGCCGGCGAGCGTGCGTGTCCTCGTCCATCGCGGCATCGCCACCCTTCGCAAGGAGATCGCCGAATGACCACCGATCAGCTCACCCCGCCTCCCCCCACCCCCTCCGACGCCGAACTTGTCGCGCGCATACGCGTCGCTCTCGACGAAGTGGCCGCGACAAGTTCGGCTGGATCGGCGGTTGGCGGTGGGGGGCGCATCGGCTCCAGGCCGCGCATGTGGGGACGGATCGCTGCCGCGGCCGCCGTGATTGCCGTCGGGGTGGTCGCGGTGGCGGTGCTGCGGCCGGACCGGCGCGACCCGTTGCAGCCCACGACCGACTCCACCGACGCAACCGGCGCCACCGACCCAGGCCCGTCGAGCAGTGACGGCCCGTTGCCGTACTTCCTCGCCATCGGGGAGGAGTTCCCGCCAGGCGAGATCACCGTGGCCGACACCTGTTGCGCGGGGACGGGCACGATGATGACGGCATGGGCACGCGGTGGCGACCCGGCTGCGGGCCTGCTCGTGGCGTGGACGGCGCCGCTGTACTCCGACTACCTGCCCGACCTGCCGGGCGAGGTCACGACCGTGACGACCGCGGACTCGTCGATCTCCACGGTCTCGCTGGGGTTGTCGGCCAGCGAGCGGGAGGACCTGACGGCACAGATCACTCCCGGCTCTGGCCTGCCGTGGATCCTCCCCGCGGAGGGCTGGGAATGGCTCGGCTTCTCGATGGCCGCCGACCAGCCCGCGCTGGAGCAGTCGTTCGGCGCGGTCACCCTCTCGTCGCGCGTGTCGCTGGAGGCCTTCATCGAACTGACGACGGCGACGGCAGCCGAAGCCGTCACGGTCGCAGGCGAGCCGGGCTGGTCGTTCCGTCTTCCGGACGGCAGCACCGAGGTCGTGTGGCGCGACCCGCGGTCCGGCCTGTGGAGCAGCCTGTCCGTGCCGGCGGACCTTGCCGCCCGGGTGGATGAGCTCACCGCAGCCGTCGAGATGAACACAGCCGGCGAGGAGTCGGCGGACGCAACGACATCGACGGTCCAGGCCGAACCGCTCGGACGGTTGGTGATCGACGCGATCGGCCTCGACTGGGTCGTCGGTGGCTCACCGGCCCTCGACGCGAAGGAGGGTCCCGCTTGGGGATGGGCCGACGGTGTGATGTTCATCGTCGGCAACCGGACGACCTACGGGGCGCCGTTCCTCCGGCTCGACGAACTCCAGCCCGAGGACGTCATCACGCTCGAGACCACCGACGGGCCTAGGACGTTCGAGGTGACACTGGTGGAGTCCTGCCCGGCCCAGCTGAACGGCGTCAACCTCGACGCGTGCCCGTCACGCCCCGGCGATGACCTCCTGCTGGTCACGTTCGACCCGAAGTACACCAGCGTGGCGCGGCTGACCGTCCACGCGAACGAGATCCCCGCCGGCTGAACGCCGAACTGTGGTACAGATCCGCGCGGAAGCCGCAACGATCCAGACCCAGAAGCGGGGATGGCGAGAATCAGCCCCAGAATCCCTGGGGTTGTCGGACGGGGCGGTTGGCCGGGTTGGCCGGGGGGTGGGTCAGCGGCGGAAGGCGTGGAGCTTGTCGCCGAGCTTGGCGCGCAGTTCGGGGTTCGTGACCCCGAGGCCTTCCTGCGGTGACAGGGCGAGCACGCCGATCTTGCCCTCGTGCATGTTGTGGTGCACCTGGAAGGCGGCCTCGCCGGTCTGCTCCAGCGGGAACACCTGGCTCATCACCGGGTGGATCATGCCCTTGCTGATGAGGCGGTTGGCCTCCCACGCCTCCTTGTAGTTGGCGAAGTGGCTGCCGACCAGGCGCTTCAGGCGCATCCAGAAGTGACGGTTGTCGAACTCCATCATGAAGCCGCTGGTGGCCGCGCAGGTGACGACGGTGCCGCCACGCTTCACCACGTACATGGACGCGCCGAACGTGGAGCGGCCCGGGTGCTCGAACACGATATCCGGGTCCTCACCGCACAGGCCGCGGATGTCCTTGCCGAGGCGCCGCCACTCGCCCTCATCGTGGACGCCGTTCTCGTCGAAGAAGTGGTAGTCCGCCGCGGCCCGGTCGATGACGTGCTCGACGCCCATCTTGCGCAGGATCTGCGCCTTGTCTGCCGACGACACCACGCACACGGGGATGCCGCCGCCGTTGAGGACGTACTGGGTGGCGTAGGCGCCGATGCCACCGGTGGCGCCCCAGATCAGCACCACGTCGCCCTGCTTCATCTGGGCGCCGTTGCGCGACACCAGCATGCGGTACGACGTGGAGTTGCACAGCGCGTTGACCGCCGCTTCCTCCCACGTCAGGTGCTCCGGCTTGGGCATCAGCTGGTTGGCCTTCACCACGGCCAGGTCGGCGAGGCCGCCGAAGTTGGTCTCGTAGCCCCAGATCCGCTGGTTGGTGGCCATCATCGAGTCGTCGTGGGCGCTCTGGTCCTGGTCGTCCACATGGTTGCAGTGCACCGTCACCCGGTCCCCCGGCTTCCAGTTGCGCACCGCCGAGCCGACCCGCAGCACCACGCCGGAGGCGTCGCTGCCGACCACCTGGTACGGCTGGTCGTGGCGGGCCGCCCAGGAGCTCTCCCGCGCCAGGCGGGCCATCGGGCCGAACGTGGAGACCGGCTCGAAGATGCTCGACCACACCGTGTTGAAGTTGATGCTGCTGGCCATCACGGCCAGGTAGACCTCGTCGGGCGCCAACTCCGGGGTGGGCACCTCGCCCACGTGGAGGCTGGTGCGCGGGTCCTTCTCCTTGGACGGGACGCCGGCCCACATGTCCTGCTCCGCTTTCAGCACGTGCACGGCGCGGTAGGAGTCGGGGATGGCCAGGTTGGCGAAGTCGTCGGCGGACGCGCCGGACTGGATGGCGTCGAGGATCTCCTGCATGGGCTGATGTTACCGACGGGTAAGCGGGCCGGGCGAACCGGCCCGCTCACCCGAGCGGCACCATCGAGGGCTGGGGAGCGTCAGGCGTGACGGCGGCGGCGGCTGAACACCATCGCCACACCGCCGGCACCGATGAGGACGGCGGAGAGCCGGGCCCAGCCCATGCTGTCGGCACCCGTCACCGGGATGGTCCCGCCGCCCCGCACCTCCACCACGGCCACCGCTGAGGCGACCGCGGTGGCCGTGACCACCACCGGCTGCGCGGTGAGCGCCACGTCGGCACCCGCCGCCATCAGCGCCATGGGCTCCACGTCCACGATGCCGGTGAACGTGCCGGTGTTGGTGAGGGTGCCGGAGGCCCCGGAAGCCACCGTGGTGGTCACCAGGACGGGCGGCGCCGTCTCCCCCACGGCGAGGTCGGCGCCGTACTCGCACACCACCGGGTCCACGTTGTTGCACGACCAGCCCGAGCCGATGGCCGAGATGAAGTTCAGACCGGCGGGCAGGTCGTCCAACATCGCGGTGCCGGCCAGCACGGTGGACGGGCCGTGGTTGGTGACCGTCAGCGTGAACACGACGGTGCCGCCGATCGACACCGGGCCGGACGCGTTGGACACCTTCGTGGCCGTCATCGCGGCCTCGCGCTCCGCCGGCGTGGTCTCGCACGCCACGTTGTTGAGGGCCTCCGCGGGCAGTGCTCCCAGCGTGAGGCAGGTCGGGTCCGCGGGCGCCGGGTCGTCCTCGCTGTCCACGACGGCCATGTTGACGTAGTCACCCGACGCGGCGTCCGCCGCAAGGGACGCGTCGACCGAGAACTCGACACTGTCGCCGGTGAGCGCCAGCGAGGCCGCCGGCACATCGCAGGTCATCGTCTGGCCGGCGAAGGTGACGTCCGGGCAGCCGACCACCGAGTCCACGTCCCACGTCCAGCCGGCGGGCAGTTCATCGCTGACCGTTGCGTCGAACGACGCGAAGCCGTTCTCGTTGGTGACGGTGAACGTGAACGTGATCGGTGCGCCGCCGGCGATCGCGGTGGCGCCGCCGTCCGACTTGGTGATCGACAGGTTGGCCGGTGCGTCGTCGTTGGTGATGGCGCAGTCGTACCCGTAGGAGGGCTCGGCCTGCAGCGGGATGACGCCACCCGACTCGGGACGCTCGGTGCGGGTCGGCCGGTCGGTGCCGGCCAGCGCCGCACCGCCGTAGGACGTGACCGTCGGCGGCCCATCCGGCCCGCCGCCGCCGAGGAAGATTGCCTCGCAGGAGAAGGCGCCCGGCGTGTAGCCCGCTGCCGGGTCCTCGGAGAGCACATAGTCGCCGGACACCACCAGCGTGGGCACGTCCTCCTCCACCGTGCGGGCGACGGGGTCGCTCGGGCACGGCTCGGGGTCGCACGAGCTGGTGCCGGTCGGCTCCAGCGAGAAGGTGAAGTCACCGGGCTCCAGGTCACCGCCGTTGTCGTTGGTGACGGACTTGTGCACCCACACGCCGCTCAGCGGCAGGCAATCGTAGGCGAGGCCCAACCCGTAGAAGCCCCCAGGGACGGTGACGGCCTTCTCCAGACGCTGGCGCCCGCCCGCGCTGTCCAGGGACACCAGCGGCACGACGTCGCCGCCCGCCACGAACGGATCCAGCCACAGCACCAAGTTGGCGGCGCCGCCGAAGGCGCCGAAGAAGAACTCGGTGTCCAGCACGCCGTCGAAGCACGCCCCGTCCCAGCCGACTTCGATGTCCACCAGGTACGTGTAGCTGACGTGAAACACGATCGAGCCGTCCGACGGCACGACGCCCGCGATCTCCATGAAGCCACCCGGGTCGGCGAACATCTCGAAGTCCTCATCCACCGTGCCGCCGTCCACACCGAGCAGTTCCCACTCGGCGATCGTCACGCCCGTTGACGTGTTCGGGGAATCGATGACGATGAAGGGCGCGTCCAGCGGCACCGGATTGTCGTCACTGGCCAGGTTGCCGACCACGATGTCGTACTGGACCACGACCGAGTCGTTGCCCACGTATTGGTAGCCGACGATGTTCTTGTCGACGGCCAGGTTCGGCGACGGGCCGTCGTGGCAGGCGCTGGCGGACATCAACGGAGCGAGTTCGGCGAAGATGATCACCGGGTCGGCGAGCATCAGGTCGGCGCGGTTGTAGAGGCCGGCACCGGCACCGTCACCCGGGCCGGTGCCGCAGAACCAGCCTTCCATGTCCACCCCGGAGCCGAAGATGTCGTCCGGCGTCGGCACCGCCGCCTCGAAGTAGACGTCCACCCGGCGGGTCTCGGTCTCCTGCGCACCCAGCAGCAGTTCGCTGGCGATCAGTTCGGGGAACGACCAGGTGTCGTAGCTGCCCAGCAGTACGTCGTCGGCGTCGTACACCGAGAAGGAGTCGAGCACGAACGGCAGGCCGAGGTCGACCGTGTCGTAGACGTCCACCATGGCGAACCCGTCGGTGGGGTTGTCGACCGTGATGACGTAGCTCTGCATCCACAGGCCGGGCTCGATCTCCTCGGGGCCGCCGAGGGTGACCTTGTCGATCGTCGGCTCGGCCTCAGGCAGGTCGATGCACGAGTAGGCGAACAGTGAGACCTCCTCGCTGCCGTCGAGGTAGGCGAGGTCGGCGAAGTTGGCCAGGCCACCGCCCTCACTGTCGATCAGGTCGCGGCAGAACAGCACGCCGGGGTCTTCGTTCGGCGCGATGCTCACCGTGGCGACGACGTGCCATGTGAGCGACGAGGACGGCGCCATGCCGATGTCGCTGCCCAGGAGGCCCGAGCCGTCGAAGTTGGGAACCGGGTTGTCGGCGGGGTCCGTGGCCGTGAGGTCGACCAGCGTCACGTCGCCAGGGAAGTCCGTCCGGTCGGCGAGGACGGACTCGTTGAACTCCACGGGGGTGGGGAACGGGTTGGTCACCGTGACCGTCCACTCCGCCTCGTACACCCCGGGCTGGTCGGCCACGGGCGTCAGGCCGACGGCCTCCTTGTCCAGCGTGATGCCACGGACGTTGTACACGTCGCACCAGAGCTCGTCGCCGAACTCGAGGTCCACCTCGAAGGCGTTCCACTGGGTGAGGAACACCCCCACCTCGTTCTCGTCACCGTCCACGCAGGACACCTCGTCGAGCACCCAGCCGGCAGCGCCGGTCTCGAAGATCGTCTGGAGGCCGGTGTCCACGTGGAGCGTGCCGGTGGTGGCCGTCGGGCCGGCAGCACCGGGCTGATGGGCGACGACCTCGGTGGTGCCCTCCGACGAGGCGAAGGTGAAGGTCGAGTCGTCGGTGACGGTGTC
This sequence comes from Acidimicrobiaceae bacterium, assembly GCA_020637295.1. GTDB lineage: Bacteria > Actinomycetota > Acidimicrobiia > Acidimicrobiales > Ilumatobacteraceae > UBA668. Next base: position 111,052 of record JACJWF010000005.1, on the reverse strand, counting down.
CACATGCTTGTCGATGTGCACCACCGGCAGGGCCTGGTTGCCGAAGGAGCAGTAGACGTTGGTGCCGTAGTCCGCGAAGAAGTCCACCGACGCGCCGCCGTAGTAGTCGGTGACGTCGCCGTCACCCACCGAGCAGACAGCAGAGGTGACGTAGCCGTCGCTGAGCTCTTCGATCGTGTTGTAGCCGGCGGGGATCCAGATCGGCTCGTTCGGGCCGTCGGTGAGGATCTCGAACGGCTCGTCGGACCACGAGCCACCGAACGTGGTGGACGCCGGTGCGGGGTCGGTGAGGTAGTCCTTGTCCACGTGCAGCGCCACGCCGAGCTCGTTGACGAACGTGCAGCTGTAACGCTCGCCGGCGGCAAGCTCCATGCTGTCGGGCGAGAGGGGCGCGCCGATGCCGTCCATGCACTCGATGCTCGTGGGGCGCCACCAGGGATCGGCCACCTCGGTGATCGACCACTGCCCCGGCGCCAGCTCGACCTCGGCGAAGCCGGACGACCCGAACGCGAACGGGTTCGGGCTGACGTCGAGCTCGACGTACTCACTGCTCGAGTCGCTCTCTAGCTGGAAGCCGAAGATCGCGTTCGTGAGCTGGTCGGTGTACTTCTGGATCTGCAACGTGGCCGTGTGGCCGAGAACGACGGAGCAGGTGACGGTGGTGGGCTCCTCCGCCAGGTAGGTGAAGGCCACCTCACCCGGGTTGGGGTAGGTGGGCGACATGCCGTCACAGTCCACATCCACGACGTACAGCCCCGGCTGGACGTCGCCGAAGGCGACCACATAGGAGTTGCCCGGGTACAGGGTGGTGAGGTCCGAAGCGACCGGGGAACCGTCCGTCAGGGTGCCGCTGGCGATCGGTGACGAGTTGTCCGTGACCTCGTAGCCGACGGAGAACGGGCCACCGCCGTCCAGGGACGCACCGAGGTTCAGCGAGCCGTCGCAACCGTCCACGTTCAGGCAGTCGGGAACGGCCGCCGCGGCCTGCGGCACACCCACCGGCGCCACCGTCGACACACCGATCACCGGGATGGCCAGGAGCGACGCGAACACGCCGCGCACTACGGAACGAGCACCCATCACAGAACCTCCTACGCGCGCCGCCCTGACGCAGAGGCGCGCAGGATAGCAGGAACGCCGCGGCCAGGCGAACACCCTCCGTGACCTTCCCCTGCGTACGGGGCATGCAGCATGTGCTGCGCGGCGCGGCGAAGCCCGGCCGTGGCAGAGTGCACGGCATGCTCCGCCACCGCCTCCACCCCCGCAGCACACGGCTCGCGCGCACCGTCGCTGCGCTGGCGATCGCCCTCGCGGTGTCCGCCGCCTGTGGCGACGGCGACGCCTCGCAGACCGCCGGCACCGGGGGCAGCGGCAGCACGCCAGCGACGGGCGACGCCCTTCCCGAAGGGTGCGCCGCGGCCGACGGCAGCGCCCCCACCGTCACCCAGTTCACCGACTACCCGCCGAACTGCCTGCGCGACGGCGCCACGTATCAGGCGGTGATCGTCACCAACCAGGGCACCTTCCACGTGGACCTGCTGGCCGGCGCCGCCCCGCTGACGGTGAACAGCTTCGTCAACCTGGCGCGCTACCACTACTTCGACGGCACCACCTGCCACCGGGCCATCCAGAACTTCGTGGTGCAGTGCGGCGACCCCACGGGCACCGGGAGGGGCGGCCCCGGCTACCGGTTCGCCGACGAGACCGACGGCCAGGCGGCCTACCGGCTGGGCTCCGTGGCCATGGCGAACTCCGGGGCCGACACCAACGGCAGCCAGTTCTTCATCATCACCGGCGACGACGGCGCGCTCCTGCCCCCGAACTACACCCTGTTCGGCCAGGTGGCCGATGACGACCTCGGGCTGGTGGCCCAGTTGAACCTGGTGGCCAACCCGAACGACGGCCCGCCGCTGCAGCCCATCGACATCGAGTCCGTCACCATCCAGGAACGGTGAGGCCCGAGGCCGGCGGAACGGTCGCCCCGGCTAGCGTGACGCCGTGGCCTCCCGCGCCCGCTGGGTTCTCGCTGCCGCGGCCTCCTCACTGGCGCTGACGGCCTGCCTGCCGAACCGGTTCGTCACCGGTTGGGTGCCGTACTGGGGGCCGTCCAGCGGCAAGGCCGTGATCGACAACGACGACAGCGCCGCCCTGATGGGCGAGGTGTCGATGATGTGGTACGGCACTGCGGCCAACGGGTCCGTGCCGCTGATGAGCTCGGCCACCAACCTGGCGTCGGTGGTCGCCAGCACCCGGGCCCAGGGCCTGGCCGTGATCCCCACGGTGTTCGACAGCCAGCCGGCGGGCGTCATGCGCGGCATCCTCCACGACCCGTTCGCCCGGGCGGTGCACGAGCAGTTCCTGGTGGACCTCGTCATGTCGAAGGGCTACGACGGGATCGACATCGACTACGAGGTGTTCGCCTTCGGTGACGGGCGCACCAAGTGGGACGCCATCCGGCCCGACTGGATCGCCTTCGTGCAGGAACTGGGCAACCTGCTGCACCAGCGCGGCAAGCTGCTGTCGGTGACGGTGCCGCCGGTGTGGGTGTCCGGCGGCGTCACCCAGGGCTACACCGTGTACGCCCAGGAGGAGATCGCCCCGCACGTGGACCGCCTGCGCCTGATGGTCTACGACTGGAGCACCTCGCTGCCCGGCCCGATCTCACCGATCTCGTGGGTCAACCAGGTCATCGCCTGGAGCGACAGCCGGGTGCCGAACAGCCGGCTGCAACTGGGTGTGCCCGCCTACGGGCGCCACTGGGCCACCCGCAAGAACCCGACCGAGACCTGCCCCGCCGGCGCGCTGTGGCGCGACAGCATCACGATGAAGGAGACCGCCGGCCTCGCCGCCGCGCACGGTGCCACACCCACCCGGCATTCCTCCGGCGAGCTGACGTTCAGCTGGACCGAGCAGGTCACCGGCCCGGTGGAGGCCAGCCCGCCGACCACCACCACGACGTCACCCGCCACCACCATCGAGTCCGTGGACGACGGCATCGAGCCCGGCGGCCTGGACCCGCCGATCCGCGTGGCCCCACCGCCGGCGATCGTCACCTGCACCGTGGAGCACATCGTGTACGTGCCGGACGGGGTGAGCGTGCGCCAGCGGGCGGACGCCGCGCTGGCCGCGGGGTGGAGCGGCATCGCCATCTGGGCCTACGGCTACGAGACCGCGGACGTGTACCAGCAACTCGCCGGCGTGGCGCCCCAGCGGCCGAACGGCGACCCGACCGGCGTGCTCGACACTCCCACGGTGGTCAACGGCGCGTTGCGCGTCACCGGTATGGCGGTGGACCCGGAGTTCGACCTGCCGGTGGCCGTGTCGCTCACCGTCGCGCCCACGGGCCTGGCGCCCACCCAGTGGAGGGTGGTGACGGCGCGAGCGGAACGGGACGGCATGGCGGCCGGCCTCGGGCCGTTCCACGGCTTCGACGAGACGTTCCCCGCGGCACCCGGCAGTTACGACGTGTGCGCCACCGTGGTGCTGTGGGGCGGGGCCACCGGGCCGTCGCTCGGCTGCCAGACCGTGGTGGTCAGCGCCCCGCTGTGACAGTGGCCAGGCCGGCGCTGTCGTCCGCCGCGGTGCCCTCACGCCACTCTGCCCGGGCCTCCGGCGCCAGCACCAGCGAGCTCACCACCATCAGCGCCGCCGCGCCGACCGCCACCAGGCCCAGCGACACATGGCCGAGCACGGCGAAGCCGATCAGCGGGGCGAGGAAGGCGCGGATGCCGGTGAAGAAGGTGTGCAGGCCCATGTAGTCCGCCGTCCGACCCGGCGGCGAGAACTTGGTGACCCACAGGCTCCACATGAGATCGCCGCCGGCGCTGCCGATGCCCAGCAGCACGGCCCCGGCGACCAGGCCGGTCATGCCCGTGCCGGTGAAGAACGCGGCCACGTAGAGGGCGAAGACGAGGTTGACGATGATGCGGGCGGTGAAGAAGCGCAGCCGGTCGAACACGAACCCGAAGACCGGCATGGAGGCCAGGCGAACCGCCGACGGGATGACCACGGTGAGCACCACGATCAGCCCGGCCGTGGCGTTGATGCCGTAGCGCGGCTGGGCCAGGTACTCCACCCGCAGGGGCAGCAGCATCAGGTTGCCGAAGCCCATCAGCATCCAGGCGGCGAGCACCAGCGTCAGCCGGCGGTCCTCGCGCAGGAGGTGGAAGTGCGGCAGGGCCGTGGTGCCCACGCCCTCCACCCGGGCCAGCGGCTCGCTGGGCACCTGGAGGTTCAGGAGCGCCAGCACCGCGCCGAACACCGCGGCCACGGCGAGGATGACCCACCACCGGTCGGGGTACTCGGTGAGGAACCAGCCCATGCCCAGCCCGACCACGGCCGACACCAGCACCTTCAGCGACATGCCCCACCCGACCCGGCGGCCCAGTTCGGTCGGCGGGAAGTTGCGCTCGTACGTGGCGGTGGTGAGCGGGTAGACGACGTTGACCGTGGCGATGGCGATGACCGACCCGACCACGAAGGCCGGCATCGACCCGGCCGCGGCCAGCAGCAGGCCGACGGCACCCACGGCGGCGAGCAGGCCGGCCTGGAGCATCACGGGGCGGCCGCGGCGGCGGGCCAGCGAGGTGATCAGCGGGGCGGCCAGGAGGCCCACGCCGTTGCCCGCGGCGACCAGCCACTTCTCCCACCACGAGGCGTCGAAGTGCTTCACCGCGATGGTGAGCAGGACGCTGGTCTCCAGCGGGAGGAGCACGCCGAGCGGCACGGCGCGGGCGAGATCGACGACCTGCGCACGCCGCACCACACCGGGTTCGTCGTAGGCAGGCATCACCTGCAAGTCTGGCCCATTACCGCTCGGTAACCGACGCGGAATACGCTGGTCACGCGGCACACGCACGCCGCCCAACCACCCTTCGCCGTTGCCGCTCGCACGCCCGTCCCACGGAGGTCCTCACATGTCCGGTTCCTACATCGTCGCCGGTGCCCGCACCCCGATCGGCAAGATGAGCGGGGCGCTCGCCCCGTTCGCCGCCGCCGACCTCGGCGGGTTCGCCATCGCCGCTGCGCTCGAGCGTGCCGGGGTCGCCCCGGACGAGGTCGAGCACGTCATCATGGGCCAGGTGCTGATGGCCGGCCAGGGCCAGGTGCCGTCCCGCCAGGCCGCCGTGAAGGCCGGCATCCCGATGAGCGTGCCGTCGGTCAACATCAACAAGGTCTGCCTCAGCGGCCTCAACTCGATCTATCTCGGCAACCAGATGATCATGGCCGGCGAGGCGGACATCGTGGTCGCCGGTGGCATGGAGAGCATGACCAACGCCCCGTACCTGGCGGCGGGTGCCCGCGGCGGCTTCCGCTACGGCAACACCGAGCTGGCCGACGCCATCATCAAGGACGGCCTGTGGTGCGCCTTCGACGCCTGCCTCATGGGGCTCGGCACGGAGCGCTACAACGCCGGCGGCATCAGCCGCGAGGCGCAGGACGAGATGGCGATGAAGAGCAACGAACGTGCTGCCAACGCCATCAAGGACGGCCGCCTGGCCGACGAGATCGTCCCCGTGTCGATCCCGCAGCGCAAGGGCGAGCCGATCCTCGTCGAGACCGACGAGGGCGTCCGCCCCGGCACCACGATGGAGTCGCTGGGTGGCCTGAAGCCGGCCTTCGACAAGGAGGGCACCATCACGGCCGCCAACGCCTCGCAGATCAGCGACGGCGGTTCGGCCGTCGTGCTGATGTCGGAGAAGGCGGTGAACGCCCGCGGCGTCAACCCGCTCGGCCAGTTCGTCAGCTACGGCATGGTCGCCGGGCCGGACAGCGCCTCGCTGCTCCAGCAGCCCAGCCGGGCCATCAACACCGCGCTCGCCCGCGCCGGCAAGACCGTGGCCGACATCGACCTGTTCGAGATCAACGAGGCGTTCGCCGCCGTCGGCATCGCCTCGATGGCCGACCTCGGGATCACCGACGAGATCGTCAACGTCAACGGCGGCGCCATCGCCCTCGGCCACCCGATCGGCATGAGCGGCAACCGCCTGGCGCTGACCCTCCTGCACGAGCTGCGCCGCCGCGGTGGCGGGCTCGGCGCAGCCGCCCTGTGCGGTGGTGGCGGTCAGGGCGACGCCCTGCTCCTCCGCACCGTCTAAGGCCCGGCGCAGCCCGATCCAAGAAACGTCGAAATCAGCCCGAAAGGGTTGACATACTCACGTCATCGTTGTAACGTGACCGCAACATACAGCGAGGTAGTTCCTACCCCCCGGTTGAACCCTCGCTCAACGATCTGGGGTACCGCCTCTGGAGCTGGCCCGTCCGCCCGCTACCAGGTCCAGGAGCGGTACCCCAGTGCATTTCTTGGCCGTCTGTCGTTTCGGGCTCTACTGCGTGTCGGCCCCTGGGACTGACGCCTGCAGCTTGGCCACCGCGGCGCGAGCCTCGCGACGAAGCTCGCGGGGGTTGTCCGGGGAGGCGGCATATGCCGCCAAGTCCGGGCACACCTCGTGCAACCTCCCGCGTCGAGCTGTGACGATCGCCCCGAATGCGTCGAACCGGCACTCGCGCAACGCCCGCCGCACCAGCTCCACCTTGCGCTCCCGGCTCATCGGGGAACGCCACAGGTGCATCATCAGCCCCACCCCGGTTCCGCTGAGGTCGGCCTTCAGCGTCGAGTACACCCATTCTGGATCGATGCGCTTCGCGTTCTGCCCGAGGATCTGACCGATGAACTCCCGCTCCGACATCCCCGGAGCGCGGCGCTCCGCCGGAAGCGACTCATACCCCTGGCACAGACTGGCCAGGTCCTTCTTGGAGAGCGTGATCCTCTCCAGGAAGTGGGCAACGGCAACGCCCTCGTTCGGAGTGAAGGGATGGCAGGCGAACTCCAGGAGGGCGGACCGCAGCGGCTCGTCGATCTGCGACCAGGTCATCACCTTCCACAACGGCTCGCCCGTCATCGACTCGACGAGTTGGTGCAGATCCTGCTGCTCAGCCATTGGCGACAAGACTGCCAGACCATCCTGAGGCGGTGTCACCGTAGCCGTGGGTCGAGAACGGGTCGACGGCTCTTCCACGCCCGAATGGCTCGAGGTCCACCCCGACCGTCTGCATCAGTTGGGCGTCGCCCGAGCATCCTCGGGCGCGACGAACCACCCTGGTTGGAGCCGTTCCTGCGACCACGCAGGTTCGGCCGCCGACACATCGCAGAGGATCGGCTCGAGGTACGAGCGCCACGCCGACAACGCATCGGGCGAGGGGGCGAGAGGGTCGCACGGAGCGATGACGACGTAGTAGTGCTGCCCGCCGGCAGGAAGGCCGGCGGCGGGCGACATCAGGCGCATGTCCCAGCGTCGCCGCGCCATCGGCTCGGTCATGTCGGGTCGGATGACCACGATCCACGGGAGGGTGTCCAGGCACGGGCTGCCGCCCACCTGCGGAAGCCCATGCACGACATAGAGGGATGGGGTGTGGTTCACGATGACACCGACGTGGTGGTCGGGCTCGACGGCCCTCAGAACCGGCATCAGGAAGTCGGAGTTGATCGCCTGAGCGAGTTCGAGCGCCGGCACGTCACGGAGGAATGCCCCGTCGACAGTGACCGTCAGCTCCACGCCGAAACGGCCCTCGCCGTCCTGCGGCGTCCACGCGCAGTCGTACGCCATCCTCGCCTGGTCCGAGTGGACACCGAAGTTCTGCCATCCGGCGTTCGGTACATCCAACTCCTCCAACTCCTCCCGGCTGTCGGGCAGCGCCATCCGAACAAGGTTCTCCTTCACGCCGTCCGACCGCGCCGTCGCTGCATCTCGCAGCAATACCCACAGTCGGTTGCCGACCAAGCGGGCTTCCAACTGAGAGCCGTCGACGTTCGGCCACAGTCGACCACTGAGCGCACATCGGATCGTCAGCAGCCGCCGGCCTTCCACCACGAGGACGTTAGGCGAACCGCTACCAGCGAGGGCATCGTTGTCACACCCGAAGTTCGGCGGGTGGTTCCTCGTATCCGCCACGACGCCCGTGTGGGACGCCGCCATCAGATCGACGATGATTGAAATCAAGGTTTCCACCGAGCGCTTTCCACTAAAGTCTGCTTTCGCATGAAGTCTCGGACCCACTCCCCACGAACTCGCGAGGCGCTGCAACTCCTCGGTGCCGAGATCAGGGTGCGCCGCATCCAGCGCGGCTGGTCGATCGAAGCCCTCGCAGGTCGCGTGGGGGTCTCCCACCCCACCATCACCAAGGCCGAGCGCGGCGATCCGACGGTTGCCATCGGCATCGTGTTCGAGGCCGCGACCCTGGTCGGGGTGCCGTTGTTCGGCGAGGACGCCGTCACGCGAGCCCGCCACGGGGCGCAGCTGGCCCGCGAGCTCGAGCTGCTGCCATCGTCGGCCCGCGCCAAGCGGAAGGTCGTCGACAATGACTTCTGAGCCCGAGGTCGCGTACGTCTGGATCTGGCTCCCGGGGGCGGACACCCCGGTGGTCTGCGGCCGGCTGGACCCACTGGCGCAGGCGATCGGCTTCACCTACGCCGCGTCGTACCTGGCCCGCGCCGACTCCGTTCCGGTCTACGGGCCGGAGTTGCCACTGACCACCGGCACGCACCTTCCGGCCAGCGAACAGGCGACCGGCGTGCCGCTGTGCATCCACGACGCGATGCCGGACTCCTGGGGCAGGCGCCTCATCCACCACCGGCTGGGCGAACTGACGGGAGAGTTCGGGGACCTGACCTATCTGCTCGAATCCGGCTCCGACCGGATCGGCGCGCTGGACTTCCAGCGGTCACCGACGGAGTACGTGCCCCGCGACACCGACCACCCCACCCTCGAGCAACTCGCTCGCGCCGCAGAACTGCTGGAGACCGGCCGGCCGATCCCGCCGGAACTGGAGCCGGCACTGCTGCATGGCACGTCGATCGGCGGCGCGCGACCGAAGGCACTGCTGACCGACGGGGCGCGGCGACTCATCGCCAAGTTCTCGTCGACCACCGACACCTACCCGGTCGTGCAGGGCGAGTTCGTGGCGATGAGCCTCGCCCGTCGCGCTGGCATCGACGTGGCTGAGGTGTCGCTCGCGAAGGCTGCCGGGAGGTGGGCGCTGCTGGTCGAGCGCTTCGATCGCAGTACAACGGGTACCCGCAGGCGCGTCGTCTCGGCCTTGACGATCCTCGGCCTGACACCATTCCCCGAAGGCCGGTATGCGTCGTACGCGGACCTCTCACCCATCGCATCCGGGCCGACTTCGTCGACGCTGAAGGCACGCTGCGCGAACTGTTCGCCCGGATCGCGTTCAACATGCTCTGCGGCAACAGCGACGATCACGGGCGCAACCACGCGGCCTTCATCACCGACGACGAGATGCTGGCACTCACGCCCGCCTACGACCTCTGCCCGCAGGCCCGATCGGGTGCGTCGGCCTACGACCTGGCCATGGCGTACGGCGAGGACGGCCGGCGGGAGGCCCGGCTGGCCTCGCTGGTCGACACCGCCCACCTCTACCTGCTGGACCGTCCGGAGGCGGAGGACGTGGTGGCGCACCTGGTGGAGTCGATTCGCGAGCACTGGACCGAAGTCTGCGACCTTGCCCACCTCACGACGGTCGAACGCGACGCCTTCTGGGGCCGCCAGTTCATGAACCCTGCGGTCCTGTCGTAGGCCAACCCCACCCGTGGCCCGACGAAGGCACCCACTGGCCGGGACCTCATCCGTACTGAAAGATACTCAGGACTAAAGAATCGGCTAGAGTTCTTTACAACTCGCTATCCTTGCACCCGTGGATCCACGCACAAATCCGTACAACCCTGGCGCCGGGCTGCGACCCGCAGCACTGGCCGGGCGGGACGGCGATATCCAGGCGTTCGAGATCCTGGCCGATCGTGCCGAGCGAGGTCTGGTCGGTCGCAGCATCGTCCTGAGTGGGCTGCGCGGCGTCGGCAAGACCGTCCTGCTGTCCGAGCTGGCCGGTCGTGCGCTCGAACGGAAGTGGCTCGTGGTTCAGGTCGAGGCGGAGCACACCCAGCCGGACCACTTCTCCCGGGCCCTGGCCGCCGAGCTCGCCAACGCCGCCCGGCGGCAGCGGAGCTGGCTGGCAAGGGTCACCGACAAGGTCAGAGAAGCACTGGGTTCGATCACCTCGTTTCAAGCGGCCGTCGGTGCTGACGGCATCTCGCTCGGCTTCGACCGGACTCCCGGGCGAGCCGACAGCGGGAACCTCCAGTTCGACCTCGTCGACCTCGCCGAGACGGTGGGGGCGGCGGCCCGGGAGGACAGGATCGGAGTGGTGCTGTTCATCGACGAGATGCAGGACCTCACTCCCGAGCAGATGTCGGCGATCTGCCGATCCTGCCATCGAGCGGGTCAGGCCGCACTGCCGTGGTTCGTCATCGGTGGCGGCCTCCCCAACCTCCCGACCAGGCTGGCCGAGGCGGAGTCCTACGCCGAGCGGCTCTTCGATTACCGGAGGATCGACAAGCTCGCCCCGGAGGACGCCGCCACCGCACTCACACAGCCCGCCGCAGCTCAACGTGTGGTCTGGGAGCCCGCGGCAACGCAGTTCGTCCTCGACGAGTCAGGCGGCTACCCCTACTTCCTGCAGCAGTTCGGCAAGACGGTCTGGGACGCCGCCGCTGGCCCTGACCGGATTGATCTCGACGACGCGACCATCGGAGTCGCCGTGGGCCAGGAAGAGCTCGACCTCGGCTTCTACTCGTCCCGATGGGAACGGGCGACCAAAGCCGAGCGAGAGTTTCTCCGTGCGATGGCATTGGACGACGGCAGGCCGTCCCGGATCGGCGACGTCACCGAACGCCTCGGCAAGGCCAGCTCGCAGGCGCTCGGGCCCGCCCGGGCGAGTCTCATCAGCAAGGGCATCGTGTACGCACCTGAGCACGGCGCGATCGCCTACACGGTGCCCGGCATGGCCGACTTCGTCCGACGCCGCGACGACGACTGACCTCGCCATACGGCTCAGGCGGTGACTTCGCGGCGGCCTTCGAGGGCTTTGCCGAGGGTCAGCTCGTCGGCGTACTCCAGGTCGCCGCCCACGGGCAGGCCGCTGGCGATGCGGGTGACACGGATGCCGAACGGCTGCAGCATGCGGGCCAGGTACATCGCCGTGACCTCCCCTCGGTGTTGGGGTTCGTGCACAGGATGACCTCCTGCACGCCCTCCGGCTCCAGCCGGGCGAACAGCTCCTTCATCTTCAGCTGCTCCGGCCCGATGCCCTCCAGCGGGCTCATCGCCCCCAGCAGCACGTGGTAGCGGCCCTTGAACTCGCCGGTCTTCTCGATGGCCACGATGTCGCGGCTCTCCTCCACCACGCACAGCACGGTGGGGTCGCGGCGGTCGTCGGCGCAGATCGGGCAGAACTCCGCCTCGGCCACGTTCCAGCAACGGCTGCAGAAGCGCACCTTCGCCTTCGCCTCGGCGATGGCGGTGGCCAGGCGGGCCACGTCGTCCGCCGGCACCTTGAGGAGGTGGAAGGCGATCCGCTGGGCGGACTTCGGGCCGATGCCCGGCAGCTTGCCGAGCTCGTCGATCAGCGTCTGGACGGGCGGGGTGTAGACGGCAGCCACGGCGTCACTCGTCGATCAGCTTGGAACCGGGGAAGGCGTCCAGCAGGCGGTCCGTCGGGGTCTGCACTTCCTCCGGCGGCACGTCCACCAGCTCGGTGAGGTCGACCTCCTCGTCCGGCGGCGGCGGGGGCGCCGCGCGCAGCGGGACCACGTTGTCCTCGTGGGCGGCTGCGGCACCGTCGACCACCACCGCCACCGGCACCTTGACGCCGAGGACCTGGAGGATGGCCGCCTCGGCATCGCCGGCGTGCTGCATGGTCTTGGCGCGGGTGGCGTCGTTCGGCACGGCGAACGTGAGCGCCCCGTCGCGGGCACCGACCAGGCGGGCCGCCGAGAACATCGGGCGGGCCAGGCCCTTCTTCAGCATCGGGGCGATGTCGTCCACCCAGCGGGCTGCCGCGGACTCGGCAGGATCACCCGCCGACGTGGCCGGCGCGGGCGCAGCCGCAGGAGCGGGTGCAGGCTCCGGTTCCGGAGACTCCACCGGTTCCGGTGGCGGCGTCGCCACGGCAGGGCCAGCGGCCGGAGCAGGCGCGGGGGCCGGCGCGTCGGCGGGCTCGCGCGGCGGCCCGGCGCGCCCGGCCGCCGAGGGCGCGGCCGGTGGCAGGATCCACCGGCGCCGGGCGGGCGGGCGGCGCGGCAGCGGCACCCGCCGCGATCTGGTGCTCCAGCCGGTCCAGGCGCTCCAGCACGACGGACAGATCCCCGCTGGACGCCTCGTGAGTGAGTTGCACCAGCGCGACCTCCAGCAGCAGCCGCGGGTCCGGCGCGTGGCGCATCTCCACCAGGATCTCGCCGATCCGTTCCATCGATCGCACGATGGCGGCGGCACCCAGGCGCTGGGCAAGGCCCGTGACCTCCTCGGCCCGCTGGGCGGGCAGCTGCACGAGCTCGGGCGCCATCAGCGACAGGAAGCAGTCCCGCAGGTGGCGGACGATGTCCTCCGCCAGGGTGCGGGCGTCCCGCCCCTGCTGCACCGCGGCGGCCACGACCGTCAGCGCCCGGCCGGGGTCCTTCTCGATGAACGCCTCGACGAACTCGTCCAGCGGGGTGATCTCCAGCGGCTCGCCGCCGCCCGACGCCACGAGCTCCAGCGCCGACACCGTGTCGCGGGCCGAGCCGCCACCCTGGCGCAGCACCGACTGCAACGCCGCGTCGGTGAGGTCGATGCCGGCGTCGCCGGCCAGCCAGCGGATGTGGTCCTCCATGACGTCCATCGGCAGGAGGTGGAACTGGAGGTGCTGGGTGCGGCTGCGGATGGTCTCGCTGACCTTCTGCGGGTCGGTGGTGGCCAGCACGAACACGACGTGCGGCGGTGGCTCTTCCAGCGTCTTCAGCAGGGCGGCCTCCGCCGCCTTGGAGAGCATGTGCACCTCGTCGAGGATGTACACCTTGTGGCGGCCGGGGGTGCCCAGCGAGGCCTTCTCGATGAGGTCGCGCATGGCCTCCACACCGTTGTTGCTGGCCGCGTCCAGCTCGTGCACGTCGTAGCTGGTGCCGCGCTCCACCGCCAGGCAGGACGGGCACTCGCAGCACGGCTCGCCGTCCTGCGGGTTGTCGCAGTTCAGCACCTTGGCCAGGATCCGCGCCGAGGTGGTCTTTCCCGTGCCGCGGGGCCCGGAGAACATGTAGGCCTGCCCCTCGCGGTGGTTGATGACCGCGTTGCGGAGCGAGCGGACCACGTGCTCCTGCCCCTTCACCTCACTGAAGCGGCGGGGGCGGTAGCGGCGGTAGAGGGACTGGGTGGCCATCGCTGCGACTCTACCCAGGGGGCGTGACACCCGAAGCCCGGGGGCACGCCGGCAGGGGCCGGCCGACCCCCTCCGTGGCGACGTGCCCACCCGACTCGCACCCCCGGTGGCTAGCGTTGCAGCACTGCGATGAACGCACGACGCCTCCCCGCTCGCCCAGCGCTGCGCTGGCTGCTCGCCATCCTCGCCGGTGGCCTTGTCGCTGCCATCCCCGCGAGCCCCTCGTTCGCCGCCGACAACCCCATCGTCACGTCGTCCCCCGAGAACGGCGCCAGCGTCGAACAGGCACCGTCCACGGTGTCGTTGCAGTTCGCCAACCAGTTGGGCACCACCAACACCGTCACGATGACGTGCGGGCCGGCGGGCGGCGACGCCACACCCGTCCCGCTGGGGAGCCCCGTCCTGCTCAGCGATCGCGTCACCCTGTCCGTCAGCGTGCCGTCCACCCTGGGCAAGGGCGTCTGCAACGTCGCCTGGCAGATCACCGACACCAACCTGCAGCCGGCGGGCAGCGGCTCGATCAGCTTCACGATCACCGCCGACCCCGTCGTCACCACGACCACCACCATCCCGGACACCGGCGGCACCACGCCGGTCGGCACGGACGGCACCGGCGCGGCCACCACCTCCACCACGACCGTCACCACCACCGCTCCCTCGGGAGGCGGCTCGGGCAGCGGGACGGCCGACGGCGAGGACACCGGCAGCACCTCGTCGCAGGGGCCGCTGGCGCTGTTCCGGCTGCTCAGCAACCTCGGCGTGGCCGTGCTGCTGGGGTCGCTGGTCGTCATCGCCGCCGCCTGGCCCGAAGGCGTGGAGTACCTGCTGACGGTGCGCTTCCTGCGGATCACCTGGCTGCTCACCCTCGTCGCCACGGCGCTGTTCGCCGGCGCGCTCACCGCCCAGATCACCGGCAAGGGCCTCGGCTCGTCGTTGCCCCCCACCGCCTGGGGCGACCTGCTGGACACCACCGCGGGCAAGGCCGCGCTCGTCCGCTTCCTGCTGGTGATCGTCTGCGCCTACGTGGTGCTCCAGCCCGAGCGCGCCATCGACCCGGCCAACCAACTGCCGGCTTTGGGCGCGCCCGCCCTGGCCGTCGCCACCATGGCGTTCTCCCGCGACGGGTTCGGGATGATCGAGATCGGTGTCGGGCTGATCCATGCACTGGCGATGGCCGTGTGGATCGGCGGCCTGTGGTTGCTGGTGATGGTGGTGCTCAGCGGGCCCGGCGAGGAGGACCTGCTCCACGCCGTGCGCGGCTTCGCCCGCCTGTCCACCCCCGCGCTCGTACTCACCGTGGTCACCGGCGTGGGGCTGATGTTCCGGCTGGACCAGGGCAGCATCTTCAGCACCAACCACGGCCTCGTGCTGATCGTGAAGGCGCTGTTCGTCGCGGCGATGGTGTTCATCGGCCTCGAGGCGCGACGGTTCATCAACCAGCGGGCGGCGCGCGCCCACACCATGACCCTGCCGCTGGCCAACCGGTTGCGCCGCGTGCTGCGCTTCGAGACTGTGCTCGGCGTCGTGGTCCTGCTCCTGACGGCGTGGCTGCTGACGCTGGCCCCCGCCGGGTTGGCGGCTTCCCCCCGCTCCGCCTACGACCTCGGGCCGGTGCACCGGTTCGCCAACACCGCACTGAACGCCGAGATCGACGTCGCGTTCACCGAGGAGGTCGGCCTCAGCGACGTGCTCATCGAGGTCAACCAGCCCACCGAGGGCCTCAGCGGCCTGGCCGTGGACTTCATCGCCCCGCCCGGCAGCGCGATCGGCGGCCTCACCATCCACACCATCCCGCTCACCGGCACCGGTTCGGTGGTGCTGCCGAAGTCCGCGGGCTTCTCGCTGGACGTGCCGGGCGTCTGGACGGTGATCGTGCGCATCGGCACCCAGGAGGTGGCGCGGGAGAACGTGTTCGTCAGCGGCGAGGGCGTCACCGCCAGCTCCGGCTGACGGGGCCGCCGGTCAGGTCAGGGCCGCGCCACCAGCCGCTCGAACGGCACCGGGCTGGCCACTTCCAGCTGGTCGTAGCGGCAACTCTCCGGCGTGCGGTCCTCCCGCCAGCGCAGGAACGTGCTGCCGTGCCGGAAGCGGCCCTCCTGCAGCTGCCCGAACGTCACCTCGGCCACCCGCTCGATGCGCAGCGGCACCCAGCTGAGGTCCTTCCCCGCGTTCCACCGGCTGCCGCCGCCAGGCATCCGCTGCCCGCTGTCCGCGGCTGCGGCCATCCACTCCGCCCAGCTCCGCCACGGGTGACCCTCGAGCGCGCCGTGGGTCAGTGGCTCCAGCTCCTCCAACAGCTGAGTGCGGAACTTCGCGGTGAACGATGCCGTCACGCCCACATGGTGGAGCGTGCCCTCGTCGTCGTACAGCCCGAGCAGGAGGGAGCCGACCCCCTTGCCGTCCTTGTGGATGCGGTAGCCGGCGATCACGCAGTCCGCCGTCCGGCGGTGCTTCACCTTCACCAGCGTGCGCTTGTCCGGCGTGTATGGGTCGGCCACCCGCTTGGCGATCACCCCGTCCAGGCCGGCACCCTCGAATTCGGTGAACCACCGGGCAGCCACCGCGGGGTCGCCGGTGGACGGGCACAGGTACAGCGGCGGTTGGGCCTCGGCGAGCACGCCGTCGAGCCGGGCACGCCGCTCCGCCAGCGGGGTGGACAGCAGTGCCTCGTCGCCGAGGGCCAGCAGGTCGAAGGCCACGAAGCTGGCGGGAGTCTCGGCGGCCAGGCGGCGGACCCGGCTCTCCGCCGGATGGATCCGCTGCTGGAGGGCGTCGAAGTCCAGCCCCCGCCCGTCCGCCGCGGGCAGCACGATCTCCCCGTCCACCACGCAGCGGTCCGGCAGACCGGCCAGCAGCGGTTGCAGCAGTTCGGGGAAGTAGCGGTTGAACGGGCGCTCGTTGCGGCTGGACAGCTCGATGGAGTCGCCGTCGCGGAAGACGATGCAGCGGAAGCCGTCCCACTTCGGCTCGTACAACCAGCCGTCGCCGTCCGGAATCGTGTCGGACAGCTTGGCCAGCATGGGGGCGATCGGGGGTTCCAGCGGGAGCGTCACCGCCCCATCCTCGCACCATGCCGGGCGGGACATGGGCGGCAAGGTGGAGCGGCGGGGTCCGGGGAACTAGCGTTGCCCGACGTGACAGGGAACCCCATGGCCGACAAGCTCGAGGACCTCCGCCAGCGGCGCGAGCAGGCGTTCAACGCCGGCTCGCAGCGGGCCGTGGAGCGCCAGCACGAGAAGGGCAAGATGCTGGCCCGTGAGCGGATCGACTACCTGCTGGACCCGGGCAGCTTCCAGGAACTGGACCTCCTCGCCCGCCACCGTGCCCACGCCGCCGGCCTGGAGGAGCGCCCCTACACGGACGGCGTCATCACCGGCTGGGGCACCATCGAGGGCCGCAAGGTGTTCGTGTTCAGCCAGGACTTCACCGTCTTCGGCGGCGCCCTCGGCGAGGTCTTCGCCGAGAAGATCCACAAGCTGATGGACATGGCCCTGAAGGTCGGCGCCCCCGTCGTCGGCCTCAACGACGGTGCCGGCGCCCGCATCCAGGAGGGCGTGGTCAGCCTGGCCAGCTACGGCGGCATCTTCTACCGCAACGTGCTGTCCAGCGGCGTGGTGCCGCAGATCAGCGTCATCCTCGGCCCGTGCGCCGGCGGCGCCGTCTACAGCCCGGCCATGACGGACTTCATCTTCATGGTGCGCGAGACCAGCCACATGTTCATCACCGGCCCCGACGTGGTGAAGACGGTCACCGGTGAGGAAGTCACGCTTGAGGAACTGGGCGGCGCGATGAGCCACGCCAGCAAGAGCGGCGTCGCCACCTTCGTGTCGGCCGACGAGAAGGCCTGCCTGGACGACGTGCGCTTCCTGCTCGGCTTCCTCCCCTCCAACAACCTGGAGGAGCCGCCCGCGCTGGACACCGGCGACGATCCGGACCGTCTGTGCGAGAGCCTCCGCGAGGTGCTGCCGCCCAGCCCGAACCAGCCGTACGACATGAAGAAGGTCATCCGCGAGGTGGTCGACGACGGCGAGTTCTTCGAGTACTTCCCCCACTGGGCGAAGAGCATCGTCTGCGGGTTCAGCCGCATCGACGGCCAGCCTGTCGGCATCGTCGGCAACCAGCCGATGGTCCTGGCGGGCGTGCTGGACATCGAGTCCAGCGAGAAGGCCGCCCGCTTCGTGCGCACCTGCGACGCCTTCAACGTCCCCCTCGTCACGTTCGTGGACGTGCCCGGCTTCCTGCCCGGCGTGGACCAGGAGTACGGCGGCATCATCCGCCACGGCGCCAAGCTGCTCTACGCCTACTGCGAGGCCACCGTGCCGCGCATCCAGATCATCACCCGCAAGGCCTACGGCGGGGCGTACGTCGTCATGAACTCGAAGTCCATCGGCGCCGACCTGGCCTACGCCTGGCCGACGGCCGAGCTGGCCGTGATGGGCCCGCAAGGTGCGGTGGAGATCGTCTACCGCCGCGAGCTGCAGCAGGCGGCCGACCCGATCGCCCGCCGCGCCGAGCTGGTGGCGGACTACACCGAGAAGTACGCCAACCCGTACAACGCCGCCGAGCGCGGCTACGTGGACGACGTCATCGACCCCGCCGAGACCCGCCAGAAGTTGGTGCAGGGCCTCCGCATGCTCCGGTCCAAGCGCGAGGAGCTTCCCCGCCGCAAGCACGGCAACGTGCCGTTGTGACGGTCCGCCATGACGCAGTCTGAGATCACGCCGGTGCCGTCCGATGAGGAGGCCGTCGCCATTGCGGCAGCCACCGAGGTGCTGTGGCCGAAGCCGATGGTGATGGCCGCCGAGGACGCCGCCCGCCGTGCCCCCACCTGGCGGTTCAGTGGGCGGTGGTGGGCCAAGCCGCTGGCCGCCCGCCGGGACCGCCCCTTCCGCTGACCCGTCGGTCAGACGGCCACGGTGCTGCTGGGGTCCTCCGGCACACCGGCCAGGTCGGCGTCGAACAGCAGGCGGGTGGTGCCCAGCGTGCGTGCCCGGCGCATGGCGGCGGTGGCGCGGCGCACGCCGGCATCCACGTCGATCACCGCCCCGTCGGCCTGGGCCACCCCGCCGACGACGTGCGGCTGCACCACCCCGCCGCCACCGACGGCGACCCCCTCACCGAGCGACCGCTCCAGCGCGTGCGCCACCTGCCTGCCGCGGCCGAGGTCGCCGGCCCGCAGGAACACCACGAAGCGCTCGTTGGCCAGCCGGGCGAGCACCGCATCGCTGCCCACCGTCGCCCTCAGCCGGGCCGCCGTCGCCTCCAGCACGCTGTCCACCGCGTCCAAACCGTCGCGGTCCGCCACCTGCTGCAGGCCCAGCACCTCGACCACGATCACCGTGCCCGACCGGTCGCGCAGGCTGCCCTCCGAGATCTCGTGGTGGAACGCCTGGCGCCGCAGTGCGCCGGTGGACAGGTCGTGGGAGGCCATCCACAACGCCTGCTGATGGGCCCGTTCCAATGCCCGGGCGCCGACCACGCTGCGGGCGACCAGCACGACGACCAGCAGCGTCACCCACAGCGCCACGGGCACGACCTCCACCGAACGGTCGCTGATGGTGGCGATGCCGAGCAGCAACAGGGCGGGCACCACGGCGGCAGCGGTGACCAGCAGCGGCATGCGGCGCGTGCCGCGTTGGTGCACCGTCACCGGCGGCGGCGCCGGCAGCAGGCTCCACAGCGCCGCCAGGCCGAGCACGGAGAGGCCGCCGAGGTAGAGCACGTCGGGCAGCACGTAGGAGCCGTCCGGGTTCACCAGGTAGTCGACGAGCAGCAGGAGGTCGGCGACGGCCGCGCATGACGAGCCCACCACCAGCAGCAGGGCGACACGGCGGCGGGCAGAACGGCTGGACCAGATTCGCACCGCCAGCATCACCAGCGCGATGTCGCCCGCCGGGTAGAGCGCGCTGAAGGCCCGGTCCAGCCGTGACAGGTCCGAGTCGTACGCGTACTGCTCCACCACCAGCAGCCACAGCACCCCATAGATCACGAGGAACACCAGCAGGCCGTCCGCCAGGCCGCTCCAGCGCCGCACGCGCACCTGGCCATCGGCCAACTCGGCGAAGCCGAACAGGCACGGCAGGTAGCTGAGGGTGTAACCGAGGTAGATCACCAGGTCCGGGATGGAGCCCACCTCGACCTCGTACTTGAGCACCACGAGGAAGCCGGTGGCGGCCCAGCCCGTGAGGCCGATCCCCACCAGCCGCCAGGCCTGGGCCTGGGCCCGCTGGATGGCGGCGACGAACAGGACCACCAACGCCGTTGCCCCGAGCGAGGCGACATAGGAGATGGACCCGGCGCTGCCGTCCAACAGCGACCCGCCGACGACCAGCACGAGCAGGATGGCAGTGACCAGTGCGGCGACGGTGTGCAGCCGCGCCGGTGCCACGGCGTCGCGGGTGGCGGTCCGCCCAGGGGGCAGTGCCACAGGATTCACCGTCACGTGTCCGTCCACTTGGCAAGGCAGTGTAATGACTACGCCACGGAGAGTGGCATGGACTTCCGACCCTTCTTTCCGCGGCGCGGTACGGTGGCCGCATGGAGCGCCGCACATGGAGGTGACCACCGTCGGCGAGGACCTCGCCGTGGCCCACGACGGCCTGCAGGTGCTGCGCGCCGAGCACCTCCAGCCGGCCACCACCTACCAACTGTTCGGCACCGAGGTGCGCACGCTGGCCCGCCCGGGCGGCGAGATGCTGTGCCGCGTCGCCACGGTGAACGACGTGCACTTCGGCGAGGTCGAGTGCGGGCGGATCGACGACCACCCCGACGGCCCCATCCAGCGCAGCCAGCCGGGCGAGCCGCCCTACCCCGAGACGATGAACCGGGCGGCCGCCGACGAGATCGCGGCCGCCGCCCCGGACGCCGTGGTGGTGAAGGGTGACCTGTCGGCGGATGGGCAGCCGGAGGAGTGGGCTGCGTTCGACGCCTGCTACCGCATTGCGTTCGGCGAGCGGCTGCACGTGGTGCGCGGCAACCACGACGCGTACCACGGGCAGGCGCAGTACGCCGGCGATCAGCTCATCGTGCTGCCCGGCGTGGCCGTGGCCCTGCTGGACACCGTGATCCCGTGGGAGACCACCGGCACCCTGCGGCCCGAGCAGTTGGAGTGGCTGGACACCGTCGCCGCGGAAGCCGACCGGCCGGTTCTGGTGATGGGCCACCACCAGCAGTGGCTGGGCGCGCCGGACGCCCACCGCGGCGACGACTACTTCGGGTTGCACCCGGATGCCAGCGACGCCCTCGCCGACGTCTTCACCCGCCGGCCCGCGCTGCTGGCCTACACCGCCGGGCACACCCACCGCCACCGCCGCCGGTTCATGCCGTGCGGCGCGCCGAGCATCGAGATCGGCTGCGTGAAGGACTTCCCCGGCACCTGGGCGGAGTACCGCGTGTACGAGGGCGGCATCACCCAGGTGGTCCACCGCATCTCGGCGCCGGCCGCGCTGGCCTGGAGCGAACGCTGCCGCCACCTGTACTCGGACTTCGGGGTGGACTACGAGACCTACGCCCTCGGTACCCTGGAGGACCGATGCTGCACGATCCCGCTGCGGTGAGAGCCGCCTTCCATCAGGCTGCCTCCAGCTTCCTCACCACCCTGGGGGCCGTCGGCCCCGAGCAGTGGGACCGACCGGGGGCACTCGGCGAGTGGAGCGTCCGCGAACTGGCCGCCCACACCCTGCGAGCGTTCATCACGGTGGAGGGCTACCTCGCCGCCGAGCCCAGCACGGACCGAATCCTCGCCGACGCCACCGAGTACTACCAGGTGGCCTTGGCGGACCCGGACGTCCACCGTGGTGTCCTGCATCGCGCCCGCCAGGCGGGGCGCCAACTGTTCGACCCGGTCGGCGAGGCGGAAGCCACGGTGGAACAGGTGCTGGCGCTCGTGGCGGCCACGGCGGACGACGAGCCGGTCAACACGTTCGCCGGGCAGATCACGCTGATCGAGTACCTCGCCACCCGCGTGGTGGAGGCAGGCGTGCACACGCTGGACCTCCAGCGGGCCACGGGGCAGATGGCCGAGCTGCACCCGGACACGTCGCGCATCGTGCTGGACGTGCTGGTGCAGTTGGCGTCACCGATCACGCTGATCCTCGCGCTCACCGGCCGGGCCAACCTGCCCGACGGCTACAACGCCCTGTCGTGAACGTGCCGGCGGACACTCCGGCGGCACCGCTGGCCGGGCTGCGGGTGGTGGATCTGTCCACCGTGCTCGCCGGGCCGAACTGTGCCCGCTACCTTGCCGACTTCGGCGCCGAAGTCATCAAGGTGGAGCGGCCGGACGGCGGTGACAGCCTGCGCAACCTCGGCTGGCGCGACCCGCGCGACGGCAGCGGCATGTGGTGGAAGATGGTCAACCGCAACAAGCGGACCATCGCGCTGGATCTGAAGGCCGACGACGACCTGGCCGTGCTGTGGCGGCTGCTCGACGGGGCCGACGTGCTGGTGGAGAACTTCCGCCCGGGCACCCTGGAGCGTCTCGGCCTCGGGCCGGACGTGCTGCACGCCCGCAATCCGCGCCTGGTGGTCACCAGGGTCACCGGCTTCGGGCAGACCGGCCCGTACCGGCAGCGGCCCGGGTTCGCCACCATCGCCGAGAGCATGTCCGGCCTGGCTGCCATCTCGGGCGAGCCGGGTGGCCAACCGCTCCTCCCCCCGATCGCGCTCACCGACGAACTCACCGGGCTGGCAGCGGCCTTCGCCACACTCGTTGCCGTGCACAGCGGCGTGGGGCAGGTGGTGGACGTCACCCTGATCGAGAGCCTGTTCCAGTTCATGAGCCCGTTGGTGACGCTCTACGGGCTCACCGGCGAGCTGCAGGGCCGCCTCGGTGCCGGCCTGCCGTACACCGTGCCGCGGGGCACCTACCAGTGCAGCGATGGCGCCTGGGTCGGCCTGTCCGCCTCCAGCGATTCGGTGGCCGCCCGCCTGCTGAACCTGCTCGGCGTGGGCGACGACCCGCGCTTCGCCACGTTCGTGTCGCGCATGGAGCACCGCGAGGAACTGGAAGGCATCATGCGCGACTGGTGCGCGGTCCGTACCCGCGACGAGGTGCTGGCTGCGTTCGCCGAGGCGGAGGCGGCCGTGGGTCCGGTGATGGACATCGCCGACATCACGGCCGACCCGCACTACCAAGCCCGCGAGGCGATCGTGGAGCTCGACGGCACCCCCATGCAGGGGCTGATCGCCAAGCTCAGCGCCACGCCCGGCCGCCTCCAGTGGCAGGGCCGGGCGATGGATGCCGACGGCGCCGAGATCCGAGAGAAGGGATGGGACCGATGACCGACAACGCCACCCGCCGACCGCGTGCCTACGTGGCCGGCCCGCTGTTCGACGAGGGCGAGCGGTGGTTCATCGAGAAGGTGGACGCGCTGGTGACGGCCGCCGGGTTCGACACGTTCCTCCCCCACCGCGACAACCCGCCGAAGGACGAGTTCAACGTCCGCCAGATCTTCGAGAACGACAAGCGTGGCATCGACGAGTGCGACGTGGTGGTGGCCAACCTCAACGGCATCACCACCGACGACGGCACGGCGTGGGAGCTCGGGTACGCCTACGCCACCGGCAAGCACCTGATCGGGCTGCACACGGACTGGCGCAGCCGCTTCGCCCACGAGGTCGTGAACCTGATGATGGAGTGCTCGTTGCACCGACTGGTCCGCTCGCTGGAGGACCTCCAGGCCGCGCTCGCCGAATGGCAGGGCAGGGGCACAGCGCCGGCGTGACCGGCCGGGGTCAGGCCTGGAGGCCGATCGGGCAGCTGACGCCCGTGCCGCCGATGCCGCAGTACCCGTCGGGGTTCTTGGCCAGGTACTGCTGGTGGTACGGCTCGGCGTAGAAGAACTGGCCGAGCGGCGCCACTTCGGTGGTGATGGTGCCGTAGCCGGCGCCGGAGAGGCGGTCCTGGAACATCGCCCGGGTGGCGGCCACCACGGCCTCCTGCGACGGGTGGGTGGTGTACACGGCGCTGCGGTACTGGGTGCCCATGTCGTTGCCCTGGCGCATGCCCTGGGTGGGGTCGTGGTTCTCCCAGAACACCTGCAGCAGGCGCTCGTAGGTAACCACCGAGGGGTCGAACACCACCAGCACCACTTCGGCGTGGCCGGTGCGGCCGCTGCACGTCTCCTCGTAGGACGGGTTCGGGGTGTGCCCTCCGGCGTACCCGACGGCGGTGGTGTACACCCCGTCGAGCTGCCAGAACTTGCGCTCCGCACCCCAGAAGCAGCCCATCCCGAACACGGCGGTGGCCATCCCCTCCGGCCAGGGCGGGGTGAGCGGGTTGCCGAGCACGAAGTGGGCGGCGGGCACGGGCATCGTCTGGTCGGTGCGGCCGGGCAGGGCGTCCTCCGGCGACACCATCTCCATCTTGTGGCGGAAGAGCATGGCGAAAGGCTACGCCCGCTAGCGTCCGCTGTCGTGTCGCACTCGTCGGTCCACATCCGCCGCTTCGCCGACCACGACGTGGAGGCTGCGCTGGCGCTGAACAACGCCAACGTGCCGGCCCTCAACGAGCTGGACGGCCCGGAGGTCGCCCGGCTGGCTGCACTGGCGGAGGCCGCGCTGGTGGCCGAGGTGGACGGGCGGTTCGCCGGGTTCTGCTGGGTGATCGGCCCGCAGCAGCCGTACGGCAGCCTCAACTACGGCTGGTTCAGCCGCATGTACGAGCGGTTCGTGTACCTGGACCGCATCGCCGTGCTGCCCCACTTCCGCCGCTACGGCATCGGCCGCCGCTTCTACGACGCGCTGGTGGAGGAGTTCACCGGGCGCTGGCCGGTGCTGACGTGCGAGGTGAACGTGCGGCCGCGCAACGACGCCTCGCTGGCGTTCCACCACGCCATCGGGTTCCGCGAGGTGGGCCAGCAGGAAACCGACGGCGGCTCGAAGACGGTGAGCCTGCTGGCGCTACCGCTGGAGGGGCCGTAGACCGGCTACTCGCCGGCGGTCGACATCGCCGGCTGCACGTCCGTCCAGTCCGCCACCAAGTGCGCGGCGGGCCGGCGGCTGGGCTGGATGGGGCGGGCCGAGGCGTCGGTCCAGATCGGGTCGTTCAGTGACGGGTAGCGGCAGTACAGCCACGCCGACAGCACGTAGACCAGTTCCTGGCGGATGACGTCGCGCAACTCGCCGGCACTGGTGTAGCCGCGCAGCATGCCCAGCGTGATGCCCACCGTGGTGCGAGCGACGACTTCCACCTCGGCGTCGGGCGCGTCGGGCACCCGGCTACGCACCACCGTGCGCGCCAGGTCGCACATGCGCTCCTGGATCTCGGTGCCGTAGCTGTTCTCGCCGCCCGTGAGGCACAGCGCGACCGTGGCCGGGTTGTGGTCCAGGTACTCGCACAGGCCGTCGACGACGCGGGCGATGAGCTGCGGCGTGGAGCTGCTTTCCTCCTGGCGCACGATGCCGGCGAACATCTCCATGAGGCGGTTCATGGAGCGCTCGGCCAGCGCGGCGACCACGGACGGGATGTCCGGGAACCAGTAGTAGACACGGCCGATCGACATGTCGGCGGCGGTGACCAGTTCGTTGGCGGTGAAGCTGACCTGACCGTCTTGATGGATGAGCAGTTCGGCCGCATCGAGGATGGCCTCGATGGAGCGTTGGCTGCGACGCTGGCGGGGCTCGGTGCGAAGTTCGTGCATCGCCGAACAGCCTACGACCCCGGTGGCGGTGTCGTTTACCATTCGTCCATGCGACTGGCCGCCGTGCAGCACGACATCATCTGGGGAGACCGCGAGGCCAACTTCCGCCGCCTGGCCCCGGCGGTGGGCGCCGCAGCCGCCGGCGGTGCCCAGTTGGTGTTGCTCACCGAGACGTTCTCCACCGGGTTCGCGGTGGACGACCCGGATCTCGGTGAACCGGAGGGAGGGCCGTCGTCGCAGTTCCTGCAGGCCCAGGCCACGCAGCACGGGGTCTGGGTCGGCGGCAGTTGCCCCGAGATCCCCGCCGGCAGCGACCCGGCCGACCGCCGGCCGGCCAACAGCTTCGTGCTCGCCGGGCCCGACGGCTCGGTCGTCCGCTATCACAAGATCCATCCGTTCACGTTCGGCGGCGAGGACCGCCACTTCCGGCCCGGTGGGCCGTTCGTGCAAGTGGAGATCGAGGGCGTGCGGATCGCTCTCTTCGTCTGCTACGACCTGCGGTTCGCCGACGAGTTCTGGGAACTGGCCACCACCACGGACCTCTACCTGGTGCCGGCCAACTGGCCCGAGCCGCGGCGGCTCCACTGGATGGCCCTGCTCCAGGCCCGGGCCATCGAGAACCAGGCCTACGTGGTCGGCTGCAACCGGGTCGGCGAGGGTGGCGGCCTGAAGTACGTGGGCGACAGCCGGATCATCGACCCGCTCGGCGAGCTGCTGGCCACCGGCTCGCAGGGCGAGACGATCCTCTTCGCGGACATCGACCCCGCCGTGGTTGCCGACGTGCGCGCCCGCTTCCAGTTCCTGCCCGACCGCCGCTGACGCGCCCCGCTAGCGGTGGAGCGTGGCGAGGCGCTGCGCCGCCTCGTCGAGCACCTCGATGCGTTTGCAGAACGCGAACCGCACCAAGTGGCGGCCCGCCGCCTTGTCCAGGTAGAGCACCTCGTTGGGGATGGCAACGACCCCGCAGCGGTCGGGCAACTCACGGCAGAAGGCCATGCCGTCGCCGTCGGGGCGAAGGGGGCGGATGTCGGCGGTGACGAAGTAGGTGGCGCTGGTGTCGTACACGTCGAAGCCGGCAGCGCGCAGGCCGGGCAGCAGGTGGTCGCGCTTGGCCTGCAGGTCCGCGGCGACGTCGTGGAAGAACTGGTCCGGCAGGGCCAGCCCGACGGCGATGGCGGGCTGGAACGGGCCGCTGCTGACGTAGGTGAGGAACTGCTTGGCGGTGCGGGCGGCCTGCACCAGCGGCGGCGGGCCGCACAGCCAGCCGACCTTCCAGCCGGTGGTGTTGAACGTCTTGCCGCCGCTGGAGATGCTGAGCGTGCGCTCCCGCATGCCCGGCAGCGCGGCCATCGGGATGTGCCGCGCGCCGTCGAACGTGAGGTGCTCGTAGACCTCGTCGGTGAGCACGATGAGGTCGCGCTCGATCGCCAGGTCGGCGATGATCTGCATCTCCTCCATGGAGAACACCCGGCCCGTGGGGTTGTGCGGGGTGTTCAGCAGGATCAGCTTGGTCTTCGGCGTGACCGCGGCACGCAGTTGGTCGGCGTCGAACGTGTACGACGGCGGGCGCAGCGGAACGGGCTTGGGCACGGCACCCGCCATGGCGATGCACGGGGCGTAGCTGTCGAACAGGGGGTCGAAGACCACCACCTCGTCGCCGGTGTCCAGCAGGCCGAGCAGCGCACCGGCCAGCGCCTCCGTCGCGCCGCAGGTGATCAGCACCTCCGTGTCGGCGTCGTACTCCAGCCCGTAGAAGCGCTGCTGGTGCGCGGCGATCGCATGGCGCAGCACGGGCATGCCTGGGCCCGGCGGGTACTGGTTGAGCTCGCTGTTGATGGCCGCGATGGCGGCATCGAGGACCTCACGCGGCGCGTCCGTGTCTGGGAAGCCCTGGCCCAGGTTGATGCTCCCGGTGGCCACGGCCAACGCCGACATCTCGGCGAAGATCGTGGTGCCGAAGCCCTGCAGCTTGGCGGTGAGGTACGGCTGGCGGGAGGACGGCACGGCGTCACAGGTTAGGGCTGCGGGCGCAGATGTTCCGGGCCGAAACTGTGCGGCAGGAGATCGTCGAGCGTGAACTCGGCGCGCACACCTTCCGGCCCGCAGGCGTAGATCGGCGTGCGCGGAGAGGCGAACTCACGGATCTTCTGGCGGCAGCCGCCGCAGCAGGTGCCGACCAGGTCGCCGTCGCAAACCGTGAGGACCGCGACGATCTCGGTCTCGCCGGCACTCACCATCGCGGCCAGGGCGCTGGCTTCCGCACACCAGCCCTGCGGGTAGGCGGCGTTCTCCACATTGCAGCCGGCGTAGATGCGGCCGCTGGCCGACCGAACTGCGGCACCCACCGGGAAGTTGCTGTAGGGCGAGTACGAGTTGGCCTTGGCCGCCATGGCGGCGTCGAACAGTTCCCGCTGCTCCGGAGTCATGCCCCGACCTTATGCCCCGGCCTGGGCGACGGTGACGCGCCAGCGGGCATCCACGGTGACGCTCCAGCCGAACCCGTTCCACATGCCGCCCTCGGTGAGCAGCGTGTCCGCAGGCACGCCTGCCAGCGGG
Organism: Acidimicrobiaceae bacterium; assembly: GCA_020637295.1. Lineage (GTDB taxonomy): Bacteria > Actinomycetota > Acidimicrobiia > Acidimicrobiales > Ilumatobacteraceae > UBA668. The sequence continues at coordinate 83,591 of JACJWF010000005.1, read as the reverse complement.
TCGATGCGGATGCCGTCATCACCGAGGGCCACCAGGTGCACCGCCACCCCGCCGCCGTGGGGCAGGTGCGCATCCAGCCCGGCGGCCGGCAACAGTTCGACCGTCAGGAAGGACAGGTCATCGACCGGCAGGACGAGCCCACGCACCCCGTCCGTCCCCGCCGACGGCGAGAGGGCCACCGTCGCACCGCCGGACGGCACGACGGCCAACGATGCCAGGTCCAACCAGCCGGCGATCACCCGTTGGATCGCCAGGGTGCCGGGCGCATCACGCCGGTCGGGCTGGGTGTCGCGAGGAGCGGCGCTGTTGCTCATCACATCCAGCGCGCTGGTGTAGGGCTGCGGCGCAGTGGGGTCGTAACCGCTGTGCACCAGGCCCAGCGTGTGGCCCAGTTCGTGCTCCACCAGGTCCAGCGGGGGGCGGTCGCCCCACTCGGGGTGGAAGTCACTGGCGCCGACATACGCGTAGCGGCGCGACTGGGTGGCCGGGCACGGCGGAGCGGCCGGGCAATCGCCGCCGTTGCCCAACCCGCCGGGTTGGCCCTCGGCCTGCTCGGCATCGGCGATCGCCAGCACCACATCGGCGGCGGTGGTCGACGCCGCGAGTGCCGCCTCCACGCACTGCTCCGGACCGTCCGTCGCCGCCAGATCCACCACTCCACCGGCAGCGAAGAACGGCCGGTAGACGCCGTTGGACAGGGTGGCGAAGTAGTCGCCGGCCGGCGCCAGTTCGTCCGTCAGCCTCACCGGGTCCAGCTCCGCCCGCCACTCCAGGCCTCCATACGCGGGCGCCGTGGAGTCCGCCGGCACTCGGCAGACCCACACCTCCACGGTCTCGGCGCCCTGCCCCCGCCACCACCCCGGCTCCACGCGGGCCGTCAGCGCGTCGAGTGCCGGATCGTGGATCGCGACAGCGGCCGCCCGCGACGTGCCCCCGTCGGAACACCCGAGCGTCGAGACCACGGCCGCAGCCGCCATCACGCACCCGACGGCCCCCCGCACGTTCACCGCCCCACCGTACGCCGGGAAGGTGGGGGCGGGGGGCCGGGCGTGCCACGATGGTGCGATGCGCGTGTCGCCTCTCCGCCAACGCTTGCTCGGCAACGTCGTCAGCCGCACGGTCCTGTCCGCATGGGCATGGTTGCTGCTCGGCGTGCTGCTGATCCTGTGGGTGCCGCTGGTGTTCGTGGTCTGGGCGGTCACCGTGCCGTTCGACAAGGGGCGCTACTGGCCGGGCTGGCTGTTCCGCAAGGTGTGCGTCGTCCACCAGGTGCTCAACCCGCTGTGGTCGTTCCGCACCAGCGGGGAGAAGGTCAGCGACCCGCGCCGCCCGTACATGGTGGTGGCCAACCACGAGAGCTTCGTCGACATGCTGCTGCTGTCCCACCTGCCGTGGGAGATGAAGTGGCTGTCGAAGGAGGACTTCTTCAAGTACCCGATGGTCGGCTGGCTGATGCGCATGGCCGGCGACATCAAACTGGTCCGCGGCAACCGGGAGAGCATCGTGTCGGCCATGAAGGGCATGCGCGACCGGCTGGGCAAGCGCGTCAGCGTGATGGTGTTCCCCGAGGGCACCCGCACCCTGGACGGCGCGATGGGCGAGTTCAAGGACGGGGCGTTCCGCATCGCCATCGAGGCGAAGGTGCCGATCCTCCCGCTGGCCGTGGTCGGCACGCGGGAGGCGCTGAACAAGGGCGACTGGCGGATGAACGTCACCCGCGCCGAGGTGCGGGTGCTGGAGCCGATCTCCACCAGCGAGTACACCAAGCACGACGTCGCCAAGCTCCGCGACCTCACCCGCGAGCGGATCGTCACCGCGGTGGCGGAGATGAAGGCCGGCGGGAAGGCGTGACCCCGGTGCCCCGGCTGTTCGCCAGCGACGACGACCGCGACCTTGTCCGCGCCGAGCGCGACGTGCGCGACACGTTCACCGGGCTGGACCTCGACCTGCGGGCGCTGACGGCCGTCAGCAACATCTTCCGGGCCGCCACCGCCGTGCGCAACCACATGGAGAACGGCGTGCTGGCCGACCACGACCTGTCGTGGAGCGCGTTCACGACCCTGTTCGTGCTGCGGGTGTGGGGGGAGATGGACGCCCGCTCGCTGGCGGCCGAGGCCGGGGTCACTGCGGCCACGCTGACCGGGGTGATGAAGACGCTGGAGAACCGTGGCCTGCTGCGCCGGCGCGGCGACCGCGACGACAAGCGCAAGGTGATGGTGTCGGCCACCGCCGCGGGCAAGCGGGCGGTGGACCAGATCATGCCGTCGTTCAACCGTCACGAGACGATGGTCACCCAGGCGCTCACCGAGGACGAGCAGGACGACCTGGCCCGCAGCCTGCGCGCCATCCTGCGCACCGTCGACGCCATCGACCTCTAGCGGCGCGGCGCCGGCCAGGGCACGGCCAACGGCGTCGTCAGCGGGCGGCGGCCCGCTGGGCGGACTCCTTCACCAGCCACACGAAGGCAGGGTCCACCTGGTCGCTGAGCATCTCCGGGTGCCACTGCACGGCGAACACCTCGGGCCGCCCCTCGACCTCGAACGCCTCGACCACGCCGTCCTCGGCGGTGCCCGTGACCACCACGCCTGCACCGGGGCGGCCGACGGCTTGGTGGTGGAGGCTGTTGGTGGCGATCTCCGGCCCGTACAGCTCGGCGGCGCGGGAACCGGCCGAGACGCGCACGGTGTGGCAGCGCTCGATGCGCGGCACGTGCCAGAGGGCGTGGGTGGGGGCCTCGTCGAGGTGCTGGATCAGCGTGCCGCCGAGCGCGACGTTCAGCATCTGGGCACCGCGGCACACGCAGAGCATGGGGATCCGCTCGGCGAGCGCGGCGCGGATCAGCGACAGCTCCCACTCGTCGCGGGCGCGCTCCACCGCGCCCAGCTTGGGGTGCGGGTCCTCGCCGTAGAGGTCCGGGTCGGGGTCCGAGCCGCCGGTCATCACCAGGCCGTCCAGACGGCGCACCAGCGCGACCGGGTCGCTGTCGTGGCTGAGCTGCACCGGCAGGCCGCCGGCCTTGGTGACGGCCTTCGGGTACTCGCTGAGGTGCACGTCGACCTCCTCCCCCTCCAGGGAGACGAGGTCCATGCCCGGCAGGTCGCGGGCCCACCGGCGGCGGCCGGAGAGCCCGATGAGCGGTGCGTTCACGAACGCCAACCTACGGCGTCGCGGCCCGGCGACCTCACGCCCATTCGACGTGGACCGGCAGCGTCTTCATGCCGCAGATGAAGTTGCTGCGCAGGCGCTCGATCGGGCCGTCCAGGGTGACGCTGGTGATCCGCGGCAGGAGCTCCTGGAACAGCAGCTTGATCTCCATCCGGGCCAGCTGGGCGCCGAGGCACAGGTGCGGGCTGCGCAGGTTGAACGCCACATGGTCGTTCGGCCAGCGGGTCATGTCGAAGTTGAACGGGTCGGTGAACTGGCGCTCGTCGTAGTCGGCCGAGCTGAACCAGGTGAGCACCTTGTCGCCCTCCTTGATCCGCTTCCCGCCGAGCTCCACGTCCTGGGTGGCGGTGCGGCGGAAGTGCATGGTGACCGTGCCCCAGCGGAGGACCTCCTCCACGGCCCGCTCCACGAACTGGTCGTCGCCGTCGATGCACGCCTGGCGCAGCTGCCGGAACGCCTCGGGACGTTCGGCCAGCGCCTTCAACCCGGCGGCCATCGTGTAGCGGCTGGTGTCGTTGCCGGCGGAGATCATCAGGACGAACAGGTTCTTGAACTGCAGGTCGGTGAGGCACTCGCCGTCGATCGTCGGCGCCAGGAGGGCGGTGATGAGGTCCTTGCCAGGGCACTGGCGGCGGTCCTCCGCCTGGCGGTCGGCGTACTCGTAGAGCTCCAGCGCCGCGGGCGAGCGGAACGGGATGTGCTTGAACTGGTCGGTGTCGGTGAAGCCCACCGGCCAGTCGGTCATCTCCGGGTCGAGGTTGCCGAGCAGGGCGTCGCCCTGCTTCACCAGCCAGTCGCCGTCGTCGTCGGGCACGCCGAGCATCCGCCCGAGCATCTTCATCGGCAGCCGCTTGGCCACCCGGTCCACGTAGTCGAAGCGGTCGCCCAGCTCGCGGGCCTCCAGCACCACCGTGCGGGCCAGGTCGCGGATGCCGTCCTCGTAGCCGTACACCTCGCGGCGGCTGAACGGCTTGCTGACCAGGCGGCGGTAGCGGGTGTGCTCCGGCGGGTCGTACTCCAGCATGTTGCGGCGGAGGTGGAAGTCCTCGCCCTCGATCTCCTCCAGCGTCACGCCCTGAGCGCTGCTGAACAGCTCCACATGCTGGCTGACATACAGCAGGTCCTCGTAGCGGGTGACCGCCCAGAAGCCCTTGCCGCCGTCGTGCTCCTCCCACCAGCTGATCGGGTCCTCGTCGCGCAGCCGCTTGAACGTGGCGTGCGGGAAGCCGTGCAGGTAGCTGTCCGGGTCGACGATGTCCAGGTCGTCGGGGCCGAGGTCCATGTCCAGGTCGGGCGCGGCGCTCATGTCAGAAGACCTCCAGGGTCGTGCCGCCGGCGAATGTGGTGCCGACGCTGCGGAAGTAGCCACCGAGGACCTCGCGGACCTCGAGCCGGGCGACCTCCTCCACTGGGCTGGGGAGGAGCTCGATCTCGCCGTCGCCCCGCCAGGCCTGGCCCAGCTCCACGTCGCGGCCGCTCATCGTGAGCAACTCGCTGTAGGCGTCGCGGTCGCCCTCGATGCGCGGCATGTAGCGGCTGTGCACCATCGGGTGGCCGTTGACGAAGCCGTTGGTGTCGCTGGGCTCGCGCAGGGTGACCCGCATGTCGACGATGCGGCGGTCGTGGTAAGCGACGGTGCCGGCGAACTTCCCGCCAGGCGCCAGCCGGGGGCCGGCCTTGCCGACGGTGACCGGACGGGTCTGCCAGATGCTGCCGAGCTTCTTCGGGTAGCCCTGGAAATGCCCGCGCACCATGGCGAAGTCCTTGTCCACCCAGATGTAGACGCAGCGGCTGTAGACGGTGCCGTTGTACATGCAGCGCACCACCACGAACGCCTCCTTGTACTGCGCGCGCACGGGGTCCAGCAGCTCGGAGTAGTCGTCGCCACAGCTCTGCCAGTCGGCGAAGATCATCGCCACAGCGCCGGGGTCCATGTCGTCGGGCACGAGGGTGAGCGGTTCGGGCAGCAGTTCACGGACACGACCGGGGTCGGTGCGAAACTCCACCGTCAGCAGATCACCGCTGTAGTGCCACGGCATCGGCGGCAGGATCGACGCCCCGCCCAGTTCCGTTCGGGGGAAGATGAAGCCGTGCTGCGCGGACATGGGTGCGCACTATAGTTCGGCCCCAAACGACTTCGGGACGCCCGAACTTGTCGCGGGCGTGACCGGCCTTTCCACGCTCAGGCACGCGACAACCTCGGCAAGAATGGGTGTGAACGGGCCGATGTGAGGGAAGGGGCCACATGGCCGACATCAGAAGGATCCTGCTCGACGGCTACCCCACCGTCATGGTGCGCGACGGGGACGGGCTGGTGGCCCGCGACGGCCGCAGCATCGCCGTCGACGACGCCGTGCACCTGGCCCCGGTGGAGCCGACGAAGATCATCTGCGTCCACCTCAACTACGTCAGCCGGGTCACCGAGTTCGGCGTCACCCTGCCGCCGGCACCGACCTACTTCCACAAGCCGGTCAGCGCGCTCAACTCGCACCGGGCCGCCGTCGTGCGCCCGAGCAACTGCAAGTGGCTGAACTACGAGGGCGAGATCGCCATCGTCATCGGGCGTACGTGCCGCAACGTCAGCCATGCCGAGGCGGGCGACTACATCGCCGGCTACACGGTGGCCAACGACTACGGCCTGCACGACTTCCGCGACACCGACAGCGGGTCCATGCTGCGGGTGAAGGGAGCGGACACGCTGTGCCCCCTCGGCCCTGGCCTGATCACCGACTGGGACTTCCGCAACAAGCGCATCCGTACCATCGTCAACGGCGAGGTCCGCCAGGATGACAACACCGACACGATGGCGTGGGACATGCACTACCTGGTGGCGGACATCGCCCGCCTCATCACGCTGGTACCCGGCGACGTCATCCTCTCCGGCACCCCGGCCATCAGCCGCACCGTGTACCCGGGCGACGTGGTCACCGTGGAGGTCGAGGGCCTGGGTGCACTCACCAACCACATCGTCGACGGCCCCGTGCCGGTCAGCGACGAAGTGGGCGCCCAGCCCACCGAGACCGACGAGGTGCTGAGCACCGCCATGGGTGGCGACTGGCCGCCCCGCGGCACCCGCCGCCCGGAGGCCACGCCCCGCGACGCCCTGCCCATCCCGCGCATCCGCCCGAACGCCCCGGGGTACTGACATGAACACCACGCCGTTCACCGGTGGCACCCGCGTCGACGTCGGCGGTGTGCCCGTGTCCACCGACCACTACATCGGCGGGCAGCGGGTGGCCTCACCGTTCACCTTCGAGGACCGCTCCCCGCTGGACTGGGCCGTCAAGCTGGCCGACGTGTCCCGCGGCGACGAGGGGATCGCCGCCGCCGCCGTCACCGCCGCGGTGGACGCCTTCCCCGAGTGGGCCGCCATGGGCGTGAAGGGCCGCGGCGAGGTGATGCGCCGGGTGGCCGACCTCATCGACGCCCACGTGCCCGAACTGGCCGCCGTGGAATGCCTGGACATGGCGATGCTGGAGGAAAGCCTGCGCCTGCGCGTGCTGGCCCGCGGCGCCCGCAACTTCCGCGCCTACGCCGACCTGGCCGAGGAGTACGAGGAGCGGGTGTGGTCGTCCAACGGCACCGCCAACCGGGTCATGCGCATGCCGGCCGGGCCCACCGTGGTGATCACGCCGTGGAACGCCCCGTTCATGCTCAGCACGTGGAAGTGCGCTCCGGCGCTGGCCGCCGGCAACACGGTGATCCTCAAGCCGGCCGAGTGGAGCCCGCTGTCCTGCAGCCTGCTGGCCGACCTGTGCCATGAAGCAGGCATGCCGGCCGGCGTGTTCAACGTCGTCCAGGGCATCGGCGAAGAAGTCGGTGCCGCGCTGGTGAGCGACCCGCGGGTGAAGCGGATCAGCTTCACCGGCTCACCCGAGACCGCCCGCCACATCGGCCGCGCCGCCGCCGCCAACATCGTGCCGTTCACCGCCGAGTTGGGCGGCAAGGGACCGTTCGTGGTGTTCGCCGACGCCGACCTGGAGGCGGCGGCGAAGAAGGCCGCCGGCCAGTTCGACGACTCCGGCCAGGTGTGCCTGGCCGGCACCCGGCTGCTGGTGGAAGCCTCCGTGCGCGACGAGTTCCTCGCCCTGTTCCACCGGTTCACCGACGCCCACGTGCTGGGGGACTCGCGCGACACCGCCACCACGATCAGCCCGATGATCCACCCCGACCATCTCAACCGGGTGGCCGGCTTCGTGGACCGCGCCCGCGCCGCCGGCGACACCATCGTTCGCGGCGGGCAGCGCAGCGACCTGGGCGGCGACGACGGCCTGTGGTACGAGCCGACGCTGATCGAGCCGCGCTCCAACGACAGCGAGGTGGTGCAGCACGAGATCTTCGGGCCGGTGCTGACGTTCCAGACGTTCGCCGACGAGGCCGAGGCCGTTGCCCTGGCCAACAGCACGCCCTACGGGCTGAGTGCCATCGTCTACACCGGGTCGCAGGAGCGGGCAGAGCGCATGGGCCGTGCCGTCCGCGCCGGAACGATCTGGACCAACTGCTTCCTGGTTCGCGACCTCACCGCCCCGTTCGGCGGCTGCGGCATCAGCGGCATCGGTCGCGAGGGTGGCGACTACGCGCTGGACTTCTACAGCGACCTGAAGATGTTCCAGGTGCTCGACGGCACCACGAGCTGACGGTGCCTGGCCCGGTCACCAGCGTCTTCGAGCCGGTGCTGGGCACCCGGCTGGCACTGCGGCTGACGGCAGCGACCCATCAGGCGCTGGCTCGCGCCGAGGACGCCGTGCTGGCGGAGTGCGACCGGCTGGAGGACCTGCTGTCCGCCTACCGTCCGGACAGCGCCTGGAACCAGTGGCGTGATGGCCGAGTGGACACACCCGCCGCCGAGGTGAGCGACCTGCTGCATCTGGCGGCGCGCTGGCACGCGCTCAGTGGCGGCGCGTTCAACCCCCAGGCCGGCGTGCTGCGCGCCCGCTGGCTGCACGCGGTGGTGGAGAGTCGGCCGCCGGCGGCGGACGAGTTGGCCGCGCTGGCCGCGGGCATCACCGACCTGCCGTACCAGGTGACGGATGACGGGAGGGTGGAACGCCACGGCGACTGCAGCCATCTGGACCTGCACGCGATCGCCAAAGGCTGGGTGGCCGACCGGGCAGCTGCGGTAGCCCTTGCTGTGGACGGAGTGAGTGACGTGGTGGTGAACCTGGGTGGCGACCTCCGCCATGCCGGTGACGGCGACCTGACCGTCCGCATCGAGGACCCGCGAACCCCGTGGGACAACGCCCCGCCACTGGCAACGGTGCAGGTGGGTGAGGGTGGCGTGGCCACCGGCAGCGGCGCTCGCCGCCCCATGCAGGTCGGGGCCATGGCCTACAGCCATGTGCTGGACCCGCGCACGGGGCAGCCTGTGGCGCACACGTCGTCTGCCACGGTGCTGGCTGCCGATGCGGCGACGGCGGACGTGCTGGCCACCGTGACGGGTGTGCTGCAGCCCGACGCCGCCGTGGCGTGGATCGAGACGGTCGATGGTGCAGCCGTGCTGCTGCTCGACCACAACGGCCGGGTGCGGGCCAGCAACCGCTGGCCCGCCTGACCGGTCAGGCGACGTTGCTCAGGCGTCGGCCTGGGCCGCGACCTGCTTGCGCACCTCGTCCATGTCCAGGCCCTTGACCTGCTGGATGAGGTCCTCGAGCACATGGCCAGGGAGGGCACCGGGCTGCGAGAACACGCGAATTCCGTCGCGGAAGATCATCAGGGTGGGGATGCTGCGGATGCCGAGGGCACCGCTGAGGCCGGGCTCGGCCTCCGTGTCCACCTTGGCGAACGTGGCATCGGGGTGCTGCTCGGACGCCTTCTCGAACACCGGGGCGAACATCCGGCACGGGCCGCACCACTCGGCCCAGAAATCAATGAGGAGCACACCATCCTGGGTGACGGTCTCCTCGAACTTCTCTGCGGTCAACTGCATCGTGGCCATCGGGGTGGTACTCCTTCTTCCGGCCCGCCTGGCGGCGGTGGCAGTGCGTACAACATATACCCCCCTGGGTATATTCCCAACAGGGCCGGAAGTCCCGCCTCCGTCGCGGCACCGTTGGGCGATCAGGCCAGCGTGGTGAGGGCCAGCACCACGGCCACCACGGCGAACACCACGGCCACCACGATCGCCTGGGTGCGGCGCTTGCGCTGGAAGAGCTGGATGCCCAACCCGGTGAGCGCCACCAGCGCCAGGAAGACTGCGGAGACGTCGATCACCCACGACCACAGGGTGGACGTGTCCCGCCCCTTGTGCAGGTCGTTGATGACACCGACCCAACCCTGCGCCTCCACGACGAGCTCGAACGAGCCGTCCGTGGTGTCGACGAACGCGTCGGCGGCGTAGCCCGGGCCCTTGTAGGAGATGACTGCCTGGCCGTTGTCCACCCCGAAGTCGGCCACCTCGCCGCCCACGTCGTAGGTGGAGCGGAAGTACTCGCTGATCGCGAGGAACTCCGGGCTGCCGTCCGCCCGTTGCCAGCCGTCCGGCAGGGTGCCCGTGACCGTGGTGCGGTCCGTGTCGTCGCCGAACGTCCACGAGGGATGGTTCAAGGTCAGCCCGGTGACGGCGAAGAACAGCACCACCAGCAGGCTGATCATGCTGGTGTAGACGTGCAGCCAGCGCATCCACCGGTTGGTGGCGGCCGTCCGCCGGCGCCGGGGCGACGCGCCCTGCGGTGCCACGTCGGGCGTGTCCGGCGCCTCGGGCGTGTCGGGCGTGTCCGGCGCCTCGGGCGTGTCGGGCGTGTCCGGCGCCTCGGGCGTGTCCGGCGCCTCGGGCGACTCAGACGGCATAGGTGGCGCTCAGCGCGGTGAGCTCCCCGTCGTCGGGGAGGGTGACGGTGAAGCCCTCGCCGCCCAGGCTGAGGTCGGCCGACGTCACCTGATGGGGGCCGTGCTCGCGGGCGGACTCCACCAGCAGCACGTAGTCGCCCTGCGCCACCGGGGCACCGGCGGCGTCGCGGCCGTCCCACACCACCTGGTAGGTGCCGGCGTTACGGGTGGCACCGGACACCGAGGCCACGTTGTCCGCCCCGCCGCCGTCCAGGTAGTTGGACTCGCTGACGTACCAGTTGGTCAGCTCGCGAAGGTACTTCGCCTCGCGAGTGGAGTACCAGACGCTGATGGTCTGCACCAGTTCCCCGGTGCGGGTCTCCACCCACACCACGATGTAAGGGTTCTTCACCCTCCCACCCGACGCGGTGTACGTGAAGGCCACCTGCAGCTGAGCGCCGTCAGGCAACGCGTCGCCCGCGGGCACCGCCGCGCTGCCCGGCGTCGACGGCACGGTGGTGGCCGGGGCCGTGGAACCGGCCACGGCCGTGGTGCTGGTGGACGCATCGCCGGTGGGTGCCCCAGAGGTGGACGGCGCCGCAGTGGAGCCGGAGCCGCCGTCGAACACGTCGGCGTCGTCGTCCCCGCACGACGCCAGCAGCGGGGCGGCGACGAGCGCGCCTCCGGCGAGCAGTGAACGGCGCAGCAGCGTGCGCCGGCTGAGCTGATAGCGGGGGAGGTGAGGATGCATTCGGGCCGCCTAGGTCACGAGATGATGACCGCCGACCCTAGGGGCCACCAGCTGCCAGGACACACTGCGAACACAAAAGTTCGGTGAGAATCCCCCTCAGAGGCGGGCGCCGCACGACGTGCAGAACATCGACGAACCGAGGTTGGGGTGCCCGTTGGGGCACAGCCGGGTGCTGGACGGCGGTGGCGACGGCTCGCCGGCCGCCACGGCGGACGACGGGCTCTCGAACAAGCCCGGCGCAGGCGGCGGCGCCACGGAGCCGGGCGCAGCGAACGGCGACACCGGGGTCACGGGCGCAGCAGGACGGGGCGGAACCTCGGGCGCCTGGGCCACCGGTGCATCCATGCCCACGACACCGGCGTCCGACACGGCGGACGTCCACTCCATGCCGTTGTAGAAGCGCAGTTCGTGCCGGCCGAAGGGGTCCGCCGCCCACTGGCTGCCGGCCGCACTCCCCCCGGCGGCGACACCGCCGGACGCGGCTGCCGTGCCCAGCACACCGACGGCGCACAGGATGACCGACGCGACCACCGAGAAGTTGTAGAGGCCCTCGTGACTGACGGAGAAGCCGGACAGCAGCTGGTCGCCCTGGTTCTGCTTCTGCACAGCCATGCCCACCACCACACCGAGGTGGCCGATCGACACACCCGAGGCCACCGCCATGCCGGTGCGGCTGCGGCTGAGCGCCCCGATGACGGCCAGCAGCGGGCTGGCCAGCGCGAAGACGAACATCGCCCCTTCGAGCACCCCGTCACCGATGTCGAACACGGAGAACCCGTCCTCCGGCAGGAGGATGGCCAGCGGCACACCGGCGAAGGAGATGGCGGCGAACGTCGCCACGGCGGGGTTGACCGCCGCACCTCCCCGCCGGCCGCCCAGCGCCGAGAGCCCGCCGAGGACACTGAGGACCACCGCACCCGCATGGGCGAAGAAGCCCACGCCGTACCCGATGTCGCCGAAGTCGCCGAAGGAGTCCACCAGGCGGAACACGATGGCGAGCAGGAGGACGGTGAAGCCGAGCATGCCGACCGCCACCCCGCCCGCAACCGCGGCGGCGATCTGCTTGCCCTGCATCGCCATGACGGCGGCGACCGCACCCACCACCGCGGGCAGCAGGTACATCGCGTACACCTCACCGCCGCCGTCGGCCAGCGAGGCACTGTCGCCGCCCCCGGAGACGTAGGGGAGGAAGATGCCGAGCGCGTACAGGATCGCGGCGATCAGCCCCATGGTTGCCGCCGGCCGCCCTGCCTGTGCCGTACCGCCCTGACCGATCGGTTGCATGTGCACCTCCCGCTCGCATGCCCGTCCGCGACGAACGCTAGTCGCGACCGCCGACCGCGCCTGCCGACCGCGACCGCCGACCGCGACCGCCGACCGCGCCTGCCGACCGCGCCTCTCCAGCGGGCCCCGCCGCGTGCCGATAACCACCTCGTGCACCGACCCGCCTGCTGTACTGGACCCATGCACATGGACGGCGGTCGATGAGCTGGGCCGGGCGCGCTGCGCTCGCCGTGGCGACGCTGGCGGCTGCGGCAGCCGGGTGGTTCGTCACCGGCGCGCTCGTGGACGACGGCGGCGACGGAGGTTCAGCCACGGCCACCGCCGACGTGGAACTGATCTCCTGCCCCACCGCCGGGGGCGCCGTCACCATCGGCAGCCTGGCAGCGGGCGACCGCGTCTGGCTGGTGGGTGTCACCGGCGACCGCTGGGCGGTCATCCGCCATCCGGAGGAGCCGCAGCAGCCGGCGTGGGTGCCGCTGGCCGACTTGGCCACCGCCGCCACGGCCGACGACCTGCCCGTCCTCACCTGCGCCGATGCGGAGACCGTGATGGTCACCACCACCACGTCCAGCACCGTGGTCACCCTGCCCGGCCAGACCACGACCACCACCGTGCCAGGCTCCACCACGTCCTCCAGCAGCACCGAGCCGAGTACCACGCTGTCCGCCGACGTCATCCCGCCGGAGGTGACGATCATCACCGACCGCGAGTACATCTACGTGCAGACCGCCATCGCGCCGTGCAGCGATGAGGTGGAGATGATCGTCGCCGTCACCATCGCCGACCCCACGCTGCCCGTGTCCGTCCGCTCCATCCAGGCCACCTGGGACTCCCCGAGCGGGCCGCAGACAGCCAACCTCACCCCGGTCGCCGGCCGATTCCGGCTGTCGATCGCGACCGACGGCCCGACCAGCGGCGAGATCCCCGTCACCATCACGGCCACTGCCACGGACGGCGCCGGGAACATCGGCACCGGGTCCAAGGTGGTCGCCCTGCGCGACCCAGCCTCCTTCGGGTGCACGGCATGAACCGCCGCACCATCGCCCTCGTCGCCGTGCCGATCCTCGGCCTCGCCGCGGGCAGCGGCGCGGCCTACTGGCAGCGGGACCAGCCGGTCACCACCGCGGGCCGGGCCGACGGCACCGGGGGCCGCGAGGTCACCGCCGCAGCGCTGGACCGCGTCCCCACCGCCCACCTCCCGGTGGTCACCGACCCGGCGGCGATGGACCTCACCACGGTCATCGGCTACCCGAACCCGCCCATGGTGGACATGCCGCCGGCCACCGCACTGGTCCTCAGCCCGGGGGTCGATGGCCTGCCGGCGGTGATCGACCCGGCCACCGGCCAACCCGCTGCCACACCCGCTCGACCACCGCTGCTGCCCGTTGCACCCGTGGTGGTGCCGGCGCTCGGCGCCCCCGCCGACGAACCGCAGTTGGCCGACCAGGGCGACAACGCCACCGAGCCCACGTCCACCACACCGATCGGCGCCTTCGTGGACGAGTGCCTGGTGGCCGACGACGCTCGCGCTGCGTGCTCCGGGCAGCCGGCCACAGTCGCCGGCGGCGAGACCGACCCGGGCCGAGGTGCCGGCGATGCCACGGCCGGAGGGCAGGCGCTCCAGCCGCTGACCGTGAGCTACCCCTTCGCTGCCGCCGCCGGCCTGGCCGCCATGTGCGAGGACATCGAGCGCGGCGTGGTGGCCGACCCACAACTGGCGCCGGCGACGCGTCCGACGGTTGCGGTGCTGGTGAACCAGCCGGCATCGCTGGCCCTCACCGGCACCTGGGCCGACGGCACGCCGATCGACAAGACGACGATGCTCACCCTGCCCGACCATCAGCACCAGTGGCAGGAGCAATGGGACGCGGGCGGCGGGCAGGGGCGGATCCTCGCCTGCCTGACGTTCCCGCTGGAAGTGGCCCGCGCTCACGCCGTGGGCGGTCGGGCGGGGATGACCGCCCAGATCGTGGCCATCAGCACCAACGGCAACACGGAGATCACCGGCGCGCTCACGCTGGAGGTGCCGCTGGACGGCGACGACAGCCCGTTCGTGGAGTCGCTGTCGGTCCGTGGCCTCGGCGAGCAACTGGCGCCGGACGGCCGCCGGCTGGCCACGGTGGCCGTCCACTACGCACTCGACGCCGGCGCGGTGGTGCCGCCCGGCACCACGCTGGACCCCGGCTCCACCGTCGTCCAGGACGTGCACGCGTTCGTGGAGAACGCTGACTGCTCCGGCTGGGCCGTCACGTTCCAGGGGCAGGACCGCACCTACGGCTCGCGGTTCGGCATGAAGGTCGAGCAACGCACCATCAGCGGGCGCGACCGCACCGTGATCGTCGTGGACGGCACCGTCCAGCTGGACCCCAACCAGCGCGGCGGCTGGGAGGGCTACCTGTGCCTGCACCTGCGCTCCGTGGACCGCACGGGCACGGTGGCGACGTTGGCACTGCGCGGCGTGGCCGTGCGCGCCCCGCGGGCCGCGGCCTACGAGTTGGGGGCCGGCGTGGACGGTGCGTTGCCAGCCGGGTGGGGCCTGGATGTCACCTGGGCCGGCGCCGACGGTGTGGTGTTCTGCGGCCCGGCCCGGCTGGGCGCGGCGCCGGCAGCAGCGCCCGACACCACCGGGGGAAGCGATGACAGTGCCGCTGCGAGTGCCGACGACACTGCCGGCGTGGCCGGCGTGGCCGACCTGGCCGCCACCTGCAGCACCCTCGCCCGACTGCATCCCGCCGGGGTGATGGTGTCCGTGCGCCCGACGTCCACATCGGGGGAGCAGGGTGCGCCGATCACCGTCCTGCTGCCGGTGAACACCTCGTACTGCAACCCGGACAACCCTCATGGTGCCGCCGCCGACGGGTGCGACACGGGCGCCCGGTACCGCTACCGCCTGCCGTTGGGCCTGCCCGACGACGACACCACGTACATCCTCACCGTCACCGCGCTGCGCACCGCCGGGCAGGGGCAACTGATGACCAACCCGTCCAACGCCTGGCGCATCGATCCTCCACAGGCGTTCCGGGCGTAGCAAGATGCCGGGGTGCCCGCGCCGAGTTCGCTCCCCCGCCTGATCGCCACCGACCTCGACGGCACCCTGCTGGACCCCCATGGCAGGCTGCTGCCGCGCACCGCCGCGGCGCTCCGGGCCGCGGCGGGCGCCGGCATCGTCATCGTCTTCGCCACCGGGCGCCCGCCCACGGTGGCCGCCGCCGAGATCGAAGCTGCAGCGGGCGGCGTCCACTACGGCGTCATGGCCAACGGCACCTTCATCTGCCGCCTGCCCGACGGCGAACTGCTGCACAGCATCACCTTCGGGTTCGCGGAGGCTCGCGCCACTGTGCAGGCCATCCGTGCCCACGACCCCCGGTACGGCTTCGCGCTCGCGACGGATCTGGGCTTCACCAGCGAACCCGGCTTCCACCAGCGGATGCCCGTCCACACCCCGAACGACGTGCCCCAGCCGGATGCGTTGGTGGGCCATGAGGGGGCGACGGTCACCATCAAGCTGCTGGCCTTCCACCCCGACCACTCGGCGCACGACCTGCTGGAGGTGCTGCCCGCCGTGGTGGGCCCGGACATGGTGGTCAGCCACTTGGGCGCGGACGCCGTGGAGGTGGCCCCTGCCGGCGCGGACAAGGGGGTCGGCCTGGCCTGGCTGTGCACCCATCTGGGTGTGGCTACCGCCGATGTGCTGGTGTTCGGCGACGAGGTCAACGACCTGCCCATGTTCCGGGTGGCCGGTCGCCGGGTGGCCGTGGCCAACGCCAACCCGGTGGTCCGCGCCGCGGCCGACGAGGTGGCCCCACCCAACCACGAGGACGGCGTCGCCCAGGTGATCGAACGCCTCCTCGCCCCCTGACCGCTCCCACCCCATTCCCCCGAACTTGTCGCGGCCTGACCACGGAAACCGCCGGTCGGCCCCGTGACAAGTTCGCCCGGACGAAGGGCGTCGGACGGGGGCGGGCTACGGTGAACGCCATGCCGCTGCGGCCGACCACCGCCCGCTTCACCCATGTCGCTGTGCCCTGCACGGACCTGGACGCCACCATCGCCTGGTACGAGCGCCACACCCCGCTGCGCCTGCTGGACCGGCGGGAGGATGAACTGGGCCGCAGCGCGTGGATGGGGCAGCCGGACATGATCGAGAAACCGTTCATCATCGTGCTGGTCAGCTTCTTCCGCGACATGGCCAAGGGGCCGCAACCCACGCTGGCGCCGTTCGCCCACCTCGGGATCGAGTTGCCCACGAGACAGGATGTGGACGACGCGGCCGCCCGCGGGCGCGACGAAGGGTGCCTGGCCTGGGAGCCGCAGCAGCTGCCGCCGCCGGTGGGCTATGTCTGCGCGCTCACCGACCCCGACGGCAACATGGTGGAGTTCAGCTACGACCAGGGCGTCTTCGCCAAGGTGCAGGAAGTCTGGGGCGGCGCCGCGAACTGACCGGGAGAAACCGGCGCGCACGCCCTCCGTATGCTCGACGGCATGCCCCCGCGCACCACCGATCACCCCGGGCTGCAGCTCAGCTGGGCCGACGGTGAAGCGGTCGCGTGGCGCCCCGGCGAGAGCAGCCACCGCCTGCCGCACGAGGTGGCCGCGCTGGCTCGCCGGCCCAGCCTGGCGTGGACGTCGCCGTCGCGGGTCATCCGCGTGGAACTGCCCACCGGTGCCGCCAGCGTGCTGTCCCAGCGGCTGGACGCCACCACGCTGGCATCGCTGGGCCAACTGCACGTGCTGCAGGGCGACGTCAGCCCCTCCGTCGCATGGTTCGGCGCCGTGCACGCCCACGCCACCACGTTGGTGTTGCGCGGGCGGGTGCTGCCGGCGCTGCAGCAGACGGGCCCCACCTGGTGGGAGGCCACATGGCAGCCGCTGGCGGCCGATGTGAAGGCGGCCCGGCCCGGCCTGCTGGCGGCCATGCCGCCGATCGTCGCCGCGGCCGGCAAGGTGGACCCTGCCGAGGTGCTGACCACGCTGGTGGACCGCCTGTGCCGCCTCACGCTGGCCGGCCAGGGGTGGCACGCCCTCCTTCCGGACACGCGAGGGGTCAACAGCCGGGCCGTGCGACTGGTGAGCCGGGCGCTGGTGGCCGACCATGGCCGGTTTGCTGTGGCCGAGGAACTCCGCGCCGCAGTCGAGCACCTGGAGGCGGAGTTCTCCCAGATGGCCCGCCGCGCCGACGGCGAGCCGATCCTGCGCGCTCGGCTGCGGCTCGGCCTGCCCGCCCCCGGGCCCGACGAAGCAGGCTGGTACGACCCGTTCGCCGAGGCGCCGGAGCCTGACGAGGTGGACGCCAGCCACCTCTCCGAGCCGCATGCAGAGCCCGACGAGTACTGGCCGCTCACGCTGGAACTGGTGGACGTGGACGACCGTGGCCGCTGGTGCACGCTGGCCGACGTGGCCAACGGCACGGACGCCGCCCACGCACTGGCCCGCGAGCCGCGCTTCTTCGGCCTGCTGGCCCAGCACCTGCAGCAGGCCGCCAACGCGGTGGTGGCGGCCGTGCCGGAGGTGGCGCCGTGGATGGCCAACCGCGCCGCCTTCACCGACATCGACGGGGCCGCCGCGGTGCTGGAGGCCATCGGGGCGCTGGAGGAGCGCGGCGTGGAACTGGTGGCGCCCGAGCGGCTGGTGCGCCGCAAGCCGTCCACCCGCGGCACGGCCCGCACCAATGATGGCGGCGGCTCGGGCCGGTTCGCCGCCGGCGCGCTGATGGACTGGCGCGTCGTGCTGGACGACACGCCGGTGCCCGAGGACGCCCTGCGCCGGGCTGCTGAGGAGGGGGCCAACCTCATCCGCGTCGGTGGCCGCTGGGTGCAGGTGGACCGCACCGAGGCGCGCCGTGCGCTGCAGCACCTGAAGGAACTGCGCAACGAGCACGGTGAGGTTTCCGCCCTGGAGTTGCTGGCACTGGCCGCAGAGCTAGAGCGTTCCTTGGAAGCCGCCGGCCAGGCATCCGCCATCCCCGCCATCGAAGCGGCTGAGGCTCGCGGCTGGGCGGCCCAACTGCTCGGCGGCCTGCCGGACACCGAGCTCACCGAGGGCGACGTGCCGGAGGGGTTCGCCGCCGAATTGCGCCACTACCAGCGGCGCGGCCTGGGGTGGTTGCAGTTCCTCCACCGCCTGGGCCTCGGTGGGTGCCTGGCCGACGACATGGGTCTGGGCAAGACGCCCACCACGCTGGCCCACCTGGCCGGCCTGCCCGGCCCACACCTGGTGGTCTGCCCGCTCAGCGTGGTGCGCAACTGGGAGGCCGAAGCAGCCCGCTTCACGCCACTCGTGCGGGTCATGGTGCACCATGGCGGCAGCCGCGCCGATGCGGAGTCGTTCGCCCATCTGGTGGCCGGGCACGACCTGGTCATCACCACCTATCAGGTGGCCACGCGCGACCTGGCCGTCCTCCAGCAGGTGCAGTGGAGCACGCTCGTGCTGGACGAGGCGCAGGCCGTGAAGAACCCGGACACCCGCGCCGCCAAGGCCATGCGGGCCATCACCGCCGGGCAGAAGATCGCCCTCACCGGCACCCCGGTGGAGAACCGCCTCAGCGAGTTGTGGAGCATCTTCCAGGTGGTCACCCCCGGCCTCTTGGGCAACGCCACCCAGTTCCGCCAGCGGTTCGTCACCCCCATCGAGCGCGAGCGCGACGCCGACGCGGCGGAGGAACTGCGCCGCCTCACGTCGCCGTTCCTGCTGCGCCGCACCAAAGCGGACCGCTCGCTGGTGCCCGACCTGCCGGACAAGGTGGAGCAGATCGCCTGGGCGTCGCTCACCCGCGAGCAGGCCCACCTGTATCAGGCCGTGGTGGACCAACTGCTCAAGGACGCCCAGGAGGAGAAGGGCATGCGGCGGCGTGGGCTGGTGCTGGCCGCGCTCACCCGGCTGAAGCAGATCTGCAATCACCCTGCGCACGCGCTGGGCGACGGGTCCCGCCTGGCCGGCCGCAGCGGGAAGCTGCACCGCTTCGACGAGTTGGTGGAGGACCTGCTGGACGCCGGCGAGCACGCCCTGGTGTTCACCCAGTTCCGCGAGATGGGGGTGCTGTTGCAGCAGCACCTGGCGGAGAAGTTCGGCCAGCAGGTGCCGTTCCTCCATGGCGGTGTGGCCAAGGCCAACCGCGACCGGATGGTGGCGGCGTTCCAGCACGGCAGCGCGGTGTCGCCGTTGCTGCTGGTGTCGCTGAAGGCGGGCGGCACCGGCCTGAACCTCACGGCCGCCAGCCGGGTGGTGCACTACGACCGCTGGTGGAACCCGGCCGTGGAGGACCAAGCCACCGACCGCGCCTGGCGCATCGGCCAGCAGCGCAGCGTGTTCGTGCACAAGCTGGTCTGCGAGGGCACGGTGGAGGAGCGCATCGACCAGCTCATCACGGACAAGCGGGCCCTGGCCGACGCCGTGGTGGGCACCACCGGCGAGGCCTGGCTCAGCGAGCTGAGCACCGACCAGCTGCGCGACCTCGTGGTGCTGGACCATCGGGCGGTGCGCGGATGAGCATCGTCATCCGTCCCGGGCACTTCCACAGCGAGCCGCACCCGGCGGGCAAGCTGGCCACCACGCTGCTGTCGGTCACGGTGGCCGGTATGGCCGACCCGGCCAGGTTCCGCCGCGGCAAGGCCTACGTGGCCGACCACGCCGTCACCCGGCTGGAGGTGTCCAGCGGCACCCTCCGTGGGTCGGTGCAGGGCAGCCGAGCCGAGCCGTACGAGGCCATCATCGCCACCCGCCTCACCGCCCGCCCGCGACTCGGCAACGCGGAGTCGCTGCGCACCCAGCTGTCGCAACTGGTGCCCCAGGGGGGCCAGCTGATGGTCAGCTGCACCTGCCCGGACTGGGACGACCCGTGCAAGCACGCCGTGGCCACCATGCTGGCGTTCGCCGAGGAGCTCACCGCCCGCCCGGAGCTGCTGGTGGAGTGGCGCTGCCACCCGGCCGACGACGAGGCCGAGGGTGGCCGCCCGCGGGTGGGTTCGCGTGCCGCCACGGGGCGGCACCTGCGCCTGGCCCCGCCCATTCCCGGGCACGAGCCGCCCACCAGCGATCGACCCTCCCGTTCGAGGACGGTTCCGCCGCGCCCTCCGGTGCGGCCGTCCAGCCCGCCGCCGAACCCGTACGAGTCGCCGGCATGGCAGGCGTTCCTCGGGTCGCTGCCCTTCCCCGACCCCCCGGAGGTGCCCACCGACCCAGCGCCCGTGGGGCACGCCATGCTCGGCACGGTGGACGTGGGCGGATGGATCCGCTCCGCCGTGGAGCTGCTGACGTGCCTGGAGTGAGGCAACGTTCGGCGCGGGCCAGCGAGGATTGAGTAGCCGACTACTCATGCCGCCGCCGCCGGGCTGAGGTGCAATTCCCGCATGGGATTCATGGACCGTCAACGAGAGATCTACCAACAGAAGATGGCCGAGATGCACCGGCTGCTGGTGCCGGGCGAGGTGCTGTACGGCGTGATCATGGCCAACCATCAGAAGATGATGTCGGCCAAGTTCTTCCTCGTGGCCACCACGGACCGGCGGATCATCCTCCAGCCGGTGAACCGCAAGGTGGACTTCGACGGCCCGGCCATCAGCTACGGCCCGCAGGACATCACCAACGCGTCGGTGTGGGGTTGGGCCCACGACGCGGCCAGCCGGGCCGAGAAGGTGAAGACGTTCCTCACCACCAGCGGCGACCGGATCCGCTTCGACGCCGGTGGTCAGACCTGGAAGCTGATGACGCTCGGCGGCAACATGTTCGAGAACATGCTGGCCACCGACGAGCAGCTCGCCGGGCTGGAGGCGCTGATCGGCTTCCTGGCCGCCGCCCAGCCGCGCTGACCCGGCGAAGGCCAGGGTGACGCGCCGGCAGCATCACGTTCCGGTCGGGGGCTGCGCCGCCCGCGGCCGGAGCGTCAGCGCACCGGCAGGTGCCCGTGCACGGCGGGCCGCTGGAACAGGAGGCGCTGGCGCGGGCTGAGCGAGTCCATCGCCATACCGGCTGGGGGTTCGTGGTCGGCGCTCCACGACGACGACCCGGGCGAGTACTTGTACAGCAGGGTGCGGCGCTGGTTGGTGCCGCGCCAGGGAAGGGTGCCGTGCATCAACGCCTCGGTGAAGATCACCATGTCGCCGACACCGAGGGGCACTTCCACCACGCTCGGGTGCTGCAGCCCGAGGTCGGGCGGTGGGGCGAAGGCGGCCTTGTGGCTGCCCGGCACGCAGGCGAACCCGCCGTCGCCCGGGCGGCTGCCACTGATGGCCCACTGCACCGCCACCAACCCGGTGTGTATGCCCGTGCGATCCACGGTGTAGTACTGCGCAGGGTCCCACAGGTGGCCACCGCCGTGCAGCCCCAGACCCTGGTCGCCGTCGTTCATCACGATGCCGTAGGCATGATCGAGCCGCACGGTCGGCCCGCACAACTCCACGAGGATCTCGATGACGGCCGGGTGGTCCAGCAGCGCGGCGAAGGACGGGTGGGCGCCGAGATGCCCGGCGAACCGCTGGCTCCCGATATCCGTGGGCCGCGTGGGCGGCAGGCTCAACCGGCTGACACCGTCGTTCAACGCCGCCACCTCGTCGATGGTCAGCGCACCGCGGCGGACCACGAAGCCGTGCAGGTCGAACCAGTAGCGCTCGGCAGGTGTGAACGGGCCGGTGGTCATCCGGCCAGGCTACGCACTGTGGTGTTGTGGACTGCCGGCCAACATCACAGGCCTCCTCAGGCCACGCCAAGCGCCTGACGGGTGGGCAGGTCGAGCACCGACGAGACCGTCATTCCGTTCTTGCGTTGGAAGTGGGCAACTGCACGCGCGCTCATTCGGGTCTGCCGCGGGTTTGGTTGACGGTTGTTGTGTTGTTGATCATGCTGCCTCGGTGGTGAAGGCGAGCTCGAACTCGACGGGTGTGAGTCGGCCGAGGCGGCGTTGCCGGCGGCGCCGGTTGTAGGTGTGCTCGACCCAGTGGACGATCGCGTGGCGGAGATCGTCGCGGGTGCGCCATTGTTGCCGGTCGAGGACGTTCTTCTGCAGGAGCGAGTTGAACGATTCCATCGCCGCGTTGTCACCAGCGGCAGCGACCCGGCCCATCGACCCGGACAGACCTGCCGTCTTCAACACGGCCACGAAATCTCGAGACCGGAATTGGGACCCTCTGTCGGAGTGGACGATCACGGTGTCGACAAACCGGCGGCGGGCGATCGCTGAACGAAGCGCGTTGACGGCCAGCCGGCGGGTCATCCTGGCGTCGATCGAGTAGCCGACGATCCTGTTCGAGTAGAGATCCTTGATCAGACAGCAGTAGAGCTTGCCCTCGCTGGTGGGGTGCTCGGTGATGTCGGTAACCCACACCGCGTTCGGGCGATCGGCAGTGAAGTTGCGTTGCACCAGATCGTCATGCACCGCCGGGCCCGGCCGCTTGCCGCTGCCGTGACGTCCCTTGCGGGTCGTGGTCGACCAGATGCGCTGCTGGCGACACAGCCGCCACACCCTCCGTTCCCCGACCCGGTGACCGGCCCGCTCGAGTTCGTCAGCCAGGAACCGGTAGCCGAACTCGGGATCGTCCTCATGGGCATCGATCAACGCGTTCGTCACGTGTGCGTCGTCCCAGTCGCGGTCGCTGACCGGGTTGGCCCGCCACTTGTAGAACGCCTGCGACGAGAAGCCGAGCACCCCGCAGGTCAACCGCACCGGGATCCCCTCGGCGGCCAGATCACAGACCAGCGGGTACATCATTTTGGGAGGGTCTCCTTGGCGAAGTAGGCAGCCGCCCGACGCAAGATCTCGTTCTCCATCTCCAACCGGCGGTTCTCCCGCCGCAACCGGACAACCTCAGTCTGCTCAGTCGTCGTCAAACCATCCTTGATCCCGTCATCGACATCGGCCTGACGCATCCACCGGCGCACCGACTCCACCGAGACATCGAAATCAGCAGCCACCTCGGCGACTGTCAGATCGCCCCGACGAGCGACCCTGACCACATCACGCTTGAACTCCGCAGGGAACTTCTTCGGCATGACATCCATCCTTCCGCAGGGCACCGCCCCACATAAGCGATGTCAACCAAACTCGCGGCAGACCCTTCGGCCGAAGTAGCCGTCCGCCTCGATGTCGTACCCAATTCTGCGGAGGGCCTCCTGAGCCTGCCGAACTGTCTCACCCTTGAGGCACGTAAGCGACGAGGCCCACACGTCGTCGAAGTACGCCTCGTAGTAGTCGGCGCACGACTCTGTCTGCACCTTGGTGATATCCGACTGTCGAGGCGCGCACCCGGTACGCCACAGTTCCCCCAGCTCCGCGTTGGGCCACCACAGCACACAGAGTACGTCGCTCGGCACCACGTCGGGCAGGCCGCAGCCGGCCACCACGTATGCGTGACATGAGCCGATCTCGGTCCACCTGCCCCCCTGCAGGCCCAACATCGTGAGCGCTTCACAATCCATGCAATCGTCGTAGTAGGCCCGCGATCCGCCTGACGCCCACCCTTGGTAGCACTCCACCATCCAGGGTTCGCCGAGGTCGCTCGACACGGCGGCGATGCAGCCGCGGTCGGGTTCGGGGGTGAACTGCGTCGGCAGGATCGGCTGTGAGAGGTCGAGGGGATTGGGCGCTGGAGTGGTGGGGGGAGGAAGGGTCGCGCTGGTGGTGGATGGCGACAGCGTCGAGCTGACCACGGTGGCAACAGTGGTGGACGGCGTCGCCGATGACGCCGGCACTGCCTCCGTGCCGATCGTCGCTGCGGTGGTTCGCTCGACCGGTGTCTTGACGCCGCTGCGGTCACTCGAGCACGCCGGGACACAAACGCCCACCAACACCAAACCGACGAGTGCTCGCGTCATGACGCCCATGCGGAAACCCTCCTCACGTGGGACCGTACACGGATCGCCCGAGGCAGCGCGCCGGGCGCTGCATCGCTGTGCCGACAGAGCCCCATCATCCGAACACCGACCGCCATCCAGCGGCGCCGTAGGACCACACCTGCGATCGGCCGGTCTCCGTGACCACCAGTCATGGCTGCAAGATGTGATCGTTGAGTCCGGTCTCGTCAAATCCCACAACTCCCTTGTCGACGACGTACGCCGTCCACCGCGTTCCATCCCAATAGCGCTTCTGATGACGCTTCAGGGGATCACGGTGCCAGCTCGCACGAGGTAGAGGTCGACCTCGTGCGGGCGTCGATGTTGCGATTGGGTCGACGGAAGTCACACCGTTGTTGGCTATGTGCTCAGTCCATGCCTCACCATTCCAATAGCGCCGCTGATGCCGACGCAACGGATCGTCGTACCACCCACTCGGCGGCAGAGACCGAGACGCAGCCCCCGCATGACCCTCCCGGATCGGATCGACCCCAGACACACCGTTGTTGGCCACGTGCTCAGTCCATGCCTCACCATTCCAATAGCGCCGCTGATGCCGAC
Organism: Acidimicrobiaceae bacterium; assembly: GCA_020637295.1. GTDB lineage: Bacteria > Actinomycetota > Acidimicrobiia > Acidimicrobiales > Ilumatobacteraceae > UBA668. The sequence goes on along the minus strand of JACJWF010000005.1, from coordinate 59,245 downwards.
GCAACGGATCGTCGTACCACCCACTCGGCGGCAGAGACCGAGACGCAGCCCCCGCATGACCCTCCCGGATCGGATCGACCCCAGACACACCGTTGTTGGCCACGTGCTCAGTCCATGCCTCACCATTCCAATAGCGCCGCTGATGCCGACGCAACGGATCGTCGTACCACCCACTCGGCGGCAGCTCCGCGGCTCTTGAGCGCGGGTCCGCTCCGGCCGCAGGTGTTGGGCGCAAAACTGTTGTGGCCTCGTTCTCGGACGAAATCTCCGTCTGAGGTCGAGGCACCTCAAGAGCTTTGAGGCGCGAGCTGCCGAGCCGAAAGGAAGCTTCCTCAAAGAGTTGAATGAGGTGGGCCATCGTCGGTCGGTCTGCCGGGGCGGGAGAAAGACACTCACCCATTGCTGCGAGAACCGGCATCATCGATGAAGGTCGGACTGATGCGGCCATCGCAGCGATGGCTCGGGGTTCAACCCGGTCTTGGAATGTGAGCCGGTGGCCCGTGGCCAAATGAAGGAAGGTCGTGGCAAACGAGTACACATCGGTAGCTGGGCCGACCGTCGTCGATCCGTCGATCTCCTCCGGACTCGCGTACGACAACGTGATGGCACGGGTCTGTTCGTTGTTCACTGCATCCCGCAGCAGGGCCGAGATCCCGAAATCACACACCTTCACTTGGCCGAAGGTGCCGATGAGAAGGTTATGGGGCTTCACATCGCGGTGAATAATTCCCACTTCGTGCGCCGCAGCCAGTGCCTGAGTGACGTGTTGCCCGATGAGCACAAGCTCAGGGGTCGGCAGTGAGCCTCCATGCTGCAGTCTCTCCGCCAGTGAACCGCCGGGAGCGAACTCCATCACAAGGCACGGCCCAGAGGGTCCGTCAATGATCTCTTCAACGCTGACGACGTACGGATGACCCTTCAGCCGCAAGAGCGCGTCCAGTTCTCGCCTCGCCCGATCATGCATCGGCGAGCCGGCCCGAATGTCGACCAGTTGCTTGATGGCCACAGTTCCACCTGTGGAGTCACGGTCCGCGGAATACACCGTTCCGAGGCCGCCCTCACCGACCAACCTGACGTTGTGGAACCCGACGAACATCACACCCCCAGTTCCCTTCCATGCAGCCTGCGGAATTCCGGAACGGTCAATCCGCTTGACAAGTGATCGGAGGAAATTGTCGCATCCAAGCAACCACGCCTCCAACGGCGGCGGTCCACGGCGACGAGTTGCTCTCGGCTGTGGCTGGCGTTCGTCTCCCTAGGCGTTGCGGCGAGGGAAGACGGAGCGGCACTGAGGCCGGCGAGCACCCATCGCGCAGGGAGAGGGGGCCATGCACGACCCAACACCTTCCCCAGCCCGCCCTCTCCGAGCACGCTGATCTCGTCGTAACCGGCGAACGTTGGCGTCGTCATGATCAACTCGCCCGGTACCGCACGAACGTCGCATCGTCGTTCACCATCGTCCGGTCCATGCGCGCCTCGACGATCGACTCCTTGATGACGTCCAACGGGCCTTCCGCGGCCAGCCGGAAGCGGGCGCTCGACCCCAGCAACCACTCCGCCACCGCATCGGTGGCGCCGATGAGCACATCCCCCGCCTCCACGACGCCGCGAATCTCCAATGGCAGCGGCGAGCCGCCGACGCTGGACACCAGCTGAGGATGGCTGGAGAAGTCCGCCGACGACGACACGGGAAACGACGCCAGCAGCGACCACTCGTTGCCATTGAGGCGCAGGTGAAAGACACAGGTGTCACCGACAGCCAGGGCCCGCCAGTCGCGATCCTGCCCGGCACGCAGGTCGATCGCGAGCAGTGTGGCGAACGCGCCGCGCTCCAAGCCCTCCCGCGCCCACCAGGCAACCTCGACCGACTGGTGGTGGGCCGACCACGCCAACGCTGCGTCCGCGACGACGGCATCGACACCTGCCGGGCTCACGCCGCTCGCACTGGTGATTCCGTCGACGAGCAGCCGTGACCAGACAGAGGCGCCGAACGAGCTGGATGCACCGTCGGAGAGCGCCATCACCATACGAACCTCATCAATGGCGAACGCGTCCTCGTTCTCCTCGGGTGACGAACCGATCTTGGCCAGGGTGAAAGCTTCGAAGCCACTCGTCCGCACCGGTGTGTACTCCACCGGTGGAGCAAAACTCGGGGCCGCCGGCATGGCTGCGCGAGCAGGCGGCTCCAGCACCGGTAGCTCGGGCATCAACCGGCGGAGCGTCGCGCCGACGGCCTCCGCAGCCGCGATACCGATCAGACCGGCCGCGCCGATGACGACCAGCCGGCCATCCAACTCCGGCACAGCCCTGCTCATGGCGACGGCGACGAGCCCAGTCAGCACGATCGCCGGCAGGACGTCCGCCAGCGACCTCACGAGCGTCCTCGGGAGGCTCATCGCAGGAGATGCCCCACGCTGGTCCCGACGTTGAGGAACGTCACCACGGACCGGAAGTCCGCGTTCATCCCGAAGCCCCGAGCACCTGGGCGGACGTTGAAGCCTTGGGCAGCAGCGGCGGACAGCATCACGGCTGGGAGCTCACTCGACATCTCGAACAGCGTGCGACCGTACTTGCCCATCGCCCGCGAGGTCTCGTTCGGGAACAACATCGGCTTGTCGCCGGACGAGACGTCCAGGTTGAACATGAGCGTGTTCCCATCGCTGGTGGCGAGACTGCGGAGACGATCGGCCCACGGGCGCGGGTCGCCATCGGTCGACTCGCCGTCGGACAGGTTGATGACGATCGGTGGAAACGACTCGGGGTACTGGTCCACCCAGCTGCGCACCAGCCGGCCGACCTGATCCATGGCGTCACACAACGGGGTGCCACCGGACGCCAGCGGATCGATCCACACCGGCATCGTGAACCGCTGCGGCCCTGCCGGGGACTGGTGCTCTCGTTCCTCGAGCCGGAGAGGATGCTGAGCGAGTTCCGTCGTCCAGACCCAGGGACGATCTGCGAGCGCGCCCTGCAGTAACGGACCCACGATGGATTTGCCGTTCTGATCGGTGCGGTAGCCCATCACGGACACGGCGAAGTAGGGCCGCGGTGGCTCCGAGAGCGACTTGGTGCACCGCTGAATGAGCTCGTAGATCAACCCGTTCAACTGGTCGGCGACGGCGGCAGCGCGGGAGATCCGGATCTCACCCGAAATGTGCTCGCTCATGGAGGCGGACTGGTCGATCATGAAGACCAGGCAGCTCGGGTTGTGCCGGTCCACTCGTCGTTCGTAGGTCATTGTCGATTACTCCTGAGGCTCGATGTCGTTCTCTCGGCAATCCCGAAGATGAACCCGGCAGAACTCCGTCGTGGTGGTCACAGCCGTCGTTGTGGTGGTGATCGCTGGCATGGTCGTCGTGATCGCAGGCATCGTCGTGGTGGTCGGCGCCGGGCCCGGTGAGTGCTCGTCGGATGCCGCGACGGTGAGGACCAGCGAGGCAATACCCACCCCGGCAAGGCCGCCGGCGGCCAACAAGATCCTGCGAGCGAGTGGTTCGCCGATCACACGTCCTCCTTGAACTCGATGCGGATGAACGACCCACCAATCATCACGACGTCACCTGGTCCCAGCGCTGTTCGGCCGGAGAGTTCGGCCCCGTTGCGCAAGACGGTGCCGATTGGTTCGACCTCGGGGGGTGACACGTCGAGCCACACGATGGCGTGCTGAGCCTGCACCTTGGCATCGTCTCGCAGCACCAGGTCGCAACCGGCGCTGGCACCGATGACGGCCCGTGAACCTTCTACGGCGATCTCCATTCCGGAATTGGCGCCCTCGATGATGGTCAGGCTGGCGGTCCGCCGCATCCTCACCAACATCCCGACCGCCCAGCCGATCGACCCTGTCGCCACCGCGACGGCGAGCATCGTCCCCGCGCTGAGGAAGCGGACATGCAACATGGTGCCTTCCCACTGCGCCGCGGTGGCGCCGAACACCAGGCCGCCGACAGCGCCACCGGCGGCGCCGGCCAGCATGCCGCCGATCGCCGTCTTCACGGATCGGATGCTCCCGACTGCCAGACCGAGCAGCGTGGCAACGACGACGAACATCAGGATGTCGAGCCCCAGCGGCATCTCCCGGCCGTCCTTCGGTCCGAGCCCGCGGACCGCGACGTCGGCGAGTGGCATCGCCACCAACGCGGCGGCGGCGCCAAGACCGCCCCCGATAGCGAAGCGTCGCGCCGCCGCCGACCAGTTTCGACCTACGAATGCCTGCATCGACAGCAGCAGCCCGCCGACGAAGAGTCCGATCATGAACACGAACGCCGCCGTGCCGGCAGATCCATGGAACGCCGACTCGACCACCCCGGTTACCAGTGCGGCCAGCACCCCTGCCAGTACGCCGCCCACCAGACCCGCCGCCGCCAAGTTCTGGCCGAGACGCACCAGCGGAGAGACGTGTACGGCAGCAGCGTCCGTCGCGGGCGCGGGCGTCGGTCCGGCCGTTGGCGAGGCCGTTGCTACGGTGGCAGGCGTCAACGATGCTGGCGGCTCGCTGGCAGACCGAAGCGCCGATGCCGGGCGCTCGCTCTGCTCCCACCAGTTGCCGCCGGCAGTCGCCGAAACCTGCGGTTGGGCGGGCGTCGCAGATGCGGCCTTCCATGACCGGTGAACCGTCCGGTCGGCAGCGGAGCCATCCCGCAGCTGGTCGAACGGCAGCAGCACGTCGGCGATGGGGCCCGCGCAGCAACGACGAAGGTGCGCTGCCATCACGGCGACGTCAGGGTCGGGCGAGGCGCACACTGCCTGCCACACTTCAGAGTCGTCTGGCCGCTCGAGATCCGATCGCATGAACAGCAAGTTCTCGCCGTGGAGGAATCGGTCGAGCGACTCGTCCGCGGCGAGCGCCGTGAGCGCCAGCTCGATGAGCGCACCGGGGAAGGAGTCCACGTACTGCCCCCAATGCTGAGTGCTGCGCTGAGGATGTTGATAGTTCGGATGTCCGAATTCGGCCGGGGGGCCGACCCTGATCTCGGGGACCCAGACTCCGTCGAGGTCCACCAAGGCGATCGAGTCGTTCGGCTTCACCAGCACGTTGCCGTGCTGGAGATCACCGTGTGCCACCCGGGCTCGTTGCAGGCTGCGCACCACCTCGGTCCATTGCACCGCGAGTGCACGGAGGCGTGCACCGTCGCCGACCATGTCCTCCACTGCGATGTTCAGCGGCGACCCCTCTACCCATGGCATCACGACCACTGGCCAGGTCTGGCCACTCAACGAAATGCCCTCCTTCAGGTACCGAGCCGCCGTCAGAGCACGCGGCGCAGTGTCGACGAGGTGGGCCTCCAGGGCTTCGTAGCGGACGGCGCCCTCGTGGGGCGGGGCGAGGAAACACCGGATGGCCCGCTGGCCGAGTTCCGTCTCGAGCAGGAATACCACGGCGTTCTGCCCGCTGGCCACGAGCGGCATCCCCAACGCGTTGGTCCCCACCTTGCCCGCGGCAAGCTCGGCGTCGGAGAACGACGCCACAGGCGACTGCACCGCCCTGCTGTAGTCGGTTCCGGTCGGCCAGACCCTCGTGCCGTCCGGACTCTGTGAGTCACCGCGCATGTGTTTCCCTTTCGAGCCCGAATCGTCCCAGCTCCACTGGAGGTTCTGGACAGAATTGGCGGACGCTGATCATGGTGTGACGTCGCCGATCATCGTGAGGTAGGCGGGGTCACACGACGACGCTGCCGTGGTGAACTTGAGCCTCACGTGGTACACCGCTACCGACACGTCGTGAGAGGTCGGATCGACCGCCAGCTTGGACGGACGCACAAGCGCTTCAACCGTAGGCGGCCCACCGACCCTGCCATCGCAGCTGGAGAAGTCGTCGCTGCCGAGACCCGAACCTGACCAGTCCCCACCTTCTGCGGTCGATAGGTCAACCTGGACGCGCATGGTGAGCAGTGTGAAGGCGAGCGACAGGTCGTCGTCCCCTGTGAATCTCAAGGAGAGGCGGACATCGTCATACTGCGCACACACATCGGCGTTGTCGATCCAGCCCGTGCACCCGCTGGAGCTGAACTGACCCGAGTAGACGGTGTCGTCCTCGGGGCGAGTGTCCACCATTTCGGTCTGGAACGCCTGTGCAGCGTCGACGAGCTCTGCTTGAGCGGCAGCGAGTTCATCCTGGGTGTCTGCGAGCAGCACCTGGCTGAGGATGGCGAGCGTCGCAGCAACCAGCGCGATGGCGGAGAGCGCACCGACCAGCACCTTGGTCTTCGTCGTCCAGGATCGGCGTGGTGCGGCTCCGGCGACCCGGGTTTTCGGTGCTCCCGGACCCATCGATGCGGCCGGCGCCTCGGGCTTCACCGTCGGCAAGAGCGATGGGGCGAAGTGGGTCGGTTGCTTCGCGGCGAACGGTGCGTCGCGGAGGTCATCGAACGGAATCAGCACCTCCTCGATCGGTGCCTGGCAACCCCGTCGGAGCTGTGCCGCCGCGGCGGCGACATCCGCATCAGGTGACGCCTCGAGGGCCGTCCACAGTTCAGATGAGTCGGGGTCGGTGAGGTCCGATCGGGAGAACAGCAGGTTCTCGCCCTGCAGGAACCGCGCCAGCGCCGGGTCGACCGCCAGTGCCTTCAGTGCCAGCTCGATCAACGCGGCCGGGTATGAGTCCACATACCGACCCCAGTGCGCCGATGTCCGCTGCGGATGTTGGTAGTTGGGGTGGCCGGACTCCGCCGGGGCACCGACCGTGATCTCGGGTACCCACACCCCGTCCAGATCCACCAGAGCCAGCGCCCCATCGCTCTTCACCAGCACGTTGCCGTGCTGCAGATCCCCATGCGCGACGTTGGCTGCTTGGAGGCCGCGAACCATGTCGGCCCAGTCAGAGGCGAGCGCCTGGATCCGGTGCGGCTCGTCGATCATGTCCTCCACGGCAGCGTTCAGCGGCGTTCCCGCGACCCACGGCATGACGACCAGCGGCCAACACTCCCCGTTGACCTTGATGCCTTGGTCGTCCCACACCGCGGCGGTCAGCCCGAGGGGTGCCGCCTCGCCGACATGGCGAGCCAGGGCCGAGTAGCGGTCCGCGCCGTGGGTGGGCGGACGCAAGAAGCACCGAATTGCCCTGTCACCGAGTTCGGTCGTGAGCAGGAAGACCACCGCGTTCTGGCCACTCGCCACCAGCGGCATACCGAGTTGGCCGACACCGAGCGTTGACGCGCCCAGGAAGGGGTCCACGAATGCCGTCCCGGGGGACTGCACCACGCGCGCATAGTCGGTGCCGGTGGGCCACACGCGGGAGGCCGATGCGTCGGCGCCTGAGCGCTGCCGGCTCGTCACGACTCCCACCAGCGCGAACCGACCGATCCAGGGTCCGGAAGCGGCGGCAACGGAGAAGGCGCCGGCGCCGCCCGCGGACGCAGCACGGTGCGGTCGTCCATATCGGTTGGTGTCGGAGCAGCAGGCGGCGTGGGTTCCGGTGAGGGCGGAGCGACCGACGGGCGGCGAAGCACCGTCGCGTCGTTGTCGACCTCCGAGGTCGCCGGATCCTCACGAACGGAAGCCACCCGTTCGCTCCCCAGCGCGCGTTCCAGGTCACGTACCACCTGAAGGGCGGCGTCGGCCGTTGGGCGGAGTGCCGGGTCCCGGCTGGTCATCCGGTCCACCAGGTCGAGCAACGTGCGCTCCGCTCCGGATTGCGCGACCGACAGTCGCCGATCCGACCCCGAGCCGAGCGAAGCGGCCGCACGCGTTGCGCTGGTCTCACCCGTCAGCAACTGTCGAAGTGTGACACCTAGCGAGTAGATGTCCGTTGCAGGGCCGATGTCGACGGCATCATCAAGCTCCTCTGGGCTGGCGTAACGGTACGAGAGGGCGCTGGTGCGATCCGTGTACGCCGACTCCTTGAACATCGCCGCGATCCCGAAGTCGCAGACCTTGCACTGACCGAACTGGCCGACCATCACATTGTGGGGCTTGATGTCGCGATGCACGATCCCAAGGAGATGAGCGTCTCTCAGAGCGCGCGTGATGTCGGACATCGCAGAGACCGCGCGAGCGGGTTGGAGCGGTCCGTCGCTGACCAGCAGGTCCATCAGCGAGCCGCCGGCGACGAACTCCATCACGAGTGCAAGGCCAGTGGGGAGGGTGATCAGTTCCTCGATCTGCACCACGTTCGGGTGCCCCTTCAGCTTCAGCAGTGCATCGAGCTCCCTCCGTACGCGACGGTCCGTGGCTTCCCTGTCGATCTGTTCGCGGATCACCTTGATCGCAACCGGCCCACCGGTGGAGATGCGTCGGGCGCGGTAGACGTCACCGAGTCCACCGGAGCCGACCACTTCGATCTCGTCGTAGCCGAAGTTGCGCAAAGCCGGAACGGTCATCGCACCTCCAACCAGCGGTCCCCGAACTGCACACGGCTTCCGGACTGCACCCGCACGGTCCGCTCCGGGATGACCGTCAGGACGTTGCCATCGGGTTCGGTGACGACGGAACCGTTGGTGGAGCTGCGGTCCTGGACCCAGAAGCCGCTGCCGTCCCGCCCGATCGCGACGTGTGTCTTCGACACCGACATCGTGGGATCGTCGATGGGGAGCAGCACGGCGCGTTCGTCCGTGGGCCTGGTGGCGGGGTTCCGGCCGATCACGGCCGTGCCTTCGACGGACGCGGTGGAGCCGGTGTCGAACGCGATCGTGAAGGGGCTTGCCTGCGACGCCTGTGACGGCGCCGGCCACCTGGTGCCGGCCCCCGCCTGCGGAGCCACGGGGGTGCTGGCCGCTGGGGTGCTGGCGGGGGGCGACTGGGCAATCGAGGGTGCCCCACCGGCACTGCCGGGCTTGTGTCCACGTCCGGCGAGCTGGCGGCGAAGTGCCGACTCGAACGCCATCAGGGCGTCCTCGGCCTTGTTGACGGACTCCAGGCCGGACACCTTCCTTCGTCCCGCGACCTCGACCCGCGTGGACGACGAGCCGTTGGTCGTCCTGACTCGGACGAAAAGACCGCCCGCCTGCCGGACTTCGAAGAACAGGTCACCTGGCCTGGCCACCACCGTCACACCCGGAATGCTCGTGGCAATCTGGGCGATGGTGGTCTGCGGATCGGGGAGGACCGGCGTGTACTCCCGGGTGATCACCGTCAGCTCCGGTACGAAGGTTCCAGGGTTGACGCTGACCATCGCCGATTGCAGCTTCTTGACGCCCACGACAACGAGCGCAATCACCAGGATGACGCCGTAGCCAGCAAGCCGTACCGGGAAGTACGCGAGCATCAGGACACTTCACCTTTCCTGTGGCTCATCGCGGCCACACGTCCGTGGCGGTCTGCCCAGCGTCGGACACGTGCTCCGACCAACGAGCACCGTCCCAGTACCGCAACTCGTGCCGACCGAAGGGATCCTCTGCCCAACGAGCCGGTGACGGCACGGCGCCCGCCACCGCATGCGTCGGGGTGGGGCTGACCTGCGGGGCCGGCGTTGGCAAGGCCTGCGGCGCCGCGGCCGCCGGTGCTGCGGCCGCCGGTGCGGTGCTCGGCGTGGCGGACAACGGGGCGACGACTCGCCCGAGTGGCTGCACCGCCGGCGCCGGGGCCGCGGGCTGAGGAGGCGGCAACGCCGTAGTGGCAGCTGGGGCGGACGAAGCGGGCTCCGCGACCGGTGCCGGCGACGGTTGGACCACTGGGGTGTCGACGCGCCGCTGCACGACCCCCTTCTTCGGGTACGCCGACGATGCACTCACGAAGTACTCGGTTGGCATCGCGTACACGGTGTACTCCTTGGGAGTTCCCCGCTTGGCCGCGCCGCTGCGCAACGCCTCGAACCGTGCCACCTCGGTGGCGCTCAACTCATGATCATGAGCGAGGCGATAGGCGGCCGCGCGCTGGCTGATGACGTGGGCGAGGCTTGCGGTGTCCGTGCCCTTGGGGAACCGAAGTTCCAGCATCATGTTGCGATCGTTGCCATCGATCCGTTCGGTGACCTGCAACCGCAGGCAGTTGGAGGACCCCCACCCGGACTTCTCGGTGAACGCCACGCTGGCCAACCACGGATAGCGGACATGGCCCACGAGCATCTTCCCCTGCCGGCGATAGGCGGCCCGTGCCATGCTCACCGCGTTCAGAGGTACGGCGATCAGGCTGCCCCGCCATCCGCCTCCCTTGTCGTACTTCGAGCAGGCGACGGCGACACGGGCGTCGGTGATGTACACCGCCATGCGGATGTCGCTGACGTGAGCTTCCTCGTGGATGCCGTTCCCGACGATGCGGTAGATGTACGCCGCCTCGGCGAACAGCTTGGTGACCGATCGTCCGTCCAACGGCTCGAACTCGACCTCGTCGCGCTCTGCGCCGAGCACGGGATAGAGGGATCCATCGTCGTGATCGCCGGTCCGGATGGTGAGGATGTTGAACGCCATCAGTGACCCTCCTGCTCCACTGAGAACCAGCGGTCACCCAGCTCGACCCGCGTGCCCGGGGCCACCGGCGAGGGCTGCATCGGCTGGAGTGTCTGGGAGCCCGCACCCGTGTGCAGCACGGTCCCGTTCGACGAGTGTCGATCCGTCACCATCAAGGTTCCGTCGACGACCTCGATGAGCAGATGAGTTTTCGACACGGTGGAACTTTCATCGGCCAGCTGAACGCATCGGTATTGGGGTTCGCCGCTCGCCGGCTCAGGGTTTCGGCCGACGAGCGTGCCGTCACTGACCTCGAGGGTCGACCCGTCGTCGAAGCGGAGCGTGAACGACGGAGCGTGAACGCTGGCCAGCGACGCCCGACTGATCGTGCGACCATCATGGTCCGCCAGGTTCTCGATGACCGGCGTGGCCTCCGCCGGGGGTGCCTGCACGGGGACCGGGAGGCTCGAGGCCCCAGCCGGTGCGGCCGCAGCCGCAGGCGCAGGTGCTGGCCGGGCCGGGCCGTTCACCGGATCGGCGAACGTGTCCGCTCCGTTCGCGACATGGTTCGTCCACTTTGCGCCGTCCCAATACCGCATTTCGAACCGGCCGGTGGGGTCCGCTACCCAGCGGGCTGGATTGGGAGACGCCGCCGGTGCTGTGGCCGCAGGTGTGGGCGTCGGACTCGGGACGGCCGCGGGAGGCCTCACCACGGAGGTCGCGTTGGCTGACGATCGACGACCCATGCTGAGCGCCAGGCCCCCGATCAGCCAGACGCCGCCGACCGCGGTGAGCCCCCATCCGAGTGGACGGGCATCACCATCCAGCTTCTGGCACACCTCCTCCGCCGTCTTGCCGTCGAAGATCCGGTCGTAGGAGTTCCAGTAGTACTGCTCGTCGGGGTTCTCGAAGTGGACGTCGACCTTGCTGTCGAACGAGTTGCCACACTCGATGTCCACGCTGTTGATCCCGAGCCCGTAGTCGCTGTACGTCTCCGAGTGCGGGATGGCCAAGTAGGCCAGCCCGCCTGCGATGCCCAGCAGGCCCAGCCACGGTGACTTCGCCATGTCAGATCCCCCGTCGCGTTGGCTGCGCCATCAGTACGTTCCGGTCTCGACGTACTGGACCGAACCGTCAGAATCGACGAACCGCTGTCTCACCATGCCATTGTCGAGCGGTTCGGAACCCGGAAACATCCCAGTGATGACATCCGCGTGGTTGTGGGCATACACAGCCTGATCATGTGCGTTCGCGAAATCTCCCTGAGCTGCGTTCTCGAGGAAGCCTGGCACACCACCGAGGAGACTCGTCCCCGAGCCCTCGCTGATGTAGGTGACGTTCGGGGCCGAACCCATCTTGATGATGGCAGGAACCTCGTCGACATGAGCGAGGATGATGGGATCGTCGGTGTGCACGATCACAGCGATCGGCACGTCTCCCATGACCGCGGCAAACTCGGGGTGATATTCAGCGGGAGCCAGCAGAGCGACTCCGTCAACGGTCGACGCGAGTTCGGGACGACGCTCGAAGAGTGTCTGCAGCGCCGCACCACCAGCCGAGTGTCCGGTGACCACCACACTTCTGCCGGTCTCGTGCAGGGACGTCAGGATGTCGGCCAGAGGTCCGTCCACCAACGATTGCTCATAGGTGTTGAGCGCGATGTTGTCCGGCACAGTTGGAGGTGGCGTCCAGACCAGAGTCGTGAGCACGGCGGTGTCCGGTCCGGCATAGTTGCCGCCCACCTGGGAGAGGTCGCCTTCCGTCAGCGATTGCGCCGTGGTGCCGGTACCCGGCACGGTCACGACGACGTTCTTCGCCGTGGCCAGGTTGCCGGTGGACCAGACGATGTACCCGCGTGCAAGGTCGGCGTAGTAGATGCGATATCCCTGCGCCAAGCGGGCTTCGATGGCTGTCCGCAAGGGATCGTCGGCCGGCAGCCTGCTGAGGTAATCAGCCACGCTCTGCTCGTACTGCTCGAACCGAGCCTCGATCTGCGTCGCAGGCGTCGTCGGACTCGCACGCAGAATCCCGCCAGCTTCTTCCCTCGACGCATTCCGCTGTTCGGCGGCCTGTTTGCGCAACACCTGTGCGTTGTCGCGGAGGAAGCCGGCCGTGGTGGCCAGACCTGGCCGATGGCGGCTGTTCCAGATGTCGGAAAAGCTCACCGCCACAGCGCCGAGCCAACGAACTGCACCCAGCCCCGAGGTCAGTTGCCCCGCCGAACGGTCGAGTTGGTCGGCGGCTTGGTCGAGTTGTGACGCTGCTGCTTCCAGCGCGTCGACATCCGCACCGTACATGCTCATGTTCCCGGTCCTTTGTCCGCAGAAGCCGCCTCCTGCTTGTCCGCCGCCAACGCCGCCGCACGCGCCGCATCCCCCAAATCACCAATCAAACCCAACAACCCCGGACGATGCGTCCCATTCCACTCCGCAATGAACCGCTCACGATCCGGACCCACCCACGGAATACCCTCCACCAACGCGGTCAACCGCGCCGTCGTCTCCGTGATCTCCCGCGACCGCTTGTTCAACCCGAGCACAAAATTCCTCAGAGCCGCAACGTCAGCGCCCACCACACTCATCGCTCATCTCCTTCCAAACCAGGAAGGGGCGGGCCGCCACCAGCGACCCACCCCAACCATGACGGTTCAACTGTTCGAAGCAGCTTCCTGCTCATCCGCGTTCCGCATCGCCCGCGACGCCGCCTCCTCCAGGCCCTGAATCACATTGTTCAGCGCACTGCAATGCTGGCTCTGCCAATCACCAACGAACCGCTCACGATCGGCACCCACCCACTGCGTCCCATTCAACTGCGACGTCAACTGCTGCATCAGCGTGCGAATCTCGCCCGCCTTCGCCGTCATCTGCTGCGACAACGTACGAACCGCAGCAATATCCATACCGGTAAAGGGACCACTCATTTTCCTTGCTCCTTGCTGTAACACCCCCACCACGAGGGCTGATAATGAGAACCATAAACACCCACCCCACCAAAAGGAATGGGGCCAACTCCCCACCCGGGGTCAGTCATCGGGCACCTGGCGGGTGAAGGACTGGCCGGACCCGCCGTACGAGTCGGCAGCGCTGGACAGGAAGTCCGCGACTGCCGGGTCCGAGGTCTCGTTGAGGTAGTTGGCGTAGTTGTCCGGGTGGTGACCCCACCCCTTCGAGCCACCGTTGAACCACACCTCGGAATGCCCAGGCTGGGTGGGCGAAGCGTTCGGTTGGAAGCCGTCCTCGACGCGCACCGCGAGATCGATGCGGTTGTTGACCAGCAGTGTCTCGGTGGATCCGGGGATCTCAGCGAACTTCCAGTCGGCGTCGGCTCCGGCCGCCAGCACGTGGGTGATGTTGACGTGGTAGCCCGCTGATGTGCCGTCCGAGGAGTTGAACATCGGGTTGCCGGCCAGCTCCATGGCCGTGTAGGCGCCGAAGCTGTGGCCGATCAGCATCACCTCCGCACCGGGAGGAATCCCGGCGGCCTCCATCTGCTCGATCACCTTGCGGGCGTACGGGTTGATGAACTGGTCCTCATTGTCGTTCGCCTCCATGTAGGCGTACTCCATGCGGCGAACGGTGTCCGGCTGGTCGCCGTCGAACCAGGGGCCCAGGGCATCACCATGCAGTGAGGCGCGGGCGACGTCACCCAATCGGTCGGTGAGATCCACCACGCCCGGGAGCACCACCACCCATCGCCCGTTGTCCAACTGACGGATCTCGATCTCGTCGCCGTCAACCCGCCTGCCATCGGTTGTGGCGTAGAAGGCCTCGACGATCGCGTTACGGCCATCCAGCGCACCGAAGCGGGCGAAGTGATCGAAGCTCGAGTCAGCGCTGCTGGCAGCGTCCTGCTGATCGGCGTTCACACTCAGCACCTCTGCGGTCTCGCGCAAGAACCCGGAGAGCGAGACCAGCCGCCCGCGGTGCTGGGAGTTCCAGTTGTCGACGAATCGCACGGCGATCGTGCCGAGCCATCGAAGACCGTGGAGTTGGCCGGTGAGCTGCGCGGCGGCAGCGTCCAAGTGATCCGCCTCGACGCGCAGCTGTGTTGCTGCGCCCCGGAGTGCTGCGACATCGGCACCGAAGACCTGTTGCATCATCATCGTCCTCGCCGTTATGGGTGAAGCTCGAACACGTCGGCCGTCATCCGGTCGAAGTCGGACATCTGTTGCATCACGACGTCGAGCGCCGTGCAGCCGGCCTTCAGGTGGTAGTACGCCTGCGCACTCGAGCCGGCGATGCCTCCGATGTCCAGCACCGTGCCCGCACCAGGAGCAACGCGGAGGCCGTTGCGCAACAACGAGTCGACCACGGAGCCGTCTCCGGTGAGGGGGTTGAACGCGTCCGCGATGTCGCCCGTGGCCCGTGCCACTTCGATTGCCGATGCGGCCGTCTCGTAGTGGGCGAGCGCCAGAGCCGACGGGTCGTTGTGCATCACCGCGTTCGTCGACTGCGCACCGGGCAGCAGCGCCGCCAGCTTGGCATCGAAGGCGCGGGAGGCGGCCGCCGCAACCGCATCGGACATTGCTCCCGTCGCAGCGCCCGTGACGCGGTCGGTCACCTGTCCGTCGACGAACCCGTCGATCTGGTCCTCGACGAACGATGTGAACGCAGCGCTGACACCTGCCTCCCCACCGATCTCCCCGGTGAGCGCAGACCCGGCTGCCTTCGTCATCTCCGCGAACTCGGCACCTGCCAGCTCCGCCGCATCGCGCATGATCGCAACGTCGTAGTTGGCCAACCGAACGGCAGCGAGGTAGCGCTCGAGCTGAGCGGCTTCCGCCTCGGTCGGCAGTCGGTCGCCGAAACTCTCCCGCCACTGCCGAAGGGCATCCATGGCGGAAGGAAACTGGTCGTTGAAGCGCTGGTTCTTCAACATGTTGTCGATGGCCGTCATGAGCGACTGCCGCTCCGCTTCGGAGTCGCGCCGGCCGTCCGTGGCCGAGCCGACCGGAGCAGTGCCCGGTGCCCCACCGCCACCGGAGATTGCGTCGCTGTTCGACGCTCGGCGCTGCTCTGTGGCTTGCCGGCGCAGGGTGGCTGCATTGTCCCGAAAGAATCCGGACGTTCGCATCAGCCCCGGCTGGTGGCGGCTGTTCCACGAATCGGTGAACGCCACCGCGATGTTGCCGAGCCAGCGAACCGAGCCGAGTGTGGCCGTGAGCGACTGGGCGGAACTGTCGAGTTGGTCGGCGGCTTGGTCGAGTTGTGACGCTGCTGCTTCCAGCGCGTCGACATCCGCACCGTACATGCTCATGTTCCCGGTCCTTTGTCCGCAGAAGCCGCCTCCTGCTTGTCCGCCGCCAACGCCGCCGCACGCGCCGCATCCCCCAAATCACCAATCAAACCCAACAACCCCGGACGATGCGTCCCATTCCACTCCGCAATGAACCGCTCACGATCCGGACCCACCCACGGAATACCCTCCACCAACGCGGTCAACCGCGCCGTCGTCTCCGTGATCTCCCGCGACCGCTTGTTCAACCCGAGCACAAAATTCCTCAGAGCCGCAACGTCAGCGCCCACCACACTCATCGCTCATCTCCTTCCAAACCAGGAAGGGGCGGGCCGCCACCAGCGACCCACCCCAACCATGACGGTTCAACTGTTCGAAGCAGCTTCCTGCTCATCCGCGTTCCGCATCGCCCGCGACGCCGCCTCCTCCAGGCCCTGAATCACATTGTTCAGCGCACTGCAATGCTGGCTCTGCCAATCACCAACGAACCGCTCACGATCGGCACCCACCCACTGCGTCCCATTCAACTGCGACGTCAACTGCTGCATCAGCGTGCGAATCTCGCCCGCCTTCGCCGTCATCTGCTGCGACAACGTACGAACCGCAGCAATATCCATACCGGTAAAGGGACCACTCATTTTCCTTGCTCCTTGCTGTAACACCCCCACCACGAGGGCTGATAATGAGAACCATAAACACCCACCCCACCAAAAGGAATGGGGCCAACTCCCCACCCGACCGGCCTACTCCGGCAGCGCCACCTGCACTCGGTAGGTCTTGCCGGATGCGACATACAGCCCGCGTCCGGGCGGGAACTCCGCCTTGTTGAGCCGCCCAAAGCTCGTCCGGTACAAGCTGTCACCGTCGATCTGCTCCGGCTGGAGCGCGATGCCGTACCGACTGGCCTTCACCGCCTGCAACAACGGCCAACTTCCGGCCAGGCTGCTGGTCTCACCTTCGGCGATCACGAACCGGTCCTGCGCTCGACACGCTTTCAACAGGTCCTGCACTGCAAGGTCCGCGGCGCTGTTGAGCAGTTCGCCGACCGACTCGATGACGACCACGAGATCGGCCGCGCGTGGGTCCTCGGTGTCCACCAGCGCACTCCACTCGGACGCGAGCGTGTCGATGTCGTCGGGTGTGGTTGCGGCGGCGTCCCAGCTCAGGCCGGCAAGCGGCGAGCGGCGCCGGCCCAGGTAGAGGAACCGGGCGGACGGGCGCGCCCGTCGGATGGAGGCGACCAGCGCCGCCAGCGTCGTCGTCCGACCGCTCTGAGGGGGCCCGCTGACCAGGAACACACCGGTGGGATCGAAGCCGATCGGTTCCAATGTCTCGTCCCAGACACCGAGGATCGGCAGGCCGCTCACCGACGTGGGAAGCTCCGAGGCAAGGACGCGCTCCGGCAGGCGCTGAACCGGCGGCGCCGCCGGGACACCGGCACGTGCCATCGAGGCGACAAGGTCGTCCACCTCCTGCGCCTGCTTGGCAACACGCTCCTCACCGCCCAGCACGGCGACCTGAATCTCATGGCCGTCGATGAACCCGCGCCCGGCCGGCGAGGTGGGGGTGATGACATCACCTGGGGCGCCGAGGAGCGCGTAGTCCATGTCGTTGGCCAGCCGCAGCGCCAGCCGACGCTGCACCGCCGAGCTGAGTCCGGAAGGAAGTGCAGCCGGGCGGTCGGCGGCGAGCACGACGTGCACACCCACCTGGCGTCCGTCGTTCATGATGCTCTGGAACACCTCGAACCATCGGCTCCGCTCGCCGAGTTCGTAGGCCTGCCGAAAGGCACCGAAGTTGTCCACCAGCAGAAGCACCCGAGGTTCCTGCGGCCTGCCGGCACGGTCGCGGTACTCCCCGAGTGTGCCGGCGTTGGACCGGGCGAAGCGTTGGGCACGATCGTCGACCAGGCCGCGGAGCAGCTTCAGCACGCGGACGATCCGCTCATGGTCGTCACCGCCGACCACAGCGGCGACGTGCGGCAGCGGCTCCAGCATCTGCAGTCCTCGAGCGCCGAAATCGAAGGCGTAGACGTGCACCGGGCCGCCACGAGCGGGGGCGAAGCCGGCTGCGACGGCGATGGAACGCAGGAAGGCGCTCTTGCCCGAGCCACCTGTGCCGAACACCGCCATGTTGCCGTCGCGGTCCGGCAGGAAGCTGACCACCGGCTGGTCCTGGTCCTCCGGCACGTCGGCCACGCCGAAGACCAGTTCGACATCGTTTCGGGGCGTGGGAAGCTCCTCGAGCCGGTACGTCCGGCTGAGTGCCGGCAGCCACGGACGGCGCACCGGCGGCAGTCGCAGTGAGTCGGCAGCATCCCCGACGGTGGTCACGATCCGCCGGATGTCGTTCGGTCCGGTCGGCGCTGGAGTGTCGGCAGCTGCCGCCTCCGGCACCTCCCAGGCAGCCCCCACACCGAAAGGAAGGTCGACGACATCGATGGACGGCTGTGGTGGCTCCTTGGTGGTCCAGCCGCCGACGTAGGCCGACTGGAACGAGGTCAGCCGACCCGGCCCGGTCTTGGCCACACCGCGGCCCGGCAACGATGGGTCGAAGGTGGAGGCGAGCGGCGAGTTCACGACGTCCACAGAGTCGGCTTCGTCCGCCATCCGCAGTGCAACGCGCAGGTTCGTGTTGGCGCGGAGGTTGTCCTTGATGACACCGGCGGGTCGCTGCGTCGCGAGGATCAGGTGAAGGCCCAGGGACCGGCCCCGCTGAGCGATGTTCACCACCCCGTCCACGAACTCGGGCACCTCGGCGACGAGGGCGGCGAACTCGTCCACGATGATCACCAGGCTCGGTGGGCACTCCGGATCATTGCGCCGTTCCAGCTCCAGCAGGTCCTTCGCCTTCTTGAGATTCAGGATGTGCTCTCGGCGGCGCAGCTCGGCCGTCAGCGACGTGAGAGCCCGGCGGACGAGATGCGGGCTGAGATCTGTCACCAGGCCCACGCTGTGCGGAAGGTGGATGCAGTCGGCGAACGCCGCCCCACCCTTGTAGTCCACGAACAGGAAGTTGACTCGGGTGGGGCTGTGGGCAGCGGCCATGCCCAGCACCCAGCTCTGCAAGAACTCGCTCTTGCCGGAGCCGGTGGTACCGCCCACCAGGGCGTGCGGACCCTGGGTTCGCAGATCGAGGTAGAAGCGCTCCGAAGCACCCTGACCGACCAGCGCCCGCAGGTGGTTGTCGCGCCGCAGCCGTCCAGCTCCCGGCAGTGGCGGCAGCGAGTTGGAGCCCTTCCAACGTTCGATCACGTCCTCGTGCGAGTCAGCGATGTCGGGACCGGCGAGGGTCACGAACGAGACCGATCGCGGGAGGTCGCTCTGGTCCTCCACGACCGCGCCCCCGTCCACCACCGGCGACAGTTCGCGGAAGATCGACGACGCCAGCGCCTGGTCGAACGGCTCCAGTTCGATCGGGCTCACTTCACTGCCGTCCTGCACGAAGCCGACGGCCCCCACACCGGTGTTCGGGTCGACGGTCAGATAGGTGCGGCAGGCCGCGGGCAGGCGCTCCACGGTAGGAGCGATCCACATCACGTGGACTCCCTGTGCCGGTCCACGCTCTGCGATCTGGACGAGCCGCGAGCGATCCGCTGCAGCGGCATCGTCGACGATCAGGAAAACGGCGGGGATTGGATGACTGTCGGGCTCCCGATGCTGGGAAGCCCGTTGCTCGACCAGGTCCTCCAGTTCCGCGATGAGCTTGGCGATCGAGGGGGTTGAGGCCGCAAGATGATCGGCGGCCAACGGGGTGAACTCGGACATGGTGTGCGGCAACCACTTCAGGGACGCCCACCTGTCCTTCCCGTGAGCGCTCATCACCGCCGCAACCACGACCTCAGCAGGCGAGTGGAGACCCACCAACTGCAGTGCAAGGCTGAAGGCCAGAGGATCGGCGGCGGTTTGTGGACCGGCGACGCCCACGCATCCGCACGTCCGCAGCGACGCGACAACGGGCACTCGCTCCACCACCCGGTACTGGTCGGCCACGTCGAGCAGTTCCCGCCACAGTTCTGGCGTGGTGTTGTTCGTGGCGGGCAGGCGCACGGAGTTGCGGGACGGCCGAGTACCCAGTCCGAGGCGCAGCTCCAAGAAGCTGGCGTGCTCCGGACGACGCGTCCACGTGAGCGGGGCGAGCCGCTGCACATGTCCCGCCACGTCGTCGACGGACGGATGCTCCTGACGACGAAGGGTTCGTTCGTTCTCGCCGGCGTACTGCAGTTGCACGGCCAGGTCCGTGAGGGAGGAACGGAACGACGCCACGCCCTGCTTGAACGCTCGCGATCCAGCCGTACGGTTCTCGAAGAAGTTGCCCACCAGCATCAGCGGCGACATCGCGACGAACAGGATCGACGCAGCGTTCTTCGTGATCGCGAACATCATCCCGGCCATCAGGATCGGCGTGATGAACGGCACGATGGGAAACCGCTGGGCCTGAGGCCGCTGCGGCGGTTCCGGGGCGATCAACTCGACCCCGTCGTAGTGCGGGTCCAGACGCGGCGAGCGGTTGAACAGCACCGCGTGACCGCCGGACTCACCTTCCGCAGTTGCGCCGTGGACCGTCACCGACACGACGGAGTCACCCAGCTGGATCTGGTCCGTCGGTCGCACCGTGGCCCGCTCGACGAGTTCGCCTCCGAGGAGCACCCCGTTGGCTGCGCCGTCGTCCAGGATCTCTGCCTGATCGCTGACCAACAGGCGAGCGTGCCGCTTCGACACCATCGGGTCGTTCAGCCGGATGTCGACTCCACGGTCCCTGCCGATCACCGTGGTGCCACGCGGCACGGCGAACGACTTGCCGGCGTCCGGCCCGGAGAGGACCCGCAAGGTTGCAGCTGCCGTCGCCGTCGATCGCGCCTCTCCGGCGGCGTTGGTCAGCCCGACGGCCGCACCGCTGCGCAGACCCGCGTCGCCGAGCGTCATCGACGGTGCAAGCGTCGACGACCGAGGGGAATGGGGGTCCACTCGGAGCGTCAACGTCTCGCCCGGCGTCGCCGGCAACTGGGCGCGTGGATGGCTCACGCGAAGCCGCTCCGCCAACTGGTTAACGGTTGCCGTTGCATCGATCGTGACCAGCACGTCGTCGACCTGCTGCCCGGACACCAGCGTCAGCTTCAACCTCATTCAGCGTCACCCTTCCGTTGCGGCACCACCCGCTGCACTCGCGCGCCGACCCGCCGGACCGGCCGCCACACGGGGGCGGCGGAACTGCCGATCGTTCGCGCCCTTCGGCTGAAGCGCTCACGCAAGCGCAGCGAGCGCGGCGACATGACCGCCCTGAAGTGACGAACCGGCCCGACCTCGGATCGAAGATCACCGATGGCTTCGTCCAACGCCGACCAGTACGCCTGCACGTCCTCGTCGCTGGGTTCGCCCGCCGCCCAGACCACGGAGTCCGCCCACGTCGCCAACGATGCGGCCGAGGGCGAGATGAAGGCGCCCGCCTCCCGACGGGTGGCCGTGGCCGGGATCGGACGCCCAAGGTCCAGGGCGTGATCGGCGATCTCCTGCCAGCCGCCCAGCACCCTGCGGTGCGGTGCTGTGCTCGTGCGGCGACGGCGCCTGCGCCGTGCCTTCAGCGCAGCGAAGAGACCGCCGACCATCACGACAAGCATCACCGGGGTAAGTGCCACACCGACACCGATGACGATCGGGTTTGACCACAGCGACGAACCGTCCGCCGTAGAACTCACCTCTGGAGCGTCAGGCTTGTTGTTCGACTTCGCCTTGCCCTTACTGGTGGCGACCTGATCGAACTCGGGGTCGACCACTGGCGGAGGCGGCGGGTTCTGGGTGTGGTAGTCGGGCTCGGGTTCTTGCTGGGCGCTCGCCGACAACGCAGTGTTTTCGCGGGGCGGTGTGGGGAAGATGGCCACCCAACCAACGCCACGAACGGGCACTTCCACCCATGACTCCACCTGCTTGGCGAGTACCTCGACCGGCCCACCGGTGGAGTCCGCAGACGGAACGAAGCCCATCACGACCCGCGTGGGAATGTGGCCGAGATCGCGGAACAGAAGGGCGTACGCGGACGCGTACTGCTCGGCGTTGCCGATCAGTGGCAGCCTCGGGTACTCGGCCACGAAGAGGTTCAGGCGGGCGACGCTGTGGCCCGCATTGGAGCCTTGCTGACCGGCCCCCCTGTCCCCGTCCGAGTAGGTGCCCTCGACGGACATCAGGCGAGCGACGGTGTCCAGTTGCTCTGCGGTGTCCTTAATCGCCAAGATCTCGGGACCCGCCAGCTTGGAAACAAGGTCCGGCACGCTCGGCGACACCTGGCCGATCCGCGGCACGGACAGTTCCACCGTCTGCCCCCTCAGACCATCCGGCATCATGGTGGGAAGTCGGACCGTCATCACATAGCGGTCGCCAGCCTGCAAGCGGATGCGGGAGGCAGCGGTGTCGGTGGCCCGGTTGTAGCGGAACTCATTGTTCAGTTGCCGGTCTCGGGCGGCACCGCCAGCACTGCCCTCGAAGCGAAGGCGCAATACTTCACCCACGTCCGGCACCCAGACGTCGTTGTACTCACCGATGACGACGGTGACCTCAGCAGTCTCGCCACCGAAATCCGCAGGCATGGTGGTGCCGACCCGCTCGAACGAGCCGGAGTCCGACAGCGAGGGGTCGGTGGCGTCGCCCGAGGTGACCTGCCAGACCATGCCGTCGTAGGCGTCCATCGTGGCCAGCCGCACGGGCACACCCTCGGGCACACCCTCGACGGTGAACATCACCTGGTCCTTGACCACCGCCTGCTTGACATAGTGGCGGTACCCGGCGAGCGGGCTGGGATAGATGCGCGGGTCGAAGGGGGGCGTCACGGTTTCGCGCCAGATGGTGCGACCGGAGGCGTCGGCGAAGGGAAGGTGGGATGCGCCCACGAGACCCACACCGCCGGCGACGAACAGCATCACGCCGGCACCCACCAACCGGTACAGATCCAGGCTGGCACCGGCCACCATCGGCCGGCGGGCGTGGTCGCGATATGCGATCCACCCGATGGAGAGTGCGGCGAACACGGCACCGTGGAGGACAACGGAGACCGGCCGGTCGGTTCCCGTGGCAATGCCAAGGCCGAGTACCACCGCCGGAGGGAGGACGGCCCACGCCACGGAACGGAAGCGGCGGCTGAGGATCACGGCGCCGACAGCGCCGAGCATGCCACTGGCGACGGGCAGCGCCATCAGATCACCCAGGTCTCCCACCGGCGGTGCGGTGGTGACCAGCTCCTTCCAGCCGGTGACCGGCGCCTTGAGCGCGGCCCAGGCGGCGTCCGGGCTTGGCAGGAAGCCCATCAGGGCGCGGTTGGGCAGGGCCAACGCTCCACCGACGATGGCGTAGGTGACCAGCGTCGCCGCTGCGGTGACGGGAAGCGGCCAACGGAACGACTCGGCGATGTGAGTGAGGACAACCCCCAGCACCACTGCGGCGACCCCGACGACGAGGTACCGCACGCCACCGAACGATGACTGGAACGTGTAGAGCGCCACCACCATCAGTGCGACGACCGCCGACGCATCGATCCACTGCCGGCGCGTCGGCCGCACGACGGCGCCGCGTCGTTCCTCCTCGGGAGCGCCGAAGTCGCTCATCACGCCACCCCCTCGAGGCCCTTGTTGAGCACCTCGAGACGAGGCACATTGACGAACTTTGTGATGCCTACGGTCCGGTAGCCCGGGTCTGCGTGCGACGCCGCGTGGAGCACGATCATGGGAAGGTCGAACCCGCAACGGGCAGCGGCACGCCGCACGTCGGTGACGCCTCGCCGCGAACCTGTGCAGAGCACCGCCACACTCGCCGCCGCCGCTCGCCGACGTGCGGACTGCAGGGTGGTTGCGATGCCGCCTTTGCCGTGCGTCCCCTCCACGCCACTGAACCGGTCCATCATCGGCCGCGCCGCAGCGGAGGGCAGCTGGTCCACTCCTGCCAGCACGGTGAGGGTCTGCTCGTCGCGGAGCGACTGCGCTGCCACCGACGCCGCGCACGACACGGCGAGCTCGAACTCGTCGTCGTCCGCGTAGTCATCGAGATCGGTGCTCAACAGCACGGCAACGTGCGAGCGTCGCGTGTCCACGTACTGGCGCACCAGCAGCTTCCCCAGCTTGGCGGTGCTCTTCCAATGCACATGCCGGCGGTCGTCGCCCGGCACGTAGTCGCGAAGTGTGTGGAAGGCGACATCGCTCGGCGACAGCTGCGCGGTGGGCTGACCCTCCAGATCACGAATCATGCCCGCCGCCAACGTCGTCAGCGCGACGGTGCGCGGGTGCACATAGATCTCCTCCACCTCGGTCCACGTGCGCCGGCGCCGCAGCACGCCGAGGGGATCCCCCTGGACCGTCGCCACGGGACCAACCGGGATGATGGCTCTGCGGTTCGTCGGCACCACGAACAACTCCTCCACCGGCTCGGCACCGAGCTTCGCGACCGAGTACGTCGCCAGCGCCCGACCGACCGGCATCTCGATCCGTAGCCATCGGGCGGCACGGCCGGCACGGTTCGTCAACAGCAGCGAGCCGGCCGCTCGCTCTCCCATGACGACACGCGACGGTTCCACACCCATCTCCGCAGTCAGGTCCAACCGGCCGAGGGTGAAGAGCACCGCCATGGCGAACAGCAGCAGGCAGGCAGTCGCCACGACCAGCAACTCCTTCCATGACAGCCAGGCTCCCGCCACCCAGCTGAGCACGCAGAGGGCCAGCAGGGTCCGCCCGAGTGGGGTCACCAGCGCCCACCCGCGCCGGAGAAGAGCGCGCACCGCGGTCATCGAGCGCCGACTGCCGCTCGCTCGTCAGGCGGCACCGTGTCCGCCAGGATGCGGCCCAGCACGCCCTCCACCGAGGCCCCAGCGAACTCCGCCTCAGGATGGAGGATCACGCGGTGGGCCATGATCGGGCCGGCGAGTTCCTTCACGTCGTCCGGCACCACATAGTTGCGCCCGTTCGATGCAGCCCAGGTCTTTGCGGCCCGAACGAAGGAGAGGCAGCCACGTACCGACATCCCCAGCTTCACCTCGGGCGCTCGACGAGTCTCCTCCGCCAGCCGCGCCACATAGCTCAGCACCGCAGCATCGACGTGCACTCCAGCGGCCAGCGCCGTCATGTCGGCGACGGCCTTGGAGGTGATCAGCGGCTGCAGCCCCGCCGCCCGGTCACGGGTGGCCGAATCCGCCAGCAGGCTGACCGTGCTCTCGTGATCCGGGTAGCCGAGCGTGGTGCGCATCATGAACCGGTCCAACTGAGCCTCTGGCAGTCGGTACGTGCCCGCCTGCTCGATGGGGTTCTGGGTGGCGATCACCATGAACGGCTGACCCACCGGATGGGCCTCGCCATCGACGGTGACCCGGCCCTCCTCCATCACCTCCAGGAGTGCCGACTGCGTCTTCGGCGAGGCGCGGTTGATCTCGTCGGCCAGCACGATCGTGGCGAAGATCGGGCCGCGGTGGAAGTCGAACCGGCCCGTTCGTTGGTCGTAGATCGTGACACCGGTGACGTCACTGGGCAGCAGGTCCGGCGTGAACTGGATGCGGTTGTGGCTGCCCTGCACCGTGTTGGCCAACGCCTTGGCCAACATGGTCTTCCCCGTGCCGGGCACGTCCTCCAGCAGAAGGTGCCCTTCGGACAGCAGCGTCGTCAGCGCCAGTTCGATGGTGTGTCGTTTGCCGACGATCGCCCGCTCGACGTTGCCCGTCAATTTGGAGAACGTGTCGGCAAACCATTGCGCCTGTTCAGGTGTCACGTATTCCTGCTTTCTCGAGAGATGGTGGTCGGGGTTCAGAAGTGTCCGCTGAAGACCGAGTGGCCGAAATCGTCCCAGACCCGTACATACCGGTTTCCTACGTCGGCGAGAATGCCGTCGTAACAGATGCCGATACCCCAATTGATGTTCCCTGCTCCATCGGCGGTCCGCGGTGCGAAGGACTGGGGGTACCCTGCTTGGGTGTCGACGAAATAGCCGGTCTGGTTCCAGCACTGGATGTAGTACCTCTGATTCGGAGCGAATCCAGAACCACTTCCGGTGAACCAGCACGGCGAGTAGGTCCCGCCAGCGGAGGTCCCACTGGTGCATCCGGCATTGACAGTGACCGGTGGAGCCGGCGTGTTCGCAGGAGCTGACGCATTCTTCGACTGGCCAGTGCCGTTGACGGTAATGGTGCACGACACGGACGCGCTGTAGCCGAAGTCGGTCCAGCCTGTGTACTGATTGGTGACATTGCCGCTGCCGCTGCCGCTGCAGTTACCCGACAAACTCCAGGAGATCGGCCCGCGTCCGCTCGTGCCCGCGGATGCCGAATACTTCCAGCGGACCGATGTGCCACTCACCTCTGCGGTGATCGTCGGGGCTGGGAGCGCCCCGTAAGGGGTGCCGCTTGCTGGCGTGCTCTGGCCACTCTTGTAGTCGTTGCCCGATGTACCACAGGTCGAGGCGAGGTGTGCCCGGGCCACGATGTTGGTGTACGGGGTGCCGTTGGAGAGGCCAGTGAAGACGTTGCTGGTCTGCCACGTCGTGCCACCATCCCGCGAGTACTCCAAGAAGACCGACGAGCAGCCGGAGCCGTTGGTGGTGCTCGCATTCACGGTCAGGGTGGTGTCGCCAGACGTGATGGAGCTGATGATCGGGACAGCGGGATCCTTCACCGCGGTCACGGCCAGCGAGGTTGCCCAGTTTGAGTCGTTCTTGTTCTTGTCGCTATTGAAGGCCCGTACCCTGAAGGTGTACGACGTACCACCGACGGAGTCGAAGGTTGCCTGAAGGCCCGTCGTGATGGTCTGGCAGGAGTTGTCCGACGTGCGGCACACCTCATAGCTGGCGATGGGCCGACCACCATCGAACGGCGGCGGCTGCCAGGTCACGGTCAGCTTCGGCGCAGCACCGTCACCAGAGTTCACCGCTTGCACACTCTGCGGCGGATCCGGGTAACGCGAGGGATGGTCCGGGAGTGACGGCGCGCTCCACGCACCCCAGCCGTGGTCGACCGTCGCACTGTTCTGCGATCGCATCGTGAACGCGTAGTCGGTGCCATTCGTCAAACCCGTGACCACTGTTGTGGTGGTCCCGCCGGGCACCCGGATCGACTGGCCGGCGATGGAGATCTCGTACTGGATGATCGTGGTGTAGTCGTCAGCCGTCGGCGGGGCCGCCCATTGCAGGGTCAGCGAGCCGTCGGCGTAGTCGACGATCTCAAGGCTCACCGGAGGATCGGGAACCCGGTCGGGGACCGCCTGACTCGACTGACTGCTGGCCGGACCCAACCCAAGTGCGTTCTCCGCAGCCACCGTGAAGTGGTAGATCTGACCGTTCTTCAACCCCGTGAACGCCCCACCCGTCCCGGTGAAGTATTGGACGGCTCCCGACTCCACCGCCGTGACGGCGTAGCGGGTGATCGGGCTGCCCTGGGGGTCGGCGGACGTCCACGTGAGATTGACGAGGTGATCGCCCACACTCTCCACACCGGGCACCCCAGGTTCTCTCGGCTTACCCTTCACCACCACGGTGATGGAGCCTGTGACGGTTCGCTGCGCGGCGTCCCGCAGCACGTACGACACCTCGAACGTGCCGATGGTGTCGGAATAGAAGACGCAATCGCCCGTCTCCGAGCAGGTCACCGACGCAGCGCCGCCGCTCACCGCTGCACTGGTGACGGTGAGCGGACGCCCCTCTGCAGCAAACGGGTTACTCGCGGGCGATACGACGTTTGGAAGGTCAAGGTCGAAGTCGCGCTCAGCGTTCTGCACCGGGAACGCGGCTGGGGCAGGCTTCGGCCGGTTGGTCTCGATGATCGAGATACTGAGTACACCACCCGGCTGCGGGCCGAACGTGGCATCCGCCACCGTGAATCCGGTGCTGAACTGGACGCCGACCGGCAGCGTTGCTGCCCCGTCCAGATGGCTGACGAGCGTGACGATGCCGGTCTGTTGGTCGAGCGAAACGTCCAGGCCACCTGGGTGCAGGTCCGTCAACGTGAAGGTGAGGGGATCTCCCTGGTCGTCGATCACCAGGCTCTTTAGGTCGAACGTCGCAGGGTCATCCAACTGGGGCACCTGCACAGAACCCTGGGACAGAATCCGCGGTGGAGAACTGCTCCTCACCGTCACGGCAACTTCGAGCGTCGACAGGCAGTTGCATCCAGGCTGCTGGCGCTCGGCCTTGCTGTAATCCGGCCGGTCGGTGACCTCGAAGCGGATGATGGGGAGTACGTCGCTCTGCGACTGAGCCGGCGGCGTGTAGCGGAACCCGCTGTCGTCTGCCAGTCGCTCGACAGTCCCCTGGCCCGGGGTGACGACGACCACGGTGTCCGTGAGGCGGATGTCGGGGTCGTTGTCGGGATCGGCGACGACATCCGACAGCCTGATGAGCAGGGCCTCCGTGGACGCCGCCTCAATGACCCGTTGCGATGGGTCTCGACCCTCGGCTGACAGCTCAGGGGCGTGGTTCTCCAACCCCGCCACCTCGACCACACCGATGGTGCTGGCGCCCTCTGCGTCGGTCAGTCGATACAGCACCACCTGCGGGTTGCGTGTAAGCGGAACCGTGATGACTCCACCCGACTCCACCGTCGCGTTCTGGTGTCCCGGCAGGCTGACCGTGAACGCCCCACTGTCGTCCGGGTCGTAATCGTTGGCAGCGACAGCAACGGTTACCGCCTCCTTACCAACCACCTCATTGGCCAGCACCTTGTCGATGATCGCGACCGGAGGAACGTTGGCTGCGGTCGGGTCCGCCGACACCCGGATCGAGGCAGACCCGGTGTTGCGGCCATCTGAGACGCGATACTGCTCTGCCACCGTGCCCGTCTCCGGAACAACCACGGTGATCCGCCCGATGCCTTCGGGCGACGACTGGTCCAGCAACTCGACGCCAGCGTCGATCGCGTGATCCGATGGCTGTCCCGCCGAGTCGAAGAAGGGAAGCTCATCGAGCTCGAGCGGTCGGTCCACGGGCGAGGAGTCGTTGGCCAGCACCGACAGCGTGACGGTACGACCAGGCTTGGCGCTCATGACGTCGTCGTGAGCGACTGGCGCCCAACCGCCATCGTCCACGATCATGACGCGGACATTCGCCGTACCGACGTTGCCGTCACCGTCACGCACCGAGTACTGGAACGAATCCGCACTCGGAGAACGCGAACCTGCCTTGAACCACAGAACATTGGAGTCCGACTCGTCAACTCGAACTGAGTTGCCGAACTCCGCGCCCGTCAGCCCGCTCACCGTCGGCAGAACCTCCACGCGGTCGCCGTCGGCATCAACGCCCCACAGTTGCAGCGGCACGCGGACCTCCGAGCCTCGAACCGCGCGGAGCACGATGTCACCGGGTGACGGGGCATTGTTCGGGCCGTTCTCGCTCACCGGAGCAGTAACGTTGATCCGGACCTCACCGGAGGCCGGGCGGCCGTTGGCCACGATGTTGTAGTGAACCACTTCCTGCCCGACGGCAGAGCCGAAGAAGTACAGGAAGCGCCCGCTGACCCAGGCAACACCGCTGCCTTCGGCCTCGATACGCGTCTCGTCCTGCTCGTTGACACTCTCGAGCGTGATGGTGTCGTTGTCGGGGTCGGTGTCGTTGCGCAACACCGGCACCGCGACGATGTCGCCACGCCGGACCGTTGCGGAATCCGGAGCTGCCTGCGGCGGCTGGTCGTCAGACAACTCCTTCACCGTGATCGCGATCGTGCCGGTCGCCAAGCCCAGTTCAGCGGCGTTCTGGGCCTCGGTCTGAGCCTCGGCACGCGTCGAGCGGTTCCCGTCGTCGATCTGGTATGTGACGAGGTAGGTGCCGGGCTGAACCACGCCTGATGTACCCGGCGCAACCTCGATCTGCACGAATCGACGATCGACGATGGACGTGCGTACCACACCCCCGTCACCTCTGTACTCGTCCGCAGCTACCACGGCGAGAATGTCACCGTCGGGGTCAACATCGTTGGCCAGCACGTCCACGTTGATCACCCGGTCGGCGCGGACGACAACCCTGTCGGGCACGGCCAGTGGAGGCTGACTCACCCCCTCACCCGGCGGAGTCACCACTAAGCGAATATGACTGGGAGAGCGGTCGAGCCCGTCGCTGGCACTGTAGGGGAGGTCGTAGACGCCGGCGACCAGACCCGTGACTTCCACAATGCCATTGCGGACCTGTGTGCGGTACCCAGCAGGGTTGGCATCCCACTCAGGCACCAGATCGAGAGCGTCGCCGTTCGGATCCGAATCGTTGGTCAGCGGAGCCACTACGCCCGATCCATTCTCCGCCACGGTCAGGAAGTCGAGGGATGGGACCGGAGCCAACGGACTGCCGGCCGGCTTCACGGTCACCTCCATTTCCTCGCGGGCCGGCGCTGCGATGCCGTCACTGACCTCCACATAGACCGTCTGAAGACCGGCTGACACACCGCGGGCCGCGTATCGGACGACTCCGTCCGGACTGAACGTCACCTCTCCGCGATCTTGTGCAAAGGCACCGGTAACGGTGAGATCATCGCCATCGGGGTCGAACCACTCGGACAGCACGTTTGCGGCCGCCTCATGGCCCTCCTCGACCACCATCGCCATCTGCCGCGAGGACCCGTCGGTGCGGTTCCGGAGCGAGGGCGGCGAGTTGCGCTGGGCTTCATCAGCGACCACCAGAATGATCTCCGCCGAGGCGGACTCGTTGCCCGAGGTGTCGGCCACCGTGTAGTCGAACGACAGGGACTGAGGGTCAGCCTGCACCAACTCCTGCAGCGACTGGCTGGGGGAGAACAGCAGATGCTGCCCGTTGTCGATGATCGACAGCGTTCCCCAGTCACCCGAACTGGGGGTGATCGATGCCACGGCGATCGGCTCGCAGTTCGCGTCGTCGTCGTTGTACAGCACATCGACGATCGACGGGCGCGGCCGTACTCCCAACGTGTCGTCGCCGGCGGTTGGCGCTACATCGCCACCTTCCACACAGTCCTTCTCCGAGCGGCGTTGATTCTCACTCTGCGCTTCGGTCGGGTCGGCGTTCGCGTCCGCATCCACGTCGTCCCAGTTGCCGGCCCACGCCAACTTCCCCTCGTGGACCGCCCACACACCGCGGCTGCCGGGTTGGTTGAGGGCGACGTTCACGCCGTTCACCCGCCAGATCAGCGGCAGCCCGGCAATCGCCTTGTCCACCTGGCCTTCGTCGATGGAACCACCGCAGGACCGCACATACGTGGACGGCTGCGCGGCCCACGCGCCGTAGACGCACCCTGCCACCCGGACCGGCTGGGCGGGCAGACCCGAGTGGTCGCTGAGCTGGGTGACGGCTGAACCGCCGATCTTCACTTCGAACAGTCCGGCCGAGGATGCCACGAGCACGGTCGACGCCTCGGGGCCGGCCTGCTGCAGCACCGGATCGTCGCCAGGCACGCTGGCCACATCACCGGACGTGGAGTAGACGGAGCCATCCGGATCGAGGAAGACCGGGCGGTCACCGACCGCCGTCATCGTGGTGTCCGCAGACAACGCCCGCGGCATCGGGGTGGACCGATGCTCCGGCAGCGGGTCCGGCTCGTCGGACGAGGCATCCGAGATGCCCTCGGGTTCTGTGGTGGTGGTGGCGCCGGCCGGGTCGGCGGCCGTGGTGGAGTCGGCGGCCGGCTCGGGCTCGGGCTCGGGCCGCACGGGCTTGCCGTCCGCGCCAACCTGCAGCTCCCACCAGCCGGTGGGGTCGAACACCAGCACCTTGCCCCGGCCCGAGGGATTGCCCGCACCCCACGTGAGCAGCACCCGCGAGCCGACGTCGAGCCGCGCGTCTGCCTGCGTGGGCGCACTGGCACCGGCAAGGTTCCCGCCATTGCCCACCCACAGCAACCCGGTGACAGCGTCGAAGTACAGACCGAGCTGGCCACGCAGCTGATAGTTGGCCACGTCGGCGTCCGGACCCCTTGCACCCACGAGACCGGTCATCGGGTTGAGCTGCGCCGTACCACCATCCGGTCCGCTGTAAACGACCTGACGGTACTGCTGCAGCACGTCGCCGTCGGCCGCCATGGCCAATTTGGTGTCCAGCTCGTCGATGCGCAGATTGAGCCGCCCGACGTAGTTGGTTACCGTGTCCGTCACCCACACCGAGCCGTCGTCCAGACGGATGTTGGTGGCCTTCACCCCGTCGGCAGTGGTGGCCGCAATGACGACCGAAGTGGCGACGAGCCCCAACACCAGTCCAGAGCCGATGGTGCGGCGGTGCGTCTGGCCGATAACGATGGACCGGCGGATCAGCTTGCGAATCATGGCACGCACCCTCTCGTGGTGGCGGACAACGCCCCAGCGGTGTTCATGGTTTCAACATCGATGCAGGAGGTCGCCGCGTCGTACGCGGTCTCCTCAACCGTGGCCGGGCGGGCATCCGGGCCGACCTCCGTGACCACGTAGGTCCACGGCCCACCCTCCGGTGCCGTCCACTCGAAGTGATACGTACCATCGCCATTGTCGGAGCCCGTGAAGCTCTCCACCGGTACGGGCAGCTGCACGTCGGCGCCGGGCAGGTTGTCGAATACCGGCTGGGTGTCGGCCGGCGACGACGGAGTGTTCCCGCCACCACCGGCGAGCAGGACGGCAACCACCACGCCGATCACGGCGACAGCCCCGCCGATGCTGTACGGAAGCCAGCGTCGCGACCGGCTGGTGGGCGACACCGGTGGCGTAGCCGCCGCCGGGGTGGCTCGCATGACCGTCTCGCCCACTTCCGGCTCGGCCAACAAGCCCTCACGTTGGCGCTGCCGGGCGGGCCCCACTCCGGTCGGCCTCTCGGGGACGGACTCGATGGCCACCGGATCCTGCGCGCGCAGCTCGGTGACCCCCTTGACCCGGGTCGCATCGTCGTCGTCGGGCGCCAGGCGGGCCCGCGCCGTGGAACCGTCGTCGGCGAGTTCGAGTGGTGTCACCGCCAGTCGCAGCTCAGCCTCGACCTCCTGCAGTTGACGCAGGAGCGCGACCACAGATGCCGGACGATGCGCCGGGTTCTTGGCCATCGCTTGCCCGAGGGCCCGCTCCAGCGAAGCAGGCACATCCGCCCGTCCGATCGGCGGCACGGGAAGTCGCTCGATCCGGGACATCAACGCCACCGCCGAGTTGTCGCCACTCGGCAGCTCGAACGGCGACCTGCCGGCGAGCAGGTGGTAGAGCGTCGCGGCCAGCGCATACACGTCAGCACGTGCGTCCAACTCTGCGTCGCCGAAGGCCTCAGGCGGCGACCACGGGATCGACACGCCGCCCCCGTCGCTCTGCTCGGGGCCGGCCGCCGAGGCGATCCCGAAATCGGCAAGGCCCGGCCGCCGGTACTCGCTGGTGAGGATGTTCGCCGGCTTGATGTCGCGGTGCAGGATGCGGGCCCGGTGTGCCGTCTCCAGCGCGCTGCCGACCTGCACGCCGACCCGTAGCACTTCGGCAACTCCGAACCGCTCGCTGCGAGCCCGCTTCAGGAAGTTCTCGCCCGGGTAGTACTCCATGATGATGTACGGGCGCCCGTCCGGGGCGACGTCGGCATGGAAGATCGACACGATGAACGGGTGCGTGGAGACCTGCGCCATCAGGTTCGCCTCCGCGGCGAACTGACGTCGCTGCAGGTCGCCCCCCAACGAGTCGCTCACCAACACCTTCACGGCGACCTTGCGTCGCGGCATGTGCTGCTCGTAGAGGAAGACGTCCGCGTACCCGCCAGAGCCGATGAGTTCGATGGGAGTGAAGCCGACCAATTGGGGCGGCGTCGACTGCTGACGGGTCACCCTGCCTCCACCATGAACACCACGTCGCCGGCAAATACCCGACCGCCGATCGGCACCTCGTGCGCCACCCCTGGGGTGCACCTCATGACGCGGCCCCCCACGTCGATGGCCGTGCCGTTCGTGGAGTGCTCGTCCACCACCCACACGCCGTCGCTGGACACGCCGAAGGTGAAATGTGTCTTGCTCAAGGACGCGTCCGCAATTGGATGAATGGCCGCCGGACGGCTGGGTTGTGGCACTGGATCCCTTCCGACCACACCGTTGCGGGCGGCCACCAGGATGCGACCGTCGATCGTGCGCAAGCTCGGTGCCGGCACAGAACGCCCGGCCGAGGGAGGCATCATGGCCAGAGGATCCGATGGCATCGAGTGCACCGGAGATTCCAGACCACCGCCACCGGCTGAATGGGCTGGACTGGTGACGTTGCGCACCCGGCCGGGAACCATCTGCGTCTCGTCCACCACCTGGAATGCAGACCGAGTGGGCATGGTGTCGCCGGGTGGCGACGACGTCAATGCATCGCGGAGGGTGGCCACGAATTCGTCGGGAAGTTGCCCCGTGAGCCGCAGTTTCACACCCGTTCGGAGCTCGACGATGGTCGCATCCCCACTGATCGTCCGCTTCATGGCCAAGAAGATGAACCCGACGCCGAGCAGCGGAACCATGACCCAACCCGCGATCGTCGCCCACGTCGGCCGATTCACCCGGGCAATCCGGAATCGATCCGCACTGCTGGCGTGCACCCGGAAGCCATGACGCTCGGCCGTCTCCACGAAACACTGGGCTGTGCCGCCAAGCCCAGACATCGAATCGATCAGCACTTCCCGGTCCGCTTCCCGCCTCACCGCGCCGGACTTTAAGTGCGATGTCGACGCGCCTTCAAGGGAACTCAGGACATGTACTCAGGTACATGTCCTGCCACTCCTTCACCAAATGTTCGCCGTGCGGCAGACTGTGCCAGTGGCGGTCGCGGAGCAGAACGAGGTAACCCTCGATGCATGGGCAGCGCTGCTGGCTGGGAGCGCTCCTTGGGTGACCGACGACCATCCGACAGAGGCATGGACACGGTTCCTCGGTCTCGTAGAAGTGGGCGCACTGGTCGTCACCGCCGGCCTGTTCTGGTGGCCGGCATCCCACCATCGGACACTGCCTGCATTGGCAGGATCGATCGCCGTTCTGCTGCTCGCCCTCAACCCCCTACAGCGCGCCATCGGCCACCGAATCCGGGCCTATCCGTATGCCGTCAGCATCTCATGGCGGATCCTGCTCCTCAGCGTGGCGGGCATCACCATCCATGCCACCTTGCACGGATTCGCAACCCTCCTGTCGGTCACCCTTGCCGTCGGTTTCGGTGCTGACCTCGCACTGACCTGCAACGAACTCGGATGGACGCCAACACCGGTGGAGTGGTACCGACGCTTTCTGCTGTCCGCGTTCCATTTCGGTGTGCTCGGGGCCGTTGCCGCCACGGTGGTGGCGGGCGGAGCATCGCGGCTCAGGTTCGTACTTCCCATTTTCGTCACCATTCACGCATGGGCGATCGTCGCCCTGGCGACGCTGTGGTGCCTGAACATTCTGCAGCGTGAGCATGTCGCCGAACGCGACGACCTCGTACGAACCGCGATCGCGAACGAGCGACGCCAGCGCGCCCACTGGATCCATGATGACGTCTGTGCCCAACTTCGCTTGGTGTCGCTGCAAGTGCAGTCCGATGCTCCCGACACTCGCCAAACCGTCGAATTGCTGGCCGACTTCGACCACCAACTCCGCCTGCGGCAACTCGACGAACTCCTGAGTTCGGGCACCGTACGGCTCGCCGAGGTGTTGCAGCCGTACATCCGCTACGCGCAGAACAAGGGCGTCCACATCCAGTCCGTACCGGGGTTCGACCAGGCGGCGCGCGAACTGGATGAATCCACCGCACGGATGACGGCGCGAGCCATCAATCTGCTCACTGCCAACGCACTGGCTGCCGGAGCCACCAGCCTGTCGTACGAACTGGGATTGAACGACGAGGTCATCGAACTCACCATCTGCGACAACGGCCCCGGGTTCGACCTTGCGGACGTTCCGCATGGCCGGGGGTTGTGGAGCCTGATGACGGAACTCGGGCCGGATTCAATTGCAGTGCACCCCGCCGACGGAGGTGGTTCCGTCGTCACCGTGAAGGTCGCGGATCAACGAAAGGGCAGGGATGTCACGCATTCTCCTCGTCGATGACGCGGCCGCGCTGGCGGAGTTGTTCGGCCGCGCCATCGAACGTCAGGGTGGGCATCACGTCGACGTGGTCGTTGCCCTTGCCGACGTGCCGGCCCAGATCGACGGCACCGAGCCGTACGATCTCGCACTGGTCGATCTCAGTTTCCCGCAAGAGCCGGGGAGCGGGCTGGACGCCCTCGTCCACATCAGCCGAAGCTGCCCCTCCACACGCCTCGCCATCATCACCCAGGGCGACGAATGGGTTGCGTCGCTGCTGCGCGACGCGTGGGAACTGCTGCCGATTTCCACGGTCATCTCCAAGAGCGCGCCGATCGACTATCAGATGGCCGCAATCGACGCAGTCCTGGCGCACGGCTCCGCACCACCCGACCCAGCGATCCAGCCGCTCCTCCCGGACCGGCGGCGCTCGTTGCGTTCGGCGGAGCGGTTCGCTCGGCTGGTGCAGCATGCGGGCCATTCCAAGTTGTGGTCCGCACTGCACGATCTCCCCGAGCCGACGTACAAGTCCATGGCGGACCGCACAGGGCTGAAGCTCAACACACTCAAGAACTACCGGGCTCAGCTCATCGACGAGTTGAAGTTGCACGGGCTGAACGATCCGACTCTGCGGGACATGCACCTCTTCGCCGTCCGTTGCTGGGCGTTCCTCGAGCCGTTCGTGCGCAATGTCAGCAGGCCGTCGTGAACCGCTGGGTCCGTCGACTGTTCGCGCTGTGTGGCGGCTTCGCGCTCACCTTGTCCGCGTATGTCGCTGCTGACAACAACAAGGGTGCCGCCGACGTGAAGCCAGGCGTACTGCTGGGGACCGTGGACTTCGACTCCTACTGTGTCCGCACGTACGGCGACTCGGCCAGCGCAGTGCACCGCCGGCCCGGCGCATTCGGATGGGAATGCTGGGCAAAGGAGAACAAGCTCGTCACCACTCACACGATCTCCGTGGATGACGTGTGCCGCCTGCAGTACGCCGTCCCGTCGTACGCCGTCACCTACGACCAGGGCTCACCGTTCTCCTGGCAGTGCTACACGGGCGCCCGGTCCCAGCAGGACGCTACGGGCGAGAGCTGACGGTGCACTCGCCGTCGGACACGTTGGGCGCATCGTCGCAGACGAGATCCACGGACCCGAGATCGAGGAAGTGCGTGCTGCTGCTGGACGCCCAGGCCTCTTCCGAGCCGCCACACCCGACCGTGAGGCGGTAACGATCCCCATCCGGTATCGCAGCGGTGAACGTTGCCGAACTGCCGTCCAGCGCCACCACAGCCCAATCGGAGCCCACTGCCGACTCGGTCTCCACCCACACGCCCACGACGGCGGCACCGCTGGTGCACTCTGCGGTGCCCTCCAGCTCGCGCAACGTGGGCGCGTTCGTCACCGGAGGCGTCACCTCGGTCACCTGGACGGGAGTGCCGCCGAGGAGTTCGACGTACTCGGCCACCGCGCCGTTGATCTCGTTCGTCGCATCGGCCAAGGCCACCGCGATCGGCGCCTCGCCCTTCATGATGTGCCGGCATGCGTCGTACATGGCGCTGAGGTACCCGGAGAACGGTCCGATCGTGAGCCCACCTGACGCATCCGAGGCACTCATGGACTCGAGCTGGTCGTAGGCGACGCGATACTCGGGGTGCTCGCGCCAGAACTGTTGCAGCCGAGGATCGGCCGCCGCGCTGCGGGACGCAGGGGCGTAGCCGAGGGTCATCGCCAGGTCCGCCATGTTGGCGGGCGACGTCATCGACGTGACGAGCGCCCAGGCGCGTCCGACGCGGCCCGGATCACCCGAGTTCACGATCCACAGCGCGTTGCCCCCCACAGTCGAACCGGCACCGGGGCCGGGGAGTGCGCCGACGCCGAGTTCGATGCCCGGCCCATTGCCACCATCCAGGAATCGTTGGATGTCGCCGATGGCCGCCGACGTGTGGATCGACATCGCGCCACCCGCCGTTGCGTCCATGAACTGGGCGAGGTCGTCGTACCCCGAGTAGTTGGGCCCGATGTACTTCACGTGACCATCCACCACGCCCTCGCGGAAGCCAGCGAGGTCGGCGGAGATCTCGGGCGTCGTGAGGTCGACGGTGATGTTGGGGGTGGTGAGACCGTTCGCGGGTTCGGCGAGGACGGCGCCACGGCGAGCCGAGTTCTGCTCGGCAACGGTGATCGCGCACCAGTCGGTGAGCACCAGGCCGTAGGGACTTGCGTTGGTTTCCACCAGCGTCGACGAATCGGCGAGGAGTTCGGCGTAGGTCGCCGGTGGTGCGTCCGGGTCCAGCCCCGCCGCACGGAAGCGGACCTTGTCGAAGATCAGCACGGGCGTCGAAACACCGAAGGGCACCACCTGCAGTTCACCGTCGACGGTGTACCTCGACCGGACCACCGGCAGCAGGTCGTCTCCGAACGCCGGATCGCAGGACTGCGGCGGCAGGAAGTGACCGGAGTCCACCAACGTCCTGGTGGCCCGTTCGCTGACGACCACCACGTCGGGCCACTGATCGAACGGAGTGGCGGCCAGTCGGTCGACCACTTCCTGATCGCCCCCGAGCCGGGTGACCTCCACCTCCATCCCGGTTGACTCCTCGAATGCCTGGGCGAACTCGCCGAGCAGGTCGCGGGTGGCGCTGGTGACCGCCAGTGTCCAGACGCGGATGGTGCCGTCCGTCGCCGGACCGCAGTCGGCGCTGGGAGGTGCGTCGACCGATTCGTCCACGGCGACGGCCCGTGGCACGGACGACGGTGTGGCGGACGAAGCGTCGTGTCCCGAGCAGGCCACCAGTAGCCCGCAGGAGAGGGCCAGCCACCCCCTTCTCACTCCGCATCGCCTCCGGCCTCTGCCCCCGACATCCCGGATTGCTGCAACAACACCAGGTCGTCCTTGGTGACGAGACGGGTGGCCACTGCGTACTCCACCAGCCGGCTCCGGCGGTTGGACGCGAGGCGGTCGGGCCCGCCGTGCAGCCCACGAACCCCCAGTCGAGACAGCTTCTGACACACATTGTCGAGCTTGCGATTGAACCGGGTGATGGCCCAGCCCAGACGTTCCGCTGCCTCTGCGTTGCTGGGCAACACGACAGAAGCCCGCCCATCGCCCCGCAACCGTGGCTCCGCCAACGCGACGACGAGGCGGCGCTGGTCGGGGGTGAGCGAGGTTGCGCCGATCGTGGTGTCGCCGGACTCCGCCCGAGGTACCGAGGCCCCTACGAAGGGCGGATCCGGGCAGTTGATGGTCAGGCCGTACGTGGTGGGACCTGCCGTGAACGACACCATCGTGACGTCGAAGACGAGCGGCAGGGTCGCTCCTGGCGCCAGAAACGCCTCCAGCTGGCCCGACCTGTCCGTGACGGTGGCCGTCAACTGGGTTCCGACATTGCTCAGGGCCCAGAGGCTGCCCTGCTGGTGCAGCAGGAGGAAGCGGCGATGGAGGAACTGGTTGTCGTCCACCGACAGGTCGCCTTCCCGACCGATGGTGAACCGATCCGAGTCCACGGCGATGACTTCACCGCAGAACTCCACTGTGACACCCACGGGCTGTCGCTGCGTTTCCATCGAGCTTCCGTCAGGCCTGTTCAACGGCAGCATCGATCTCACCACCGAAGTCGATGGTGGTACCCGGCTCGAGCAGCACGGGCTCGCCGGGGTGCAGCCGGCGCGGTTCACGCTGGGGGAGCCGCACGATGGTGCCGTTCGCAGAGTTCAGATCCTCCAGCAGCACCTGCCAGCCCTCCAAGCGAACCAGCGCATGCGTACGCGACAGGCCCTGCCCGACGTCCAGCTTCACCGTGCCGGGCATCTCGCCGTCGATCGGATGTTCCACCTTCGGATTCCGCCCGATCAAAACCGGCCGATCGAGGGCCACCACACGACCGTCGCTGAAGCGGAGTCTGGCCAGCGTGGGACGGGAGATCAGCACCGGCGAACCCTGCAGAGGCACCCCACAGACTCGGCACACACGCGCCTGCGGTGGGTTCGGGTGCTGCGAGACGCACAACAACGCCTGCACGCTGGGCCCACCCATCGAGCCGGGGCTCAGCTCGGCCGCCGGAGTTCCCGCACCACCAGCTCGAAGGGCCATCAACTGCGCCTTGGTCATCGTGCGACCGTCGTGGTCGCCGGGGCGTTCGGCAGACGGTGCCGACGGTATGGCGTCGATGAGAAGGGGCGCCGACGGCACGCTGGGCTCGGCGGTGGGTTGCGGTGGCACGACGGACACCGGCGGCGCTGCCTCCACGACCTCCACATCCGGCACATCGACGGCAGCGGACTGCACCGAGCGGGCGATCGTGCGGCCGTAGATGTCGTCGTACTTGCCGGCTGCCGGCGATACGGGCGCACTGTCGTCGGCCGCCACCGACCCGTCCGCTGTGGCAGGCGGTCCATGCAGCTCGTCGAGCGTTCGGGTCCGCATCGGGTCGTCCACCGACGGCGGAGGTGCGGGGGCGGGGTCGACAACCGCAGTTGGCGCCACGACCACGGCGGGTTCCGGAACTGGCGGGGCGACCGGTGAGGGGACGTCAGCCGCCAGGTCCACGGGCGGCGCGTCGACGGGCGGCGCAACGTCGGCCGCCGGCGTGACGACGGCCGCGGGGTCGAACGTGGCGACGAACGACATGTCGGCCGCGTCCAGTGCGCCGGAAACCGGTCCTCGCACCAGCAGGTCCGCCGGCACCATTCCCTGAACCACCCGGAACGGCAGGCCAACTGCCTCCGTTTCCACCAGCTGCAACGCAATCTCGCCCGGGTGGTCGACCACCTCTTCGATCCACGTACGAACTCCGCCTGAGCGAATGGAACGGCTGCCGTCCAGCACGACGGCAGCATCGCCGCGCACCACCACGCGCACCGCAGCGTCCTCGAACTGCACCAGTGCGAACGATCCGAGTGAGCGCAACCCCGTTGCGGAGAGCAGTTCCAGCAGATCGTCGACACTGCCGCCTGCGGCAAGGGAGGCCCACAGTTGATCCGCGAGCCGGCCGTTCGTGGGTTCCAGCAGCGCGAGCGTGGAGTCGGTGACAAGGCCCAGACCGTGACCGACACGGAAGTGGGTCGCCGGAAGTCCAACACCTTCATTCGCGTTCTGGAGCGTCATCTCGGTACCTCGTCGATGACCGTAGCGCTTTCGACGTCCTCCTCGATCACTGCGGTGACCAGCGGTTCTGTCTGCGGCGTCGGTACCAGGACGGAGAGCGGGACTCCCGTGATCAAGGTGGTGCCGAGTTCCGTATCGACGCGCACGGGAACCGGCGCCGTGATGTCCTCCGCGCGACCGCTGCCTCCGGCTGCTGGTAGTTCCGTCTCGTCGACGTCCACGTCGACGTCCACCACGAGTGCGGTCGCGTTGTCCGCAGCACGGCCGGTGAGCACCGCATCGATGAGGGCCACCGCAGCCTCCCGCGGGGTGGAGGGCTCGGCGAGAATCTGCCGGATCTGCTCTGACGAGAGCTCCGAACTGACCCCGTCGGAGCACAACAGCACGCGCATCACCGCGTGCGGCAACAAGTGGAAGTCGCCGGCTACCACGGGCTCGATCCCAATGGCCCGGGTGACCACGTTGCGCTCCGGATGGTGCGACGCTTCCTCCGCCGTCACCTCACCCCGGTCCACCAGATCCTGGACGTAAGAGTGATCCTTGGTGACCTGACGCAGTTCATCACGACTCAGCACATAGCACCGGGAGTCGCCGACATTCACCACCACCAGCGACTCCTCGTCGCCGTTCTTCATGAGAAAGAGGCCCACCAGCGTGGAGCCCATGCCGACGCGGCCCGAGGCAGCGGCCTCTGCCCGAACTGCTTCGTTTGCCGCACGAACGAGTTCCGGCGCCATTTCGATGGACGGAATGGAACGCGCCGCCAGTTCCTCGATGGTGGCCACGACGATTGCGGACGCCACCTCCCCGGCCTGATGACCTCCCATCCCATCGGCCACGACATAGGCGCCGCCTGCCTCCAGAAAGGCGTCCTCATTGAGCGTCCGGACATGGCCGACATGCGTGGCCGCTCCGGAGGTGAGAACTATGCCGGGGGGGCGGTGCGGCACGGGGGGCATCGCCGTTGTTATAGCTCATTGCCGCGGATTCGTGACAGGGGACTACTCCCCATGCGCGCCCGCTGGGCACGAGAGCAGGGGCCGCGGGTCGCAGCCCCTGCTCGGGGTGACCCGCTCAGCCGCAACTGAACACCGCCTCGTCGCCGATGCCGTGGAGGGAGTTGGGCGCCAGCGTGAGCGAGTATCCGAAGCCGGAGTTGAACGGGCCCTCCGTGTACAGGTCCGCACTGCCGCCGTGCACGCGCAGGTACGTCGTGTCCGCAGGCACCTGCACCACGAGCCACACCTGGTGGGTCACCGGGTCCGGCACGAGGGTGAACGAGCCGAGATAGGTGGAGCCCGGCCACAGGTTGGGGTCGCCGCTCTCGTCCACCGGCGCCTCGGGCAGCGCCCAGAGGTCGTACGTGGCCAGCAACGTCGGTGTCGTGCACGACGAGTCGGTCGAGACGACGATGTCGAAGCTGATCCGCGACGGCTGCAGGTCGAACGCCCATGCCACCACCACGTCGCCGGTGCCGAACGGGTCCACCTCGAAGGTGCGGACCACCGGCGACTCGTCCGGCCCGTCGGGCCACAGCGAGACCGTCGCGAAGTTGGCGCCGGCGGGGAGATCGGCGGCGAACGACCAC
The DNA here is from genome assembly GCA_020637295.1 of Acidimicrobiaceae bacterium. GTDB lineage: Bacteria > Actinomycetota > Acidimicrobiia > Acidimicrobiales > Ilumatobacteraceae > UBA668. The sequence continues at coordinate 17,088 of JACJWF010000005.1, read as the reverse complement.
GCACCCGTCACGTCGTCGGGCACCACGCTGGTGGAGGACGAGCCGAGCCAGGTGTAGGGCTCAGCGGTGGCGGCGTTCTCCGGCAGCACCTGCCAGAAGTCGATGCGAGTGTCCATGTTCCCGAAGCCGTAGCTCTGGCCCTCGGCCAGGACACCGTTCGTCAGCGTGCCGTCGACGACGAAGGTGCGCAGTGCGGTGTCGCCGATGTCCAGGTTCCAGACCTCGCTGAGCACACCGCCCGTGAGGTCGGCGAACGTGTACGTCGGGTCGGGGTCGGCCACACCGAGAAGGGTCACGACGGCGGAGTCAGCCGGCATCGGCACGATCTGCCGGTACGTGAACGCACCGGTGTCGGTGTCGTAGGACGACGTCGTCGAGTAGCCCCACAGCCCGAGCAGACCGCGATCGAGCAGCGTGTCGAAGTGCAGTTCACCGTTGGGGTCGGTCAGCACCAGCGGCACCCCGTTCTCCAGCAGGGTTCCCGTCAGTTCGAGCAGCACCGTGTCGGCGTCGAGCGTCACAGGGTTGGGGCCATCCCCGAGCCCGAGGAACGTGCGGGAGTGGGAGTAGGTCTCGCCGCCACCGCTGACCACCGCCGTCACGTCGGCCCTCACCGTCCCGTCCGGCATCGCCAGCGAGGTCGAGTAGGAGCCGTCCGGGCCGAGCGTCAGGAACCTCGTCGTCGACAGCACCGTGTTGTTGCCCGCGTCGCGGAACGACACGTCGAGGCGGGCACCGTCGGCCGGCAGGCCGAACTGCTGCAGCACGCCGCTGACGTCGAGCGTGTTCGGCACGTCGTCGAAGTCCAGGGTGACGGCGCGCACCTCGTTCGGCACGATGTCGCTCTGCACGGACGTGAACCAGTTCGCCCCGTTCGAGGCTCGCACCGTGACCGTCGCCGTGTAGGTGCCCTCGGGCATGGTCACCTGCTTGGTGTAGACGCCGTTGACCGCGTTGACGAAGACGGTCTGGCCGAGCGGCTCCCCGAACGCCGTGGTGAGGTACTGGAGGCGGATCTCCACCTGGCCGTTCACCGCCACCCCGTTGACCTGGGCCACACCGCCGACCTGCAGCGTGGGTGGGTTGTGCACCACGTCGAACTGGGCGGTGGTGAGCGTGGCGGGGGCGAACCCGGTGACGATCTGCTTCTCCTGCTCGAAGCCGTACTGGCCGACGAAGGCGAGCAACTCGACCGAGTCGGTCACCTCCGGCAACGTGACCGTGAAGGAGAACGCGCCCGTGCCCGGGGCCGGTGTCACGGCCGGCTGGGTGTAGAGGATCAGGTCGCCACCGGTGTTCCGTGCCGACACGCCGATCTGGATCGGACCGGGCAGCGGCACGCCGGGCGCCGAGGTCAACGTACCGTTGACCTGAAGTCGGGTCGGCAGCCACAGCACGTCGAACGGCACGGTCTGGTTGCCCGGTACCACCGTCAGCGGGCCGGTCGTCTTCCAGTCCGCGGAGGACGGGCCGACCTCGGCAGTGGCCTGGAACGTCACCGCCGTCTGCGGCAACGTGCGGGTGACGGCGTACTGGCCCTCGACACCGATGCCGACGAACACCCGCTGGAACCAGATCTCCGTGCCACCTTCGTCGAACGCCTGCAGGCGCACGAAGGCGCCCGTCCCGTAGGGCACGCCGCCGGTCGTCAGCATGGTGCCGCCGACGGTGACGATCGGCGCGGCGTACCCGACGTTGAACGGGAAGGTGTTCTCGCCCGGCAACAGGCCCGGCACGTCGGCCTCCACCGTCTCGCCGTTCTGGCCGACGTACGCCACGACGCTCGCGGCGGTGGCCAGGTGATGACCGGGCACGGTGACCGAGTAGGCCCCTGTACCCGGCGCCGGGCTGACCTGCACGGTCGTGCCGTACAGCGCGCCCTGCGCGTTGCGGAACCCGATCCCCAGCGTGACCGGCCCGGCCAGTGCGTTGCCGGTCGCGGTGTCGATCATCGAGCCCTCGAGCGTCAGCAGTGGCGGGTCGTGGGTGAACGACAGGGTGGCGTCGTTGTCGCCGGGCACGAGGCCCGTGACCGTCGTCGGGTAGTAGTCACCGACGACACCGACCTCGGCCCGCACCTCGGCGCGCACGGCGTCGCGATGACCGGTGACGTCGGCCTGGTACGCACCACCGGCGCCGGGTGAGACCGTGACGAGCGATTGGCCGAGGTAGCCATCGGCAGCGTCGTAGAACATCGCTCGCAGCAGCACCGGGCCGGCCAAGGCCGCGCCCGCACCGTTCACCATCGTGCCGGTCAGGTGCAGGCGCACCGGGGCGAGGACCACGTCCAGCAGAAGGTTGTTCGGTCCGGGCGTCACCGCCACCTGACCCGTGGTGAACTGCTCCCCGGCAGAACCGGCGAACGCGGTGACCTGCACCGTGGCCGTGCCGAGCGGCGCCGGCCGGGTGAACGTATAGGCCCCGTCGACGCCGGGCTGGACCGCCGCGGTGAAGGCCGCGAGCGCGGTGCCCGTGGGTCCGCGGTAGGTGCTCTGCACGAACACGGTCCCCGGCAGGGCAGCGCCGGCCTCGTCGACCATCGAGCCCGAGACGGTGACCACCGGGGGTTGGTGCACCACGTCGAGCGGCACGGTGGTCTCCCCCGGCGCCACCGCGGTCTCCGGCGCCGTGTAGCTCTCCGAATACGGCGGCACCACCACGCTCGCCACGACCGTGGCGGTGGCTCGCGGCAGCGGCACCACCACCCGATAGGCACCGGTGACCGGGTCGGGCGTGATCTCCACCGGCGTGACCCCCAGGGTCAGCCCGAGCGCGCTCTTCGCGCTCACGTACACCGTGGCCGCAGCCAGGCCGGCGGACCCATCCGTGGCCGTGCCCTCGACCACCACCAGCGGCACGTCGTAGATGATGTCGAACACCACGGGATTCGGGCCGAGGACAAGGTCGGTGACGGTGGACTCGAACGTCTCCCGCACAGGTTCCGTGACCCCGGTGACGATCCGGGCCGTCACCGCCGCGCCCGGCAGAGCTCGGGTGAACGAGTAGGTACCGGTGTCGGGGTCGACCGCGGCGACGACGCGGAGCTCGGCAAGCGCCGCGCCGGTGCTGTCGAATGCCGTCACCAGGAACAGACGATCCCCCGGCACAGCCACACCATCGCGGCGCACCACACCACTGGCATGCAGCACGGGCACGCTCGACGCGTCCAGCACCAGGTCGACCTCGGCCACCGCCGGGCCGGCCTCCAGCACCGCGAGCGCCGGGAACGAGGCGACGGTGGCGATGGCCACGCCGGCGCGGCCCGGCCAGGTACCGACCACATCCAACTCCAGCGGGAGCGACAGCGTCACCGACGCGGCCTCGGTGCTGCTCGGCTCGACCATGCACAGGTAGGTGCCGTCCGTGGCGGTCGTCGTGGTGCACGGCTTCACGCCGGCGCCGTCCACGGTGACGCGCAGGCCGGGCACCGGCTGCCCGTCCACGGTCGCCACGCCACGCACGGTGTAGTGGCACAGGTAGGACTCGATCCGCTCCATCGGGCTGCCGATCGACAGCTCCAGGGCGATCGCGTACCGGGTGCGCGTGCCCACGGACGGCGGGCTGTCGCAGATCGATGCGACCGCGGACAGCACGGCGTCCACCTCGGCCTCCCACTCCGCCATGAAGGCGCTGTCGAAGCCGGGGTTCGGCAGGCCGAACCGGTTCGCCGGCAGCTGGATGGTGAACGGCGAATCGGCCTGATCGGTGATGCGCCACGACGCCACAAACTCGCTGAACTGCGGCTGCACCCACTCGTGGATGTCGGATGGCGCGTACACCGTGCCGTCGCTGCCCGTGAAGTCGTCTGCCTGCACTCCGTTGGGCGACCCGAGCAGCCCGTGCACGTCGGGCGACCCGAGTGCGGTCACCGTGAGGTCGATGATGCCGGCCACCCGGGCCGTGACGAACAGGTCCGCAGCGTCGGCGCGCACGGTGCTGCCCGAGCGAACCACGGACACGCCGTCACCGACAGCGAGGGGCACGCCGTCCGCCAGATCCACCTCCTCACCGTCCACGTACACGATCCACGGCTGGCCGGTGAGGTCGCTGTGAGCGGCGTAGACCTCGATGGCATGGGGGCCGTACTCGAACACTGCTGCCGTCACGCTGGTCGGCGCGACCGACTGGTCGGCGAGGCCGGCGTTCGTCGGTTGATGGCGGGCCACCACCCGGTACGGCACGGCCGCGCCGGGGTCGGTCTCGACGTACACGTACTCGCCGAGCGTCTGGCCTTCCCAGGTGACGCCGTCGAAGGAGAACATGTGCGGGTCGCCCCAGCCGCCCGCCGGCTTCGGCGTGCAGTCGCCGGTCGGCGGGATCGCCGGGTAGTGCAGCACGATCGTGGCCGTCAGTGAACCGCCACCGGGAAGGCTGGCGTCGGCGTGGACGGGAAGGTTGAGTGCGCCACGCCCGGCGCACGACGTCGGCGCCGGCGGGGCGCCGGAGAAGGCCACCGGTGTCGAGCCGCCCTGGGCCAGGGTGCCCGAGGTCGGCGACACCGCCAGCCAGTCCGGCAGCCCGGTGATCGACCAGTTGGCCTCGCTGCCGACCGCAGCGAGCGCGTCGTCGCGCAGCGACAGCTGGCTCACCCCGTGGCCGGGCAGCTCGTTCGGGGCGAACCGAAAGCCGCAGTCCTGACGCTTGTCCACCTTCGGGTCCTTCACCGTCAGCGTGGCGTTGCCGCGGTCGCTCGTGATCTGGATGATGTGGACCCGTGCCGGCTGGTCCTGGCACATGGGCTGCCGCTCGTCGACCGTCAGGGCCCAGGTGACCTCCTGCGGTGTGCCATCGCTGTCCGGCAGGCGGAACACCGTCGGGCCGTCGAGTGGGTAGGTGGCCACCGGCGACACGAGGTGCAGCCAGTCCGGCAGGGCGCCCGTGATGTCGTCGACCGGGATGTCCAGGTTGCCGTAGCCCTCGGTGGTCATCACCGACTGCACCGGGCCGGGGCCGGTGATGTCGTTCGGCTCGAAACGGACGTAGCACTTCTCGTCCTCCATCACCGTCAGATTGACGATCCCACGATGTTCCGTGGTGGCGACGATGGTCGCCTGCCGCTGCTGGCACGTCGGCCCGTTGCCGTCGTCGACGACGGTCATCGTGAAGTCCAGCTGGTCCTCGCCGTCCGTCTTCGGGGTCAGCACGTGCGACGTGCCGCCGCCCCACTCCAGCCATGCCGGGATGCCGGTGATCTCCACATTGTCGGCCGAGGCGCCCTGGGTGAAGAGCGACACGGGCGTCTCGCCGACCTCCGGGAGGTCGAGCACCTGCTCCGGGTCCCAGCGAACCTTGCCGTCGACGCACTGGATCGTGAACTCGCCACCCCAGGCGGCTGCGGGGATGCCGATGACGATGAGCGAGATCGGAGCATTGCCGGCGAAGCGGAAGGCGACCGGGTGGTCGCGCATCGAGTCGCACATGCCCTTGGTGATCGTCGAGCTGATGCGCAGCGCGGTATTGCCGTGCACGGCCTCGACACCGGTGGCCTGCGCCACCGAGACATCGCCGAAGAAGTCGGAGCGCTCCCACAGCGTGCCGTCGCCGCGGTACAGCCAGCCCTCGGTGAGCTGGGGGGTGAGCGGGTTCGCGAGCCCCGCGGTGGTGGGCGCCAGCACGGCCAGCACGGTCAGTTCGTCGTCCTCCTGGACGTAGATCGCCGGGGTCGTCGTGGTGGACTCGCCGCCCACGCTGGCCTCGAAGCGGACGTTGTTCAGCGGGGCGTACAGCGACCCGATCGGCACCGACGTGGAGAAGAGCGGGAGCTCACCGCTGGTCTCACCCACGCCGGGCACCACCGTGCCCGGCTGCTTGGTGAGGCCGAACTTGCCGAGGAACCACACGATCGGCTTGAACTCGACGAAGATCTTCGTGCCGATCTCCGCCGACACACCGGACTTGGCGGCCTGATTGGCGATCGCGTTGGACACGTTCTCCCAGACGGCCTTCAGCGTCGGCCCGATCTCGCCCTTGATCACCTCCATCACGCCAGGCTCCGCCGGGATGGCGGGGTTGAAGCGGTGCAGCACCGCCCCGATGACGCCCACCACCACGCCGCCCAGCCGCAGCCCGAGCGGCGACGTGATCGCCACGCCCGGAGCGATCTCGATGCTGATGCCGGCCCCGTCCGTGGTCAGCCCGCTCGCCAGGTTCCACGTGGGTTGGCAGCTCGAACTGGGGGTGAACTCGTTCAGGCTGGTGAGCGCGTCGCTGCCGCCGTTGTAGGCGAAGCCGACGGCCACCACCACGCCGGCGGTGCAGCCGAAGCCGGCCTCGAGGCGCGGGCCACCGTCGGCCTTGATCGACAGCTTGGCGCTGACGTCGCCGCGGCCGTAGAAGTCGATGAACGGCGCGAGCGGGCCGGGGCCGGCGATGCGCATCTCCAGAATGGACGCCAGCGGGCAGGTGGCCTCCAGCGTCAACGACGCCTGCACCTTGGCCTTCAGCTGGACCGTCGTGGAGAGGCTGGCGCCGACGCGGATCTTGATGTCGCCCGGCGTGCCGTTGTTGATGTCGACGAGCACGTCGAAGATCGGCGTGAACGTGGACGAGATGGCCGGCTGGATCTCCAACGCCTGCCCGGCCGCGCCGGCCGACTGCAGCATCGCGTCGCGACACGCACGCGCCTTGTCACTGAAGCCGCCGCCCTGCTGCGGGCTGGCCTGCGTGGCCGTGCTGGCCGTCTGGCTGCCGGGCGGGGCCGGGTTCGCCGGCGGGGCCGGGGCGGGGGGCGTGGGCGGCGTGGGCGGGTCCGCCTGGATGCGGCGACCGCCTGCACGGCCGGCGGCGTCCTGCACCGCCGCCGCGGTGAACCCGTCGGTGTACGTCAGGTCCTCCGTCGAGTAGGTGGGCACCGGCGGCACCATGCCGAGGGCGAGCAGTTCGTCGTACGTGAGGTCGTAGTGCAGGTCCTCGTAGATCGCCTGCGGCGCCACGATCTCGACGGTCACGAGGCACCAGCCGTCGCGTTCCAGCGTGGGCGCGCCGGTCGGCTCGATCACCCTGCCGAGCACACCAGAGGCGCCGCTCGCCACCACCAGCGTGCCCACCTCCGGGGCCGGGCACTGCAGCACCACCGGGTAGTGGAACGTGGCGTCGAGCACGTCGGCCCACGCCATCTCCCCGGCGAGCGCGTCGGCCGGACGCTCGAGGCGGTCGCCGTACTCCTCCCACGTGAACGGCCCGGGGCCGTCCTCGGTCACACCGTCGGGCAGCCACTCGCCCTCCGGCACGCCCGGCGGGAGGTCCGTCGTGGGGAACAGCACCTGGTCGTCCGCCAGCGCGACCACGCCGGGCTGGAGGCGGGCGATCGTCACCGTGAGTGCCGGGTTCACCGGCCACCCGGGGATCTGCGCGCCGACCATCGCGGTGTCCACCTCGGGTCCTGCGGTGACCATCACCTGGCGGCCGGACAGCGGTGTGACGGTGACGATGCCGTCGGCCGTCGACGTCACGAACGAGACGCCGGGTGGCAGCGACGAACCCGTCGCCGCGCCGGCCGCGTCGGTCTGCACCAGTTCCACCACGGAGGACTCGCCGGGCGCCAGCAGCACGTGACGCGGCACGAAGCGCCAGCCGACGTCCTCGCCGCCGGTCAGCGCCGCGCCGGTGCCGAACCAGCCCTGCACGTCCACCACCACCTGGGTGGCGCCGCGCTCGTTGCGGATGCTCACCTTGCCGTCGCTGCCGACCTTGGCGATCACCACGTTGGGCACCGTCTGTGCCGGGCGGAAGTTGAGGTTCGACGCCAGTGGCGACCCCACGCCAGCCGGGAAGACGGTGAGCCAGCCACCCGCCGTCGGCTGCGTTGCGGTGACGTTGAGCACCACGGCGTCCACCCCGTCCGCGGGCACCCCACCCTCGCCGGCCACCTGCAGCTCGAGGGTTTCCCCAGGGCCGACCGGGGCATCGTCGCGGGTGTCCAACACGCGGGCGGGCGACAGCGCGGTGTATCCGGCGTCGGGGGCGAACCAGCCCTGCACGTCCACCACCACGTCGGTCGCGCCGCGCTCGTTGCGGAAGGCGACCTTGCCGTCGGCACCGACCTTGGCGATCACCAGGTTGGCCACCGTCTGGCCCGGCACGAAGTTGAGGTTCGACGCCAGCGGCGCATCCGTACCGGCGGGGAACACCGTCAGCCAGCCGCCCGCGCTGGGCCGGGTGACCGTCACGTTGAGGACCACCGCATCCACACCGCGCTCCGGCACCCCGCCCGTGCCGACCACGGTCAGCTCACGCGTCTCCCCCGCGGCCAGCGCGGCGGTGCTGCGGGTATCCATCAGCCGAGCGGGAGCCAGCGGCGTGTACCCCTGGCCGGGCGCGAACCAGCCCTGCACGTCGATCACCACATGGGTGGTGCCGCGCTCGTTGCGCACTGCCACCTTGCCATCCGCACCGACCTTGGCGATCACCAGGTTGGCCACGGTCTGCCCAGTGGCGAAGTTGAGGTTCGACGCCAGCGGCGCATCCGTCCCGGCGGGGAACACCGTCAGCCAGCCGTCGGCAGTCGGCTGGGTCACGGTGACGTTGAGCACGACGGCATCCACGGCGCTCGCCGGCACCCCGCCGACACCCAGCACGTCCAGCTCACGCACCTCGCCCGCCGTCATCGCCGTCGTGTCGCGGGTGTCCAGCAGGCGGGACGGCACGGTGCCGACGTAGCCCGCTGCACCCTCGCCCACGGTCGCCTGCAGTGCCCCGGCCGCGCCGGTGACGACGGCACCGGCCTCCCCGGGGGCGGGGCTGGCAGGGGCGGCTGAGGCCGGGGCCACGACCAGCGCGCCCGAGACCACGGCGGAGATGACGGACAACCACGCGAACTTGCTCACGACGGCAGACATGGTCGGCAGCCAACACGGATGGCGTCCGACGAGCGTCCGACGCCGCTCCGATCACCGTCGGACGTTCGTCGGACGGCAGGGGTGCACCATCGGTGACCATGGAGCGACACCCCGGGACCAGTTCGAACACCGGCCACCCACGAGGTGCGCGATGAATCCTGCCCGACCGTTCAGCATGGTGCTGCGTGCCCTGCCCGGGCCGGCCACGGCGGGCGAGTTGGTGGGGCAGGTCGAGGTGGTGGACACCGGCGAGGTGACCCCGGTGCGATCGCTGACCGAACTGGGTGACGTGCTGCGACGGCTGGCCGCACCGCAGGCCGGGGCGTAGCTCACCGGGCCGGTGCGGACGTCGACGATGCGTCCAGCGGACTGCCGACATCGTCGGCGAGGGCGAGCAGCGCCGGGCCGGGCATGATCCCGAGATCGTGCAGCGCGGCCAGTGCCCGCCGCACCATGTCCCGAGCGCCGGCACGACGCCCCTGGGTCACCAGCAGGCGGGCCGCCTGCACGTACCGCGCCTCGTCGAGCGGCTCCAGTGCCACCGCCACGTCGAGTTGGCGGACGGCCTCGTCATAGTCGCCGCGGGCCTCCGCATCCGCGGCCAGCGCGTCCGTGACGGCCACGAACCGCCGCCGCAGCCGTTCCCGGGGCGCTGCGACCCAGTCCTCGTAGCGGTCGGCGGGCAGCAGCTCACCGCCGTGGAGCGCCGCAGCACGCCGCGCCAGCCCGGCCCGCTCGTGCGGCGGCGCGGCCAGTGCTACGGCCACTGCGGCCTCGAACTCGGCGACGTCGGTGACCACCTCCGTGGCAAGCCCAAGCTCGTCACCGCGCCGGTCGACGAGGTCGCCGCAACGTACCCGGAGGCGGTTGAGTGTGTTGCGCAATCGGGCGCGGCCCGTTGCCAGGTCGGCGTCGGGCCACACGCGGTCGATCACCTCCTCCGCCGTCATCGAGCCGCGCAGCGCGAGCAGCTTGACGAGCGTGGCCGGGTTGCCCGGCGGCGGGCTGATGTCCTCCCCACCACGGCTGACGGCGAACCGACCGAGCAGCGTCACGCGGGTGCCCGACGACAGCGCCGCCCTCGGCTGCTCACCGCGGTACGGGGCCAGCCGATCGTGGATCCACCGCTCGTGGCGCGCCGGAAGATCGCGGTAGCCGCACCGGGCGGCGTCGTCCTCTGCTCTGCGCAGCAATGCGCGGGCGGAGTCGGTGTCGGCCCGGCGGTGGGCGGCAAATGCCCGCAGCAGCGCCCGCGCCCAGCGGTAGCGCGGCACGGCAAAGGGCCTCCCGTCGAGTTCGGCGAGGATGGCCTCGGCTCGCTCGGGGTCGCCGAACATCGCCTCCACCCTCCCGATCGCCGGTACGGGTGCGTCGTGAAGCCCGTGACGCGACGCGAGTTCGATGCCCTGCGCCATGTACCGGCGGGCGCCCGGCTCGTCGCCGAGCAGGGCCAGCATGTCGCAGGCGGCGAGCGCGAACTCGGTGCCGATGGCCTCCTCGATCCAGCGGCCGCCATGGCGTTCGGCGTCGGCCAGCCACTCCAGCGTCGCCGGGTGGTCGCCGCGGTGCGCCGTCACCAGCGCCAGCCCCCAACAGGCGAAGCCGATGGCCGTCTGGTCGCCGAGGCGATGGCCGATGGCGAGGGCTTCCAACCCCGCGGCCTCCGCCTCCTCGCTCCGTGCCGCATGGTCCAGCACGTCCATGAAGTAGGTGAGCGCGACCGCGCGTGAGATGTCAGCGGCCCCGAGTAGCGCCAGCGCCCGCTCGACCTGCTCCAGCGCGGCATCGACGGCCCCGCCATGGAACGACACGGCGTAGCCGACGCGCAGCAACGCCTCGGAACTCCAGCGGTACTCACCGGCAAGTTCGTGCAGTGTCGCCGCCTCACCGAGCGTGTCCGCGGCGCGGGCCAGGGCGGTGCTCGTGCACCGCAGGGTGTCGGCCATCCCCCAGGCGTACAGCGCACGACCGCGCGTCACGATCTCCGTGCGTGTCGCGCCGTGCAGCGCCAGGTGGGCGAGCTGCTCCCCCTGCTCGAAGTCGCCGCTGCGGCTGGCGTCCCTGGCCAACTCGGCCAGCACCGTTCGGCGGGCCGCGCCGTCCGAGCCTGCTGTGGCACGGTCAGCGAGTTCGAGGAAGCGGCGGCGCAGCGAGCGGTCGCCGTGTTCGACGGCGCGCGCCAGCAGCACCAGCACGTCGGGGTGGCGGGCCAGTTCGTCATCGCCGAGCAGCGCTGCCACCACTCGTGCGAACGACACGCCGGCTGCCTCGAGTTGCGCCCACGGGCAGCCACCGAGCACTTCGGCCAGGCCGTCCACGTCGCCGGCATCGTGCAGCAGGTGGACCGCAGCGTGCAACTCGCCCGCCGCGGCGTAGGCACGCGCCACCGCCCGACGACGTGGAGCGTCCAGCGGCTCGGGCGCGAGCGCATCACGCACCGGGTCGGGAAGGCGCAACCAACCGTCCGGCCGACGAACGAGTGGCAACCCCAGCGCGACCGCGTCTTCCAGCGCACCGCCACCGGACAGGGCGGCGGCCACGTCCTGCGACAGCAGGGGCACGGTGGCCAGACGCTGCAGCCGGGCACGGGCTTCCTCCGGGCAGCCGTCGAGCAGGCCGTCGACGAGGTCGGCCATCACCTCATCGAGCGGCCGGGGACCCAGGCCTCGGTCGGCCCTCCCCGGCAGGCGCTGCCCCACCATCAGCGACACCGCCGCGGGCCAGCCGCCCGAGCGGCGAAGGATGTCGGCTTCCAAGGTCGCACAGCCGCGGAGCTTCGGATCGCCGGCCCCCTCGCTCGCAGCCAGCCCCACCAGCTCGGCGATCTCGGTCGGGGAGAAGCGCAGGTCGTCGGCACCGAGGTGGAGTGCGTCCGGCCGTGCACCGAGGTGACGCAGCGCCGCCGGGATCTGGCGGCCGGCGAGCACGAACCGGCAGCTGTCGGCGAGGTGCGCGACGAGTTCGGCCAACCAGTCCGCACCGTCGAGGGTGAGTCGCTGCACCTCGTCGACGACCACGCACAAGGGTTCACCGCGCATGGTCAGCCCCGCAGCCAACTCGTGGATCGCGGCCGCCGTCGTGGCCCGCGCCGCCGCGTCAGCGAGGTCGGTCAGACCCGAGTGGCGCAACGCTTCCACCACTGCGGCGAGCACGGCATCGGACCCCGACGCACCCTCGAGCAGCACGTCGATGCGCGCGAGTTCGCTGGCCGTGGCCAGGTCCTCGGCGAGTGTGGTCTTGCCGTAGCCACCCGGGGCCTCCAGCAGGCACACGTGCACGGGCAGCGCCCGCTCCACCAAGGCCCTCCGCCGGAGGCGACCACCCGCTCGCGCTCCCATCGGGCGCATGGTAACGGTCGCTGGCGAGGCTCGGCGACGGTGCGTACCCCGACACGCCCGCGGCGGGTGGTTACCTGCTGCCGAGGCGCTTGCCGCCGAAGACGGTGATCTCCTGGCGCAGGGGTACCAGATCGCGCCGAGGGGCGCGGCGTTCGGCTTCGGCGATGGCGCCGGCGGCCACATGACGCAGGTGCTCCACCTCGGCACGCAGCTGATCCACCTCTGCTTCGAGGGCCATCACCCGTCGGATGCCCTCCAGGTTCATGCCCTCCTGGGCAAGCTCCTGGATGCGGCGCAGGCGGTCGATGTCCACGTCGCTGTAGCGGCGGTTGCCGCCCTGGGTGCGGGCCGGCGACACCAGGCCGCGGCGCTCGTAGATCCGCAGGGTCTGCGGGTGCATGCCGGCCAGTTCGGCGGCGACGGAGATGACGTAGACGGCGTGATCGCGGGATCGCATGACTCATGCCCCCTTCAGGTGCGCTCTGGGCGACACGGTAGTCGCCTCGGCGAAGGCGTCGACGGCTGCCTTCTGTTCCGGTGTGAGATGGTGCGGCACGTCGACATCGACCGTGACGATGAGGTCGCCGGTGTGCTTGGCGGTGACGATGCCCTTGCCCTTCACCCGGTGTCGGCTGCCGCTCTGGGTGCCAGGACGCAGCCGCAGCATCACCCGCGGGCCATCCAGCGTGGGCACGTCGATGTCGCCGCCGAGTGCCGCCTCGGCGAACGTGACGGGCACCCGCACGGTGAGGTTGTGCCCGTCCCGGCCGAACAGCGGGTGCGGGGCGACATGGCACTCGACGATGAGGTCGCCGGCTGGGCCACCGTTGCGGCCGGGCGCGCCGCGGCCCTTCAGGCGGATCTTCTGCCCGTCGGCCACCCCGGCCGGGATGCGAGCCTGCACGTCACGCGGGCGGTGCTCCACGCCCGTGCCGCGGCAGGTGCCACAGGGCTGCTCGATGGTGACGCCGCGGCCGGCGCAGGCGCGGCACGGCGAAGAGAAGCTGAAGAAGCCCTGGTTGTCGTCGATGACGCCGCGGCCGCCGCACTGGCTGCAGACGGTGGGCTGGGTGCCGGGCCGGGCGCCGCTGCCGTGACAGGTGCTGCACGGGGCGTCGCTGGTGAGGCTGAGCGTGGTGGTGAGCCCCTTGGCCGCGTCCACGAAGTCCAGCGTCAGGGTGGCCTCCACGTCGGCGCCGCGCTGCGGGCCGGCGCCTGCGGACGCGCCACGGCCTCGGCCGCCACGGCCACCGCGGTTGAACATCTGGCCGAGGAGGTCGCCCAGGCCGTCGGCACCCACGTTGAAGTTGAAGCCGCCGGCGCCCGGACCACCGGGGCCGAAGCCACCACCCATCGGACCGAGGGCGCGGACCTCGTCGTACTCCTTGCGCTTGGCCTCGTCGCCGAGCACGTCGTACGCCGCGCTGACCTCCTTGAAGCGCTCCTCGGCCTTGGCGTCGCCGGGGTGGGTGTCCGGATGGCTGTCGCGCGCCGCGGCGCGGTACGCCTTGGTGATCTCCTTCGGGGTGGCCTTCTCGCCCACCCCGAGGACCTTGTAGTAGTCCTTCTCGAACCACTCCCGCTGTGCCGTCATCGTTCACTCACCTCCTTCCGTGCCAGCCGTGATGCGAGTGCCACCGTCCCCACCCGAGTGCGACGCTCCATCCGAGTGCCGACCCCCACCCCGGGGTGGGGGTGAGCACTCGGATGCGGCCGGGCACTCGGATCGGCGGCGTGGCACTCGCACCGGCGGCGTGACACTCGGATCCGGGGGCGGGCGGGCGGGGGGACATGGGGGCCTGCTCTACCCGCGGACCTTCACCATGGCCGCGCGCAGGACGCGGCCCTGCCAGGTGTAGCCACTGCGCAGGACCTCGGAGACCACGGTCTCCGCGCCGTCGCCGGGCTCGTGCATGACGGCCTCGGCCAGGTTGGGGTCGAACGGCTGCTCCAGCAGGTTCATCCCCTCCAGGCCCAGCTTGCGCAGTTCGCCGAGCAGCAGGTTGAAGACCGGCTCAACCTCGGCGGGATGCTGCACGAACGCGGCCTCGCAGGCGTCCAGCACGGGCAGCAGGGCCTCGGCCATCTTGCCGGTGGCGCGCTGCACCTCGTCGGCCTGCTGGGTGGCCATCCGCTTGCGGTAGTTGTCGAAGTCCGCCTGCAGGCGCAGGGCGATGTCCTTGAACTGGTCGCGCTCGGCCAGCAGCGCGGCCACATCGTCAGCCACGTCCGCCTCGGCGGCGGCCACCGCGGCCGCATCGCCGAGCAGCACGTCGTCGGCCCCCTCACCGGCGAGCGGCCGCGGGCGGCTCATCTCGCTGGTGAGGTCGGCCAGCAGTTCGGCGTCGTCGAACGGGGCGAACTCGTCGCCGGCGTCGGTGGAGTCTTCGGGCGTGGGTACGTCCGTCATGCCACCACCGTCACTTCTCGTCGTCGACGATCTCGGCGTCGATGATGTCGTCGTCGCCACCACCGGGGGCGTTGCCCGAGGCCGCGGACGTGCCCATCGAGGACTCGTGGGCCGCCGCGTCGTACAGCGCCTGGCCGGCAGCCTGCAGCGCCTGCGACAGGGTGTCGCTGGCCGACTTGATGGCCTCGATGTCGTTGCCGTTGAGGGCGGTCTTCAGCGCCTCCAGCGGGGTCTCCACCGCGCTCTTGTCGGGCAGCTTGTCGCCCTGGTCGCGCAGCATCTTCTCCGTCTGGTACACCAGCGAGTCGCCCACATTGCGGGTCTCGGCCTCCTCGCGGCGCTGCTTGTCCTCCTCGGCGTGGGCCTCGGCGTCCTTCACCATCTGGGCGATGTCGTCCTTGTTGAGCGTGCTCTGACCGGTGATGGTCATCGACTGCTCCTTGTTGGTGGCCCGGTCCTTGGCGGACACGTGGACGATGCCGTTGGCGTCGATGTCGAAGGTGACCTCGATCTGCGGCACGCCACGCGGCGCCGGCGGCAGGTCCACCAGCTGGAACTTGCCGAGCGTCTTGTTGTACGCCGCCATCTCCCGCTCGCCCTGCAGCACGTGGATCTCCACGCTCGGCTGCATGTCGTCCGCGGTGGTGAACACCTCGGTGCGCTTGGTGGGGATGGTGGTGTTGCGCTCGATGAGGCGGGTCATCACGCCGCCCTTGGTCTCGATGCCGAGGCTCAGCGGGGTGACGTCCAGCAGCAGGATGTCCTTCACGTCGCCGCGCAGCACGCCGGCCTGGATGGCGGCGCCGACGGCGACCACCTCGTCCGGATTGACGGACTTGTTGGGCTCCTTGCCGGTGAGGCTGATGACCAGGTCGTTGACGGCCGGCATGCGGGTGGAACCACCGACGAGGATGACATGGTTCAGCTCGCCCTTGGCGATGCCGGCATCCTTCAGCGCCTGCTCGAACGGGATGCGGCAGCGCTCGATGAGGTCGGCCGTCATCTCCTGGAACTTGGCGCGGGTGAGCGTCTCGTCGAGGTGCAGCGGGCCGTCTGCGGTGGCCGTGATGAACGGCAGGTTGATCTGGGTCTGCTGCACCTGGCTGAGCTCGATCTTGGCCTTCTCGGCGGCCTCCTTCAGGCGCTGGGCGGCCATGCGATCCGAGCCGAGGTCCACCCCGCTCCTGGCCTTGAACTCCTTCACCAGCCAGTCGATGACCCGCTGGTCCCAGTCGTCGCCGCCGAGTTGGGTGTCGCCGTGGGTGCTCTTCACCTCGAACACGCCCTCGCCGATCTCCAGCACGGACACGTCGAAGGTGCCACCACCGAGGTCGAACACCAGCACCTTCTCGTCCTCGGCGCCCTTGTCCAGCCCGTAGGCCAGGGCCGCGGCGGTGGGCTCGTTGATGATCCGCAGCACCTCGAGGCCGGCGATCTGGCCGGCTTCCTTGGTGGCGGTGCGCTGGGCGTCGTCGAAGTACGCGGGCACCGTGATGACCGCCTGGGTGACCGTGTCGCCCAGGTACGCCTCGGCATCCCGCTTCAGCTTCATCAGGGTGCGGGCGCTGATCTCCTGCGGCGTGTAACGCTTGCCGTCCACATCGTCGCTCTTCCAGTTCTCGCCCATGTGGCGCTTGATGGAACGGAACGTGCGATCCGGGTTGGTGATGGCCTGGCGCTTGGCCACCTCGCCCACCAGCACCTCGCCGGCCTTGGAGAAGGCGACGACGGAGGGGGTGGTGCGGCTGCCCTCGCTGTTGGGGATGACCACCGTGTCGCCGGCCTCGAAGACGGCGACGACGGAGTTGGTGGTGCCGAGGTCGATACCGACTGCCTTGGCCATGGGGGGACTCCTTGCGTGTCTGGACGGGTGGCTGCTCGATGCTGAGCGCACCTGACGCAAGGCTAGTGGGGCGCTGGAGTTCCCGACAACTTGGCTGGAAGAAAACCTGAGTCACTGTGACTCAGGATTTGATTAGAACTGCAGTGCGCCCACGTCCAGGCTCGCCACGCTGACGACGACCGTCTCCAGGTCCGCGGTGAGCTCGGGCACCAGGGGCACGGGGTCGGCGGTGAGGGCGCTGATGCCTACCACGAGGTCGCCGGACTCCCACACCACGATGCATCCCGCGTCACCGTCGGAGGTGAAGCAGTGGGACGACAGCACCCCGCCCTCGTACGGCCCGAGGTCGGCGGTGTCCAGCGTGGTGCCGGCAACCGCGGCAAGGAACTCGGCCAGTTCGAAGTGGTCGGTGATCGCCACGAACCAGGCCCGCAACTGGGCCCCGTCGCCGACCTGGCAGTACACCGCACCCCCGGTCTCGGCCGCCCAGATGTCGCCCTCCAGCCCGAGGGGGCAGGGGCCGGTGCCGCCGATGTCGTTGCCGTTCAACTCCATCCCCCGCGCTGCCGCCTCGGCGGCGACGGCCCGGAGCGCGGCGACGGCGCCGCTGACGTCGATCACGGGCTCCGGCGCCGTGGTCGTGGTGGTGGCCAACGTGGT
>JACJWF010000004.1 GCA_020637295.1 Acidimicrobiaceae bacterium | reverse complement strand
TTCGACGCTCGCCTCGGAGTTGAAGTTACCTCGTACTCACCTCCGAGCACGAAATTCTCCGACTAGACCATCGCGATGAGGGCGGCGGGGGCGGCGTAGAGGACGTCGGTCGCTGCCGAGGGGGGCAGCAACTCGCAGGCGCCGCGGGCGCGTTCGGCCCATTCTTCTGCCACGGCCATCGCCGAGGCGATGCCGCCGTTGGCCCGCACGATCTCCAGCGCCTTGTCCCGCTCCGCGGTGTCCAGCGGCTTGCCGAACAGGGCCAGCAACTCGGCCGCGGCGACACCTCCGGACTGGAGCGTGCGCAGGACGGGGAGGGTGTAGACGCCCTCCACCATGTCGTGGCCGGCGGGCTTGCCGAGGCGCTCGTCGGTGGCGGTGATGTCCAGCAGGTCGTCGACGATCTGGAACACCATGCCGAACGCCTCGCCGTACTCGGTGAGGGCGTCCACGTGCGGGCGGTCCAGCCCGGCGACGAGGCCGCCGATGCGCGCCGCGGTGGCGAACAGCGAGGCCGTCTTGCCGCGGATGCTGCTGAGGTAGCTGACCTCCGGGCGGGCCGCGTTGTAGGTGTGGCGAAGCTCCTCGATCTGGCCCTCGCACAACCGGCTGATGGTGCGGGCCAGCAGGGCCGCGACCTCGGTGCCGAGGGAGGCGGCGATCTCGCTGGCCCGGGCGAGCAGGAAGTCCCCCGCCACGATGGCCTGCAGGTTGCCCCACTTGGCGTTGACCGTCTCCACGCCGCGGCGGGTGTCCGCCTCGTCCATCACGTCGTCGTGGCACAGCGAGCCGGTCTGCACCAGCTCGCATGCCACACCGCCCTGCACGGCGTCGTCGATCGGGGCGCCGCCGGCCACTTGCGCGGCCACCACCGTGAGCACCGGGCGCAGCAGCTTGCCGCCGGCCTTGATGAGGTGGGAGGCGATCTCGTCCAGGTAGGCGTCCTGCGTGCGCACCGCCGCGGCCAGCGCGGCCTCGATGCGCGCCAGGTCGGCGGCATGCGACGGCATGGCGAAGAGGGGGGCGGACGGCACGGCGGTCAGGCTACGTCAGTTACGCGGACACAGGCCAACGTCAGCCGGAACCCGCCGCTAGACTCCCCCCATGTTTGAACGCTTCACCGATCGGGCTCGGCGGGTCGTGGTGCTGGCGCAGGAGGAAGCTCGCCTCCTCAACCACAGCTACATCGGCACAGAGCACATCCTCCTCGGTTTGATCCACGAGGGCGAAGGCGTCGCCGCGAAGGCGATGGAGTCGCTCGGCATCAGTCTGGAAGCGGTTCGCAGCCAGGTGGAGGAGATCATCGGTCAGGGCGGTTCGTCGCCGTCCGGGCACATCCCGTTCACCCCCCGGGCGAAGAAGGTGCTGGAGCTGTCGCTGCGCGAGGCGCTGCAGCTCGGCCACAACTACATCGGCACGGAGCACATCCTCCTCGGCCTCATCCGCGAAGGCGAAGGGGTCGCCGCGCAGGTGCTGGTGAAACTCGGGGCGGACCTCAGCCGCGTCCGCCAGCAGGTCATCCAGTTGCTCTCCGGCTACCAGGGCGGCAGCCAGGGCAAGGGCGAGCCACCGGCCGCGGCCGCCGCGGGTGGCCAGCCGAAGGGGGAAGAGCAGGGCGACAAGGGCGGCAGCCAGATCCTCGACCAGTTCGGCCGCAACCTCACCCAGCTCGCCCGAGAAGGCAAGCTCGATCCCGTCATCGGCCGCTCCCGCGAGCTCGAGCGCGTCATGCAGATCCTCAGCCGGCGCACCAAGAACAACCCGGTGCTCATCGGCGAGCCGGGCGTCGGCAAGACCGCCATCGTCGAGGGCCTGGCGCAGAAGATCGTCAGCAACGACATCCCCGACACCCTGCGCAACAAGCAGCTGTACACGCTGGACCTCGGCGCCCTCGTGGCCGGCAGCCGCTACCGCGGCGACTTCGAGGAGCGGCTGAAGAAGGTGCTGAAGGAGATCCGCACCCGCGGCGACATCATCCTCTTCATCGACGAGATCCACACCCTCGTGGGCGCCGGCGCCGCCGAGGGCGCCATCGACGCGGCCAGCATCCTGAAGCCGATGCTCGCCCGCGGCGAGCTGCAGACCATCGGCGCCACCACGCTGGACGAGTACCGCAAGCACCTGGAGAAGGACGCCGCGCTGGAGCGCCGCTTCCAGCCGGTGAAGGTGGAAGAGCCCACGCTGGCCCACACCATCGAGATCCTGAAGGGCGTGCGCGACAAGTACGAGGCGCACCACCGGGTCACCATCACCGACCAGGCCATCGTCGCCGCCGCCAACCTGGCCGATCGCTACATCAGCGACCGCCACCTGCCGGACAAGGCCATCGACCTGATCGACGAGGCCGGCAGCCGCCTGCGCATCAAGCGCATGGGCACCCCGCCCGACCTGAAGGATCTCGAGCTCAAGCTGGCCGACGTGCAGGAAGCCAAGAAGAAGGCCGTCGAGGAGCAGCGCTTCGAAGAGGCCGGCCGCCTGCGCGACCAGGAGAAGAGCCTGCTGGAGGAGAAGGCCACCAAGGAGGCCGAGGTCAAGGCCAGCGGGGTGGACCTGTTCGACGAGGTGGACGAGGAAGCCATCGCCGAGGTGCTCAGCATCTGGACCGGCATCCCCGTCTACAAGCTCACCGAGGAGGAGACCCAGAAGCTCCTCAACATGGAGGCCGAGCTGCACAAGCGGATCATCGGCCAGGAAGACGCCATCAAGGCCGTCAGCCAGAGCATCCGCCGCACCCGCGCCGGCCTGAAGGACCCCAAGCGCCCCAGCGGCTCGTTCATCTTCCTCGGGCCCACCGGCACCGGCAAGACCGAGCTGGCCAAGACCCTCGCCGAGTTCCTGTTCGGCGACGAGAACAGCCTCATCTCGCTCGACATGTCCGAGTACATGGAGAAGCACACGGTCAGCCGGCTGGTGGGCTCGCCCCCCGGCTACGTCGGCTACGAAGAGGGCGGCCAGCTCACCGAGGCCGTGCGGCGCAAGCCGTTCAGCGTGGTGCTGTTCGACGAGATCGAGAAGGCCCACGCCGACGTGTTCAACACGCTCCTCCAGATCCTGGAGGAAGGCCGCCTGACGGACAGCCAGGGCCGCACCGTGGACTTCCGCAACACCGTCATCATCATGACGTCGAACCTCGGCACCGCCGACCTGCGCAAGGCCAACGTCGGCTTCACCAAGGGCGACGAGGCGATGAACTACGCCCGGATGAAGGACAAGGTCACGGACGCGCTGAAGCAGCACTTCCGGCCCGAGTTCCTCAACCGCATCGACGACGTCATCGTCTTCCACGAGCACAGCCGCGAGGCCGTCATGCAGATGGTGGACCTGATGACCAAGCGGCTGATCGGCCAGCTGGAGGGTCAGGGGCTGGGCATCGAGCTCACCCAGGCCGCCAAGGAACTGCTGGCCGAGAAGGGCTACGACCCGCAGCTCGGCGCCCGCCCGCTGCGCCGGGCCATCCAGCGGATGATCGAGGACGTCCTCAGCGAGAAGATCCTGTACAAGGAGTTCCACGCCGGGGAGATCATCGTCGTCGACGTGGAGGACGACCCGGACCGTCCCGGCGAGCACCGCTTGGCGTTCTCCTCGGTGCCCGGCTTCATGCCGCCGTCGGCCGTGGAACTGGCCGCCACCGGCGCAGAGGGCGACGCAGCCAACCCGCCGGTCGAGTGAGCCAGCCCAGCCTGCTCGAGCGGCTCGGCGGCGCCGACGCCATCCAGCAGGTTGCCACCGCGCTGTACGCGCGGCTGCTGGCCGACGAGGAAATCGGCCCGCTGTTCACCGACACGCACATGCCCATGCAGCGCGACAGGCTGGCCGCGTACCTCACGGAGGCCTGCGGCGGAGGGGCGCACGACGCCGCGGTGTCCCTGCGGGCGGCTCATGCCGCCCACCAGGTGACGGACCGCCACTTCTCGATCATGGCCAGCCACCTGGTGGACCTGCTGGAGGAGCTCGGCGCGGACCCGGACGCTGCGGCCGATTTCCTGGACCTCGTCGCCGCCCGCCGTGGCGACGTGGTGAGCCACTCACAGATCGCCGGTCTCCCGGAGCTGTCGGGGGCGCCCGGGTTGGTCCAGCCGCCCGGCTGAGCGGTCTACGCTCGCGCGCATGACACCGGTCATGTTCGACATCGAGTACACCGAGCCACGCAATCGGCTCTCCAACGGGCTGCGCATCTTCTACGCGCTGCCCCACCTCATCATCGTCAACGCCCTCGGCTACCTCGCGCAGGTCCTCTCCGTCATCCAGTGGTTCATCATCCTGTTCACCGGCAAGCGCCATCAGGGCATGTGGAACCTGTCCCGCGGCGTGCTGGACTGGGAGATGCGGGCCAACGCCTACGCCGGGCTGATGTACGACACGTACCCCAACTTCGGGTTCGAGAAGCGCGACGAGCCGGTCACCTTCGAGCTCACCTACGAGGAGACCGCCAACCGTCTCACGTGCGCCCTCCGCATCCTGTGGATCATCCCGGCGGCGATCATCTTCCTCCTCGTCGCCATCGGCGGCGTGGTGGTGACGCTGATCTGCTGGTTCGCCATCCTGTTCACCGGCAAGCAGCCGAAGGGGATGTTCGACTTCCTGCTGAAGGTGTACCGCATGGAGGCCCGCCTCAACGCCTACGGCCAACTGCTCACCGACACCTACCCGAAGTTCGAGTAGACCCGTCGAGTTGACCGTGGTGGCGGCTGCGACGGCTGCCACAATGGGCCGATGCGCCGCGCCCTCGCCGTCCTCGCCGCGGCCCTGCTGGTCACCGCGTGCAGGGTGGACACCACGGTCACCGTCACGGTGGAAGCCGACGGCTCGGGCACGGTGGCCGTCACCGTCACCGCCGACGCCGACGTGGTGAACCAGGCGCCCGGCCTGGCCGACGACCTGCGCCTGGACGACGTGGCCGCCGCCGGCTGGACGGTGGACGGCCCCACGGCCACTGCCGAGGGCGGGTTGACCGTCACCGTCACCCATCCGTTCGCCACGGTGGAGGAAGCCACGGCGCTCTTGGCCTCGCTGAGTGGCACCGACGGGCCGCTGCACGACCTGGCGCTGGCTCGCACCGTCACCGACGACGACGTCACCACGACGCTCACGGGCCGGGTCTTCGTGGCCGGCGGGGTGAATGCCTTCGCCGACCCCGACCTGCTGGCCGCCATCGGTGGCAGCCCGTACGCCAACGACATCGCCGCCACCGGGCTGACCCCCGCCGATGTGGTGACGTTCACGTTCGTGGCGACGCTGCCCGGCGAACTGAGCCCGGCCTCCGACGGCACCGTGCCGCCGATGACCTGGACGGTGCCGATCGACGGCACCACGGCCGACCTCGCGGCCACGTCGGTCGCGTCACGAGGTGGGGGCGGCGCCGGCATCTGGGGCACCGTCGCCGACGTGGCCCTCATCGCCCTGGTGGTGTGGTGCGTGCTGGCGGCGGCGTTCATCGCGTTCGTGATGGCCGCCCGCCGCAACAAGGCCCGCCGCCGGGCCGCCCGCCACCGCGCCTGAGCGGCAACCCTGTCACACCCCCTGCGTACCGTGCCCGGCATGGGCAAGTCGAGAGTCGTGTACCGCTGCACCCAGTGTGGGGCGGCGCAGCCGAAGTGGGCAGGGCAGTGCAGCACGTGCCTGGAGTGGAACACCCTGGTCGACGAGCCGGAAGTCACCGGCGCGGCCGCGGCGGCACGGCCGGCGGGGCCCGCCGCGGTGGCGCGGCCCATCGGCGAGGTGGATGCCGGTGTCGCTGCGCCACGGCCCACCGGCCTGCCCGAACTGGACCGCGTGCTGGGTGGCGGGTTGGTGGCCGGGTCGGTCACCCTGCTCGGGGGCGAGCCCGGCATCGGCAAGAGCACCCTCCTGCTGCAGTTGCTGGCCCAGTGGCCGCAGCGCACCTTGTACGTCACCGGCGAGGAAAGCGCCCAGCAGGTGCGCCTGCGGGCGGAGCGCCTGGGTGCCGTGCGGCCGGACCTGTGGCTGTTGCCCGAAACGTCACTGCCCCATGTGCTGGCGGCGGTGGCGGCGGTGCAGCCGTCGCTGCTGGTGGTGGACAGCATCCAGACCATCGCCGACCCGGATCTGCCGTCCGCCCCCGGCAGCGTCGCCCAGGTACGGGCGTGCGCCCACCGTTTCGTCGCGCTGGCGAAGGAGCACGGCCTGCCCGTCGTGCTGGTGGGCCATGTCACCAAGGAGGGCGGGTTGGCCGGGCCCCGAGTGCTGGAGCACGTGGTGGACACGGTGCTGTCGTTCGAGGGCGATCGCCACCATGCGCTGCGCCTGCTGCGGGCCGTGAAGCACCGCTTCGGCGCCACCGACGAGTTGGGTGTGTTCGAGATGGCCGGCCAGGGTCTGCTGGGGGTACCCGATGCCAGCAGCCTGTTCCTCACCGACCGGCGCACCGGGGTGGCCGGGTCGGCCGTGGTACCCACCCTGCAAGGGCAGCGGCCGCTGCTGGTGGAGGTGCAGGCGCTCACCAACCGGCTCAGCCCGGGTGTGCCGCCCCGCCGCAGCGCCCAGGGGCTGGACGGCGGCCGCCTGGCCCTGCTGCTGGCGGTGCTGGAGCGCCGCACCCGGCTGGACCTGTCCACCCACGAGGTCTTCGCCTCGGCGGTCGGCGGAGTGCGGCTCACCGAGCCGGGTGCCGACCTGGCCGTGTGCCTGGCGCTGGTCAGCGCGCTCACCGATCAGCCACTGCCGGCCGACCTGGTGGTGTTCGGCGAGGTCGGCCTGGCCGGCGAGCTGCGCCAGGCCGCGCACGCGCCGCGCCGGCTGGCCGAGGCGGCACGACTGGGGTTCCGCCGTGCCGTCGTGCCGGCCAACTCGCCCGACGGCCCGCCCGGGCTGCGGCTGTCGCGCGTGGCCACGCTGGCCGAAGCGGTCGCTGCCCTGGCCGTACACTGAGCCGATGCCCGTCCCGTCCACCCCGAGCGTCCCCAACGACGCGTTGCACGCGGCGCTCGCGCTGGTAGCCCCGGGCACTGCCCTGCGGGACGGGATCGACCGGATCGTCAAGGCCGGCATGGGCGCCCTGTTGGTGCTGGCCGACCACCCTGACGTGCTGTCCATCTGCAGCGGCGGCTTCCTGCTGGACGCCGCGTACAGCCCCCAACGGCTCTCCGAGCTGGCCAAGATGGACGGCGCGATCATCATCTCCACGGACGGGGCCCGCATCGCCCGCGCCAACGTCCACCTCGTGCCGGATCCCACCGTGGCCACGTCCGAGACCGGCACCCGCCATCGCACCGCCGAGCGAGTGGCCCTGTCGCTGGGCGTGCCGGTGGTCAGCGTCAGCGAGGAGATGAGCGTCATCAATGTGTACGCCGGCGGGACGAAGCGCCAGCTGCACGACATCGGCCGCCTGCTGGACCGCGCCAACCAAGCCCTGCAGACGCTGGAGCGGTACAAGACCAAGCTGGACGACGCCACCAGCACGCTGACGTCGCTGGAGGTGGAGGACGTGGTCACCGTTCGCGACGTGGCCACGGTGTGCCAGCGCGGCGAGATGGTCCGCCAGATCGCCGCCGAGATCGAGACGATGATCATCGAACTGGGCGTGGATGCCCGGCTGCTGCGCCTGCAGCTCGACGAGGTGTTCAGCTCCCTCGACGACGAGCTGGAACTGGTGATCGCGGACTACCCAGGCGTCGGGGCCGGGTCGCTCACCGGCCTGTCGGGTGAAGCCGGCGACGCCGCCATCGCGCCGAAGGGGCTGCGCCTGCTGGCTCGCGTACCGCGCCTGTCGGCCGATCAGGCCGAGGCCATCACGGGCCGGTTCGGCGAGCTGCCCCGCCTGCTGCGGGCCACGTCGGACGAGATCGCCCAGGTGCCCGGGGTGTCGGCACGGCTGGCCAACGCGGTGAAGGACACGCTGGACCGCCTCACCGAGACCACCATCCTGGATCAGTACATCTGAGGCCGCTGCGGCCGCTGCGGCCGGGTGTCAGGCCGGCAGCCAGCGCACCTTCACGCCGGGGCGCTGCCCCTCGTGCTGCACCAGCCCGTCCTGAGCCAGCTTGATGAGGTGCGACAGCACGCTGCGGCCGGCCGCCCGGTAGAGCTTCTCCGGCACCCCCACGTACAGGCGGCGGACGATGTCCGGCACCAATGCCACCCCGTCGCGCACCGCGGCCAACACCCCCGCCTCACGCTCCAGCCGGTGGGCGACGAACGCATCGATGAACGGGCGGGCCTCCAGCACCGGCGCACCATGGGTGGGCCAGATCACCGCCGCCGGCAGCGCCGCCACCTTGTGCAGCGACTCGAAGTAGCTGCGCATGTCGCCGTCCGGCGGGGTGATCACCGTGGTGCTCCAGCCCATGATGTGGTCGCCACTGAACAGTGCCTGCTCTTCCTCCAGCCAGAAGCACAGGTGGTTGCTGGTGTGGCCGGGTGTGTGGATGGCCCGCAGCGTGCAGCCGGGCAGCTCCGCCGCGAGCGCGCCGTCGGCCACGGCGACGTCGGCGGTGAAGTCGAGGTCCAGCGACTCCTCCACCTTCTCGTCGCCCTCCTCGGCCACCGCCGCGGCCGCAGCTTCGTCCTCCGGGTCCGGCTCGTGCGGGTCGGTGTCGTCGTCGACCCAGTCGAGGTTGACCTTGTGCGGGCCGAACGCCACGGTGGGCGCGCCCGTCTCCTCCTTCAACCAGGCGGCGAGCGGCGAGTGGTCGCTGTGGCAGTGGGTCACGAGGATGGCGGCTACGGTGCGGCCCTCGAGCGCGGCGAGCAACGCCGTGCGGTGGGACTGGATCGGCGGGCCCGGGTCGATGACGGCGACCCGCTCGCCCGTGCCGACGATGTAGGTGCCGGTGCCGAGGTAGGTGAACTTCGACGGGTTCTTGGCAATGACCCGCTGGATCAGCGGGGACACCTGGACGACCTCGCCGTAGTGGGGGTCGTCCAGGGTGACGTAGGGGATGGGGGTGCTCATGGTGCGATCGCTCTCACCTCTCCCACGGGGCGCCCGTGCCCCATGATCGGCTGGGCCACCAAGGGTGCCACTTCAGCCACGTCCACGCCGAGTGCAGCGAGCGCGGCCGCCATCAGCGGGGGGCGGGCGCGGTCGCCACCGTCGGCCACCTTCAGTGCCACCGCCCGCCCGTCCGGCAGCGCCGCGGCGAACACCCCGTCGGCGCCGTCCTTGGCCATCAGCCCCGGGACGTGGCGCATGAAGACCGTGACGTCGCGGGTGGCGCCGCCGACCATCTCCGGGTGCCCCGTCATCGCCGCGTACACGGCGTCGCCCGCCGGGCCGGCAGCGCCCGTGGCAATGGCACGGAACGCCCGCGCCAGGCCGGCGAGCGAGAAGGCGTGGGCGGGCGCGCCACATCCATCGACGCCGATGTTGGTGTTCGGTTCGCCTGTGAGCTCGTCGATGGCCGCGGTGATCGACTGCTGGAGGGGATGGTCCACCTCGAGGTAGCCGGGGTCGTGGGGCCACCCGTTGGCCACGCACGCGGCCAGCATGCCGGCGTGCTTGCCGCTGCAGTTCATCTGCAGCGACGTCCGGCCGCCACCATGGCGCAGCACTTCGTGGGCGCTGTGCTCGTCCAGAGGGAACGACGGGGTGTTGGCCAGGTCGGCCTCCACGAGCCCGGCGCCGTGCAGGATGCGCAGCGCGGCTGCCGTGTGCATGGGCGTGCCGTCGTGGCTGGCACAGACGAGCGCCAGCAGTTCTGCCGGCAGCGCCAGCCCGGCGCGCACCATGGCCACCGCCTGCATCGGCTTGTTCGAGGACCGGGGGTAGACCGCGGTGGCCGGGTCCCCCGCGGCGAACGCGACC
Organism: Acidimicrobiaceae bacterium; assembly: GCA_020637295.1. Classification (GTDB taxonomy): domain Bacteria; phylum Actinomycetota; class Acidimicrobiia; order Acidimicrobiales; family Ilumatobacteraceae; genus UBA668. The sequence goes on along the minus strand of JACJWF010000004.1, from coordinate 255,231 downwards.
GAGCCGTCCGCAGCAAGGCCGACCACGGCCCCGAAGTGAACGGATTCGTCGAGCCCGCTACGAGAGGTGATCGCCACGGGGACGAAGGCGTCAGGTGTCGTCATCACTTCCTGCTGTGGGGTGCTTGGAGCGCGCCGCTCGTCGCTCTTTGCGGCGGCGGCGGGGGAGGATGGCCGTGAGGTCGTTGTCGATCACCTCGTGGCGCTCGCCGAAGTCGCTGGCCAGCGCCTGCACCATGGCTGCGGCGGGGATGGCCAGCACCGCGCCGACCGCGCCGAGCACGGCACCACCTCCGATCGCCGCGCCGAACGCCACGGCCGGGTGGAGGTCCATCGTGCGGGCGGTGATGCGCGGCAGGAACAGGTAGTTCTCCAACTGCTGGTAGATGATCACCGCGATCAGCACGGCGAGCGCCTTCGGCGGCGAGTCGATGAACGTCACGATCACGGGCAGCGCGCCGGCCAGGTAGGTGCCGATCACCGGCAGGAACTGGGAGATCACACCCACCCACAGGGCCAACGCGACCGGGGCGCGGGTGCCCAGCGCCTGCAGCACGATCCAGTGGAACACGGCGGACAGCCCGGCCAGCAGCGCCCTGGAATAGAGGTAGCCGCCGGTCTTGTCGATGGCCAGTTCCCACGTGGTGAGCACCCGCCGCTGGCGCTCCGGGCTGAGGCGGCTGCAGATGGTGCGGCGCAGCTTCGGCCCGTCCGCCACGAGGTAGAAGGTGAACAGCAGCACCGACAGCCCCTGCACGAGGAGGCCGAGCGCAGCCACCGACAGGTCGAACACGCGCTCCTGCTGGCTGTCGATGAACTTCTGGACCGGCCCCTCCGGGTCCTGGATCTTGTCGATCACCTGCTGGGCGTTGATGTGAGTGCCGAAGGTGTCGTTGAGGAAGTTCACCGTGCGGGTGACGTAGGTCTCCGACTCGTTCAGCAGGTCGGCGATCTGCTGGCCGACGAGCGCACCGATGGCGATGACGAACACGAGGAAGGCGACCAGGACACCAACCAGGATCACCGCCGTCGCCGTGCCCCGTCGCCAGCCACGGCGGGCGAGCCGGTTGACCCCCGGCTCGATGGCCAGCGCGAGGAACAGTGACACCAGCAACAGGACGAACAGGCCGTAGAGGCGGTCGATGAAGGAGTCCACCCGAATGGCCAGCAGGTAGCCGAGCCAGAAGACGGCGATGGCCGTCCACACCCAACGGGGCATTCGCTGGGTGGCGGGACGCGGGGCGTTCATCGAGTGCGAGCGTAGTGACCCACGGCGGCCCGGAGCGCGAGGGCGAGGTCGCCGTGCCCGCCCACACTGACGTCGTCCAGTCCCAGCCACCCGGCCATCGCGTGCAGCTCGGGGGCGAGGGCTTCCGCCAGCGGGCCGGCCGGCACCCCCGGCTCGGCGAACGCACCCTGCACCAGCAGCAGCCGACCGGCGCGGTCGGCCTTCATGTCCAGGCGGCCGGCCAGCGAATCGCCCCAGAGGACGGGCAGCACGTAGTAGCCGTAGACCCGCTTGGGCGCCGGGGTGTAGATCTCGATGCGGTAGTGGAACCCGAACAGCCGTTGCGTGCGATCGCGGTTCCAGCACACCGGGTCGAACGGGCTGAGCAACGCGGTGCGGCGGATCCACCGCGGCAGGGTCGCGTCGCGGTGCAGGTAGGCCGGCTTGGCCCAGCCCTCCACCTGCACCTCGCGCAGCACGCCCTCCTCCACCAGTTCGGCGACGAGGGGGCGGGACGGCTCGTTCTTCACCCGGTGGTAGTCGGTGAGGTCGGTCAGCGTGGCGACGCCATGGTGGCGGGCGGCCATCGCCAGCAGTTCCTTGCGGGCATCGCGCTCGGTGGGCGTCGGGCGGGCCAGCACCTCCGCGGGCAGCACCCGCTCGGTGAGGTCGTAGATGCGGGCGAAGTCGCCGGCCCGGCGGGTGGCCGTGACGGTGCCGTTCCAGAAGTGGTGCTCCAGCGCGACCTTGGCGTCGTCCCAGTCCCACCACTGGCCCTTCTTGCCGACCCGCTCGCTGAGGTCGCCGGCCGCCACCGGGCCGTCCATCTCGATCCGCCGGAGCACCTCGTCGAGGTAGTCGGGGCGGCGGCGGTGGAGGTCCCAGTAGCGGCGCCACTTGTGCTCCTTGGCCATCTGCCAGCGGTGCAGGTGATGGTGATGCGTCGGCACATGGCACGCCTCGTGCACCCAGTACTCGAACAGCTCACCGGCCGCGGTGGCGTCGGCGATCAGGGTGCGCGGGTGCGGGCCGAGCCGGGCGAACAGGGGCAGCTCCTGGCTGCGGACCAGGACGTTGACCGAGTCGATCTGGATCAGGCCCATCCGGTCCATCACCCGCCGCAGGTGGCGGCGGTCGACGCGGCCGGTGGGCCGGGGGTCAGCGAAGCCCTGGGCGGCGAGCGCGATGCGCCGGGCCTGGGCGAGCGACAGCCGTTCGGGGGCCATCGGGGGGCCTTGGCTCGGGGTGCCGGCGCCGTCAGTCGGCGACGGCGATGGTGACCGAGTTGATCACCACCGGCGTGCGCGGCCGGTCGCTGTGGTCGGTGTCCACCTTCTGCATCGCGTCCAGCACGTCCAGGCCCTTCACGATCTGGCCGAAGTGGTTGTACTGGGGCGGCAGGCCGACGCCACTGGGGCCGCTGATGAGGAAGAACTGGCTGCCGTTGGTGTTCGGGCCGGCGTTGGCCATGGCCACCGAGCCGAGCTGGTAGCGCTGCTTCACGGGCTCGTCGTTGAAGCGGTAGCCGGGGCCGCCGCGGCCCGTGCCGGTGGGGTCGCCACCCTGGCACATGAAGCCGTTGATGATCCGGTGGAAGATGACGCCGTCGTAGTAGTGGTAGCCGGCGAGGAACACGAAGTTGTTCACCGTGTTGGGCGCGTTGACGGCGTCGAGCGCGATGACGATCGAGCCCAGCGACGTGTCCATCGTGGCCGTGTACCGCTTGGCGGGGTCGATCCCGAACTCGGGAGCCTGGTCGAACTGCTGGGTGGTGGGCGCGGAACCATCGAGCGCCGGGAACGCATAAGCCATGCCCGCCACCCTACCGCCCGCCCCCACCCAGGCCTTCTGGGGCTGATTCTCGCCATTCCCCGAACTGGGGCTGGATCGTTGCGGGTTCCGCGCGGATCCGGACCTCAGAATCAGGCGACGACGAGGTGCGGCGCCCACTGCCGGACCACTGCAGCGAGCCGCGTCGCCACCACCGCCGGCGTGGACGTGGCGGCGCGCCAGGTGACCGGCACGATCACGTAGCCCGCTGCCGCCAGCACGGCGGCGCGCATCCGGTCGAACTCGAACTGGTCGCGGTCGAGGCCGTGGGCGACCCACCCTTCGCACTCGATGACGATGGGGCTCCCGACCACCAGGAAGTCCACCTCGAAGCCCTCGACCAGCGCGTGGAACTCCACCGGCGGCAGCCCATGATCGGCCATCAGCTGGGCGAACACCCGCTCCAACTCGGTGTCGGATGGCCGGTCGGTGATCATCAACTCCTCGATAGCGGCCCGCAGTGCCGTCACACCGTGCCGGCCTCGCTTGGCATGGCGGACGAGGAACGAGTACACGGCCTTCACCGACACCACCCGGGTGGACAGCACAGCCTCCAGCGCCGGCAGCACCGCGTCAGCATCCACCGCCCCCAGGTCCAGCAGCATGCGCATCGGCGAGGTCACCGGCACCCCGCTGCGCCTGAACGAGCGCAGCTCCTTCGCGTCCCGAGGGCGGTGGACGACGATCTCCTTCGGGAGGGAGTGCCGGAGGCGGCTGGGCAGGATGACGTCGAGCGGGTCGTCCGCTGGGCGTTCGACACCCCACAGCGCCGCGGCCGAGCGGTGCGATGCCATCGCATCCGGGCCGGCGGCCCACACGGCGCCCAACACCCGTTGCTCGAAGGTGGCAGGCGAGCCCCACAGGCGGGCGACGTTCGGGTACAACGGTTCGAACAGGCCGGACCGTTGAGCCCGGTACCACGTCGCCCGCGACACCTTCAGCCGCTTGGCCGCTTCCCAGGAGACGAGGCCGTGGTGGCGTTGGGCATAGGCATCGAGCAGTTGGAGCTTCACACCCTCACTGGGCACATCGAGCCGACCCGATTCGGCAATTGCCGTCGCGGCCGCCACGAACTGGGGTCCGGATCCGCGCGCAATCCGCAACGATCCAGCCCCAGTTCGGGGAATGGCGAGAATCAGCCCCAGAATCCCCGGGGGTGGCTGGGGTGGGGTCAGGAGTTGCGGGCGTTGTAGTCGGCGATCAGGTTGTTGGCTTGTTCGGCGGCATCGTCGAGCGACGCCTTCACGTCGGCGCCGTCGAGGATGGCGGCGACGGCGACGGCCAGCACCGAGCGCATCTCGCGCAGTGGGCCCACCACCGGGCCGGCCGAGGTGAGACCCTCCGGCGAGGCTTCCAGTTGCGCCAGGGCCACGGCGAAACGGGGGTCGTTGGCCAGGGTCGTGGCGTAGGGCTCCACGTCGGCGGCGTCGTCACGCACCGGCACGTAGCCAGTGGCGGCGGCCCATTCGCTCTGCGACTCGGCGCTGACCAGGAACGTGATGAAGTCCCACACGGCGGCAGCCTTCACCGGATCGTCCTTGTCCACGATCCACAGCGAGGCGCCGCCGATGAGCGCGCCGGGCGCGCCGCCGGGGCCGGGCATCGGGCCGACGCCCACGTCGTCGCCGGTGATCTGCGGGAACTGCCCGCTGCCCAGCACGTCCAGCACCGGGCCGAGGGAGGCGGACGTGGCGATCGTCATTGCCGCCGGCTGCTGCTCGTCGGCCAGCTTCAGCAGGTTGTCGTAACCGGTGCCGGAGTTGTCGCCCACGTTGACGGCCAACCCGTCGTTGATCATGTCCTGCAGGAAGGTGAGCAACTCGACGCCGGTGTCGTTGTCGTAGAGCACCTTGGTGGCCCGGTTGGTGCGGCCGTTGTCGCCGTCCACGTAGAACTCCTCGGCCTTGGCGAACCACTGCTCGATGTACCAGCCGCCGCCGGAGTCGAAGCCGCTGTCCAGGGCGATGCCGTACTTGGCCGCGCCGGAATCGACGATCTGCTGGGCATAGGCACGCAGGTCCTCCAGCGACTGGGGCGGCGACGCAGGGTCCAGCCCGGCGGCCTCGAACACCTTCTTGTTGAAGAACAGCACCGGGTTGGAGACGTTGAACGGCATCGACCATTGCACGCCCTGGGTCTGGTAGGCGCCGAGCGCCACCGGCAGGAAGTGGCTGAGGTCGAAGCCGGCGTCGTCGATGCACTTGCCGACCGGCACCACGCTCTCCGTGTCCACGATGCCCTGCACCGTGTACTCGGGCAGCTGCACCATGTCCGGTCGGCTGGACTGGCTGGAGTTGAGGTACTTGTCGTACGTCTCCTCGTAGCTGCCGGAGATCAGGTTGACCTTCACCGCATCCTGCGACGCGTTGTAGGCCGCGGCCAGCGAGTCCAGCTCCTCGCCGAGGGGGCCGGTCATGCCGTGCCAGAACGTCAGCTCGACGGTGCCGGCGGCGTCGGCGAGTGCGCTGGTGGGGCAGTCCGGCAAGGTGTCCGGGGCGACCGAGGTGGTGGGCGCCAGCGTTTCCACCGGGGTGGAGCCGTCGGCGGTGGTGGTCTGCGGCGGGTTGGTGGCCCCGGTGTCGGTGATGCTGTCGCCACCGCTGCACGCGGCGACGAACAGGCCGGCAGCAGCGACCACGAGGAACGGGGTGCGAGATGAACGGCGCATCAGCCCTTCACCGCCCCCGCCGTGAGCCCGCGGACGAGCTGGCGCTGGAACAGGACGAGCATGACGAAGATGGGGAGTGCTGCGATCACGAGTCCTCCTGTGATCAGGTTGAAGCGACTGATGTCGCCGGGGGTCTTGAGGTCTTCCAGGCCGATCTGGATGGTCTTGTGGGCCTCGTCGGTGATCACCTGCGACGGCCACAGGTAAGCGTTCCAGGTGCCGAGGAAGGTGAACAGGCCCAGCGCGCCGAGCGTCGGCCGGCTGAGCGGAGCGGCCACCTCCCACAGGAAGCGCAGGTGGCCCACGCCGTCCAGCGACGCGGCCTCGTGCAGTTCCTTCGGCAGGGTGAGGAACATCTGGCGGACGAGCAGCATGCCGAAGGTGGACGCCAGCGCCGGCACCACCAGGCCCTGATAGCTGTTCAGCCAGCCCAGGCTGTCGGCAGTGCGCCGGTTGATCACCACGGTGACCTCCGCCGGCACCAGCATCGTCGCCACGAAGAACACGAACAGCACCCCGCGGCCCGGGAAGCGGAGGAAGGCGAAGGCGTAGGCCGACAGCAGGCTGGTCAGCATCACGCCGGCCGTGACCAGCAACGAGACCAGCATGCTGTTGAGCATCATCCGGCCGAGGTTGCCATCCGTCCACGCCGTGGTGATGGTGTCCAGCGTGAGGTGGGTGGGCAGCAGCGACGACGGGTGGTCCAGCGCGTCCGGCCCGGACTTCAGCGCCTGCAGCAGCACGGCGTAGATCGGGAACAGCACGACCGCCGCCACCACACCGAGCACGGTGTACCGGCCGACCAGGCGCCAGCCACGGGGGCGATCAGCGCGCATACTGCACCCGCTTCTCGAAGCCACGGAACTGGACGATGGCGAAGACCAGGCTGATGACGAAGAGCAGCACGGCCGCCGCCGACTTCAGCCCGAGGTTGTTCTGGATCACCGAGTTGCGCCCGTAGATGAGGTACGGGATGGTGGTGGTGCTCTTCTCCGGGTTGGGGCCACCGCCGGTGAGCAGACTGACCTCGGCGTAGGTCTGCAGGGCACGGGTGGTCAGGACCACCGTGATGAACAGGATCGACGGCGACAGCATCGGCAGGGTGACGTTGGTGAACCGCCGCCAACTGCCCGCCCCGTCCACGTACGCACTCTCGTAGAGGTCGCGGGGGATGCCCTGCAGGCCGGCAGTGATGACGATGAACGTGAAGCCCAGCCCTGCCCACACGCTGCTGAGCGCCACTGCCGGCAGCGCGGTGCCCGGGTCGCGCAGCAGGCCGGGCTGCTTCAGCGACGGGATCCATTCGTGGAACAGGTCGCTGAGCACACCGATCTCCGGCTGCAGCAGCACGAACCACACCAGGCTGGCCACTGCGACGCTGGTGGCGACGGTGCTGCTGAACGCGGTGCGGAAGAAGCCGATGCCCCGCAGGTGCTTGTCCGCGAGGACCGCCAGGCCGACGCCGAGGATCAGCCCGGCGGGCACGGTCATCGCTGCCAGCTTCAGCGACACGCCGAGCGCGTGCTGGAACTCCCTGCTCTGCCACACATTGCTGAACTGCTGCCAGCCGACGTCGTTGCACCGCCGGCCGGTGGAATCGCAGCTCTTCGTGCCGTTGATGAACGCCATCACCAGCGGGTACACGGTCCACACCGCGAGCAACGCCATGGACGGCACCAGCATGGCGAGCGCCGGCGGCACGTCGCGCAGGCGGCGCTTCACGGCAGGCGCTCCCCGCTGGCCGCGTCGAAGCGGTGCACGTGCCGGTCGGCGAAGGCGAACTCCACGACGTCGCCGGCACCCGGCAGGCCAGGCTCCGGCGGCAGGCGGGCGGTGAGGGCCAGCCCGTCGTCGCCGTTGCCGTGGGCCAGCACCAGCACCTCGTGACCGAGGTGCTCCACCTGCCGCACAGTGGCCTGCACCCGGCCACCGCCCGCGCCGGTGGCACCATCGCCGGTGTCCAGCCGCAGGTGCTCCGGCCGTACGCCGAGCCGCACGGACCCGTCGCCCAGCAGGCCGCCGGGGATGATGTTCATCGGCGGGGTGCCGATGAACTGGGCGACGAACACCGACGCCGGCCGGTCGTAGACCTCCTGCGGGGCACCCACCTGCTCCAGACGGCCCTGGTTGATGACGGCGACGCGGGTGCCCATCGTCATCGCCTCCACCTGGTCGTGGGTGACGTAGAGGAACGTGCTGTCCAGGCGGCGGTGGAGGTCCACCAGTTCGGCCCGGGTGTCGCCACGCAGCTTGGCGTCCAGGTTGCTGAGCGGCTCGTCCATCAGAAACACGGCGGGCCGGCGCACGATCGCCCGGGCGAGGGCAACCCGCTGGCGCTGGCCGCCACTGAGCTGGCCCGGCTTGCGCCCGAGGTACGGGCCGAGGCCCAGCACCTCGGCGGCCCGCTGTGCCTCGGCCGCCCGCTCGGCCTTGCCGATGCCCCGCACCTTCAGCGGGAACTCGATGTTCCGGGCCACCGTCTTGTGCGGGTACAGGGCGTAGGACTGGAACACCATCGCCACGTCGCGCAGCTTCGGCTCCACATCGTTGACCCTCACGTCGTCGATGAACACGTCGCCCTCGGTGGGGTCCTCCAGGCCGGCCACCATGCGCAGCAGGGTGCTCTTGCCGCACCCGGACGGCCCGAGCAGGATCATGAACTCGTGGTCGGGGATCTCCAGCGACACGTCGTCGACCGCCGTGGCGGCCTCCGCTCCGTCGCCGAAGACCTTGGTGATGTGTTCCAGCCGGACCTGCGCCACGACCGAACCCTACGACACGAGGTTCCGGCCCGCACACGGACGTTGGTCCCGTTCACCGGACCGTCATCTGTCGCTAGCCTGGCCGCCGATGAGCGACCCGGCCACCCAATCCGCGGACACCGCCTCCCCCGCCCCGGACCTGGACCGCATCGAGCGCGACCTGGCGGGCGTGGAGGCCGCGTTGGCCCGCCTTGATGCCGGCACGTACTGGACCGACGAAGTCACCGGCGCGCCGATCCCCGACAGCCACCTGGCCGACCACCCCACCGCCCGCCGCGCCCCGGAGTGACCGGGTGAACCGGCGGTTCGTCCGGCTCACCCGCACCGCCCGGGTGTGGCGGCTCACCGCCCGCAACGGCGTGCGCTACGTGTGGCATCGTGCCCGCCGCCTGGCCACCCGCGGCCACGAGCGCAAGGCCGAGCTGGACCAGTCGTTCGCCCTGCGCACCTCGGAGGACGTCGCCCGCGAGTTGGGCAACATGAAGGGCGCGTTGATGAAGTTCGGGCAGCTGCTGAGCTTCATCATGGAGGCCCTGCCGGACGACGCCCAGCGGGCGCTCTCCGCACTGCAGGCCGACGCCCCGCCCATGGCGCCGGAGGCGGCCGAGGCCGTGGTCCGCCAGGAACTGGGTGCCCCACCGGAGAAGGTGTTCCTGGACTGGGAACGTACGCCCGTGGCCGCCGCCAGCGTGGGCCAGGTGCACCGTGCCGTCACCCGCGACGGCCGCCGAGTTGCCGTGAAGGTGCAGTACCCCGGCGTGGGTGACGCGATCGAGGCCGACCTCGCCAACGCCGAGGGGCTGTACCGGCTGGTTGGCGCGTTCGCCCTGAAGGGCCTGGACACCAAGGCCCTCGTGGACGAGCTGCGGGCCCGCATGGGCGACGAGCTGGACTACCGGTTGGAGGCCGCCAACCTGCGCGAGTTCGCCACCGCCTTCGCCGGTCATCCGTTCGTGCACATCCCGGTGGTGGACACCGCGCACAGCGCTCACCGCGTGCTCACCACCGAATGGGTGGAGGGCATCGGCTTCGCCGAGTTCCAGGCGGCCGCGACCCCCGCGGCGAAGCGCCGCGCCGGCGAGAGCATCTGGCGGTTCGCCCAGCACGCCGTCCACCTCCACGGCGCGTTCAACGGCGACCCCCACCCGGGCAACTACCGGTTCACCGCCGACGGCGAGGTCACCTTCCTCGACTTCGGCCTGGTGAAGCGGTGGTCGGCGGGCGAGTGGCAGGAGCTGCTGCCCAGCCTGGAGGCCATCGTGGTCCACCGCGACCCGGAGCGCCTGGTGGCTGCGATGGAGCACGTCGGCTTCCTGCACGCAGGGCACGGCCTGGCTCCGCAGCGGGTGTTCGACTACGTCAGCGCACCCTACGTTCCCTATCTCACCGACGAGTTCACGTTCACCCGATCGTTCGTCAAGGACGCCATGGCGACGATCATCGACGTCAAGGGCCCGCACGCCGAGGTCATCGAACGGCTCAACATGCCGGCCAGCTTCGTCATCCTCGACCGGGTGGTGTGGGGCGTGAGCGCGATCCTCGGCAAGCTGGAAGTCCGTGCGCCATGGCGGGCGATGCTGCTGGAGTACCTCCACGACGCTCCCCCGGCGTCCGACCTCGGCGAGCAGGAGCACCGCTGGCGCGTCGGGTAGCATCGACCGCACTCGTGTCCGTAGAGGGGGAACTCGTGGCCGATCCGTTCAAGCCGAGGGCGCCGTTCGCGCCGTGGGACCGGCGTCAGCTGCCGGGCCTGTTCGACGTGGAGGAGACCGCGCGGCGCGTCGGCCACTACAAGTGGGCCGAGATGAAGCTGTTCGAGGCGCTCGGCGGCTGGGTGGCCACCGTGCCGGAGCTGGACGTGAAGATGCGCCTGGGCACCCACTGCTACCACCACGCCTGGCACGCCGAGCTGTGGCACAAGCGCCTGCCCGAACTGCGGGAGATGAACCCGGACCGGCTCACCGTGCCGCCGAACGACGCGATGGTCCGCTTCGTGGAGGCCATGACCGAGCCGGAGGCGCCGGAGCAGACGATCGAGAAGCTGGTCGGCGTGTACCGGGTGTTCATCCCCCACTTCATCGCGGCATACACGTTCCATCGCAACAACACCAGCGAGATCACCGACGCACCCACCATCCGTTCGCTCAACTTCGCCCTGCAGGACGAAGTGGCCGACTGGACGGACGGCGAGATGCTCATCCAGTCCCTCCTCGACACGCCCGAGGAGGTCCAGCGGGCGGCCGCCCACCAGGCCCGCCTGGAAACCCTGATGCTCGAAGCCGGCGGCATCGCCGGCCCGGGCACCATTGGAGGTATGGAGTAATGCGCAAGTTCTTCCCCGTCGAGGAGCTCGCCCGCGACCAGCGGTTCGAGCAGATCACCATGCGCCAGGCGCAGGCCGATCCACGCACCGTGCTCAACGCCGAAAGCCGCAACAAGACCAACCGGCTCACCCCCGACCGGGCCGACGCCAGCGACCGCGCCCGCGGCCTGATGCACGGCATCTTCGTGGGCGAGATCCAGGCGCTGGAAGGCGCCGGCCGCACGTGCTGGGACTTCGAGACCGGCACCGAGGCTCCGTTCGCGCTGAAGCTGGACATGGCCCGCCAGGCGTGGGACGAAGCCCGCCATGTGGAGATCAGCGTCAAGCTCAGCGACTGGATGGGCACCGAGATCGGCCAGTTCGCCGAGAACACCGTGCTCTTCGAGGCCGCCTGCAGCAACGACCCGGTGCTGCGCCTGGCCGGCGTCAACCGGGCGCTCGAGGGCCTGGCCATCGACGTGTTCACCACGATGAAGGAGTTCGGCGACCTGGCCGGCGACCCGTTCCTCGAGTTCTGCGAGGACTGGATGCTGGCCGACGAGGTCACCCACGTGAAGATGGGCAGCGACTGGCTGCGGCGGATCACGGAGAACGACGCCGAGCGGCGCAAGAAGGCGCTGGAGTTCCAGCAGGTGGTGGACAAACTGTTCAGCTTCGGCGGCACCCGCAGCGACTCCAAGGAGTCACCGATCGGCCTCGCCCGCCGCTTCCGCGAGTTGGCCGGCTTCACCGACACCGAGGTGGAGGACATCGCCGAGATGAGCCTCAAGGCCCTCGAGGAGCGCAAGGCCTTCGCTGCGGCGGCCCTGGCCGGCGACACCACCGCCGACCCGGCATGACCGTCACCGTCACCCCGGAGGAGTTCCGCTTCGTCCACTTCGACGCGGCGCAGACCGCCCGCATCGCCGACGACGTCGCCCGCCTCACGGGCATCGACCGGCCGGTGCAGGTGGAGATCGACGAGACCACGCCGCTGTCGCGGGTGCGCATCGACCTCGGCGACACCATCGTGCTGCACGTGGAGAGCGGGGCGTTCGAGGACACCAAGCGCCCCCGCCACCAGAGCGAGACGGCCACCGCCGCCAGCCTGGCCCGCTGCCTGCTGAAGGCCCGCGACCGGCTGGAGGGCGGCTTCGGCGAGGCCCCGACGGACGACGACCTCACCCTCCAGCAGGCCGCCGCGTGGGACACCTACTGCGCCGGGCGGATGGCCCGCCTCGGCCTCACCGTCAACCAGCAACGGTTCCGGTACAACTTCCGCAACCGGTTCGGGTTCACCGATCAGGTGGACACCCGCTTCGAGCGGGTATGGGCCGCCGACGCGCTCACCTGGGGAGAGTTGCAGTCGCTGACATCCGGCGAGTCCATGGTGGTCGACGCGCCCTGAGTGATCAGCCTGCACCCGTCGCGCCGTCCAGCGGATGGCGCCTCATCGCCGCCACCGACATCCCGTTCGTCTACCGGCTCGTGGCCGACGTGGACCCGCGGTGGTGGCGGTTCAGCCGCGACGGCCTGGAGCCCAGCCACCTGCTGGAGACCGCTTCGGGTGTCGCCGCCGGGGTGATCGTCTTCGACGAGGGTCAGCAACCCGTCGCCTGCGCCATGCTGGCCGACGCCGGCGCCTCGGGCACCGCCACACTGGAGTTCTTCTCCCTCCCCGACCCCGCCGCCCAGGCGCTGGCCCGCCGCTACGCGCCGGACCTGCTGGTGGCCGCGTTCGACGGCGCCGCCATCCGGCGCCTGTACGTGGAGCGGTTCAGCGGCGATCCTGACCTGCTGGGTGACCTCGCCGATCTGTTCGAGATCGAGGTGCGCTACCCGGACTTCACGCAGATCGACGGTCACTACGAGGACCGCACGATCGCCGTGCTCACCGCCGAGCGGTTCCAGGAGTGGAGAGAGGGCCTGCGGCGATGATCACCACGTCACGCATCGTGTTCCGGCCGGTGCAGCCGGACGACTACCTGCGGCTCTACGAGATCGAGTCGGATCCGTCCACCGCGATGACGTGGCGTTACCGGGGCGACCTGCCGCCGCTCCAGGAGTACGAGCCGGCGCTGTGGCGCCAGACCCAGCAGATCATGGTGGTGGAGGGCCGGGAGAGCGGCACGGTGGTTGGCTACCTGCAACTGCACGATGTGGACCTGCGCGCCGGCCACGGCTGGTTCTCCCTCTACTCCGGGCCGGAACACCGGGGCAGCGGCCTGGTGATGGAGGGGTTGATGGCGTTCTGCGAGTGGGCGTTCGGCAACTGGCCGATCCGCTGGCTCTACGCCCATTCCTTCGAGCACAACGTGCACGCCTTCGAGTCCGGTCTGCGCCGCGGCGAGGCCGTGAGGTTGGGCGTGCTGCGCGAGCGGATGGTGGTGGGCGGCGCGCTCACCGACGTCCACGTCATCGGGATCGAACGCGAGCACTGGCTGGCCAGCCCGCTGCGTCGCCGGTTCAACACGCTGCGCGCGCGCTTCACCTGAGCGTTCAGCCCGTCTAAGGTGCTGGGCAACCACACGGCGACGGGGACGAGCCCCGCCTGCACGACAAGGGAGATGTCCGTGGACCACAACGAGATCGCAACGCTGAAGGCTGAACTGCACCGCATGCAGGCTCGCTTGGACGAGCTGGAGGCCCGCCCGGACGAGCCGGTCAACCGCCGCAACATGCTCCGCGGCATCGGTGCTGCCGCTGCCGGCGCCGCCGTGGGCGGCCTGGCCTTCGCCCGCCCCGCCGCTGCCTCCGACGGCAACAACCTCGTCATCGGCAACGACAGCCAGACCGCGCAGACGCCCACATGGTTGATTCCCTCATCGAGCTGGAGCTACGACACGGGCCGGGTGGCCGGCGCGTTCACCGTCACCAACGACTCCAGCCTCAACAACATCAACGCCGGCCTCTCGTGCATCTCGGCCTACGCCGACAGCACGAAGACCGGCGGCTTCAACATCGGCCTGTGGGGCGCCAGCAAGTCCGGCATCGGCGCCAAGCTCGACGGCCCGGTGCCGCTGAAGCTCACCGACAACAGCGGCTCCGGTGCCCCCACGCAGAACTCGGGTTCGGAAGGCCAGTTCAAGGTCAACAGCGGCGACCTGTGGTTCTGCGTCGACGGCTCCGGCTCCACGCGGTGGCGCAAGATCACCGGTGCCGGGGTGTCGGGTGGTTTCCACGCCGTCACCCCTGGGCGCGTCTACGACTCGCGCCCGGCGCAGGGTGGCGCCGGTCCCCTGTCCACCGGATTCAACCGCACCATCTCGGTGGCCAACCGGATCAACCCCAGCGGTGGCGCCGTGGTGGAGAACAACTTCGTGCCGGCCAACGCTCGCGCCGTGACGTTCAACCTCACCGTGGTCAACACGGTGGGCTCCAACGGATACCTCGCGGTGAACCCCGGCGGCAACAGCGCCGTCAACGCCTCCAGCATCAACTGGTTCGCGTCGAACCAGATCGTGGCCAACGGCACGCTCAGCTCACTGAACACGTCGCGCCAGCTCACGGTGGTGGCGGGCGGCACGGCCACGTCGGCGAACTTCATCATCGACATCACCGGCTACTACCTGTAGGCAGCCGGCAGCAGGGTGCACGACGGCCGGGTCCGGGTGGGCAAGACTGCCCGGATGACCGCCGTCACCACGCACCACATCGCCGTCAATGGAGTGGAGCTCGTCGTCCACGAGGCCGGCGACCCTGGCAACCCCACCGTGTTGCTCTGCCACGGGTTCCCCGAATTGGCCCACAGCTGGCGCCACCAGTTCGCGCCCCTGGTGGACGCCGGCTTCCACGTGCTGGCCCCTGACCAGCGCGGCTACGGCCACTCCTCCGCGCCGCAGGAGGTCGACGCCTACGGCATCGAGCAACTCACCGGCGACCTGTTCGCCCTGCTGGACCACTACGGCAAGGAGCAGGCGATCTTCGTCGGCCACGACTGGGGCAGCATCATCGTCTGGCAGGCTGCGGTGCTGCAGCCGGAGCGGGTGCGCGCCGTCGTGGGGGTCAGCGTGCCGTACGTGGAGTGGCCGGCGCCACCGACCCAGCTGATGAACATGGTCTACGGCGACCGCTTCTTCTACATCCTCTACTTCCAGCAGGTCGGCCCGCCGGAGGCCGAGCTGGATGCCGACCCACGCGACACCATGGCCAAGGTGCTGTACGGCGCGTCGGGCGCGGCCACCAAGGGGCGGGAGATGCCCACCGAGCTGCCGCCGATGGAGGGCACCGGCTTCCTGACGATGATGGACGCCCCGCCGGCGTTGCCGTATCCAGGGCCGGAAGGGCCGTGGTTGACAGATGCCGACCTCGACGAGTACGCCCGCGAGTTCGCCCACAGCGGGTTCTTCGGCCCGGTCAGCTACTACCGCAACCTGGACGGCAACTTCGCCGTGCTGGCCAATCTCCACGCCGACCGGGTGGCCATGCCCAGCTACTTCATCTGCGGCGAGGACGACGTGGTCCGCCTGATGGACCCCACCGGCCCGGAGCGCATGCGCAACCTGCTGCCCGACTACCGCGGCGAGGTGTTGATCCCCGACGCCGGGCACTGGGTGCAGCAGGAGGCCCCGCGGGCGTTCAACGACGCCCTGCTGGGCTTCCTCCGCACGCTGTAGCGGCGACGAGCCGTGCTCAGCGGTCCTGCAGCTTGGCCAGCAGGCGCAGCAGTTCCAGGTACAGCCACACCAGGGTGACGAGCAGGCCCACCGCGGCCACCCACTCCATGCCCTTGGGCAGTTGGCGCTTGGCGCCGCGCTCGATGAAGTCGAAGTCCAGCAGCAGGTTGAACGCGGCCAGGCCGGCGGCGAACACGCTGAACAGGATGCCCATGCCGTTGGAGCCGCGGTGCCACGCACCGATGTCCGGCCCGAACAGGTGGATGACGAAGGTGAGCGCGTAGAACGCCATCAGGCCGAGCGTGGCGGCCATGATGACGCTGCGCAGCTTCTCGGTGACCTTGATGACCCGGGTGCGGTACAGGACCAGCATCACGAGGGCCACGGCCAGGGTGGCGCCCACGGCCTGGACGACGATGCCACCGCCGTACACATCGTTGTACGCCTTGGAGATGACACCGATGAACAGGCCTTCGCCCAGGGCGTAGATGGGGCCGAGCACACGCGCCCACATCGGCTTGAACATCATCACGATGACACAGACCAGGCCGACGACCACACCGATCATCGCCGCCGCGGGGAACGTGTTGGTGGAGGTCTCCACCATGTTCCAACCCACCACCGCGGCAGCGACCAGCAGCACCATGAGCACGCCGGTGGCGGTGATGGACCCACTGACGCTCATGGTGTCGCGGGCGGACTGCCATGGGCTGATCGGGCCGTCGTCGATCGGGGTGGAGCGGGTGGACGGCTCGGGCGCCGCCCAGCCGGGGTTCTCGGCGACCTTGTTGAAGTTGCGGTCGTTGAGGATGGGGTTCGACATCGGGACCTCTCGTTTCGCTCGTGGCGGGTCACGTTGGCGGGAACCCTACCGCCCGAGTGTGTGCGCGAGGTGACGGTTCGGTGAGGGTTCAGCGCAGGTCGTGGGCGCTGGCGCCGTCCCACAACTCGATGTCCGGCGCGGCAGTCAGCAGGCCGGTGCAGGACTGGGCCATCTCCACCATCACCGCGCTGTCGAAGTGCGCCCGCTGATGATCCGGGCTGTCCCACTTCTCCACCACCAGGAAGCGGCCGGGCGACAGCACCGACTGGCACAGATCCACATTGCGGCAGCCCGGCTCCATCCGCGTGAGCACGACGTACTTGGAGAGCACACCGAGCAGCGCCGCCGGATCGGCTGCGTCGAACCGCATGCTCACCACGGCCAGTTCCACCTCGTCGCTCATCGCCGCGACCCTAGCCAGCAGGCCGCGACGGCCCCGCGACGATCACCTTGTGAATCTGTGCACAGGGGTGGACGGGCTTGACGACCTCGGTATCGTGACCGAATCACCGGGTTGGCGACCCGTCCGGACCCCCCTTTGGTAGAGCGAGGAGCAGCCGTGGCGAAAGATCGCGTGGAACGGGACGAGGAAGACCTTGTTCGTCTCTATCTCACCGACATCGGCCAGTACAGCCTGCTCACGAAGGACGACGAGGTCCGGCTCGCCAAGCAGATCGAAGCGGGCAAGGCGGCCATCGCCGAACTCGACGGCGGCGGAGAGCTCACGGCGGCCAAGAAGCGCGAACTGCGCCGGGCGGCCCGTGAAGGCGAGGACGCCGAGCGGGCGTTCGTCCAGTCGAACCTCCGCCTCGTGGTGTCGATCGCCAAGAAGTACCAGGCCAGCGGCCTGCCGTTGCTGGACCTCATCCAGGAGGGCAACCTCGGCCTGATGCACGCCGTCGAGAAGTTCGACTGGCGCAAGGGCTTCAAGTTCTCCACCTACGCCACCTGGTGGATCCGTCAGGCCATCACCCGCGGCATCGCCAACACGGGTCGCACCATCCGCCTCCCGGTCCACGCCGGCGACACCCTGGCCCGCCTGCAGAAGGCCCGCAGCCGGCTGGAGCTCAAGCTCGGCCGCCCGGCCACGCTCAGCGAGCTGGCCAAGGAAGTGGAGATGCCGGAGGACAAGGTCACCGAGGCACTGCGCTTCGCGGCCGAGCCCCTGTCGCTCAGCGAGCCGCTGCGCGAGGACGGCGACGCCGAGCTCGGCGACGTGGTGGAGGACCGCTCCGCCGAGTCGCCCTTCGAGGTGGCGGCCACCGCGCTGCTACCGGAGGAGATCGCCCGCCTGCTGGCCCCGCTGGACGAGCGCGAGCGGGAGATCCTGAAGCTGCGCTTCGGGCTGGACCGCGGCGAGCCGCGCACGCTGGAAGAGGTCGGCGAGCACTTCAACCTGACCCGGGAACGCATCCGCCAGATCGAAGCCCGGGCGATGAGCAAGCTGCGCCACCCCAGCAGCGACACCGGCGCCCGCGACCTCCTGGCCGTCTGACGCCGTTGCTGCCCACCCGGCCCACGTGGCGGGTTCGCCGCCGCTGGCTGCCCCACCGCGACGGTGTCGGCGTGCGCGAGCGGTTCCGCACCGTGTCGAGACGCGTCCGCCGTTCCTGGTCCACGGACCGTCCCGCCGCACCCACCGGCACGCCGACGCCCAGCCGGGGAACGCAGCGGGACTCGCGCTGGTGGGACGGCATCGACGCCGCTGACGGGTGCGTGGACGGCTTCGACGACCTGGCGATCCTGCTGATCGCCGTCGCCGCGTTCCTCTTGCTGTGGTTCGTGTTCCCGCCCGTGATCCTGCTCGGGCTGGACCTGCTCTGGCTGGCGTTCGTCTTCGTCGGAGGTGCCGTCGGGCGGTTCGTGCTCGGCCGGCCGTGGCGGGTCGAGGCGGTCAGCGACAACGGCGAGCGCCGGGAGTGGGCCGTCCGTGGCTTCCGCGGCGCGGGCCAGTTGCGCGACGCCCTGCAGACCGAGTTCGACGCCGGGCTGGACCCGCAGCCCGACGTGCGGGCCTGACGCGACCGGCTGCGGCCCGGGTGTCAGCCGCCCATGCCCATCAGGTCCGTCATGTCGATGCCGCACTCACCGAGCGAGCCGAAGATCCCGAACACCAGGCCGAACGCCGCCTCCGGGTCCTCCGCCAGGCTGCCATAGCCGCCGGCGTCGATGATCGTGTCGTCCATCTTCTCGCCCACGCAGCGGGCCTGGGCCTCGGTGACGCCATCCATGTCGG
This sequence comes from Acidimicrobiaceae bacterium, assembly GCA_020637295.1. GTDB lineage: Bacteria > Actinomycetota > Acidimicrobiia > Acidimicrobiales > Ilumatobacteraceae > UBA668. Next base: position 236,767 of record JACJWF010000004.1, on the reverse strand, counting down.
CATCGCCGAGCATGCCCTGGGCGATGATGTCCACGCGGCTGGAACGGGTGAGGCAGTCGTCCATCATCACGCCGACGAACTCCTGCTGGGCAGGCGTCGGGTCGACATCCAGCACGTCCACCCCGTCGGAGAACATCGCCGGGTCGATGCCGTACTTGCTGCCGGCGTCATCCACGCACTTCAGCTCCGAGGGGGTGAGCGAGGCGTCCACGCCTTGGCGCTCCAACCCGTCCAGCAGGCCCTGGGCCACGGGCCCGGGGGTGTAGTCGTCCTCACCGTTGGCCGCGAACCAGACGACGGTGAACACGATCAGCGCGGCGACCACGCCGAGAGCGGCCCACAGCGGCCACTTGCTGACGTGGACCTTGGCGTTGGACTCGATGACGACGGACGGGGACGAGGGCTCGGACATGACGTTCCTTCTCGACGAGGGGGTGCCCTCACGATATGCCCGGCACCGGCCCACCACCCGCATCACAATTCGGTTCGGGCCACCCCGACACTGGTGCCACCATCAGGAGATGATCGAGATCCGCCCCGCCGTGCCCGCCGACGCCCACGCCCTGGCGGAGGCACACACCGAGGGCTGGCGCAGCGGGTACCGGGGGGTGATCGACGACGCCTACCTCGACGCACCGGAGTTCCGTGCCCAGCGGCTGGCCACGTGGCAGGCGTGGACGTGGAACGAGCGGGGGCACTCGGCGTGCTTCTGCGCCGTGCTCGACGGTCGGACGGTCGGCTTCGGGCTCTGCGGGCCCGCCCGGGTGGAGCCTGTGTGCGACGGCACGGAGGCCGACCCAGTCGCCACCCCGATCGGCGAGGTGTATGCGTTCTACCTCCACCCGGACGCCTGGGGCAGCGGGTGCGCGCCGGCGCTGATGGCGGCCTGCGAGGACTGGCTGCGCGGCCAGAGCTTCACCACCGCCGTCCTCTGGGTGCTGCGCGACAACCCCCGCGGGCGGGCCTTCTACGAGAAGGCGGGGTGGCAGCCCACCGGCAAGGACGGCACGTTCGACGGCCCGGCCACCGCCGCCAGCCTGCCGTACGCCGTTGCCGAGGTGGAGTACGGCCGCTCGCTGCGGTGACCTCCACCGGACTGGCGCTCAAGTCGGCCCTCCGAACGGGCGATACAGGAGTGTCATGGAGCTGATCGACCTCGTCCCCAACTCCCTGTCGTTCCGCGTGTTCACCACGATCAATGTGGACGACGAGTCGGAGATCCCCACCGGCTTCACCGGGCGTGTCCGCCGCCATGTCGCCGGGTCGATCGCCTACGTGGCCTGGTACACCGAGGGGCGGCTGCACAACCCGGGGAAGAACCACCCGGCGTACCGCCGCTTCCGGCCTGACGGCCGCCTCAAGTACGAGCTGTTCTACGAGCACGGGGAACTGCAGGACCCGTCACCGAAGGTGCCGGCGGTCCGCGGCTACTACGCCGACGGCAGCGTGCACTACGAGGAGCGCTACCAGACCGGCAAACGGCAGGACGGCAAGGACGGCACTGCCGCGATCCGCAAGTGGCGCAACGACGGCTCGCTGCGCCATGAGATGCGCTACGAGGACGGCCGCCGCGCGGACCGCCCGTCTCGCGTCGCCGCCCGCGCCTGACTCACGTCCCGCTGACGTGGCCGCGCAGGGGCTGGGTGACCCCGTCCCACTCCTCGTGGGCCTGCCGCCATCGCCCGAAGGTGGCCACGATGCGCGGTGTGCGTGAGTGCAACTCGGTGAACGCACCGGTGGCATCGCGGGTGTCGAAGTAGCAGGCGACGATGTCGTTGGCGTGCAGCTCACAGGCCAGGTCAAACCCCTGGTCCAGCAACCGCTGGCGCTCCCCCTCGTAGTCGTCCACGAGGTGGGCCACGTGGTGGAAGGCACCGCGAGGGGGCACCTCCGGGTAGAGCTCGCGGTAGATCGACGGCAGGTCGTCGTGCTGCTCGATCAGCTGGATCTGCAGGTCCCCCGAGTAGCCGAACGCGTACGACACGTCGGCCTCCACGGCGGTGCCCCGATAGGTGAAGCGGTCCGCCCGATGATGGGCGGCGACGAAGAACGGCCCGGCCCCGATGGTGGTGGCCCATCGGGTGGCCGCCTCGGCGAGGTCGGGAACGTAGTAGGCGACCTGGAAGACGGATGGGCGTGGGGCCATGCCCGCACCATACGCGGCAGCCCGTCCGGGCTCAGCCTCCGCACCCCGTGGACGCGATCAACGTGGCGGCCCAGTCGACCAGCTCGTCGACCGTGCCGTACAAGGAGTCGATGAACCATACGAAGTCGCCGCAGTCCCATCCCACCGACGCCACTGCGTAGGAGCCGGCCGATGCCGTGGTGACGTACACGTCGATCCCGGCGAACGTGGCGATCGCCATCTCCCCGTCGACGATCCGTGCTGCGGGGTCGAACCACTCCGGAGGGGCGACCGTGGCGATGAGATGCAGGCCAGCGGGCGTGATGAACTGCACGGCAGCGATCTCGGCGCCGACTTCGGCGGGTTCGGCCACGGAGACGTTGCGGGCGCCGGCCTGGAGGAGCGCGTCGATGCCGTACCTCTGGGCGGCGATGGTGACCGGCAGGTCCTCGAAGCGGGGCACGGCAGCGGGCCATGCCTTCGCTGCGACGGCCAGTGGTGCGTCGGCGGTCCCGATGACCATCGAACGGCCGTCAGCGAGCGTGCCGGCCCAGACGAACTGGTCGACGAGCCACTCGCCCCAGGCGATCTCGACCATCAACTGGAGGCGCTGGTCGGCTCGGTACGGGGTGCTCGGCGCATCGCTGGCTTGGACGACGAAGGCGCTGCGCTGCCCGGTCCACGCCGCGACCAGCAGTCGCACGGAGCCGTCGGCGCCTCGCTGCGACGCGCGCAACCGGCAGTCCAGGCCCATCCGGTAGCGGAACTCCTCCGCGTCCTGCGTGATGGCGTCGAACGGCGTGGACAGCGAACCGTCGGTCCGCCAGCCGCTACCGGGCGCCAGGCGGGCCGACGCCATGCGGGCATCCACCTCGGCCAGCAGCGGGGTGGCGTCGCAGTCGGCCGGCAGCGTGTGCTCCGTGGTCGTGGGGTACGAGACGGTGGTGGTCGGTTCGGCCGTCGGCGCGACCGTGGAGACGGAGGTCTGCTCGGCCGTCGTCGGCGATCGGGTCGTTGAGGGTGTGGTCCCGGCCGGCGTCGTCGTGCAGGCGACCAGCAGGCAGGCCGCCGCGAGCAAGCGTGCGAACCTCACGAGTCCATGATGCACCTGGACGGGCGCAGGCGCTACCCGGCGGCCTCAGGTTCCACGTCCGCATCGGCTTGCCCTGGACCACGGTTCGAACCGTCATGCGGGCGATCGCAGGTCGCTGTCGGTGGGCGTGAATAGGTCTTCGATCGTGGTGGCGAAGACGCGCGCCAGCCGGAAGGCCAGCGGCAGGCTGGGGTCGTAGCGCCCCGTCTCCAGCGCGTTCACCGTCTGGCGGCTGACGCCCAGCAGGTCGGCCAGGTGTGCCTGGCTCCAGCCGTTTGCGGCGCGCCGAACCCTCAGGCTGTTCTCCATCAGCGCAAGTTCCGCACGAGGAGCGACCCGGTCCAGGTCGTCATGCCGATGCCGAAGACCAGCCATCCGCCGAAGGTCCACGCCTCACCGATGATGCCGAGGAACCCGAGCGCCAACGAGGCGACCATCGCTGCGCCGAAGCCCAGCGCCATGCACTCGAGCAGCACCACCCGGCCGTACTCGTCGGCCCGCTGCACGGCACGGTAGAGCGCGACGGCGACGCCGATCATCGGCAGCACCGGCAGGAGGACCCAGAGCCGCGCCCCGTACGTCTGCTCGTCAACGGTGTTGAGCACCACGGCCAGCAGGATCCAGAAGGTCACGATGGCCGGGATGAACTCCCGCAGGTACCGGTCGCGCTGGTGCTTGTCCGCGGCACTGAGCCGGGGACCTCGGTTGGGGGAACTGGTGGTGCTGTGGGCGTTCGTCATGTCGCGCGAGTGTAAAGCAAACTTGTCACAATGTCAACGTTGCTTTCCGTTCTCGCGCCCAGATCGATTGGCGGAGGTGGACGGGAATCGAACCCGCCGGGCAGGGATCGCCTGCCCCAACCGCTTTGAAGGCGGCGGTGCCCACCAGGCGCACGGACACCTCCGTCGGTCGAGGGTAGTGGGCGCCGACCGGGAGAGTGGAGCGGGACTAGGCTCCCACCCATGAAGCGACTCATCCTCCTCCTCGCACTCATCGGGTTGGTGGCCGTGGCCGTCAAGAAGGTGCAGTCGGCCTGAGCCTCACGCTGTTCTGCTCGCGGGCGGCCGCCGAGCGGTACGGGGACAGCTGGCGGGCGGTCGCCCCGGGCCTGACCTTCCTCACCCTGCCGGACCACCGCCACCTCACGGCAGAGGAGATGGCGGCGGTGGACCTCGCCACCTACTCTCACGACTTGTGGCTGTCCGGCCGCGGGCACGCCTTCTTCGGCACCCTGATGCGCCTGCCGAACGTGCGCTGGCTGCACATGTTCGCCGCCGGCATGGACAGCCCGGTGTTCGCCGAACTGCGCAACCGCGGCATCCGTCTCACCAACTCCCCCGGTGCCACCGCCCGGCCGATCGCGCACAGCGTGATGATGCACGTCATCGCGCTGTGCCGGAACGCTCGGCGGTTCGCCGACTTCCAGCATCGCCACGAGTGGGCCAGGACGGACATCCGCAACGAGGACCTCGAGGGCCGCACGATGGGCATCGTCGGGCTCGGGCACATCGGCGCCGAGGTCGCCCGGCTGGCGCCGCACTTCGGCATGCGGGTCATCGGCATGCGCCGCCAGCCCCGCGGCGACGAGCCGTGCGAGACCTGGCCCGTCACCCGGTTGGCCGAGCTGCTGGCGACGGTGGACGACCTGGTGCTGACGGCGCCCCTCACGGACGACACCCGTGGGATGGTCGGGGCTGCCGAACTGGCGATGCTGCGCCCCGGCGCCCACCTGGTGAACGTCGGCCGAGGAGAACTGGTCGACGAGGCGGCGCTCGCCGACGCGCTCGCTCGCGGGCACCTCGGCGGCGCCGCACTGGATGTCTTCGTCACCGAGCCGCTGCCGGCGGACAGCCCGCTGTGGGACCTGCCGAACGTGATCATCACCCCCCACGCCGCGGCGGGAACCCAGCTCGGCGCGGACCGGGCGGCGGAGATGTTCACCCGCAACCTCGCGGCGTTCGTGATGGGCGGAGCGATGCCGACGGAGCTGCCCTGACGGGGTGAACACTCGGTGAACACCGGCCGGACCTCGGATGGCCCTGGGTACAGTCCAAGCGCTATGGGCGCGCGGGAACGGACTGCGCCGGCGGCCAGCGAGGTGGAGTTGAAGCTCCACATCCCCGCCGATCGGGTGGCCGAGGTCGAACGCGCGCTCCACGACCGCACCCGTTCCCACACCGTCCACCTGCGCGCCGCGTACTTCGACACGGCGGACGGCCGCCTCGGTGCCGCAGGTCTGGCGTGGCGGGTGCGCCGCGAGGGCCAGCGCTGGGTGCAGACGCTGAAGTGGGCCGCCCCCAAAGGTCACGGCTTCCAGCGCGACGAGCACAACCAGCCCGTGCCCGGCCCGGCCGGCCGGAGGGCGGCGTGGCCCGACGGCGACCCCGGCGTGTTCGCCGGCACGCCGGCCGGCGACCGTCTGGCGGACGTGCTGGCCGACCTGGCGGCTGCCGGTGCGGCAGCGCCGTCCGTCCGCTTCCGCACCAACGTGCACCGCCTGGAGCGGACCCAACGGGTCCGCACGGGCGGCACCGTCACGTTCGCGATGGACCGTGGCACCATCACCACGCCGGAGGGCGCCGCCACCGACGTGTGCGAACTGGAAGTGGAACTGGTCAGCGGCACCCCCCTCACCGTCATCGCTACCGCCCGCCACTGGGCGGAACGCCATGGCCTGTGGCTGGACACCGTGAACAAGGCGATGCGCGGCGCCCTGCTGGCCGACGGCGCCGTCACGGCCAGGGTTGCCCGCGGCGCCCGCCCTGCACTCCGCCCGGACATGAGCGTGGACGCGGCGCTTCGCGAGATGGTGCAGGCCTGCCTGGTGCAGGTGCTGCGCAACACCAGCGCCCTGGCCAACGACCTCGGCGGGCCGGAGCACGTGCACATCGCCCGCGTCGGGATCCGCAAGCTGCGCACGGTGCTCGGCGAGTTCGGCCACCTCAGCCCGGCCGTGGACCCTGCGTGGGCGGCTCGCCTGGGGGAGGTGTTCGGGCGGCTCGGCGCCACCCGGGACCGGGACGTCATCGGTGGCCTCATCCACGACCTCGAGGCCATCGGCGGGCCGACCTTCACCCTTCCGCCGCTGGCGCGCGACGACGCCGGCGACGTGGCCCGCGACCCGTCGCTCACCCTGCTGCTGCTGGATCTGCTGGCGTACGCCCACGGCCCTGCGCTGCCCCCCGCCGAGGGTGAGCCGCCACTGCGTGAGGCCGTGGCCGGGGAGATGCGCCGCCTCCGCCGCCAGGCCCTGCGTGGCCACGCCCACTTCCCCACGATGGAAGAGGAGCAGCAGCACATGGTGCGCAAGCGGCTGAAGCGCCTGCGCTACCTGGCGGAACTGACTGCCGGCCTGTTCCCTGCCAAGCAGGCGAACCGCTACATCAAGGCGCTGGCCCCGGCGCAGGACGCGCTCGGCGCGCTCAACGACCTGATCGTCGCCCGCGACACCTGCACCGCACTCGCCCAGGAGGGCTTCCCGCAGGCCTGGTTCGCCGCCGGCTGGGCCGCCGCCCAGATCCCTGCCGCGGCCGAGGCCTGCGTCGCCCCGCTGGACCTCGCCGCCGAGGCGCCGCGTTACTGGCGCGAGGTTGGCAGCCGCCGCCACCGTCGATAGGTTCCGCTTCGACTTCCCCCAGTTGAATCCCGTCCCATGTCCTGGGGGTCGGTCATGCTCATCCTCTGTTCCGCCAAGGGCGGCAGCGGCACCACCGTGGTCGCCGCGACGCTCGCGCTCCTCCACGCCCAGCACGGCCCGTGCCTGCTGGTCGACCTCGCCGGCGACCTGCCGGCCGCATTGGGCCTCTCCGAGCCGTCCGGCCCCGGCGTGTTCGACTGGCTCGCGTCGCCCGTCGCGGACGGCCATGCGCTGCTCCGCCTGGCGGACGGCGTCAGCGACGGCCTGCGGCTCATCCACCGCGGCTCCCCGGCCGCCATCGCCGCGGCGCGCGACGTGCCGGCCGCTCGCTGGGCCGCCCTCGCCGCAGGCCTCCACGCCACTGGCGCAGAGGTGGTGGTGGACGCCGGCACCGGGGCCCCGCCACCGGCCCTGCGAGCCGCCGCTGCCCAGACCCTGCTGGTCACCCGGGCCTGCTACCTGTCGCTGCGGCGGGCGGCGGCCCAGCAGATCGGGCCCACTGGCGCGGTCCTCGTCCACGAGCCCGGGCGTGCCTTGCGCCGCTCGGACGTGGAGCACGCGCTGGGCGTACCGATCGTCGCTGAGGTGCCGTGGGACCCTGCCATCGCCCGCTCGGTGGACTCGGGCATGCTCGCTGCCCGGCTGCCCTCCAGCCTCAGCCGCACCCTGCGGGCCGCGGCATGAGCCGCCGGCTGGAAGTGGACCTGGTGGCCGAGGCATCGCCGCTCGGTGGGCTGGAACGATGGCTGGACGACCCCGACGTCGGCGAACTGCTCGTCAACGCCGGGTGCGAGGTGTGGGTGGACCGCGCCGGCGCGCTGGAGCGCGTGGGGCGGATGCGCCCGGCCACCCTGGAAGCCGCCATCGAACACCTGCTGACGCCCACCGGCCGGCGGCTCGACCGCTCCCAACCCGTGGTGGACGCCCGCCTCGCCGACGGCAGCCGCCTCTGCGCCGTCATCCCTCCGGTGGCGGTGGACGGGCCGTGCCTCGCCATCCGGCGCTTCGCCGTGGCTCCGCTGGCGCTGGAGCGCTTCACCACGCCCGAGGGCGCGGCCCTGCTGCGCCGGCTGGTGGCCGGCCGGGCGAACCTGCTGATCAGCGGGGCGACGTCCGCCGGGAAGACCACCCTGCTCGGCACGCTGGCGGGTGGCGCGGCCCCAGGGGAGCGGATCGTCGTGCTGGAGGACACCGCCGAACTGCGGCTGGCCCATCCCCACGTCGTGCGGCTGGAGACCCGCACGGCGACGCCCGACGGGGTGGGCGAGGTCACGCTGGCCGACCTGCTGCGCGCTGCCCTGCGGATGCGACCCGACCGGCTGGTGGTCGGTGAGATCCGCGGCCCCGAAGCCGTGCACCTGCTGCACGCGCTGAACACCGGCCACGACGGCTCGCTGGCCACCGTGCACGCCAACGGTGCTGCGGACGCGCTGGGGCGGTTGGCGTCGCTGGTGCTCCAGTCCACGCCGAACTGGCCACTCACCGCGGTGCACGACGAGGTGGCTCGAGGCATCGACGTGGTGGTGCACGTGGCCCGCCTGCCGGACGGGCGTCGGACGGTGGCAGAGATCGCCGAAGTGGAGGCCACCGATGGCCGGCTGCGGGCGCGCCCGTTGGTGGAACGCGGCCAGGTGGTGGCGCTGCCCAGCCGGGGGCGTCGATGAACGCCGCCATCGCCGCCATCGCCGCCGCGCTGCTGGTCGCGGTGGCGGCAGTGGCGGGCGCGCCACGCCCGCCGCGCCGAGGTGTGGCGCCCGGCCGGGAACGGCGCATCGGCCGGCGGCACCGCGCCACACCGTCCACGGAGGCCTGGGTGGCGCTGCTCGACGCGCTGGCCGCCGACGTTCGTGCGGGCGCTTCCCTGCGTGCGGCATGGGCATCCACCGCGGCCTGGCCGGAGGCTCCCGCCGTCGCGTTGCGACCCCAGACGTTCCCTGCGGACGGTGCCGCGCACGAGGCCGGTAGCCCGGCCGACGAGGCGGTGGTCCATCAGGCCGTGCGCGCCGCCGCGGAGCTCGGCGGGCCGGTAGCCGCCACGCTGGATGCCGGGGCGGCGCTGCTGCGCGAACGCCTCGCCGCCCGGGCGGAGGCACAGGCACATGCGGCCCAGGCCCGCCTCAGCGCTCGAGTGCTCACGGCCGTGCCCCTCGCCTTTGCCGGCTGGAGCGCGCTCACCAGCGCGTCGTTCCGCGCCGCACTCCTCAGCCCAGCCGGTGCGGTGTGCGCCGTCGCCGGCGGGGGGTTGAACCTGGCCGGGTGGGCCTGGATGCGCCGCCTCGTCCGGGCCGCCGGGTCCGCAGCATGAGCCCCGCCGGCGCGGCCGCGCTCGCCGCCGGGCTGGTGGTGGTCGCCGCCGCCCGGTTGGTGCCGTCAGCCCACCCCCGCACGGGCGCCGCCCCACCGCGACGTGCTCGCCTGCCTCCGGATCCGCTCGGCCGGCGCCGCCGGGCCCATCGCCGTGCCGTCGCCGCCGCGTACCCCGACGCGCTGGAGCTCATCGTGCTGGCCGTCCGCGCCGGCCACCTACCGGCCGCTGCCATCCGTGCTGCCGCACCCCACCTGCCGCCGGCGGTTGCCGAAGCCTTTGCCGACGTGCTGGCCCAGGTGGACAGCGGGCAGCGGTTCGCCGACGCGCTCGCCGCGCTGCGCCACTCGGTCGGCCCGGCGGCGTCACCACTGGTGGACTCGTTCGCCGCAGCCGACCGCTACGGGCTGCCCCTGGCGCCGATCGTGGAGCGGCTGGCCGCCGAGGCTCGCCACCAGCGCCGCCGACGCACCGAGGCGGTGGCCCGCCAACTGCCAATTCGCATGGCAGCCCCGCTGGTGCTCTGCACCCTCCCGTCGTTCGTGCTGCTGGCCGTGGCGCCCCTGCTGCTGGCCGCCATCTCCTCACTGGCCTGGTGAGCGGCTCACAGTTCCAGCGTCGCCGTGCCGGCGTCGATGCCCGCCGCCCGCTGGATGCGCGCCCGCAGCGACACCAGCGCAGTGCGCGGCGCCCGGGCGATCATCTCCGCCATTGCCAACGCCCTCGGCATCAACCCCTCCGGCTCGACGAGTGCGGCCACCAGGCCGATGCGGACGGCTTCCTCCATGTCCATGTCCCGCCCGGTGAGCAGGAACTCCCGCGCCGCCGCCCCGCCGATCAGGTCGCGCAGCGGCCGGTAGACCACGGGCGACCAGGCGTGCTCGGGGTGGCCGAACCGCGCGGTCGGCACGGCGATGCGGATGTCGGCCATGCAGGCCAGGTCGCAGCCGCCGGCAAGGGCGGGGCCGTTGACCGCGGCAATGGTGGGCAGCGGGCTGCTCAGCACCGTGTGGTGGAAGCGGTCGCTGGAGGCCCACAGCCGTCGTTGGTGCTCGGCGTCGGGGTCGGCGAACTCCTTCAGGTCGAACCCGGCGCTGAAGTGGGTGCCCTGACCGGTGATGACGACGACCTTGACGTCCTCGTCGGCGGCGGCCGCGTCCAGTGCGTCGCTAACGGCGTCGCGCACGGCGATGGAGAGGGCGTTGCGCTTCTCCGGCCGGGCCAGCGTGACGACGGCAACGGCGGGCAGCGGGCGGGTCACCTCGACGCTCACGATCCGACCCTATCCGTCCGCCCGGTGGCTGGTTGCCGCCGACCGACGGCGCCGATATGTTCCGCCTTGATCGCTGCGCTGCAGCCTCCTCGCCCCACGACGGGCCACGCGAACCCACCCACGTTCCGAAGGAGGCGTCATGCACGCATTCCTCGTCCGGCTCCATCTCTTCCTGCTGCGGCTGGAGGACGACGAGGGCCAGGCCACCACCGAGTACGCACTGGTCCTGCTGGGCGCCGCGCTGGTGGCCCTGCTGGTCATCGCCTGGGCCACCGGCGGTGGCGGCGCCGGCAAAGTCGGCCGCCTGTTCGACAAGGTCATCGATGCCGTGATCGACAAGCTGTGAACCGCTGCCGCCGCGACGGCGGGCAGGCCACGGTGGAGCTCGCCCTCGGGCTGCCCCTCGTGTGCCTGCTGGCCGCCGGAGTGCTGCAGGTCGGCCTGGTCGCCCGCCACCAGTTGGCGGTGCAGGAAGCGGCACGGCGCGGCGCTCGGGCGGCTGCGGTGGCGGCCGCCCCGGCGGGCGCCGCCGGGCAGGCGGCCGCAGCCGCCGTGGGCGTCGCGCCGCTCGACGTCGCCACCGTGGTGGCCGGTGGGCGGGTGACGGTCACCGTCAGCTTCGTCGACCGCACCGATGCCCCACTCGTCGGCTGGCTGCTGCCGGACGTCACGCTCACCGCCTCGGCCACGATGCTGCTGGAGCCTCCATAGCCATCGGGTGCCGCCCGGTAGGGTGAGCCGGCCATGGACCTGATCTGCCGCCTCTCACTGCTCGGCACCATCCCGGTGCTGCAGGTCAGCGGCGAGATCGACCTGTCCACCGTGCCGCTGCTGCGCGACCACCTCACGCGGGCCATCGGCCAGCACCCGGGCACCGAGCTGTACGTGGACCTGGACGGGGTCACCGCGCTGGACGACGCCGGCCTCGGCATGCTGCTGGGTGCTGCCGGGCGGGCGCGCGAGCAGGGCGGGGAGCTGGTGGTGGTGTGCGCGGGCGAGCGCCTGCGCCACCGGCTGGCCCTCACCGGGGTGGACCGCGCCGTACGGGTGCAGGGCGGCCTCGCCGGCTGACCGTCAGCTGCGGAACGACGGGTCGTGCTTGCGCAGCTCGCGGCGGGCGATGGTCATCTTGTGCACCTCGTCGGGGCCGTCGGCGAACCGCAGCGCCCGCTGCCACGCCCAGCTCGCCGCCAGCGGGTAGTCGTCGCTGATGCCGCCGGCACCGTGCACCTGGATGGCCCGGTCGATGATCTTCGCCGCCACGTTGGGGCCGGCCACCTTGATCGCGCTGATCTCCACGGCCGCCGCCTTGTTGCCCACGGTGTCCATCATCCACGCCGTCTTCAGCGTCAGCAGGCGGACCATCTCCAGCTCGATGCGGCTCTCGGCGATCCAGTCCATCACGTTGGCCCGCTCCGCCAGCCGCTTGCCGAACGTCGTGCGCTGCAGCGCCCGCTGGCACATCAGGTCCAGCGCCCGCTCCGCCGCGCCGATGGAGCGCATGCAGTGGTGGATCCGGCCGGGGCCGAGGCGGGCCTGGCTGATGGCGAACCCGTCGCCCTCGTTGGCCAGCAGGTTGGAGGCCGGCACGCGGCAGTCCTCGAAGCGCAGCTCGCAGTGGCCGTCCTGGTGCCAGTACCCGAACACCGGCAGGTCGCGGACGATGGTGAGGCCAGGGGTGTCCCGCGGCACGAGGATCTGGCTCTGGCGGCGGTGGGGGGCGGCCTCCGGGTCCGTCTGCCCCATCACGATGAAGATCCGGTTGTGCGGGTGGTTGGCGCCGGTGATCCACCACTTGCGACCGTTCAGCACGTAGTCGTCACCGTCGCGCTCGATGCGCAGTGAGATGTTGGTGGCATCGCTGGACGCCACGTCCGGCTCCGTCATGGCGAACGAGGAGCGGATCTCCCCGGCCAGCAGGGGGCGCAGCCACAGGTCCTGCTGCTCCGGCGTGCCGAACATGGTCAGCACCTCCATGTTGCCCGTGTCGGGCGCCGAGCAGTTGCAGGCTTCACTGGCGATCCAGCTGCGACCCATGATCTCGGCGAGCGGGGCGTACTCCGCGTTGGTCAGCCCGGGGCCCCACTCCTGGTGGGGGTGGAACAGGTTCCACAGCCCGCGCTGGCGGGCCTCCACCTTCAGCTCCTCCATGATCGCCGGCTGGTGGTGCGGGTCGCCGCTGGCCGTCAGCTGCTCCTCGTACACCGCCTCGTTGGGGTAGATGCACTCGTCCATGAACGCCAGCAGGCGCTCCCGGTAGTCGTTGCAGCGGTCGGTGTAAGCGAACTCCATGACAAGAAACTACGCCGCGGGAGGGTTTCCGGGAGAAAAGCGCGAGCCGGAGGAGCGGGCGCGCTCTGGACGGGTGACGGCGCCGAACGGGCGCCGACGGAGAAAGGAACTCCCGATGCGCACCTCCACCGCCACCAGCATCAGCACCGCCCGCCGGATCCGCACCAGCGTGGTCCGCACCGCACTGGCCGCCTCGCTCGCCGCCGCCGCCTCGCTCGCCGCCATGGGCGCCACCGCCCACGCCGGCACCGGCACCGGCACCGGCACCGATGACTGCACGGCCGTCTGGATGCCAGACGGCGACGGCACCGGCCATGTCGTGTGGATCGGCGCCTGCGACGACCCCGTGGGTCCGCTGGACCCACTGGACCCGCCGGTGCTGACGATCGACCCGAGCATCCTCAGCGCCATCCCCGTCTTCCCGATCATCCCCCCTGGCGACGACGGCGACGAGGAGTGCGACTACCTCACGCCCGACCAGATCGACGTGCGCGCCGCCCAGACGTCGCCGTACGACTGGCAGTGGCGAATCTTCTTCCACGGCGACGTCGCCAACCTGTGCGAGCGCCAGATCCAGGCCACCCTCCAGCCGGTGGGCGGCCCGGCCCAGACCGCCACCGCCTGGCTGAGCGACGTGGTGGCGGCCAACGCGCTGGACAAGGACTACGTGATCACGTTCGACACCGCCTGCGCCTACGACACGTGGCTGGACATCGAGGGCTACGAGCACCCGTGGGCCGGCTACTTCGGCCAGACGCGGAACACGCCCGACTGCCTGATCCAGGACCTGCCCGAAGTCCCGGAGATCCCCGAGATCCCCGAGATCCCGGAGATCCCCGAAGTGCCCGAGATCCCCGACGTGCCGGAAGTGCCCGAGGTTCCCGAGACGCCCCAGGTGCCCCAGGTTCCCGAGACGCCCGGTGGTGACCTCCCCCACACCGGCAGCGATGCGACCGTCGTGGTCGTCGGCAGCGCCCTCCTGGTGCTCGGTGCCGGCCTCGGGTTCACGGCGCTGAGCATGAGCCGCCGTCGCCGCCCGGTCGCCTAGATCCCCCCGACCGGAGGGGCGCCCCAACGGGAGGGGCGCCCCTCCGGCGCGTCCCGGGCCGAATCCGGGCCCCGCGAGGCGCGTGCGGAGATCGGCCGATACGGTGGAACCAACGCGAAAAGGAGACGAGATGACTGTGTACACGTTGCCCGAACTGCCCTACTCCCCCGGTGCGCTGGAGCCGCACTACAGCGGCGAGATCGTGGCCCTGCACCACGACAAGCACCATGCCGCCTATGTGAAGGGCGCCAACGACACGCTCGACGCGCTGGCCGCCGCCCGCGAGAAGGGCGACTTCGCCGCCATCAACGCGCTCAGCAAGAGCTTCGCCTTCCACCTCAGCGGCCATGTCCTGCACAGCATCTTCTGGACCAACATGAGCCCCGACGGCGGCGGTCGCCCCGACGGCGAACTGGCTGCCGCGATCGACGAGTACTTCGGCAGCTTCGACGCCATGCAGGCTCAGGTCACGGCCGCCACCACCAGCGTGCAGGGCATCGGCTGGGGCGCGCTGGCGTGGGAGCCCGTCGGCCAGCGCCTCGTGGTCGAGCAGATCTACGACCACCAGGGCAACGCCGGCACCACCACCGTGCCGCTGCTGGTGATCGACTCGTGGGAGCACGCCTTCTACCTGCAGTACAAGAACGTCAAGGCCGACTGGGTGAAGGCGTTCTGGAACATCGCCAACTGGCAGGACGTGGCCGCCCGCTTCGCCGCGGCCCGCACCACGCCCTCCCCCCTCTGAGCCACCGGCACTGAACACCCCGTGAGCACCCCGCCCCCACCGGCGCCGGACGGCGCGTACGTGGAGGTCCGCACCGCCGACACCGTCTGGCGGTTCGAGGAGGACTTCCTCCGCTCGAACTGGACCTGCACCTGGGGGCGGGGTTGCCAGGGCATCCTCGACGAACCGGCCGAGCACCTCCAGCAGGGGTGCTGCTCGGTCGGCACGGCGATGGCGGACGCCGACGAGGCGATGACGCTGGCCGCCTACGCCGAGTTCCTCACCCCCGACGGCTGGCAGTTCCACGCCCTGGCCCACGCCGCCGGGTCGCTGCCCGACGGCATCTTCCGCGACGGCGCCCGCACGCACACCGCGCTCGCCGACGGGGCGTGCATCTTCCTCAACCGTCCCGGGTTCGCCGGTGGGGCCGGGTGCGCCCTGCACCTCGCCGCGCTGGAGGCCGACGAGTCACCGATCGACTGGAAACCATCGGTCTGCTGGCAACTGCCGCTGCGCACGGCCACCGCCGTGGCCGCCGGCCCGGCGGGTCAGGACGTCGTCACCGTCAGCCGCTGGTCGCGTGCCGACTGGGACGAAGGCGGCGCGACGATGGCGTGGTGCTGCACGGAGCCGCAGGCGGCCCCGTCGGCCTACATCGGCGACGTCCCGGTGTACGTGTCGCTGGCCGGGGAATTGGCGGCGCTGGCCGGCGACGACGTGGCCGGGGAACTGACCCGCCGCCTCACGGGCAGCTGACCCGTCAGGCCCGCGCCGCGACCGCGGGGAACCGCACCTCGGCCTCGGCCAGCCGGCGGCAGGCCCGCCGCTCGCGGCGGATCGGCCACCAGTCGTAGAGGAAGATCTCGATCGGCTTCCACATCGACACCCAACCGATGACCGACAGGCTCTCGTGGATGACCTCCACCACGGGGTTGCTGCTGGTGCCGATGGCACGCGACGCGGCGTTGAAGCCGGCGAGCGCGACGAGGCCGATCACCAGGCTGATCCGGCCCTCACGCCACAGCTTGCTGAGCTGCCGGCCGGCCTGCCACTCGCGGTACTCGAAGTGGTTGTGCAGCCCAGCGGCCACGATGCCCTCGCGTCCTTGCACCCGCCCGTCGCCCACGTAGAACTCGACGGTGATCGGCTGGTCGCGGTCCAGGTCCTCCGCCCACTCCTCGATCCAGTCGGCCACCTCGATGTTCAGCGACCGCTCCTCGATCGGCGTCGGGTCCATCGGGTTGAAGATCTGCTCCACGGACGCCACACGGACCTGGATCGGCTGCTGGTTCAGCTCCTCGTGCGTGCGCGGCCACTGACGCTGTTCCATCCGCACAGTCTCGCCGCCCACCCGCAGGCGGGCGGGGGATGGGCGTCAGCCGTTCTTCGGCAGTTCGGCCCAGGACTTGGTGCGCTCGTCGCTGGGCTCCTTCGGCAGGCCGAGGGCCCGCTCGCCGAGGATGTTGCGCTGCACCTGGTCCGTGCCGCCATAGATCGGCGGCGCCTGGGCGAACAGCGCCATCTCGGTGACGAACGCCAACTCGGGCGTGCCGGTGGCGGCGTCCAGCACCTTGCGGTGCTCGCTGTCGTAGGCGTGGAGGGTGCCGGCCGGGCCGGCGACGCGCAGCGCGAGGTCCCGCGTCTGGCGCATGATCTCGCTCATCGACAGCTTGGCGATGTTCGGGGCACCGGCGATGTCGCGGCCGGCGGCCTTCTCGGCCTTCAGCCGCAGGGCCAGCATCCGGCCGACCTCGCCCAGCGAGTACAGCTTCATGTACGCCTGGCGGAACGTGGGGTCGTCGGCCAGCCCCTTGGCCTTGGCCATGCCCGCGATCATCTTCTGCACGCCGCTGGCCATCGCCCCGCCGCCACCGCCACCGGACGGCCCGGCCTGGCGGACGAAGTCCCCGGCACGCAGGCCGAGGTGGCCGGCGACGGTGCCCGGCGTGGCCAGCGCGGCGGCGGCGTGCCCGCCGGCGCCCAGGCTGGAACGCTCGAACATCAGCGTCGTGTTGGCCACGGCCCATCCGTTGTTGAGGCCACCGATGATGGCGGCGTCCTCCACCCGGGCGTCGCTCATGAACACCTCGTTGAACAGCGCCCGGCCGGTCATCTCGCGCAGCGGGCGGACGTCCACGGCGTCGCCCTGGTGCATGTCCATGGCGAACCAGGTGATGCCCTGGTGCTTGGGCACGTCCGGATCGGTGCGGGCGATGAGCATGCCCATGTCGGCCACATGGCCGCCGCTGGTCCACACCTTCTGCCCGTTGACGATCCACTCCTCGCCGTCCTTCACGGCGCGGGCGCCGAGGCCGGCGAGGTCGCTGCCGGCACCCGGCTCGCTGAACAGCTGGCACCACGCCTGCTGCCCGGTGAGGATCGGCAGGACGTAGCGCTCGATCTGCTCCTGGCTGCCGTGGGCGGCGATGGTCGGCGCGGCCAGCATCATGCCCAGCCCGCCGGGCGCGGCGACCGCGCCACGCTCGACGATCCGCTTGCCGACGGCCAGCGCGTCGTTGCGCGGCATGCCCTTGCCGTAGGCGTTGACGGGGAGGGAGGGAGAGGCCCAGCCGCTGCGGCCGAGGCGGTCCCACCACTCGGCGATCGTCAGCTCCGCATCCCAGTTGTCGTCCAGCCAGGCGTCGAGTTCGTCGAGGAAATCGCTCATTGCGACAGTGTCGTGCGCCGGGACGGGCCGGTACGAATCGTGCGCGGCCCCGTCAGGCGACGGCGCCGATGAAGATCACGTCGCCGGTGGTGACGGCGGCACCGCCCTCGGGCTCCAACGTGATCGCCCAGGCCGCCGGGTCGGCGGGCAGGTCGAGCACATGGTGCACGTTGCCGTCGCCGGCGGCGTCCAGCACGTACATGGCCAGCCGGCCGTCCGCGTTCGGGCTGTCCGGCGAGTCCGTGGCATCGGGCTGGGGGAACCACCACAGCTCGTAGGCCGTCCCCGCCGGAGCGGCCGGCAGCCCTTCACCGATGAGCACGGCGGTGCCGAGGTGCTCGGACCAGGCGACCCGGAAGGTGCCCTGCACCCCGTCGGCGGGGGCGAGGGACGTGACGGTGGCGTCGTCCTGCTCCATGACCTTGGCCAACTCGTCCGCATACGACGTGCTGGTCCGGCGGGCCAGGCCGAGCACCGTGACGATGCCCGCAAGCAGCACCACGGCAGCGGCGACCGACAGCCAGGTGCCCACCCGGCGGCGGCCGGCCAGCGGCACCACGTCCGCCGTCGCGGCCACCCTGGGAGAGAGCTGCCTGGTGGTGGCGATCTCGGCCAGCACCCGCTCCTTCATGGCCGCCGGCGGCGGCACTGCGACCGCCGCGGCAACCTCGGCCAGCGTGCGGCGGAACGCGACCACGTCGTCGCGGCACACGTCGCAGGCGCCGTAGTGGGTCTCGAACTCGTCCCGCTCGCGAGGATCGAGCGCGTCGAGGACATATGCCGCTGCCAGATGGTGGATGTCCACGTCGCTCATGCCTCACCTCCCAGTTCGTCGCGGAGACGGATCATGCCGTCCCGGATCCTGCTCTTCACGGTGCCTTCGGCGACGCCGAGCAGCACCGCCACGTCGCGGTACGTGTGCCCGCCGAAATATGCCAGCTCGACGGCCTCGCGCTGGAGCTCGCTGAGGCGGTCCAGCGCCCGGCGCACCCTGGCCTGGTCCAGGCCGGCCTCCACCTCGTCCACCACCATGTCGTGGTCACGGATGGCCGCCGCCGCGTCGCGCTGCTGGCGCTCACGCGATGCCTGCTCGCTGCGCACCCGGTCCACCGCCCGCCGGTGGGCCAGGGTGGACGCCCAGGCGCGGGCCGAACCCTTCGACCCGTCGAAGCGGGTGGCGGTGCGCCACAGCTCGACGAACACCTCCTGGGTCACTTCCTCCGCCTGGGCCGGGTCGCGGACGACCTTCAGCACCACACCGTGCACCAGGGGGGAGAGCACGTCGTAGAGCTCGGCGAATGCCTGTTGGTCGCCGCGCCCGGCCCGGCGGAGGAGGGCCGATGCGGCGTCGCCATCGGCCGGCGCTGCCGCATCGGGGGGGAGGACGCCGGGTCGAGCGCGCATGGCGCGGATCACACCCACCGGGGGACCCCGGTCGGTTCGAGACGGACGTTCATGCCCTCCGTTCGGAGCACAGCCCGGGCCGGATGGGTGCCTCGCTCACCCGGAGGTCACCGGCAGGGTGGGGGTGAGTTCGGCGTGGTCCAGCGCCTCGATCGTCGCCGCCCGGCCGACGGCGATCATCTCTTCGGCGCGGTGGAAGTCCAGGCTGCGGCACGCGTCGCGGGAGATGGTGATGAGGAGGTCCGGCGGGTAGCTGGCCAGGCGGTAGCGGGTGAGCACGCTCTGCATCACCTCCAGCGACTGGGTGAGCACGTCGGCCTTGCCCAGCCCGGCGGGCAGACCAGGGTCGTCGTCGTCGTCCTGGCCACGCTCGCGGCCGCGGTCGAAGCGGGCCATCAACGCCTTGATCGACTCCCGGTCCATCACGTTCGCCGCCATCCGCCGGAAGCGGTCGCCCCACTCCTCCACCGGTCGCGGTGCCGCCGACGCGTGGTCCGGCGCGCCGCCCAGGCCGCGACGCTCGCCAGGTCGCTCCCCGACACGGTCTCCGCCCAGCGACACGGCGATCGTCGCGTCGGCACGGGCAGCCGCCAGCGGTGCGATCGGCACCGGGTTGAGCAGGCCGCCGTCGGCCAGCAACCGCCCGTTGTGCATGACCGGGGTGATGACGGTGGGGATGGCGATCGAAGCTCGGATGGCCACATCGGCCGGCCCACGCTGGAACCACACCTCGCGCCCGGCGAACAGGTCGGCGGCGACGGCGGTGAACGGCACCGCCATGTCCTCGATGAGCACCCCGCCGAGCAGTTCGCGCACCTTGGCGAACACCTTCTCGGCCTTGATGGCACCGGGCGAGGACAACGAGGGGTCCAGCAGGCGCAGCACGTCCAGTTGGCTGAGCGACGTGACCCACTCCGTGTAGGGCTCCAGCGCCCTGGCGGCGTGGAGCCCGCCGACCAGCGCGCCCATCGACGAACCGGCGATGGTGACGATGTCGTAGCCGCGCTCCACCAGCACCTGGATGACGCCGACGTGCGCGTAGCCGCGGGCGCCACCGCTGCCGAGCGCCAGGGCGACCCGCGTGGCCCGCTCGGCGGGCACGGCAACGTCGCCCGGCAGGCTCATCTCAGAACACGTAACCCTTGGGGATCACCACGATGCCACGGTCGCTGACGGTGAAGCGCTGGGCGTCCGCAGCCGGATCGAAGCCGATCCGCAGCCCGGCCGGGATCTCCACGTTCTTGTCCACGATGCACCGGTTGACCCGTGCCCCTGGACCCACACGCACGCCGGGGAACAGGATGCTGCCGGTGATGTGGGCGTCGTGGTGGACGTGGACGTCGGGCGACACGATCGACCCCTCCACGTGCGCGCCGGAGATGATCG
This sequence comes from Acidimicrobiaceae bacterium, assembly GCA_020637295.1. Taxonomy (GTDB): domain Bacteria; phylum Actinomycetota; class Acidimicrobiia; order Acidimicrobiales; family Ilumatobacteraceae; genus UBA668. Next base: position 216,812 of record JACJWF010000004.1, on the reverse strand, counting down.
AGCCGTCGCTGAGCAGGCTGCCGTCCACATGCGCCGGCTCGCCGCCCGCGCCGCGGGAGATCTTGGCCGGCGGGTAGCTGCCGTGGCTGGTGAACACCGGCCAGCGGTCGTTGTACAGGTTGAAGACCGGCACCGGGGCCAGCAGGTCCATGTTGGCGTCGTAGTACGAGTCGATGGTGCCGACGTCGCGCCAGTAGCCCTTCTCCCGATCGTCCTGCCCGGGCACGATGTTGGTGCTGAAGTCGTACACGTGGGCCACACCGGCCGCGGTGAGCGCCGGGATGACGTGACCGCCGATGTCCGTGGGCGCCCCGTCCTCGCCGGCAGGCGTGACGATGTCGATGAGCGTCTGGGTGTCGAACACGTAGTTCCCCATGCTGGCCAGGCAGCGGGTGCTGTCGCCCGGCATGGTGGGCGGCGTGGGCGACTTCTCGTGGAAGGCGACGATCTTGCCCTCGGCGTCGCTCTCGATGACGCCGAACGCCTTGGCCTCCTCGTAGCTCACGGGGATGGCGGCAACGGTGACGCCCGCACCGCTGTCCAGGTGGTGGTTCACCATCTGGCGCGGGTCCATCCGGTAGATGTGGTCGGCGCCGAACACGCACACGACGTCGGGGTCCTCGTCGGTGATCAGGTTGAGGTTCTGGTAGATCGCGTCGGCCGAGCCGGCGAACCAGTGGGGGCCGCGGCGCATCTGCGCCGGCACCGGCGTCACGTAGTTGCCGAGCAGGCCGGAGAACCGCCATGTCTGGGAGATGTGGCGGTCCAGGCTGTGGCTCATGTACTGGGTGAGCACCACGATCTTCAGGTACCGCGCGCTGGCGAAGTTGGACAGGGCGAAGTCGATGATCCGGTAGCTGCCGCCGAACGGGACCGCGGGTTTGGCGCGGTCCTGCGTGAGCGGCAACATCCGCTTGCCTTCCCCGCCGGCGAGCACCATCACGAGCACTTTGGGATCGGCCATAGCCGGAATGTACCCCTCATGCCCCGTCGCGTGGGGCCATGAGTTACCTTCGTCCTTGGTGAAAGTGCTGTTCGTCACCCCGGAGTGCTACCCGCTGGTGAAGACCGGGGGGCTGGCAGATGTCGCGGGCGCGTTGCCGCTGGCGTTGGCCCCGCTGGGTGCCGACGTGCGGGTGCTGCTGCCTGCCTACCCGGGGGTGCGCGGCCGGCTGCGCAAGGTGCGCACGGTCGCGCCGCTGCTCTCCTTGATGGGGGGCGACGGGTCACTGCTGGAGGGCACCACGGCGGAGGGGCTGCAGGTCTGGTTGGTGGACGCGCCGCACCTGTTTCGGCGCGACGGCGGCGGACCCTACGCCGGGCCCGGCGGCGAGGACTGGCCGGACAACCACCTGCGCTTCGCGGCGCTCTCCTGGGTGGGCGCGGCGCTCGGCAGCGGTGTCGTGGACGCCGGCTGGCGCCCCGACGTGCTGCATCTGCACGACTGGCAGGCGGCGCTCACTGCTGCCTACCTGCACTACGACCCGGTGATGGCCGCCGACCGGCCACCCACCGTGCTCACCATCCACAACCTCGCGTTCCAGGGGCTGTTCGACGGCGCACTCGCCCCCTCCATCCGCCTCCCGGCGCACGTGATGGACGGGGACGGGCTGGAGTACTGGGGCCACCTCAGCTTCCTCAAGGCCGGCGTGCTCTGGGCGGACCACCTCACCACCGTCAGCCCCACCTACGCCCGCGAGATCCTCACGCCCGGAGGCGGGATGGGCTTCGACGGGTTGCTGCGTGCTCGCGCCGGCCACCTCACCGGCATCGTCAACGGGATCGACGACCACCTCTGGGACCCCGCCACGGACACCCACCTCGCCCCGCCGTACTCCACCTACTCCACACGCCGGTTGCACGCCAAGGCGGTGTCCAAGGCCGCGCTCCAGGCGGAGCTGGGCCTGACGGTGCGCCCCGACGTGCCGCTGTTCGGCGTGGTCAGCCGGCTGTCCCACCAGAAGGGGCTGGACCTCCTGCTGCAGGCGTGGCACCGGGTGGCCCACCGCGGCGCCCAACTGGTGGTGCTCGGCACGGGCGAAGCCGCGCTGGAGGAAGGCTTCCGCCACCTGGTCGGCCACCATCGCCACGACGTCGCCGCGGTCATCGGCTTCGACGAGGGCCTGTCCCACCGTGTGCAGGCCGGTGCGGACGCCATCGTCGTGCCGTCCCGCTTCGAGCCCTGTGGCCTCACCCAGCTGTATGGGCTGCGCTACGGCACGCTGCCCGTGGTGGCGCGCGTCGGCGGCCTGGCGGACACGGTGATCGACGCCAACGAGGCAGCGCTGCGCGACGGCGTGGCCACCGGCTTCGCGTTCTCTCCCGTGGACGCCGGGCCGCTGGGTGTGGCGCTGGAACGGGTGTGCGACCTGTACGCCGAACGGCCCGCTTGGCAGAAGGTGCAGAAGCGGGCGATGAGCCGCGACGTCGGGTGGGATCTGGCCGCCGCCCGCTACCTCGCGCTCTACGAACGCCTCGTCCCCGCCCGGTAGCGTCGGCGGCATGGCCTACTGGTTGATGAAGAGCGAGCCGGACGTGTTCGGCTACGACGACCTGGTGCGGGTGAAGCGCGAGGGCTGGGACGGCATCCGCAACTACCAGGCCCGCAACTTCCTGCGGGAGATGCGCAAGGGCGACCAGGCGGTCTTCTACCACTCCAACGCCACGCCGCCCGGGGTGGCCGGCATCGCCAAGATCGTCGGCGAGGCGGAGCCCGACCCCACCCAGTTCGACCCCGCATCCAAGTACTTCGACCCGGCGTCGAATCCCACCGACCCACGGTGGGACTGGGTCACCGTCGCACCGGTGAAGCGGCTGCGCTTCATCCCGCTCGACGAGTTGCGCACCATGCCGCAGCTCGCCGAGTGCCGCCTGCTCGCCAGGGGCAACCGGCTGTCCGTCATGCCGCTCACCGACGGCGAGTTCGCCGCCATCGTCGCCGCCGGTTCGGCGAAGCGCTGACCGCACCGGTAGCGTCGCGGCCGACAACTGAATCCCCCTGCGGGGTTGGGTGAAATTCCCGACCGGCGGTGACAGCCCGCGAACCCTGCGCACACGGCCCTGCGGGGCACGGCGCGTGGGGCCGATCCGGTGGAACTCCGGGGCCGACGGTGACAGTCCGGATGGGAGCAGGGTGCGTCGCGTGGCCGCCGGGTCGCGCCTCGTCGCGTTGCGCCACCATGCCCGCGACGAGCCCGTTGTTCGTCGCTCGCCGGTGGTGCCGCCGGGGCGTTCCCGCCGTGGCCCCGCCGGCGTTGCCATTCCCCCGTCGCCCCCGCCCGACCAGGAACGGACGGCACGCATGTTCACCGGCATCGTCGAAGAACTGGGCTCGCTCGCAGCCCTCGAACCCAACTCCGGCGCGGGCGCGTCCGGCACGGTGCGCCTGCGCATCACGGCGCGGACGGTGCTGGAGGACGTCCACCTCGGCGACTCCATCGCCGTCAACGGCTGCTGCCTCACGGCCGTCGCGGTGGACCCGGCGCCGGCCCCGGCATGGTGGGAGGCGGACGTGAGCGAGGAGACCCTGCGGCGCACCAGCCTCGGCTCGCTGGCGGTGGGCGCGCCGCTGAACCTGGAGCGCTCCGTGCGGATGGCCGACCGTCTGGGTGGCCATCTCGTGCAGGGCCACGTGGACGGGGTGGGCGAGGTGGTGGCACCGGTACCCGACCTCCAGGTGCGCATCCCCGCACACCTGCTGCGCTACGTGGTGGAGAAGGGCTCGGTCACCGTGGACGGGGTCAGCCTCACCGTCGTGCAACCGCTCGACGACGGCTTCACCGTGGCGATCATCCCCCACACGGCGGCCGTCACCACACTCGGGACGAAGTGCCCCGGCGACCCCGTCAACATCGAGGTCGACGTGATGGCCAAGTACGTGGAGCGCCTGCTCGCCGGGGGTGCGTCGTGAGCAGCTTCGATCCCATCGAGCAGGCGATCGCCGCGATCGCCGCCGGCGGCATCGTCGTGGTGGCCGACGACGAGGACCGGGAGAACGAGGGTGACCTCATCATGGCCGCCGACGCGGCGACGCCGGAGGCCATCGCCTTCTTCGTCCGCCACACGTCCGGCGTGATCTGCGCAGCCCTCCCTCCTCGCCGCTGCGACGAACTGGACCTGCCGCTGATGGTCCCACCGGCGGCGAACGAGGACCCGTTCCGCACCGCCTTCACCGTCACCGTCGACCTCGCTCACGGGGTGACCACCGGCATCTCGGCCGAGGACAGGGCCGCCACCCTCCGGGTGCTGGCCCATCCCTGGAGCCGAGCGGGCGACTTCACCCGACCGGGCCACATCTTCCCGTTGCGCGCCCGCCCCGGCGGGGTGCTCGAGCGCCCGGGCCACACCGAAGCGGCCGTCGACCTGGCCCGCCTCGCCGGGCGCCTCCCCGCCGGCGTGCTCAGCGAGGTCGTGCTCGACGACGGCCGGATGGCCCGCCTGCCGGACCTGCGCCGCTTCGCCGACACCCACCGCCTGCCCCTCGTGTCCATCGCCGACCTCATCGCCCACCGCCGCACGGAGGACCTCGTCCTCGCCGGCCTGATCCTCCACGGAGCCTTCGAATGACCACCGTCCACGGCACCTCCGACGCAGCAGGGCTGCACATCGCGCTCGTCTGCAGCCGCTTCAACGACCTCGTCGTCGACCGCCTGGCCGACGGCGCCCGCAACGCGCTCCTCCGCCACGGCGCGGCGGAGGGGGACGTCGACACCGTGTGGGTCCCCGGCGCGTGGGAGATCCCCCTCGCCGCCGCCGCACTGGCGACGACCGGCCGCTACGACGCGATCGTCGGCATCGGGGCCGTCCTGCGCGGCGCCACCTACCACTTCGAGGTGATCGCCAACCACAGCGCCGCCGGGCTGGCCCGGGTGGCCCACGACACCGGCGTGGTCGTGACCAACGGGATCATCACGGTGGACACGATGGAGCAGGCGCTCGACCGGGCGGGCGGCAAGGCCGGCAACAAGGGCGCCGAGGCCGCGCTGGCCGCGGTGGAGACTGTCACGGCCATCCGCGCCGCAGCGGCGTCGGCCGGCGGGGCCCGGGCTCAGGCCGGGTAGGTCCGCAACTCCACCCCGTGGCCGTCCGGGTCACGCACATAGATGCCCTGGCCCACCCCGCGGGCGCCGAACAGGTCCCGTGGCGGCCGCACATCGCCGAAGCGACCGCTTGCGGCCAGTTCGGCGAGATCCACGTCCTCCACCACCAGCGCGAAGTGATCGACGTTGGTGCCGGTGATCTCGCCGGCCTGGAGGTCGATGATCGTGTCCGCGGTGACGCGCACGGACACGAACGGGGCCTCGCCGCGCCGCCACTCCTCCAGCCGCACGGCCTCCAGGCCGAGCAGGTCGCAGTACCAGGCCACCGACTGCTCCATGTCGGCGACGCGCAGGACGATGTGGTCGAGTTCGGTGATCCGCATGCACCCCAGTCTGGCCGATCGGACCAACGGCCCTCCCCCGGCCAGGGACGCCCTCGGTACCATCGGGACATGCTCGATCCCCAGATCCGCGACCTCGCCCAGGCCAAGAACTTCGCCGCACTCACCGTCATCCCGGCCGGCGGCCATCCGATGACGCACGTGATGTGGGTCGACGCCGACGACCAGCACATCCTCATCAACACCGACATCGATCGCGCCAAGGCCAAGGCGATGGACGCCGACCCGCGGGTCACCGTGGCCATCTGGGACGCCGAGAACCCGTACCGCTACGCGGAGGTGCGCGGCCGGGTCGTCGGCTCCGTCGCCGGCCAGGAGGCCGCCGACCACATCAACAAGCTGGCCGGCAAGTACGTGGGCGGGCCGTACACGTTCGGCCCCACGGACACCCGCGTGCTCTACCGGATCGAGCCGATCCGCCAGCGGATGATGTGAGCCGGCAGATGGTGACGCCGCAGCTCACCGTCATCACCGCGGACATCACCACGCTGGCGGTCGACGCCATCGTCAACGCGGCCAACACCTCGCTGCTCGGGGGCGGCGGGGTGGACGGCGCCATCCATCGCGCCGCCGGCCCGGAGCTGCTGGCCGCCTGCCGCCTGCTGCACGGCTGCCCCGTGGGCCAGGCCAAGGGGACTCCCGGCTTCCGGTTGCCCGCCCGCTGGGTCATCCACACCGTCGGCCCGGTGTGGCGCGGCGGCGACCACGGCGAGCCGGCGCTGCTGGCCGCGTGCTACCACAACTCGCTGGCGGTGGCCGACGAGTTGGGCGCGGCGACGGTGGCGTTCCCCGCCATCTCCGCCGGCATCTACGGCTACCCGATGGAGCTGGCCACCGAGGTGGCGGTCACCACCGTGAGCGCCTCGCGCACGCAGGTGCGCGAGGTCACCTTCGTGGCGTTCAACGAGCAGGCCGCGCAGGCCTACGGAATGGCGCTCCGCCGCCACGGGTAGGCTCCAGTCGTGGCCGAGCGAGGGGGACGCCGCCGGCGGACGTGGGTGTTCGTCGCGATCGCAGCGGTCGTCCTCGCGGGCGGGCTGCTGGTGAGGGCGCTGTGGCCGCAGGACCGCGCCACCCGGGTGGAGGCGGACGAAGCGCTCGATCGCTTCCACGACACCACCACCTCGGCGGCACCCACCACCACCGCAGCGCCGACCACCGTGATGGTCACCGAGCCGCAGCCGCTGCGCCAGCTGCCGGCGACCGGCGTGTACCGCTACGCCACCACCGGCAGCGAGTCCGTGGACATCCTCGGCGGCGCCACTCACGACTATCCGGCGGAGACGCTGCTGACCGTTACCCATGACGGCTGTGGCGTGCTGCTGCGGTGGGACCTGCTGGAGCAACGGCGCGACGAGTGGCGTCTGTGCGTCACCGACGCCGGCGTGGAGCTGCAGACCGCGGGCGCTCACTACCACGAGTTCTATTCCAACGGCCGGCTGGAGAAGCTGGCGTGCACCGCCACGGTGCTCCTGGTCCCCACGACGGACACCCTGCCGCCGGAGCAGGCGGTGACCTGCCTGCTCGACGGCGAGCCGTGGGACCCCACATGGACCGCCGTCGCCCGCGAGACCCTGACGGTGGACGGCATCGCCGTGGCCACGGTGCACGTGCGGATGGTGGTGGACAGCGGCGACGCCCACTTCGAGCGCACCACGACGGACTGGTGGCTGGCCCCCAGCGGGTTGCCGGTGCGGATGACCACGGAGAAGACCTCCAACACCGACTCCGGCGTGATCGGTGACGTGTACTACACCGAGACCTACACGGCCGACCTGACCTCCTTCCAGCCGCTCACCTGACGGGTCGGCGTCGCTCGGAATGGTCAAGTCGGCCGCTTCGTGTGCCGATCACACACTCGTATGACGCCCGCAGTCACCAGCGAGAGTCCCACCGCGCTCGCCCACGGACACCGGGTGGGGGTGGCACTGGGGCGCGCCGTGGGTGGTGTGCTGGCCGGGCGCCACGATCAGATCGAGGTCGCGGTGGCCTGTGTGCTGGCCGGCGGCCACCTGCTGGTGGAGGACGTGCCGGGCGTCGGCAAGACACTGCTGGCCCAGTCGCTGGCCGCCGCGTCCGGCGGCGCGTTCCGCCGTGTCCAGGGCACGGCCGACCTGCTGCCGGGCGACGTCACCGGCACGCTGGCACCGGACGGTGACGGCTTCGGCCTGCGCTTCCGCCCCGGCCCGGTGTTCGCCCACGTCGTGCTGTTCGACGAGCTCAACCGGGCCAACGCCCGCACCCAGTCCGCGCTGCTGGAAGTGATGGAGGAGGGCACCGTGACGGTGGACGGGGTGGCGCACCGGGTGCCCGAGCCGTTCTTCGTGGTCGCCACCCAGAACCCCGTGCAGATGGCCGGCACCTACCCACTGGCCGAGGGCGTGACGGACCGCTTCATGGCAGCCGTGTCGCTGGGCCGGGCCGGCGCCGAGGAGGAACTGGAGGTGCTGGCCGGTCGGCGCGGCCGCACCCGGCTGGACAGCCTGGCCGCCGTGGTCGATCCAGCGGCGATGCTGGCCGCCCGGAGCGCGGTCCGGACCGTGCATCTGGACGACACCGTCGCCCGCTACGCGGTGGACGTGCTGCGGGCCACCCGCAGCCACCCGCGGGTGCGGTTGGGCGCGTCCACTCGGGCCGGCGTGGCCACCGTCGCGATGGCGCGGGCGTTCGCCACCCTCGACGGGCGCGACTACGTGGCCCCGCACGACATTGCCCGGGCATCCCGGGCGACGCTGGCCCACCGGATCGTCACCGCGGCGGGCGAGGCCGCGGCAGAGGTGGTCGACGAGTGCCTGGCCGGGGTTCCCGCACCGCGCCGCTGAGGCCCGCCGGGCCCGCCCGCGGCGCGTGGGCGTTCGCCGCGGCATGGGTGGTCGGCGTAGCCATCGCGCTGCTCACCGGCGCCAGCAGCGTCGTGATCCTGCTGATGGCCGGCCTGGTGGCGATGGCCGCCGGGTTCGTCGCTGCGCCGCTGCGGCTGCGCCGCGCCGGCGTGGTCGGCGTGGAACTGCCGGCCGTGGCGACCACCGGGGAGCCGCTCACCGCCGTCGTCGAGGTGACGGGGAGATGGCCCGTGCACGTCGAGGTCCGGGTCGCCCGGCCCGCGGACGGCGCGGTTGCGACGGCGGAGCGGGTCGCCGCCGGATGGTGCCGCAGCGAGCGGTGCGAGATCACCGGCACCGGCCCCGCCCGGGGCCGTTGGGACGAGGTGCGGGTGACGGTGGCGAGTGCCGGCCGCATCGGCCTGTTCTGGTGGCGACGGTCCTTCACCGTCCGCTGCGACCCGATGTGGGTGGCCCCGGCCGCAGCCGCCGTGCCGGCGCACACGATGCCGCTCGCCGACGAGGCCGCCGGTGTGGCACCAGGCGCTCCGGTGCGCGGGCACGACGAGTTGGACAGTGTGCGGCCGTGGCGGGACGGTGACGAGGCGGCCACCATCCACTGGCCCTCGTCGTGGCGTGCGGGCGAGGTGATCGTCCGCCAGCAGCGGACCAACGCGGTGGAGCGGCACGTCGTGGAGGCCCGGCGCGGCACCGGCGATGCTGCCGCCGAAGCGGCGCGCGTCCGCAGCGCCGTGGAGGCGGCCTGGTCGCTGGGCGCCGGCGCGTCGATCGTCGAGGTGGACGGCACCCGCATCGGTGAGCCGCACGACGCCGCCGACCCCACGGCACTGCTGCGCTGGGCGGCCGTCTTCGACGGACCCGACCCGACGCCACCGCCGGTGCCGTGGTGGCGCCGGCCCGTCGGGGTGACCCACGCAGAGCCAGACACCTCCGTCGTCCGCACAGCGCGGTGGGCGATCGCAGCAGCCTGCCTGGCGCCGGCGGTGATGGTGCTCCAGCCACTGGGCTACGGGGCGTTCCACATCGCCGTCGTGGCGGCCGGCCTGGCTGCCGGCGCGGGCCTCACCACCATGCGTCACCCGGTGGCCAAGGGACTCCGCCAGAGCATGGGCCTGGCCTGTGGCGTCGGTGTCGGCGCCGCGCTCATCGACGTCAGCGCGGTGGACACACCGGCATCGGTGCTGCGCTTCGTGATGCCCCAGGTGCTGCTGGCGCTGTTCGTGATGCAGGGCTTCGAGTGCACCGACCGCCGTTCGGCGCGGGTGACGCTGGCCATCGCCGCGGTGCTCGTGGCCTACGCCGGCGGCATCCGCGTGGACGACCGGCTCGGTGCCTGGTTGCTGGCATCGATACTCCTGCTGGCGGTGGCGTCACAACTCGTCGGCCGGCCCGACCGGCGGCCGGCGACGCGGGGCTCGGCTGCCGCACCGTCCCGCGGCGTTCGCTGGCGCCACGGGCTGGCGCCGGTCACCGGGGCCGCGCTGGCGGCCATCTCGACCGTCGCCGGGCTCGTGGTCATCCCTGTGCCGGACGGCCCGGCCCAGTTGACGCTGCCGAGCTTCCTCAGCGAGCGGCGCGAGGTGCTCGACGACGGCGGCCTGGCGACCCCCGGTGGGTCGCCCCTGCTCGGCGGGGCGGTGCAGGGGCCGGGCAAGCGCACCGGCGGCGCGGCCGCGAGTTACCCCGGCTTCAGCAACCGGATGGACACGTCGCTGCGCGGCAACCTCGGCGACGAGGTGGTGCTGCGCGTCCGCAGCCCGCAGCCGGACTTCTGGCGAGGGCAGACCTTCACCACGTTCGACGGCACGACCTGGTTCGTGGACGAGGACGCCGGGCTGCGGACCGAGGGACCTGACCACGCCTTCGGAAGGGCATCGGGTGATGTGCTGGGCGTGGCGGACGGCGAGACCCTCCTGCAGACCTTCTACCCGCAGGTCGACCTGCCGAACATCATCTTCGCCGCACCGCGCGCCTACCGACTGCTGCTCGACGCGCCCGTCTGGCAGCGCCTGGACGGCGCCCTCCGCGCCGGGGTGGTGCTGCCTGCGGGCAGCGCCTACACGGTGCTGTCCGTGCGCTCGTCGGCGACGCCAGACTCGCTGGCCTCGCAGGGCGACCTTGCCGCGCTGGGGGCACCGGCGCAGTACGTGCAACTCCCCGGCACCACCACCGAACGCACCCGCCAACTGGCGGCGGAGTTGGCCGAGGGGACGACGTCCACGTACGAGGTGATCCAGGCGATCGACGCCTGGCTGACCGATCACGTCGCCTACGACTTGGAGGCATCGCTGCCCCCGGAAGGTGGCGACGCAGTGGACTGGTTCCTGTTCGAGTCGCGCCGGGGTTTCTGTGAGCAGATCGCGTCGGCCATGGCCGTGCTGCTGCGCTCCCTCGGCGTGCCGGCACGCATCGCCACCGGCTACGTCCCCAGCGAGCGGGACCACATCGCCGGGGTGTGGATCAGCCGTGCTCACGACGCCCACGCGTGGGTGGAGGTCCGCTTCCCCGACGACGGATGGGTGGCCTTCGATCCGACGGCCGCGGTGCCGCTGCCCGGCGAGGCCGACGACGTGAGCGTGGGTGGGGAACTGTTCGACGCCGTCGCCGGGTTCGTCACCGACCATGCGCCGCACCTGGTGCTGGGGGGCGGCGGACTGCTCGTCGTCATCGTCGCCGGCCGGTCCGGGCGGGCGGCGGTGCGACGCCGCCGCCGCGGCCGCTGGGGCGTCCTCCAGGACCGCTTCACCGTCGCCGCCACCCGCGCCGGCGCGGGCGGGACGGAACCGAACCGGGACCTGGCCGAGGTGCTGACCGGCGAGGACGCCCGCTGGCTGGCCGACGAACTGGACCGCAGCGCCTTCTCGCCGTCGTGGCAGGACGACGACGCCGTCTACCAACGCGGCCGCACCGTGCTGGTCGAACTGGAGCACGCCGGACGACGGTGACCTGCTCAGAATCTGCGGAACCAAACCGGCGACTGCGGCGACTAGGACGCCGTGAACCTCTCCAGATCATCACTTCTCTGCGCCGCGCTCCTCGTCGCCGTCACTGCCTGTGGCGACGACACCAACGACGCGTCCACCACCGCAACGCCCACGACGGTCGCCGCCACGGCCGCCGCGCCTGACACGACCACGCCCGCCACCACGGGCCTCGACACCACGGTGCCGGACACGGTGGAGCACGGGGGCGAGCGCACCCAGTATCCACTGACCATCGACAACTGCGGGCGCCAAGTCACCTTCGAGAAGGCACCGGAGCGGGTCGTGATTCTCAACGGCACATCGGTCGCCGAGGTGGAGAGCTTCATTGCGCTCGGCATCGAGGACCGCATCCTGGCCAACAGCCAGATGTACGGCGTCTCGGACGTGGACGGGATGCTGGAGCAGATCATGGCCATCCCCAACGGTGGCATGACGCTCAACGAGAACTACGAGGTGCCGCGTGAGCAGGTGTTGGCGCTCCAGCCCGACCTGGTGGTCAGCACCTGGTCCGGCGGATTCTCCTCGGAGATGGGTCTGGCCACACGCGACGAACTGGCCGAGGCCGGCATCAACAGCTATGTCACACCGGTGAACTGCGCGTTCGGCGTGACCGACCCGCGCCCCGAGGACGTGGCGAAGAACGAGAACCAGACGTATGAGGCGTCCTTCGAGCTGCTCGAGGAGCTCGGGCTGATCTTCGACGTGCAGCACGAAGCCGGCCACGTCATCGAGCACGCCCGCGAGGCCATCGCCGCCATCCAGCCGCCGGCAAGCGGCGGCGACGTCCACGTGCTGCTCGCCTATCCCGGCATGTCGATGATGGACCAGACGGGTGTCCCAGGCGTGTTCGCCGGGCCCTTCACCGACTCGATCATCGAGGCTGCCGGCGGCGTGAACGCGTTCCCCGACTTCGCCACCTTCAACGACTCATCGAACATCAGCGCCGAGGCACTGGCTGCCGCAGACGTCGACGTGCTGGTGATCGGCCTGTTCATGGATGGCGAGGATGCCGCCGCGTACGCTGCCCAGATCTTCGCGATGTACCCCCAATGGGACGCCGCCAAGTCCGGCACGTACACGACCGTGGCGGAGAGCGCCTACCTCGGGCCGCACAACGCGATTGCCATCCAGCGGATCGCCGACGCCATCGCCACGCTTGGCTGAGCCCGTCCGTCCGACTCCCGACCGGCGGCCCTTCCTCGTCATGGGCAAGGGCCTGTCGGTGCTCGTCGCCGCACTGGCCATCGTGCTCGCGCTCAGCGTTCTGGTCGGCATCTCGTTCGGGACGGTCACGTTGCCGCTCGGGACCGTGTGGCGGGTCGTCCTGTCCCATCTCGGGATCGGCGACGTGGTCAAGGGCGGCGACGACCAGATCATCTGGCAGTTCCGTACACCTCGAGTGCTGCTGGCCGCCGTCGTCGGCGGCGGGCTGGCAGTCGCCGGCACTGCGCTGCAGGTGCTGGCCCGGAACCCGCTCGCCGATCCGTACGTCCTCGGCGTGTCCTCCGGCGCCTCGTTCGGCGCAGTGCTCGCCGTACTGCTCGGCTCGTCGGCGCTCGGAGGGCTCGGCATCAGCGGGGCCGCCTTCGCCGGGGCGACGATCACGCTCATCCTGGTCTTCACACTCGCCCAGCGGGCAGGGCGGATCGGCCCCGCCCGCCTGGTCCTTGCCGGGGTGGCGGTGAGCTACCTGACCACTGCGCTCACCTCACTGGTCCAGCTGCAGGTCAACCCGCTGGAGCTGCGCGGCACCATGTTCTGGATGCTCGGCAGCTTCGCCGGGGCCGGATGGGACGACCTGCGAATCCCCACGGTCGTGATGGTCCTCACCACGGCGTGGCTGGTGGTCCGCGGGCGATGGATGAACGTCATGACCACCGGCGACGACACCGCCAGCGGCCTGGGCGTGGACACCAACCGGTTCCGCATCGAACTGCTGGTCGCCGCCTCGTTGCTGACGGCGACGGCCGTCGCGGTGGCCGGCGGGATCGGCTTCGTCGGACTGCTCGTGCCGCACATGACCCGCCTGGTAGTCGGCCCGGACCACCGACGAGTCCTGCCGGTGGCCGCGCTCGGCGGGGCGTCCTTCATGGTTCTCGTCGACCTGCTGAGCCGCGTCTTCGACCGCCCCAACGAGTATCCGGTGGGCATCTTCACCGCCGTGCTCGGCGCCCCGTTCTTCCTCGCGCTCATGCGTCGTGCATCGAAGGGAACGGCATGAACGTCGAGGTGCGCGGGGTCCGGCTCGCCATCGACGATGTCGTGATCGTCCACGACGCGACCATGGTGGTCGCGCCGGGCGAGGTGCACGGACTCGTCGGGCCCAACGGCTCGGGCAAGAGCACACTGCTGCGCTGCCTGTACCGGGCGCTGCGCCCCGCTGCTGGAACCGTCCTCCTCGGAGGTGCCGATCTCTGGCGCGACCTGTCGGCCCGCGTTGCGGCCCATCGGCGGGCGGTCGTCACCCAAGACGCCACGGCAGACCTGGATTTCACCGTCCGCGACACGGTGGCGATGGGCCGCACGGCGCACGGCGGGCTGTTCGGCCACTACGCGCAAGAGGACGACCGGCTCGTCGACGCGGCCATAGCCGAGGTCGGCATGACGTGGGCTGCCAGGCGGATGGTAGCCACCTTGTCCGGCGGCGAACGCCAACGTGTGTACCTGGCCCGCGCCGTCGCTCAGCAGGCGCCCGTGCTGCTCCTTGACGAGCCGACGAACCACCTCGACGTCCACGCCCAACTCGAGCTCCTGGGACTGGTCCGCGACGCCGGTCTCACCACTGTGGTGGCGCTCCACGACCTGGACCACGCCGCGGCCGTTTGCGACCGCGTCACCGTCATGCGAGGTGGGCACGCAGTGGTGACTGGTGCACCGGCGGACGTCCTGACACCCGCGCTCATCGAGGACGTGTTCCGGGTGCGTGTCCATGTCGGCACACACCCGCTCACCGGTGCGTTGCACCTGACGTTCGCCCCGCTCTCCACCACACCGAAGGAACCCACATGAAGATCGCCATCCTCCTGTATCCCGGCTTCACCGCGCTCGATGCCATCGGGCCGTACCACTCGGTGGCCGGCGTGCCGGGAGCGGACTTCGCGTTCGTCGCCGAGCAGGCCGGCCCAGTGGGCAACGGCGGTTCGTTCACGATGATGGCGACGCGCAGCATCGACGAGATCGACGCGCTGGACGTGCTGCTGGTGCCCGGCGGCTTGGCGGCCATCACGATGGCCGAGGAGGGTGGACCGCTGGTGGACTGGATCCGGGCGATACATCGCACAACCACATGGACCACCTCAGTGTGCACAGGGTCGTTGCTCCTCGGCGCTGCCGGGGTGCTGGAGGGCGTGAGGGCGACCACCCACTGGTACTGCATGGACGACTTGGTCCGCTACGGCGCCATCCCCACCCAGGAGCGGGTGGTCGAACACGGCAAGGTGATGACGGCTGCCGGGGTGTCCGCGGGGATCGATATGGGCCTGCGCCTGCTGGAGCGGCTGAGCACCACCGAGTACGCACAGGCAGCACAGCTGGACATGGAGTACGACCCAGCCCCGCCGTTCCAGAGCGGCCATCCCCGCTGCGCGCCGGCCCACGTGACCGCCACCGTGCGGGCGATGTACGACAGCATGCTGGGGCGCTAGAAGATTTTCGAGAACCCGGGAACTCGACGGGCGGGTCCGGCGACTTCACTCTCAACTGAACGTCGTGGCGCAACTCTGACCGGTCCGTCGCCACCTGGCCGACCCTGGCTCACGAACACACTCTGGGGTCGGCCCGTTCGGTTTTTCCGGCAGTGTGGCAGCGGCCGGCGGCGGGTGGTACTCGGTCCCCCGCCACGGGGACCACATGCCCTAGTCCCCGCAGCGCTGCGAATGGTGCGATGCCGGTATGACGACGTGCACCGTGCTCACCGCCGCATCCGCCCTGCACGACATGGCTGCCGTCGATGCCGTCGTCGACGCCTTCCGGCCGCAGTTCGCCGCCGTGGGCGCCGAGGTCGCCGGCTCCATCGAGGCCGCCGACCCGCGGCTGCCGCTGGCCGTCTTCGTGCTCACCGGCGGCAGCGAGCGCCACGTGCTGCAGGCCTGGCAGGCCCGCCAGCAACTGGTTCCGGGCGAGCCGCTGCTGCTGCTGACCCATCCTGGCCAGAACTCCCTGCCGGCCGCGCTGGAGGTGCTGGCCCGGCTGCAGATGGACGGGGCCCGGGGGCGCATCCTGATGCTCCACGTGCCCCTGCCCACCGACCCACCGAACGGTCATGCACTGCGTGCGGCCATCCACGACATCGCCGTCTGGCACCGCCTGCACCGTGCCCGCCTCGGCGTGGTCGGCACGCCCAGCGACTGGCTGGTGGCGTCGGTGCCCGACGCGACGGCCGTCCAGGAGCGTTGGGGCGTGACGCTCGTGGACCATCCGCTGGCCCCGGTGATGGACCGCTTCGTCGACAACATCGATGCACCGATCGCCGAGCCCGTGCGCCTGCGTGCCCGCCGCCACGACGACGAGCCGCACCCCGCGGAGGTGGAGACCGCCGGCCGCTTCGAGCCGGTGCTGCGCGAGGTGGTCGCGGCAGGCGCGTACGACGCGGTCACGGTGCGGTGCTTCGACCTGGTCACCGACGCCCACACATCCGGCTGCCTGGCGCTGTCATCGCTGAACGACCACGGCATCGTGGCCGGGTGCGAGGGCGACGTGGCTGCGACGGTGGCGTTGCTGTGGCTTCGGCACCTCATCGGCCGGATCGGCTGGATGGCCAACCCGGCGGCGATCGACGAGGCCACCGGGAGGATCGAACTGGCCCACTGCACGGTGCCGCTGTCGCTGGTGGAGAGCTTCGAACTGGACACCCACTTCGAGAGCGGGATCGGCGTGGGCATCAACGGCCACTTCGCTGCCGGGCCGGCGACCGTGGTGCGCCTCGGCGGCCGCTGCCTCGAGCACCTGTGGGTCACGGACGGGCAGGCGCTGATGACCGACCCCCGGCACGGCCGGTGCCGCACCCAACTGGACGTGGTGGTGCCGCAACACGCCGCCGGTGAACTGCTCCGCCGGCCGCTCGGCAACCACCTCGTCGTCCTCCCTGGGCACCATGCCGACGAGATCCGGCGGTGGTGGGCCACGATGGTGGCCGACGCCGCCTGACGTTCAGCTGCTGGCGCTGACCGTATGCGGCGTCGTCGTCGGCGCCGCGGGCGCGGCGGTGGTGGCTGGTGCGGCCGGGGTGGCAGGCACCGTGGCGGCGGCTGCCACGGTGGTCGGCGTCGTGGTGGTCACGACGGCACCGGCGGGGAGGCAGATCTCGTCGCCTGGATACAAGGCAGCGGCGCCGTCGCCGCCGTTGAGCGCCAGCAGTTCGTCGGCGGTCACCGATGCAGCCGAGGCGATGGCGTACCACGAGTCGCCCGCCGCCACCGTGTACCAGTTCGAGCACACGGCGTACGTGGGCGCAGGCTCGGTGACTGGCGCTGCCGCTGCCAACGGGGCGGTGGTCGGCGACGGCGCAACGGTGGGCACCGCCGCAGTCATGGCCGGCGCAGCGACGCCGGATGCAGTGTCGCCAGCCGCGCCGGCAGCAGTGGACGGCCCACCCGTGCCGGACCCGGCAGCGGCAGCCAGCAGGACCGCGGCGAGCGGGGAGGCGGCCGCCAGCGCGGACAGCCGGCGGCTGCCGAGGGCGGCACGGGTGGGCGCGAGGGGTTGACGGCTCAACTGCTGTGGCTCCCGGTCGTCGGCTGGGCCGACGGCTGGGCCGGGGTCGGCGCCGCCGAGCGGGTCACGCTGTGCTCCGCCTCGTCGTGCTCGGCCCCGTGGTGCGACTCGATGCTGACGCCGTCGTCGTCGTGCCCGTCGTCGGCGAACGTCGGGGCCACCACCGCCACCACGGCGACGGCGACGGCCGCACCGGAGACGGCGGCGACGGCGCCCGCAGCGGCAGTCCGCCACGGGCGTCGCCGCGGGCGCCGGTCGAATGCCGGTGGCGCCGCTGACACCGGCACCCGACCGTACGGCGGATCCCAGCGGGAGGAATCGAACGGTTCGTTCATCGTGCACCTCCTGGATGCGTGCGCTCGACGGAGCGCAGAACGGTGGGGACGAGGGCGCCCCCGGTGAATCGGCTCATCGATGCCGTGGCAGCCACGGTGCCGTCGGCTACCACGGCGAGCGCCGCGCAACCGCTCGGCACGTTGTCGAAGCGGCGGTCGGCCGGGCGGAGCAGGACGGGCTTGGTGAGCACCTCGGCCAGCCACCCGTCGCCGGCGATCACGCTGGCCAGGTCGGCGGTGGTCCGTGCGGGCACACCCGTGTCGGGTTCGATGATGTGGTGTCGCGGCCGGCCACCCGCCTGCCACACCCGGCGGAGCACGCTGGACGTGGCGAGCGCGCCGTCCCACAGCCCCACGAGGGTCACCGGTGCCGCCGCCAGCGGGTGCTCGACGGCGATCGTCCAGGGGGTGCCGCCCGGCGCCGTGCCGCGCACCCTCACGTCGCCGCCGACGGACACGCACACGCCCACCGCGCCGGCGGCCATCAGGTCGGCCGTCACCAGGTCGGCTGCCAGGCCCTTGCCGATCCCGCCCGGGTCGAACCCGGCGCCGGCGGGGATGCGGGCCGCGCTGCCGTTCACCTCGATCTCCGGAGGCAGCGGCCGGTTCCACCAGCGGGCCGGCGGAACTGCAGGGAGCGCAGGGTCCAGTGCCTCGAACGAGCGGTCGTAGCCCGCCGCCTGCAGGGCGTGCAGCAGCAGCGGGTCGTACGCCCCGCCGGTCAGCCGCCAGCCCTCGACGGCCCGCTGCAGCAGCAATGCTGTCGGGGCAGACACTTCCAGCCAGCGGCCCGCACCGGCGTTGAGGCGGCTGATCTCGCTGTCCGGCCGGAAGCGGCTCCATGCCGCCTCAAGGGCCGCCAGGCGGGTGACGGCCAGATCCACCAGCGCCTGGCTGCCGTGCACCACCAGGTGCACGTCGGAGCCCATGGCCCGGAACCGTGCGTCGCTGAACATGACGCACACGGTGCGCCGCGACGGTTGGAGGAAGGTGAGAGCACGTCCAAGCGTCGTCGAGAACTTGCCCCCGGTCCGTCCGGGCGGCTCAGCCGAGGCGCAAGGTCTCCAGCGGCTCCAGGCGGGCGGCTCGAACCGCCGGGTACAGGCCGGCGAGCACGGAGATGGCGACGGCCAGGATGATGCCGCCGGGCACCAGCACCGGCTGGAGGGTGAACACCCATCCGGCCATCGCCACGCCGACGCCGATCGCGGCCACACCCGTGAGCACGCCCAGCATCCCGCCCAGCACACCGACGACGATGGCCTCGAACAGGAACTGCAGCGCGATGGTGCCGCGGGTGTGGCCGAGCGCGCGGCGGATGCCGATCTCGCTGGAGCGCTGGATGACGGAGATCGACATCACGTTGGCGATGCCGATGCCACCGACCACGATCGCCAGCAGGCCCATCGCCACGACGATGAGTTGTAGTTGGCGGTCGCTCTGCGACGCCAACTCCAGCGCTTCGGACTTCAACTCCGTGTTCACCTCGGTGGGCCCGCCGAGACCCACCGCCACCTTCAGCGCCTCGGCCGTGTCGCTCTCGGTCCCGTCCGCGGCGCGGACGTAGAGCTTGTTCGGCTGGATGTCGTCCTCCACGAAGTCGTCGTCCGCAGCGCGGAAGGAGATGAACACGGCGTTGTCGAAGGCCGGCTCCAGTTCGACCTGACCGAGCACGCCGATCACGGCGTACTCGTGGTCGTCGAGCACGATCGAGCGGACCTCACCGGGGAGGTAATCGAACTCGCGGGCCAGCCCGATACCGATCACGGCACTGCGCACGCCCGGCCCCTCGTCGAACGGGTCCAGCCAGCGGCCGCTGATCATGGGCACCTGGAGCACCCCCGGCAGTTCGGCATCGGCGGCGAGCACCGGCACCGGCACGACCTCGAACTTCTCCGTGGCCTCCTCGTACGGGGTGACGACGATGTCGCTCAACTCGCGCACGGCCGACACGCCGTCCACCGTCACGACCGTCCGCGCCCGCTCCACCGCGTCGGTGGGCAGCACCGGGTTCTGCGACCCGAACGCACTCGCCGCGGACGCCTCGATCAGGTTCGTGCCCAGTTCGGCCACCTTGCGCTTCAGATCGCCCTTGGCGCTGTCCGTCAGGCCCACCGCGGCGATGATCGCAGCCACACCGATGGTGGGCCCGAGCAGCAGCAGCGCGGTGCGCACCTTGCGGGCGAACAGGCCAACCAGGGCCACCGTGATCAGTTCGCGCACCCGTCTCACGCGCGGACCGCCCGCTCGTCGGCGACGATCTCCCCGTCGCGCATCCGCACGCGGCGCTCCGCCGCGGCACCGACACCGGGATCATGGGTGACCAGCACCACGGCCCGCTCAGGGGACTGCAACGAGGCGAAGATCTCCATCACGTTCTCGGCGTTCTTGGAGTCCAGCGCGCCCGTGGGCTCGTCGCCGAGGAGGATGCGCGGCTCGGTCACCAGCGCGCGGGCCAGCGCCACGCGCTGCTGCTCGCCGCCGCTCAACTGCACCGGCCGGTGGTCGTGGCGGTGGGCCAGGCCCACGCGGTCCAGCGCGTGCATCGCCCGGTCCCGGCGTTCCCGCGGGCGCAGGCCACGGTAGAGCAGGGCGGTCTCCACATTGCCCATCGCATCCAGGTGAGGGATGAGATGGAACTGCTGGAAGACGAAGCCGATCTCCCGGCCGCGCACCCGACTGCGCTCGGCATCGTCCATCGCCGTCACCTCGTGACCGCCGACCCGGATGGTGCCGGTGGTCGGCAGGTCCAGGCAGCCGAGCAGGCCGAGCATCGTGGACTTGCCGGAGCCGGATGGCCCCATGATCGACAGGAAGTCGCCGGGCATCACGCGGAGCGACACGTCGTGCAGCGCGGTGACCGCAGCGTCGCCGTCCCCGTACACCCGCGACACGTGCTCCAGTTCGAGGACCGGCTGGACGTCCGCGTCACCCACTGGTGTCGGCCTCCGGGTCCACGTCCACCACCACCAGTTCGTCGCCGCGCAGGCCGTCGACGACCTCCACCCACTCGCCGTCGATCAGGCCGATGGTGACATCGACCCGGCTGATCGTGCCTTCGTCGTTGATCACCCGAACCTGGTCGCCTCCGGCGGAGCGCAGCACGGCGGCCACGGGCACCACCAGCACGCCCAGCCGTTCTGCCAGGGTGACGTCGATGGTGACCCGGGCGCCGTCCACAGCCACCAGTTCGCCCTCCACCTCCACAGTGCCCTCGTAGGTCTCGGCACCGCTCTGGTCCACGGTCGCCGTCTCGTCCAGGGTGGCGATGATGCCGGTGAAGTCGGCATCCGCAGCGTCCAGGTGGACCTCCGCCTTCTGCCCCACCTCCAACTCGGCACGATCCGACGCGCTGACCGCCAACGTGATCGTGAACACCGGTTCGGTGAGCGTCAGCACCGGGGCGCCCTGCAGCACGAACTCACCCTCGTCCACGTCGACGGTGCCGATCCGCGCCGGCCAGTCGGCCACCACCATGTCGCTCGGCAGGAACACCACGTCGTCGTCGATGGTCGTGATCGCAACGGTGATCTGGCTGTGGCCCGCCGGGAGGATGACCGTGCCCGTGAGGGTGTCGTAGTCGCTGCCCGGCTGGGCGGTGCCGCCCACCTGGTAGTTGACCGAGGTGTCCTCCGCCACCGGCGCATTGGCGACGATGGTGAACGACGCCGACCCGCCCTCGCGGATGTCGCCGCCCCCGCGCAGGGTGAGCTCCGGCAGGTCGTCGCTCTCGATGGTGGCCGCGGCGCTGCCCGGGTTGCCCACCGTGTAGCTGGGACTGCCCGGGGGGTCGTCCGGGTTGGGCACCACGGCCACGACGATGCGCTCGTCGCCCTCCACACGGTCGTCGTCGCGGGTCTGCACCTGCAAGGTGGCCGACGTCTGCCCGGCGGGGATGGTGACGTCGTCGCGTTCCACTTCGACGTAGTCGGAGCCGTTGGTCGCCCCGCCGCCCAGGGCGATCACGAGGTCCAGCGGCTGGTTGGACTCCACGGTGGAGCGGAACGTGAACGTGACGGTGCCGCCTTCGCGCACCACGCTGGCGTTCGACGTGACCGTGATGACCGGCACGAGGTCGTCGCCGTTCGGGAGGATCGTCACCCGGGCCTGGTTGGCCGGGCCGACCACATAGTTGGGGTCGTTGCCGAACTGGTCCGTCAGCGAGACGACGATCTCCTCGCCGTCCTCCTTCACGTCGTCCACGAACACCGGCACGCTGATGCTGTAGCTGGTCTGCCCGGAGGGGAACAGGAAGCTGTTGGTGATCTGCTGGTAGTCCGCCCCGTCGTCGGGGTCCGTGCCGCCGGTGGCATCGCCGCCGATCGTGAGGTCCACGGTGATGTCGTTGGCCGGCGCCGGGTTGGCCACGAACGTGAACACCACCTGGCCACCCTCCACCACCTCGGTGAGGTCGGCGCCGAGCGTGATGATCGGCTTCTGCGGTGTGCCCCGCGGGGCGGCGGGGCGGCTCTCGGGGAGGTGGGGCGAACGAGCCCCACCCAGCGCGGCACTGGGCACGATCGAGTAGGCGACGGTGTTGGCCTTCCCGATGGTGTATCCGGCCTGGTTGGGCGACAGGCCGACGGTGATCGTCTCCACCGGCTCCGGGGTGGCCCCGCCGTAGCCGTGATCCGCCTGCCAGGCCGTCAGCGCCTGGCGGGTCTCTTCCGTGTACAGGGTGTCGACGGAGGAGATCGGGTAGCCGGCCGCCACCAGGATGGTCTCCAACTGGCGGACGTCGGGTCCCTCACTGCCGACGTCCAGCCGGCGGTAGAACGCGAAGTCACCGACGACGGCCACCGACGTGCGGCCGTCGAGGGCGAACAGCGAGTCGCCCTCCTCGATCGTGTCGCCGTCCTCCACCTCGAGGCTGCTGACCTTGCCGTCCACCGGCAGGTTGATCGTCTGGATCTCGTCGCGGCGGATCTCGCCGCTGATCGTCAGCACGTCGTCGAGGTCGCGGCGCTCCACCGGCCGGGGCACGATCAGCAGCTGCCGCGGCGCACTGTCGTCCGTCGCCGCCCGGCCGATGAGCAGGCCGCCGCCGACCAGGCCGACGGCCACCACTCCCCCGATCAGGGCCGTTCTGGTCCTCATCCGTCTCCCCGTTGACTGGTCATCCGATGTTCATCTCCGACAGGCACTGGTTGATGTCCCGCTCGTCGAGCTCGCCGTCGGCGTCGTGGAACTCGGTGGGCTCCAGGAGGCCGATCTCGCTGGTGGTGGCTTCCACCGTCCATCCCTTGTCGCGCAGGCAGTCGCGCAACGCGACGAACACCTCGTTGCGCTGCTCCACCTCCTCCGGCGTGAGGTTGGCCCGAGTGGCCTGCACCTCCTGGAG
This sequence comes from Acidimicrobiaceae bacterium, assembly GCA_020637295.1. Taxonomy (GTDB): domain Bacteria; phylum Actinomycetota; class Acidimicrobiia; order Acidimicrobiales; family Ilumatobacteraceae; genus UBA668. Next base: position 194,157 of record JACJWF010000004.1, on the reverse strand, counting down.
GACGGCGACGATGTCCGAACGGGCGGCGCAGGTGATGACCGCGTCGCGGTACGCGCTGTCCTGCATGGCCGGGTTGTTCGGGTCCAGCAGGTTGCCCTCGATCACGTAGCCCTTGTCCTCCAGGCAGCCGCGGAACTCCCCGAACGCGGCGAACAGGCGCACCTCCGGCGGGCGGTCGTCCTGGTTGAGCGGGATGGTGTCGGCCGCCGCGGTGGTGGCCGGTGGCTGACCGGCTCCGGCCGGCACCGAACTGTCCGAGGCGCCCGGCACCGTGGTGGTGACCGCCGGAAGCCGCTGCTGCAGCACCTGCTCGGGCGACATCACCTGCACGTCGTCGGCGTCGCGCACCACGGTGACCGTGGAGTCCGCGGAGCACCCGGTGATGAGGACCATGACAGCCCCGAACAGCCCGGTGATGGCCCTCCCCGCCCCTCGCATCGCGGCATGGTACCCCGCGCCGCCCGCCGCACCCGGCCCGGCGAAGGACCAAGGGCGCTGTACGCGGCGGGCGCCGAGGGTGCATCCTGAAGGCGTGGAACAGCCGCCAGCGAGCTTCCCGACACGGTGGTGGACCCGCCTGGACGACGGGCGGATCCGCTGCGACGTGTGCCCGAGGGGGTGCTCGCTGCGCGAGGGACAGCGCGGGCTGTGCTTCGTGCGGGCCCGCGAGCACGACGAGATCGTGCTCACCACGTACGGCCGCAGCAGTGGCTTCTGCGTGGACCCGATCGAGAAGAAGCCACTCAACCACTTCCTGCCCGGCTCGTCCGTGCTGTCGTTCGGGACGGCCGGCTGCAACCTGGCGTGTCGCTTCTGCCAGAACTGGGACATCTCCAAGAGCCGCAGCACGGACACCCTCGCCGATGCCGCCGGCCCGGAGGGCATCGCCCGCGCTGCGATCGCCCAAGGCTGCGCCAGCGTTGCCTTCACCTACAACGACCCGGTGGTCTTCCTCGAGTACGCCGCGGACACGGCCGACGCCTGCCACGCGGCCGGCCTGCGCACCGTGGCGGTGAGCGCCGGCTACGTGCACGAGGGGCCGCGGGCGGAACTATTCTCGCGCATCGATGCGGCGAACATCGATCTCAAGGGGTTCACCGAGGACTTCTACCGCCATGTGTGCGGCGGTCACCTGCAGCCCGTGCTGGACACCCTGGAGTGGCTGGTGGCCAACGGGGTGTGGGTGGAGGTCACCACCCTCGTCATCCCTGGGCACAACGACTCCGACGCCGAGCTCACCCGGCTGAGCGCGTGGGTGGCGGACCACCTCGGCCCGGACGTGCCGCTGCACTTCAGCGCCTTCCACCCCGACTTCCGGATGCTCGACGTGCCGCCCACACCGCCCGAGACGCTGCGGCGGGCCCGCCGGGTGGCCATCGCCAACGGCCTGCGCTACGTGTACACCGGCAATGTGCACGACACGGTCGGCGGCACCACCCACTGCCCGGAGTGCGGTGCGCCCACCGTGGTGCGCGACTGGTACCGCATCGATGCGTACCGGCTGACGGGCGACGGACGCTGCACCGAGTGCGGCGCCCCGGTTGCAGGGGTGTTCGACGGCCCACCCGGCGAGTGGGGCAGGCGGCGGCGCCCGGTGCGCCTGTCGTCGAGCCCGGCCGATGTGGCTGCGGCACACGCTCCGTGAGCACTGGAAGGTGGTTTCGATGACACGCATTCGACCGCCCGCACTGGCGGGGACCTTCTACCCGGCCGACCCGGAGGCACTGGCCAGGACGGTCGACGGGTTGCTTGCCGCTGCCCGCCCGCCGCAGGCCACCGGCACCCCGACCCGACCCCCGGTGGCGGTGATCGCCCCCCACGCCGGCTACGTCTACTCCGGCCCGGTCGCCGCCACGGCGTACGCCCTCGTCCGCCCCTGGGCCGCGCAGATCCGGCGGGTGGTGCTGGTCGGGGTGCCGCACCGTGCGCCCGTGCGCGGGCTGGCGCTCAGCAGCGCCGCCGCGTGGGCGACGCCACTCGGGCATGTGGAGGTGGACACCGAGGCGTGCGCCGCCATGGCCACGCTGCCCGGTGTGGTGGTGGACGACCGCGCCCACGCCGAGGAGCACAGCCTGGAGGTGCACGTCCCCTTCCTCCAGCGCAGCCTGGACGGCGGGTGGCAGTTGGTGCCGGTCATCGCCGGCGGCAACGGCACGGCGCAGATCGCCGACGCCCTCACCCCCTGGTGGGGCAAGGAGGACACGCTGGTGGTGGTGTCCACCGACCTCAGCCACTACCACCCGCTGCACGAGGCCCGGGCCATCGACCTGGCCACGGCCGAGGCCGTCGTCGCCCTGCAGTGGGCGGGGCTGGGCGGCGAGCAGGCCTGCGGTGTCAGCGGGGTGCGGGCGGCGATGGAGCTGTGCCTGCGTCACGGCCAGCGTGTGCGCCTGCTGGACCTGCGCACGTCGGGCGACACCGCCGGGCCGGAGGACCGGGTGGTCGGCTACGGGAGCTTCGAGATCCGATGAACGCCCACGCCAGCACAGCCCCCGACCTCACCAGCGCCGAGCTCGCCCGGCTGGCAGCGATCGCCCACCGCGCCGTCGTCGACGCCGTCACCCGCCGTCATCATTGGGACCCTTCCACCGCCGACGAGCCGGCCGCGCTGCGGCGCGACGGTGCGGTGTTCGTCACCCTGCGCCGCGGCGGCGCGCTGCGCGGCTGCATCGGGACGATGACACCGCAACTCCCGCTGGCGCTGGCCGCCGCCGACCGGGCGCGGGCAGCGGCGTTCAACGACCCACGCTTCCCGCCGCTGGGCCCGGACGAGTTGGACGACCTCTCGGTCGAGGTATCGGTGCTGACCCCGATGGAGCCGTTCGAGGTCGGTGGCTACGACGCGCTCGTGGCGACGCTGCGCCCCGGCGTGGACGGCGTGCTGGTGGAGGCCGGACGGCACCGGGCCACGTTCCTGCCGTCCGTGTGGGAGGAGATCCCCGACGCCACCGGGTGGGTGGGCGCGCTGTGGCGCAAGGCCGGCCTGCCGCCCCGCGCCTGGCCGGACTCCATCCGCACCTGGCGCTACCGCACGCAGCACTCCTGACCCGCCGTCCGGGTCCCCGACCCCGTCCCGCCGGTCAGGTGGCGGCGAAGAGGCTGGGGAAGCGGGCCAGGACGGCGATGGCGTGGCGGAGCTCGCGGGTGTCCACGAACTCGCCGATGCGATGGGTGTTCTGCTCCACGCCGGCGCCGATGCCGAACATGGCCGGGTGACGCACCGCCCCCGACACCACCCACCGCTTGGCGGGCGGCACGGCGATGCTCTCATCGCCCGCCGGCACCGGGAAGCCCACACCGTCCGTGGAGAACACCCATGTGTCCACCCGGGGCTCGGCCCGCAGCATGGCACCCGTGGCACCGCCTGGCGGCTCCTGCACCAGGGGTGACACGACGCGGCGGTAGGCCTCCACCGCGGCGGTGACGGCTGGATGGTCCTCGGGCGTGATCCAGCCCGGGTAGACCTGCTCGTTGTCCACCGCGCAGCCGGCCCATGTGGGCGTGGTGTAGCGGGGCACCGCCACCAGCACGTCCAGCCCGGCGGCCCGTGCTGCGGCCACGGCGTCCAGCCCGTCGATCTCGGCGACCGCCTGCTCCGGCGTCTCGCCCACCGTCAGCCGGCGGTCGAACCGGAACGTGAAACGGTCCGGCACGGCGCAGTCGCTCGGCGTGTCCAGCACCGCCCAGCTCGCCGTGCGGGTGCCCCTGCCCACCACCGGGTGGTCGAGCATCCCCTCACCACGGGCGTGGCGGGCTGCTGCTTCGGCGAGGATCGCCCCGCCGTGCTCCAGAGGGTTCAGCCCCAGGGCCGGCATCGAGCCGTGGCACGACCGGCCGACCACGGTGACCTCGATCTGCATCCGGCCGCGCTGCCCGCGATAGATGCCCAGCGCGCCCTTCACCGCATCGCCCGTGCCCTCGGTGAGGATCACCACGTCGGGCACCAGATCGGCCGGTGCTCCCGGCAGCACGTCGCGCACCAGGTGGCGGGGCCCGCCGCCGTCGTTGTCCTCCTCCGCGACGGTGGCGTAGGCGCGCACCATGCACCCCCGCAGCGCACCCTCGTCGCGCAGCTCGAGGAGGATCTTGGTGGCGATGATCTGTGACACGACACCGGCCAGCTGATCCGCCGCGCCACGACCGAACAGGAGGTGGTGCCACTCCTCCTCCGGTGGCACCCAACCCAGCTGGGCGCGCAGCGCGCCTTCGTCGAGCGGCACACCGTCGCGGCGGCCGTCGTACGGGTCGACCGCGGCGCCGAGCTTCTCGGCCCACTGGCTGCGCAGGGCCTGCACCGTGTCGCTGTGGCCGTCCAGCATGATCACCCGGCGGTGCTCCGGCGCCACCCCGTCGAACGGATCGCTGACCGTCCACACCAGGTTGCCGAAGTCATCGAAACCCACGTCGCCCTCGCGCTCCACCGCGGCCAGGTCGACGATGGCACCGCGCAGGAACTGCAGCCGGTGCCCCTCGTGGTTGGACAGCCCGGCCTGCGGGTCGTCCTGGTCATCGGCAGGGATGCGGATGGCCTCCTTCAGGACGCTCACCGCGAGGGGCAGGTAGCGGTCGGCCAGTTCGCCGACCCGGTGGTCCAGGCTGGTCGGCGCGTCGGCAGCGGATTCGATCATCAGGGAGCTCCCCTCATGGCCCGGCCAGGGCCGCCAGGCGGCCGGGCAGGTCGGGCACCTTCGCCACGGCGAGCATCGCCATGATCACGTACACCTTCTTGTTCGCCTCGCGGGCCACCTGCACGCGGAAGCGCTCCATGACGCCCGACGTCACCTCGGCGCCGATGTCGGCCGGCAGGCAGTGCAGGTACAGCGCGTCACGGGTGAGGCCCATGCGCCGCTCGTCGCAGATCCAGTCGCGGTGCGCAGCGTTGGTGGTGAGCGCGCGCTGCTCGATGTCCCGCATCGCCGCGCCGTCGCCCGCCCGGTTGGCGGCCACCCGTTCGGTCATCAAGGCCAGTGGTCCCCAACTCTTGGGATACACCGCATCCGCACCGGCGAAGGCGTCGTCCATGTCGTGGGTGACGCGGAACGAGCCACCCGACGCCGCCGCCCCCTCGGCCGCCCACGCCATCGGCTCGGGCAGCAGGTCGTAGCCCTCGGGGTGGGCGAGCGTGACGTGGGCGCCGAAGCGGGTGAGCAGGCTGACCACGCCCTGTGGCACGGACAGCGGCTTGGCGTAGCTCGGCGAGTACGCCCAACTCACGGTGATCCGCCGCCCGGCGACGTCGCCACCGAAGTGCTCGCGGAGCCACAGCAGGTCGGCGAGCGACTGGGTGGGGTGATCCACGTCGCACTGCAGGTTCACCACCGGCACCACCCGTGGATCGGCCGTGGCCGCGAGGTAGTCGCTGATGCCGCGCAGCACGTCGCGCATGAAGGAGTTGCCCTCGCCGAGGATCAGGTCGTGCCGTACGCCCAGCGCGTGGGCGTTCATCCCCAGCATCGCCCCGGTCTCCTCGGCCGTCTCGCCGTGGGCCACCTGGGTGCTGCTGCCGTCCACGATCACCGGCTGCATGCCCAACCGCGCCGCTGCGCCGGCCCAGGCGGACTTGGTGCGCGTCGAGTTGTCGAAGAACATCGCGTAGGCCAACTCGTCGGGCAGCAGTTCGGTGCGCACCCCGGCGCGATCGAGCAATTCCAGCGCGGCTGCAACTGCCAGCAGGGTGTCCAGGTCCGCCACGGACCAGTCGTGGGTGGTCAGCAGGCTGCGCCCGAAGAGCGCTTCGGTGTCCATGCCCCCAGTGTGCGCCCGGCCGCCCACCGCCGCCATGGGCCGCAAGTCCCCGCGGCGCAGGTCCGCCGTCCGTTCGTCGGCCGGGCCGATGACGTTCGGCCCTCGCCCTTCGGCGATCGGTGGCGCGACCATGCCGGTACGCCCGCGACACACGGAGGTGGACGAGCCCGTGGACCGGATGAGCCCGCTGGATGCTGCGTTCTTGCACATCGAAGACGACGTCAACCACATGCACATTGCCTCGTGCGCCATCTTCGAGGGGCCGGCGCCGGCCTACGACGACCTGGTCGACCTGTTCCGCGGCAAGCTGCCGCTGGTGCCCCGCTACCGCCAGAAGGTGCACTTCGTGCCCGGTGCGGTGGGCCGGCCGGTCTGGGCCGACGACCCCCACTTCCGCCTCGATTACCACATCCGCCACACCGCGCTGCCGCCGCCCGGCACGCGGGCCGATCTCCACCGGCTGATGGGCCGGCTGATGAGCCAGCAGCTGGACCGCCACCGTCCGCTGTGGGAGACGTGGGTGGTCGAGGGCCTCGACGACGGCACGTGGGCGCTGATCTCCAAGGTGCACCACTGCATGGTCGACGGCATCAGCGGCACCGACCTGATGGCCGTGGTGCTGGACACCACGCCGGAGGGCTCGCCACCGGTGGCCGACGACTGGCGACCGGCCGATGAGCCGACCCCGACTGCCCTCGTCGTGGATGCCGTGGCCGACGCGCTCGTCAGCCCGGCCGAGCTCGGCCGCTGGGCCCGCAGAGGCCTGCGCGCCCCGAAGCGGATCGCCGCCGAGATGGCCGCCACGGTGCAGGGCATGGGGGCGCTGGGCCGCCGACTGGCTCCCAACGTGCCACTCAGCATCGAGGGCACCATCGGGCCGCACCGGCGGTGGGCGTGCGCGTGCACCACCCTCGCCGACGTGAAGCGGGTGCGCGCCGGCCTCGGCGGCACGGTGAACGACGTCGTGCTGGCGGCGATCACCAAGGGCTTCCGCGACCTGCTGGTGCACCGTGGGGAGCTGGTGGGTCCGGATGCGGCCGGCACCGCCATCCGCACCCTCGTGCCCGTGTCCGTGCGCACCTCTGGCGACCACACCTACAACAACCAGGTCAGCGCGATGATCGCCGAGCTGCCAGTGGGCATCGAGGACCCCGCCGAGCGGCTGCAGGCCATCCGCGCCCAGATGCAGGACCTGAAGGACAGCCACCAGGCCGTGGCGGGCAACGTGCTGGCCGAGCTGGCCGGCTTCGCCCCTCCGGTGCTGCTGTCCGTGGGCCTGCGCACCGCGGTGACGGTGATGCGCCGGGCGCCCCAGCGCAGCGTCAACACCGTCACCACCAACGTGCCCGGGCCGCAGATCCCGCTGTACGCGTGCGGTCGCGAGATGCTCCACTACTACCCGTTCGTGCCGCTCTCGCAGGGGGTCCGCACCGGCGTGGCGATCCTGTCCTACAACGGCGAGGTCGCCTTCGGGGTCACCGGCGATTGGGACACCGTGCCCGATGTGCACGTGCTGGCGGAGGGGATCAGCAGCGGCATGGACGAGTTGCTGGCGCGGGCGGCGGCGGCAGCGCCACCGGCGTCCGGCACGAAGCGGGGGCGGCGCCGCTCGTAGTCTCGGCCCATGAAGAACCGCATCTGCGACATGCTCGGGATCGAGTTCCCGATCCTCGCCTTCACCCACTGCCGCGACGTTGCCGCGGCCGTCACCAAGGCGGGCGGCATGGGTGTGCTGGGGGCCGAGGCGCTGACCCCCGCCCAGCTGGACATCGACCTGGCCTGGATTAAGGAGCAGGTGGGCGACAAGCCGTTCGGCGTGGACCTCATCGTGCCGGCCAAGTACGAAGGCAAGGCCGAGGGCGAGGTCACTGCGTCCCAGCTTCGTGACCGCATCCCGCAGGCCCACCGCGACTTCCTGGAAGATCTGCTGAACCGCTATGACGTGCCCCCGCCGCTCGGCGAGTCGCGCCGCGACGCATCCCGTGGCGACGCTCCGCCGATGAGCTACTCGCTGGCGTCGCACATGATGGAGATCGCCTTCGGGCACCCGATCAAGCTGCTGGTCAACGCGCTCGGCACCCCGCCGTCGGACATGGTGCAGCGTGCGCACGACCAGGGCATCCTCGTCGGCGCGTTGGCCGGCAAGGCCGTGCATGCCCAGCGCCACGTGGCCGCAGGGGTGGACCTGATCATCGCCCAGGGCGGCGAAGCCGGAGGGCACACCGGCGAGATCGGCACGATGGTGCTGGTGCCGGAGGTCGTGGATGCCGTCGCCCCCGTGCCGGTGCTGGCAGCGGGTGGGATCGGCGGTGGCCGTCAGCTGGCGGCGGCGCTGGCGCTCGGCGCGGACGGCGTGTGGTGCGGCTCGGTGTGGCTGACCACCGACGAGGCCGAGACCCACCCGACGGTGAAGCAGAAGTTCCTCGCCGCCACGTCGTCGGACACCGTCCGGTCGCGGAGCAAGACCGGCAAGCCGGCCCGCCAGTTGAAGTCCGCGTGGACCGAGGAATGGGAGGGCCCCAACTCGCCCGGCACTCTGCCCATGCCGCTGCAGCCGCTGCTCGTCGGCGCCGCCGAGGAGCGCATCGCGCGCGGCGCCCACGACCCGGCCAGCGGTTCGGCGAAGCTGGCCAACTACTTCGTCGGCCAGATCGTCGGGTCGATGAACGAGCCGAAGCCCGCCGCCCGTGTCGTGATGGACATGGTGGAGGAGTTCATCGAGGCCGTGCAACGGGTGGAGTCCATGATGGAGTAGCCCGCAGGCCGCCGATTCGGCCGTCGCGCTGGCGCACGTATTCACACGAAAGCCTCAAGATTGCGGCAATTCGTGACGATACGCGTCAGTGAAATGGGTTCCTCATCGACGCAGGGTGACCGCCGCGCCCGCGGTGGCGATCACGTGATGGACGGTCGCGCCCCGTTGGTGACCCCCGGGTTCCTGCCACTGCAACAGCTGGTGCTGGACCCCGGCGACGAGCTGGCGGCGGTGGACGAACCGGAGCTCGGCACCGACCCGGCGTTCCTGATGGCGTTCGTGCCGCTGCGCTCCTACCAGCGCCTGGCGAAGCTGGACCTCAGCGCGCTGACGTCCTCGATCGTCCGCAACCCGGGCGTGATGGAGCAGCGGGTGCTGGTTCGCCCACTGTTCGAGGACCGCTACATCGTCATCGACGGGATGTGGCACGTCGCCGCCCTGCGCAAGCTGGTGGAGGACACCGGCGAGATGGGCGTGGACCTTCCAGACGACGTGCAGGCGCTGGCCCAGGCCTGCCCGGTGCGGATGATCGCGCCGGACACCGACCCGGCCTTCGTGCTGTCCCTGCTGGACGCACCGCGCGACAGCAGCGACCAGTGGTACCTCGGCCAGCGCGATCGCCTGCTGCGCCAGCTGGCCCAGTGTGGGCGTCATCGCTCCACCTACGACGTGGCCGTGGCCACCGGTGGCAGCCGGGCGGCGATGCGCAAGTACCACGCCTACCGGGCGCTGGAGCAGTTCCTCCAGCAGCACCCGCTGCTGCCCGCCGACGCTGCACGCGTCTTCCCGTTCTTCCACGTGGCGATGGCCCGCACCGTGGTGCGCAGCTGGCTGGACTGGGACGACCATCTCTGCGAGTTCCTCGACGACGAGGCCCTGGAGGTCTTCTACCGGCTGCTGCTGCCGGACGTGGATCTGCACGGCCGCCCGGTGCGGGCGTGCATCACCTCCATCGAAGAGGTCGTCCACCTCTGCGACGTGCTCGAGACCCCGGTGGCCAGGCGGGCGCTGGTGGAGCGCGGCGCCACGCTCGCCGAGGCGATGCGGGTGGTGGAGGACAACTCCAACGACGAGTTGATGGCGCGGGTGAGCGAGGCGATCGACTCCATCCGCTGGGATCAGCAGCGGTTCCGCAACCGCTTCTGAGCCGGTGGCGATCTAGACCCGCTGGATGATGGTGGCGGTGGCCATGCCGCCGCCGGTGCACATGGTGACCAGGCCGGTCTCCTTGTCCTGACGCTCCAGCTCGTCGAGCACGGTGCCGATCAGCATGCCGCCGGTGGCGCCGATCGGGTGACCGAGGGCCATCGCCCCGCCGTTGACGTTGACCGTGTCCCAGTCCGCGCCCGTGTGGCGCAGCCACTTCAGGAGCACCGCAGCGAACGCCTCGTTGACCTCGAACAGGTCGATGTCCGACAGCGCCATCCCGGCCTTGCGCAGCACGAGGTCGGTGGCCGGCCCCGGCGCGGTGAGCATGATCACCGGCTCGTCACCCGCGACCGCGGCCATCGTGACCTTGGCCCGCGGGGTCATTCCGTGCGCACGCGCGTAGTCGGGCGAGGCCAGCAGCAGGGCGGAGGCCCCGTCCACCACACCGGACGAGTTGCCACCGTGGTGGACGTGGCGGATCTCGCTGACGTTCGGGTACGCCTTCAGCGCGGTGGCGTCGATGCTGAGCTCCCGCCCCTCCTGCACGTGCCCGCCCATCCCGGCGAAGCTGGGCTGCAGCTTGGCGAGGTCCTCCAGCGTGGTGCCGGCGCGAGGATGCTCATCGATCGCCAGGGCCAGCGTGCCGTCGTCGTGGAAGATCGGCACGAGCGAGCGGTCGAAGCGGCCCTCCGCCTGGGCGCGGGCGGCGCGGGCCTGGCTGTCCACCGCCAGCTGGTCGAGCTCCTCCCGGCTGAACCCCTCGACGGAGGCGATGAGGTCGGCGCTGATGCCCTGGGGCACCATGTCGTACTGGTCGCGCAGGTGGTTGTTGTTGGCGGTGAAGCCGTCCACGTGCATCGGCGCCGGGCGGGACATGCTCTCCACCCCGCCGGCGACCACGAGGTCCTGGAAGCCGGCCTTGATGCCGGCGCCGGCGAAGTTCACCGCCTGCTGGCCGGACCCGCAGAAGCGGTTGAGGGTGACGCCCGGCGCCTGGATGCTCCAGCCGGCGTCGAGGGCGGCCATGCGGGCGATGTCCATGCTGTGGTCGCCGCTCCCGGCGCCACACCCCATGATCACGTCGTCCACCTCGGCGGTGTCGAACCCGTTGCGGGCCTGCAGGGCGTTCAGCACCTGGGCGAGGATGCGCTGGGGGTGGACGTTGTGCAGCGCGCCGGAGGGCTTCCCCTTGCCACGGGGGGAGCGGACGGCGTCGATGATCCAGGCTTCGGTCATGCAGCGACGGTACTCACGCCGCCGCGGCAGCGCCGAGCCGGGCGGGTGCTAGCGATCCGTACGCTCCGGCGGCGGGACGACCACCACCGGGCAGTGGGCGTGGTGCACGCAGGCGTTCGACACCGACCCGAGCAACAGGCCGACGAAGCCACCGTGCCCACGGCTGCCGATGACCAGCATCGCCGCACCACGCGACTCCTCGACCAGCAGGTAGCCGGGCGAACCCATCTCCAGCTTGGACTCGCACTCGATCCCCGCGTCGGCGCACATCTTCGATGCGGCTTCGAGCGCCAGGCGGCCGGCGTCCTGCAACTGCTCCAGCACGTACCCGCCGCCGTAGGGATCCGCGGCAGACAGGCCAACGTCCAGCCCGTGCACCAGCAGGATCGACAGATCCCGCCGCTGTGCCGTCTCCAACGCCCAGCGGAGGGCGCGCTCGCCATCCTCCGAACCGTCGACACCGACGACGATCCACTTGCTGAGGTCCTTCTCCGACATGGAGCACCTCCTTCGTGTGCGACCACTGTAGGCCCACCTCCAGTGTCACCCCGGCGGCTCACGCCCCGCAGGGCCGAAGGTCACGCGAAGGTCACCGGCTACGGTGCGCGCATGCGAGACCTGACGATGACGCTCCCCGACGGCCGCACGCTGGCGTTCACCGAGACCGGCGACCCCGACGGGCCGGCGGTGATGTACTTCCACGGAGCGCCGACCAGCCGGCTCGACGTCGCCGTGTTCGACGACGAACTGCGCCGCCGCGGCGTGCTGGTGATCGCCCCCGACCGCCCCGGCTACGGCGGCTCCTCACCGCAGCCCGGCCGCCGGCGTGAGGACTGGCCGGCGGACGTCGCCGCCCTCGCCGACCATCTGGGCCTCGGTCGTTTCGGCGTGATCGGGCTGTCCTCCGGCGGGCCGTACGCGGTGGCGTGTGCGGCCCTCCTGGCGGAGCGGGTCAGCGGCGCGGCCGTGGTGGCCGGCGTCAGCGACCTCGGCTGGGAGGGCGCATGGGCGCACTACACACCGGAGGAAACCGCGTTCCGCCGCCTCGGCGACGAGGGCGCGTCGCTGCGCTGGTGTGCGGAGCACTACGGCGCGGACGGCGCCGGCTTCCTCACCACCGAGGGGCTGGAGCCCCCGCCCGACGCAGCGAGTGCCCCGGACCAACGGCTGGCCGACGCGCTGGTGGCCAGCGTCGGCGAGGCCTTCCGCCAGGGCGTCGGCAGCCTCGCCCAGGACATGGTGGTCCAGGGGCGCCCGTGGGCATTCGACCCCGCGACCATCACCGTGCCGGTGCTGGTGGTGCACGGCGACGCCGACGAGGCCGTGCCGCTGGCCCACGGCCGCCACACGGCAGAGGTCATCCCCACCGCGACGCTGCGGGTGCTGCCCGGCGAGGGCCACCTCAGCATCCTCGCCACGGTGCCCGGCCTGGCCGCCGAACTGGCCGGGGTGATGCCCACCCACGCCAGGCTGACCCCACTGCGGGCGGAGGACGACCCGCGGCTGGAGGAGCTGTTCGCCAAGGGTCTCAACGGGCCCGACGGCACACCGCTGAACATCTTCGGCACGCTGGCCCACCACCCGGACATGCTGCGCCGCTGGCTGGTCTTCGCCGGGCACGTGCTGTCGAAGAACAGCCTGTCCGCCCGTGACCGCGAGTTGCTCATCCTGCGCACCGGGTGGAACTGCCGCAGCCGGTACGAGTTCGGCCAGCACGTCGTCATCGCCCTGCGGTGCGACATCTCCCGCGACGAGATCGAGCAGGTGAAGGTCGGGCCGAGGGGCCAGTGGGGCGACCTCGACCGTCTGCTGATGACGGCCGCCGACGAGCTCCACGGACAGCGCTGCCTCAGCGACGTCACATGGGCCGCGCTCGGCCGCCACTACACCGACCGGCAACGGCTGGATCTCGTCGCCACCGTCGGTGGCTACCAGCTGGTGGCGATGTTCCTCAACTCGACCGGTGTGGAGCTGGACGCCGGCGTGCCCGACGAGATGTGACGGCCCGTCCGCGGTTCAGCTGAACCGCAGGCAACCGTCGGAGAAGTCCTCGGCGGGCAGGAACTGGCGCTCGTTCCAGTAGTCCTGGGTGTGCCGCCACTCCGGCTTGTCGCCGGCTTTGGGCAGCAGGTGCATGCTGCGCATCAGGTAGCCCGGGTTGAAGTTGCTCGGGTCCATCCACGGCCCGACCTCCATGCCGGCGTCCTCCGCCTCGCGGAGCGCCGGCACCACCTTCGTCGCGCCCTTGCCGTCCATCGTGGTCAGCAGGCGGCAGACGAGGTCGCCGATCAGGTCGGCGCGCAAGGTCCAGCTGGCCCGGAAGTAGCCGAACACCCACAGCAGGTTGGGCACGCCGGTGAACATCATCCCCCGCCAGGTGACGGTGTCGGCGAAGTCCACCGGCACACCGTCAAGGCTGAACGGGATGTCGCCGAGCACGCTGAGGTTGAACCCGGTGGCGCTGATGATGATGTCCGCGTCGATGACCACGCCGCCCTTGGTGACCACGCCGGTCTCCGTGAACGTCTCGATCTCGTCGGTGACCATGCTGGCCTTGCCGGCGGTGATGCCGGCGAACAGGTCGCCGTCCGGCACGAACGCCAGGCGCTGCTGCCACGGCCGGTACTTCGGCGTGAAGTGCGTCATGTCGTAGCCCTCGGGGAGGAGCGACTTGACGTTGTTGAGCAGCTCGTCGCGCACGAGCTCCGGCGCGTCGAAGGACAGGCGGGTGACCATCTCCTGGTCGTGGAGGATCTTGCGGCGGACGATCTCGTGGATCCAGGTCTCGTCGACCTCCAACTCGCGGAGCATGTCCGCCACCTCGTTGGCGTTGCGGCCGGTCCAGAAGTACGTCGGCGAGCGCTGCAGCACGGTGACGTGGTCGCAGTCGGCGGCGATGGCCGGCACGACGGTGGCGGTGGTGGCACCGGACCCGATGCACAGCACCTTCTTGCCCTTGTAGTCCACCTCGTCGCTCCACTCCATCGGGTGGATCAGCAGGCCCTTGTAGGTGTCCATGTCCGGCCACTCGGGCGTGTAGCCCTTGTCGAACTTGTAGTAGCCCTGGCACATCCACAGGAAGTTGCAGGTGAACTGGAACCGCTGGCCGCTGGCCGTGTTGGTGGCCGTGACCGTCCACTGCCGGTCGGCCTCGCTCCAGTCCGCGGCGTCGATGTGGTGCGAGTAGCGGATGTGCTGGTCGAGGTCGTTCTCGTCGATCACCTCGCCCATGTACTTCAGGATCTCGTCGGCGGTGGCGATGGGTGCGCCGGTCCACGGCTTGAAGCGGTACCCGAACGTGTACAGGTCGGAGTCGCTGCGGACGCCCGGGTACTTGTGGAAGAGCCAGGTGCCACCGAAGCTCTCCATCCCCTCGAGGACGACGAACGACTTCTGCGGGCATTGCTGCTGCAGGTGGTAGGCGGCGCCGACGCCGGAGATGCCGGCGCCGACGATGACGACGTCGAAGTGCTCGGTGCGCACGGGTGCGTCGGCGGCAAGGGTGGCGGTCTGGCTCACGGTGATGTCCCCCTGGTCATCGGAACGTGGACGCGACTGTCGCGCAGGAGGTCCCCCCGCTTTAGGGTCGGAAGTCCTTGATCAGTGCAACAAAACGTTCCAGGGCTGCGCTCGCGGCGTCGGCGTCGCCACCGGTCACCACGTCCACCAGCAGCCCGCGCATCACCGCGACACCGAGGCGGGTACCCACCGGGTCCGGCGCGATGCCGAGCGCAACGGCGAGTGCGGCTGCGTCGTCCAGCCATGCCGAGGTCAGGTCGGTGCCCTCGCGGCCGGCGTAGGCGACGGTCTCGAAGAACAGCCGGACGAGCGGCAAGGTCTCGGGCGCGCTGACCCGCGACCACACCCCGCGGATGACCTCCGCCGCCGTCGCCGCGGCCGGCACGTCGGCGGCCATCAGCGCCCGCTGGGTGGCCTCCACCCGTTCGACGATCGCCGCCACCAGCCCCTCGCGGGACCCGAAGTGGTAGAGCAGCATCCGGTGGCTGGAGCCGACGGCGGTGGCCAGGTCGCGCAAGCTGCGGTCGCCCAGGCCGTTGGCCGCCACGTCGTCCACGATCCGGGTCAGCAACGCGTCGCGGGAATCACCCATGACAGTGAGTGTACCATTTGGTACAGTGACGGCATGAGGACGATCGAACACTCCATCGACATCGCCGCGGCCCCGTCGGTCGTGTGGGCACTGAACACGGATCCGGTGCGCTGGCCGGACCTCACGCCCACCGTCACCTCGGTGGCGTGGGAGGACGACGGCCCGCTGCGTGTCGGGCGCTCCGCCACGGTCAAGCAGCCGGGGCAGCGGGCGGCCAAGTGGACGGTCACCACCGTGGAACCGGAGACCCGGTTCGTGTGGCAGGCCACCGTCTACGGCGTCACCACCGTCGCCACCCACCTCGTGGACCCGACCGACACGGGCTGCCGCAACACCCTGCGCCTCGACCTCAGCGGGCGCGGTGCCGGCCTGATGGGCGCGCTGCTGGGCCGCAGGCTGCGCAACATCCTGCGCACCGAGGCCGAGGGGTTCCGCCGGGCCGCCGAGGGTGCCACCGTCGGCTGACCGGCCGGCTCAGAGATCGACGGCCGTCAGGTCCTCGCCGAGCACGATCGTTCCGCCGAAGTGAGCAGCGGCGAGCGCCCGCCAGCCGTCCTCCTGGCCGGGCTGCAGCGGCGGCACGTAGTGGGTGAGCAGCAGCGTGCCGACACCGGCGCGGGCCGCCGTCTGCGCCGCCTGCTCCACCGTGGAGTGGTAGTCCAGGATGTCCTGGAAGCGGGGGTTGGGCACCAGCCGCACGAGGTCCTCCCGGATCACGGTCTGCACGTAGGCGTCGGCACCGGCGCACAGCGCGTCGAGGCCGGCGCAGGGGATGCCGTCGCCGCCGAGCACCAGGCTGCGGCCGTCCGCCTCGATCCGGAAGGCGACCGTCGGCTCCACCGGGCGGTGGTCGGTGGCGCCGACCACCACGGACGCCGGGCCGAGCGCGAACTCGTCACCCGGGCCGACCTCCACGGCCTCGACCTGCGGGCCCTCGGTGAGGTCGTCGTGGTGGTCGAGGCGGTAGCGGATGTCCGGCGCCAGGGACGCGAGCGTCGCGTCCACGACCTCGGCCGTGCCGACCGGGCCGTAGACCTTCAGCGGGTTGGGGCCGGGGGTCATCACCCAGCGGGTGGTGATGACGTCGCCGAGGTCGGTGATGTGGTCGGAGTGCAGGTGGGTGAGGAACACCGCCGTCAGCATCGGCGGCAGCACACCGGCACCCGCCAGCCGCATGAGGACCCCGCGGCCACAGTCCACCAGCACGCTCAGGCCGTCGGCCTGGACAAGTGTGGAGGGCCCCGCACGCCGCGGGTCGGGGATGGGGCTACCGGTGCCGAGCAGGGTGACGCGCATGGGACCGTACGGTAACTTCTGACACTAGTACTGTCAATAGTCTGCGGGTGCGACCGCGACCGCAGGGACCATGCAGAATGTGGCGCGCGTGGACGGTGACGGGCGCCGGCACGCGAGCGGCGAAGGCGGCGACATGGGAACGGCAGGCGGGACCCCACCTGGCAGGGTGCGGCAGGTCGCGTCACTGGCCATCGCCGGCGCGCTGATCGTCACCTCGATCTGGCTGGCGCACGTCACGGGCGGCGCCGGCGCCATGGCCTTCGGGCTCGCCGCGCTGGCGGCCGGCATCGGCTGGAAGTGGTGGCGGGGCACGTTCCGCGGCGTGCGCTGGGTCGCCGCGGTCGCGCTGGTCGGATCGCTGGCGCTGTGGAACGCCGTGTCGTTCACCTCGTACGTGCGACGGGAGAACGGCGACACCGTCAGCCAGCGGATGGCCACCTGGGGGCGCAACCACGGGTTCGGCCCGGTCATCGACTACCTGGAGACCGTCGTCTACAACGACCCGCCGTCCCGCGACCCTGCGGACGAACTGGCGCTACGGCCGGTGGCGTCGACGACCACCTCCGTGGCCGCGCCGACCACCACGGCCGCGCCCGACCCGTCCACGACCACGACCGAGCCGCCGCCCCCACCCCCGCAGGCACCGGCAGCGCTCGCCCCCTTCTTCCAACCGGCGCTCGGTGGTGAGGGCCAGTGGGTGCCCATCGGCTGGGCCGGCGGCGAGGAGGCCGTCTGGGCCACCAGCATCCGGCCCCTGCCCGACGCCGGCGGGGTGGTCGCCACGATCGCCGTCTTCGACCAGACCCACCTGCGGGCGGGGATGTTCAACGGCCACGAGGAGCCGGGCGGCACCTGGGCCCGGGGCGACCACATCCCCGTCGACCTGCAACCGGCGCTGGTGGCCGCATGGAACGGCGGCTTCCGCTTCGACCACTTCAAGGGCGGCTACAAGACCGAAGGGGTGGAACTGCGGCCGATGCGCGACGGCGATGCCACCCTGGCCGTGGCGACCGACGGTCGGCTGGTGCTCGGCGTGTACGGGCGCGACCTGGTCGACGACGGCACGTGGGTGAGCCTCCGCCAGAACCTGATTCCGATCGTCGACGGCGGGGTCAGCCAGGTGCGGCGCGGCATCCGCGAAGGCGTCTGGTGGGGTGCCGACAACGGCGACGAGGTGTACGTGCCGCGCTCCGCGGCGTGCACCATGGCGGACGGCCGGCTCGCCTACCTGATGGTCGGCGACGTGGACGCCGAGCAACTGGCCCAGTCGCTGATCAACGTCGGCTGCGTGACGGCCATGCAGTTGGACATCAACGGCACCTGGCCGACGTTCTTCTACTACGAGCACGGCCCCGACGGTTCACTGACACCCCACTTCCTCGACACCCGGATGCGCGGCACCACCCGCAAGTACCTGGACACCTCCACCAAGGAGTTCTTCGCCTTCTTCGACGTCGGGCTGGTGCCCGAGCAGAGCGTGCTCGACGCCTGAGCCGGCCCGGCCGCGTCAGCGGCGGCGGGCCACCCCTTCGGTGAACCACGACCACGGCTTGGGGCCGCGGGCATAGCGCGACTCCACCCGCTCCAGCTCGAAGCCGGCAGCCGCCACGAGGTCGGCGGGCAGGCGGGTGAGGTGGCAGCCGTCGGCCAGCCGCTTCTGCATCGGCTCCAGCCGGTCCTGCCACCGGGCGATGCGGTGGTCGGGCGAGCGCCCGTGCTCCAGGAAGTGCAACCGGCCGCCGGGCTTCAGCACGCGGCGGACCTCCGCCAGCGCCTGCTCCACGTCCGGGATCGTGCACAGGGTGAACGTGGACAGCGCCCCGTCGCACGACGCGTCCGGCAGCGGGATCTCCTCGCCACGCAGGCCGACGTGCTCCACCCGGGCCGCCGCGGCGTCGATCCGCTTGGCCGCCAGGCGGCGGGCGACCTCCGCCGGCTCCACGGCGTAGACCAGTTCCACCTCCGGTGGGTAGGCCTCCATGTTCAGCCCGGAGCCGAAGCCGATCTCCACCACGGTGCCCGCCAGCCCCTCGGCCACCCGTCGCCGCCACTGGCGCAACTCGCCCGTCCCGCACGCCCGGTCGATCAGCCGGGGCAGTACGTGCTCGCGGTAGAGGCCCATGTGGCCGATCCTGTCACGCTCAACCCAACAGCACCACGGCCAGGACTCCGGCAAGAACGAGCGCGCTGGCGGCCATCTCCCCCCGCTCGTGGCGTTCGCCGAGCAGGCGGTGCGACACCGTGAACGTGATCAGCAATTCCACCTGCCCGAGCGTGCGGACCTTGGCCGCGTTCTCCAGCGCCAGCGCCCACGCCCACCCGGCGGAGCCGCACACGCTCAACACGCCGACGGGGAGGGTCCGTCGCCAGTGGGTGAACGTCCGCCCCAGCTGGGCCCGGTCGCGCCACGCCAGCCATCCACCGTGGATGACCGTCTGCGCGCTGTTCATCACGGCCAGGGTGACCAGCGCCTTGAAGACCACCGGACCCCCGTCGAGCGCCTTGGTGGCGCCCCGGATGCCGATGGCGGCCAGCCCGAAGAGGCCGCCGGCAGCCAGCCCGTACAGGGCTGCCGGCTGGCGGACGGCCGACCAGGTCAGCCGCTGCCCGTGTGCCGCCAGCAGCACCACGCCGACGGTGCACACCGCGGCCCCCAGCCAGCCGCCGAACCGCAGCGGCTCGCCGAGCACCGCCAGCGAGAAGACCGCGACCTGGACGACCTCGGTCTTGGCGAACACGGTGCCGACGGCGAAGTCGCGGTGGGCGAAGGCACGCAGCAGGGCGACGGTGCCGAGGATCTGGGCGACGCCGCCGGCGATGATGGCCGGCCAGAACCGGGCGGCGACGGACGGCATGGACACCCCGGCCACCCAGGCGGCAGCCACGGCCAGCAGCGCGATGGGCGCGCCGTACACGTAACGGACGAAGCCGGCCGCGCTGGGGTTCAGCACGTCGCGCAGGCGGTGCTGGAGGGCTGTCCGGGCGGTCTGGAAGCCGGCGGCAGCGATGGTGATGGGGATCCACAACATGGCGACGTGTTCTCACATTTCGGGACGTCTGTCCCAAACACAGACTAGCCGCCGCGACTGGGTATGGTGCGCCGAGTATGTCGGCCGGCCGGTACATCGCCCTCGAGGGCGCCGAGGGGTGCGGGAAGAGCACCCAGGCGGCGCGCCTGGCCGACGCGCTCGGAGCCGTGCTGACGCGGGAGACCGGCGGCACCTCCATCGGCCAGCGGATCCGCGCCATCCTCCACGACACCACCGTCACCCACCTCGCCCACCGGGCCGAGGCGCTCCTCACCGCCGCCGACCGCGCCCAGCACCTCGAGGAAGTGGTGCGCCCGGCGCTGGCTGCAGGGCGGCACGTGGTCAGCGACCGCAGCGTCTACTCGGCACTCGCCTACCAGGGCTACGGGCGGGACCTCAGCGTGGACGAGGTGCGGGAGATCAACCGCTGGGCCATCGGCGACCGCTGGCCGGACCTGGTGGTGCTGATCGACGCGTCGCCGGCGGTGCTGGAGAAGCGGATGCGCAGCCGCCAGCAACTCGATCGCTTCGAGCAGGAGGGCGACGAGTTCCACGAGCGGGTGCGCGACGGGTTCCGCCGGATGGCGGAGGGCGACCCCACCCACTGGGTGGTGGTGGACGGGGCGCTCGCCCCCAACGACGTGTTCGCTGCCATCCGTGCCGCCGTGCGCGATCGGCTGGACGTCTGATGTTCCCCGAGTACGCCCGCTCCGTCTGGGACGGCGTGATCGGCCAGGCCCGCGCCGTGGAGCACCTCGGCCGCGCCGCCGGCGCGTCCGTGCATGCCTTCCTCTTCGTCGGCCCGCCCGGTTGCACGAAGGACGAGGCGGCCCGCGCGTTCGCCGCGCTGCTGCTCACCGGCCACGACGACCCTGACGCCCGCGACGCAAGGCTGGCGCTGGCCGGCGAGCACCCCGACGTACGCGAGGTGCAGCGCGCCGGCGCCCGGATCTCCGCGGAGCAGGTCAGCGACATCATCCGCGCCGCGTCGCTGGCGCCGGTGGAGGGCAGCCGCAAGGTGATGATCCTCCACGAGTTCCACCTCCTGGACGCGACGGCCGCCGCCCGGCTGCTGAAGACCATCGAGGAGCCGCCCCCCAGCACGGTGTTCATCGTGCTGGCCGACCAGGTGCCGCCGGAGCTCGTCACCGTCGCATCGCGTTGCGTGCGGATCGAGTTCGCGTCCATCGGGGTGGATGCCATTCGGGACACGCTCACCCACGAGGGGGTGGAGCCAGGCACGGCGGATCTCGCCGCCCGGGCCAGCGAGGGCAACCTCACCCGGGCCCGTGTGCTGGCCGCCGACCCGGGCCTGATGGAGCGCCGGGCCGCCTTCGCCGCCGTGCCCACCCGCCTGGACGGCAACGGCGCGACGGTGGTTGCCCTGTGCACCGAGCTCAACGCGCTCATCGAGGCCGCGGGCGCCCCGCTGGCCGCCCGCCAAGCCGAGGAGGCCGACGCGCTCGAGGCCCGCGTGGCCGCCGCCGGCGAGCGCGGCAGCGGCCGCAAGCAACTGGAGGAGCGTCACAAGCGCGAGTTGCGCCGGCACCGCACCGACGAGTTGCGCAGTGGGCTGGCCGTGATCGCGGCGACCTACCGGGATGCCTTGGTGGACGGGCGCCTGCCCCGCCCGGAGGCTGCGGCCACCGCAGTGCACCGGGTGCACCGTTCCCTCGAGGCGCTGGACCGCAACCCCAACGAGTCCCTCCTGCTGCAGGCACTGCTGCTGGACCTGCCCGCCCTGCCCTCCTGAGCGGGAGGTCCCAATCGGGTGGGTGGCGCTGGACCCGGCCGCTAGCATTGCCCGCCGTCGCCCAGGTAGCTCAGTCGGCAGAGCAACGCACTCGTAATGCGTAGGTCAGGAGTTCGATTCTCCTCCTGGGCTCCACTCCCCGCCGGGAACTGCCACCATCCCCTGGTGGTCGGGCCATAGGTCCCTAACCCGGTCCCGCTCGATGGCGGCTACGGTTCCGGCCACAACCGTGATTGACCTCTGGGGGTACGCCGTGACCAGTATTCCGACCGAGCGGATCCGCAACGTGGCGCTGGTGGGCCACGCCGGTGCAGGGAAGACCACCCTCGCCGAGGCACTGCTCACCCGTGCCGGCGCGGTCCCGCGAGCCGGAAGGGTCGACGACGGCACCAGCCTGCTGGACACCGACCCGGAGTCCCAGAAGCGGCACATCTCCCTCTCGCTGGCGCTGGCCCCGTTCGAATGGAAGGCCTCCGACGGGCAGACCTACAAGGTCAACCTCATCGACACGCCAGGTTCCATCGACTTCGCCGGTGAGGTGGACGCGGCGCTGGCCGTAGCCGACATGGCGGTGTTCGTGGTCAGCGCGGTGGAGGGCGTGGAGCCCAACACGGAGATGCTGTGGCGGGCCGCGGCCGCCCGCAAGCTGCCGCGCATGCTCTTCGTGTCCAAGGAGGACAAGGAGCGCGCCGACTTCCACGCCGTCGTCGAGCAGTTGCGTGCCGCCTTCGGCAGCGGCATCGCCCCGCTGGAGTTGCCCCTCGGTGAAGCCGCCACCCTGCACGGGATCGCCGACGTGCTCAGCGAGGAGGCCTTGGAGTACGAGGCCGACGGCGGCCACCACACCGAGCCCATGCCGGCCGACGTCGCCGACGAGGAGCACACCCTGCACGACGCCGTGGTGGAGGAGATTGTCAGCGGCGACGACGACCAGCTGGAGCGCTACCTGTCCGGCGAGGTGCCCACGGTGGCCGACCTCGAGCGCACCCTGGCACACGAGGTGCTGGACGGCGTGGAGTTCCCGGTGCTGCTGGGCTCCGCCCAGACCGGCGTGGGGGTGGATCGCCTGGCGGACTTCATCTGCGAGCTGGGGCCGTCCCCGGCGGACCGGCCGGCGATGGTGGAGGCCGCCGGTGAGCTCAGCGATGTGACGGCGGATGCCACCGGCGCGCCGCTGGCCTACGTGTTCAAGACCCTGGCCGACCCGTACATCGGCCAGCTCAGCCTGTTCAAGGTCCTGTCCGGCACGATCCGCACCGACGACAAGCTGGTCAACAGCACGAGTGGGGTCGAGGAGCGCATGCACGCGATGTTCGAGCTGCGCGGCAAGGAGCAATCCGCCGCGTCGGCGGTGGTGGCCGGCGACATCGCCGCCGTCGCCAAGCTCGGCAACACGCACACTGCGGACACGCTGGCCCCGAAGGGCACGCCCGTGAAGGTGCCGGCGCCGACCCGCCGCACACCCCAGTACGGCGTGGCCATCGTGCCGCACACCCAGGCCGACGACGACAAGCTGGGCAACGCGCTGGGTCGCTTGCAGGCCGAGGACCCCTCGCTGTACGTCGACCGCGTGGAGGAAACCGGCCAGACGGTGCTGCGCGGCCTGGGCGACACCCACATCGCCGTGGCGATCGAGCGGCTGGCCCGCAAGTTCGGCGTCAACGTGGACACCGCCGAGTTGCGCGTGCCCTACCGGGAGACCGTCGGCGGGCGGGCGGAGGCCGAGGGCAAGGTGAAGAAGCAGAGCGGTGGCCACGGCCAGTTCGCGGTCGTCAACCTGCGGGTCGCCCCGCTGGACCGCGGTGCGGGCTTCCAGTTCGTCGACGCCATCGTCGGTGGCACCATCCCGCGCAACTACATCCCCGCCGTGCAGGCCGGCGTCGAGGACACCATGTCCAAGGGTGGGGTGCATGGCTTCCCCGTGGTGGACGTCACCGTCGAGTGCTACGACGGCAAGTACCACTCGGTGGACTCCAGCGACATGGCCTTCAAGACGGCCTCCTCACTGGGCTTCAAGGACGCCATGGCGGCCGCCGGCGTGGTGGTGCTGGAGCCCGTCTCGCTGCTGGAGGTCACCGTGCCGTCGTCGCTCCAGGGCGACATCATGGGCGACATCACCACGCGCCGCGGGCGGGTCCAGGGCAGCACCACCAACGAGCACGGCGAGCAGGTGGTGTCCGCCCTTGTGCCCACGGCGGAGTTGTCCCGCTACGCCATCGACCTGCGCTCGATGACCGGTGGGCGAGGCACGTTCACCATGCAGCACGACCACTACGACGTGCTGCCGTCGCACCTGGTGGACAAAGCCAAGCAGAGCCTGCCCAAGCACTGAGCCGCCCACCCTCGGGCCGAGCCGAGCCGGCTGGCGACTACGGCGCCTGCACGAGAGGCGGCAGCCACTCCTCCAGGCGTTCCCAGATGGCGTCGTCGCTCTTGGCCAGGAGGTGGCCGTCGCCGGGCAGGCGCACGACCTCGCCCCACCCGGCGATCATCGTGACCATCTCGCTGGCCTCGATGGGGAGGATCTCGTCGCGCTCGCCGTGGAAGAGGAGGAACGGCAAGCCCTGCAGCCCACCGGCCACCTCGCACCCGGCGGACTGGGTGGCGAAGGTGGCGACGCCGGCGACCATGTCGCGCAGGCCGACACCCACGCGCACGGCCACGGCGCCACCGAAGCTGTGGCCCATGAGGACCACCTTGTCCGCGCCGGCGCCGCCGATGGCCAGCTGGGCGGCCGCGGCCACGTCCACACAGCAGGCATCGATGTCGTTGGGCTTCCGGTAGCTGACCCTCAGGACGGGCACGCCGCGGGCCGCCCACTCCACACCCAGCCGGTGGTACATCGCGTCGCCGGGGCCGAGCAGGCCACCCATCGCCCCACCGCACAGGACCAGCGCGCCGGGCTGGCGGGCAGTTCCCTCGGCGGGCTCGTGCCAGAGGATGGTGAGCAGGCCGCGCCGCGTGTACATCTCCACATGGCGCAGGGTGGGGGTGAGCATGGCGTCGGAGGAGGCCATCACCCCAAGTGCGTCCAGCGGGGTGCGGGGAACCTCCGAGTGACCATCGTCACGTTCCATCTGGCTACCCTAACGCCACCGATGACCGACGCTCCCACCCGCCTCACCACCCGCCAACTGCACGACCTGGCCGTGCGGATCGCGCTCGCCTGGCGGGAGATCCGGCGGGGGGCGTCCACCGGCGCGCTGCGCCAGTACCTCTACGAGGTCGGCGACGAGACGATCGAACAGGGCCAGATGGACACGCTGGACCTGCTGGCCACCAAGGAGGCCTGGCGGATGAGCGAGCTGGCCGAGGCGCTGAAGGTGGAGCCGTCCACGGCCACCCGGGCGGTGCAGCGGCTGGTGAAGGACGGCATGGCCCAGCGCCGCCCCAGCCGTACCGACGGCCGGGTGGTCGAGGTCGAGATCACCGACCACGGCCGGCGCCTGCACCGGGGTGTGGCGGAGCGCCGGATCCAGCTGTTCAACCACCTCCTGGTCAACTTCGGCCCCGCCGAGCTGCCGGTGCTGGCCGAGATGCTGGAGCGCTTCGTGCGATCGGTGGACGACTTCGTCGTCTCCCGCGACGACCCGCTCACCGACGACTCCGCCCTGTAGGGCGGCGGGTAGGGTGCCGGGGATGGCCGACCGGGCGGAGTTCGCACAGCAGGCGATGGAGTTCGCCCCCCAGCTGTACTCGGCCGCGCTGCGGATGACCCTCAACCGCAGCGATGCCGAGGACCTCGTGCAGGAGACCTTCCTGCGCGCCTACCGCGGCTTCGGCAGCTTCGAGGACGGCACCAACCTGCGGGCCTGGCTGTTCCGCATCCTCACCAACACGTTCATCAACACGTACCGGGCCAAGCAACGCCGGGTGCAGGAGACCGACCTCGCTGACGTGGAGGACCTCTACCTCTACAAGCGCATCGGCTCGCTGGAGCGAGCCAGCCAGAGCGCCGAGGAGACCCTCTTCGAGATGTTCACCGACGACGAGGTGAAGGCCGCGTTGGAAGCCCTGCCGGAGACGTTCCGTCTGCCCGTGCTGCTGGCCGACGTGGAGGAGTTCTCCTACAAGGAGATCGCCGAGATGCTGGACATCCCCATCGGCACGGTGATGTCCCGCCTGCACCGGGGAAGAAAAGCCATGCAGAAGGCGTTGATCGACTACGCCACGGAACGTGGCATCGTCACCTCACCTGTCGACACCGAAAGCCCGGCTCATGGCTGACTGCAACGAGACTCTTCGCGAACTGCATGCGTTCCTCGACGGTGAGCTGACCCCCGAGACCCACGAGGCCATCCACCACCACCTCGAAGGCTGCATGGACTGCCTCCAGGCGTTCGATTTCCACGCCGAGTTGAAGGTGGTCATCAGCCAGAAGTGCCAGTCCGACGAGATGCCGGACGGGTTGATGCTGAAGATCGAGCAGTGCTTCGGCGACGAGTACCTGGACGGCGATCCGGTGTAGGCGGCGGCGATGCGTCTCGTCGCGTCGCGCCTGGTAGAGGTCAAGACTTCTTCGGAGAATCTTCCGTTTCGGTTTGATAACCGAACATATGTTCGGTAATGTGTGGGTATGGATCTGACCGGCCGCTTCTCCGGGGCCTGTGTGGCCGCAGAGGTCGGGTCGATGGCCTATGCGGGCCAGGTAGCGCGGGTCCGCGAACTCGAGGCGCTACGGCGGCGTGTGGAGGCCGAGCTCGCCGTGACGGTCCAGGCGATCTCGGAGGCGGGGCTGTTCGCAGAGGATGGTCACTCGTCGGTGCGGGCCGTGCTGCGCGCTGAGGCCCGCATGTCGGAAGGCGAGATCTCCCATCTCGTCCGCGCGGGACGGCTGATGGTCGACCTGCCCGACGTCGTGGACCTGCTGGGCAACGGCACGATCGGTGTCGCCCAGACACACGACCTCGCCCGCGCCCGGGCCAACCCGCGCTGTGGTGACCAGCTGCAGGATCACATCGAGTTGTTGACCCGCCAGGCCCACGACCTGGAGTACCAGGATTTCAGGCGGTGTGTCAGGCGGTGGGAGATGCTCGCCGACTTCGACGGCGCCCACCACGACGCCGAACTCGCCCACGAGACACGGCAAGCGGGGATCACGATCCGCGACGGGATCGGCCACCTGTCCGGCAACGGCGGGTCACTGGACAGTGCAGAGCTCAAGGAGATCTGGGACCAGTTCACCCAGGCCGAGTTCCTCGACGACCTCGACATCGCCACCGCAGCAACCTCCGACCTGCCCAGGACGGCCGGGCAGCGCCGGTGGGATGCGTTGTTGAAGATCTTCCGCACCGCTGCCGGCGCACCCGCCGATGGGAAGACCCCGGAGCCGGTGTTGAACTTGATCATGGACGTCACCACGTTCGAAGACGTCCTCACCCGCGACTGGAACCTCCTCCCCACCACCGACGACCGCCTCTTCGGGCCGGTCCCGATGGAACACCGGCGCAGCGAAACGTCCTCCGGAGTTCTGGTTGATCCGCAACACGCGTTGCGTGCGGCGATCGGTGGCTGGGTCCGCCGGGTCGTCATCGACGGAGCCGGCAACATCGTCGACTACGGACGACGACGACGATTGTTCACCGGGGCGGCCAGGGATGCAGTCATGCTGCACTCGCCACGATGTACCTGGATCGGATGTGACACCACATCCTCGTACTGCAACGCCGACCACACCATCGACTGGCAACACGGCGGAACCACCGCCACCACCAACGGTGGACCCTTATGCCCACGGCATGACCGCAAGAAGAACGGTGGCTACAAGCTCCGCCGCGACCCCACTGGCACCTGGCACACCTACCGCCCGACGGCACCGAAATCGGCCCCGCCGCCTGACCCCACCGCGCCCTCCGACGGCGAGGTCGTGCTTGTCGCACCGTGGCCCCGAAGGCCCTTGCCAAGAGCACCCATACCGGGCACTCGGCGCTACCAGGGAACTCCGTCACACCCCGGCTGCATGATGGCTGCGTGAGCGACCTGGATCCCTTCGACGACCCTGTTCCTCGCGGCGTCGCGCTGTCGCTGGAGGAGGCCTTCCGCGTGTTGGAAGCGATCGAGGACGCTCGCTTGGCGCTTCGCGAGCGTGGAGCAGCACCGGGGCTGCAGGACGAGCTGGCGACTGTCATCCGAATGCTCCACGGTAAGTTGGGCCTCGACGAAGGGGGCGTGCAATGACCGAGCAGGAAGTGCTGCTGCCCGCCGAGGCTGCTCGACGGCTGGGCGTGCCGACCCGTGTCGTGGTGCAAGCGATGTACGAGAAGCGGCTGCCGCGGGTGAAGCTCGAGGACGGGACGCTCGGCATCCCGGCTGAGGCGCTCGACTCCTTCCACGTTCAGGTGGTGTAGCGCCGAGCTGCCGCTCGGAGCGGGTTGACGACTCGATCGCTGATCGAGTCGAGTCGCTCCAACGCGGCCGCTCTGGCTGGTGCCGACGGTGAACTACTGGCGGTCGGTCGCTTGGTGGACGACGGCCTCGATCGATGGAACCGGCGCCACGAAAGATCGTGGCTGTAGCTAGCGCTGCCGTGGTGCGGTCGTCGGGTGAACACGCCGTGAGAAACTCCACCCGTGGAGCTGCCTCAGGACCCTGTTTCAGAGCGGCCACCCATGTCCGTGTGGCTCGGCTGCGTCAGTGCCTTAGGAATCGCCCTCGCCGGGTGGATCGGGGGCGGACTCGGTATGCGCCGAGCAGTTCAACTCGATGGCCACGACGCTGGGGACTACGACGCCGGAAATCGTGCAGCGATCCTCTTTGGCTATATCGCCTCGACGGTGGGCACGATGGCGGTCGCGGTCATCTGCTTTCTCGTCGCGCTCGCAGTCGGTCGAGCGCGGTACAGGGCTCTGCCGCTAGTTGTTGGATTGACGCCTTGTCTTCTGGCGGTCTTCGTCGTGCCGTGGTGGTGGAATCGGTAGCGCATAGCTGCCGCTATGCGCTGGAGAAAAGCCATTCGGTTCGGACATTAGGGTCGGCCTGTGGCGAGCGATCGAACGTTGACGCGACGACTGCAACTCGCCCTGCTCGGTGCAGTCGTCGCCACCGGCGCCAACCCGTTCCTCGTGCAGTGGGCATATCAGGACTGGAACGCTCTGCTCGTGGTCTTGGCGATCGCTCCGGTCCTTCCACTCATGGCGTTCGCGGGATTGACCCTGTGGCAGGAAGCGCAGGGGCGAGCAGCGACAACATTCGCGGCGCGACCACTATCAAGCGCCCTGTTCTTGATGTCCGTGTGGGTCGTCGGAACGGCGATCGTGGGCTACTTCGTGCTCCTGCTGGGGCTTGTGGTGCTGCCCGTCAGCGCCTCCCTCTTGGCGCTCGCCTGGGTCCAACCTCGTCCAGACCGAGAGGCGCTCACGGTGATTCTCGGCATCGCAGCTGTGCCGTTCGTGATCTGGTTTGCTGGGCGAGCCGACGAGTACGTCTCGGAGGCGTTCATTTCCGGGTCGGCGCTCGTCGCCATCGTCGCCGTGATGTACTCGGTGCGGAGAACTGTCAAGGGTCAGCAGGATCTGCCCGTAGGCGGTCGGTGGTTCTGCCCGTTGGTGGCCATCAGAGTTGCCCACTGATGGCCGGTGGTTCTGCCCGGTAGGTCAGTTCGTCAGTGGCCTCACCCCTTTGCCTCGGGTTGCTTGGGTGAGGCGGATGGAGTCGCCGGTGGTGATGACGACGTGGGCGTGGTGGAGTAGCCGGTCGACGGTGGCGTTGGCGATCGTCTTGGGCATGAGTTCGTCGAAGCCGGCCGGATGGAGGTTCGATGAGAGCGCGATGGAGCGTTTCTCGTAGGCGGCGTCGACGACGCGGTAGAGCGCTTCGGCGGTCTCGGTGGTGACGGGGAGCAGTCCGATGTCGTCGATGCAGATCAGGTCGGCGCGCATGATCTTCTTGATCGCTCGGTTGGTGCTGTCGTCGATGCGGTGGCGGTTGATCAGCGCGCCGAGGGTCTCGAGGGAGAACCAGTGGACATGGCAGCCGTGTCCGATCGCCGCATGCCCGAGTGCTTCGAGGAGGTGGGTCTTGCCGGTGCCCGACGGTCCGCAGACGACGAGGTTCTCGTGCCGATCGACCCACTCCAACGACGTCAACGAACGTTGTGTCGGGGCGGGGATCGATGACACGGTCTCGTCCCAGGTGTCGAAGGTCTTGCCGGTCGGGAACCCGGCTGCGTTGCGACGGATGTTGATCGATGACGCCCGCCGACCGGCGAGTTCCTCGGTGAGCAACGCCCGGACGGCTTCGGCTGGATCCCATCTCTGGGCTTTCGCTGTCGCGAGCACGTCGGGTGCGTGTCGGCGCATGTGCGGCAGATGCAACTGACGCAACAGATCGACGACGTCATCGATCGGAGCGGTCGTGGCGGCGGTCATGACGCGACCTCACCGAAGTTCGCCCACGCGGCCGTGGATGGTTGCATCGAGTGTTCTTCGTCGACACGTCGTTGTTGGCCGACGGGGTGCGCGGCGAGGATCGAGGCGAGATCACCGTCGCCGAACCGTTCGAACATCGCGGCGTGTCCGAGTGCCCAGTCGACCCTGTCGACACCGTGGAGCAGCGAGAGCTGCACCGCTTCGGCCATCTTCACCTTCACACGAGACGTGCCTGCGGCGGCGGCCTCGACGAGCCACATCCGTGCGCCGTCACCGAGCGCCAAGAACTCAGCTTCGGCAGCGTTGCCCGGTCGTGGTTCGCGGGCCAACGCGCCGGCCGGGCGTGGCGGGTAGTGGGCGTCATCGATCCGCGGGTTGCCGGGCGTGGACCGCAGATGTCGGGCGACTTCGACCGGGCCTGACACAGCGACGTGCGTGGCGACGATCTCGTCGCCGTCAACACGGACCCACACGACCTGTTCGGCGAGGGTGTGCGGAACCGAGTAGGTCACGCCGCCGAAGCTGATCGTCGAGGTCCATGACACCTTGCGGGTCTCCCCGAACGCCGCGGTGAACGCCACGTCCGGCAGACGATGCAACCGTGCCCGTTCCTCGGCCAGCATCTCGACCGGTGGGCGCCGGGTGATCCGATGCTCACGACTGTTGACCTTGTCCATGAACGCGTCGCACGCGTCGACGAGCTCGCCCCAACTGGCGTAGTCGTCGCGCAGGTTGGTGTCGGTCGGCACGAGATCGGCCTTCGCGATCTGAACGGTGCGTTCGACACCACCCTTGCTCTCAGGGTCTGCTGGAACGCACGTGGTGATCGTGACCCCGTAGTGGTGGCCGACCTGCACGATCAACGGATGCCGAACGGCGATCCCAGCCACATGCCCGGTGGAGACGGTCTTCTCGTTGTCCGTCAACCAGTAGGTCGGCACACCACCGAACGCTCGCATCGACCTGTCCAAGCAGGCGATCACCGTCGGCAGCGTCTTGTCCCACACCGGGAACACGACCCGGAAGCGGCACCAGGCGAGCCACGCGCAGAACAGCCAAGTCTGACGGCCATTGATCCTGGGGCCGTGACCCCAGTCCCACTGGGCCCACATCCCCGGCTCGACAACCCAAGGCCGGTAGACGCGTCGGCGGCCGGCTTTCCAGTTCAACTTCACGCCGGCCAACGCCCGGCGGACAGTGCGATCCGACCCCTCGAACCCGAGCGCGACAAGCTTGTCAAACACGACATCGCCGCGGACCCGACCGCCCGATCGTTCGACCCACTCCTCGACCTTGGGCATGAACCCGTCGATCAACTTCGGTCGCTCCACCGGCGCGATCCCGTCGGGCAGCAAGCCCTTGTCGCGCATCATCACCCAGTGCTCGACAGTGTGGTGAGAGCAGCCGGCGAGTTCGCCGGCCGCCCGATAGGAGTTCGTCAACGCGAACGCTTCCAAGATTTCCATGATCTCCTCGTAAGACTTCAACTTGTCCCTCCCGGTCCCGGCTGGCTTGTCTGGCGACAACCAGTCGAACCGGGAGGGACACCACCGACGCGGATGCGCGCCACATGGCAGGGGTACTTCAACGAGGGCAGAACCACTGACCGCCAGCGGGCAAAACCGTTGGCCACCAACGGGCAGTCTCGTGACCGCCTGCGGGCAGGATCTCATGGCCGCCGACAAGAACCAGCCGCAGTCGGACCGGAATGACTGTCGCATAGCGCATACCTGCCTGATTGAGTTCGTGCTGGGGCTGCGGCGTTTGTTCGTAGCGTCTGGTGTCCTGGTGGTCGTTGCTCTCTAACTGCCTGCCGCCACTTCGTTGGGCTGGTTTCCGAACGAGTTGTGCGGCCACCAGGACTGCCGTGGTGTGGCTCGAAAGGGGGCAGCAGCTCGATCAGAAATCAGGAGTGCCCACCGCGGTTCCCCATCTCGGATGAAGGAGGAATCTCGATGGTCATGATCGGTATCGATCCGCACAAGCGGACCCACACCGCGGTCGCGGTCGAGTTGTCAGCGGACATCATCGCCAGCCGGCAGGTGCACGCGAAACGTGGGCAGACACGTGAGTTGTTGTCGTGGGCTGACAGCATCTGCGAGCGTCGGACGTGGGCGATCGAGTCCGCTGGCGGGCTCGGCTATCTGCTCGCCCAACAGCTCGTCGCCGCAGGCGAGGAGGTCATCGACATCCCGGCCGTGCTGTCCGCGAGGGTGCGTGTGTTGAGCTCGGGGACGTCGAACAAGAACGACCCCAACGACGCGTACGCGGTCGCCCTCGCCGCGCTCTACGGCAAGGACACCGTGAGGGTCCGCGCCGAACGCGTCGAGGTCGCCCGCGAGATGATCGACGATCTCGCCCAGCTCGCGGCGCAGCGAAAGGCATCCGAACGACGGATCCGTGACGCGGTCGCTGCGTCCGGGACGACGCTGACGGAGATCTTCGGCATCGGTGACGTGCTCGCCGCGACGTTGATCGGCCACACCGGCGACATCTCTCGGTTCGCTAACGACGACAAGTTCGCCGCCTACAACGGCACCGCACCGGTGGAGCGTTCCTCGGGTGACGGCGACAGGATCTGGCGGCTGTCCCGACGCGGGAACCGGGCAATGAACCACGCGATCCACATCGCCGCAGTCACCCAGATCCGCCATGCGCACTCACCCGGCCGGGCGTTCTACGACCGCAAACGAGCCGAGGGCAAGAGCCCCCGGCGGGCGTTGCGAGCGTTGAAGCGACGCATCAGCGACACCGTCTACCGGACCCTCGTCGCCGACGCCGCCCGCACCACCAAGCACTGACAGTGGGCCCGGGAGGGCAACCAGGAAACGACTCCACAAGCCTGCGTGACCGGCCACTGTCCTGATCCACCGGCGCTTCGGCAACAGCCACTCCCGAACCCGACACCAACCCTACGCCCACACCACAAGCTCAACCAGAGCCACGCTCCAGCGCGCCCCCGCAAGACCGAAACTGCCACTTGACGAACAAAGAGGGATCGCCATGCGTGAGCGCGGTTGTCGCGGCGAAGGCGCCCACAGCCCAAGACGCAAAGGTCTGCCCCGAGCCCGGCGATCAGGCCCTCGAACGGCCGCGCCGTGAGGCTGGACAGCGACCCGGCAGTTCGGGCAAAGTGCGCTCCTTGCGGCAGGTCGAAGAGCTCATCAGTGACGAGGATTCGTGGCCCTCGATTCAGGCCGCGATCGATGCCGGTGGCGTGCACTGCGACGTGCTGCCACTGGATGATCCGAACCTCTCGTGTCTGTTCTCGCTGCAAGTCACAACGCGCTCTGCTCTTGGCGCCCTCGCGGCCCATTGCGGCGGTCTGAAGATCGACCACGGTTGGATTCGCCTCTATGGCGCCGGCCACGACGGACTGCCGAGTCTGGCCGCGATCAACGGGCTTCCGGCGCGGGAAGGACCGAGTCCGTCGATGCTCCTGGTGGGTGAAGACGTGCTCGGTGGTCGCTTCGCGATCAATGGTGGCGCCCTCGGCGGCGAACTCGGAGAGGTCAACTTCTGGGCGCCGGACACCCTGGAGTGGACATCGCTTGGGGGCGGGCACGGCGACTTTGTCAGCTGGGTTCTCGCCGGTGGGAGTGCTGAACTCTACGAGTGCCTCCGGTGGCCTGGCTGGGAGTCGGACGTCGACGCCGTAGCTCTGCACCAGGGCCTCATGTTGTACCCACCGCCGTGTACCTCGGAAGGGCAAGACACCTCGAAGGCAGCACGACGTCCGGTGCCGCGCCATGAGTTGGACCACTGGCTCGACTCCCTCGCGGCATTGCCTGATGGCGAACGAGTTCGAGTTCGCATCCATCCCTGACTGCGCTCGGCGCTGTTGACTTCCCCATTCTCACTGGGCACTATGCGCTCGTGGTGCGACCGCTCCCCGCCTGCCCATTCTGTGGAGGAGACATGGAGGTTGGCGAGGTGTACGGAGGGCGTGGGGTCAAGTGGCTACCACCTCGCCCGTTCCTGAAGCGAGTGTGGAAGGACGACCTCGGAGGCGGGGTGGGCATGTTTCCGGGCTACGTCGATGCCTCTCGGGGTCAGCGCTGCCACTTCGTCACGATGGTCTACTGAGGGGTCGGGGGTGACGATGCACTGTTGACGCGTCCGACAACCCTGGTTGACGGGGCGGGAACGAAGGTTGTCGTTGGGGATTGAGCAACACCCACCGGGTGTCGCCAGCACGGCCGGCACCGGCGGCGACCACTACCCGACCACACCTGATTGGGCGCGGCGGACACGCCAGTGGCTACGCTGGCACGCATGCTCGCGGCAAACATCTTCCACTGGTGGCTGGGCGTCATCCTCTTCGGCGTTGGTCTGCTCGCCACGGCCGGCCTGGTGGGCGGCTACCTGAAGTCGGTCACCGCCAAGCAGTACCCCAGCCGTCGCCAGCGCGAGGACTGACCCCCGGGCCGCACGAGCCGGCATGCTGCTCGTGAACGCCGCCCACCCCCTCCGTGCCGACGCCGCGGCGCTCCTGCCGCGCTGCACCTTCCCCGCACCCGGTACCAGCGTCACGTGCGCGGTGTCCGGCGGAGCTGACTCCACCGCCCTGCTGCTGCTGGCCGTCGCGGCCGGGCTCATCGTCACCGCCGTCCATGTGGATCACGGGCTGCGGCCCGGCTCCGCCGCCGAGGCCGACATCGTGGCCGCCAACGCCGCCACGCTCGGCGCCGCCTTCCGGCGCGAGACCGTCCATGTCGGCGACGGGCCGAACCTGGAGGCGCGGGCCCGCACCGCCCGCTACGCCGCCCTCCCGCCGGACGTGATGACCGGCCACACCGCCGACGACCAGGCGGAGACCGTGCTGATCAACCTGCTGCGCGGCGCGGCCGCGGGCGGGCTGGCAGGGATGCGGCCCAGCCCACGACGGCCCCTGCTCGCATTGCGCCGCAGCGAGACCGAAGGCCTGTGCGCCGCCGCCGGCCTGCCCACCGTCACCGACCCGTCGAACACCGACCCCCGCCACCTCCGCAACCGGGTGCGCCACGAACTGCTGCCCCAACTGGCCGCACTGGCCGGGCGGGACCTGGTGCCGGTGCTGGCCCGCCAGGCCGACGTGCTGCGCGCCGACGACGACCTGCTCGACGACCTCGCCACGGCGCTCGACCCCACCGACGCCAAGGCCCTGGCGGCTGCTCCCCTGCCGCTGGCCCGGCGGGCCGTTCGCCGCTGGCTGACCACCACCCACCCGCCGGACCTGGCCACGGTGGAGCGCGTGCTGGCGGTCGCCCGTGGCGAGGCGCTGGCCGCCGATGTGGGCGCCGGGCGGCAGGTCCGCCGCAGCCGGCAGCGGCTCGCCCTGTTCGGCCCTGCGGAAGACCCCACCGACCGACTAGCCTGAACGCCCAGTTGCTGACGACCGTTGGAGGAAGGCTGATGCCGCCCAGGCTGCGCGGGAAGTGGGCGCTCGGCATCACGCCGCGCAACTTCACGTGGTTCATGAAGGACAAGCTCGCCGTGTGCGAGCGCCCTGGCGGCTATGGCGAGAACCACCGCCGGGTGCGCCGCCAGGAAGAGATCATCTGGCTGCGCGAGAACGGGTTCGGCTGCGTCATCAGCATCATTCCGGCACCGCACAACCTGCACAACTACGACGAGTTGGGGATGCCGTACCTGCACCGGCCGTTCACCGGCACGGACGACCTGGGCACCTGGCTGAAGAGCTTCTACACGGAGCTCCACGGCCTGCTGGAGGCCAGCACCAAGGTGATCGCCCACAACGAATCGGTGGACGACCGGCTGATCGGGATCATGGGCGGCTACATCCGCTGGAGCCGAATGGTGGACGACCCCAACATGTGCATCACGCTCACCGAGCGGATCGCCAAGCGCCAGCTGGACCCGTTCGCCCGTCAGGTCATCCTGATGGCGCACGAGCTGCGCTGACGTCGCCATCCCGCCCGGGCGCCGGGGCCGCATGGCCTACGATGCGCCCATGAGCACCACCCCCGCCAACTGGTACCCGGACCCGACGAATCGTCACCAGCTGCGCTACTGGAACGGCAGCGCCTGGACGGACCACGTCAGCGACAACGGGGTGCAGGGCTCGGACCCCGTGCAGCCGCGCGGCCTGGACCGGGTGGACAACGCCCTCACCGTGGGCAACGAGGGCGACCCGAACAAGATCCAGCAGCAGTTGTACGGCGAGGGCAAGTACCGCAGCGCCGGCATCCAGGGCGCTGCCTTCCAGGGCGGCGGGTCGATCTTCACCGAGCCGATCCTGGTGGTGAACCAGAAGGCCAAGATCATTGAGCTGAACAACCAGTACAGCGTGTTCAACAAGGACGGCCAGCAGATCGCCGCCGTCAACCAGGTTGGCCAGAGCGCCGCCAAGAAGGCGATGCGGCTGCTCACCAGCCTCGACCAGTTCATGACCCACAAGCTGGAGATCACCGACCCCGTGGGCCGCGTCCTGCTGCGCCTCACCCGTCCGGCCAAGGTGTTCAAGAGCACAGTCGTGGTCAGCGACGGCAACGACCAGGAGATCGGCCGCATCGTCCAGGAGAACGTGTTCGGCAAGATCCACTTCGCCCTGCAGGCAGGCGGCCACACCTACGGGGCGATCAAGGCGGAGAACTGGCGGGCGTGGAACTTCCGCATCGAAGACCACACCGGTCAGGAGGTCGCCCGGATCACCAAGACGTTCGAGGGTGTGGCCAAGACCCTGTTCACCACCGCCGACAACTATGTGGTCCAACTCCACACGCAGTTGCCGCAGCCGCTGAACTCCCTGGTGGTGGCCTCAGCCTTGTCGGTGGACACCGCACTCAAGCAGGACTCCCGCGGGTTCGGATGACGCCGGTCACCCGGCAGCAACCAGGTCCACCACCACCTGTGCCGGTGCCGTGGTCGCCAGGCACAACTGCCCGCCGCGCACGTCCACCGTCACGGTCGCCGTGGTCCGGGACCACGCCGGTGCGTGAGCGACGGCGGCCGCCGGCTTGCCGTCGGCGCAGTTCCAGAAGAACAGGCTGCTCGGCGTGCCCATCGCCAGCATCGTCACCGTGTACTGGCCGGAGGTCGCTCCGACGGGGGTGCCGGCGGAGACTGTCGTACCTGACGGCATGACGCCACCCGGCCGGGAATCCAGCACCCTGGTGGCGCCGACCACCCCGAGGCCGCCGGCGGAGGTTCGCCATGACGCCGTCACGTCCACCACCACATGGACCGCCTGGGTGGTGGTGATGCAGACGCCGGCGTCGTTGGTCCGGACGATGGCGGAGAACACCTGGCTGATGCCCTTGGTGTAATTGACGATCCACGGGGTGCCACCGCACGGGCCGATGGCGAACGCACCGTCCGCCTCCGGGGCGAGCAGGGTGATCGTCGCAGTGACCGCCTTGGAGCCGAGCGGCGTGCCCAGGCGGGACGGCGACATCGACCGGCTCTCACCGGCCGACATCTTCGACGACAGGCGAGTGTCCAGTGCCCGGCGGGTGACCATCGGCTGGACGCCGGCGCCGGTGTCCGTCTCGTAGCCGACGACGTACACGCGCAGGTCCATCGCCACGCTGGAGGTGAGGCAGAAGGAGCCGTCGTGCAGCGCTGCCAGCGACATCGTCACGTTCAGCCGGCCGGGCTGGACGTTCAGCACGGACGTGCCATCGGGGCCCGTCGCGCAGTCGTGGAGCATCAGGTACCCGACGCCTGCGGCATTGCGCGGCATCAACCGCACCATCGCGCCCGGTGCTGCCGCCGGCACTCCGCCGACGCCACCGATCGTCACCCTCACCGCCCGGCCCGGCACGAACTGGGCACCCCGCGTGTCGAACGCCAGGGTCGGGGCGACGAACTCCCACAACCCGGCGGAGGCACCGCCCGGAGCACTCCCGACGCTCGGCACGGTCGTCGCCGGCACCGTGGTGGCTGGGGTCGTGGTGGCTGGGGTCGTGGTGGCGGGCACCGTGGTCGCCGGCGCTGTGGTGGCGGGCGTGGTGGTGGCGGGCGTGTCACCCGGCTGTGGCGGCACGGAGGTGACGTTGCAGCCGTCCACGGCCTTGACGATCGGCGTGGGGTTCACGGCCGGGCCGCCACCTGGGTGGGCCTCGAAGTGCAGGTGTGGTGTACCGGCATTGCCGGTCATGCCCACCTGGCCGATGATCTGCCCGGCCTTCACCGCGGATCCCACCTTCAGGCCGGGGGCGAACGCGCTGAGGTGGGCGTAGAAGAAGTAGGTGCCGTCGCTACGGGTCAGCCGCCACCCGTTCCCCGCCAGCGTGCCGGGCGCGTCGATGTACTGCTTGGTCAGCGTGCCGTCCACCGCGGCGTAGACGTACTGGCCACTCTTGGCGATGATGTCCACACCCTCGTGCGAGCGCCCACCGGAACGAGGCGCGCCGAACGTGTCGGTGAAGTAGCACTTGCCCTGCACCGGGAACTGGGCGATCTGGACGGTGCCCGACGCCACCGTGGTGACAGGCGCGGTGGACGGCACGGTGCTGCCCGCGGGCGGCAGGCACAGCTTCTGGTTGGGGAACAGCGGGGTGGTCAGTGTGGCGCCGTTCGCTGCCAGCAGATCCTTCACCGGCACCCCCGTCTTGGAGGCGATCAGGTACCAGCCGTCGCCAGGCACGACGGTGTAGGTGGCACCGGTGCACGCGGCCTGCGGGCGGGGCGCCACCGCTGGCGATGCCCATGCGGTTGCCGCCGGGGCGAAGGCGCACGTCGCCGCCACCACCAGCCACCAGGCCTGCCGGCGGCGACCCCGCCGCACCTCCGTCACCGTTGCCGTGCCATCCAAGCTGTCCACCTCCCGGGCGATCGGCCCGCAGAGAGGTATCGGCCGCGGGCGGCTGGGCCTTGAGGCGCGCGACACTGACGCCCATGTCCTCCGTCATCGTCCGTGGCACGGCCACGGCCACCGTCACCCCCGATCGCGCCGAGCTCACGCTGGCCATCTCCCACCTCGCGCCCGATGCGGCCGCAGCGCTCGACGACGTCGCCACCCGCTCCCAGGCCATGGCCACGATGTTCGCCGGCCACGGGCTGCAACCGGAGGACTGGACCACCGACGGTGTCGCTGTCGCCGAGGAGTACCAGTGGAAGAAGGACACCAACGTGCTCGTCGGCCACCGGGCCACCACGGCGCTCACGGTGACGGTCCGCGACGCCACCCTGGTGGGCACCCTCATCCGCGACGCCGTCACCGGGGTGGGCGCCGCCGTGCGCCAACTGGCGTGGCGGGTCGATGCCGGCAACCCCGCCCGGCAGGCGTTGCTGGGCGACGCCGCCCGCGACGCGCGGTTGCGCGCCGAGGCCTACGCCGCCGCGCTCGGATACCGCCTGGGCGAGGTGGAGCTGGTCAGCGAGACGCCCATCGGGCCACCGCCGGGGCCTGCACCCTTCATGCCCCAGGCACGGGCGATGATGGCGGCGAAGGCCGACAGCAGCCCGGAGGTGGCCACCAGCGGCGGCGTCATCGAGCTCACCGCGGACGTGCACGTGCAGTTCGTGCTGTTGCCGGCCTGACCGCACCCGGCCCAGGCCGCACCAGGGCCATTCGGTACTGCCACGCGGAGCTACCCGGGGGTAACCTGGCAATCGTGAAAGGCCAACGCGTCCTGGTCAGCGGGATGGGCGGCGAGCTCGGGTCTCTGGTGGCCGCGCAGCTCGAGGCGGAACCCTGGGTGGGCTCACTCGTGGGCATCGACGTGGACCCGCCCCGCCGCCGCCTGCGAATGGCCGAGTTCCACCTCCTCCAGCCGTCGCAACGCGAACGCATCGTCGACGTCGTCACCAAGTTCAACCCGCACGTCGTCATCAACATCAGCGTCTGGGAACCCGACGCCCGCGCCCCGCTGGACCATGCCCGCACGTTCACCGCGGATGCCACCACGGCCATCATCGGCGCCGCTGCGGAGTGCCCGGCGCTGGAGTCGATGGTGGTGCGCAGCGGTCTGGAGGTCTACGGGCGCGGCCGCGGCTCGCTCACCCGCCCCACCGAGGACTCCCCACTGCGGCCCACCAGCGAGTACGGCCACATGCTGGCCAACATCGAGCGCACCGCCCGGGAGGTCGGCCGGCGGGTCGGCATCTCGGTGGGCAAGCTGCGGCTGGCCCCCGTCCTCGGCAAGCACGTGCCCAGCCCCCTCGGGCGCATCCTCCGCCAGCCGGTGGTGCCGTTCAGCGCCCTGGCCGACGCCCCGTTCGCGGTCATCGAGGACGGTGACGCGGCGCGGGCCTTCGTGCGCGCTGCCGCCCACCGCTTGGACGAGCCGGTCAACATCGTCGCCCCGGGCGCCATCACCGCACTCCAGGCCATCCTCCGCGGCAAGCGCATCCCGCTGCCGCTGTTCGGCCCGGAATGGTGGGTGGCGGCCCGTCTCAGCCATGTGCTCGGCGCGCCGATCCCCGACCATGTCGTGGAGTTGATGCATCGCGGCCGGCTGGGTGACGGCAACAAGGCCCGCGAGCTGCTCGGCTTCACGCCGCGGCTCACCACCCCCGAGGTCGTCGATCACCTCTTCGCCTGGGAGAGCGTCGTGCGCGTCGGCGAAGTCCGGGAGGTCGCCTGATGGCCCAGATCCTCGAGTTCCCCAAGTCCGCCGTCACCCGGGCCGGCAACGTCATCGCCGAGCCGCTGCGATCGCTGTGGCCCACCCACTCGGTGGACGACTACGGCCGCGACCCGCACCTCATCGCCGCGCTCGGGCCGCTCGCCCGGCTGCGGTGGGACGTCAGCGTCGGCGGCACCCACCACCTGCCCACCCGAGGCGGGGCGCTGCTGGTCTGCAACGCCCGGCAGTGGGCACTCAGCAACCTCTGGGTGTCGTGGGCGTTGAGTGAGGCCGCCGGCCGCCCGGTGCGGTTCGTCGGCCGGCCGGACGTTGCCCCGCTCGGGGCCATGATGCGCCGGATCGGCGGCCTGCTCGACGACCCCAAGGAGGTCGAGGGCGCCCTGCGCAACCACCAACTGGTGCTGGTGTGCGCCGAGCCGACCAGCCACCCGCGCCACGCCGGCGCCGTGCCGCACCTACTGGTGGGCGCAGCAGTGGTGGCCGGTGCCCCCGTGTTCCCCGTGGCCTCGATGAGCAGTTCGCTGGGCCGGGCCGCCCGGGCCGAGGTGGGCCCGCAGGTGCGCCCGCGCCGCAAGCGTCGCGGTCCACTGGCCGAGGTGGAACTTGCCGAGCAGACCCAGCACCACCTGCAGCGCATCCTCGACGGCTTCGGCGGCATGCAGTCCGGCGTCGCCCCCATCGACTGGCTGGCGGAGGGCTGACCCATGCCGTATGCACGCGCATCGGACGGCATCCGCCTGCACTACGAAGTGCTCGGCCGGGCCGGCGCACCCGCCGTCCTGATGATCCAGGGTCTCGGCGCGGACAAGCACGGCTGGGACATGCAGCGCATCCCACTGGCCTTCAACTACCGCGTCATCGCGCTGGACAACCGTGGCGCCGGGCGCAGCGACAAGCCGTTCGGCCACTACTCGCTGGAGCAGATGGCGGACGACGCGATCACCGTCCTCGACGAGGTCGGCGTGGAGCGTGCGCACGTCGTCGGCGCGTCGATGGGCGGTGCCATCACCCAGTTCATCGGGCTGAAGTACCCCGACCGCGTGATCTCGCTGACGCTCGCCTGCACCGCGTGCCGCAACCACCCGTGGCGCAAGGAACTGCTGCACGGCTGGGCCACGGCGGCCACCGAGAAGGGCGTCGCGGCGATGACCCGGGAGGCCGCCCGGTGGGTCATCGGGCCCCGCTCGTTCCGCCGCCTGCTGCCCGCCTTCGGCTGGCTGGGGCCACTGGCGATGGGCCGCACGTCGCACGCCTTCGCCTCGCAGGTCAACGCGATCCTCGACGTGGACGACACCGTCGCCGACCGCCTCGGGGAGATCACCGCGCCGACGCTGGTGTTGGTGGGCAACCAGGACATCCTCACCCCGCGCGGCGACAGCGAGGAGCTGGCGGAACGTCTGCCGAACTCGGAATTGGTGGTCATCAGCGGGGCCGCGCACGGGTTCATGGTGGAGCACGCCACCACGTTCAACCGGGTGCTGTTCGACTTCCTCGGGCGGACCACCAAGGCCCACCGGGCGGCGGCAGCCGAACCGGCCGCCGCCGCGTCCTAGCCGCTACTTCTTGGGGGCCGCAGCCTTCTTGGCGGGTGCCGCCTTCTTGGCCGGCGCCTTCTTGGCCGGGGCGTCCATGTCCACGACCTCGGCACCGGCGGCGTTGCGCTGGATGCTGGCGATGCCCTTCTTGGCTGCCGCCTTCGTCTCGTAGTCCTCACTGGCCACGGCGATGATCTCGCCGTTCCCGGCCTTCAGACGGAAGCGGAACTTGCCGTTCTTCGCGGCGTAGAGCTCGAACTTGCCTGCCATGGTGCCCTCCTCGGGTCGTGTCGCGCGGCACCCTAGTGGAGCCTCGGCCGACGCCGGTTTCAGACGTCCATGGCGAAGAGGCAGAACGGGTGCCCTTCCGGGTCGAGCATCACCCGGACTCCCTCCTGGGGCTGGTGCCCGGCCAGCGTGGCGCCGGCGGCCACGGCCCAGTCGACACCGCGGGCCAGGTCCTCCACGCCGATGTCGAGGTGCATCATCATCACCTGCTGCCCCGGCCGGCTCGGCCACGTCGGTGGCGCGTAGTTCGGGTCCCACTGGAACTCGATCTTCATCGACCCGTCCGGCGCCCGCACCTTGGCCCACCCGTCGGTGGGCGGATGGTCGGGGCGGGGGCCTTCGAGCGCCACGACCGGCCAGCCGAGCAGCTGCTCGTAGAAGCGGGCGAGCGCCACAGGGTCCGCGGCGTCGAGCACCGGCCCGGTGATGCGCATGCGCGGCCGGTCCATCGTCACCTCTCGTCGGTGCTGGCTGCCGCGGCTGCCAGTTCGGCCTTGCGGGCGTAGGCCCAGCCGGGGCCGCGCAGCACGAAGGAGAGGCGGTCGCGCCAGTTGGTGCTGGCGGCGACGTCGCGGAACATGTCGCGGTACTCGTGGGTGGCGACCTTCCACCAGTTGTAGGTGTGGATGTTGCGGGTGAGGCCGTAGACCACGGGGTCCTCCGCCAACTCCGGCTGGAACGTGCCGAACAGGCGGTCCCAGGTGATGAGGATGCCGCCGTGGTTGCGGTCCAGGTAGCGCTGGTTGCTGCCGTGGTGGACCCGGTGGTGGGACGGCGTGTTGAGGACGGCCTCGGCCGCGCCCATCGTGCGGATGGTGTCCGTGTGGAACCAGTACTGGTAGATCAGGTTGAGCGCCCGCGACGTCTCGATGATCGCCGGCCGCACCCCGAAGCGGGCCGGCAGCCCGTAGGGCACCCACACGCCGAACGCCCCGGCCACCGGCTGGCGCAGCGCGGTGGAGAGGTTGTAGTGCTCGCTGCTGTGGTGCACCACGTGGATGGCCCACTGCGAGCGGATCTGGTGCATGAAGCGGTGGTTCCAGTAGTAGGCGAAGTCCCACCACGTCATCGCGATGGCCCACGGCACGATCCCGTTGCCCATGTCGCGGGCCGCGCCCTTGCGCCGCCACCACCGCGAGGCGCTGGTGAAGTGGGCGGACGTCGCGGCCACGACCGTGCCGGCGCCGGCGATCGCGGCCACGCCGCCGACCGAGGCCACCTTCCGAGCCCGGGCCTTCAGCCGGCGGCCGGCGTCGGTGGCGGTGTCGGCGGTGCGGGCCACACGGTCGGCGACGGTGGTGGCGACCGCGGCGGTCGCGGCCACACCCAGGACCACCTTGCCGATCCTCCCACTCCGGCCGCGGCCCTTGCCCGTGCCGAACGGGACCGTGAAGGAGACCAGGTAGGCGGTGATCGGCCCGGTGAGGCTGAGCACGCCCATGGCCAGGCTGGTGGTGGTGTCCGGCCTGTCGTAGTCCGCCGCCGACGGGCCTTCGACCTCGGCCCGGCGGGCCAGCGCGTGACGCTCCCACGCCATGGTCCCGAAGTAGAGGGGGGTGACGGCCACCGAGAGATCGACCATGCCCCCAGCGTAGGGTGGCGGCGATGATCCCCCACGAGCCTGCGCTGCGCGACCGCATCGTGGCCAACCTCGCAGCCCACCCGCTGCACGAGGTGCCGCAGGGCCGGGAGAAGCGCGCCGCCGTGGCCATCGTGGTCGTGGCCAGCCAGGCGGGCAGCGACACCGTGGACCCGTACCCCGACCTGCCGGAGCGCATGGACGGTGTGCCCGGCGATGTGCGCGGCTACGACGGGTCCGTCAGCGGGGTCGCCGGCGGCGCTGCGTTCCTGCTGTGCCGGCGGGCCGCCACCCTGAACCGCCACGGCGGGCAGTGGGCCCTACCGGGCGGCCGGGTGGACCCTGGCGAGACGGCGGAGGAGACCGCGCTGCGCGAACTGGAGGAGGAGTTGGGCCTGACGCTGGGCCACGACGCCGTGCTCGGGCGGCTGGACGATTACGTCACCCGCTCCGGCTACGTGATGACCCCGGTGGTGATGTGGGCCGAGGGCGACGTGGAGTTGCGCCCGGACCCCGGCGAGGTGGCCCACGCCTACCGCATCGGCCTGCACGAGTTGAGCCGCGATGGGTCGCCGCGGTTCGTGTCCATCCCGGAGAGCGACCGCCCGGTGGTGCAGGTGCCGCTGGGCCGCAACCTCATCCACGCCCCAACCGGTGCCGTGCTGGTGCAGTTCCGCTGGGTGGCGCTGGACGGCCGCACCGGCGAGCGAGTCCATCACTTCGAGCAGCCGGTCTTCGCTTGGAAGTAGCCGCGCCGGTCAGGCGCGGCCGGAGTGGCCGAAGCCGCCGCCGCGGTCGTCGCCGTCGAGCGCCTCGACCTCCTGCCAGGCGACCTCCTCCACCCGTTGCACGACGAGTTGGGCGATGCGGTCGCCACGGTGGATGTGGAACGGCTCGGAGGGGTCGGTGTTCAGCAGGATGACCTTGATCTCGCCGCGGTAGGCGGCGTCGATCAGGCCCGGCGCGTTGGCCACCGTCAGCCCGTGCTTCAGGGCGTTGCCACTGCGCGGCAGCACGAACCCGGCATACCCCACGGGGATGGCGATGCTGATCCCGGTGGGCATCAGCAGGCGCCCGCCTCCGGGGGCCACCACGCCGCTCTCCCGGGCCCGCAGGTCCAGCCCGGCGTCGCCCGGGTGGGCGTACGCCGGCAAGGGAAGTTCGGGATCCAGACGAACGATCGGCACCGGCAGCATGGCCGTCGAGCGTACCGGGGGGTGCAGGTACGCTCGGCCCGGTGAGCGCACCGGCAACTGCGGACG
This sequence comes from Acidimicrobiaceae bacterium, assembly GCA_020637295.1. Classification (GTDB taxonomy): domain Bacteria; phylum Actinomycetota; class Acidimicrobiia; order Acidimicrobiales; family Ilumatobacteraceae; genus UBA668. Next base: position 149,518 of record JACJWF010000004.1, on the reverse strand, counting down.
GGGCGGACCGGCGGCCGCCGAGCGTGGACCGCCTGGCCCGGGCGATGGCGGCCAGCGGGCTGCCCCATGCCCTGTGCGTGGCGCTGGCCCGCGAGGCAGTGGCCGACGGCCCCGAGGCGTGGACCGAGCACGCCGCGATTGCCCGGGCCGAGCACGCCCGCCGCCTGCTGCTCACGCCCGTGGTGAACGCCACCGGCGTGCTGCTGCACACCAACCTCGGGCGGGCGCCCCTGGCGCTGGCCCACCCGCCCAGCGCGGTCAACGTGGAGTTCGACCTCACCACCGGCGAGCGCGGCTCACGCCAGGCTGCCGTGGGCAGTCTGCTGGCCCGCACCGTGGGTGCCGAGGCGGCGATGGTGGTCAACAACAACGCCGCCGGGGTGCTGCTGGTGCTGGCTGCGCTGGCCCACGGCCGCGAGGTGCTGGTGAGCCGTGGCGAGAGCGTGGAGATCGGTGGCGGGTTCCGGGTGCCGGAGGTGATGGAGCAGTCCGGCGCCCGCCTGGTGGACGTCGGTACCACCAACCGCACCCGCCTGGCCGACTACCGCCGGGCGCTGGAGCGCCGCGGCGCCGACGTGGCGCTGGCCCTGAAGGTGCACCCGAGCAACTACCGGGTCGAGGGCTTCGTCGAGGACACGCCCGTGGCGGCCCTCGCCGGCCTGCCAGTGCCCGTCGTTGCCGACATCGGCAGCGGCCTGGTGGACGCCACCTGCCCGTGGCTGCCCGGCCCGCCGCCGGCGTGGCTGGCCGGCGAACCCGGCGCCCGCCAGACCATCGAGGCCGGCGCGGCGCTCGTGACGTTCAGCGGCGACAAGCTGCTCGGCGGGCCGCAGGCCGGCGTCATCGCCGGCCGCGCCGACCTGGTGGCCGCCTGCGCCCGCCACCCGCTGGCTCGCGCCCTGCGGCCCGGCGCCCACGTGCTGCTGGCATTGCAGGACCTGGCCCTCGCCTACCTCGGCGGGCGGGTCGTCGAGGCCGTGCCGTTCTGGCGGATGGTCGCCGCCACCACGACGGACCTGCGCGCCCGCGCCGACGCCATCGTGGCCACTGCCGGGCACGGCGAGGTCGTCGACGCGGAGGCCGTGCCCGGTGCCGGCAGCGCGCCGGGCGTCACCATGCCGTCGGTGGCCGTCCGGCTCGCCGGCGACCATCTCGCCGCGCTGCGCGCCGCCACCCCGCCGATCGTCGGCCGGGTGCGCGACGGGGCGACGCTGCTGGACCTGCGCAGCGTGGACCCGGCGGACGACCCCCACCTCACCGCAGCGCTGCGGGCCGCCCGGCGATGAGAGTCGTCGCCACCGCCGGCCATGTGGACCATGGCAAGTCCTCCCTGGTCCAGGCGCTCACGGGCACCGACCCGGACCGCTGGGCGGAAGAGAAGCGGCGCGGGCTCACCATCGATCTCGGGTTCGCCCACTGCACCCTCCCCCCGGCGGATGGCCGCGCGGGGGAGGACATCAGCTTCGTGGACGTGCCGGGCCATGTGCGCTTCCTGCGCAACATGCTGGCCGGCGTCGGCGGGGTGGATGCCTGCCTGTTCGTGGTTGCCGCCACAGAGGGCTGGAAGCCGCAGAGCGAGGAGCACCTACGCATCCTCGAGCTGCTCGGTCTGCGCCACGGCGTGGTGGCCCTCACCAAGGCCGATCTGGTGGATGACGAGTGGCGCGCACTGCAGGAGATGGACGTGCGCGACCGGCTGGCCGGCACGTTCCTCGCCGACGCGCCGATCGTGCCTGCCAGCGTCACCGCGGCGGGCGGCATCGCCGCCGTCCAGGCGGCACTCGGCGCACTGGTCCGCGACACGCCCGCCGCCATCGACCGCAACCGGCCCCGGCTGTGGGTGGACCGGGTGTTCGCCGCCAGGGGCAGTGGCACGGTCGTGACCGGCACGCTCACCGGGGGCTCGCTCAGCGTCGACCAGCAGGTCCACGCCGGTCGTCGACCCGTGCGGGTGCGGGGCATCCAGTCCCACGGGGAGCGGCACGAACGGATCGGTCCCGGGCACCGCGTGGCCCTCAACCTGGCCGGCGTGGAGCACACCGCGCTGCAGCGCGGGGACGCCGTGGTGGACCCCGCGCAATGGCGCCCCACGCAACGCTTCGACGCCTCGCTCACGGTGCTGGCGGCGCTGGACCACGTCGTGTCACGGCGCGGCGCGTACCTGGCGTACATCGGGTCGGGGGAGTTCCCCGTGCGCGTTCGGGTGCTCGGGGCTGATTCCATCCGCCCCGGCGGCCGCGGCCTCGTTCGGCTGCACGCTGCGCAACCGCTGCCGCTGGTGCGCGGCGACCGGTTCGTGCTGCGCGAGACCGGCCGGGACGAAACGGTCGGCGGCGGCGAGGTGCTGGACGTCGCCCCCCTGCGGCCGGCGTCCAAGGCCCGGCCCGACCACGACGTGGACCGGTTGATTGCCGAGCACGGCTGGATCACGGCCGACGATCTGGTCGCGCTCACCGGCGAGGAGCGCCCCGCGACGCTCGGGGTGTGGGTGGTGGCACCGGCGGCCCTGGCGGCCACCTCCGCCGCGGTGCAGGCCAAGGTCGACGGCGCCGACGCGCTGGGGCTGGACATCGCCACGCTCGACGAGCGCGAGCGCACCGTGCTGGCCACGCTGGACGGGGTGGCGGTGGAGGCGGGCCGGGCCCGGCCGTCGTCCGCCGGTGACCCGCTCGCCGACCATCCGTTCGTCGCCGCGTTGGCAGGCGGCGGGTTCGCCCCGCCCGACGCCACCGGCGTGGACCGTGCCGAGCTGCGCCTGCTGATCCGCCACGGCCTGGTGGTGGAACGCGACGGCCTGCACTGGCACCCGGACGCGGTGAACGACGCGGCGCTAGTGGCGGCCCGCCTCCTGCAACAGCAGCCCGGCGGATTCACCGTCAGCCAGTTCCGCGAGGCACTGGGTGTCACGCGCAAGCATGCCGTGCCGCTGGCGGCCGAACTGGACGCCCGCGGCGTCACCCGCCGGCGCGACGACCTGCGGATCGCCGGGCCGCGCCTGCCGTCAGCCTGACGAGCGGCGGCGGGTGAGCGACTGCACCCGGCGCAGGCCCTTGCGCTTGGCCGGTTCGGTGGCCTGGAGCTCCAACTCCCGCGCCGCCTGGGCAACCTTCACATCGTTGGTGATGATCTCCCCGAACTGGTCCGGGTCGGCCAGCAGCCAGCTGTGCGAACCGTCCACCACCGTGCCCTCCACGCCGGAGGCGACACACATCGCCTCGAACGACTCGCGGGGGATGATGCCGTCCCTCGTGCCCCACAGGATGGTGACCGGCAGGCCGCTGTCGCGCAGCGCCTCCAGCTCACCGCGCAGGTCGGCACGGCGGGCCAGGTTGGCCACCTTCACGACCGCCCGCGGGTTGCGCAGCAGGTTGGGCAGAAGGTCCTCGGCCACCACGGGCAGCACCCGGGTGGCCTGGCGCACGGGCCACACGTCGCCCGGGAAGTGCAACCCCCAGTCCCACAGCGGGCGCTCCGTGATGCTGCGCAGCGTCCGGCCGCTGCGCCAGCTGGAGCCGCCGATCGAGTTCACCAGCACCAGGCCACGCACACGGGCACGATGGTCGTGGGCGAAGCGGGTGGCCACCCCACCGCCGAACGAGTGGCCCACCACCATCGCCGGCTCGTCCACCCCGATGACGTCCAGCAGGTCGGCCACCCACTGGGCGTAGCCGCGCAGCGAGAACTGGCTGCCGGGCAGTTCGGGGGTGCCGCCGAAGCCAGGCATCGAGGGGGCGATCACCCGGCAGCCCTGGGCGGCGATGGCCTCGATGACGTCGCGGTAGGTGTGCTGGCCGAGCGCCCAGCCGTGGAGGAACACCACCGGCAGGCCTTCGCCGGCGTCGCTGTACCCGGCCGCGCGACCTTCCACGAAGGTCCGCCGGTCGACCACGAGCACCATCGGGCAGGCCTGCTGGGTCAGCCCTCGCCCGCGGGCGCGTCGTCCTTGGCGCGGCGTTCGCGGTAGTCCCGCGCCGCACCTTCCACCGGTTCCACCTCCAGCGTGACCCCGTCGATGGCCACCACTTTCAGCGGTTCGCCGGCGGGAATCGGCGTGGCCCGGTTGGTGCGGGCCCGCCACTTGGCCTCGCCCACCTGGGCGACGCCATCGGGGTCGATGGCATCGACGGCCACACCGTCCGCGCCGATCATCCACTCCCGGCCGATGGTGGGTGTGGCGAACCGGGTGCGCACCATCGAGGGCATGCCGACGACGAACGTCAGCGCCACGCCGCCGATCCCCACGATCAGGGTGATCCAGCTGAGGCGGAGGTCCGTGCCCGGCAACGAGTCGTACAGGAACCACGACCCGAGCACGAACGCGACCATGCCCACTCCCGTCCAGAACCGTGGGATGCCGACCTGCACGTCGATGGCGAACGCCACCATGGCGACGACCAGCAGTGCCACGGCGCCGCCACGGGTGGGCAGGGCGGACAGGCCGTAGCTACCCAGCACGGTGAGCGCGGCCCCCACGAACCCGGCCACACCGACACCCGCGGTGAAGAACTCGAAGATCAACAGGCAGCAGCCGATGACGAAGAACAGGTAGGCGATCGGCGGGCTGGCCACCGTGTGGAATACCTGCTCGACGAGCCCGAGGCTGCTGAAGCGCACCAAGGTGCTCATGTTCTGGGTGACGCCCTGGTCGTCCAGTTGGGGCACCACGGTGTCCAGTTCGGTGCCGTTCTCCAGCACCACACCGTCCATCGCCGACACCATGCTGCGCATGGTGGGCACGTCCAGGTCGGCGGGGCCTTCGTAGCGCAGCACGCCCACCGCGCGGGCTTCCTTGTAGTCCAGCGAGCCGTTGCGCATGACGTCCGCCCCCTGGCGGAGGTCCACCGCTGGGTCGAGCAACTCGCCGGTGTGACCCACGTGCGCGCCGGCCACCATCGCAGTGACGTCGGCGACCCCGAACAGCTGGGCGGGCCAGCCGAGCACCCGCGACCCGCGGGCCGGGCCGACCCACAGCCCGATGCCCACGTCGGCGTCGCGCACGGCATGGATGAGCTGCACCATGCGGGCCTCGTCGACGATGGCGCCGCCCGTGTTCATCTGCAGGATGAGGGCCTGCGAGCCGTCCGCCTCGGCCTTGGCGATGGCCTCGATGATCGAGTCCACCGTCACGTCGTCCACCAGACCGGACACCTCCAGCACGTCCACCGGGGCGAGGCCGCTGGCCACATCCTCCGCAGCGCCGCTGTCGGTGGTGACCGGGTCCGTGGGCGGCACGCTGCGGGCCGCTGCCCCGGCTGTGGGCGCGAGCAACGACAGGCCTGCCAGCCCCGCGAGGGGGGTCATGACCAGGGCGATCGCTAACCTGCGCACAAGTGCCTCCGAAGGATCCGCTGCAGTTCCTCACCACCTCTCGTGTTGCCGTCGTGGCCGGCAAGGGTGGCGTTGGGAAGACCACGGTAACGGCCGTTTTGGCGCGCGCGGCAATCCGCTCCGGACTTCGGGTGCTGGTGGTGGAGCTGGACGGCAAGCCCACGCTGGACGAACTGCTGCCGGGCGTGGAGGTGCGCCACATCTCCGCCTCCGCCGCGTTGGCCGAGTACCTGGACACCCACGGCCTGTCACGGGTGGCGAAACGCCTGGCCAGCAGCGGGATCATCGACGTGGTGGCCACCGCCAGCCCGGGGATCGACGACATCGTGGTGCTCGGGAAGATCAAGCAGCTGGAACGCAGTGGCGACTGGGACCTCGTGGTCGTCGACGGCCCGGCCGCCGGTCACGCCATCACGTTCCTGCTCGCCGCCAAGGGTCTGCTGGCGACGGTGCGCGGCGGGCCGATCGCCACACAGGCGACGGACGTCGCGGAGATGCTGGCCGACGCGGCCCGCTGCCAGGTGGTGCTGGTCACCCTGCCCGAGGCCACGCCGGTGAACGAGGCGGTGGAGACGGCGTACGCGCTGGAGGAACGGGTGGGGGTGCATCTCGCGCCCGTGGTGGTGAACGCGGTGGACGACGGGCCGCTGCTGCCCGTGGAGGCGGCCAAGGCCGGCAGCCCTCAGCAGGCCGCCGCCGAGTTCCGCAATGCCCGCCGCCGCCTGCACGCCGACGAGTGCGCCCGGCTGGGCACGGAACTGGCCTTGCCCCAGATCCACCTGCCGATGATGCCCGGCGCGGTCCTGGACGCCGCAGGGGTGGACGGGTTGGCGGCCGCATGGGCGGGGGGCAGCGATGCCTGAGGAGGCGCTGTCGCCGATCCCCGCGCTGCTGGCCGGCGCCGACGTGCTGGTGTGCTGCGGGTCGGGTGGGGTCGGGAAGACCACCACCGCCGCGGCGCTGGGGCTCGAGGCAGCCCGCCACGGCAGGCGCGCCGTGGTGGTCACCATCGACCCGGCCAAGCGGCTGGCCGACGCGCTGGGCGTGCCCGGCGGCCTGGGCAATGACCCCGTGCGCATCCCGACGGGCGCCGTGGACGGTGCAGGTGAGCTCTGGGCATTGATGCTGGACACGGCCACAACATTCGACGGCCTGGTCACGGCCAACGCCGCCGACGAGGCGCAGGCGGAACGCATCCTCGCCAACCGCTTCTACCGCAATGTGGCCGGCTCGCTGTCCGGCACCCAGGAGTACATGGCGGCCGAGCGCCTCCACGCCCTGCACAGCGACCCCCGCTTCGACCTCGTCATCGTCGACACCCCGCCCACGCGCAACGCACTGGACTTCCTGGACGCGCCGGGCACGCTGGCCCGGTTCATCGACCACCCCCTGTTCCGCCTGATGATGATGCCCACCCGCCGCGGCCTGAAGGTGCTGAACATCGCCACCCAGCCGGTGCTGAAGACGATCGGCAAAGTGGTGGGCGGCGACGTGGTGGCCGATGCCGTGGCCTTCTTCCAGGCGTTCGCCGGCATGGAGACCGGCTTCCGCCACCGCGCCGACGAGGTGATCACCCTGCTGCACGGACCGCGCACCCGCTACCTGCTGGTGGCATCACCGCGGGCGGACACGGTGGGCGAGGCCCGCTTCTTCGCCGGGCGGTTGCAGGAGAAGGAACTGGCCGTGGCAGCGGTGGTGGTGAACCGCTGCACGCCGGACTTCGGGGCGCCCCCTGCTCGCCGCCCGCGGGGCACCGCTGCCGCCGCCTTGCACGACAACCTCGCCGAACTGCACGCGACCGCCGAGGTGGAACGCGCCCACGTCGGCACCCTGCTGGGCGATACGGCAATTGCCGACGGCACACCCACGGTGTTCGTGCCCACCCTGCCCAGCGACGTGCACACGCTGGACGGGCTGGCGGCCATCCGGGGCTTCCTGCACGACGGGCCCAGCCGGTAGGGTTCCGGCCGTGCACATCCTCGTCGCTGCCGATGCCGATTATGTGATCAACGACGTCACCAGCGCGCTCGGCGCGCCCGGCACGTCGTTCACCGTCTGCCGGGAGGGGCGCGAGGTCGCCCGCCTCGTGGCCGAGCGTTCCTACGACCTGGCCGTGCTGGATCTGCAGATCGGCTCGATGGGCGGCATGGCCGTCACGATGTCGCTGCGGCTGGACCAGAGCGCCGGCAACGCCCCGTACGTGCCGGTGCTGATGCTGCTGGACCGCCAGGCCGACGTGCACCTGGCCAAGCGGTCCGCTGCGGATGCCTGGCTGCTGAAGCCGTTCGACGCGTTGGCGCTGAAGCGGGCGGTGGCCGCCGCGCTTGCCGGCCCGCCCGCCGACGACCCTGCCGAGGCCGACACAGCCGCCGATTCGGCGGAAACGGCGGAGGAAGAAGCCGTCAGCGCCGGATAGCATGGCGACTCGCTACGGGGTGTAGCGCAGCTTGGTTAGCGCGCCACGTTCGGGACGTGGAGGCCGGAAGTTCAAATCTTCTCACCCCGACCAGCACGAGAGCCCTGGCCGGTCGGCCAGGGCTCTTGAACATCCGGTGGCCTGTCGCCAGGCGCCGGGGGAGGAGCCGCCATGCGCACCGCCACTCGCCGACTCGCCGTCCGCACCACCTCCGTGATGGCCGCCGCAGCCCTGCTGGCTCCGCTGGCCGGCTGTGGCAGCGACGACGAGGCGTCCAAGGGCGATCCGTGCCCAGCGCTCACGGCCTACGCCACCCACCTCGTGCAACTGGGCGGGCTGATCACGGGCATGACCACCACGGCGGACGAGTTGCAGACGGCGTTCAGCCTGGCCACCACCGACCTCGCCGAGCTGAAGGACACCGCGCCGAAGGAGATCGCCGACGAGGTGGCCACCATCACCGCCAACATCGGCCGGCTGGACGAATTGTTCGCCCGGTACAACTACGACCTCAGCACGATGGACGGCGCCCCCGAACTGGACGAGATCCGCCAGCTGCTGGTGGACCAGGAGGCTGCCGTCGCGGTGGACGCGCTCACCACCTACCAGTCGAACAACTGCCCACTCTGACCGCGGCAGGTCGCCGGCCGCGGCTCAGGGGCAGGCGCAGGGCAGGGCGCCGCAGCGGGGGCAGCCGTTGCGGTAGCGCTCCACCGCGAGCGTGAGGTCCACGCCCATCTGGTTGGCGAGCGTGGCCACCCACGCAATGACGTCGCCGAACTCGTGGACCTGCGCCTCGCGGCTGCCCTTGCGGACTGCCTGGGCGAGCTCGCCGACCTCCTCCGCCAGCCACGCCACGGTGGCAGCGGTGCCGCGGGCGCGGTCGCGGTCGCCGAAGGTGCGGTCGATGACGTCCTGCAGTTCGGCGAGATCCATGGGCGGCCGGGGCGTCAGAGCAGCAGTTCGGCGATCTGCACCGCGTTCAGCGCGGCACCCTTGCGCAGGTTGTCGTTGCTGAGGAACAGCGCCAGGCCGCGCCCGCCGTCCACCGAGTCGTCCTGGCGGATGCGGCCGACATAGCTGGGGTCCTTGCCGGCGGCCTCCAGCGGCGTCGGCACGTCCATCAGCACGACACCCGGCGCCGCGGCCAGCACGGCCTTGGCCCGCTCCACCGTGATGGGGTTGGCGAACTCGGCGTTGATGCTCAGCGAGTGGCCGGTGTAGACGGGCACCCGCACGCAGGTGCCGCTGACCCGCAGGTCCGGGATGGCGAGGATCTTGCGGCTCTCGTTGCGCAGCTTCTGCTCCTCGTCGGTCTCCAGGCTGCCGTCGTCCACGTACTTGCCGGCGTAGGGCAGCACGTTGAAGGCGATCGGCTTGGCGAACTTGGTGGGGGCGGGGAAGGTGACGGCCTCACCGTCGTAGGCCAGGCCGCGGGCCTGGTCCACCACTTCGCGGGCCTGCTTGTCCAGCTCGTCCACGCCCGCCAGGCCGCCGCCACTGACGGCCTGGTAGGTGGCGGCGATCATCCGCACCAGCCCGGCCTCGTCGTGCAGCGGCTTCAGCACCGGCATCGCGGCCATCGTGGTGCAGTTGGGGTTGGCGATGATGCCCTTGCGGGCGTTGGCCACCTCGCCCGGGTTGACCTCGCTGACGATCAGCGGCACGTCCGGGTCCATCCGCCAGGCGGACGAGTTGTCGATGACGGTGACGCCGGCGGCGGCGAACTTCGGCGCCAGCTCCCGCGAGGACGTGGCCCCGGCGGAGAACAGGGCGACGTCGAGGCCCGTGGGGTCGGCCACGGCGGCGTCCTCCACCGTGATCTCCCCGCCCTTCCACGGAAGGGTGGTGCCGGCACTCCGCGCCGACGCGAAGAAGCGCAACTCCTCCACGGGGAAGTTGCGCTCTTCGAGAATGGCGCGCATGACCGCACCGACCTGACCTGTTGCACCGACGACGCCGACTCGCATGGTGGAAAAGGCTAACGGTGGGCCGCGGCGAGCGAGCGGGAAATAACGCTCCGTCGGCCCCGCCGGGCCGGTGTCAGCCGTTCCGGTCGTCGCCGTGTGGGTTGCCGTTGGAGCCGCCGTTGGGCGCAGTGAGCGCGACCACGGTGTCGCCGACCCGCACCCGGTAGCGGGCGTCCGCCGCGGCCAGGTCGATGCCGCCGTTGGGGTGCACGTAGAACAGCGGGATCGCGTCGGGGTGCATGTCGGCGTGCTGCTGGGGGCCGAACTGGTCGGTGAGCTTGGTGGTGCTGACCTTCCACCCCTGCTCCATCCGTTCCTGCAGCGCGGCGTGGGTGGTCTCCAGGCCGAACAAGGGGCGGGCGAACGTCCCGGCCGGCAGCTCCCACCATGCCCGGTGCTCGGGCCTGCCCGGCGGGATCTGGAACACCTGCTTGCGCCCGAGCACGGCGGCGGCATGGCGGGCGGCCAGCGCGTTGAGCTCGTCGTTGCGGGTCATGGCCACGAACGAGGCGGCCTGGTGCACACCGATCTTCTCCCACGTGTCGTCGGAGAACACCGAGCCACGGGTGGTCGGCAGCCCGCTCATCCGCGCCGCGGCCAACTGCCGGCGGTTGAGGTCCACCATCCTCACCGTCGCACCCTGCTTCTCCAGCGCACCGGCGAACGCGATGGCCAGCTCGTTGGCACCGAGGACCACGATCGTCCGCGGCGGCTCGCTCAGCAGGCCCAGCCGACGGCCGAGCGCCTTGCTGCCCAGACCGGAGAGCAGGACGGTGCCGGCGATCACCGTGAAGGTGGCGGACACGAGCTGCTGGGAGTCCTTCACCCCCGCCTCCGCCAGGCGCAGCGAGAAGATCGAGGCGATGGCGGCGGCCACGATGCCGCGGGGCGCAGTGAGCGCGAGGAACACCCGCTCCCGCCGGCCGAGCTGCGACCCCAGCGTGGACAGGAACACGCTGACCGGCCGGACCAACAGCACGAGCGCCACCAGGAAGGCGATGTTGCGCCACTCCAGCTCGCGCAGCGTGTCCAGTTCGATGCGGGCACCGAGCAGCACGAACAGGCCGGAGATGAAGATGATCCGCAGCGTCTCGTTGAACTCCAGCACGTGACGCACGGACACCCTGGTCTGGCTGGCCAGCGAGATGCCCATCACGGTGACGGCGACCAGGCCGGACTCGGCGCGGATCTCGCTGCTGAGTGCGAACGCCCCGATGACCACCGCGAGCGTGGTGACGTTGTGGAGCTGGTCGGGGATGAGGAACCGGCGCAGCGCGATGAAGAGGACGGCGGCGGCGACCACGCCGATGGCGGCACCCACGCCCAACGTCTCCAGCAGGTCGGTGACCACCGAGCCTCCGTCGCCGGACTCGAATGCCGCCTGGAAGACGAGGACGGTGAGGATCGCGCCGATCGGGTCGATGAGCGTGCCCTCGGCTTCCAGCACGGCAGCCAGGCGGCCGTGCAGGCCGATGGACCGCACGATCGGCCCGATGACGGTCGGGCCGGTGACCACCAGCACACAGGCAAGGAGCACAGCCAGGTCCCAGCTGATGTCCAGCAGCAGCCGACCGGCCAGCATCGTCAGCACCAGCGTGGTAAACGCCCCGACGGTGAGCAGCATCCACACCGTCCGCCCGGCCACCTTCACGCCCCGCCAGCCGAGACCAAGCGCACCCTCGAACAGGATGACCGCGACGGCCACGGACACGGCCGGGAAGAGGAGTTCGCCGAACGTGTCGTCCGGGTCCAGCGCGCCGGTGAACGGCCCGGCGATCAGCCCGCCGGCGAGGAGGAAGACGATCGCGGGCACCCGCAATCGCCAGCCGAGCCACTGGGCGATGACTCCTCCGACGAGCACGCCGGCGATGACGAGGATGGCAGTTTCGTGCACACGGGTCCGGGGGCTCGGGGTGAGTCGGGCGACCCACCGGCGGGTCGCCACACCCTAATAGGTGAGGGGTGACGGGTTCGCCGGCCGCGCATGTCGAACGCGTTCGACCGGCTCAGTCGGCGGCGAGCAACGCCCGAAGGACGTCCGCAGGTGACGGCTCGTCCACCTTTGACCGGCGATCACGGAGCGCGTGTTCACGACGTCGGCTCCAGGCAACACGGTCGGCTTCCGGCAGGCCTCGCGGTGACAGCGCGTCGATGCGGGCGAGAGCAAGTCGACGTCGATCGTCCTCGATGAGCAGCAAGCGGTTTCGGATGACCACGGAGTCCACCAACCGCGTTTCCACCAGGACTGCAACGAAGTCCACGTCCTTCGGTCGCCCGGCGATGAGCTTCGCGACGGCAAGGTCATGAGGATCGAGACACCACCCAACTGCCCCGGAGGCGGGATCGATCTCGGGTACGAGACGGTCCACCCAGCCGTTGGGCAAGACCGACGTCTCGATGGAGATGCCATCGACGTGGAAACCGTGCGTCTCTTGGAAGTACGAGTCCTGCCCGAGTGCGCCGTGGAGGTAGTCCGACAGACGCTCGACCTCGTTCGCTTCCGCCGCGACGGGCATGACATCAACCTCCGCCGACATCAGAAGGCGGGAATCAAGCGCCGCCGGTGGGAATGCCGCCAGGATCGACTGCGAGCCCATCACGACCAGCGCTCCACTGCCACCTTGCTGCGTGAGCACGTCGCGCGCCGCCCGGATGGCGTGATGGAACTCATCCAATCTCAACGGCGGACCTCACCCACCGCCGCGATGCGCTCCGCGTCCGTGAGCACACCTGCGAACGGCGAGCCCTGACGGAGGTCCCGTGCCAGCTGGTCCTTCGAGACCAGCACGGCGGCGACGCTCGCGGGCCCGAGGTCGATCAACTTCTCCCAGAGGTCGATCCAGGTATGTTCGTGGCTCGCGGCCGCGCGCATTCGGGCGAGATTGCGACGCGCCTGCCCGATCACCCGGTCGGGCTCCTCGACGAGCCGCTGAGCGACCGCCTCGCTGACGGCGAGCGAGCGACGTTCCTCGTAGGTCAGCTGAGTGACAACCGCCAGTTCGCACTCCATCGCAGCCAGCACGCGCTCCAACGTGTCGGTGGTGGGATGAACCCTGCCGCGTTCGTAGGAGTTGATCCGCTCACGAGATGTCGCAGCGCGTTCGGCGAGCTGGCCCTGAGTGAGGCCCAACTTCTCGCGTCGTTCACTGATGAGTTCACCTGAGGTCATGCCGAGAGTGTATCGGATCTGATACACCGTCGGAAGGCGTGTTCAGCGGACGGTGGCGACGAGCCACCAGTGGCTGCGATGGCCGCCTTCGAATTCAGGGCTCTACGCGATGAACGCTGGGGGTGTTCGATGTCCCGGGCCGGTTCATAGGGTCCACCAGGGGTGCCGGAGGCCTCGCCATTCTGCGGATTGCGACATCAGCAAGAGCAGGAGGCCTCCGACGTGGGGAACGGTAGTGACGCGGTCGGGGTGGCCGCGCTGTTGGGTATGCACGACTTCGTGGTCACCGCGCAGACCGAGCGTGACGGGGAGGTGTGGTTGGCGATCGAGACCACGACGACACGGCTGGCGTGTCCGTCGTGTGGGGTGTTCGGGGTTGGCAACGGCCGGCGCCGTGTGCTGGTTCGTGATCTGCCGATCGCCGGTCGACCGACCGTGCTGGTGTGGGCCAAGCGCACCGGGCGTTGCCAGGAGACGCTGTGCGAACGCAGCTCGTGGTCCGAGACGTCGTCGTTGATCAGCCCGCGGGCGTCATTGACAGAACGCGCTCGTCGGGAGATCTGCCGTCGTGTCGGTGAGGAGTTGGACTCGGTCGCCGAGCTTGCCCGCGAGTTCGGTGTCGGCTGGGCGACGGCGCATCAGGCCGTGATCGATCACGGCGACCCGCTCATCGAGCACGACGGCCGCCTCGAGCACGTCACCGGGCTCGGGGTGGACGAGCACACCTTCCAACATGCCAACGCCGCCCGGCGCACGCAGATGGTGACGACGTTCGTCGACATCGACCGCGGTCGCCTGTTGGACGCCGTGCCTGGCCGTTCCGGCGACGTGGTCAGGGACTGGGTGAAGGCCCAGCCGTTCTGGTGGGCCGACCAGATCCGGGTCGCGGGATCGACGCGTTCGCCGGTTACGCCGCAGCGATCCGCGACGTGCTCCCAGAAGCGACACTGGTGATCGATCACTTCCACGCCATCCGCCTCGCCTCGGAGGCCGTCAACGACGTCCGCCGACGCGTCCAGCAAGACACGACCGGTCATCGCGGCCGCAAGGGTGACCCGCTCTACGGGATCCGCCGACTGCTGCTGATGACCTGGCGCAACCTCAACGAACGCGGCTGGGAACGCCTCCGTGCCGGGCTCGCCGCCGGCGACCGCGACGGCGAGATCGCCGCCGTCTGGCTCGCCCGCGAACTGCTCTCCGAGGTCTACGCCGCTCCCGACCTCGCAGCCGCGAAGCGCCGGCTGACCGTGTTCTTCCAACACGCCGCCGACGCCAACGTGCCCGAACTGACCCGTCTCGCAAGGACGATCGACCGTTGGCACCGCGAGGTCCTCGCCTACCACCAGACCGGCGGCGCATCCAACGGACCCACCGAAGCCGTGAACCTGCTCATCGAGAAGATCCGCCGCATCGGCCACGGCTACCGCAACTTCAACAACTACCGACGCCGACTACTCCTCGGCTGCGGCATCCAATGGACTACCCTCCCCACCCGCAGAATCCGAGGCCGCCAACCAGCGTTCATCGCGTAGAGCCACATAACCCCGTGTCCAAGAAGCCGGGCCACGTTGACGGTCGGTGATCCTGAGGCCGGTAGCGGACCAGTTCGGGTCGTAGCTGGCGGTGACGCTGAGTCCGGTCGTGGTGGTCGTGGCGGCGATGAGTTCGATGATGGTGCGCGTCACGCGGACCCCTCCCAACCCCCAGCTCACCCAAACCCCACAAGGCCAACCTCGATCAACCCACCCACACCAGGGTCAGGAGAGCCCAGAATGGTGGGCCTCCGGCACTGTGGCGGATCCTAAGAAGCGGCCGCCGTTGCCGAGGTCCCCAACGTTCATGGGTTGAGCTGATGGGCTCGCCGGTTCACCGCGGGTGAGCCTGACCTCGCTGAGAATCGCGCCGAGCCGCAGGCTGGTGTCAGCCTGGGGTCTGCAGGCCAGGGATCACGGTGGTGGTGACGGTGGGACGGTCGCCGAGGAAGCCGTACAGCGCATCGGGGACGTCGTCATGGTCTGGGGTGAACTGCAGCAGCGTTGCCCGCATGCTGGCGCTGAGGTGGCACATCCCCTGGTTGCACGGGTACATCGCCGCATCGCTGGCCAGGAGGACGATGCCGTAGAGCACGTCGGCGAGGACCCGCAACGGGGCAGCGCGAGGCGAACGCAGCGCCAACGGCTCCACCGCCGACAGCGCATCGTCACACCCGGTGGAGACGGTGCGCAGGGTGGTCCGCCAGTGGTCCTCGGTGATCTCCTCCTCGGCTGCCAGCCCCTGTGCATCAACCCACACCCGGAAGCACTCGTCGACCTGTGCGGCGTTCGCGGCGGTGATGGTCGTGCCGGCGGACTCGGTCGGGTCTGCTGGCTGCCCGGACGGGTCGATCGAGACGCTCCACGAACCGAACGACCGGATCTCCACGAGGACCGGGCCGGCCGGCATCTGCTCCACGCCCGAGTAGGGGCCGTTCAGCTCCGGCACGACCGATCTCCCGTCCTCGGCACGCACCTGGAACACGCCGGTGGCATCGGACGTGATCGTGGCCGTGCCGCCCGTGCCCTCGTACCGCACCACGGCATTGCCCGAACCGGAGAAGTCATCACCCGCCGACGGCACGTCGAGGTCGCCCAGCAACTCGATCGTCCACTGTCCGTCGGCCTGCACCCGCAACATGCCCACCTCGTCCAAGGGCGTGGTGATCAGCTGCGTCCCGTCGTAGGGGTGGCCGGGCAGCGCGAACGCGACGACCTCCACGGGTTCCCCCGACTGGTCCACCACTGCCACCGAGAACGCGTGATCCCCCGAGTGGGTCGCGTGCACCACCACGCGATCGACGCCGGCCGGATAGTCCACGTCCAGCGAGCCCTCGCCGCGGAGCACCAGTGGCTCGTCGGCGGGGGCGCTCGTCGCGGCGATCGAGGTCGGTCCCGACGTCGCCGCGGCACCTGCGGTCGACCACGGCACCGCCGACCCGGTCGTCGGCGGGGTCGATTCCGACGCGCACGCACCCAAAGTCGCCAACAGGCTAATCATTGCGGCCGTCCACGTGGACTGACTGCCGAATCGAGACGGAAACCTACGGCTTCTGCTCACGATCTCACCTCCGAATATTGGTGTCGCTCGCCTGTTCAGGGTTCGATATTGCCCGGCTAGGGACAGAGCGTCCAGTTGTGTACAACCCCCGCCTCGAATCCGAGCTTGAAGGGGTTTGAAGCATGTTCTTGTTGGAAGGAGAGCGACGCGTTTGCCTCCCAGCCATTCCACTCAATTCCACGATCATCGCGGCTGTTCTGAAAAGAAACCTGAGCAGGGCCCACACTCACACTGGCAAAGACCACGGTTTGTTCAGAACCACACTCTGGAGCATCGTCGGGGTCGTATATTAGTTGAGGGGTTCCGTAAGCAAGGCCAAAACCAGGCTTGATATAGGGGCCCTCGCTAGAGATCCCGATCTCCAGACAGACGATGATACAAAAGCCCGTGCTAACACCTATTGTCCACGCCTCGTCCGGTACTGGCATGATGACTATGGTGATGACACCGTCCTTCGACAGTACGCGCGTTGTCACTCGTGCTCCATTGGTATCGACCAAGGAACCGTCCCCCTGATCGAACAAGAAGTCCTCCGCGACTTGCTTGTCGAGCTGGCTGATGAAGTTCGATAAGACGAACAGATAAAAGATATTGTAGTGCCCCGAGTTGGCCTGTTGCGTCCAGTTGGCCTGGCAGGTGCGATAGCGATCGACGCATGCTTCGGTTTGCTGCCGGAGGTAGGTTGGATCTTCTTCCACCTCGCTGGCGTATTCCTTGAAGCCTGGCGACTCCGCAATCGCATTGGTCACCGCTTCGTTGCAGTCACCCGGGCCGCACTCCCAAAATTCCATTCCGCTCGGATCTGAGAACCGGATTGGACTCAGATTGCCGTAGGCGTATGGCGTTCCCGTCTCGCCAACTAGCGGGTCAACGCTGATGAACGCTGCGATAGGCGGATCGTAATAGCGGAAGTTGAGGTAGGTGAGGCCGGTGGCGTCTTCGGGTTGTCCGAGGTATCCGTGGTCGGTGTTGGTGTAGGGGGTGGTGTTGCGGTCGCCGCCGTACGGCGTGTATCGCTTCCGCCCTGGGATGGGCGGGCTGGGTGTGGTGGCTGCGGGGGCTTGACAGATGGTGCTGTTTTGCATGTTGCCGCAGTTCCAGGCGATGGTGGCGGTGCCGCCGTTGAGGGTGGTGCGGGTGGCGACTTGGGTGCCGGCGATGGAGATGTAGCGGGTGACGGTGGTGTTGGTGCCGTCGTAGCCGATTTCCATGTCACCAAGGTAGAGGGTGACGGTGCTGCCGTGTTGGCGGATGAGCCGCTGGTTGCTGGTCGTGTACAGGTAGGTGTCGTCCACGCTGCTGAATCTCCCTGGGATGGTTGGAGGCTCCTGACCTTGGAAACGAGGATGGAGTCATGCCACACGAGATGTCGCCTGGGAAGCCAACGACGCGTCGCTATAGCGAGGCGGAGAAGGAGCGAGCGGTTCGGGCGGTGCGTCAGCTTCGCAAGGAGCTGGGCACCGATCACGGGACGGTGAAGCGGGTCGCCGATCAGCTCGGTGTCGGTCCGGAGACGCTGCGCGGCTGGGTGCGCCAGGCTGAGATCGATGCCGGGGTGAAGCCCGGGGTCACGTCGGTGGAGGCTGAGCGGGTCCGCCAGTTGGAGCAGGAGAACCGTGAGCTGCGCCGGGCGAACGAGATCTTGCGGAGGGCTTCGGCTTTCTTCGCGGCGGAGCTCGACCGCCCATCGAAGTGATCGTCGAGTTCATCGACGCGAACCGTGACGAGCTCGGGGTCGAGCCGATCTGCAAGGCGTTGCAGGTCGCTCCGAGCACCTACTACGCAGCCAAGCGCCGTGAGCTGGCGCCGTCAGCGCGGGCGGTGCGCGATGCGGTGATGATGCAGATCCTGATGGTGTTGTGGGTCACGAACCGCAAGGTCTACGGCGCCCACAAACTGTGGAAGGCAGCCATCCGTGCTGGGCACGACATCGGTCGTGACCAGGTCGCCCGGTTGATGAGGGCCATGGCCATCGAGGGTGTGTCGCGGCAGCGCAAGAAGGTGTTCACCACCCGCCAGGACCCTGATGCGGTGCGTGCACCGGATCTCGTGAACCGGAACTTCACCGCTGATCGGCCCGACGCGTTGTGGGTCACCGATCTGACCTACGTGCCGACACGGTCCGGGATGGCCTACGTGTGCTTCATCGTGGACGCGTTCAGCCGGCGGATCGTCGGCTGGCGGGTCGCGTCGCACATGCGCACCGAGATGGTCCTCGACGCGCTCGAGATGGCCCGCCGTTCACGCGGCAACCGACGACTGATCGGCCTGGTCACACACTCGGACGCCGGCTCCCAATTCACTTCGGTGCGCTTCACCGAACGACTCGACGAGATCGGCGCCAGACCATCGATCGGCACCGTCGCCGACAGCTACGACAACGCGCTCGCGGAAACGACGAACGGTCTCTACAAGACCGAGTGCGTCTACGGGCCAGACGCCCCCAGGCCATGGGCCGACGTCGATGAACTCGAACTCGCCACCCTGTCATGGGTGCACTGGTTCAACGAAGACCGCCTCCACAGCCACTGCGGCGACATCCCGCCCGCAGAGTTCGAAGCAGCGTTCTATGCTGCCCAACAGCCCACCCCACTCGGGGTTGGAAACCAATAACCCGAGCCTCCACCAGACCCAGGGCGATTCAGACGCCGATGTCCCCGTCCGGCCCGACCATTTATGGGAACTCCTCGGGCATGACCCCTCCGCGTGCCCTGACGGGTGTCTACCAAATCTCGCGGCAATCCCGTCAACGACCCGGAGCTTTGGGTCGGAATCGCCGAACACCGTGGCGTTCGACGATCCTTCAGCCGAGGTGGGACGAGAGGGTCGCCCTCACGGTCGGCGGCTCCCGGGCGACAGACCTCCGACGCCCGCAACTCACCAGGAAGCCGCTCTGTTGAAGGCTTGCGGCAGGGCCAACCGCTCATGAGGCACCTGGCCGGCGGGGGGGTTTCACCAGAGTCCTGTCACAGACGCTCGCCAAGCGCTCGATTGCGCGCCCAGCAGCCTTCCTGCGCCGATCCACGCTCGCCCAGGGTGCCACCCGGGTCTGGCTCATTAGAACGACCTCACCCATCGGCGTCTCTGCAAGGATGACTTCCTCACGTCCGTTGTGTAACGAGCGATAGCGCAGCCCGAGCAGGCTGGCAGTTGAGACGATCTCGCGCCTGCCCAACTGTCGAATGCACCCTCCAGACACCAACACAGTGGCTCTGCGAAGGGTGATCAGCGACGGTATCGACCCAACAACTGCAAAAGGTATGAGCATCAGAAAGTTCTCGGCATCGACGCCAGACACTGTCCAGAGTAACGCAAGCACAACGAAGACCACCAACGGCGTCAGCCGCCACAGAACAGTCGCAGGATCAAAGATGACAAGCCGCCTCTCAGACATCGCTCTCCTCATCGGACGGCGGAGGGAAGTCTGAGTACTGCTTCGTAAACCATGCCAGGATCCGTGGAACCAGCTGTTCGACAAGCATGTTTCCCGTGGCGGCGGCGCCGTAGTTCGAGAGGGAGGAGATCACACCAATCGTAAGACGTTCAGCGCCAAATGCCCTAGCAGCCCTGAAATTGAGAAACCCAGTTGTCGCACCGAGAAAGAAGCCTTCTGCCCCTTCGCCGATCAACTCGCTAGCGGAGATGCCGTCGCACTCGCGATACATACAGTCCATCAGTTCCTCGGCGCCGACATTGGTCGCCGCGCCAACAGCTCCAGCGGCGATCATCACGCAGCCAACACCTGCGGACGTGCCACAAATCAAGGCGCCGCCTGCCACCGCCAGGGCCGAGACACCGAGGTCCTTGAGAAAGCCTACGAACTCCTCAGAGGAAACGAAGTCCCAGAAGTCGGAGAGCAGGGTCGAACTCGGCACGCACCCGTACGCTTCGCAGAAGACCCGCATCTGGGCCAGCGTGGCTTGCGAGTCGACTGGGGCGTCGCCGTCTGTCAAACAACCCGCGCACCCTCCCCCGTATCGTGGTCCGGTGTACACCCATTCAGTTCGGGTGGAAAGCGCATCGGTCGACGAAGGAGGGCTGTCACCCTGGCCGTACTCCGGCGCCTTGGGTTCGAACATGGAAGCCCAGCACTCACTATAGGGGACCCCGATCTGGCACCCAGGATCCAGCCCGCTGGGGTCGCTGAGCGTGGTGGGGTTACCGTTGGCGTACAGGTACGGCGTCCCTGTCGTTCCGACGAGTGGGTCGACGGTGATGAAGGCTGCGAGTTGGGGGTCGTGGTAGCGGTTGTTGAGGTAGGTGAGGCCGGTGGTGTCTTCGGGTTGTCCGAGGAAGCCGTGATCGGTGTTGCTGTAGGGGGTGGTGTTGCGGTCTTCGCCGTAGGGTGTGTACCGCTTCCGCCCTGGGATGGGCGGGCTGGCGTTGGTGGCGGCGGGGGCTTGGCAGATGGTCGAGTTTTGCATGTTGCCGCAGTTCCAGGCGATGTTGGCGGTGCCGCCGTTGAGGGTGGTGCGGGTGGCGACTTGGGTGCCGGCGATGGAGATGTAGCGGCTGACGGTGGTGTTGGTGCCGTCGTAGCCGATTTCCATGTCACCAAGGTAGAGGGTGACGGTGCTGCCGTGTTGGCGGATGAGCCGCTGGTTGCTCGTCGTGTACAGGTAGGTGTCGTCCACGCTGCTGGTGTCGTAGCCGGTCAGGCGTTGTTGGGGATCGTAGGTGAGGGTGTCACCGTTACGGCTCACCATCGCCCCGACCGTGTTGTAGCTGTAGCTGCCCGAGGTTTGGCCGGTGAGCGACAGGACAGCGTGTTTGGTGCTGCTGTAGCCCCAGGTGGTGGTGGCGTTGCCGTTGGCTTTGTCGGCGCTGCCGGTGATGCGGTTGATGTCGTCGAAGGACCAGGTGCGGTCGTAGGGGCTGGTGGCGCCGCGGGCCGTGATGTTCGTGCCCGTGCTGGTGGCGCAGCCGACGGTCTCGTTGCCGTCACCTGTGCCGGGGGCGGTGTGGGCGCGGACGAGCCGGTTCCATTCGTCGTAGACGAAGCATTCCTTGATGTTCGAGCCGGCACCGCCGGGTTCGAGGCCGCGGTCCTCGATGACGGTGACGTTGCCGACCGCATCGCGGGTGTAGCGGTCGTATTGGAACCAGGTGTTCCCGGTGAGGTCGGACGGGGTGGTGTCCCATCCGGCTTGGATGGTGTCCAACATCCCGGTTTCGAGGTCGTAGCCGTAGTGGCGCACGAGCGCAGCGCGGGTGGTGTAGGTGGTGGTGCGGGCCAGGGTGCGTTGGGTGGTGCGGCCGAGTTCGTCGTAGGCGGTGGCGGTGACGTACCAGTCGTCGGTGTCGCTGCCCCACATCATGTCCGCCTGCCCGTACCCGTCGTAGTGGGTGCCGGTCGCGTAGGTGTTGGTGCCGGGGGCGGTGTTGACGGAATCGACGAGCAGGTGACCGCCCTCGTCGTAGGCGAAAGCCCGGTTCCAGGTGCCTTCCATCGAGTCCGGCAACGGTGAGAAGTCGGGGATGATCGTGTAGGTGGCGGACACCTGGTAGCGGTTCGTGTACTCGTACACCCCCGACTTGTACTCCTTGCCCAACTGCCACGACACCTCTTCGGCCAACATGCCCTTGCCGTTCGTCGCCGTGTCATAGGTCCACACCGCGAGCTTCAGATTGCTGTCAATCAGCGGGATGTCACCGAACTCGTCGTAGGTGGTGCCGGACCAGCGGAAGGTGGGCCGGCCGAGGGCGTCGTAGGTGGTGTTGATCGTGTTGCCGACCGTGCTGATGGTTTCGCCGGTGCCGAACACGACCGCGTCCTGGGTTTGGGTGATGTTGCCGTTGCGGTCGTAGGTGAAGGCCGAGTTGCCGGCGTTGGGGTCGGTGGAGGTGACGGTTCGGCCCAACAGGTCGGTGAGCACGACGGTCTGGTTGTTGGCGTCGTCAGTGACGGTGGTGGTCAACCAGCCGGAGCGGGTGATCGTGTTGCCGGTGTTGTTGGCGGTCTCGTTGTAGCTGTAGCTGTAGGTGGTGATCGCTCCGGGGTTGGTGAGCCCGGCGGCGGTGGGGGCGGTGGTCCCGGTGTAGGTCCTGATCTCGGTGGTGCGGCCACGGCCGTCGACGGTGGTGGCCCGCCACGACCCGACCTGCGGTTTGGTGATCGTGGTCGTGCCCAGGTATTCGGTCTGGGTGGTGACCAGCCCGGTCCCGTCCCAGGCGACCGTTGCCGCGGTCACCCGGTTGGCGGTATCGAACGTTTGGGTGGTGGTCCGCAACTGCGGACTCGAGGGCACGGTGGGCCAGGTGGCGAACCCGTTCGACCCGGTCACCGTCGTGGCCCGGTCACCCGGTGTCGACCAGCCGCCCGTGGTGTTGTCGACGATCGCGAACGCGTCGATGCTGGTGACAGGGTTGCCGCGGTCGTCGGTCAACCCGGCAGTGACGATGATCTTGTCCTGTGTCGGTGAATGCGTCTGTGTTTCGCGGGTGCGGCCGTTGCCGTCGATGTAGGCGGCAGCCTCCAACCGGATATCGGTGGCGGCGGTGGTCCCCGACTGCAGGGTGGAGGTCCACACGATCGCCGGGACCTTCGCCGTCCGTGACCCGTCCGTGTACCAGCCGACGTCGTAGCTGAACTTGACGGTCGGCACCTCACCCGTGGTCCCGGTGAACCCCGGATAGGTGGCACACGGGTCACTCGACCGGCTGCCCGAGTTCAAGGGCGCGTAGACGGCGATCAGCCGGGACAGGGAGTCGTAACAGTAGAAGGTGGTCAGATTGTTCTGATCCGTCGTGGTCGCCGGGAGTCCGTCGGCCGGACGCAACACGCTCGTGGTGGTCATCGACCCGACCGGATAGGTCGCCTGGTTCGGATACCCGTAGGTGGTGTTGAACGAGAACGTCGTCGTGTGCGCCTCGGCGTCCGTCATCGACGTGATCCGCCCCGCACCATCGAAGGTCTGCTGGGTGTACACCCAACGGTCGAGGTCGTCGGTGGCACCGTTCCAGTTCTTGATCCTGGTCATGCTCGCGGTCGCGACCGGCTTGAACCCGGCCCCCAACGACTGCGAGATCGCATTGTTCGCCACCGATCCCGACGCATAGGCGTTGTTGTTGTAGAACGTCTTGGCCACCGCGGTCGGCTGCGACCCGCACGACCCGGCAGCCGGGTTCGCCCCGTTCAACGGATGCGACGGCTGGGTCCCCAACGCCGCATAGCCGGCCGTCTGGGCGACCAGGTTCATCCACCCCGGACTCGTGCTGGTGGGGGCTGTGCTGGCCGAGATGTACCAGGTCTTGGCACACGACTCGTCCCCCGAGGTGTCCAGGAAACCGGTGCTGTTCACCGTCACCGTCCGACCGAGCGAGTCGACGGAGGTGTCGACACGGCTGTCCCGCCACGTCGGCGACAGGACCGTGCCGTCCCGGAGCCGCTGATAGGTGAGCGTGATCCGCCACTTACGCGACGACTTCGCCGCCATCCCCGTCTTCACCACCACCCCCGACTGGGTCTGCGTCCAGGTCGACTGGTAACGCGACGCCGACAGATACGAGCTGCCGGTGCCGTCCATCTGGAACGACTCGAACACCTGCCCCTGCAACCAGTCCTCGTCATAGATGGTGCCCGTGAACCCCTCACTGCTCGTCGTCCACGTCTTCGACAACGTCACCGTCTTGGTCCCCGACGCGGCCTTGTCACCATGCATGCCCTGATAGAACACCTGCTTCGTCACCGTCTTCGTGCCGCTGGTGCCGACAGTCGTGACCACCTGCCGATACCCACGCCACTGCCCCCACGACACGTCATCCACACCAGGAGTGTCGACCCACCAATCGGTCCCGTCGTGATGCCACGCCGCGTCGCTGTACGTGTAGTCGTAGGTGACAATCGGTGACACCCCATTCCCCGACGCGCCGTACGGGTTCGTCACCAGATCCCGCACCTCGACCTTGTCGACCACCCACCGCCGGTACACACCCCACCCGGCGCCACCACCGCTGAACGACGCATACATCGGGAAGCAGTTGGTCGTGTTCGTCGACCAGTTCGGGTTCGACAGAGAACACGTCGGCGACTCGTAGGACACCTTGATCTCTTGGCCGAGGGCGTCGGTGATCCGGGCGATCCGGTACTGGTTCATGTACGGCACCCCACCGGCGGGGTAGCCGTCGCGACGGTTCTCCAACGGCGTTCCTTCGAACCCGGTTCCCAGATCCAACACCGACGGCGTCGACGGGATGTTCGAGGTCGGGGTGACCCGATAGATCGCCTGCAGCCACAACTTCTCGTTCCCACCGTCACCCGGGTCGGGGAACTCGTGATACAGCCGCCACTGGTTCACATCGGTCCACGTCGTCCCGTTGGCGGAGGTTTGGGTGGTGATCACCGCCAACCGTTTCGTCTGGAAGAACGACACATCCTTGAAACAGTTCCCCGACGGGCAGTACAGGTCCGTCGGGACGTCGGGATACGAGGTGCCGTTCGCGTTCGAGATCGTCGGACAGTTGGTGTCTTGCGCCGTGTACTTCTCACCCACGCAGCGCTTGACGTAGGTGAACACGACCCGGTCTCGCCAGGTGGTGATCGACGCGTTCGGCATCTTGCCGTAGTCGATCTCCGACAGGACTGCGTTCAGGTCGTAGTTGACGGCCGAGTAGCCGGAGCCCAGGGTGCGGGCACGGTTCTGCTCGACCGTGTACTTGTAGACCATCACGTTCCCGAACGGGTCCTCCACCTTGTCCAACAGCCACCGGTACGGCATGTCATCACACAGACGGTTCGCCCGCCCATAACACGGGAACCCGTAGGTGAGACCACGCAGCGGGCGGACCAACCGCGAGTTCTGGCCGTCGTCCTCGCGACCGAACGTGTACACCATCCCCTCCGGAGTCGTCACCGTCCAGTACTCATTCACCCACCAATCCGAACCCGTCGTCTTACGCTCCACCAGCCAATCCGGGTCGTCCTTCAGCCGCCACTGGGTGAAACTGTTCTGATCCGACACCGACCCGTTGATCGGCACCAACTCCGAGGCGTGCCCGTTCAACGAGATCGTCGCGTTCTGCACATACCAACACGAATCCGTCGTCCCGCCACCGATCCGGGAATCGGTGCAGGGCAGGTAGCGGCGCTCAATGAACCCCTGCCCCGCCGACAGGGACCAACCGAGGCCGACTTCGCCGGCCTGCGAGTTCACACTCGAGGTGATCCCATCCACCCCCGACGAGTCATACGACAACGCCACCGACGGACCCAACCCGTTGAACGCCGGCGGGGTGGCGATCGGATACGAATACGAGAACGAACCATTGTTCCCACCCACCTGCCAGGACCCCGAGTTCGACAACGACGTCGCCTGGAACGACCCCGCCGCCGACGCCAAACCCAACGTCGACCCGTCACCCGTGAACAGACCGGCGCGCGACGCGCCCGCAGGCGCCTCAGCCGGCTGGCCACCCAAATGGACCGTCGCGGTCAGCGTGCCGGCCTCGAAATCATTCGACACACCGGTGAGTGGGATCGGGTTGCCGCACTCCTTCGCCACCACCCGGGCGACCTGCGGGTCGCACTGCCACTCCACCAACTGCAGCCGCTGCGACCACTCCGCACCGAGCGCCCAACGGAACTGGGAATAGTCCACCGACACCACCACATCAACCCCGCCCTTGACGGTCACATCCGCAGGCGGCGTCACCCCAAACGCCAGGATCTCACCACCCAACTCGGACACCGTCACGGCGTCGAACGACGCCACCTGCAACGCAACCGGTGCAGGCTCCGCGGGTGCGGTCGTGTCGCCCGTGGTGGTGTCCACCACCACCCCGCCATCCACCCTGCCCGGTGTGGTATCGGCGAGACGGAACGACACCGGCAGACCCTCCACCATCGCCGCCCGGCTCGGACTGTCCGCCGTCACCGACGTCGAGACCGGCTCAGGAGTGCGGACCTCCTTCAACTGGTAGGGCACATCCACCGGTGCCGACAGATCCGGATCAACCAACCCACCACCAGGAGGAGCCGGCAACGACTCCTCAGCAAACGACTCCGGCGTCGCCGCCAACAACCCCGGCACCGACGACACCGGGTTCAACAACCCGACCGTCACCGCGCTCACGATCAGAAACCGAACACGCCGCCAGTGTGTGTGTGTGACATCAACGCCCCCACATCCCCAAGAACCGAACACCCGCCCGGATCACGACGGAAGGTACACCTGTCGCCACATCACGTCAACGAACTCTGACTACATTCTCTCTACTTCGTCGAACTAAGGGACAGTTCGAAGTACACACAGTGGGTCGCGGATCACTCTGCCTGCTCGCGGATGACCTGTCGCTGGCACCCGCCGAAGGGCCCTCGAGCGCCGACCTTACGCCGGTCCGGCGTCAGCGGACGGTGGCGACGAGCCACCAGTGGCTGCGATGGACGCCTTCGAACTGGCCGTCGGCGGTGCCGGGCACGGCGAAGCTGCGGCGGCGGGGAGAGCGGAAGATCGTCACGTCCTGCAGCAACGAGCCCACCTCGTCCATCACGTGCCCGGGGGCAAGGCGGTTGGCCTGCCAGCCGAGGCGGGTGGCGAAGCGGCGCTTGGCGATGACGGGGCCGATGCGCGGCAGGCGCCAGGTGGCCCGCACCACCTTGCCGGCCGGCCACAGCACGGCGTCGCTGGGCACCCAGGTGCGGAAGTTCAGCGCCACATGGCCACCGGGGCGGGCCACCCGCACCGCGTCGCGCACCAGGCCCAGCGCGTCGTCACGGTGGCAGTGCTGCAGCGTGATGTAGCTGAACACCAGATCGGCGGAGTCGTCGGGCAGGTTCAGCGTGCGGCCATCCGCCACATGGCTGGTGCGCAGGCGCTCCGGTCGGCCGAACTGGGCGACGGTTTCGCGGCAACGCTCCAGGAAGGCGGCGTCGAGGTCGCAGGCGACCACGCGGGCGAAGAGGCGGGTGAAGCTGGCGGTCATCCGGCCGATGCCGCTGCCGATCTCCACCAACTCCTGCTGGGCGACCTGGTCGCCGTAGAGCCCGAAGGCGTGCAGGTAGGCCACGGTCTCCTCGTCGCCGGTGGCCACGAAGTCGGCCAGGCTGCGGTGCTCCTTGTTGTTGAACACCCAGCCGGTCTCGCGGACAACCGCGTCGGCGGAGTGCTCCTGCTCGGAGGCGGTGCCGGCAGCGTTCCAGGGGACGTGCTGGCGGCGGGGACTCATCGGCACAGTCTGGCAGGCGTCACTTGCGCTCGGGGAGCGGCGCCGAATACGCCTGGCCGGAGTCCAGCCCGAACGCGGTGTGCAGGGCGCGGGCCGCACGCTCCAGGTCGGTCACGCCCATCACCACGCTGATGCGGATGGTGGAGGTGCTGATCATCTGGATGTTGACGCCCTCGTCGGCCAGCGTGCGGAACATCTTGGCGGCGATGCCCGGGCTGGTCTTCATGCCGGCACCCACCAGGCTGACCTTGGCGATGTCCGGGTCGCGCTCCACTCCGGCGGCGCCGATCTCCGCGGCCACCCGAGCCACGATCGACTCGGCGGTGCCGAGGTCGGCCTTCGGCATCGTGAAGCTGATGTCGGTGGTGCCGTCGTGGCTGGTGTTCTGGACGATCATGTCCACGTTGATGTTCGCCTGCGCCAGCGGCTCGAACAGGGCCGCCGAGATGCCGGGCCGGTCCGGCACGGCCACGATCGTGACCTTGGCCTCGCTGGTGTCGGTGACGACGCCGGAGATGATGGGGTCTTCCATGCTGGGCTCCTGTGAGGTGACCCACGTGCCCGGCTCCCAGGTGAAGGCGCTGCGGACGTGGACGGGGACATTGTGGTTGCGGGCGAACTCGACACTGCGGAGGGCCAGCACCTTGCTGCCGGCGCCGGCCATCTCCAGCATCTCGTCGAAGTTGACGTGCTGCAGCTTGCGAGCCTGGGGCACGATGCGCGGGTCGGCGGTGAACACGCCGGTGACGTCGGTGTAGATCTCGCAGCTGTCGGCGCCGAGCGCGGCAGCCAGTGCGACAGCCGTGGTGTCGCTGCCGCCGCGGCCGAGGGAGGTGATCTCCTTCGCCGTGCTGATGCCCTGGAAGCCGGCGACCACGACGACCTTGCCGTCGGCGAGCGACTCGCGCACCCGGTCGGCCTTGACCTCGAGGATCTTGGCCTTGAGGTGGTTGGTGTCGGTGACGATGCCGGCCTGGCTGCCGGTGAAGCTCTTGGCCTCCACGCCGAGGTCGGCGAGGGCCATGCACAGCAGCGCCATGGACACGCGCTCGCCGGTGGTGATCAGCATGTCCATCTCCCTCCCCGGCTGGGTCTTGGAGACGTCGTTGGCCAGCTTGATGAGGTTGTCGGTCGCCTTGCCCATCGCGCTGGGAACCACGACCACGTCGTGGCCGTGCCGCTTGGTGATGGCGATGTTCTCCGCCACCGCACGCATGCGATCCGGGTCGGCCACGGAGGTGCCGCCGTACTTCTGGACGATCAGTGCCACGGTTGGTAGAGGCTAGCGACGGGCGGGCGTGTCAGGGCAGCGAGATCTCCTGCGGCAGCAGGCCCGACGACGCTGGCAGCCACACCCGCAGTGTGTCGTAGTCGTTGTGCAGGACCACGCCGCCGTACAGGCGCAGCCAGTGGTACTCGCTGCCAGCGCAGCACTCCGTCTCGAAGTCGACGTCGTCGCCAAACTCCTGCACCAGGTCCCCGCTCGTGGCGTCGAGAATCCTCCAGATGCCGTCGGTCTGCAGGAGGATGTGCCCACCCGCCACGAAGCCGATCGTGCCACTGCGTTCGTACACCGTCGCGCCTGTCGAGCTGTCCAGCGCAAACACCTGATCGGCGCTGCATGAGAACGAACCCTCGATGTCGCCAAGCGTCACCGTGCACACCTGGACGATCTTCAGCCCACCTGCAGTTCCCACCACGAAGTCCGCCGCGTCGGCAAGCACGAGGTCGTCCCGCCGCCAGGCGACGTTGCCGGCGGTGTCCGTGGCGACGATGCCGTCGAGCAGGTTGCCCTCATAGCCGACCTGAATGGCCGCTGTCTGCTCGTCGGCCCGCCAATCAACGGCGGGAATGGGCTCGAAGTCGTCCGGAGCGGACCCGGTGGTGATGCCGTCGATCGTGCAGCTCACCCACTTGACGGTGCCGTCGAAGCCGACCATGGCCGTCATTCCGCCGTCGGTCTCGGTGTCGCCGGAGGAGATGAGGGTGAGGACGACGCCATCCGCGGTCACCTTCGACGAGACGTAGGGAACTCCAGGACCCCGCAGGACGTCGTTCAACGCGGGAAGGTGGATCGTCAGGACGGGCTGCGGCTGCAGCGGACCGAAGGACCCCTCGGCCCCGGCCGGGAGCAACGGCCCGCCGGCGCTCCCCCCGTCCTTCGGTACGCACGCCGGCTCGAAGACCGGGTCGTTGAGTGCCACACCCGTCGTAGGTGGAGACGAGGGCGCGGCCGAATCGCCGGGCACCGTCGATGCGCCGCTGGCGGACGAGTCGACCGGGAGCGAGGACGGGTCAGGCACGGTGGCGGGGGTCGTGGTTGCAGTGCCATCGCTGCGCGTCGCCACGTACACCGCGCCGGCCCCCACGGCGAGGACGACGGCCGCGGCGACAAGCCACGTCCCCCGTCGCCCGCCGGGCTCCGGCACTGCGGTCGGCGACGACGCCGGGACGGGCGCCAGCGACGGGCGCGTTCCCGCCCAGACGTCGAACTCGTTCGACGGTGGTGCTGCCCTCGTGGCGGTGGGCTCGGCCGGCCAGGCTTCCGCGATCTCGGCTCCCAGCTCGCGCGCGAAATCGGGGCGCGGCCTCACCTCTGGGCCGAAGTGCTCGCGGATCCAGCGGCCGGTGGTCAGGGACTCCCGGCGCATTCGGTGCAGCGCCCGCGACATGACGGATTCCACGGCGCGGTCGGTGGTGCCGAGCGCCTCGGCGATCGCGGTCACGGGCATGTCCTCGACGTATCGCAGCACCATCACGGTGCGCGCCCGCACGGGCAGCTCTGCGAGCAGGCGGACGGGCACGTCATCGAGCGCTTCCTTCGGAGTCGCTGGAGCCGTGTCGGCAGCGGCCATGCGAGGCTGCTCGCGGCCTTCGGCCCGCCAGCTGTCGATCCAGCGATGCCGAACCGAGCGGCGCAGGTACCCGTACCCGACCACGCTGACATCGCCACGCTGCGCCCTCGCCAGCAGGCTCATGTAGGTGTCGCGGACGATGTCCTCTGCCACCGCCCGGTCGGTGCCGGCCAGCAACCCGGCGTACCCGTAGAGGTCGCGGACGGTCGATCGGTAGCAGGTCATGAAGCCCTGCCCGGTGGAGACGTCCCATTGGTTCACGCTCACAACGACGTCACCCACCGGGCCGAGCGCGAGTGTCTGAGGACATCGTCAGAGAACAGTAACAGCCCGCCGCAGCCACGTGCCACCACGTGCCAGGGCACACCGCTAGCGTCGCCCAGCGTGCTGCACCGCGGGCTGGACGCCACCTATCCGGAGGAAGTCCGCCGGCGCATCACCCTCCTTACGTTCGCCCGCACGGCAGCAAACGGCTGCTTCCGCTTCGCCCCGCCGTTCCTCGCCACCATCGCCTCCGGGCTCGGCGTGTCGCTGGACACGATCGGCATCGCCGTCGCCATCAGCGAGCTGTCCGGCCTGGTCTCGCCGATCACCGGCCACCTCGCCGAACGCCTGCATCGGCGCACCGCAATGGCCGTCGGATTGGCCGGTGTCGGGGCGGGGGCCGGGCTGGCGGCCGCCAGCCACCACGTGGTGATGTTCGCCGCGGCGCTGATCGTCATCGCCCAGAGCAAGGTGATGTTCGACCTCGGCCTCGGTGCATGGATCAGCGACCGGGTGGCCTACGAGCGGCGCGGCCGGGCACTGGGGCTGACCGAGACGTCGTGGGCGATGGGCCTGCTGCTCGGCGTGTCCGCCATGGGGCTGGTGACGGCCGCGTCGTCGTGGCGGGCGGCCTACCTCGCCGGCGCCATCGCAGTGCTGGCGATGGCTGCGGCCGTCTCCCGCACCGTGGCCGGCGACCCGGCGGAGGGCCACGAGCACGCCCGCGCCCCGCGGCCGGCCGGCGGCCTGCGGGTCCCCACCGCCGGATGGATGCTGGTGGTGGCGGCACTGTGCCTGATGTCGTCCAGTCAGATGCTGTTCGTCACGTTCGGCAGCTGGCTGAAGGACCACCACGGCTTCCACGACGCCGGCGTGGCGGCACTGGCCTTCGGTCTCGGCGCCGGCGAGCTGTTCGCCTCACTGTCCGCCGCCCGGTTCTCCGACCGCTGGGGGAAGGAACGGGCCGGCGCCACCGGGGCGCTGCTGATGGTCCCGGCAGCCGCCCTGCTGGCCGTCACCCACGCCACCCTCGGCCTCGGCTTGCCCGCGCTGGTGGTGGCGATCGCCGCGTTCGAGTTCGCCATCGTCAGCATCATCCCCCTCGGCACCCAGATGGTGACCGGCGCACCGGCGTTCGGCATGTCCGTGATGCTTGCCGCGGGCACGCTGGGCCGCGCCCTCGCCAGCATCCCGGCCACCCGGCTGTACACCCGCGAGGGAATGGCCTGGCCGGCCGTCCTGTGCGCTGTGCTCGCGGCCTGCTGCGCGCTGGCCCTCCGGGGGGTCGCGGTCCTTCGCCGCCGGTGAGCGACCACACTCTGCGGATGCCGTTCACCCTTTTCGCCCACCAGGTACCTGCGGTGGGGATCAAGATGGCCCGCCCACACTGGTTCGACGGCACGGCACTGTGCATCGGCTCGATGGCGCCGGACCTGGCCTACGCCGTCAGCGGCTACACCCACGTGGACACCCACGACTGGGACGGGCTGGTGCTGGTGCTGCCGCTCGCCCTCGTGCTGACCGTGATGGCCCGATGGGTGGGGTACGGCACGGTGCCGGCGCAACTCCCGGACCTCGGACGGTTCCGCCTGCACTCCTGGGGGGTGGCCTGGCGACGGCAGCCGGCCTGGTGGGTCACGATCGTCGGCGTGGTGCTCGGCGTGGCCACCCACATCGGGCTCGATGCGTTCACCCATCCGGGCCGTGCCGGCGTGCGCTGGCTGGGCTACGACGATGTCACGGTGACGCTCTTCGGGCACACCGAGCCCCTGGCGAGCGTGTTCCAGTACCTCGGGCACACACTCGGCTCACTGGCCGGTGCGTGGCTGCTGTGGGAGATCGGCCGGCGACGCATGCTGGAGCGCTGGTACTCCGGGCAGGACGTGGAGGCGGCGCGGGCCGTGCGCGTCAGCGCCCGCGGGCGCGTGGTGTTCTGGGCCGTGGTCGCCACCGGTGGCGCGGTCGGCGTCGTCTGGGCAGCCGGCGGTGGGCGGCTGGAATGGTTTGAGCGGCCGATCCTGTGCCTGGCGCTCGGCGCCGTCGTGGCCAGTGCCCTGCCGTGGTGCCGCCCGTTCAGCGCTCGCGATCCAGCAGTGCCCTGAGACGGGCGACCTCTTCCAGGGCGGCGGCCGCTGCGGACTCCGCGTCGGCCGCTCGCTCGAGAGCATGTTCCATCGCGAGCACCTCCGCCTCGAGGGTGCCCCAGCGGTGGGTGCCATCTGGATCGTGCACCACGAGGTCCAACCCGTCGGTACGAACCTGCACGCCCGTCGCAGCGCTGACATGGCCGCGCTCTGCGTCGGGCACGCGGGCCAGGTGGACGCCGTCTCGCACCCACACCTGCAAGGTCCCGGCTTCGGGGTCGAACATCCAGTACTCGTCCGCACCGTGGCGGTCGTAGAACTCCAGCTTGCGCATCATCTCCGCCGCCGTGTTGCTCGGCGACAGGACCTCGACCACCAGCGCCGGGTGGCCGCCGTGCTCCCATTGGCGGTAGCTGCCCATCTCCCGCACGTGCGGGATGCGGGGCATGCCCACGATGACGATGACATCGGGAGCAACGACCGTGGTGGGGTCGCCCTCCACCGGGTACCAGAAGTTGTCGCCGCCGACCACGACACCGGGCTGACCGCGCAGGACGCGGACGAACCCGGTCTTCAGCATGTGGATGACCTCTGCCTGCAACCAGCTCTCCGCCATGGGCGCGCCGTCGCTCTCCGGGTAGACCACCGGGCGCTGCGCGGAGGATGGGACTGCCGTCACGACCATGAACCTACTCCTCTCGAAAATGGGGCGTTGGGGGAAGCCGCACGACCGACGGTACGGGGAGGGTGCGCGAGGGTTTCTGGACAGCGCGTGGCGGGGGCCCGCGGGAGTCCGTACCATGCGACCGTGACACAGGTGCTGCTCGTGGAGGACGACGAGCGGATCAGCCAGCCCCTGCTGCACATGCTGGGCCGGGAGGGCTGGGCCCCGCTGCATGCCGCCGACGGGGCCGCCGCGCTCGCCGCGCTGGCCGGCACCACGCCGTCGCTGGTGCTGCTGGACCTCAGCCTGCCGGACGTCGACGGCCTGGACCTGTGCGCCACCATCCGGCGCGACCACCCGACCCTGCCGATCGTGATGCTCACGGCGCGGGCGCAGGAGGTGGACGTGGTGGTCGGCCTCGGCGCCGGCGCCGACGACTACGTCACCAAGCCGTTCCGCGTGGCGGAGCTCGTCGCCCGCATCCGCGCCCGGCTTCGAGCCGCCGAGGCCGCCGAAGCCGCTGCGGCAGGCACCCAGGCGCCCGCCACCGCCACGCCCGGCGACGGGCTCCACGTGGACGCCGACGCCAGGCGCGCGTGGCTGGACGGCGAGGAGCTGGCACTGACCCCGAAGGAGTTCGACCTCCTCGCCTACCTCGCGGCCCACCCCGGCGTGGCCCTGCGCCGCGAGCAGATCATGAGCGACGTGTGGGACGAGCACTGGTGGGGCAGCACCCGCACGCTCGACACACACGTCGCCGCGCTGCGCCGCAAGCTGGGCGACAGCGGCGACCCGGCACGGTTCATCACGACGGTGCGAGGCGTGGGCCTGCGCTTCGAGGGCGCCTGAGAGGCCCGGGCCTGCCGTGCGTCGCCGCCTGATCTGGGGCACGATCGCCGTGATCGCGGCCGTCCTGCTGGCGCTGGTCCCGCCGGTCGTCATCCTCCTGCGCCGCGCCGCGGAGCGCGAGCTGGAGGTCCGCCTCAGCAGCCAGGCGTCGGCCGTCAGCATCGAGATCGCCGACGAACTGCTGGCCGGGGAGGTCCCGAGCGTCGGCGCCATCCAGCCGCTCGTCCAGCCCGGCGACGAGCTGGTCATCCTCGACGCCACGGGTACGCAGATCCTCCACCTCGGCGAGGACGTCGGCGACGGGATCACCGGGCGGGCCGCCGGCCCTGCCGGCACCACCGTCGAGGTCCGCGTGGCCCGCGAGGCGCTCGACCGTCGGGTGCGCACCCCGCTGCTCGCGCTCGGCGCGTTCGCCCTCGGCAGCATCCTGCTGGGCGCCGCGCTGGCCTGGTTCGTCGGGCGCCGCCTCACCCGCCCGCTGGACCAACTGGCGGTCACCGCCGCCCGCCTCGGCGACGGCGACTTCAGCGCGCCCCCTCCACCTCCGTCCAAGCTCCCGGAGATCGACGGCATCGGGGCCGCGCTCCGCGCCAGCGCCGCGCGCCTGGACGACATGCTGACCGCCGAGCGCAGCTTCACCGGCGACGCCACCCACCAACTGCGCACCGGGTTGGCCGGCATCAGCCTGCAGTTGCAGATGCTGCTCGACGGCACCAGCGCCGACGGGTCGCCCGGCGACCCGGTGTCGCACGCCGCGGCGACCGAGGCGCTGCGCCAGGTGGAGCGCCTCACCGGCCATCTCGACGAACTGCTCGCGCTCGCCGAAGGGGGCGCCGGCCGCCAACGCGTGTCGTTCGACCTCGGCCGGCTCGTCGCCCACCACTGCCAGGACTGGCGGGCCCGGTTCACCGCGGCCGGGCGGACCCTGCACGTGAACGCCCGGCCCGGTTCCGTCGCGGCCACGCCCGGACTGGTCGGCCAGGTCGTCGACGTCCTCCTGGACAACGCGCTACGCCACGGCGCCGGCACCGTGACCGTGACCGTCGACGACGTCGGCGTCACCGTCGCCGACAGCGGCAACGTGGAGCCCGGCTCGACCGCCGGCTGGTTCACCGACGCAGCCCCGGGTGCACGCCACGGGCGGGGGCTGCCGCTGGCTCGGCGGCTGGTACGCGCCGACGGGGGTGGCCTCGACCTTGCCGAGACCACCCCCGTCACGTTCCGGGTGACCTACCCACGCGTGTAGCGCACGGCCCGTCCACGGGGGCGGGCACGGGCGGGTCAGGCCGTGTGCGACCCGAGCACCACACTGAGGTCAGTGGAGGACCCGTTGCGGAACACCGTGACCGTCACGGTGTCGTCGGGCTGGTGCTCGGACATCACGGTGGCGATGTCACCCGGAGCGGCGACGGCCGTGCCGTCGATGGACACGATCACGTCACCGGCCTTGATGCCGGCGACCTCGGCCGCCGACTCCGCCGTCACGCCTTCCACATAGACCCCGCCGCCGGCCGCGACGCCCAGGCGCTGGGCGAGACCGGCGTCGATCGAGACGGTCTGCACGCCGAGGAAGGCCTTCAGGTGCGGCTGGCCCGTCGACAACTCCTGCAGGATCGGCAGCGCCGTGTCGAGCGAGATGGCGAACCCGACGTTCTCGGCGTTGTTCGCGCCCGCCGTGTTGATGCCGACCACCTCGCCCGCGGCGTTCAGCAGCGGGCCGCCGGAGTTGCCGGGGTTGATGGCGGCGTCGGTCTGGATCAGCCGGGCCAGGTGCTCCCCGTTGTTGGTGTCGATGGAGCGGTTCAGTGCCGAGATGATGCCGGCAGTGGCCGTGGGGCCCCCTGGAAGAGCGAGCGCGTTCCCCACGGCCACCACCGGGTCACCCACCCGCACATCGGCAGCAGTTCCGATGGGCAGGGGGATGAGACCGTTCGCGTCCACCTTCACCACGGCCAGATCGTCGGTGGCATCGGTGCCGACCACCGTGCCGTCCTTCGTCGTGCCGTCGGCAAGGGTGACCGTGACGGTCGTGGCGTCACCCACCACGTGGGCGTTCGTGTAGATCAGGCCGTCGGCGCTGCCGACGAAGCCGGTGCCGGTCCCCGTCTCGGTGATCGGCTGCTGGAAGATGTCGGTGCCGGTGATCGTGCTCTGGATGCGCACCACGGACGGCGTGGTGGCCGCGACGATCGAGGCCACATCGATGCCGGACCCGGTCCCCGAGACGGTGGGCGCCGACGCCGCACCTTGCGAACGGGCAGCCGGCAGAACCAGCCCCGCGGCCACCACGCTGTGGTCACGGGCCACCAGTCCTCCGGCCACGCCTCCGGTCAGCGCGGCGCCGGCGGCGATCACCACCGTGGCGAACACCGGAACTCCCCGCCGCACCGGCCGCCCGCCCGTCGAGGGGGAGGAAGGGGGTGCGGGCGCCGGTGGCGGCGGGGTGGCCTGTGCCCCGTGGGTGGGGGCGGGCAGTGCTTCGAGCATCCGGGTGTCCATCGGTGGAACCTCCTGGATCACACGATGCGCCCCGGCATGTCAGCGGCACGTCACGTCCCCGCGAGCGTCCTGCAAAGGTTCACACCTGGTCTGTGTCAAGAACCCCGACGCGACGGCCCTGGTAGACGGCCGACAGCCTTTACGTAAAGGCGGAAGGGGGCGGAGTCAGCGGTAGGCGTTGGTGATGGGCGGGCGGCGGTCCTTGCCGAACGCCTTCGGCGTGACGCGCACGCCCGGAGGGCACTGGCGGCGCTTGTACTCGGCGATGTCCACCAGGCGGCAGACCCGCCGCACCACGGCCTCGTCGAAGCCCATCTCCACGATCTCGCCGGCGGTACGGTCGTCCTCCACATAGGCGGCGAGGATCGGGTCCAGCACCTCGTAAGGCGGCAGGCTCTGGTCGTCGCGCTGGTCCGGCCGCAGCTCGGCGGAGGGCGGCTTGGTGAGCACGCTCTCGTTCACCACCTGCCGGCCATGACGGACGTTGACGTACCGGCACAGGTCGTACACGCGGGTCTTCAGCACGTCCTTGATGACGGCGTAGCCACCGACGGAGTCGCCGTACAGCGTGAAGTAGCCGACCGCCATCTCGCTCTTGTTGCCGGTGGTCAGCACCATCCAGCCGAACTTGTTCGACAGCGCCATCAGCGTGGTCCCGCGGATGCGGCTCTGCAGGTTCTCCTCGGTGAGGTCGGCGGCTCGCCCGTCGAACGACGGGGCCAGCATCTCCAGCAGCGACCCGAACGCGGGCTCGATGGCCACCGTGCGGCAGTCGATGCCCAACTGCTCCGCCAGCGCGTAGGCGTCGTCCTTCGACCCGTCGCTGGAGTAGCGCGACGGCATGGACACACCGTGGACGTGCTCCGTGCCCAGCGCGTCCACCGCCACACACGCCACCAGCGTGGAGTCGATGCCGCCGGACAGGCCGATGACCACGTCGGTGAAGCCGTTCTTGCACACATAGTCGCGAGTGCCTAGCACCAGCGCCTCGTAGAGCTCCTCGTCGGCGTCGGGCAAGGGGGCAACGGGTGGGGGCAGCGCCGGGCCGAACCCGTCCGGCGCGTCGCTGACGTGCACGAGGCGCATCGGGTCGATCGTGCGCCGGCCGCGGGGGTCCAGCAGGCGCTTGCGGTAGACGGGCTCCACCACCAGATCGGTGATCAGCAACTCCTCGGTGAACAGCGGTGCCCGGGCCACCAACTCGCCCTCGGCGTCGAACACCATGCTGCCGCCGTCGAACACCAACTCGTCCTGCCCACACACCTGGTTCACGTACGCCAGCGCACATGACGCGTCGGCGGCACGGGTGGCCAGCATGCGCTCCCGCGTGGCGGACTTGCCGGCGTGGAACGGCGAGCCGTTGATGTTGATGTTCAGCTCGGCGCCACCCGCTGCCTGCTCGGCCAGCGGGCCGGTGGGGCTCCACACGTCCTCGCAGATGGAGATGCCCACCTTCACCCCGCCGATCACGTACAACTCGTAGGGGTCGCTGGCGTCGCCGGGCGTGAAGTAGCGGGCCTCGTCGAACACGCCATAGTTCGGCAGCAGGCGCTTGCGGTACGTGCCCAACACCTGGCCGCCGGCGCACACCGCTGCGGCGTTGTACAGGTCGCGGTCGGCGGCCACGTAGCCGACCACCGCCACGCACCGGCCGGCGTGCGCCGCCACCTTGCCGAGTGCCGCCTGGTTGGCGGCCACGAAGCCAGGCTTCAGCAGCAAGTCCTCCGGCGGGTAGCCGGTGATCGCCAACTCGGGGAAGGCGACGATGTCGCACCCCGCGGCCTCGGCCCGGTCGTACGCGGCGCAGATCCGCGCCACGTTGCCGTCCAGGTCGCCGACCGTCGGGTTGATCTGGGCCAGGGCCAGGCGCAGGCGTCTCACGTGCTGCAGGCTAGTGGCGCGGCCCGCCCGACCCCGGGCGAGATGCGCGGTCAAGCCCTGCGCCGCCCGTGCCGATGCCGTACCATGCGTCTCTGCGGGCGCAGGGGAAAGCAGGTTCACGTGCGCCGTCTCGCCGTCACTGTCGCCATCGCCACCGTGTGCTCCGTCACGGGGCTCGCCACGCCCGGTGCCGCCACACCCGCCGGCGCCAGCGCACCCCCGCGGGCCGAGGGCACGATCGGCGGCGGGTTCACCGGCTTCACCGACACCTCCGTCGCCTCCGTGTCCGGCCCCACCACGGTGGTCGGCCTGCCCGACGGCCGGGCCGTGATGCTGGAAAAGCAGGGCCGGGTGCGGATCATCCGCGACGGGGTGTTGCTCGGCACGCCTGCGCTCTCCATGACGGGCGAGGTGTGCAGCAACAGCGAGCGGGGCATGCTCGGCTTCGCCACCGACCCGGACTTCGCGGCCAACCGGATCGTCTACCTGTACTACACCCGCTACAGCGCCTCCGCCCCGGGCGGGTGCGTCAACCGGGTCAGCCGGTTCACGATGAACGGCGACACCATCCCGCGCAACAGCGAAGTCGTGCTGCTGGACAACATCGGCTCGCCCGCCGGCAACCACAACGGTGGCGACATCGAGATCGGCAACGACGGCTACCTGTACGTGGCCGTCGGCGACGGCGGCTGCAACCCGCGGGACCCGATCGCCGGCAGCGGCGACTGCGCCGGCGGCAACACCGCCGCTCAGGACCTCAGCCTGCTCAACGGCAAGATCCTGCGCCTCGACCGCCTGACCGGCGCACCGGCCACCGGCAACCCGATCAGCGGCCCCGGCACCACCACCTGCGGCAACCGCGGCAACACCCCCCTCACACCGGGCACCTGGTGCCGAGAGATCTTCGCCTGGGGCCTGCGCAACCCGTGGCGGTTCGCGTTCGACCCCAACACCGGCGCCACCCGCTTCTACATCAACGACGTGGGCCAGAACACCCGCGAGGAAGTGAACGAGGGCGCGTGGGGCGCCAACTACGGCTGGCCGGAACGGGAGGGCTTCTGTGCCCAGGGCGCCAACACGCCGTGCGCCGGCCCCGCCCCCGGCGACAACTACACCCAGCCCGTCACCGACTACTCGCACAACAACGCCCGGTCCGACTTCGGCGGCGAGTACGTCACCGGCGGGGCGTTCGTGCCCGACGGCGCCTGGCCGGCCGAGTTCGACGGCGGGTACCTGTTCGCTGACGGCAACCCCGGGCGCATCTTCCTCCGCCCCAAGGTGCTGCCGCCCAACCCGCTCGCCGTCTACAGCAACCCGTTCGTCACCGGCGTCGGCGGCGTGTCGGACATCGGCTTCGTCTTCGAGAACACGGGCTGGTCGCTCTACTACGTGAACTCGGCCACGGGTGAGGTACGCCGTGTCCGCCCCACCCAGACGGCGGCGCCGGACAGCGACCTGCTGCACTATGCGCCCATCGACCCGGAGCGGGCGTACGACAGCCGCGACGCCGGCGCCGAGAGCGGCCGGGTGCGGGCCGGCACCAGCCGACTGGTGAACCTGGTGGACGGGCAGGGCACCCACCGCGCCGCCCTCGTCAACCTCACCTACATCCGCCCCCAGAGCAACGGCTGGGTGGTGGCGTGGCAGCCACGCACCCTGCGCCCGGCGAGCTCCAACATCAACGGGCAGACCGATCAGGTGGCAGCCAACGCGTCCGTCGTCCCCATCGACGCGGACGGCAACCTCGTGCTCTACAACAGCACCACCGCGCACCTGGTGGTCGACGTGCTGGGCTTCTTCGACACCGGCGCCACGCCGACGGCAGGACGGCTGAGCCCGATGGACCCCGAGCGCGCCGTGGACACGCGCAACGCGCCCGGCGTGGGCAACGACTACAGCGAGTCCTCCACCGTCGACGGGACCGTCATCCAGGTGCCGCTGGAGAACACGTTCGTGCCCACCGGCACCAGCGCTGTCGCGCTGATCGTCACCGCCATCTCCCCTGCCGGCCCCGGCGCCGGATACGTGGTCGCCCATCCGGCGGGCAGCCCCTTGCCCGTGGTGTCGCACGTGAACGTCAGCGGCAGCAACGACCGCCGCGCCAACCTGGTGATCGTGCCGCTCGCCGAGGGCACGGTGGAACTGCTGCTGCACGGCGTGCAGGACGTGGTGGTGGACGTGGTCGGCACGTTCACCGGCAGTGGGGCGGCGCCGTCCAGCCTCGGCCAGTACCGGCTGATCGCCCCTGGCCGCGCCGTCGACACCCGCCAGAGCCAGCCGTTCGGCCGGCTGGCCGCCGGCGGCACCGGGACGGTCAACCCGTCGATGGTGCCCGACGACGCGCTCGCCGTCACCCAGAACCTGGTGGTGGTGAACACGTCGGCCATCGGCTACGGCACCACCTACCCGGCCAACCTCATGAGTGTGCCGCTGGTGTCCAACGTGAACGCGTCCGGCGCCGGCCAGGTGCGCGCGGCGATGGCCCTCACCCGGCTGAGCCCCGCCGGCGGCGTCGCCTACTTCACGTCGATGGGGACGGACCTGGTGGTCGACATCACCGGCTACTTCGTCCAGCCCAGCAGCTGAACGTCGCGGGCCGGGGGCCGCGCGCCACCATCCAGAGGGACGCCCCCAGTACGCTGACGATTCCGATGACCGACGACGGCCCGCTCGACGACGCCGCGGTCGCGGGAACCACTGCGGAACCGCCGCTGCGGCCTCGGGCACCCGGCGTGCTCGGCATCGTCGCCCTGCCCGGTCTGGCACTCTGGCGGCGGGCCCCGGTGGTAGCCGCACTGCTCGTCGCCGCGGGGGTGATCTTCCCCTTCTACGGCGCCGTCCTGCTCTTCCAGCACCGCCACGACGTGGTCGGTCTGCTCGGTGACTCGGCATCGCTGCGCTTCCTCACCATGGTCGGGATCATGGCGGTGGTCGC
This sequence comes from Acidimicrobiaceae bacterium, assembly GCA_020637295.1. Taxonomy (GTDB): domain Bacteria; phylum Actinomycetota; class Acidimicrobiia; order Acidimicrobiales; family Ilumatobacteraceae; genus UBA668. Next base: position 108,348 of record JACJWF010000004.1, on the reverse strand, counting down.
CCGGCTCGTGGCCGTCTGGCTCACCTCCGACCGCCTGCCCGATGCCGCCGACCGCCACCGCCTGCGCCTCGTCGGCTCTGCGGTCGTCGTCGGGTTGGCCCTGCCGACGGCCTTCGGCATCTACCGGATGGAGCAGGCCCGCGGGCTGGTGGAGGACATCACCCAGGAGTCACCTACCGCCGGCCGGGTGACCGTCGCCGAGCCCGAGACCGACCCGTACGCCGAGCAGTTCCAGACCATCCTGCTGCTGGGCAGCGACGAGGGCGACGACCGCGTCGGCATGCGCACGGACTCCATGATCCTCGCCTTCATCCACAAGGAGACCGGCCGCACCGCACTCGTCTCGGTGCCGCGTAACCTCACCGGCCTGCAGTTCCCTCCCGGCGGCGCGCTGGCCGAGCGTTGGCCTGACGGCTACGACGACGACGAGCAGGGTCTGCTGAACGCGGTCTACGCCAACGTCGAGAACGACCCCGACCTCGTGGAGGCGTACGGCGACGACGTCGCCGATGCAGGGGTGCATGCGCTGATGGAGGGGCTCAGCTACACGTTCAACCTCACGATCGACGACTACCTGGAAGTCAACTCCTGCGCGTTCGTCGGGCTGGTGGATGCGATCGGCGGGGTCACCATCACGCTGGACACCGCCCTGCCGATGCCCAGCAAGATGCGGTGCTCCAACTACCGGCTGGACCCCACCATCGGCCCCGGCCCGGTCTTCATGGACGGCACGAAGGCACTCGGCTACGTGCGCTCCCGCACCGCCGACAGCGACTACCAGCGGATGGAGCGCCAGCGGCTGATGATCCAGACGATCGCCGAGAAGGTGGACTTCGCCGATGTGCTCACCAGCTTCGACGAACTGGCCGACGCCGTGCGCGACAACATCCGCATGTCGATGACGTGGGACGAGGTCCGCCTGCTGATCTCCGTCCTCCGCGACCGGGCCGGTGACATGGTCTCCATCGGGCTCACGCCGCCGCTGTTCGAGCCCGGCGACCCGGACTACCCGGCGCTGCAGGACCTGTTGCAGGACATCCGCCGGGCCGTCGCCGAGGGCATCCCCGTCGACCAGGTGCTGCCGGGTGACGCGGAAGGTGACACAGAAGGGGTGGAGTCCGGGGCAGGAACGACCGATGGATAACGGCGGAGGAGGTCCACGATGAAGTCCGGCGACGGATCCAGAGACATCGTCAACAACAGCGCAGTGCCACGGCGGTCGAGCGGCAAGGACGAAGCGGCCTTGGCCGACTGGCGCGCCGAGCACCTGGCCGTGCCGGGCACCGGGCATCTGCGGGTGGCAGTGATCACCGGTGACGACTCGTTGTCCACCCAGTTGGCCAGGCGTGTGGCCGCCGACCCGGGCGACGCCCGCCTCCATGTCGCCCGCGTCAACCACCATGTGCTCGCCGAGGACGGCGACGAGGTGTTCGCCGCACTCGTGGACGCGTTCCTCGCCTTCGGTGCCAGCGGCACCGGCCTGCGCCAGCGCTTGCTGGAGGGCGGGCGGCGGCTGATCGGCCCCCAACGCTCCGGCCTGCTGGACCGCTGCGTGAGCAGCGGGCTGCAACCCAAGACCCCATTCCCCCACTGTCGCGGTTCGGTCCTCAGCCGTGGCGTCACCGGATCCACCGATCTGGTCCGAGTCGCTGGAGGTGCCTGATGACGCTGGAGTTCATCGGACGGAACCTGTACCTGCAACCCACGCCGGCCGGCGCCTACGCAGCCGTCGCCGGGCCGGAGGCCAACCCGGAGCGAACCCTGCTCCAGGCGCTGATGCGCGGCGAGGCATCGGTCCGCCCGAGTGTCACGGACATCGCCTGGTGGTGCTCGCAGAGCGAGCAGGACGCCCTGGCCACCGTGTACCGCGCCCAGGAGAAGGGGTGGATCGAAGGGTTCACCAGCCCGCAGAGCCCGCCGGCCGGGCAACTGGAGCCGATCGCCACCCGAGCGGTGGAGGCGTTGAGCACCACCGGGCAGGGCCTGCTGGCTGACTCCCAAGGCTTCTGCATGGCCAGCACCGGCTTCGACGCCACGGCCGCCGAGTTCCTGGCCGCCGTCAGCGCCGACATCGCGTCCATGCACGAACGCCACTCCGCCTACCTCGCGGATGCATCGGGCAGCAGCACCAGCGCCTGGGCGCTGGTGGACATGGCCGGCAACAGCAAGGTCGGCTTCTGGCCCCTGTTCGTCGGCGAGAACCGGTTCGTGATCGCGCTCGGCGGCCTGCCGGCGCTGCAGCACCCGGCGATGGTGGAACTGGTCTGGTCGCTGGTGAACCGCTACGGCCAGAGCGAGGACTGACCCGGCCTGCTCAGCACTCGGCGTCGCCGGGCAGCATGCCGGCGGCGAACACCTGGTACACCACGTCGCCCTCACGGAAGAAGGTGAGTTGGTCGGCGGCGGTCAGCACCTGGCCCACTCCCTCGGCGGTCGCGGTGGCGCACGTGGCGGCCTCGGCCAGCACCACGCCGGTCCCCGCCGGCCAGTCCACCACCGTCGGCGCCGGCTCGCCCCAATCTGCCGGGTTGGCCTCCATCGCCTGCAGCCGGTACCGGTCCGGGTCGAACGGGATCGGCTCGCCCACCTCGCCCGTGCCGGCGACGGCGGTGATGTCGGTCATCACCTCCACGAACGCAGCCAGGTTGTCGCGGGCCGGCGTGCTGGTGCCGTCGCCGATCCCCAGGCCCAGGGCTTCGGCGGCATGGCGGTAGGTCTGGCCGCCCACCGTGATGGTGACCACGGTGGTGGGGGCGTCGGCCACCATCATCCCGCCGGGCAGCGAGTAGTCCGGCGGTGCGGCCAGCAGCCCTGCGTCGCCGGCCAGCCGGATCACCTTGCGGATCCCGGCGGCCGAGATCGGGCGCACCATCACCGGGCTGAGCAGCGGCCCGGGGAACTCCAGCGTCTGCATGCCCGGCTCGAACACGCGGCCGTCGCCGCTCACCAGCAGCGTCGGCGTGTTGACGAAGGCGAAGCCCATCGGCACGAACCCGCCCTCGTAGCGGATGGACAGCACCACGTCGTTGGGGCCGTCGGCGTACGACGGTTCCGTCGCGGCCTCGTCGTCGCCGCAGGCGGCAAGCAGGGTGGAGAGCGAGCCGGCCATGGCGGCCAGTGCCGGCACGCCGAGCGCGGTGGAGAGGAAGTTGCGGCGGTTCACGGGCGGTTGGACGTCGCCCCGGGGCGCTCAGGTTCCCGGCAGGCCTGCCAGCACGGCCGCGTGGTGCTCGACCACGGCGTCGAACAGTGCGCCCGGCGTGTCCACCACGTTGTGCAGATGGCCGAACAGTTCCAGCGTGATGGCCCCCATCAGCGCGGCCCAGGCGCCCATCCCGACCGCCAGCGCCTCGTTGCTGACGGAGACGCCGAGGAACTCGCGCAGCGCGGTGAGGTCGGCCGCCAACGGCGCCGGCACCGGCCCCTTGTAGCGAGCGCCGGCGGCCTCCTGGTCGGCGAGGATCCCGATGAGCACCAGCGTGTACCTGCTGGCCGGACCGATGGTGTCCTCCGGCGCCATGTAACCGGGCACGGGGGTGCCGAACAGCAGGGCGTACTCGCTGGGGTTGGCCACCGCCCAGCCACGGATGGCGTGGGCCACGGCCCGCCACCGGCCCATCGGGTCGGCCCGTGGGCAGGCGGCGTCGGCTGCTTCGGCGACGTCGCCCAGCCGGTCGTAGCTGTCGATGAGCAGTTGGGTGAGGAGGTGATCGCGGCTGGGGAAGTAGCGGTAGATGGCGGAGGAGGCCATGCCCAGGTCGCGGGCGATGGCCCGCAGCGAGAGGGCGCCGGGCCCGTCGGCGGCCACCTGAGCGCGAGCGAGACGGACGATCTCGCTGGTGAGTTCGGCGCGTACTCGCTCGCGGATGCCGGCCATGGGCAGCCAGTGTAGCGAACGTCACTCACAAATGAGAGCACCGCTCTTGCTTTTCTGCGGAATGGTGTCCATAGTGAGAGCACCGCTCACGTTTCAGAGCAGCATTCCCACCAAGGAAGGATCTCCTCCCATGCAGCAGCAACCGCACCATGTCGTCGTCGGCGCCGGCCCCGTCGGCCGCGGCGTCGCCGAACTCCTCGCCGCCCGCGGCACCCCGGTCACCGTCGTCACCCGCAGCGGCGGCGGCCCCGACCACCCCCTCGTCACCCGCCACCGTGCCGACGCCACCGACGCCGACGCGCTGGCCACCGTCTGCAACGGCGCGGCCGCCGTCTACAACTGCGCCAACCCGCCGTACCACCGCTGGCCGCAGGACTGGCCGCCGCTGCACCAGGCGCTGATGACCGCCGCCGAGCGCAGTGGTGCCGTGCTGGTGATGATGGACAACCTGTACGCCTTCGGCCCCGGCGCCACGATGCCGATGCGCGAGCACGACCCCATGCGTGCCACCGGCAACAAGGGGGCGATGCGGGCCCGGATGGCCACCGACCTGCTCGACGCCCACGCCGCCGGCCGCCTGCGGGCGACGCTGGCCCGGGCCGGCGACTTCTACGGGCCCGGCGTGCTCGGCTCGGCGATGGGCGAGCGGGTGGTGCCTCGGGTGCTGGCCGGCAAGAAGGTCAGCGTGCTCGGTTCGGCCGACCTGCCCCACTCGTTCAGCTACATGCCCGACGTGGCCCGCACACTGGTGACCCTGGCCGACGACGAGCGGGCATGGGGCCATGCCTGGCACGTGCCCAACGCGCCCGCCGGCACCCAGCGCCAGTTCATTGCCGCGCTGGCCGCGGCCGCCGGCACCGGAGTGAAGGTGACCACCATCCCCCACATCGCGCTGTCCGCGCTGGGCCTGGTGATGCCGGTGATGCGCGAACTGAAGGAGACGTGGTACCAGTTCGCCGAACCGTTCGTGACGGACTCCACGCTCACCGAGACCACGTTCGGCCTGACGGCAACTGGGCTGGCCGAAGGGGCCGCGGCTACCGTCCAGTGGTGGCGCGACCAGCGCTGACTCACTTCACACAGCGTTCACATTCGGGCAACGGCCGGGAAACGGCACCTCGCCAGGATTGCGCCGCCCCTTCCCCCTTCTCGTAAAGGAAACCCAGTGGCCTACCAAGCTGAATACATCTGGCTCGACGGTACTGAGCCGACGCCGCTCCTTCGTTCGAAGACCAAGATCCTCGCCGACGGCAAGGAGCCGCCGGTCTGGGGCTTCGACGGCTCGTCCACCAACCAGGCCACCGGCGAGTCCAGCGACTGCGAACTGCAGCCGGTGTTCATCTGCCCGGACCCGATCCGCGGTGGCGACAACGTGCTCGTGCTCTGCGACGTGCACCTGGCCCAGGACGACAAGCCGCACCCCACCAACACCCGGTGGACCTGCGCCAAGGCGGCCAAGAAGTACGCCAAGCACGAGATGATCTTCGGCATCGAGCAGGAGTACACGTTCCTCAAGCCCAACGGCGAGCCCCTCGGCTTCCCCGCCGGCGGCTTCCCCGGGCCGCAGGGCCCGTACTACTGCGGCGTCGGCACCGGCCGCGTCGTGGCCCGCGAGATCATCGAGGAGCACACCCAGGCGTGCATCGACGCCGGCCTGATGATCGAAGGCACCAACGCCGAGGTCATGCCCGGCCAGTGGGAGTTCCAGATCGGCGCCGCCGACGCCCTCACGGTCAGCGACCACATGTACATCGCCCGCTGGCTGCTGCACCGCATCGCCGAGGACTACGACGTGGTCGTCAGCTTCGCCGCCAAGCCGCAGAAGGGCGACTGGAACGGTGCCGGCGCGCACACCAACTTCTCCACGAAGGCGATGCGCGAGGACACCGACATGAAGGCCATCGAAGCCGCCTGCAAGGCCATCGGCAAGAAGGTCGACCTGCACATCAAGGGCTACGGCCACGACATCGAGAGCCGCCTCACCGGCGCCCACGAGACCGCCCCGTACAACAAGTTCAGCTACGGCGTGTCCAACCGCGCCGCCAGCATCCGCATCCCGTGGCAGGTCAGCCGCACCGGCCGGGGCTACGCGGAAGACCGCCGCCCCAACGCCAACTGCGACCCGTACACGGTCACCCGTCTCCTCCTGGAGACGGTCTGCAGCGCCGCCGGCTGATCCACACTCGATCCGCGCAGGTTCCGCTCGAAGGGGCTCGGCTTCGGCCGGGCCCCTTCGCCGTTTTCCCGAACCCCCTCCGCCGGGGCCGGGGGCGGTTCACACGGCGTTCACAGTGCGGCCGGGGCGGTTCGGGCCGCACAATGGCAAAATGCGGCGTTCACATTCAGGTGAAAGGGCGCAGCTCATGCTCGACCAACAACGCGACTACGTCCTCCGCACGGTGGAGGAGCGAGGGGTTCGGCTGATCCGCCTGTGGTTCACCGACGTGCTCGGCAATCTGAAGAGCTTCGCCATCAGCCCCGCCGAACTGGAGAACGCCCTCGAGGACGGGATGACCTTCGACGGGTCCAGCATCGACGGCTTCAGCCGCGTGCAGGAATCCGACGTGCTGGCCATGCCGGACCCCAACACGTTCGAAGTCCTCCCCTGGAGCGACCCGAAGGCGGTCGAGGCCCGGGTGTTCTGCGACATCCACAACCTCGACGGCACCCCGTTCGAGGGCGACCCGCGCCAGGTGCTGCGCCGCAACCTGCGGGCCGCGCACGACCGCGGCTTCACGTTCTACGTCAGCCCGGACATCGAGTTCTTCTACTTCGCCCCGCCCCAGCCGGGCATGGCCCCGGTGCCGCTGGACGAGGGCAGCTTCTTCGACCTCACCACCACCGACGTGGCCGGCACCCTGCGCAAGGAGACCATCCGCACGCTGGAGACGATGAGCATCCCCGTGGAGTACAGCTTCCACGAGGACTCCCCCAGCCAGCACGAGATCGACCTGCGCCACACCGACGCGCTGACCATGGCGGACAGCATCATGACCTTCCGGCTGGTGGTCCGCGAGGCCGCGGCCAAGCAGGGCGTGCACGCCACGTTCATGCCCAAGCCGCTGGAAGGCGTGCAGGGCAGCGGCATGCACCTGCACCTCAGCCTGTTCGACGGCGACGACAACGCGTTCTACGACGCCGACGACGCCTACCACCTGTCGCCCGTGGCGAAGCAGTTCATGGCCGGCCTGCTGCACCACGCCGCCGAGATCACGGCGATCACCAACCAGACGGTCAACAGCTACAAGCGGCTGGTGCCCGGCTTCGAGGCGCCGGTGCACATCTCCTGGGCCCGCAACAACCGCAGCGGCCTCATCCGGGTGCCGATCGCCAAGCGTGGCAACCCCAGCGCCACCCGCCTGGAGTACCGCTCGCCGGACCCTGCCTGCAACCCGTACCTAGCCTTCAGCGTGCTGCTCGCCGCCGGCCTGCGCGGCGTGGAGCAGGGCTACGAACTGCCCGCCGAGGCCGACGCCAACCTGTTCGAACTGGACGACCAGGCGCTCAGCGGGCTGGGCATCGACACCCTGCCCCAGTCGCTGTCGGACTCGTTGCGGGTGATGGAGCGCTCCACCCTCGTGCGCGAGGCACTGGGGGAGCACATCTTCGAATGGTTCCTGCGCAACAAGCGCAGTGAGTGGCGGGCGTACAAGACGCACGTCAGCCAGTTCGAGCTGAACCGCTACCTGAGGACGCTCTGAGCGAGGCCGCCCGATGGAGCTGATCGCCATCTACCCCGACCCACCGCCGCCGGACCTGGCGCGCACCCTGGACATGGCGGGCTACCGGTGGAAGGCCGTCGCCTCGGCCGACGAGGCCGCCCGCAGCGAACCGGCCGGCGGCTGGGCCGGCGCCGTGGTCGCCGCGGATCAGGACCCCGACGGCGCCTGGGCCGTCTGCCGGGCCCTGCGCAAGCGAGACACCCCCGTGGCGCCGCTGCTGGTACTGGTGGGCGGCGGCCAGCTGGCCGACCTGGAACTACGCGACGAGCTGTTCGACGACTTCTGCCTCAGCCCGTTCCACCCGATGGAACTGCAGGCCCGGCTGCGCCACCTGTTCTTCCGCGGCGCGGACACCACCCGCCCCGACGTGGTGGAGCACGACGGCCTGGCCCTCAACCTGGAGACCTACCAGGCCAGCATCGAGGGCCGCCCGCTGGACCTCACCTACATGGAGTACGAGCTGCTCAAGTTCCTGGCCCAGAACCCGGGCAAGGTGTTCACCCGCGAGATGCTGCTCAGCCGGGTGTGGGGCTACGAGTACTACGGCGGCGCTCGCACGGTGGACGTGCACATCCGCCGCCTGCGCGCCAAGCTCGGCGAGGAGCACGCCAACCTCATCCAGACGGTGCGCAGCGTCGGCTACCGCTTCGGCCAGAGCCGCTGGGGCGGTTGAACCCGGGCTGACCCGCCGGCCCGGCCTCACAGGTCGGCGAACAGCCCGGCCGCGGCGTCCTCCAGCGCGGCGATCACCAGCCGGTGGTTGGTGCCGAGTGCGCCGTACTGCTCCAGATGGCACGTGCCCATCACCAGGAGGAAGAACGCCTTGATCCGCGCCTTCGCCTCCTGGCTGCGGCCGGTGAGGCGCAACCAGTTGGCCAGGCTGGCGGCGTTCCAGTCCTCCAGCAGCGGGGCCAGTTCCGGGTCGCGGCTGGCGGCGGCGTGCAGTTCGAGGATGAACCGGCGGAACCCGGCCGCCTCGGGCCGCAGGAACGCCCGCACGGCCATGCGGGCGCGCTCCGAGGCCTCGGTGGCGGGCAGCACCGCCGGCCACTGCACCGCATCCAGCGCCCGCTTGGCGGCGGCCACCATCAGCGCCGAGCGGCCGTCGAAGTGGTGATAGACGGCGTTGGCCGTGACGCCGGCCCGCTTGGCGACGTCGGCCAGCGTGACGCCGTCGTAGCCGAGCTCCAGCAGTGAGGCGAAGGCTGCCTCCAGCAGGCGTTCCCGTGTGTCGGGGGTGGTGCCGTCCAGCTTCGGCGGGCGGCCGCGGCGACGGGCCGGGGTGGCGGGCGGACGGGGCATCAGCAGTTCACCGTATCCCGTCCGACTCGTCGACCCGGTAAATGTACCGTGCTATATTTACCGGCGGGAAGGGCACTGCCCGGCCCACATCGAGACGGTGTCTGGCCCCGCCCGCGACACCCCGTCGCAACGCCGGCCGGTCCCCACGCCGACAGCGAGACAACGGGCACCGTCTGCACGCGCCGGGCGCGCGGACCACTCCCCCTCGGGTGGCCGCGCACCCGGCGCCACTTTCGTCGTAGGGGCCGGGTCAGGCGGCCGGCAGGCGGCTCAGCGCGTCCACCACCAGCATCGCCAGGGCCACCTGCCCGGTCTCGTTGGGGTGCAACATGTCGCTGCGCAGGATGGCCTGGTCCGGGGCGGCTGCTGCGGTGTACCAGTCGGCGATCGCCGAGTGCCCACGTGCCGCCAGCGTCTCGGCCAGCAGGCCGTTGAACAGCACGGTGTGTTCCGGCTGGTCGGGACGGAACGTGTTGACCCACACCAGGGGCACGGTGGCCGGCAGCAGGTCGAGCACCTGGGTGATGAGGTCGCGGTACTCGGCCTCGGTGTACGCACCGATGTCGTTGGTGCCCAGTTCGATCACCCACACGTCGGGCGATGCCCCCTCGGCAATGAGGCGAAGGATGGTCCGCAGCCCGCTCACCGGGCCACCTCCGGCGCCGGTGCCCACTTCGATTCGCCGGCTGGCATCGCCGTCCACGACGACGTCGGAGAACCCAGCGGTCGTCAGGGTGTCCTGCAGCACGATCGCGCTGCCCTCGGTGATGGAGTCGCCGACCATCACCACCGAGTCCATCCGCAACTCGACGGATGGGAAGGACGGAAGGCTGATACCCCCACCGCCGGAGGTGTCGTCGGCACGGTTGGTGCAGCCGCCAGGAACCGTGGCGGCCACCGCGGCCAGCAGCAGCGCCGCCAGCGCGGCGCGGCGGCGGCTCATGCCCCGCCGAGTGCCGCCTCCAGGCGGCGCATGGCGTCCTCCGGAAGGGTGGTGTGCACCAGGCGGGCGAACGGGAAGCGGGTCATCTCGTTGGCGAGAGCGCCGATGTCCAGGTCCTCCAGCAGCAGCACCACCGTGGTGGTACCGGGCTGCCCAGCCTCGCGGAACCACGCCACCCACTCGTCGGGAATCCCGATGTCCACCACCTTGGCGGTGACGGCACCGACACCGGCGCCCACCGCACCGCCCACCAGCCAGCCCACCGGACCGCCGAAGATCAGACCCAGCAGCCCGGTCCACATCGCGCTCGACAGCGCCGCCTGGCCGGGCTGCGGGTCGATCGTCTCCTTCACCGAGGTGTGACCGTTGGCGTCTTTCACCACGATGACGGCGTCGCGCAGCCGCAGGGAGCCCGACACGCTGAGATGGGTCGCGGCAGTGAGGAACTCCTGCGCACGGAGTGCGTCCGGCAGGGACACCCCCACGAGGAACTGATCGGCGTCGTCGGGCATGGCTCGGACCGTAGCGCCGGTCACCCGGTGAACGCCGTCACCAGCGTGAAGAGGCCGAACCCGAGGAACACCACGCCAGCGATCCGTTGCACCATGTGCAGGGGGACGTGACGGGTGATCCACCGCCCGGCGGTGACGGCCAACGCGGCCACCGACGCCAGCGCACACCAGGCGCCGAGCGCCACGGCCACCGCCGCCGAGTAGCGGGTGGCGATCCCTGCGGTGGCCAGCTGGGTGAGGTCGCCGAACTCGGCCAGACCGACCACCGACGCCGCCGTGAGCGCCACCCGGCGGAAGGACAGTGATGCCGCCTCCTCGCGGCCGTCGCCGTCCTCTTCGCCGTCGCCGCGAAGCAGCAGCACGCCTCCCACGAGGAACAGCACGGCCACCACCACCTGCACCGGCGTGTCGGGCAGGCGCCGCAGCAGCGACCCGATGGTGACGGCGAGCGCCACATGGAGTGCGAACGCGGCGCACACGCCCACCCAGACGGCGAGGGGCCGGTGGAAGCGGGTGGTGAGCACCAGCGAGGCCACCATCGTCTTGTCGGGCAGTTCGGCGAGGAAGACGGTGCCGAACGCCACCAGGAAACCGGCGAGCACGGGTCAGCCCTGACCGGCGAGACGTTGGATGCGCGCTGCGTGACGGGCGTGCAGTCGCAACTGCTCGTCGAGGTGGGGGTGGATGATCCGGCCGTTGCGCACGACGAAGGAACCGTTGACGATCGTGTGCCAGGCGCCGGTGGGCCCGCAGCGCAGCCAGGCCTCCACCGGGTCGGCCAGTGCGCCGGCGAACAGCGGTCCGTCCAGCTTCCACACGGCGACGTCGGCCACCGCGCCGGGGGCCAGCACGCCCAACTCACCCTCCCGGCCCAGGCAGCCCGCACCGCCCAGCGTCGCCACCTCCAGCGCCATGCGGGCGGTACCGGCGGCGGCACCGTCGCGCAGCTTGGCCAGCAGCATCGCCTGGCGAGCCTCCAGCCACAGCGAGGCGCTGTCGGCCGACGACGAGCCATCGACCCCCAGGCCGACCTTCACCCCGTAGCGGCGCATCGGCACGATCGGGGAGATGCCGGAGGACAAGATGAGGTTGCTGCTCGGGCAGTGGGCCACGCCCACGCCGGCGGCGCCCAGGCGCTGCTGCTCGGCATCGTTCGGCATCACGCAATGGGCCACCCAGGTGCGATCGGTGCACCAGCCGGTGCGCTCCAGGTACTCCATCGGGCGGCAACCGAAGGTTGCCAGCGAGAACTCGTCGTCCTCGGCGTTCTCGGCGAAGTGGGTGTGCAGCCGTACGTCCAGCCGCTCGGCCAGTTCGGCGCTGGCCACCATCAGCCGTTCGGTGACACTGAACGGGCTGCACGGGGCGAGCGCCACCCGGGTCATGGCCCCGTGGGAGCGATCGTGATGATGGGCGACGGCGGCCTCGCTGGCGGCAAGGATCTCGTCGTCGTCGGCCACCACGTCGTCGGGCGGCAGGCCGCCGTCCTTCACGCTGAGGCTCATCGAGCCGCGCGTGGGGTGGAAGCGCACGCCCAGGTCGCGGGCCGCGGTGATCTCGGCGGTGAGCAGGTCGCCGGCGCCGTGTGGGTGCAGGTAGAGGTGGTCGCTGCTGGTGGTGCAGCCGCTGAGCGCCAGTTCGGCCAGACCCACGAACGTGCTGGTGTACACGCTCTCCTCGTCGATCGCCCGCCACAGCGGGTACAGCGACTGGAGCCAGCCGAACAGGGGCTTGTCGGTCATCGGCGGGTAGGCGCGGGTGAGGTTCTGATACAGGTGGTGGTGGGCGTTGATCAGCCCAGGGGTGACCAGGCAGTCCGTGGCGTCCACGGTGATCGCGGCCTCGGGCGGGTGGCCGGTGCCCACGGCCTCCACCAGGTTGCCGCTGATGGCCACCCACCCGCCGGGCAGTTCACGGCGGTCGGCGTCCACGGTGGCCACCAAGCGGGCGTTGCGGATCACGAGGTCGGTCACGGAAGTCCTCCAGTGGCAGGGTCAGGCCAGCGAGTCGACGATCAGGCGGATGTCGTCCAGGGTGGTGCGCGGGTTCACCACGCAATAGCGCAGCACGGGCTCGCCGGCCCACGCCGTGGGCACCACGAACGCCTGGCCCTCCGCCAGCATCCGGTCGCTCCACGCCTGGTAGTCCTGGCCCGTCCACCCCACGCGGCGGAACAGCACCACGCTGAGCTCGGGCTCCATGATGAGCTCCAGGTGCGGGGCGTCGGCGATCAGCCGGGCGCCGCCCTTGGCCACCGCGAGGGTGGTCTCCACCGCATCGCGGTAGGCGTCGGTGCCGTGGGTGGCCAGGCTGAACCAGAACGGCAGGCCACGGGCGCGGCGCGACAGGTGGTGGGCATAGTCGCTGGGGTTCCATTCCGCCTCGCCACCGTGCAGCACGTCCAGGTACTCGGCGTGCTGGGTGTGTGCCCGGCGGGCGACCTCGGGGTCGCGGTACAGCAGTGCACAACTGTCGAACGGGGCGAACAGCCACTTGTGCGGGTCGACGATGAAGCTGTCGGCCCGCTCGATGCCGTCGTAGCGGGATCGCACGCTCGGGGCCAGCAGGCCGGCGCCGCCGTACGCGCCGTCCACGTGGAACCAGACCCCGAGTTCGGCGGCGACGTCGGCGGCCGCGGTGAGGTCGTCGATGACGCCGGCGTTGGTGGTGCCGCAGGTGGCGACCACGGCGAACACGCGGTCGCGGTCCTCCGCGCTCAGCGCGGCCACCGCGGCGCGCAGGTGCTCGGGATGCAGGCGACCCTCGGCGTCTGCGGTGACCTGCACCTCGTCGGTGTCCATCGCCCGGCACGCCTGGGCGATGGAGCTGTGCGCCCCCTTCGAGGAGATGATGAGCCCACGAGTGCGATCGTGACGGCCACCCGCTCGCTGGCGCCACCGCCAGCGGGCGGCGATGAGCGCGCTGAGGTTGCCGGCGGTGCCACCACTGACGAACACCCCGCCCGCCTCGGCCGGCAGGCCGGCGGCATCGGCGATGAACCGCAGCGCCTCGTTCTCGGCAAACACGGCCCCGCCGCCCTCCAGCCACGAGCCGCCGTAGATGCTGCAGGCTCCGACCACCAGGTCGAACAGGACGCTCGCCTCGGTGGGCGCGGCCGGCACGAAGGAGAGGAAGCGGGGGTGGTCCACCGAGATGCAGGCCGGTGCCAACACGTCACCGAACACCCGCAGTGCCTCCAGCCCACCCAGCCCTTGCGGGGTGACGGTGCGGCCGGCCATGGCCCTCAGCTCGGTGAGGGTGCGCGGCCCGTCCAGCGGGGGCGGGTCCAGCCGCACGCGGTCCACCGCGTAGCGGACGACGGCCTGGGTGAGCACCTCGGTGGAGGTGTCGTGTTGGTGCATGCCGGCCAGTCTGCCAGCCACGGGCGACGTGTGGAGCGGGGACGTCAGTAGTTGACGTCGACCAGTTCGCTGCCCTCGTTGCGATCGCGGCCGTCGCGGTCCAGCGCCCAGCCCAGCAGGGCGGCGATGGTGGTGGACCCCATCAGCGCGATGACGGGGAAGATCAGCAGGGCGACGACGATGGCGATGGCACCGGGCACGGCGTCACCCTAGTGGCTTGTAGGCCCAGGCCTCAATCTCCACCGCTGCGCCACCGGGCAGCGCCGCGACGCCGATGGTGCTGCGCGCCGGGCGGTGACCGGCGAAGCCGGTGACGTACGCCTCGTTGAACTGGGCGAACGTGCCCATGTCGGTGAGGAAGCACAGCGTCTTGGCCACGTCGGTGAGCTCCGCGCCCATCGAGGCCAGCAGCGTCTTCAGGTTCTCCACCACCTGCGCGGTCTGGGCGGGCACGCCGCCCTCCACGAGTGCGCCGTCCTTCTGGCCGAGTTGGCCACTGACGATGATCCAGTCGCCGGCGCGGACGGCGGGGGTGTAGGGGCCGAGGGGTGCAGTCATACGGCTCGCATGGTAGGCCACCGCGGCGGGAACCCGGCAGCCCGCCACGCGGCCAACGCCACCGCAGCGAAGACGGCATCGGAACCGTTCACCGGCGGGCCATCGCCGTCCTCCATCTCCACATGGATGGCCGGTGTGTCCACGGCACGCAGGATGCCGAAGCTGCGAATGGTGAGATCCAGCGGCACGCCATCGGCATCGACCGCCAACCCCTCACTGCGCACCCAGCCGAGCGCCATGTGCGTGGCACCGATGCAGTAGCTGCGCAGCACGGTGGCGTCGAGCACCTGCCCGCAGCGCACGGTGACGCCGACGCGTCCGTCCTCGCCGATCTCGGCCCGGGCAGTGGCGCCGTTGGGGGCAGTCACCCACCCGTCCCCGGGAGCGAGGAGGATCGCTGCCTCCGCCCAGCCGGCGGCGCGCAGCGACACCGACGTCGGCGGCCCGGCGACGTCCACTTCCTCCACCACCAGACCGGGGGCCACGGCATGGATGGCCGCGGCGATGCCCTCCGTGCGGGCCACCCGGACGACCCCGGTACCGTCGGCGCGGATGCCGGCCGCCAGTGGCGGGCGCTTCGGGCCGCGGCGCACGACGTCTTCCCGCGAGTACTGAGCGACCACCGGCCGGCCGTGCTCGTCGGCCAGCCGCCGGGCCGCGGCTGCCACCTGGGCCGTGGCCCCGCCCGCCTTGCCGCCGAACGCACCACCGTTGGTGAGCGACAGCACCGGCTTGCCACCCGGCGCGCACCAGGCGGCATCTGGTTCCAGGTAGCCCGGCTCGACCCACGTGGTCTGCAGGGTCCGCACCCAGTCGCCCTCCGGCACCTCGATCGGCCAGGTCAGCGACTCCGTCGTGCGCCGGCCCTGTACCTTCCCGGCGGCCCGCCGAGCCTCGGTGAGCGTGTCGGCCACCACCCACGTCCCGTCCGCCGTTGGCATGGCAACCAGCGCGTCCGCGGGCGCGTCGTCAGCAGCGAACCCGCCCCGTCCCAACGCCACCGCCGGACCGACCTGCTGCGGCGAGCCACCCTCCAGCGTGGCGCGCGCGGCCGCCGCGGCGAGATCGCGACCAGCCGTCGGCGTCGCCTCGGCCAGCGGCGGCTCCAGGGCGGCGTCCACCACGGTCTGCCAGCCGGTGCAGCGGCACAGATGGGCCAGCAGCGCGTGGCGCACCCCGTCGTCGGTGCGCCGGGCAGGTTCCAAGGCCGCCAGCCGCATGATGATCCCGGGCGTGCAGAACCCGCATTGGCTGCCACCCGACGCGCACAGCCGTTCCGCCCACTGCGGCGCCTCGGCCAGACCGTCCACGGTGGTGACGGTGCGCCCGGCCACCCGGGCCACGGGCGTGACACAGGCCACGCGCGGCTGGCCGTCCACCCACACGGTGCAGCACCCGCACTGGCCCTGCGGGCTGCACCCGTCCTTCGGGCCGCGCACGCCCAGGCGGTCGCGCAGCGCTTCCAGCAAGCTGGCGCCATCCGCCTCGACGGACACGTGGCGCCCGTCGACGACGAACTCGACCGTCACCCGACCGTCACTCCCCCGCCCGGCCGCCCCGCAGGGCATGGGTGAGCCGCTGGAAGCCGGCCCAGTCGCCGGTGGCCAGCAGGCGACCCTGCTCGGGCCAACTGGAAGGGTCGTGCACCTGGAAACGAGGGCCGGCGGCAGCCAGCATCCGCCGCAGGCGATCGGGATCGGTGTTGGCCATGACCCACCAGGAGTCGATGCCGCGGGCGACACACAACTGGGCGATCTGCGGGCCGATGCCTTCGATGACGGTGAGGTCGTCGAACCGCAGCGGCGCGCCGAGCACCGCCTCGCCAGCCTCGAGGTCCGGGCGGGGCGGGGGCGCCGCCACCGGGCCACCACCGCCTGCAGATGCCACGGGCGCAGCGACTGGCGGTGCCGCGGTGGCCGGGGCGGCCGCCACCGCGGGAGCGGCCGCAGCCGGCGCTACCGGGGTGGCGGCAGGTGCCGCAGCAGCAGGTGCAGCGGCAGCACGCGACGCGGCCTGCATCGTCTGGACCACCTGGCGCAGCTCACCCACCTTGGCCTCGGCGTTCCATGCCCGCACTCGGAGTTCGCCCACCACCTGCTCGTAGGCGGCGGCCTTCGCCACCCACTCGTCGCGCTCGGCAGTCATCGCCGCCAGCGCGCCGTCGTCTTCCACCACCGGCGCGAACACGGCGGGGGCGGGCGATGCACCGGCCGCCAAGGCCTTCGAGCGGGCCTCCGCCAGCTCCCACTCCAGCCGGTCGCGCTCGATGGCCACCCCTTCCAGTTGGGCCACCTTGGCGCGCAGGCGCTCCACCTCGGGAGTGGCGGGCGTTGCGGGTGCGGCGGGGCGCGGGGCGTCGTCGACCGGCGGGTTGCCGCGGCGACCCAGCAGCCAGCCGATCACGAGGCCGATCACGGCCGCGCCGATCATCCACAGCCCCCAGACGGTCAAGGTGTAGGGCACGACACTGCTCCAACTGGACGGGGGGCGACGGGGCCCCGATGCGGGAAAGGTGTGGTCATGGCTGCCGCACCACCACGGCGAAGACCACCCGCCGGCTGGCCACGGGGTCCTCCTTGCCGTCCGGGCCGACGATGAGTTCGGTCTCCCCGAACCCGGCGGCGGTGAGGTCGGCGGCGGGCACGCCGAGCGCAACCAGTGCATCCAGCACGGCGGCAGCACGGTCCTCGCTGAGGGTCAGGTTGCGGCCGGCATCGCCCTCGCTGTCCGTGTGGCCCTGCACCTGGATGGCCACCCCGGCGTAGCGCTCCGCCAGCCCGGCGACCTTCACGAGTGTGGACTGCGACGCGTCGCTGATGGTGGTGCTGCCCTTGTCGAACAGGATCGGCTCGGCAGCCACCAGCGCGTTGAGTTCGGCCTCCAGCGCGGCGGCCTGCTCGGCGGTGGCGGTGGGGCGGGGCTGCAGGGTCACCACCACGCCGGGCACTTCCGCCGCGGCAGCCTCGAACTGGGCCCGCAGGTCGTCCGAGGCGTAGGTGCCCTGCACGGCGATGGTGGTGCCGTCGAACGCCGCCGTGCCGGCGACCAGGCCGGCCGGCATGGCCGTGGCCAGTTCGCCGAGCGCAATGACGAGATCGTCGCTGATGGTGGACGTCCCGTCGACGAGCAACTGGTCGCTGACGTTGGCCGGGGTGACCGCCTCGCCGGCAGCGGCCACCAGTTGGGCGCGCTGGTCCTCGTTGGCCACGGCGCCGGTGAGCGCGATGACGCCGCCGTCCAGCCATACGGCCAGCAGCGGCCAGGTGACGGTGGTGGTGGTGGGGGCCGCCGTGGTGGTGGGCGCCTCGGTGGTGGACGGTGCCGCCGTGGTGGTGGGCGCCTCGGTGGTGGACGGGGCGACCGTGGTGGTGGTGGCGGGCACGGACGGGTCGCCGCACGAGGCGTCGAGGGTGATGGCGTGCACGCCGCGCACCCCTTCGGCACGGGCCAGCACGGCCGCCGGATCGGCCAGCGGCTGATCGCAGTAGAGGGTGCCGTCCTGCCCCTTGAACACGGCGCGGGTGACACCGTCGGCCTGCACCTCGCCGATGACGCGCCCGCCCAGGTCGCGGCCGATCCACGGCACCATCACCAGCGCGCCGGCGGCGTAGAGGGCAATCAGCGCAACGGCGCCGAGCACGATGATGCGGCGCCGTCGAGGCGCGGGGAGGGGGTCGGACGGCGGCATTCCTGCCACATTCTCACGCTGCCCCAAGCCCGCGCAACGGGGGTACCGTGTGCGGCGATGCCTTCGACCCGTCGAACCTTCCTCGCCGCCGCCGGCAGTGCTGCGGTGCTCGCAGCCTGTGGCGAAACCCGCTCATCCAGCGGCACCACTGCCGCCGCCAACACGTCCGGCAGCACCCCTGCCAGCGCGGGCGGCGCCACCCCCGCATCGTTCTCCGTGGTGCAGCGCTTCCCCAGCACCGGGCTGTTCACCCCCGGCGAAGTGCGCCTGCCCGTGTCCATCACCGGCGACGGCGCGCTGGCCACCGACGGCCCGGCGGAACTGGCCGGCTGGGTGCAGTCCTACGTGGACGCCAGCAAGGTCACCGAGTTCGTGGGTGTCCGCCGCAACGACGGGCTGGACGTGCCCTATTGGGAGATCCGCACCACCCTGCCCGACGCCAAGATCTACACGCTGCGACTGGAGGGCGACGACGGCTACGGCGCCAACGTGGAGATCATGGACCCCGTGCACGTGTTCTCGCCGCTCACCGGTGCGCCGCTGCCCCCGTTCGACACACCCACGGCCGACGACCACCGCGGGGTGGAGCCGTACTGCAGTCGCACGCCCGACCCGTGCCCGTTCCACCAGGTCACCCTCACCGATGCGCTGGCCAGCGGGAAGCCCGTGCTGTACATGGTGGGCACGCCGGCCCACTGCCAGACCGGTACCTGCGCGCCGGGCCTGGAGTTCCTCATCGAGCAGTACCAACGGGTCGGCGACCAGATCGTGGTGGTGCACGCCGACGTCTACGCCGACGACGCCGGCACACTGATCGCCCCGGCCGTGGAGGCGCTGGGCGTGGAGTACGAGCCGATCATCTACTTCACCGACGCTGCGGGCGTGGTGGTGGACCGGCTGGACGGGGTGTGGGATCGCAGCGAGCTGGCGGCCCGGCTGGACCTGCTGCTCAGCTGAACGAGTTGCCGCACCCGCACGTGCGGGTGGCGTTGGGGTTGGTGATGGCGAAGCCGGCCTGGTTCAGGCCGTCCTTGTAGTCCAGTGTGGCACCCTCGAGCAGCTGGGCGGACGCCTGGTCCACCACCACCTGCACCTGGCCGAACGTGGCCGTCTGATCGTCGCCGGCGATGTCGCCGTCGAAGAACATCTCGTAGGAGAACCCGCTGCACCCGCCCGGACGGACGGCAACGCGCAGCGCCAGCTCGGCTGCACCTTCGGCGTCGAGCAGTTCCTTCACCTTGGTGGCGGCGGAGTCGGTGAGCGTGATCACAGTGGACCTCCCTGAGGCGATCGGCGGTGGTGGTTGCGCACCGGAAGGTGGCGCAGGACAGGAGTGTACCCGCGAATTACCGTAGCATTGACTTCGTGATTCCCCCGTCGACGCCAGGCCCGCCGAGCCGGGACGACGTGCTCGAGTTGCTGCGCGCCGTGGTGGACCCGGAACTGGGTGCGGACATCGTCAGCCTCGGCATGGTGCCGTCCGTCGAGATCACGCCCGATGGCGACGTGGCCGTGGAGATCAAGCTCACCATCGGCGGCTGCCCCCTGCGCGGCCAGATCCAGAAGGACGTGAGGAGCCGGGTGGCGGTGCACCCGGGCGTGCGCGACGTGCGCATCCAATGGGGCGAGATGACACCCGAGGAGCGCAGCGAGGTGATGACCAAGGCCCGCTGGAACGCCCGCGAGCAGGCCGCCGACACCGCCGTGCCCACCACCTGCCGGGTCATCGCCGTGGCCAGCGGCAAGGGTGGCGTGGGCAAGAGCTCCGTCACCGTCAACCTGGCCGCCGCGGTGGCCGCCCGGGGCTTCACCGTGGGCGTGCTCGACGCGGACATCTGGGGCTTCTCCGTGCCCCGCCTGCTGGGCATCGACGAGCCGCTGGAGGCCCGCCGCATGGAGGGGTTCGACAAGCCGCGGATCATCCCCAACGAACTCACGGTCGGCCGAGGCCTCACCCGCGGCACGCTGAAGGTGGTCAGCACCGGCTTCCTCGTGGAGGAAGGCACGGCGCTGATGTGGCGTGGCCTCATGCTCACCAAGGCAGTGGAGCAGTTCCTCCACGACGTGCACTGGGACGACCTGGACTACCTGTTCATCGACATGCCGCCCGGCACCGGCGACGTGCAGATGGGGCTGGCCCGGATGCTGCCGCGCACCGACCTGCTGATCGTCACCACCCCGGCCCAGGCGGCGCAGCGAGTCGCTGCCCGGGCGGCGGACATGGCCCGGCGCAGCTTCCTGCGGGTCTGCGGCGTGGTGGAGAACATGAGCGCCTTCACGTGCGACCACGGCGAGACCTACGCCCTGTTCGGCGAGGGCGGCGGGCAGGCACTGGCCGACGAGATCGGCGTGCCACTGCTGGGCCGCATCCCGCTGGAGCCCGCCGTGGCAGCCGGTGGCGACGCCGGGGCACCCGTGGCGCTGGACGGCAGTGGCCCGGCGGCAGACGAGTTCCGCACCATCGCCGCTCGCCTGGTGGAGGATGTGGCCCCGCCCGCCAACATGGCCGGCTGCAGCGCCCGGATGCTGCAGATGGTGGAGGCCGCGCTGGGCGCTGCCGACGCCGGGCGCGCGGGTGCGACCGGTCAGGCCAGCGAGTCGTAGTCGGCGTCGCCCGGCATGGCGACACCCACGATCTTGCCGTCCACCTGACGGATCTTCGGCAGGATGCAGGGCGGCGTGCCCACGGTGCGGGCCGCGGCCATCGCCGAGGCCACGTCGGCATGGGCCGCCAGGAACTGCAGGTTGGCCACCGTCGGCGGCATGAGCATCAACTCACCGGCCTGGCCGCGGGCCAGCGCATCAGCGGGGCGCACCCACATGCTGGCGACGGTCTCGTTGTCGTCGTGGTGGCTGGTCTGGCCGGGCGGGCAGGCGGCCGCGAAGAAGCGGGTGTCGAACCGGCGAGCGGTCTCACCCTTCGGCGTGATCCAGTGCGCCACCCACGGCAGGTCGCCGGTGCGCAGGCGCAGGCCGTGGTCCGCGGCAAGGGCCCTCATGTCCACCGTGCCGTCGTAGACCGCGTCGCGGTGGGCCAGTGCCGGATGGCCGTCGTCCACGGGCAGGCCGTCGGCGTCGTCGGCCAGCAGCACGCCGGCTTCCTCGTAGCACTCGCGGATCGCAGCGACGACGTAGGCCTCGTGGCCCTCGCCGTCCGCAGGGTCCACCTTGCCGCCGGGGAACACGTACATGCCACCGGCGAAGACGGCCGCCGACGTGCGCCGCAGCATGAACACTTCCAACCCGCCGTCGGTGTCGCGCAGGAGCATGACGGTGGCGGCCGGGCGGATGGGAACTTCCTCACTCATCGTTGCCGACCGTAGTTGTCGCCTAGCCTCCATCTCGTGCTGGTGTGGATGGACCTCGAGATGACCGGGCTGGACCCCCGCCGCAACGTGATCGTCGAGATCGCCACCATCATCACCGACGACGAGTTGAACATCGTCGCCGAGGGGCCGGACCTCGTCGTCCACCAGCCCGAGGAGCAGTTGGCGCTGATGGAGCCGGTGGTGGTGGAGATGCACACGCGCAGCGGCTTGCTGGACGCCATTCGCGCCAGCACAGTGTCGCTGGAGGACGCCGGCCGCCAGACGCTGGACTTCATCCGCACCCACGTGCCCGCACCGCGCTCGGTGCCGCTGTGCGGCAACTCGATCGGGATGGACCGCCGCTTCCTCGACGCCTACCTCCCCGAGATCGAGCATCACCTGCACTACCGCAGCGTGGACGTCAGCTCCGTGAAGGAGCTCGTCCGCCGCTGGTACCCGGGCCTGCTCAACGGCCGCAGTTCGAAGCAGGGCACCCACCGGGCGCTGGACGACATCCGCGAGAGCGTGGCCGAGCTGCGCTTCTATCGCGAGCACGTCTTCGTCAGCGGCATGCCGGTAACCGCCGAAGCAGCCGCCCCGCTCGACCCGTCGGACGGCATCGGCGAGTGACCGCGGGCACCCGCGCGATAAATCGGTTGCATTCATTCCGGCAACGTGGTTGCCTAGGACCCGACACGCCGCACCAGCGGCACGTCACCGACCAAGGAAGGCACGAATCCAGATGAAGCGCACGGCACTCGCACTCAGCCCGGCCCCGGTGGCCGCTGGCGCGCGCCCGTGCACCAACGGGTTCGGTCACGGCTACCAGTGGCGCAACCGGTCCGTGGACGCAATGTCCATCAATGAGACCACCAAGCGCCCCGCCCGACACCTCGGGATCGCAACGACGTAACCACACGTCGGAAGCGCCCTCCGAGGCCGTCGGGATCACAGGATCCCGGCGGCCTTTCTGGTTTTCCGCCCTCCCCACGTCCTCCGAGAGGAACACCCCGATGTACACCGTGAACACCGACATCGAATTCGACCAGATCGTGGAACCGATCGCCGCCCGCGTGGCCACCCCGCGCTGCGCCGACGGCCATGGCACCCTCACCCACCTGTTCTTCTCGGACGTCCCGCTGGACATCGCCCGCGCCAAGGCCATCTGCGGCAAGTGCGCGCTGGCGGAAACCTGCCGGGACGGCGCCGTCGAGCGCGCCGAGCCGTGGGGTGTGTGGGGTGGCGAGCTGATCGAGAACGGCCGGATCGTCGTCAACAAGCGCCCCCGTGGCCGGCCACCCAAACAGCCGCGCCCCGAACTGGTCGTGGACGAGGTGCCGATCCCACCGCACCTGATCGTCGCCTGAGCACTGCGTTCGCAGCCGCACAGGCCCGGATCCCCCCGGTCGGAGGCAACGCTTGACGACCCTCCGGCTGCAACCCCGCTGCCCCTGCCACCACCGCCGCCGGTGTGACCGACGGCTTCCCCCCGGTGGTGGCAGGGGCCGGTGAGGAGGTGCCGGGTAGCCTGGCTTCCCGTGAAGATCCGCAAGCGGCTGCTGGTCACCTCGCTGATCGTCGCCGCGGCTGCGTCCGTCCTCATCGGGTGGGCTGTCTCCCGATCGGGTGGCGACGCCGGCGATGGCGACACCGTCGTCATCTCCGGCCCGCGGGTCACCTTCCAAGAGCCCACCATCGGCACCAACGCCCAGGTCGAGGGGACGCCGTTCCCTTCCGCCACGATCCAGACGCTCGACGGTGACGACGTGGACACTGCGTCGCTCGTGGGGCACCCCCTGGTCGTCAACATCTGGGGGTCCACCTGCGGGCCGTGCAAGCAGGAGCTGCCCGACTTCGCCGCCGCGCACGCGGTCTTCGGAGACGAGGTCCGCTTCGTGGGCATCAGCTACCTGCCGCCGAGTGATCGGGAGGAGTCCTTCGCCCGTGACCGCGGCGTCCAGTATGAGCTGTACTACGACACCGACGGCGAATTCGTCACTGCCGCAGGTGTCGCCGCCTTCCCCGTCACCCTGTTCGTCACCGCCGACGGCACCATCGTCGACCAGACAGGCCAACTCGACGAGGCGCAGCTGACTGCACGCATCGAGGAGGAACTGTTGTGAACCTGCCCCTGAGCTTCATCCGTGGCCTGGTTGCCTCGATCAACCCGTGCGGGTTCGTGCTGCTGCCCACGTACCTCATGTACTTCCTCGGGGTCTCCGCCGGCAGCGAGACCCGGGCGCCGATCCGCAGGGCCCTCCTGGTGGGGAGCATGGTCTCGGCCGGGTTCTTCAGTGTCTTCCTCGCCATCGGCGCAGCCACCCAGTACTGGACGCAGAGCCTGCTGGACAACGCCAAGTACGCAACGGCGATCATCGGCATCGCCTTCGTCATCCTCGGGATCGCCATGTTGTTCGGGTTCAAGGTGCCGATCTTCACCCCTGGCGTCGCCTCGGCGAAGCAGGACCGCACCCTGCGCTCCATGTTCGTCTACGGAATCGCCTACGCGGTCGCGTCGCTCGGCTGCACCCTCCCGCTCTTCATCGCTACGCTCTTCCAGACCGGGCGGCGGGCTGGCTACGCGGCGGGCATCGCCAACGTCGTCGCCTACGCCGTCGGAATGGCGCTCGTGGTGATCTCGCTCACGCTCGCGCTCGCCACCGCCAACATGGGGTTCGTGCGGTGGCTGAAGTCCAAGATGCAGTACGTCGAGATGGTCTCCGGCGCGTTCGTGCTGCTCTCCGGGTTGTACCTGCTCTGGTACTTCTACTGGGTCGATGTCAAGGACGACGACGACCCGATCACGGCGGCCATCTCCGATCTGCAGCAGAACGCCCAGACCTGGTTGCACAACAACTGGCGAGTCGTCGCCATCGTGCTCGGCGGCCTCGTGCTCCTCGGCATCGCGTACACCGCGCTGAGGGAGAAGGGCAGTGGGGGCGACGACGGCGAGGCCCCGGCCGACACGACCACGCCGGTCGACAGTTCCACCACGGCGTGATGAGCGCCACCCCGTTCCGCGAGCTCCTGGACAGTCCGGGGGTACGCGAGGTGTGCCGCCTGGAGGGGCGGCTGGGGTTCATGGCGTACCACGGGGGCTCGCTGGAGCACGTCACTGACGTCATCGCCGATGCGGCCGCGGCGCGCAGCGGGGCCAGCTACTACGGG
This sequence comes from Acidimicrobiaceae bacterium, assembly GCA_020637295.1. Lineage (GTDB taxonomy): Bacteria > Actinomycetota > Acidimicrobiia > Acidimicrobiales > Ilumatobacteraceae > UBA668. The sequence continues at coordinate 83,908 of JACJWF010000004.1, read as the reverse complement.
GTGCTCCAGCCGGAGGACCTGGTCTGGCACATCCCGTCGCACCGGGTGTCGCCGGCCGAGTCGCCCACGCTGGCAGGGTTCCTCGAGCACGTCCATGTCGTCGTCACGATCCACGGCTACGGGCGGCATGGAATGTGGACCACCCTCCTGCTCGGCGGGCAGAACCGCGAGCTGGCGGGCCACGTCGCCGCCCACCTGCGCCCGGCGCTGCCCGACTACACGATCGAGACCGACCTCGAGGCGATCCCGATGGAGCTGCGCGGCCTGCACGCGGCGAACCCGGTGAACCTGCCCCGCCACGGCGGCGTGCAGATCGAACTGCCGCCCAGGGTGCGCGGCACCAGCCCGATCTGGAAGGACTGGACCGGGCCCGGCCTGGTCCCGCACACCGAGGCCCTCATCGACGGCCTCGCCGCCGCCGCCCGGACCTGGCCACTCTGAGCACCTGCGGGTGTCAGGGGGCGAGGCGCTGGAGCTGCCAGGCGGGGTCGCCGCCCTCGGGATCCTCCACCAGGGTGTAGCGCAGCCGGTCGTGAAGGCGGCTGGGGCGGCCCTGCCAGAACTCGTACTGCTCGGGCTCCACCAGCCATCCACCCCAGAACGCGGGGCGGGGGACGTCGCCGTCGGCGAACGTGCCGGCCATCTGCGCCACCCGGTCCTCCAGCCACGCCCGGTCAGGGATCGGCTGCGACTGCGGCGACGACCAGGCACCGATCTGCGAGCCGCGCGGGCGGGAGCCGAAGTACTCGTCGCTCTCTGCCTCCGCCACATGGGACACCCGGCCGAGCACCCTCACCTGGCGGTGCAGTTGCAGCCAGGTGAACAACATGGCGACCCGCCCGTCGGCGTCCATCTCCTGGCTCTTGGAGGAGTGGTAGTTGGTGAAGAAGGTGAAGCCGCGATCGTCCGCACCGCGCAGCAGGATGTAGCGGCTCTGCGGCCAGCCGTCGACGCCAACCGTGGACAGCACGAAGGCATTCGGCTCGGTGCAGCCGGCATCGCCCGCCTCGCGGAACCACCGCTGCCACTGCGCCATCGGGTCGTCGGCGACGTCGGGGATGTCGAGGCCGGCCGTCTCGTACTCGAACCGGTGGCGGGCGAGGTCGGCGAGCGGGTCCTGGCTCATCGCGGCCCGATCACCTCGACGCCGCGCATGTACGGCCGCAGCGCCTCGGGCACGACGACGCTGCCGTCGGCCTGGCGGTAGTTCTCCATGATCGCGGCCCACACGCGCGGCACGGCGAGGGCCGAGCCGTTGAGCGTGTTGGCGATGGTGGTGCCCTTCTCGCCAGTGGTGCGGAAGCGGATGTCCGCCCGGCGGGCCTGGTAGTCGCTGAACCAGCTGACCGAGCTGACCTCCAGCCAGTTGTCGCACCCGGGTGCGTAGACCTCGATGTCGAAGCTGCGGTGATGGCTCTGCCCCATGTCGCCGGTGCAGATCTCGATGATCCGGTACGGCAGGCCGAGGCCGGCGATCAGCGCCTCCGCCCGGTCGCGCAGTTCGAGCAGCATCGCCGCGCCCTGCTCCGGGGTGGTGACGGCCAGGATCTCGACCTTGTCGAACTCGTGGGCGCGCAGCATGCCGCGCGTGTCGCGGCCGGCCGAGCCGGCCTCCCGGCGGTAGCACGGGGTGTAGGCCATCATCCGGATCGGCAGCTGGGCCTCGTCCAGGACCTCGCCGCCGTACAGCGAGGTCAACGGCACCTCGGCCGTGGGGATGCACCACAGGTCGTCACGCTCGATGGCGTAGGCGTCGTCGGCGAACTTGGGCAGCTGGCCGGTGGCGGTGAGCGTGGCGGTGGTGACCAGCGACGGCGGGCGAATCTCTTCGAAGGCGTCGCTGTTGCGGTCCAGCGCGTACTGGCACAGGGCGCGGGAGAGCTGGGCGCCGGGGCCGCGCTGCATGGTGAACATCGCCCCGCTGATCTTGGTGGCCCGCTCGTTGTCGAGGATGCCGAGCGCGGTGGCGGTCTCCCAGTGGGGCACCCGCTGGTGCTCGGGGAAGCCGTCGGCAGGGAGGAACGGGCCCTTCACCACCGGGTTGTCATGGTCGCTCGCACCGTCGGGCGCGTCGGGGTGGGGCAGGTTGGGGATGCGCAGCAGCAGGTCGCGCAGGCGGGCGGCCACGTCGTCCGCCTCGGCGGCGAGGGCCTTCTCCTGCTCGCCGGCGGCGCGGCTGCGGGCCTGGAGCTCCTCGGCGGCGGCCGTGTCGCCGTTGCGGCGGGCCTGGCCGACCTGCTTCGACAGGTCGTTGACTTCGGCACGCAAGGTGTCGCGCTGGGTCTGGATCTCCCGCAGGCGACTGTCCGTGGACGTCGCCTCCGCCAGCTGGTCGAGCAGTTCAGGTGACCCGCGGCGCGCCAGCGCGGCGCGGGTGCCTTCCGGGTCGGTGCGGAGGAGTCGGACGTCGATCACGCCCGCGAGGCTACTTCCCGCACCCCCTGCCCCTCCCCTCCGCTTTCCGCGCTTCTGGGGCTGCATCTCTCCATCCCACGAACTGGGGCTGGATCGTTGCGGGTTCCGCGCGAACAGGGACCACAGAACCGGGAGCGGCCCCGTGTGGCCGCTGCCGCCGCCATCCCAATTCTGTGGTCCGGAATCGCGCGCGTTCCGCAAACATCCAGCCCCAGTTGCGGGGATGGCGAGATCCAGCCCCAGAAGCCGTGGGCGGGGTGGGGACGGTAGCGTCGCGGGGGTGACTGCTGTGGAGGTGACCGGCCTGACGGTGCGCTACGGCGACCTCACGGCCGTGGCCGACGTGTCGTTCTCTGCCGCCGCCGGCGAGGTCACCGCCGTGCTCGGACCGAACGGCGCCGGCAAGACCAGCACCATCGAGGTGTGCGAGGGCTACCGCCGCGCCGCCGACGGCACCGTGCGCGTCCTCGGTATGGACCCCGCCACCGACCAGCGTCGCCTCAGCAGCCGGATGGGCGTGATGCTGCAGGAGGGCGGCGTGTACCCGAGCGCCCGGGTGCTGGACACTGTCCGCCACTACTGCGCGCTGTACGGCAAGGGGGCGGACGCCGCTGCACTGGTCGACCTGGTAGGCCTCACCTCCCGTGCCAAAGGCACCTGGCGGCGCCTCAGCGGTGGCGAGCAGCAGCGCCTGTCGCTCGCGCTGGCGCTGGCCGCCGTGCCCGAGGTGGCCTTCCTCGACGAGCCCACCGCCGGCGTGGACGTCAACGGCCGGGCCACGATCCGCGAGATCATCCGCGGCCTCGCCGACCAGGGCTGCGCGGTCGTGCTGGCCACCCACGAGCTGGACGAGGCCGAGCGTCTGACCGACCGGGTGGTGATCTTCGACGGCGGCCAGGTCGTCGCCGACGGCACGCTGGCAGAGCTGCGCCGTGGCCACGACGAGATCCGCTTCCGCAGCAGCCCGGACCTCGACCTCACCGCGCTGGCCCGCGCCACTGGCGTGGTGGCCAGCCAGGTCGGTGCGGACGAGTACGTCATCGACGCCCCGCCGCTGCCCAAGCTGATGGCCCAGCTCACCGGCTGGCTGGCCGACCAGGGGCACGAACTGACGGACCTGCGGGCCGGCGCCCAGCGGCTGGAGGACGTCTTCCGCCGCCTCACCGCGGAGCGGGCGGCCGAGGCCGGTGCCGGCGGGGACGCTGCGTCATGAAGGCCTACGTCAGCCAGTTGCGCACCGAGCTGCAGCTCACCCTCCGCAACGGCGAGCAACTGCTGCTGACCCTCGGCATTCCCGTGCTGCTGCTGGCGTTCTTCAGCCTGGTCGACGTGCTGCCCACGGAGACGGACGACCCGGTGGACTTCCTCGCCCCCGGCATCCTCGCGCTCGCGGTGATGAGCACGGCGATGGTGTCGCTGGGCATCGGCACCGGCTTCGAGCGCAGCTACCACGTCCTGAAGCGCCTGGGCACGACACCGCTCGGGCGCCCCCGCCTGATCGCCGCGAAGATCACGTCCGTGGTGGCGGTCGAGCTGATCCAGTTCGCCGTCCTCATCCCGGTGGCGTACGCCCTCGGCTGGTCGCCTGCCTCGCCGAACTGGCTCGCTGCGGTCGGCGCCGTGGTGACCGGCACGCTGGCCTTCGCCGGCATCGGCCTGACCCTTGCCGGCCGCCTCCGCGGTGAGATCAACCTCGCCGCCCAGAACGGGCTGTACCTCGTGCTGCTGCTGCTCGGCGGGATGATCATCCCCTTCGGCAAGCTGCCGGGCGGTCTGCGCTCCGCTGCACACGTGCTGCCGTCCGGCGCCCTCGCCGACGTGCTGCGCGACGCACTGGCCGGCGCCGGTACGGATCCGACCCAGAGCTGGCTGATCCTGGCCGCGTGGGCCGTGGTGGCCCCGGCACTCGCCGCCCGCCTGTTCCGCTGGGACGCCTGAGCCCGGCTTCGCCGGCGCTGGTCAGCGGGCGGACTCGCGCGGGGCCTGGCTGCGCTCGAACGCCCGCTGCACGTCGTCGAACGTCAGCGAGACCTCGTCGTGGCCGGTGATCTCTGCGGCGGGCATCTGCCGGTTGGCCCTGCCCAGCGCCGCTTCGCGGGCGAAGCGCCGCAGGAACAGCCCGACCACCACCATCCACAGGAACAGGCTGCCGACCTTCATCACCACCCCGGCCAACTGCTGGTCCTGGATCGGCGTGAGGCTCCAGACCCGCACGGGCTGGGCGCCGTACCGCTCGTAGACCACACCGTCGGCGATCGTCAACCACACGCTGGGCAGTGAGAACAGGACGCTGGTGAGGAACAGGGTCGCCATCCTCGCGCCGTCGCCCATCCTCCAGGCGCGGACCGGGCCGGCGACCGGCAGCCACATCAGCAGCGACACGCCCACCACGACAGTGCAGCAACCGAACCGGACCGCCGAGTTGGCGACGGCCTCGTCCACCACCCCCGGCAACTGGACCAGCACCAGCACCAGGTTGAACAGCAGCGCCACCGGCAGCGGCCGCACCAGCAGTGTGGCGATGCGCTGGCGCCGTGCCGTGTGCAACAGCCCACGGACCGCCCACTCCGGTGTCGCCCGCCACACCAGCGGGGGCAGCACCAGCGACAGCAGCACCAACTGCAGCGCGTGCGCCGCAGCCAGGTAGTCGTCGGCCAGGCCGCGCAGCGGCGACGCACCTGCGACCAGAATGGTGAGGATGGCCCCGGCGAACGCCGCCCACTGCCGCCCGGTGAGGGGCGGTGCGCCGAGAGCGGCGGCCCGCGGCCGCACCACTCGAGCCAGCACGAGGTAGCCGCCGACCAGCCCGGCCACCAGCGCGTACACGCCCGGGTAGGCCTGGAACCGCAGCGGATCCGGGAAGGAGACAGCGGCGAACATCATGGCCCTTCCGGCCGCCCGGCGTCAGGCGAAGAAGTGGAAGGTCATCAGCGCCACGATGTACACCGCAATCGCCAGACCCACGCCGATGTAGAACATCAGCGAGAAGAGCTTGCTGTCCCACTTGAGGTGCATGAACCACAGCAGGATCATCACGAACTTGATCGCCATGCAGATGAACAGGGTGATCATCGCCACCGTGTGGGCGTCCTCCACCCACCAGTAGGTGGACGTCTCCAGCGCGGTGATGACTGCGAGGATGATCGCCACCTTGACGAACGTCAGGGTGGTCGGGTGGCTGCCGTGATCGGCGTGATCGTGGGCCTCGGTGCCGTGGTCCGTGTGCTCGGTGACTGCGCTCATGGGTGACCTCAGGCGGGGATCAGGTAGACGAGGGTGAAGATGACCACCCACACCACGTCGACGAAGTGCCAGTACAGACCGATCAGCTCGACCACCTCGGCCTTGTCGCCGGGCACCTTGCTGCGGGTGATGATGCCGACCAGCGCCATCAGCATGATGATGCCGAGCGACACGTGCACACCGTGGAAGCCGGTGAGCGTGAAGAAGCTGGAGCCGAACAGGCTGGTGGTGAAGCCCAGGCCTTCCTGATAGAAGGCGGTGAACTCGTACACCTGGCCACCCACGAACAGAGCACCCAGCAGTGCGGTGGCGGACAGCCACACCCGGGTGTTGCGGTCGTCGCCCTCCTTGGCGGCGTTGACCGCCAGCACCATGGTGAGCGAGCTCATCAGCAGGATGAAGCTGCTGATCGAGGTGAGCGGGATGTCGAACACCTGGCCCGGCCCGGGCCCGTTGCCGAGGCGGCCGCGGTACAGCATGTAGGTGCTGATGAGGCCACCGAACAACAGGCACTCGGTGCCGAGGAACAGCCACATGGCGAGCTTGTTGTTGCTCAGCCCGGTGGACGTGGCGTGCGCGCCGTGAGCGTCGTGCTCGTGGGCGTGGGCGCCTTCGTGGACGGCGATGTCAGCCAATGGTCGCCAACTCCTTGGTCGAGTCCCCGCCGGCCGGCGGGTCGTAGTCGCTGTCCTCGGCGACCGACGGCTCCAGCGCCCAGCCGAAGCCGGCCAGCAGGACGATCGCCGCGCCGACGAACGAGAGGATCAGGTTGTAGATGACGCCGTAGGCGATGATCGGCAGGCCGAACGCCAGCACGATGGGCCAGTACGACGGCGACGGCAGGTGGATGTGGGCGTCGGCACGGGCCTCTTCCTCGGCCAGGATCTCCTCCGCGGTCTTCACCTTCATCAACTTCACGTGGCCATCCTCGTGCTCCACTTCCTCGTACTTGCGGTGGAAGAACTCGTCCAGCGCGTGCACGGTGGGGATGACGTCGAAGTTGTGCTCCTTCGGAGGACTGGCGGTGATCCACTCCAGGGTGCGGGCGTCCCACGGATCCAGCGGGGCACGCTCCTTCTTGCGGGCGGTGACGACGACGTTGACGATGAAGAACGCCACGCCGACGGCGATCGTGAACGCCCCCCACGTGGCCACCTGGTTCCAGAAGTGGAGGTTGAAGAAGCCCTCACCGGTGAGCTTCTCCGGCCACACCACCATGCGGCGCGGCTGGCCCTGCATGCCGACGATGTGCATGGCCCCGAACGTGATGGAGATGCCCCAGAACATCAACCAGAAGTTCCAGCCGCCGAGCTTCTCGTTCAGCGTCTTGCCGAACATCTTCGGCCACCAGTAGTACAAGCCGGCGAACAGGCCCATGACGGCACCACCGACGATCACGAAGTGGAAGTGACCGACAATGTGGTACGTGTCCGTCTGCTGAGTGTCCGATGGGGCCACTGCGTGGGTGACGCCCGTGACGCCACCGATGGTGAACAGCACGATGACGCCGATGGCGAACTTCATGGCCGTGGTGAACCACAACTTGCCGCCCCACAGGGTGAGCGTCCAGTTGACGATCTTCACGCCGGTGGGGATGGCGATGAGCATCGTGGCCACGGAGAAGACCGCCACGCTCACCGGGCCGAGGCCGCTGGCGAACATGTGGTGCGCCCACACACCCCAGCCCAGGAAGCCGATGCCCGCCCCGGAGAAGACCACGAACTTGTAGCCGAACAGTGGCTTGCGGGCGAACACCGGCAGCACTTCGGAGATGATGCCGAAGCTCGGGAGGATGATGATGTACACCTCGGGGTGACCGAAGATCCAGAAGAGGTGCTGCCACAGCAGCGGGTCGGCGCCGGCATCCACGTTGAAGAACGTGGCGCCGAAGTTGCGCTCGAACCCCAGCAGGAACAGGGCCACGGTGATGACCGGCATGGCGAAGGCCAGCAGGAACTGCACCACCAGCACCATCCAGGTGAACATCGGCATGTGCATGAGCTTCATGCCCGGTGCCCGCATGTTGAGCACGGTGACGATCAGGTTGATGGCACCGACCAGCGAGGCGATGCCGGTGATCTGCAGGCCGAGCACCCAGAAGTCCACGCCGTGGCCCGGCGAGAACAGCGGGCTGGAGTTCGGCGAGTACATGAACCAGCCACCATCTGCGGCGCCACCGAGGACCCACGATGTGTTGATGAAGATGCCACCGAACAGGAACAGCCAGAAGCCCAGCGCGTTGATGCGCGGGAAGGCCACGTCGCGGGCGCCGATCTGCAACGGCAGGAAGTAGTTGGCGAACGCCGCGGCCATCGGCATGACGAAGAGGAACACCATGGTGGTGGCGTGCATGGTGAACATCTCGTTGTACACCTGCGCGCTGAGGACCGTGTTGTCCGGGGCGGCGAGCTGGAGGCGAATCAGCAGAGCCTCCACGCCACCGACCAGGAAGAAGAACATGGAGACCACGCCGTACATGATCCCGAGCTTCTTGTGGTCGACCGTGAAGACCCAGCTCTTCCACCCGGAGGCAGCGACCGGACGCTTGAAGACGCCGAGGCCCTGGGTGGGCGTGACCACCGCGGGGGCGTTTGCGCCGGCGCCGGCAAACGTGGGCACGGCGGAGGGGCGTTCAATGATGGCCATTCGTGGGGCTCCCTTACTTCCGCTCGAGGAGGTAGGCGATCAGTTGGTCGATCTGGGCCTCGGTGAGACCCAGGTTGGGCATGCCGCGGTACAGGCCGCCCGTGGAGGACAGGTTGTTCGGGTCGACGAACATCGGCTTCATGCCGGGGGCATTGCGCAGCCACTCCCGCAGGGCGGTCTCGTTGAAGCACACCGGGTACTCGGCACCGGCCGGGGAATCCATCCACACGCCCTGCAGGTACAGGGCGCTGAACTCCTCGGACGGAGCGTTCCACAGCTTCTCGCGGCACGCATCGGTGATGAGGTCGAACGTGAAGCCGGCGAACCCGGTGCGGGTCATCAGGTTGGTGAGGTTCGGCGCGGCGCCGGACACCAGGTTCTGCTCCGGGTTGGCCAGCACGGGAGTGCCGTCGCTGTTGGTGAGTCCGTTGATCTGGTGGCAGCGGGCGCACTGGCTGATGAACTGCCCCTCACCTTCCAGCGCCAGGGCGTCGGTGGGTGACGTGTAGGCCTCTTCCTGGTTGGCCACCCAGGTCGCGAACGAGTCGCTGTCCAGCGCAACCACTGCCTGGCGCATGCGGGCGTGGCTGAGGCCGCAGAACTCCGTGCACTGGCCGGTGTAGATGCCGGGCTGGTCGGCCTGCATGCGCAGCGGCTGGAGGCTACCGGGCACCGCGTCACGCTTGCCGTTGAGACGGGGGATCCAGTACGAGTGGATGACGTCGCGGCTGGTGATCCGCAACTGCACGTTGACACCGGCGGGGATGACCATCTCGCCGCTGGTGACGATCGGCTGGGTGATCTCGATGCCGCCGCAGTTCTGCACCGGGTAGTCGTACTCCCACCACCACTGCTGGCCGGTGACGTTGACCACGCAGGCGGCGTCGTCGGACTTGGCCAGGTTGAAGATCTTGGCCACCGTCGGGATGGCGACGGTGATCAGGATGATCGCCGGCAGGATGGTCATGCCGATCTCGAGCATCGGGTTGCCGTGCGTCTGCTCCGGGATGTCCTGCCCGCGGTCCTTGAACTTGAAGATGATGAACAGCACGACGGCGATGACGATGGCCGCCACCACCCCCGCCAGAATGAAGATGTACTTCTGGCCGCCGAGACCGTCGTCGATCTCGCGGGCGTTGGAGCCGGCGGGCCGGAAGATGTCCTGCGGGGCGTTCTTGGCGCAGCCCGCTACCAGGAAACCCAGGATCGCAAGGGCGGCAGCGGCGCGTCGGCGCGGGAGATGGGCGAGCACGGGCGAGACACTATCGGGCAGGGCACCGGCGCTGCCAACTTCGTGAACTCGGGATCGGTGGGCGAGCCGCTACGGCCCTGCGTGTGGCCCAGACGCGCCGGTGCCCCGGCCGGACGGCCGGGGCACCGGGTGCAGGATGGGTGCGATGGCGTGCCGCTGACGGCTCAGGGCACCTGGATCTCGATGGCGGGAGCCTCTTCGCCGCCGAGCTGCAGCTGCATCGGCTCGGTGCTGGCCAGGGGCACATTGACGGCCTTGATGGACAGGTAGCCCTCGCCGTCGGCCTCGACCATCGCCGTGCACTCGACGCTCTCGGCGGCATCGCCGAACTTGCCGAGGCGCGCCGTGAGGCGGGCCGGCTCGGAGGTCTGGTTGAGGAACACCAACGACACCCGCGCGTTGCGCGGCACGCTGAGCTGGTGGTAGGCGATCTTGTCCGGCCCGTTCCAGTTGCCGAGCACGGCGTAGAAGTCGCTGTCCGTGAGCACGATCGTGGCGTACACGCCTGCGGTGTCCGACGGGGCCTTCGGCGCGCCGTGGTCGCCCTCGCCTTCCTCGTTGCTGAGGCAGCTTGGTGCCGGGTGGGCCTCGATGTCGCGCTGGCCCTGCACGGCCGACGCCACACCCACGCCGACCACCGCGAACGCGGCCAGCGCCGACACTCCGGCGATGGTGCGCTTGCCGGCACCCCGATAGATGGCCACCACGACGGCGCCCGCCAGGAACAGCGCACCGATGGCGATGAACAGCCACCGGCCGGCGTCCTTGCTGGCCGACAGCATGATCCGGGAGAAGCCGTAGATGAGCGCCCCGAGGCCCAAGGTGGCCAGCACGGGGAACTCCAACGGGTGGAGGAGGCGGCCGCGGATGGTGGCGTTGTAGCCGGTGTCGTCGCTGGCCCGTTCGCTCCAGGCCTGGACCATCCACTCGACGATCGCCGCGAGCACGACGACCAGGGCCACCAGGAACACCACCGGCCGGCTGACGGCGCCGATGGCCAGGCCGGCCACGCCGACGGCAGCCACGGCGGGCCACCCACTGGCACCCGACGGCTGGCGGGCGGCAGCACAGGTGTGCTCGACGCCGGGCTCCATCGCCGGCGCATTCGAGTCGCGGACGTAGACGTTGATGCCGGCGATCAGGCCGAACGCCACTGCCGCGGAGAGCAGGCCGATGACGCCGACCGTCGCGCCGGGGCCGTCGACGGTGATGCCGAAGAGGATGGCGCTGATGACGGAGACGACCGTCGCCCCGATGAGCAGCTTCGAACCGGTGGTGAGCATTCGTTCCTCGTTACTTCGTCACGTAGATCACGAACCACAGCACCGCATAGGCGGCGCTGAAGACGTACCAGTACAGGGCATGGGCGGAGACCACCTCGACGTCGGTGGTCCGCCCACCGAGGTAGCGGAAGGCCACCACGGCGCTGAAGACCACCCCGATGGCCGCCATGGCCACCACGGTGCCGGTGGCGGCGTAGAACATCGCCCCGTATGCCCCCTCGTTCACCGGCACCGCCATCTGCGAGTAGATGTACGCCTGGGCGTTGATGACGGCGATGGCCAGCAGCGCCACCAGGCCGAGGGCCAGCCCGGCGTGAGGCTTGTCCTGGCGCTTGGCCGAGTACACCGCCCACTGGGCGAAGATGCAGATCGGCAGGCAGGCGATGAGCATGACGTTGGCCGGCACCATGGGGACCGACACGTCCTTCGGCAACCACGAGCCGCCGGGCACGCTGATGGCGGCGTCGCGGTAGCGCAGCCACATCGCCAGCATGGCGCCGAGCGCCGTGGCGGCCGCGCCCAGCGCCAGCGCGGTGCCGACGAAGACCTGGCGCCGGGGAGTGGCCATCGGTGCAGTGGGAAGTGCTTGCATCACGCGTCGCTCCGGTTCGAGATCTTCAGGTCGGCCAAGGGCTCGGCCGACTTGACGATGTGGATGGCGTCGAAGTTGTGGCGGGGGGCGGGGGAGGTGGTGGCCCACTCCAGCGTCAGCCCGTCGTAGGGGTCGTCGCCGGCGTCCTTCGAGCCGCCGAGGAACGCCAAGGCGATGGTGCCCAGCACCACCAGAGCCAGCAGGGCCAAGCCCACCAGCGCCAGCGAGTTCCACAGCGCCACGGGGCCGCTGACGTCCTGGAAGTTGACGATCGGGCCGTCGCCGGTGACCGTGGGGAAGATGCCGCTCGGCTGGTCGGCGAAACCGGCGATCATCATCGGCAAGCTCACCAGCGCGCCGCCCAGCAGGCCGACGAGCGCCAGCGGCGCCACCTTGGCACCGTTGACGGTGCGGCCGTTGAACTTCGGCAGCCAGTGCAGCACGGCACCGGCGCCGCCGAGGATGCCGGCGGCCACCAGGACGCCCATCGTGCCTTCCTCGTACACCGTGCCGCCGAGCGCAGCGTCGCCGATGCCGCTGAGGACCGATGCCGCGGCACCCAGCAGCCCCAGCAGGGCCGCCGGCACGGCGAAGACCAGACCGGCATGCACGGCAGGCTTGCGACGCAGCGACTGCAGCGTCGGGCCCACCACCAGCAGCGCACCGAGCGCGGGCAGCCCGTAGGCGATGCCGAACGGGATGAGCTCCTTGATCTTGTCGCCGCCGCTGAGGTCGCGGAAGGCAGCGGACAGGCCAGGAGCGCCCTGGGCGACGACGGAGATGAAGCCGAGCGACAGCAGGCCCATGCCGATCATGATCGGGCCGCGGGGGCCGACCTTGCGATGAGTGGCGGTGGCCACGGCGTCGGCGGCGAAGCCGAGCACCGGGAGCAGGAACACGAGCGTGAACGGCTGGGTGAAGCCGAACCCGACGACGCCCCCGAAAGCCTGGTTGCCGCTGAAGTCCGCCAGCGACGGGTAGTGGTGGCCGACGTACAGGTACAGCAGCAGCCCCATCACCGCCGGCAGGGCCACCACCAGGGCCAGCGCCATGACCAGCGACGACCATGCCAGGTACGGCAGGCGGCGCAGGTTCATGCCCGGCGCACGGGTGGTGAGCACGGTGACCGCCACCGAGCCGATGCTGGCCAGCAGGCCCGCCATCGTGAGCATCGTGGCCAGGATGAACAGATCCACGAAGCGGGGCTCGCCGCCACCGGGGCCGCCGTTCATGACCACGGCGTAGACGGCCAGGCCGGCGCCGACCAGCCACGCCCAGAAGCCGGCAGCCGCCAGGCGGGGGAAGGCGATCGAGCGGGCACCCACCTGCAACGGCACGACGGCCACGGCGACGCCGACGACGATCGGTGCCAGGGTGAGGTACAGCAGGCCGAAGCGCTGCAGGGTGAAGAGCTGGGTGAGTGACCCGGCGCCGAGCAGCTCGCGGTTGATGTCGATGCGCTCCGCCGCCAGCAGCGCGGCGATCACCAGGCTGGCGAGCGCAGTGAGCGCGCCGGCACCGAGATACAACCGGCCGATCTTCTTGTGGTCGGTGGTGGTGACCCAGTCGGCGAGGCACGCGAACCCGGGGCCGAGCGTGTCCTCGGCGCTGGGTACGTGAGTGTCCATGGTGGTCATAAGCGACGAACTCGTTTCATCCCGGGTGCGCGTGCACGCCCCGCGGTGTCGGTCGATGGAAGGTGCTGTCGGCTCGCGACATTACCCACACGGTGTCGCCCTACCTGAAATCCTCAGACCCCGTGGCGCACCAGCACGTCCGCCGTGAGCGCAGCGAACAGGAGGGTGACGTAGCTGATCGAGTAGGCGAACACCCGCATCGCCCGCTCCGGAGTGGCATTGCTGATCAGCTGGGCCGTGCCCGCGATGAACAGCGCACCGAGCAGCACGGCGGCCACCCCGTAGATCAGCCCGAGGTGCCCGACCGGCCACAGCACCAGCGTGCCGGCCACCATCACCACGGTGTACAGCAGCATCTTTCGGGCGGTGACGGCGGCGGTCTCCACCACCGGCAGCATCGGCACGTTGGCGGCCCGGTAATCCTCCGTGTAGCGGATGGCCAGCGCCCAGAAGTGAGGGGGCGTCCACAGGAACATCACGACGAACAGCACGATCGGGGCCCAGCCGAGCGCGTCCTGCACCGCTGACCAGCCGACCAGCACGGGCACCGCACCGGCGGCGCCGCCGATGACGATGTTCTGCGTGGACGTGCGCTTCAGCCACAGGCTGTAGACGAAGACGTAGAACAGCATCGCCGCCAGTGCCAGCACGGCCGACAGCAGGTTGGCCCAGACCCACAGCACGGCGAAGGCAACGACCTCCAACGCCAGCGCGAAGACCATCGCCTCGCGCGGCGACACCAGGCCGGTGACCAGTGGGCGGCCCTGGGTGCGCGGCATGACGGCGTCGATGTCGCGGTCGATGACCATGTTGACCGTGTTGGCGCCACCGGCGGCGAGGGTGCCACCGATCAGCGTCACCACCACCAGCCAGGTGCTGGGCCAGCCCTGCTCGGCCATCACCATCGTGGGCACGGTGGTGATGAGCAGCAGTTCGATGATCCGCGGCTTGGTGAGCGCGACGAACCCCCCGATGCGGGATGTGGGGGTGCGCCGGCCGCCGTGGGCCACACCGCCCGGGGCGATCCGGGACGGGACGAGCGGGCGGGGACCGCGGGACATGGTGGATAAGGGTAGAGGTGGTCGAACGAAGTCGGGCAAGTCCGGCCGGGTGAACCCTGTCGTCCCGCCGCCGGGCGGGGCACAATGGGGCGATGGCACCCATGGTCACCCCGGTCCACCAGGTGGAACCGGACATCGACGACGCGGTGGACACCGACCGTCCGTGGATCGTGCTGGTGTGGAACGACCCGATCAACCTGATGAGCTACGTCACGATGGTCTTCCAGAAGGTCTTCGGCTACAGCCTGGAGAAGGCCACCGCCTTGATGCTGGACGTGCACCACAAGGGCCGGGCCGTCGTCAGCAGCGGCACCAGGGAGAAGGCCGAACTGGACGTGTACCGCCTGCACGAGCACGGCCTGTGGGCCACCATGCAGCGCGACGACGGCTGACCCTCGCCGGTTGCCGGACGCGACGCAGCCGGTGCGTCTCCGCACCGGCTGCGATGTTGGGGGTCGTGCCCGGCGCCGGTTGAGCGGCCGGCGCCGTGCGGCGATCTCGGTCAGGCGCCTTCGTGCTCGACCTTCACCACCACGTCCTTGGCGTGCTTGGAGGTGAAGGCGTGGACGATGCCGGCCACCGAGAGCAGGAACAGGAGCGCCGCTGCCAGGTAGCAGACCAGCGCAGCCGTGTCGGCCCGGTCACCGAAGATGCTGAAGCCGTAGGTGGTCAGCAGCAGGCCACGGAGGGTCTCGCCCTTGAACATCGTGTCCCGAAGGCCGTTGGCGGCGTCGACGGCGGCCTGCGCCTCGTCGATGGCCGTCTGGTCACCGGACTCCTGCGCAGCGGTCAACTCGGCCCTCAGGCCGCCGATGATGCCACCCATGCTCGAGTAGGTCTCACCGGGGTACCCGGCGCCCTCGGCGCTGTGGTGCAGGTGGGTGTTGATGTAGTAGTTGGCGTAGCACTCCGCCTTGGCGCCGCTGTCCAGCGCCGTGCCGGCGTACTCGGTGAGGCAGCCGCTGCCTTCCACGTCGGTCTCCCCACCGTTGTACTCTTCGGGGAAGCTGATCTTCTGCTCCAGGAGTTCGTCGTGGACGTAGCTGCTGGCGAAGTCGGACTGGTCGCTGAGCACCAGGCCGAGGATCAGCAACAGCACTGCGAAGAGTGCGCCTCCGACGCTGAAGGCGATGTCGAGCGTGCGTCGCTTCATGGTGTGTCCTCCCTGTCGTTCGGGGCGATCTGCCCCGGTTCGATGCTGCCAGCATGCTCCGACCACACACGGGCGGTTGAGGGCACAAGGACCCTGCGAGGGGGGACCTTGGCGCGCGGGCCACACCGCCGGTGGTCAGTGGCCCACCGATCAAGGATTCATCAAGCCGACCCGCTCCCCGCGAGTGTCATCTCACGCTCCGTGAACTGGGTTCACCCACAGTGAGATCGATGCTAGGTTGCCGCCCAACTCGTCATCCTCGCCATCGGAGGGCACATGGACATCGCACGGCTGCAGAACGGTGAAGTCGCCAAGGGCAACGAGATCGATGCCACCGTGCATCGCGAGCGCCAGCGCCGGCGTCGGCTGTGGCGCCTGTTCATCGTGCTCGCGGTGCCGTTCACCTACTACTGGTACCGCCGCCTCAGCGGCGACCCGATCCAGCTCGGCATCCCCCAGTTCTTCAAGGACAACCCCGAGCTCGGCTTCCTCGCCATCCTGATGTTCCTCTTCATCATGCTGGCCTTCCTGCCCTACATGGGCGCCGGCCGTTCGCCGCACACCATGCTGCGTCCGGAGGACTCCTCGGTGCGCCTCGCCGACGTGGTGGGCGCGACCGCCACGAAGCGGGAGGCCATCGACACGCTCAACATCTTCCTCAACCACCGCACGTTCCAACGGGAGATGGGTGGGGCAGCCCGCCGCGGTGTGCTCTTCGCCGGCCCGCCAGGCACCGGCAAGACCTACCTGGCCAAGGCACTCGCTGCCGAGGCCGGCGTGCCGTTCCTCTTCGTGTCCGCCAGCGAGTTCCAGTCGATGTTCTACGGCCAGACCGGTCGCAAGATCCGGACATTCTTCAAGTCCCTGCGCAAGGCGGCGCGCTCCGAGGGCGGGGCCATCGGCTTCATCGAGGAGTTCGACGCCATCGGCGCGGCCCGTACCGGCATGGGCGTCGGCAGCCGGGAGGGCAGCGCCGGCATCGTCAACGAACTGCTGGTGCAGATGCAGAGCTTCGAGCTGCCGACCGCCGGCCAGAAGTTCCGCGCCGCCTTCGTGGAGCGGGTGAACCGCTACCTGCCGGCCGGCAAGGGGTTGCGCCGGCCGAAGCTGGAGCAGGCCAACGTGCTGGTGGTCGCGGCCACCAACCGGCCCAACGACCTGGATCCTGCGCTCCTGCGGCCCGGTCGTTTCGACCGCACCATCCACTTCGAGTTGCCGCCGCGCAACGATCGCCTGGAGATCGCCCAGTACTACCTCGACCGCAAGAACCACGACCACACCGTGTCGGCGGCGTTCGTCGCCGACCTCACCGCCGGATACAGCCCGGTGCGCATCGAGCGCCTGCTGGACGAAGCCCTCATCGTGGCCCTGCGTGACGGGCGCACCGAGATGACCCACCTCGACGTCATCGATGCCCAGATGGTCACCGAGGTCGGCCTGTCGCACGACGTGGGCTACCACCCCGACGAGCGGCGCCGCGTCGCCGTGCACGAGGCCGGGCACGCACTGGTGGCCACCTTGGCAGGCCGCGACGTCAAGCTGGCGTCGATCCTGCGTCGCTCGGGCTCGCTCGGCCTGGTGGCGCACGGCGACGTGGAGGAACGCTTCCTGCGCACACCCACCGAGGCCACCGACCTGATGGCGGTCGCGCTGGCAGGGCGGGCCGCCGAGATCCAGGAGTTCGGCGAGGCGTCCAGCGGCATCGCCAGCGACCTGCAGGTGGCCACGAACATCGCCGCTCAGCTGGTCGGCATGCTCGGCGCCGGTGGAAGCCTGCTGTCGCTGGAGGCTGCGGCGCTCGGTGGCGCGGGCAACCTGGTGGCCAAGGTGATGCACGACGACAAGAGCCGGGAGAAGGCCGACGAGTTCATGAGCGTCGCCGCCGACCGGGCTGCATGCACGGTGCTGGAGCACCGCCGGGCGCTGCTGGCGCTGGCGGACGCCCTCTGCGAGCAGGACGAGCTCACGGGCGACGAGGTGCACAACATCGTCGCCTCGTCGATGGTCGGCTGACGCCGGTCAGGCGGGCACAGGGTCGGCGGTGAGCCGGCCGTCCACGATGCGCACCACGCGATCGGCGTAGTGCGTCATCCGCGTGTCGTGGGTGACGATCACCGCGGCCGTGTCGCGGGCTTTCATCTCGCGACGGATCAGCTCCATCACCTGCTCGCCGAGTTGGGTGTCCAGGGCCGAGGTCGGCTCGTCGAACAGCACCAGACCCGGGTTGTTGAACAGGGCCCGGCCGATGGCCACCCGCTGGCGCTCGCCGCCGCTCAGCTGTGAGGGCATGTTCGAGCCGCGAGCGGCCAGGCCCAGCTCGTCCAGGAGGGCGCGGGCCCGTTCGCGGGCGGCACGACCCCCCTTGCCGCCACCCAATTCGTCGACGACGAGCAGGTTCTCCTCGGCGGTGAGGAACGGCACCAGGTTGACGGACTGGAAGACGAACCCCACGTGCTCCCGGCGGAACGCGGTGAGGCGGCGGGCGTCGTGGCCGGTGATGTCCTCCCCGTCCACCACCACGGAGCCCTCTGTGGGGGCCAGCAGCCCGCCGGCGATGGACAGCAAGGTCGTCTTGCCGCTGCCGGACGGGCCGAGCAAGGCGACGATCTCACCGTGATCCACGGCCAGGGTGGCGTGGTCGAGCGCGACGACCTCGGCGTCGCCGCTGCGGTACACCTTGCGCACGTCACGCATGTCCAGCACGGTCATCGTCTCGGGTCCTTTCCGGTCGCGTCGCTCACGACGAGGTTCCGATCGCGGCAGCAGGGTCCACGTGGAGGACCTTGCGGAGGGAGATCGCGCTGCCGAGCACAGAGGCCACGAGCAGGGCGGTGAAGGTGAACACGAAGCGGCTGGGCTCCAACTGCAACGGCACCCCCGAGGGCAGTGCCGCAGCCGCGGCCATCGCCAGCGCCGACCCGGCCACGAAGGCCACGATGGTGACGACCACGGCCTGGAGGACGACACCGGCGAACAGGCGCCCGCTGGACGCCCCCACCGCCTTCAGCACGCCGTACAGGCCGAGGCGTTCCAGCGTCAGGAGGCTGAAGAACAACCCGACGACGGCGAGCACCACCACGAGGGTGGAGTAGATGATCTGGTTGAACGTGGAGTTCTGCTGCTCCACCCCGGGAAGGGCCAGCACCGCCTCCTCCACCGTGAGGGTCGAGGTGGCGCCGCCGGTGGCGGTGTCGATCGCTGCCGCCAGGTCGCCGCTGCCGCGCACCACGAGCGCCTGCACCACGTCGTCGGCGACGGCAGCGTCCGGCCGGTTGGCATTCTGCACCTGCCGCCAGGTGGCGAGGTTGACCCAGATGGTGCCCTGCTGGAGGTAGGCGGTGTCCTCCACCCAACCCACCACGGTGACCTCGGTCTTCGCCGGGCCGATCAGCAGCGTGTCGCCCACGCCGACGCCCTGGTCCTCCAGCCGGCGGTCGGCGACGCCCTGGCCGTCGTACAGGCTGCTGACCTCCGGCACGCCCTTCGGAGCGAGCTCGTACCCGGCAATGGCCACATCCGCGGGGTCGGCCTCGCCCGGCACGTCGGCGCCGAGCAACACGAAGCCCAGCCCGCCCACGGCGTCCACCCCGTCGACGGCGTCCACCTCGCTGCGCACGTCGGCGGTGATCCGGCTGCGGAGGAAGGAGTCCCGCGCCGTGGACGAGTACACGATGACATCTGCGTCCTGGGCGCGGATGGCCCCCGTGGAGCCGAGGTACAACCCGTCGAGCAGGCCACCGAGGAACAACAGCAGGGTGGACAGGAACGCCAGCACCACGGTGGCGACGAGGAACCGGGTGGGCCGGCGGCGCAGTTCGCGGAGCGGCAGCTTGAGGCTCACAGGTGCACCCCCGCGCCGGTGGTGGCGTCCAGCGGGTCGATCCGCAGCACCCGGCGCACGGCGACCAGCGAGGTCACCAGCGCCAGGGCCAACACCACCAGCGACGTGACCACCACGGGCATGACCTCGACACGCACGCCCAGGTTCTTCACCCCTTGCAGGGCGCCGGCGTACAGGCCGAACGCCACCAGCGAACCGAGTGCCATCACCAGCACCACCTGCACCAGCAGGGCGACCACCAGGGTGCGGGCGCGGGCACCGATGGCCCGCAGCAGGGTGAGCGCCGATGCCTTCTGGAACGTGACGATGAGGAAGAACAGCCCGGTGACCAGCGGCACGACGAGGTAGAACAGGCCGAGGATCACCCCGAAGCTGGTGCGCACGCTGCTGACCCCGGGCGAGCCGTCCACCGCCTGCTGGCGGGTGAGCGGTTCCACCCCGCCCACCGCAGCGGCGATGCGCTCCACCACGGCCTCGGCGTCGGCGCCGTCGGCCACCTGCACGGCCAGCACGGAGGGCAGCACGGCGGTGCCCTCGGCCAGCCCGTTGCGCACCCGCTTCGCCGCGGCGAACGTGTCGAAGGAGGTGAACATCGTCGGCGACACCGAGTAGTTCAGGTCGCGAGCCACACCGACGACCGTCAGATCCAGGGTGCCGCCCGGCCCCAGCACGGTGACCGTGTCGCCGATGCCGAAGCCGTCGGCCTCGTCCTTCTCGCTGGCCACCGCCTCGCCGTCAGCGGTGGGCAGGCGGCCGGCCGACAGCGTGGTGGGTGCGCCCGGGCCGCCGAGCACATAGCCGAACACCACGGCGTCGGTCTCCGAACCGTCTGCCTGCACGGTGAACGTGCTCTCCCCCAGCGGGCTCGCCACCGCCACGCCCTCCACCGCGGCCACCGCAGCGGCCTGCTCGGGCAGGATGATCGAACCCTCGATGTTCTTGCGGGCCTGGTCGTTGAACACCAGCACGTCGGCGGACTGGTTGCGCACCGCACCGATGAACTGGGTGATCAGGCCGCCGAGCAGCGCCTGCTGGAACAAGATGAGGAAGACGAGCAGCCCGACGGCCCCCGTCAGCAGGCCGAAGCGCAGCTTCGACCGGCGCATCTCGTGCCATGCCAGGAACATCGCCGACAGGATGGCCGAGCGCGGCGCGCCCGTCCAACCGTGCGTCCGATGTCACGCGGTCAGGTGGCGCCGGGGTTGGCGGGGAGGTCGTCGAAGCGGGCTGCCGGGCGCAGCGCCCGGTAGGCGGCCACCACCGGCGCCAGTTCGGTGGGCGACACGCCATGGAGGATCACACTGTCCGCGCCGAGGTCCATCTGGTGGAGGACGGCGCGCGCGCAGTGCTCGGGGGTGCCGTAGCCGGCCGCGGCCAGCCACTCCTCGGGGATCAACGTGGCCACGTGCTGCAGTTCGGCCGTGGTGGCCTTGCCGTCGATTGCGCCCCGGAAGCCGGCCACGAACGGGTCGGCGCGGAAGCGCTCCAGCACCGCAGGGTCCCAGTCGTTCGTGCGCACCATCAGGTCGCCGTATGCCTGGAGGTAGGTGGCCATCCGGCCGACCGTCTTCTTCAGCCGCACGTCCTCAGGCACCCAGTCGCCGACGACGGCGAGGCAACTCCAGATGCGCACCCGGGCGGGGTCTCGCCCGGCCTGCTCGGCCGCGGTGCGCACGGTGTCCACGCAGCGCCGCATGGTCTCGTCGGTGAAGAAGGTGTGCAGCAGCACGGCGTCGAACGCCCTCCCGGCCAGGCGCAGGCTCTGCGGCCCGAACGCGCTCATCAGCAGCGGGATGTCCTCGCGGAAGTCCGGGTCCAGCGCCAGCACCGGCCACCGCCCGGCCGGGCCGTCGTGACCCATGACCACCTCGCCGTTCCACAGCCGGCGCATGAGGCCGGCGAAGTCCTCCATCGCCGCAGTGGTGATGCGCGGCAGGCCATAGGCGTCGAACATGCGGTCCATCCCCCGCCCGAGGCCGAGGGCGAAGCGGCCCCCGGTGATGCGGTGCATCGTGGTGGCGTAGCTGGCCGTGACCACAGGGTGGCGGGTGTTCTGGTTGGTGACCCCGGTGGTGATGCCGAGCGACGTGGTGCACCCCGCCGCCGCCCCGGAGAGGGTGACGGCCTCCTTCACGTTGAACCGCTCGCTGAGGAAGACGGAGCCGAGGCCGAGCGCCTCGCCGTCGCGGCATTCCTGCAGCAGCGCGGCCGGTGAGTCCGGCGCGCCGGCCAGCCCGTAGAAGGCGAGTTCGTTCAACTGCTCCATGGCGCTCGACCGTACTGGTGCGGCGCCCGCCCGGCCGGACGGAGCGCCCGGCACCCGTGCGGTTCAACCCCGGCTGCGCCGCTGGCCGTGGCCGCCACCGCCGTCGCCGTCACGACTGCCACCGCTGCCCTGGTCGTCGCCGTGGTCACTCCCCTGGCCCTGCCCGTGGTCCTGGTCGTCGCGCGGGTCGCCGTCGCCCTCGTGGTCCCGGTCGTGATCACCGGACGCGCCACCGCCCGAGTCTCCCCCGCCGTCATCATGCCGGCCGGTGCCACGCGGTTCGTCCTCGGCATCGAGCACGTCGGCGCAGTACTCCTCCACGGTCTGGTCCGCAGCGTCGGCGGCGGCCTCCAGTGCGCCGAGCGCCGGGTTGTCCGAGTGCTGCTGGTGGCCGTGCGACCAGGCGATGCACAGGCCGTCCACGGCCGGGCCGGAGGCGTCCGGGCCCTGCGCCGGCGCCGTGCCGGAGGGGAGGGTGGGCGGCGCCGGCTCGGAGACGGCAACCGTCGGCTCCACGGTGGTGTCCGCTGCCACCGTGACCACCACCGACGTCTCGACCACCGCGGTCGCCGCCGTCGACGGCGTGGCCTCTGCCCGCCCAGCGCTGGGCCAGGCCGGCCGGGAGGTGCCCAGCGCGCCCGAGGCCGCAGCGGCGGTACCGGCCGTGAGCAGTACGCCGACGGTGACCCCGATGACACGGCGCGGCACGCGGGTGGCCCGCCGGGCGGGCGGGCGGCCACGGGCCGACGAGACGGCGCTGGGCCTGCCGGCCCGTGCCGCGAACCAGGACGCTGCGGCGGCCGACGATGCCAACTCGTCGTCCGTCGGCGGGCCGGCGGCAGCCGCGAACAGGTCGGCGAGTAAGGCACGCTGGGGGGCATCCGCCAACATGCCGTCGCCCTCGGGGTGCTCGCCGCGCAGCAGCGCGTCCACCTGGTCGTCGGGAAGGGGCATGTCCGTCACGTCTGGGGATCGTCCTCCCCAGGCCCTGCGTTACAGCCCGGCCGTCGCGCTGTCCGGGACGACCACCGCCGCCAGCCGCTGGAGTGCCCGATGCTGATTGACCCTCACCCATCCCGCCGTGCGGCCCAGCACGGCAGCCACCTGGGCGACGTCGAGGCCACCGACCACCCGGAGCAGGACCACCTCGGCCTGCTCCGCCGGAAGGTGGGTGGCGACGAGCGCCACGGCCTGGGCGGCGGACAGGCGGCCGACCACCACGACGGCCGGGTCCGACGCCGCGTCCGTCGCGTCGAGCCCCCGATCCGCCAGATCGCCCACGGGATCGGTGCGTCGCCGTGCCGCCGTGCGCCGGTGGTCGGCCAGGCGGTTGCGGGCGATCGTGAACAGCCATGCCGAGAACTCGGCAGCGCCGCCGTCGAAGCCGGGCAGGCCGCGGGCCACCGCCAGCCAGACCTCCCCCACCAGATCGTCGGCGGCCTTCGGTTCCAGCCCGCGCAGGAAGCGCTCCAGCCGGGGGTGGTACTCGGCGAACAACTCCGTGGCCGCGTTCTCGTCGCCCTGCGCGGCCCGCTGGAGGAGCGCGGGAAACCGGAGCGGGTCGATCGGCACCCCCCTGTTATCGGCGTCCGGGCGTCCCGCGTCAATCCACGATTTCTCCAAGACTGCGCTCCGTTAGCGTCGGAGCGTGCTCGAACTGCGTCCCATCGCCACCGCCGAACTGCCCACCTTGCTGGCATTGCACCAGCGCACGGAGGCCTTCGACGGGATCCCTCGGATTCTCAGCATGGAGGAGATGGAGGAGGAGATCGACGACGACCATGTGGTCCTCGCCACCGACACCCGCCTGGCCACCCAGGACGGCGAACTGGCCGGCTACGCGTACACCTACCACCTGCCGAGCGAGGTCCGCGAAGAGCGTCTGTTCGTCTTCGGCCTGGTCGCGCCGGAGCACCGCCGCAAGGGCGTGGGCACGGCGTTGATGACCTGGGCCATCGCCCGCGGCGAGGAGCAGTTGCGGTCCACGGGCCGCGCCTTGCCGCTGTACCTGCGGGTCGACGCGTTCGACCACGTCGAGTCCGCCCACCGGTTGTTCGCCTCGCTGGGCATGGACGTCGTCCGCTACCACGACGAGCTGATCCGGCCGCTGGCCGACCTGCCCCCGACGCCGGCGGATCCGGTCGGCGTGCGCATCATCCCCTGGCCGGACGACCGCGGCGAGGAGATCCGGCTGGTCAAGAACGAGGCGTTCGCCGACCACTGGGGCTCCACACCCACGTCCGCCCACCACTGGGACCAGATGACCCACGGCCCGGGGGCGCGGCTGGACCTGTCGTTCGTGGCGGTGGACGGCGAGGGTCGCGTCGTCGCCCACTGCCTGAACAAGCGCTGGCCGGCCGACGACGAGATCACCGGCCGGCGGGACGGGTGGATCGACAGCCTCGGCACCCTCCGCCATCACCGCGGCACCGGCGTCGCGTCCGCCCTCATCGCTCACTCGCTGCACGCGTTCGCCGCCGCCGGGCTGGACCACGCGATGATCGGCGTGGACAGCGAGAACCCCACGGGTGCCGCCCGCCTCTACCGCTCGCTCGGCTTCCGGCCGGAGTCCCGCCGGATCAACCACCAGATCCGCTTCCAGTAGGCCGCCGCCCCGTCACGTGCGGGCACCCCGAGGACCAGGGGTTGGGGGGTGGGCGTAGGGTGAGGGCATGGAAACTCCCCTTGCCGACATCGCCCCGCGCGTCCAGGCTGCCCGCGACGCGTTCGACCGAGGCGCCACCCGACCCGCTGCCTGGCGCCGAGCCACGCTGGAGCACCTGCGCGACCTCATCTCGGAGCGCGAGGAGCGCCTGCTGGACGCCCTCGAAGCCGACTTCGGCAAGCCGCGCCCGGAGGCATGGCTCACCGAGGTGGGCTTCACCATCAGCGACATCGAGCACACCCTGGCCAACCTGCCGCTCTGGATGCGGCCGGAGAAGGTGCCCACGCCGGTGGCGTTCAAGCCCGGCAAGTCCGTCATCGTGCGCGAGCCCGTGGGCGTCACGTGCGTCATCGCCCCGTGGAACTACCCGGTGCAACTGCTGCTGCTGCCGATGGTGGCGGCCATCTCCGCCGGCAATGCCGTGGTCGGCAAGCCCAGCGAACTGGCCCCGGCAACCGCCGCCGAGCTCACCTCGCTGATCATGGCGCTGGACGACCCTGCGGTGACGGTGGTGGAGGGTGGCGTGGCCGAGACCACCGAACTGCTGGCCCAACGCTTCGACCACATCCTGTACACCGGCAACAGCCGGGTGGCCCGCATCGTCATGCGCGCCGCAGCCGAGCACCTCACCCCGGTGACCTTGGAGTTGGGTGGCAAGAGCCCGGCCATCGTCAGCCGCAACGCCAACGTCAAGGTGGCCGCCAAGCGGATCGCCTGGGGCAAGTTCGTCAACGCCGGACAGACGTGCATCGCGCCGGACTACGTGCTCGTGGAACGCCCCGTGCACGACGAGTTGGTGGCAGCGATCGGCGCGGCCATCCAGGAGTTCTACGGCGACGACCCGCAGGCCAGCGCGGACTTCGCCCGCATCGTCAACGAGCCCCACTTCCACCGCATCGAGAAGCTGCTGGACAGCGGCACCGTGGCCGTGGGCGGCCAGACGGACGCCGACACCCGCTACATCGCCCCGACCGTCCTCACCGGGGTGACGATGGACGACCCGGTGATGGGCGAGGAGATCTTCGGGCCGGTGTTGCCGGTGATCGCGGTGGACAGCCTGGGCGATGCCACCCGGCTGGTGAACGACGGTGCGGCGAAGGGCGACAAGCCGCTGGCGCTCTACACCTTCAGCGAGCACGACGCGGACAACGACGCCGTCGTCGACGGCACCACGTCGGGTGGCGTGTGCGTGAACGGCACCCTGCTGCACATCAGCAACCCGAACCTGCCCTTCGGCGGCATCGGCGAGAGCGGCATGGGTGCGTACCACGGCAAGTACGGGTTCGACACGTTCAGCCACCAGCGTTCCGTGCACACCCGCAGCACCCGGCTGGACCCGCCGCTGATGTACCCGCCGTACACCGCCAAGAAGGTCTCGCTGCTGCGCAAGGGCATGCTGATGGCCGACCCGCGCGACCTGGTGGCGAAGGCCCGCAGCGCGTTCCGCCGCGGCTGACGCCGGCCCGGCGGTTCAGCCGGCCAGCAGCATGTTGACGTGGGCGGCAAGGGCCTCCACGCCGGTGCCCTTCGCCGCGCTGACCCACATGACGTCGCCGGTCTCGAGACCGCACCCCTTGGCCAGGTCTCGCTTGCGGGTGGCCAGCCTGGACGGCTTCACCTTGTCCAGCTTGGTGGCCACCACGGTGTGCGGCACGCCCTCCTGGCGCAGCCAGTCCAGCATCTGCGCGTCCAGCTTGGTGGGGCCGATCTCGCCGTCCACCAGCACCAGCACCAGCACCAACGCCTCGCGTTCCAGCAGGTAGCCCTCGATCATCCCCTGCCACTTGGCCTTCTCCCGCATGGGCACGGCCGCGTAGCCGTAGCCGGGAAGGTCCACCACCGTGCCGCCACCGGGCAGCTCGAACAGGTTCAGCAGCTGGGTGCGGCCCGGGGTGTTGGACACCTTGGCCAACTGGCGGCGGTTGGCCAGCGCGTTGATCAGCGACGACTTGCCGACATTGCTGCGCCCCACCAGGGCCAGCTCCGCATCGGACGGAGGCAGGTCGCCGTGCCGGGTGGCCGACGTGACGAAGCGGAGTTGCAGCGGCACCGCGCCACGGTACCGGCCGCGGTCAGCGGTACGCCGCCATCCCCGGGGTGGCGAGCAGGCGCATGTCGTGGGTGATCACTGCGGCCTCGTAGCCCTCGTGGCGGGCCAGCCACTCCAGCCCGTCCAGGCCCATGGCGAACACGGTGGTGGCATAGGCGTCGGCCTCGGCGATCGACGGCCCCACCACGGTGACCGAGGCCAGTTCGGTGACCGCCTCGCCGCGGCGCGGGTCGACGATGTGGGCGCCGCGTTCGTACGTGCCCGACGTGGCGACGGCCAGCGGGCCCTCGCCGTGCAGCACCAGCGCCACGTGCTGGGCGTCGTGGGGGTGCCGCACGCCGACCCTCCACTCCTCACCCTCGCGGTTGCGGCCGGACAGCACGACGTCACCACCGGCGTTGAGGCAGAAGTCGCGCACGCCCTCGGCGGCGACCATCTCGGCCGCCCGCTGCACCGACCAGCCCTTCACGTAGCCGCACGGGTCGAAGCGGGTGCCGTTGGGGGACGGCAGGTTCCACACGTCGAACACGCCGTCGGAGTCGTCGGCCAGCTCGTCGCACCGCTCCAGCACCTCGAGGATCTCGTCCGTGAGCTCCTCGTCCGTCGCCTCACCACGGCCGATCCGGGTGATCGGGCTGGTCTCCTTGTACGGGCTGAACACCTCGTCCACGTGGTGGAACCACTCCACCAGCCGGTCCACCAGGGCCCGGTCGTGGGTGTCCACGAGGTCGATGCTGATGGAGGTGCCCATCACGGCCTCCACATGGTGCACGCTCATTTCAGGCCAACCCGGAGGCGGCGAGCGCCGCGTCGATCGCCGACTGCAGGCTCTCCGTGTAGCTGCGGCTGGTGTAGGTGGCCCCGGAGACGGTGTCCACGTCGGCGCTCTGGGCGGTGATCGCCTCGTCGATCAGCGTGGGCAGCGCCCGCTGGTTGATCTGCACGCTCTTGCGGTCGCCGTCCGGGTAGCTGAGGATCTGGACGTCCACCAGCTGCCCCCCGCTGTACACCGCCTGCACCTGCACGGTGCCCCAGCGGTTCGAGGAGGCCTGGCCCACATAGGTGCCGTCGGCGATCTGGCCGCTGGTGGCCGTCGTCGCCGTGGTGGCGGCAGTCGTGTCCACCGTGGCGGTCGTGGTCGCGGTGCTGTCGGTGGACGACGCCGCCGTGTCACCGGCGGTGGCCGCCGTCGTCGCTGTGGTGGCAGCGGTCGCGTCAGCCGTGGTGGCCAGCGTCAGTGTCCCGGCGCCCTCGGCCTGAGAGCTGTGGGCGAAGACGCCAGCCAGGCCGACGGTGGTGATCGCGCTCAGGGCCAGGGAGGCCACCTTGCTGGCGCGGGCCGGCTTCACCCGGCGGCCCACCGGCTTCTGGCGGGCCGCCGGGGCCGGCGCTTCGGCTGCCGACTGGTTGCGGCGGAGGTTGGCCACCCGCTGCTGGATCAGCGGGTCGATCGGCTTGCGCGGAGTGGGGGGAGGGAGGTTGCTCACGGAGGGCTCCGGTTCAGGCGGCCGCACGCTGGCGGGCGGGGAGGCGGGTGGAACTGGCGGCGGCGCGGCGAGAGGCGGCGACGCCGAGCAGGCGGACGGACAGGGGGTAGATCGCCAGGCCGGCGAGCCCGGCGAGGCCCCACAGGAACCAGCGGGCGAGGGCGTCGCTGCCGATCTGGTAGGCGTGGATCGCCATCACCAGCACGGCGGGGACCGACACCAGGTGGACCAGGTGCCAGGCCTTGCGGGGCAGCCGCCGGCGCACCCGGGCGATCGACGTCAGCGTCACGACGGCGAAGACCCAGAACGCCACCACGCCCCAGCCGATGGCCCACCCGACCTGCCCGCTGGGCACGAAGAGGTCGATGAACCGCAGGCCGGCCTGCGTGTCGAGGAAGGCGAGCAGCATGTGGGCACCGGTGAAGCCGAGTGTCAGGCCGCCCAGCCAGTTGTGCAGCGCCAGCCACCAGTTGGCCTTCAACCGGCGGCCCGTGTTGCGGGCCGAGAAGGTGAACCCCCAGACCAGTGAGGCCACCGCCAGCACGGCGGCGACGATCCCGGTGGACCGGGTGAGGTACCACATCCATTCGCTCATGGCTCGCATGATGCGATCGCCGGGTGAAACGACGCTCGCGGGAAGGTGAGAGTTGGGTGAGAGCGGTCAGCCGCTGCCGAGCACGCGCTCCACGGCCGTCTCGATGTCCGCCTCGCTGAGCAGCACCAGCTTGGCGGCGTCGCCGAGCGGGATGAAGCTGTCCTTGCTGGTCACCCGGCCGATCCGCCCGCGAAAGCCGGCATCCACCAGTTCGGCCACGATGCCCTCGCCCACGCCACCGGCGCGGCGGGTCTCGTCCACCACCAGCACCGTCCCGGTGGCCTCCGCCTCGCGCAGCATGTCCTCCACGGGCAGCGGGCAGACCCACCGCAGGTCCACGACCCGGGCGAACACGCCCCGCTCCTGCAGCCGCCGAGCCACCCGCAGCGAGAGGAACAGCCCGTTGCCGAACGTGAGGATGGTCATGTCGTGGCCGTCCCCGTACGTGCGGGCCGCCCCGATCGGCACATGGCCGGTGGGGTCCGGGACCGCCGCCCACAGGCCGTCGCCCTTCTCGAACAGGTCGGCGGTGTGGTAGCGGGCGATCGGCTCCACGAACACGCCCACGGTCCCGTCGGCCTCGGCTGCTGCCACCAGCGTGCGCAACATGCCGGCCGCGTCGTCCGGGCGGGCGGGCACCGCCACCACCACCCCCGGCAGGTCGCGCAACACGGTGAGCGAGTCGTCGTTGTGGAAGTGCCCGCCGAAGCCCTCCTGGTAGCCGAGGCCGGCGATGCGCAGGACCAAGCCGTTGCGGTACCGGCCCTCGGAGAAGAACTGCAGGGTGGCCGCCTCGCCGCGCAGTTGATCCTCGGCGTTGTGCAGGTACGCGAGGTACTGGATCTCGGCGATCGGCAGGAAGCCGCTGACGGCTGCGCCGAGGGCCAACCCCAGGATGCTGGTCTCGTCGAGCAGGGTGTCGAAGACCCGCCCCGCGCCGGCCTGGGCCAGCAGGCCCTTGGTGACGCCGTACACGCCGCCCTTGGCAGCCACGTCCTCGCCGAACAGCAACAGGTCGGAGCGAGCCCGCAGCAGGTCGGCGAGCGTGCCGTTCACCGCCTGGGCCAGCGTCTGGGGGGCCACCGGCGGGCTCACCCCGCCGGCGTCGCGCGCCACCACCGAGGCCACTGCGTGCGGGTGCCGAGGAGCCAGCGGCGCCATCACCTCTGCGGCCGTACCGATCTGCGGACGTTCGGCCACCTCCGCCGCCACCCCGTAGACCGCCGCCCTCACCTCGTCGTGACGGGCCACCAGGTCGGCGGCGGTGCGTGCCCCGGCGTCCACCAACGCCCTCGCCGTGCCGAGGATGGGGTCCCTCGCCGCGTCGGCCCGCAACTCGGCGGCGCTGCGGTACGCGCTCTCCACGTCCGTGCCGGCGTGCCCGCCGAAGCGCACCGTCCGCAGGTGCAAGAAGGCGGGGCTGCGGCGGGTGCGGACCCACTCGGCGAGCTCCTCGGTGGCCGCCAGCACAGCCACCGGGTCCGCCCCGTCGACCTGCACGTACCGGAGATGTGGCCGGTTGGCGTAGGCCGCGTGCACCCAGTCCTGGGGGGTGCGCACGCTGATGCCCAGCCCGTTGTCCTCGCAGACGAACAGCAGCGGCAGCGGCAGCCGCTGGTGCGCGCAGTGCAGCGAGGTGTTGACCGCGGCCGTCGCCGACGCGTGGTTGGAGGAGGCATCGCCGAAGGAGCACACCGCCAGCGCGTCCGCGGGCCACGGTGAGGCGACGCCCAGCTTGGCCGCGCGACCGATGGCGAAGGCCACGCCGACCGCCCGCGGCAGGTGCGAGGCGATCGTGGAGGTTTGCGGGATGACCGCCAGGTCGTGCCGCCCGAAAACCTTGTGGCGCCCGCCGCTGATCGGTTCCTCGGTGGACGCCACCACGCCGGCGAGCACGTCGCGCACACCACCGAGGCCGGCGCGGCTGAGGTAGAACCCGCCGCTGCGGTAGTGCAGCAGCGCCGGGTCGTCCGCCCGCAGCGCCATGCCGACGGCGGCGTTGCTCTCGTGGCCGGAGGACCCGATGGTGTAGTAGCCCTTGCCCTGGCCGCGCAGCCAGCGGGCGGCGAGATCGCAGTGGCGGCTGGCCACCTGCAGGTCGAACAACTCGACGAGAGCGCCCAACCGTTCGGCCGGCAGCAACGCTGCGGCGGTGCCGTGTGCCGGCGTGAGCGCATGGAGTGCGTCCACGAGTTGCCGTTCGAGGGGCGGACGGTCAGGGGACGTCACAGCCCCAAGTGTGCCAGGCCGCGACCCACCATGTGCCAGCGAGTACCTTCTCCCTCGCCGTCCTGCGGCGCGAGCGAAGGCTGGAGAGATGAAGCTGCTGCTGTTGCCGAAATGGGTCCGCCGGTTGGTCACCGTGCCGGCGTTGTTCGTGCTGTTCCTGTGGGTGCTCGGCCTCCTGCCCCTGTGGTTGCTGGTGACCGCGTTCGTCTCCCGCTTCGTGCCGGGCCGTTGGCGGCTGTTCCGCCTGGCCTGGTTCGCCGTCCTCTACCTGACGCTGGAAGTCGCTGCGCTCGCGGTGCTGTTCTGGTACTGGCTGGCGTCCGGCTTCGGCCGCCAACTGGCGGACGATCGCTGGCAGGACCGCCACTACCGCCTTCTGGCCTGGTTCCTCCGCCGGTTGATGGGCAGCGCACGGGTGACGTTCAGCCTGCGGTTCGCCATCGAGGGCGACCTCACGGGGATCGACACCGAGCAACCGTTGCTGGTGCTGTCCCGCCACGCCGGCGCCGGCGACTCGTTCCTCATCATC
The DNA here is from genome assembly GCA_020637295.1 of Acidimicrobiaceae bacterium. Taxonomy (GTDB): domain Bacteria; phylum Actinomycetota; class Acidimicrobiia; order Acidimicrobiales; family Ilumatobacteraceae; genus UBA668. Next base: position 52,964 of record JACJWF010000004.1, on the reverse strand, counting down.
GACCGGATCGTCAACGGCGCCCGGCCACGCCGGCCGCGCATCGTCCTCAAGGACCTGCTGCAACTGGACCCGTCGATCGACGTGATTCTCAACAGGGTGGGCGCCACATTCGTGTCGTCGTCGAAGGCCGGGCGCGCCGCCGTCACGGACCAGTTGGCCACGCTCGCCGCCCAGGCCACCGGCAGGGATGCCGTCGTGCTGTTCCCCGAAGGCGGCAACATCACGCCGGAGCGCAGGGCCCGGGCCCCGATCGCCCTGCGCGAGGCGGGGCGGGACGACCTCGCCGAGCGGGCCGAGGGCCTGCAGCACCTGCTGCCGCCGAAGGTGAAGGGCGTGGACACTGCGCTCACGCACGCACCGGGTGCCACCGTCGTGCTGGTGGGCCACACCGGTCTGGAGGCGCTGTCCGGGGCACGCCAGATCTGGCGCCACCTGCCGGTGGGCCACACCATCCGCTTCCACACCTGGGTCGTGCCGGCCGACGAGTTGCCACCCGCCGACCGGCGGGAGGAGTGGCTGTACGACCGCTGGGCAGAGCTGGACCGTTGGGTGGACGGCTCGCTGGCGGAGCAAGCTGCCGAGCAGGCCGCCCAGGCCACCGCACCGCCGCCGACGCTGGTACGGCTGCGCCGGCGGATGGCGACGCTGCCCACCTTCGGGTCGATGCTCGGTGCCCTGTACTGCTGGTGGATCTCGCTGTGGCCGTCGCTGCTCCCGCGTTCGCCGCTGATCCAGGGCGCGGTCAGTGCCATCTCCTTCGCCATCGGCTTCGGGTTGGGTGGTGCACTGCACCGGCTGATCCGCAGCATCCTGCGCACCACCGGCAGGCGGATGCCGCCACGTGTCGCCGACATCGCCAACACGGTGCTGGTGTTCCTCGCCGTCTTCTTCCTGGTCCTCGGCCCGGTCCGCTGGGTGCAGTGGCAGCGCGAGCAGCGCGGGCTGGTGGGGATGGGCCCGCTGTCGGCCTGGTCGGTGCTGCCGATGCTGCTGATCACCGCGGTGCTCGCCGGGGTGCTGGTCGTGCTCGGCCGCCTGATCAAGCACGCCGTCTACCGCCTGGACCGGGCCGCAGCCCGGCGCCTCCCCCGCGCCTGGTCTCGGTGGGTGGTGGGAACGACCGTGCTGATCGTGGTGAGCGTCGGCCTGCAGTTCGCGGTGGACGGGTTCTCGTCGTGGGCGGACGGCAACTTCAGTGCATTCGACGGCACCACCGCCGATGGCGTCGAGCAGCCCACCTCGCCGCTGATCTCCGGCGGCCCGGAGTCCTTGGTGGCCTTCGACGACCTCGGCTACGAAGGGCGCAACTTCGTCGGCACGGCCAGCGACCCGGCGGACATCGCCGCAGTGCGCGGCCTCGACGCGGCGATGCCGCCCGTGCGCGTCTACGTGGGCCTGAAGTCGGCGGGTTCGCTGGCCGAGCGGGTGGACCTGGCCGTGCAGGAGTTGGAGCGAACGGGTGCCTTCGAGCGCTCGGTGCTGGTGGTCGTGACGCCCACGGGCACCGGCTGGGTGAACCCCAACGCGGCACGCACGCTGGAGTACATGTGGGGAGGCGACACGGCCATCGTGTCCGTCCAGTACTCCTACCTCCCGAGCTGGGTGGCGTTCCTGCTGGATACCGAGAGCCCGCCCCAACTCGGGGCTGCGCTGTTCGCCGCGGTCCACGAGGCGTGGGCCGCCCGGCCGGAAGGTCAGCGGCCGACGCTGATCGCGTATGGGGAGAGCCTCGGCTCATTCGGCGGCGAGGCCGCGTTCGACGAGGGGTCGCTGGAGGCGTCGGTGGCGGCCATCGTGGCCCAGTGCGACGGTGCGCTGTTCGTCGGCCCGACCGCCAAGAACCCGATCTACGGCGCGATGGTGCGGGACCGCCCGGCCGGGCCGTCGTGGGCACCACAGTGGCCCGACCTCACCCATGTGCGACTGGCCAACAACAAGGCCGGCATCCCGGTGGACGACGGCGACTGGGCATCACCGAGGGTGCTCTACCTCCACCATCCGTCGGACGCCATCGGCACGTGGCAGCCGGCGAACCTGCTGCGGGACCCCGGCTGGGGGGCGGACCCACCGCCTGCCGACCTGCCCCGCACCACCGCATGGAACCCACTGGTGGGCTTCGTGCAGGAGAGCTTCGACCTGATGAACGGCTTCTCGGCCAGCCCCGGCTACGGCCACGACTACCGCAACGAGTTGACGAGGGCGTGGGCGGCGGTGGTGCCGCCGCCGGGCTGGACCGACGCGGACACGGACGCGCTGAACGCGGCGCTCGAGCTGTGAGCTGCGGGCCTCAGACGTCGATGCGGTAGCGGACCACCACGGGGTCGCCGCTGGGCTGCACCGTCGCGTTGTAGCGGTTGCAGAGGTGGCGCATGCCGGTGTTCTCGCGCAGCATGTCGGCGATGATCCGGCGCACCCCGCGCTTGCGGGCCAGCGCCAGCAGCGCATCCATCAAGCGTGTGCCCACGCCCTGCCCCTGGTAGTCGTCGATGATCGTCACGCTGAGCTCGGGCGGGCCGGCCTCGCGCCCGATCCAGCGGGCCACACCCACCGGGCGGCCTTCCGGATGGTCGTCGTCGCGGGCCGCCGCGTCGAACGCGATGATGGCCGCGTGGTTCCAGCCGTCGACGTTGCGCAAGCGGGTCTTCACGTCCTCCGGCAGTTCGCGGACAGCGGTGAAGAACCGCAGATGGCGCGACTCCGCGCTGAGGTTGCGGAACCCCTCTTCGAAGTACCGGTCGAAGTCGTCCGGTGTGCCTTCTCTGGTGACGATGGCGGGGATGTGATCGATGCCCACCATGATGCCCGAGACGCCGGGGTGCCCGAGTGCGACACGCGCCACTCGGGCGCGTGTCACACCACCAGGCTCAACCGATGATCACTCGCCGTCGAGCTTCTCGATGACGTCCTTGACCTTCTCCGCGCCGGCCTCGATCTTGTCGTCCATCGAGTCCGGGGCGATCTTCTCCGCCGCATCGGCCACGGTGTCCACCGCCTTCGTCGCCGTCTTCTTGTTCTTGCCGAGCAAGCCCTTGATCTTGTCGAGCAGACCCATCGTTCCTCCAATACCGGACGTTCGGGCGGAAACCATGGCACAACAACCCGCCGCCGTAAAGGGAAGATCGTCCTTGGTGATGCGCCCGCAGCGCTTGGCTAGGTTGGCCGGATCACAACGGACGACCCGCTCCGACCCCCGGCGCCACGCGTGACGGAGGACCGTCCACTGGTCACCGTCGTCGTGCCCACGTACCAACGCGAGGCCCTCCTGCCGGCCACGCTGGACAGCCTGGTGGCCCTGGAGTACTCGCCGGTGGAGATCATCGTGGTGGACGACGGTTCCACCGATGGCACGCCGGCCCTCCTCGCCGGCTACGCCGCCCGCCATCCCAACCTGCGCGTCCTGCGGCACGACAACGTCGGTCAGGCGGCGTCGGTGAACCGGGGGATCGCCGAGGCCTCCGGCGCGTACCTGATCGTGGTGAACTCCGACGACCCACAACCCCCTGGCATGCTCGGGCCGCTGGTGGGGCACCTGGAAGCACACCCGGAGGTCGTGCTGGTGTACCCGGACTGGGAGATGATCGACGAGACCGGCCTGCCGCTGGCCGTCGTGCGGCCGCCGGACTTCGACCGGGTCGCGATGGTCGCCTGGTCGGAATGCCTGCCCGGGCCGGGGTCCCTCGTGCGCCGCAGCGCGGTGGACGCCGCCGGCGGGTGGGACCCGACGCTGCGCACCTGCCCGGACTGGGAGTGGTACCTGCGGCTGTCGCTGCACGGGCCGTTCGCCCGCGTGCCCCAGGTGCTGGCCCGCTGGCGCAGCCACAGCGCCTCGATCACGATGGCCGAACGCAGCGAGGCCGCCGCCCGCGAGCGGGTCATGGTGGTCGAACGGTTCTTCGCCCGCGAGGATCTGCCGGAGGCGGTGCGGGCCGTGCGTGGCGAAGCGATGCGCAACACGTACATCCTCGCCGCCGCCATCGTCACCACGGAGTTGCCCGGCCCCGGGGCGCGCTTCACCGTCACGGACCGGCTGGGCGCCGACCGGCTCACGGCGGAGGCGTCCCGCGAGCCGGCCACGATGGCGCCGGCAGAACGCGTGCTCTGGCTGGAGACCCTGCTGGCGGAGCGCGCGGCCACGACGGACTGGCTCCACGCCGAGGTCGCCCAGCGCGACGAGACCATCGCCTGGCTGCACCGCGAGGTGGCGGACCGCGACCGCACCGTCACCTGGCTGCACAGCGAGGTCGCCGACCGGGATCGGACCATCGGCGAACTGCGCGGCGGAGCGACCCGGCCATGACCACCGTGCTGGTGCTCGGCGCCAACGGCATGCTCGGCCATGCGCTCTGCCGGGCGTGGCAGGGGCGGTTCGAGGTGCATGGCACCACCCGGGCCCGCGTCGGGCTGCCGCCCGGGGTCGTCGAGCCCGCGCACCTGCACGGCGGCATCGACGCCACCGACGCCGCAGCCGTGGTGCCGGCGCTGGACGCGCTGGTACAGCGGCTGCGCCCCGACGCAGTGGTCAACGCCGTCGGCCTGATCAAGCAGCGGGCCGAGGCCGCCGACGCCCGGCGGACGATCCTGGTGAACGCCTGGTTCCCCCATGCGGCCGCCGAGGTGAGCGCTGCGCACGGGGCCAGGTTCGTGCACGTGTCCACCGACTGCGTGTTCTCGGGGGCGCGGGGGAGGTACACGGAGGCGGACCTCGCCGACGCCGACGACCTGTACGGCCGCAGCAAGCGGTTGGGCGAGCCCACCCGCACGGACGGGGCCGCGGTGACGTTGCGGATGTCGCTGATCGGCCGCGAGCTGCGGGGCGCACACGGCCTGGTGGAGTGGTTCCTGCACCAGGTCGCCGGCGGTGCTCCGGTCCCGGGCTTCACCAACGCCCACTTCAGCGGCCTCACCACCGGCGCGGCGGCGTCACTGCTCGGTCATGTGGTGGAGCACTGCCCGGACCTGCACGGAACGTGGCACGTCGCGGCCGATCGCATCGCCAAGTTCGACCTGCTCCGCGGCCTGGCCGGGGCGCTGGGGCTGGCCACGGAGGTGGTGCCGGTCCCGGAACCGGCGATCGACCGCAGCCTTGACGGCACGTCGTTCGCCGCGGCCTCCGGGTGGGTGGCGCCAGGATGGCCGGAGATGCTGGCCGGGCTGGCGGCGGCGTCGCCGTGGTACGACGCCTGGCGGGGCACGATGATCGAGGGCGGCGAGGACGGAGGAAGGTAGCGGGATGGAACCGACGCAGATGTTCGAGGGCAAGCGGGTGCTGGTCACCGGCGCCACCGGGTCGCTGGGCACGCGGTTCGTCCGCCATCTGCTCACCGGCGCGGCCGGTCGCCCGCAGGAGGTGATCGCCTTCTCTCGCGACGAGGCCAAACAGCACACGATGCGGCTGGACCTGGAACGCCGCGGCACACCGGAGGACGAGTTGGTCCACCAGCACCGTCATCTGGTGCGCTTCCACCTCGGCGACATCGGCGACTTCGACGCCGTCTGCCGGGTGGTCCGCCGGGCGGACGTGGTGGTCAACGCCGCCGCGATGAAGCAGGTGCCCACCTGCGAGCGGTTCCCCTCCGAGGCCGTGCGCACCAACGTCCTCGGCCCCGAGCAGATGGTGCGGGCAATCCGCCGACACGACTACCCCGTCGAGGTCGTGGTGGGCATCTCCACCGACAAGGCGTGCAAGCCGGTGAACGTGCTGGGGATGACCAAGGCGCTGCAGGAGCGCCTGCTGGTGCAGGCCAACGTCGAGGCGCCCGGCACCCGCTTCGTCATCGCCCGGTACGGCAACGTCATGGGGTCGCGTGGCTCGGTGATCCCCCTGTTCGTCGAGCAGATCCGGCGCGGCGGGCCGGTCACCGTCACCGCCCCGGGGATGACCCGGTTCATGATGACGCTCGACCAGGCGGTGCAGACCGTGGTGGACGTGGCGGCCACCGGCCGGCCGGGTGAGACGTACGTGCCCATCGTGCCCTCCGCCTTCGTCACCGACGTCGCCGCCGCGCTGATCGGCGACCGGCCGATCCGCACCGTGATCTCCGGCATCCGCCCCGGCGAGAAGGTCCACGAGATCCTGGTGGCGGACGAAGAGCGCTCCCGCACCGTGCGCCGCGGGCAGTACCTGGTGATCCGGCCGATGCTGCCGGAGTTGGCCGACGAGAGGGGCGACGTGGCGCCGGACGCACACGGCGCGCCCGGGCTGTCGTCGGAGCTGTCGTCGGGCACCGCACCGCTGGCCCCCGCCGACGTCGCCGCCCTGTTGCGGGCGCATGGCCTGATCGACGCCGCGGCGATGTCGTGAGGATCCTGATCGCTGCGCATGGGTACCCACCTCGGGAGCCCGGGGTGTGGACCCGCCATCTCGTCCACGAGCTGCGGCAACGTCACAGTGTCTGGGTGTACGCCCGCACTGCCGACGCCACCCGCGCCCCGCGCGAGCTCTGGGACGAGCCGGACGGGACCACGGGCGTCCGCCGGGTGAACATGCCCGACATCGACCCGATGCATCGCTTCTCCGAACACCGCCATCCGGTGATCGACGCCCAGTTCGCCGCGTATGTGGACGAGGTGCAGCCGGACGTCGTGCAGATCGAGCACACGATCGGGCTGTCGGCCGGGATGATCCACGCCGTGCGCGCTCGCGGCATCCCCGTGGTGCTGTGCCTGTACGACTACTGGCTGGCCTGCCAGCGGGTGTTCCTGCTGCGCGACGACGGTACGGCCTGCCCGGGCCCCGACCGCAGCAACGACTGCGTGGCGTGCGTGGAGGGCCCGGCCATGCCGCAGCGGGCACGGGTGCTGCTGCACGACGCCCGCATGGCCACGATGGAGGCGCTGTTCGACGCGGCCACCGTGGTGACCGCGTGCTCGCACTCGCTGCAACGGCGGATCACCGAGCTCCTCGGCAGGCCGGAGCACTCCGTGCGCCGGGTGGAGTTGGGCGTGCCGCCGCTGGCGGGGCCGGTGGTGCGGCAGCCCTCGGCGCGGGCCCGGGTGGCGTACCTGGGCTCGATCGCCGACCACAAGGGGGTGCACACGCTCGCCCGGGCCGCCGCGCTGCTCCGCAGTGGGACCCAGCGAGTGGACGTGGAGGTCCGCCTGCACGGCGAGATCGTCCCCCGCACGAGGGCCGAGCTCACCGACATCTGCCCGCACGTGGTGATCGAGCCGCCGTACTCCCGCGAGGAGTTGCCCGGGATCCTCGGCCGCACGGACATCGCCGTCCTCCCGTCGCTGGCGCCCGAGACGTTCTCGTTCGCCGTGCGGGAGGCCGCGCTGGCCGATGTGGCCGTGATCGCGTCGCGGGTTGGCGCGCTGCCGGAGTACATCGAGGACGGCGTGACCGGCCTGCTGGTCCCACCCGGCGACAGCGTGGCGCTGGCCGCAGCCATCCGCCGTCTGGCGACCGATGCCGACCAGCGCCGGCGGCTGGCCACCACCCACGCCCCGATCCGCTCGGTGGCCGACTACGCAGGGGAGATGGAGGGGTTGTACGCCGACGCCATCACTCGGCAGGCGACCGAGCCGGAGGTGCCCCGGTGAAGGTCCTCACCGTCATGGGCACCCGGCCGGAGATCATCCGCCTCAGCGCCGTGGTCGAGCGGCTGGACGCCACGGTCGACCATGTGCTCGTGCACACGGGTCAGAACCTGGACCCGCGCTTGCACGACCTCTTCTTCGACGATCTCGGCGTGCGCCGGCCGGATGTGCAACTGGACATCGCGGCGCCCACCGCCGGGCGCCGGATGGCCAACGTGCTCGCCCTGTGCGACGACGTGCTGGCCACCGAACGCCCGGACCGGGTGCTGATCCTGGGCGACACGGACAGCGGCCTGGCCGGCTTTCTCGCCAAGCGGCGGGGCATTCCCGTGTTCCACATGGAGGCCGGCAACCGCTGCCACGACGAGCGCGTGCCGGAGGAGATCAACCGCCGGGTCATCGACCACAGCAGCGACGTCCTGCTGCCCTACACGAACAGCAGCCGCGACAACCTGCGCCGCGAAGGCATCGAAGCGGCGCGCATCCGGGTCACCGGCAACCCGATCCTGGAGGTCATGGAGCGCCAGCGGGCCGCGATCGACCGCAGCGAGGTGCTCGACCGCTTGGGCCTTGCGCCCACCGGCTTCGTGATCATGACGGCGCACCGGCAGGAGAACGTGGACGTCGCCGAGCGGCTGGCGCAGATCGCCGAGGCGGCCGCCGCCATCGCCGAGCGGCACGGGTTGCCGGTGGTCTGGCCCGTGCACCCGCGCACGGCCGACCGGCTGGCGTCCCAGCCGGCGCTCACCCGCCGCCTCTCCGCCGCAGACGTGCGGCTGGAGGCCCCGATGGGGTTCCACGACTTCGTCCACCTGGAGCGCGCGGCGTGGTGCGCGGTCACCGACAGCGGCACCGTGCAGGAGGAATGCTGCCTGCTCGGCACGCCCACGGTGACGATCCGCGAGTCCACAGAGCGCCCGGAGACCGTCGACTGCGGCAGCAACCTCGTGACCGGCGTGGAAGCTGCCGCCGTGCTGGCCGGGATCACCACCATCACCGGCCGCCGCGGCCGCTGGACACCGCCGCCCGAGTACCTGCGGACGGACGTCAGTGCCACGGTGGCGGCGCTGCTCGCCGCCGCCACCCTCCCCGGCGCGCCGGCACCCGCAACGAGGCGCCCCGGTCCGGCTCGCCACGCCCGCGTCGGGGGGCAGTACCGTCGCGACGTCGTCGATCAGGGGGATCCGCAATGACACCCACCGAAGCCGGGCTCGTCTTCGTCACGCCAGAGGCCTATGCCGACCCGGCCCGATTCCACGCGGCCTGCGCCGTGCTGCGGCGGGAGGCCCCGATCCATCTGGTCGAGCATCCCGACTTCCCGCCGTTCCACGTCCTCACCAAGCACGCCGACGTGCTGGAGGTGGAACTGCACAACAAGGAGTGGGAGAACGCGCCCCGCCCCGTCATCTCCACGCTCGAGGCCGACCAGCGCCGCGAAGAGCAGGGCGACCTGCTGCGCACGCTGATCCACATGGACGACCCCGACCACCGCACCTACCGAGGTCTGGCGTCGGACTGGTTCCTGCCGAAGAACCTCGCCCTGTTGGAGGGTCGCCTCGCCGACCTTGCCGCGATGTCGGCCCAGCGGATGGTGGACCTCGGCGGACGGTGCGACTTCGCCCGCGACATCGCCATGCAGTACCCGCTGCAGGTCATCCTGTCCATCCTCGGCCTGCCGGAGAGCGACTACCCGCGGATGCTGTCGCTGACCCAGGAGCTGTTCGGCGCCTCGGACCCCGAGCTGACCCGCGGCCAGTCGATGGAGGACCTGATGGCGGTCATCCAGGACTTCTTCGTCTACTTCGCCGCGCTCACCGAGGCCCGCAAGGCCGTACCCACCGACGACCTGGCCTCCGTGATCGCGAACGCCGAGGTGGACGGGGTGCCGATCGGGATCATGGAGCAGATCTCGTACTACGTCATCGTTGCCACGGCCGGCCACGACACCACGGCCTCGGCGATGGCGGGCGGCATGCAGGCGCTGATCGAGAATCCTGCCCAGCTGCAGCGCCTGCGCGACGACCCGTCGCTGATCTCCTCCGCGGTGGACGAGATCATCCGCTGGGTCACCCCGGTGAAGCACTTCATGCGCAACTGCACCAGCGAGTACACCCTGCGCGGGCACACGTTCCGCCCCGGTGACGCCGTGCTGCTGTCGTACCCGTCGGCCAACCGCGACGAGGACGTGTTCGACGACCCGTTCTCCTTCGACGTCGGCCGCAGCCCCAACAAGCACCTCGCGTTCGGGTTCGGGGTGCACTACTGCCTCGGGGCGATGCTCGCCCGGATGGAGATCAAGGCGCTGCTCACCGAGCTGGTGCCGCGATTGCGCCGCATCGAACTGGCCGGCGAGCCGGCCGAGATGCAGACCCTGTTCGTGGGCGGACTGAAGCGCCTGCCCGTCAACTACGAGATCGTCTGAGGAGGCCGTCGTGAAGCTGGGCCTGATGTTCGCCAATACCGTGTGGGGCGCGTCCGCTGCGGGCGCGGTCGCCATCGCCGAGGCCGCCGAGGCCGGCGGGTTCGAGTCGATCTGGACGGTGGAGCACGTCGTCGTGCCGTCCGGGTACGAGTCCAGGTACCCGTACGACCCGTCCGGCAAGATGGCCGGCGGGGCGGAGGAGTTCGACCTGCCCGACCCCCTGATCTGGCTCTCCTACGTGGCGGCTCGCACCACCACCCTGAAGCTCGGCACCGGCATCCTCATCCTCCCCCAGCGCAACCCGTTGATCGTGGCGAAGGAGCTCGCTTCGCTGGATGCCCTGTCGGGCGGACGGATGATCTGCGGCATCGGCGTGGGCTGGCTGGAGGAGGAGTTCGACGCGCTGGGCGTGCCGTTCCACGACCGCGGCGCCCGCTGCGACGACACCGTCGACGTGCTGCGCAAGGCGTGGACCGGCCAGAAGGTCAGCCACTCCTCGCCGTACACCACCTTCACCGACTGCATCTCCCTGCCCCGGCCCGCGAACGGCACCGTGCCGATCGTGGTGGGTGGCGACAGCCCGGCAGCGGCCCGCCGCGCCGGCCGCCTGGGCGACGGCTATTTCCCCGGCAACGGGGCCATCGACCACCTGCGCGGCCGGCTGGACATCATGCGCCGCGCCGCCGAGGAGGCCGGCCGCGACCCCGACGCCATCGAGATCTCCGCCGGTGCCGGCGGCCGCAGCGTGGACGACATCGTCGCCCGCGCCGAGGCCCTGCGGGAGGTCGGCGTCACCCGCCTGATGCTCGGCCTGATGCCGCCGGACCAGGTGCTCGCCACCGGCGAAGCCCTCCGCGCCCGCCTCGCCGACTGACCCCGCGCCCAACGGAGGTTTCTGGGGCTGATTCTCGCCATCGCCGGTTCCGGGGCTGGATCGTTGCGGGAACCGCGCGATTCCGGACCACAGAAGCGGGCGATCGCCGGACACCACCCTGAACCCGAAAAACCGAACAGCGGCCCGAAGGCCGCTGGATGGTGGTCGAGACCGGCGTCGATCCGGTGACCCTACGCTTTTCAGGCGTATGCTCTGCCGACTGAGCTACTCGACCGGGTTGGCGACGCCAAAGGCGCTGCACCGTTCGGGTTTCCCCGAGCGGTCCCGACGGGACTCGAACCCGCGACCTCCGGCTTGACAGGCCGGCGTGAACTCCAACTTCACCACGGGACCATTGCTGGTCTGCACCCCCAACGGGATTCGAACCCGTGCCGCCACCTTGAAAGGGTGGTGTCCTAGGCCACTAGACGATGGGGGCTAGGGACTCCTCCGGTTGAGAGCGTCAGCACACTAGCAGCAGCCCCGCCGGGTTCCACCCGCCGTTTCCCGCGATTTCGGCCCGGTACCGTGGCGGCGATGCGCCTCGACCTCCAGCCCACCACCGACCCCGGCGACTACGCCTACACCCATCGGTTGCGGGTGCGGTTCGCCGAGACCGACGCGATGGGCATCGTGCACCACAGCCGCTACCTCCCGTACCTGGAGGAAGCCCGGGTGGAATACCTGCGGGCGCTCGGCCACCCCTACGCCGAACTGCGCAAGGACGGGGTGGATTACGCCGTGCTCGAGGCCTACGTGCAGTACCGCCAGCCGCTGCGGTTCGACGACGAAGTCCAGGTGCACCTGCGTCTCGGGCTGGCGACCCGGGCCACGTTCCAGATGGCCTACCTCCTGACGGTGGACGGCCAGCCCCGGGCCACCGCCGTCACGGTGCACGGCTGCGTGAACCCCGAGGGTCGCCCGGTGCGCATGCCTGGCTGGCTTGCCGAACTGCGGCAGTAGGGCGCCGCCACCACTCACCCCCGAGGTATCGCTCGTCATTCTCATGACGACGATTGCCCACCGATTGCAACATTGCTTTCACCTTGCGTCGTTATGGTGCCGCCATGCCCACCACCGCCAGGTGGGCATCTCCCGTCACCCATGAGCACTCCACCGCGCATCGGTCTCTGCACCGACTCTGCCTCCCATCTGCCGCCGGCGCTCGCCGAGCGGTATGGGGTCGAGGTCGTCCCCGCCACCATCACGGTGGACGGTGTGGACCATCTCGACGGCTTCGACCTGTGCCCCGACCGGTTCTACGGCCTGTTCGGCCACGGCCACCGTCCGGAGGTGGTCACCAGCCCGCCGAGCGCCGGCCAGTTCGCTGCGGCGTACGAAACGCTGCTGGAGCGGGGCTGCACTGCGATTCTCGGCATCCATGTGTCGTCGGCCGTGTCGGCCACCGTCAACGCGGCGCGCATGGCGGCACGCACCGTCGACGTGCCGGTGAAGGTCGTGGACACGGGCGCCGTCGGGTTCGGCATCGGCGCCGCCGTCTGGGCCGCTGCGGAAGCGGCCGCGCAGGGCGCCCCGCTCGACGAGGTGATGGCGATTGCCGAGCGCGTGATCGCTGCCACCCACCATGTGTTCCTCGCCGGCGCACCCGGCGGCCTCGGGCGGGTCACCACCGACAACGTCCCCGTCGCCACCGATGGGCAGGTGCCGTTGCTGGCACTGCGTGGGTCCGCCGTGGAGGTCGTCTCCGTCGTGCCGACCGCGGTGGACGCGGTGAACGCGATGGCCCACTGCGTCCTGCGCAATACCCAGCCGGTGAAGGTCGCAGTCGGCCACTCCGATGCGGCAAGCGTGCCCCTGGCCGATGCGCTGGCGGCGGCACTGGGGGAGGCCGCCATCGTTCACGACGTGGTCCGCTACCGAATCGGGCCGGCCGTGGGTGCCCACATGGGGCCCGGATCGGTGGGCTGCGTGGCCTTCCCCGCCGACGTCACTCCATCGTCGCCCGCACCAGGTGCTCCAGCAGCCAGCTGAGGAACGAGTACAGGTGGTGCTCGCCCACCATCGGGTCGTCGTCGCGCACCCCGTTCGGGTCGTGCTCCTCGCCCACGTCCAGGAGCGTGCCGAGTACCAGGCGCACTGAGTTGAGGGCCTGCATCAGGCCCATCGCCTGGCCATCGGTCATCGCCCCACCATTGCCCACCGCACCGTCGACGGCCTCGATGGCCTCCAGCTTCGACGCCACCAGCTCTTCGCGCATGAACCGCTGGTAGTCGGACTCCGCCTCGGCGTCCTCGGTGTGCAGGTAGGCCGGCGGGAACAGCCGGCGCAGCATGGGCGCCGCCGCAGGGTCGTCGGTCAGCAGCAGGCCGCGCAGTTCGTGCAGCAGGCGGACCACCAGATCCCGCTCCTCCTGCTGGAGGTTGACGACGATCCCGTCCGCGGTGCGTTCCACCAGCGGCGGCCGCTTGCGACGGAGGGCCACGGTCAGACCTCCGGGATCGCGCCCTGCGCGACCGCGGCATCCAGCCGGGCGAGCAGTTCGGCCCACAGCGCCGGGATCGCGGGCTCCACATGCCGGCCATTGCGGGCGATGACCTTCTCCCGCGTGATGCCGTGCTCGCGCCACGCCGACCCGCCTTCGGTGATGTTCAGCAGCATCGGCGCCGACCGGTCCACCGCCATCACGAACCGGGCCTCCGGCGTGCCGCCCGCTTCGTAGTCGTCCCACAGATCGCGGAAGTACGCGCCTGTGGCGGCCGGCAGCAATCCGAACAGGCGGTCGGCGGCGCGCTGCTCGGCCTCCACCTTGGCCGCGGCCACCGCAGGGTCCATCTGGGCGTAGGCGAACGTGTCGCCGGCGTCGATCTCGACGATGTCGTGCACCAGCGCCATGGCCACGGCGCGGCCGACGTCGATCGGCTCGGCGGCGAAGGGAGCCAGCACCATCGCCATCACCCCGAGGTGCCAACTGTGCTCGGCCGTGTTCTCTCGACGGGAGCCGTCGGCCAGCCAGTTGCGCCGCTCCACACCCTTCAGGCGGTCGGCCTCCAGCACGAACTCGAGGGCGGCGCGCATGGCCGCCGCATCCACGTCCGTCTCCTCGGGTGATTCGGGCATGCCCAGCACGGTACCGCGGGAGCGCCAGGGGTGGCGGTCCCCCGTCCTTCCGCTTGGAGCAAGTTACCCGCGGGTAGCTAACGTGGGTTGTATGAGCGAGATCAAGAAGGTCGGCATCCTCGGTTCGGGCATCATGGGCTCCGGCCTGGCGGAAGTGGCGGCGAAGGCCGGGTTCGACGTGGTGCTGCGGTCGCGCACCAAGGCCGCCGCAGAGGCATCCGTGGCCGCCATCGACAAGGGCTTCGCCAAGGCCATCGAGCGCGGCAAGGCCACGGAGGACGACCGGGCCGCCACGATGGCCCGCATCCAGACCACCGACCACCTCGGCGCGCTCGCCGACTGCGACCTCGTCATCGAGAGCGTCGTCGAGGACCTGGCGGTCAAGAAGGCCCTGTTCGAAGAGCTCGAGCAGATCGTCAAGCCCGAGGGCATCCTCGCCACCAACACCAGCACCCTGCCGGTGGTGGAGATGGCGATGGTCACCCAGCGGCCGGACAAGGTGTGCGGCGTCCACTTCTTCAACCCGGCGCCGATGATGAAGCTCGTGGAGATCGTCCGCCCGATCACGGCCAGCGACGACACCATCGACGCCGCCCTGGCATTCGCCACCGCCTGCGGCAAGGACGCGGTGGAGGTGAAGGACCGCGCCGGCTTCATCGTCAACGCGCTGCTGTTCCCCTACCTCAACAACGCCGTGCGCATGTGGGAGCAAGGCACCGCCTCGATGGCCGACATCGACACGGCAATGAAGGGCGGCTGCAACTTCCCGATGGGCCCGTTCGCGCTGCTCGACCTGGTCGGCCTGGACACCTCGCTGGCCATCCTCGACGCCTTGTACGACGAGTTCCGCGACCCCAACTACGCCGCCGTGCCCACCTTGCGGCGGATGGTGGCCGCCGGCCGCCTGGGCCGCAAGACCAAGCAGGGCTTCTACCCCTACTGAGCGCATCGGGCGACCCCGCCCACCCGCGGCGCGTGTCACGATGCAGGGGATGACGGGCCCGTTCCAGCGCACCCCTGTCGAGCCGCCGCCGAACCGTTGGCACCTGCCGGCGCCGGCCGCTGCCGACGAGCACGGGCTGGTCGCCGTCGGCGCGGACCTGGAGCCCGGCACGTTGCTGGCTGCCTACCGCGCCGGATTGTTCCCCATGCCGTTGCGCGGGCGGCGGGTCGGCTGGTGGTCGCCGGACCCGCGCGGCATCATCCCGCTCGACGGGCTGAAGGTCTCCCGCTCGCTGCGCAAGAGCTGCACCCGCTTCGACATCACCGTCGACACCGCATTCGAGCGGGTGATGCGCGCCTGCGCCGACCCGCACCGCCCGCACGGCTGGATCAACGAACCCTTCGTGGAGGCGTACACCCGGCTGCACCGGATGGGTTGGGCGCACAGTGTGGAGGCCTGGCGCGACGGCGAACTCGTGGGCGGCCTGTACGGGGTGCGCATCCGGCGCCTGTTCGCCGGGGAGAGCATGTTCCACACCGCCACCGACGCCAGCAAGGTGGCCCTCGTCGCGCTGGTGGAGTTGCTGCGCCAGGCCGGGGCGACCCTGCTGGACGTGCAGTGGAACACGGACCACCTCACCACGTTGGGCGCAGTCTCCGTGCCGCGGCCCGAGTACCTCGACCTGCTCAGGGCCGCGACGAGTTGACGGCCGCGCCCTGGGTCGGCAGCGGGCCGTCCGGGCAGGCACCCTCGGCAGCCAGGTCGCGGACCATCGGCCAGAACCAGTCGCGGCCCAACCGGGTGGCGGCGTCGCGCGAGAAATGGATGCCATCCGGCCGGTCGCCGGCGTCGGACGGGATGCGGCCGGCGTCGTAGTCGTCACCGAAGGCCACCCAACCGACCTGCGGGTCGGCGGCCACCTCGTCGACCACCGCGGCGACGATCCGATGGCTGCCGTCGGTGAAGCTGCGCTCCGGCAGCATCCCGTCACCCAGGTCCACCAGGGCCACGGGTGGGCGGAGGAACAGCACGCACCCGGCGCCGGCGGCGGTCATGGTGGCCGCGTACTCGCCGTAGTCGGTGGCCAGCCGGCGCTGGAAGTCGGCACTGCCGGCGGGGTCCGCCCAGGTGATGCCGCCGTCCCAGCTGCGCTCCCACGTGTCCGGCAGGCTGACCAGGATCACCACGTACATCGGCGCGGTGGCGGCCGCCAGCGCGGGTGCGTCCTCCCAGATCACTGCCGGGCAGGTCATCTTCAGCGCCGAGTCGAGGACCTCGTCCTGGTAGTCGCCACCGCGCACGAGGCCGCACGCACCGCTGGCGTTGACGGTGATCCTTCCCGTGCCGGCTGGATCCGCAGCCGCCGCTTCCACCAGACCGGCCCCCAGCGACGCGGCGGTGGAGTCGCCCACCAGCAGCACGGTTGGCAGCGCCTCGGGCACGGTGCCGCCGACACCGGGCACGCCGCCAGCATTCGTCGGCGCCGCACCGGGTAGGGCGACCGTGCTCGTCGTCAGGCCCACGGCATCCGCCGCGACCCCGTCGATCTGTTCGGTGGCTGTCACGACGTCCGGCAGCGGGTCGGCCGTCGCCACCACGGCCAGCAGCAGCGCCACCCCTGCCACGGCCACTGCCACGGCGCGCCAGGCGGCCCGTGGCCGGCGCCGGCGCACCGGCTGCTCGAGGAGGTGGAACGACGCCACCGCCAGCAGCGCGGTGACCACCAGCTTCACCAACGCGCCGAGCGCGCCGCGCCCCCAGGTGAACGTGTCCACCGTGAGGAACACCGGCCAGTGGTAGAGGTACAGCCCGTAGCTCACCAGGCCCACACGCGGCAGCGGCCCGGTGGCCAGCAGGCGGGCCGGGCCACCGGTGGCACCACTCGCGCCCACCAGCACCATGGCGCCGGCCGCCGCCACCGCCGTCAGCCCACCGCGGTAGACCCACCCCGAACCCAGCGTGGTGGCCACCACCACGATCACCAGCGCGGCGCCGGCAACCAGTGCCGCCGGCCCCTTCACAGCGGCGACCACCCGCGGCATCCCGTCCCGCGTCCACCGGGCCAGCAGGAGGGCAGCGGCCACGCCCACGGCGAACTCGGTCATCCGGAACGGGGTGGCGAGGTAGGCGGTGTTGCCACCCACCTGCCCGGCCAGCAGCGACGGCACCACGATGGCCAGCGCCAGCACGGCCAGCCCGATCCGGCGGGCAGCCGGCCGGGCCAGGAAGAGGGCGACGAGCAGGGGGAAGACCAGGTAGATCTGCTCCTCCACGGCAAGGGACCAGAAGTGCTCCAGGGGCGACACCTGACGGGCGAACAGGTCGGCGTAGGTGCGATGGTCGCCCAGCAGGTGCCAGTTGAACAGCTGGCTGGCCGCCCAGCCCACGTCGCCGGCCATGCGGCGGCCGGGGTACACGGCTGGTCGAGCGGCCACCAGCGCCAGGACGAGGGCCAGGCACAGCAACTGGCCGGGCAGCAGGCGGCGGATGCGCCGGGCGTAGAACGCCCGCAGGTCCACCCGCGCGGTGGCCGCGTGCTCGGCGAGGAGGAGCGACGTGATGAGGAAGCCGGACAGCGTGAAGAAGAACGACACACCGAGGAAGCCACCCGATGCCGCTGCCCACCGCAAGTGAAAGGCCAGCACCGCCAGCACGGCCAGGCCACGCAGGCCGTCGAGCGCAGGTTGGTGGGCGAAGCGGGGCGGCGGGCTCATCGACGGTGGGCCACCTTCGGCAGGGTTTGGCCGGGCCGGTGGGCGCACGAATGCTGCACCACGGCGGGGCACTGCGCAACCGGGCCGGAACGCAGGAACGCCGGGCCCCCGCTCGGCCCGGCGTTCCCATCCCGCCCGCTCGTCGGCATCCGCCCGGTGCCGTCGCGCGTTGCAGGAGTCATCGACCGTTCCAGTGGTGAACTTGAGAAGTTCTTGACCGGCGACGGCCGACGTCCCGCAGGGTGGCAAACCGGCCCTCCCGCCGACCACACTGGGGCCCATGAGCGAGCCCCGCGAGCCCCGCAAGCGCGACGAACCCTGGCTGATGCGCACCTACTCCGGCCATTCGTCGGCGAAGGCGTCCAACGAGCTGTACCGCACGAACCTGGCCAAGGGCCAGACGGGGCTGTCCATCGCGTTCGACCTGCCCACCCAGACCGGTTACGACCCGGACCATGCGCTCGCCCGTGGTGAGGTCGGCAAGGTCGGCGTGCCCGTGTGCCACCTCGGCCACATGCGCACCCTGCTGGACGACATCCCCCCGGGGCAGATGAACACGTCGATGACCATCAACGCCACCGCCGCCTGGCTGCTGGCGCTGTACGTGGCCAACGCCGAGGAGCAGGATGTGCCGTCCACCGCGCTGCGCGGCACCACCCAGAACGACATCGTCAAGGAGTACCTGTCGCGCGGCACGTACATCTTCCCGCCCGAGCCGAGCAGGCGGCTGATCGTGGACATGGTGGCCTGGTGCGCCCAGCACGCCCCGAAATGGAACCCGATGAACGTCTGCAGCTACCACCTGCAGGAGGCCGGGGCGACACCGGTGCAGGAGATCGCCTTCTCGCTGGCGACGGCCATCGACGTGCTCGATGCCGTGCAGGCCAGCGGTCAGGTGGCGCCCGACCAGTTCGCCCAGGTCTTCGGCTCCATCTCGTTCTTCGTCAACGCCGGCATCCGCTTCGTGGAGGAGATCTGCAAGCTGCGGGCCTTCACCGACCTGTGGGACCGCATCGGCCTGGAGCGCTACGGCGTGCAGGACACCAAGGCCCGCCGCTTCCGCTACGGCGTGCAGGTCAATTCGCTCGGCCTCACCGAGGCCCAGCCGGAGAACAACATCCAGCGGATCGTGCTGGAGATGCTGGCCGTCACCCTCTCGAAGAAGGCCCGGGCGCGCAGCGTGCAGCTGCCCGCGTGGAACGAGGCGCTCGGCCTTCCCCGCCCGTGGGACCAGCAGTGGTCGCTGCGCATGCAGCAGGTGCTGGCGTTCGAGACCGACCTGCTGGAGTACGG
This sequence comes from Acidimicrobiaceae bacterium, assembly GCA_020637295.1. Classification (GTDB taxonomy): domain Bacteria; phylum Actinomycetota; class Acidimicrobiia; order Acidimicrobiales; family Ilumatobacteraceae; genus UBA668. The sequence goes on along the minus strand of JACJWF010000004.1, from coordinate 34,101 downwards.
CGACCTGTTCGACGGCTCGCATGTTGTGGAGGCCCGCACGGCGGAACTGCGCGACGCGGCCTGGGCGGAGCTGCAGGATGTGCTGGCCCTCGGTGGCGCCTTTGCCGCGGTGGACGAGCTGAAGGGCCGGCTGGTGCGGTCGATGGCGGAGCGCACCCGCCGCATCGAGGCCGGCGAGCAGACCGTGGTGGGCGTCAACCGCTTCACCGAGACCGAGCCGTCGCCCCTCGACACCCCCGGCAACATCCTCACCGTCGACCCTGCGGTGGAGACCGAGTTGATCGCCGACGTGCGCGCCTGGCGCGGCTCGCGCGACCAGGCGGCGGTGGATGCCGCGCTGGCCGCCCTGCACGAAGCCGCTGCCGGAGACGGCAACATCATGGAGCCGTCGATCGCGCTGGCCAAGGCCGGCGGCACCACCGGCGAGTGGGCCGGCGTGCTGCGCGAGGTGTTCGGCGAGTTCCGCGCCCCCACCGGGGTGAACGCCGCCGTTGGCCGGCGGGTCGGCGAGCTGGCCACCGTGGCCGAGTTCGTGAAGGGGATGGCCGGCGGCCCACCCCGCTTCCTGGTGGCCAAGCCCGGCCTCGACGGCCACAGCAACGGCGCCGAGCAGATCGCCGTCGCCGCCCGCGACGCCGGCATGGAGGTCGTGTACAGCGGCATCCGCCTGACGCCCGAGCAGATCGTCGCCTCCGCCCGCGACGAGGACCCGGACGTCATCGGCCTGTCCATCCTCTCCGGCAGCCACCTCGAACTGGTGCCGGCGATCGTCGACTCGCTTCGCGCCGAAGGTGTGGATGCCCCCGTCGTGGTCGGCGGGATCATCCCGGAGGACGATCGTCAGCGCCTGGCCGACGCCGGCGTCAGCGCCGTCTACACGCCGAAGGACTTCGAGCTGAGCCGCATCATGAACGACGTGGCCCACCTCGCCGCCGCCCACCGCGCCACCACCCCCACCTGACCCCCACCCCGAACCCCAACCCCGAAGTGACGTGATATATCACGTCACTTCCCAGGTGGCGCCGGGTCTCATCGCGTCACTTCACCGGGGGCGGCGGGCCATTCGGCCCTACGGGCACGGGGCGCGGACCGTCTACGGTCGCGGCGTCACACGACCGGAGGGGGTAGGCGATGACGACCGAAGAGTGGGACGCCGTCGTGGTGGGGTCCGGGCCTGGCGGGCTCACCACCGCCGCGTGCCTGGCCTCGGCGGGCCGGCGGGTACTGGTGCTGGAACGGCACGACGTGGCCGGCGGCAACATGCAGGTCTTCCGCCGCAACCACGCCCGGCCCGACGGCGGGCACGATTGGTTCGAGTTCGACGTGGGCGTCCACTACATCGGGGAGTGCGGCCCCGGCGGGCTGTTCCCGGCCGTGTTCAACGCCCTCGGCATCGGCGACCGGCTGCACTTCCGCCGCCTCGACGACGACGGCTTCGACACCCTCACGTTCCCCGACTTCACGTTCCGGGTGCCGGCGGGGTGGGACGAGTACGAGCGTCGCCTCCTCGCCCAGTTCCCGAACGAGAAGGCCGGCCTCGAACGCTGCATGAAGGTGCTGCGCGAAGTGGCCGAGCAGAGCCGCGACATCTTCGGCGGCGAGCGGCCGACGTTCGACCTGTGGGCCCACCGCACCCTGCACGAACTGTTCAGCGAGTGCGAGCTCAGCCAGCAGGCGGTGGCCGTGCTGGACCACTGGAGCGGGCTCTACGCCGGTGGCCCGAAGCAGAGCATCGTGCTGATGCACGCGGGGATCATCAACCACTACATGAACGGCGCCTACTACCCGGAGGGCGGCGGGCAGGTGATCCCGGCCCGGCTCATCCAGGTGATCGAGGCGCTCGGCGGGGAGGTGCGCTGCCTGGCCGGGGCGGAGCGCATCCTCGTGGAAGACGGCCGCGTCACGGGCGTCCGGCTGGAGGACGGCACGGAGATCCAGGCTCCACTCGTGGTCTCCAACGCCGACTACCGGCGCACGATCGACCATCTCGTCGGCCACGAGCACCTCTCGCCCGGCACCGTGGCCTGGGCGGACAACGCGGTGATGACCCTCGGCCTGGTGTGCTTGTACGTGGCCGTGGACCGGGTGCTCGACGGGCCGAACACCAACTACTTCGTGTTCCCCGACTACCGCACCGACGAGCTCTACGAAGAGCTGGACACGGGCGTGCTGCCCGACGGCAACGTGCCCTTCGCCTACATCGCCCTCGCCTCGCGGAAGGACCCCGGCAACGCCGAGCTGTGCCCTCCCGGCCACACCAACTTCCAGGTGATGACGCTGGCACCTCGCGGCCACGAGTACTGGGGCGTGGAGGCAGGCCCGGCCGACGGCGGCCGCTACCGCCGCAACGAGGTCTACCTGACCCGCAAGCAGGAGCTCACCGACAAGCTGCTCACCGCCGCGGAGCAGGTTCTCGGCCCCCTCCGCGACCACCTCGTGCACTGCGAACTGGCCACGACCCTCAGCCACGAGCGCTACATCCACTCCACCGGGGGCACCAGCTACGGCTACATGCACACACCGGAGCAGACCGGCGACAACCGGCCCGACCACCGCACCGAGATCGACGGCCTGTGGGTGGTGGGCGCCAACACCGTCAGCGGCCACGGCATCGCCGGCGGGGTGACCGGCGGCGTGTTCTGCGCCAGCAAGATCCTCGACCGGCCGCTGATCGTCGAGATGTTCATGGGCCAGCAGTTGGTGGACCCCGCGATGGTGCCACCGGACCCGGACGACTTCGACCCGTTGGAGTACTGCCGCGGCGCCCGCCTGCGCGCAGTCCGCGCCGACCGCGTGGCCTCGTTGCGGGCACGCCGCGACGGCGCCTGACGCCGGCCCCCGGACGCGAACGAGCCCGGCCCCCGCCCGGGCCGGGCTCGTTCGGCAGATCGGTTGGCGGCGGGCTCAGACGAGCGCCGGCACCTGGCTCTGGATCCACCCCTCCAACTCCGGAGTGCTCTCCACGCTGGTGATGAGCGCGTAGCGGGGGTGGTCGTGACGATGCACCACCACGTGCCAGAGGCGCTGGGTGTCCACCACGAACCGGGAGTACTGCGGCAACGGGATGCGGCGCTCGGTGGTCGGGTCCGGGAGGTTGTTCTCGTCCAGGTCCATCAGCAGCATGTAGCTGTCCGGGTCGTCGGTGAGCTCGATCCAGGTGCGCAGCACCCAGCCCTCACCTTCCGGGTTGAGCCGGTTGTTGTCGTCGCGGTGGAAGCTGCGCAGCGCCACCTCGTGCGTGGCGGGCTCCAGCTTGATGATCCGCACCCGACCGAAGTTGGCGCCGATGGAGTTCACGTAGCGCTGCAAGGTGGGCGCCTTCTCGGCGTTCACCGTCCACGTCGCTCCCTTGTCGGGCTTGCCCTTGTCCCAGAAGCCACGGCACTCCAACTCGCCGTCGGCCGAGGCCAGCGGAGCGAAGTTGGTGTCGCCACCGCTCTTCCAGTCGAAGTACTCCAGGCTCTCCCACTCCTCCTTGGGGATCTCCCCGTCGTACGGCGTGAGCAACACGAAGCCGTCCGTCTCCAACGACGGGCAGAGGTAGTGGTTGGTGCGCAACGGCAGGCCAACGCTCCAGTGTTCCTTGGTGGGCCAGAAGCTCATGGGATCCATGTTACAGAACCGTCAACTCAGATCGTTAGGGGCCAAAGTACCTTGACAGCGGCCGACGCTGGCGCGTCCTCAGGTGAACCACCCGGCGATGTCGACGATCACCTGGGTGGGGGTCCACGACCAGGTGTCCACGTCCCAGCCCTGGCCGGTGATGACCAGCGCGGCGTTGGCGATCGGCTCGCCGACGATGTCGTTGTTGATGTTGCTGTACGAACCGCCGGAGAACTGGTTGCTCGGCCCGATCTGCACGAAGGTCGTGGACTGCGTGGGGATGACCGTGAGGTTGCCGAGTACCGCCCGCGGGCACGCCGGCATGGAGTGCTCGCCGGCCACCGGCACGTTGGTGACCGCCTGCACGGGGCCGGTGGAGTAGCGCGTGTCCAGGAACCGCGCCGGGGTGACCGGCACGAACAGACCCGACCGGCTGGGGGTGGCGGAAGAAGTGGTGAACCAGCCCTCCACATCCACCACCAGGTGCGTGCCCACGGTGGTGCGCAGGGCAGCACGGCCTTGGGCGTCCACCGGCACGATCACCAGGTTGGCGATCACCTGGCCGGGGCGGGACACCACCAGGTTGCGCCAGGCACCCGCGGCCATGCCGTACTGCCCGGCCTGCACGTCGCCGGCGCCGTTCGGCATCACCGCCGTCACATTCAGCACCACGGCACGGACGCCCGTGGCGGGAACGCCCGCCTTGCCCCCGACCTGGACCGTGACGGTGCTACCGGCGCCCGGCTTCGAGCCGCTGTACCCGTTCAGGTAGGCGGGCCGGGTGTCGAGGATGCGCGAGGGCACCACCGGGACGAACCGGCCGGCGGCGACGCAGCCGGTGACTTCGGTGAAGTAGCCGGTGACCGTGACCTTGAGGTTCACCGCCATGGAGTTGTAGAGGCGCATCGTGCCGTTGGTGGCCAGCGGGACGACCGCGGTGTTGGCGGCGGCGCCGCTGGTGAGGTTGAGGTTGGACGACGACGCCACGGTGGCGCCGGGGCCGAGCCCCTGGATCCAGCCGCGGGAGGCCGGGTTCCACGCCTCGATGGTGACCACCGCGGCTGTGGCACCCGCAGGCACTCCGCCGACGCCGGCGACCTGGAACGTGGACGTGGTGCCGCCGTTCACCCTGCCGGGGTTGAACACCACCGTGGGGGTCACCGTGTCGAAGGCGCTGGTGCCGGACGGGGCCACGTAGGCGGGGGTCGGCGTGTGCCGGCCGGCGAACACCTCCGTCACCCAGTACCACCCATTGGCGTCCTGGGCGACGCCCACACCCATCTCCGTGGAGGAGGTGCTGAGCATGTTGGCGCGGTGCGGCGCGGAAGCCTGCAAGGCCGCTTGGGCCGCGGCGACCGACGACGAGTTGTAGGCGATGTTCTCGGAGATGTACGTCCACCCGCCCGACACCCCACTGGACAGGTTGCTGTGGGTGAGCGACCCGGTGGTTGCCATGTGCTCGCTCCAGGCCTGGGCCTTGGCCATCAACTCCGCGCTGAGCGGGAGCGCAGAGCGACCGTTGGCCTGACGGTAGGAGTTGACAAGATCACGGAGCGTCCACTCGCTGCCCGCCGGGCAGGCCAGTGAACCCGTCGCGGCATGGGCGGTGGGCACCTGCGCCGGGCCGCCCACGGCGACCACCATGCTCAGGGCGACCATGGCGACAACGACGGATCTGGCGGCGATGACGGCGACGCGACGCGGCAATGGACTCCTCCGAATCTGCCCGCGAACCAAACAGTCTAACGGGGATCAGGCGCCGGCGGTGGTCTCGGGGGCGGAGGACGTGGTGGTGGGTATCTCCTGCCCCGGCTGGGGGATCTTCAACTTCTGCCCGACCTCGATGTGGTCCGGGTTGTCGATCCCGTTGAGGGCCATGATGTCCTCCATCGTCACCCCGAACCGGTCGGCGATCACCGTAAGGATGTCGCCCGGCTGCACCTCGTAGACCACAGGGATCGTCGTGGTGGTGACGGCCAGCGTCGTGGACGTGGTGGTGGTGGCGATCGGGGGCAGGGTGTCCGACACCTGCTGGGTGTCGTCGCCACAGGCCGCCAGCACCACGGGCGCGCCACCAATGACCACTGCCATCAGCGCCGTCACCGCCCGTCGCGTAGCTCGCACGCGGCGAAGTGTAGGCGGGTTCGGGCAGACGGCCGAACGCGCCGTAGCCTCGACCGGGTGACGACCGTGACCTTCCCTGGCGCCGAGGCACCCGCCCGCCAGCACGAACTGGACGTGGACGGGGTGATCATCGCCGTGCACGAGTGGGGCGACGAGGCCGCCGACCCGCTCTTCCTGGTGCACGGCGGGTCGGACTTCGGCCGCACCTACGACGAGTTCGCGCCGCGCCTCGCCGCGGCGGGTTGGCGGGTCATCACGTGGGACCAACGCGGCCATGGCGACAGCGGCCGCGCCGCCCTCTACGGCTGGGACGCCGACATCCGCGACGCCATCGGGGTGATGACCCACTTCACCCACCGCCCGGCGCCGGTGGTGGGCCACAGCAAGGGTGGGGCGCTGATGATCCAGTTGGCCGACGCCCAGCCGTTCCGCTTCAGCCACCTCGTCAACCTCGACGGCCTGCCCTCGAAGCGGCCGATGAGCGACGTCAGCGAGCACGAGCGGGGCCGGATGGTGGCCAGCGATCTGGCCGGCTGGCTGGACCACCGGCGCAGCACCGCAACGGCCACCCGCAAGCCCGGCAGCCTGGACGAACTGGCCGCCCGCCGGGCACGCTCCAACCCTCGCCTGGCCATGGACTGGCTGCGTTACCTGGTCACCGTCGGCGCGTTCGAGAGCGAGGACGGATGGCGCTGGAAGCTGGACCCGTCCATGCGGTTCGGCGGGTTCGGCCCGTGGCGGCCGGAGTGGACGGCGTATCGCATGCCCGGGCTCGGCATGCCGTTCCTCGGCGTCATCGGCACGGAGCAGGAGCCCATGGGTTGGGGCACCGTGCCGGACCAGATCCGCCCGCTGATCCCGGTCGGTGGCCGGCTGGAGGTGCTGGAGGGCGTGGGCCATTTCGTGCACATCGAGCAACCGGCCGTCGTGGCCGGAATGGTCATCGACTTCCTCGGAGGTGGGCGATGAGCACCACATACCTCGCCCACAACCAGGTGCAGTTGGCCCTGCACCAACTGCAGGACGGCAGCGGGCGGCCGCTCCTCTTGCTGCACGGGCTGGGCGAAGCGTCGCCCACCACCGTGCCGGACTGGATCGACTGGCCCGGCCCGGTGCACGCGCTGGACTTCACCGGCCACGGCGCGTCCACCGTGCCCGTCGGCGGCGGCTACTCGGCCGAGATCATCCTCGCCGATGCCGACGTCGCGCTGGCCCACCTCGGCGAGTGCACCGTGGTCGGCCGCGGCTTCGGTGCCTACATCGCGCTGATGCTGGCGGGGGCTCGGGCGGCCCAGGTGCGGGGCGCCGTGCTGTGCGACGGGCCCGGCCTGTGGGGTGGCCCCTCCGGGCCCACCTCTGCGGACTTCGTCGTGCTGGCGCCATCGGACGGGTCGGCACCCGACCCCTATGCGCTGCACGAGCTGTCGAAGGACCTCCGCCCCGCGGACTACGCGGCGCTGTTCGTCCGCCTGGCCATGGAGCACTCCGGGCTGGACGAGCCGCTCGCGGTCGCCGGTGTCGTGCGGCCGCCGTGGCTGGAAGCGGTCGTGCGCGAGGTGGGCGTGGTGGAGTGCAGCCGCGAGGACGCGCTCGCCCGCTTCGCCGCCCTCTGACCTGGTAGCGAGCCGTCAGTCAGACCAGGCGGCGGCTGACGTACGCCGCCAGCGCCACCAGTTCCGTGCGGGCACCTTCCGCCACCGGCGCCTGCTCGATGGCGAACACGGCCTCGCTGGTGAGGGCATCGATCGTGGCCTCCAGGTCGGCGAGCGCGCCGGTGTCCACAATGGCCTGCTGCACCAGGGCGACGTCGTCGTCGGTGAGGTCCTTGCACCCCACCATCGCCAGCACCTCGGCTTGCGCCGGGGTGGCAGCTTCCACGGCGCGGGCCATCAACGGTGTGGGCTTGCCCTCACGCAGGTCGCCGCCCACCGGCTTGCCGGTGAGCTCGGGGTCGCCGAACGCGCCCATGACGTCGTCCCGCATCTGGAAGGCATCGCCCAGCGGCAGGCCGTACGCGCTGAGAGCCGGGAGCAGGGATGCGCCGTGCTCCGGGGAGGCCAGCAGGGCGCCGAGGTGCAGCGGGCGCTCGATGGTGTACTTGCCGCTCTTGTAACGGCAGATGCGCTCCGCCTTCGCCCGGGTGCGATCGTTGCGGACGCTGCCCACGATGTCCAGCACCTGGCCGATGTTCAGCTCGATGCGCAGTTCGTTCCACACCGCCCACGCGGCGGCGTTGGCGCCGGCCAGCAGCTGGTCGGCCAGCACGAACGCCAGGTCGCCCACCAGGATGGCCATCCCGTCACCGAACCGCCGGCTCTCACCCGCCCATCCCGCTGCGGCATGCCGCTCCGCGAACACGGTGTGCGTCGTGGGCTGCCCGCGCCGGCTGGCGGCATCGTCCATCACGTCGTCGTGGAACAGCGCGAACGCGTGCATCAGCTCGAACGCGGCGCCGGCGTCGGCCACGATGGCGTCGGCCGGATCGCCACCGGCCGCGGCATAGCCCCAGTGGCAGAACGCCGGCCGGAGCCGCTTGCCGCCACCCAGGACGAGGCGGCCGATCTCCGTGATCGGTGCCGCCAGATCCGGGTCGAACGCGCTCCAGCGCGCTTCCTCCGGTGCCAGCACCTCGGCCAGCCGGCCTTCCACCCGAGCCGCGATGGCGGCGAGGGACGCGGGAACGGGTGCCGATGTCACGTCCGTTGAGACTACGGCCAAACCTCCGGGACGGCCCCGCGCCCGTCCGGGCCGCGGCGACGGCGGTCAGTCGTCCTCGTCGAGGCCGGCGACGACCTGTTCGATCTGCAGGCGGGCGTTGCCGATCCGCTCCCGGCAGAAGGCAATGAGGACAGCGGCCCGCTGCACGTTGGCGGCCAGGACGTCCACGTCCACGTCGCTGCGCTCCAGTTGGCCGAGGATGCCATCCAGTTCGGCGAGCGCCTCGGCGTAGCCGGAGGGCGGGGCGGTGTCGGGGGTGGGGCTCATGAGGTGGTCTCCTCCACACGGCTGCGGGCCGTGCCGTCGGCAAAGGTGGTGAGGATCAGGTCGCCCGGCGCCAGGTCGGCGGCGTGGCGGACGGTGCGCCCGTCGGCGGTGCGGGTGATCGACCAGCCGCGGGCCATCGTGGTGGCGGGGTCCAGCAGGCGCACCCGCTCGGCCAGCCCATCGAGGTGGCGTGCCTCGACGTCCAGCCTGGCCGGCGCGCGGCCCAGCACCGCACGGGCTGCGGCCACCCGCGCATCCGCGCGCTCCACGCTGCGGGCGGCACCGGCACCCACCCGATGGGCACGGTTGGCCAGCCGCTCGGCGCTGCGGTCCACCGCGGCGACCACACGGTGCCGCAGCGCACCAGCGGTGTCCGCCAGGCCGGCGTTCGCTGCCCCCAGCCCCTGCGTCGCGTGACGCAGCACGGCCTCCCACCCCGCTTCCATGCGGGCCTCGAAGGCCTGGACGCGTTCCACCAGCGCGGCGGCGCACGCCGTGGGGGTCTTCACGGCGAGGTGCGCCACCTCGTCGGCGACACTGCGGTCGATCTCGTGACCGAGGCCGGTGAGCACCGGCACCCCGGCCGTGGCGATGGCGGTGGCGATGGCCTCGTGATCGAACGTGGCCAACTCGGTGCGGCTGCCGCCGCCGCGGATGACGACGATCGCATCGAGATCGTCCGCCCGGCCCAGCGTGCGCAGGCCGGCGGTGACCTCGGTGACCGCCCACTCCCCCTGTACCCGCACATCCACCACCCGCAGGCGGAAGCCGAGCCCGCTGCGCTGGATCTCGTGCTGGAAGTCCGCCCACGCCGCACTGGCCAGGCTGGTGACCACGCCGACGCGGAGCGGTGCCGGCGACAGCGGCAGGCGACGGTTGCGGTCGTACAGGCCACCGGCGACCAGGCGGCGCACCACCTCGTCGCGCTGCAGGGCGAGGTCGCCAAGCGTGAAACGGGTGTCGATGCCGTCCATGGTGAGGCCGAGGCGGCCGAACGGGGCGTAGAAGTCCAGCCGGCCGTGGATGCGGACCTTCAGGCCGTTGCCCAGCCGCAGCCTGGCCTTCTGCAGCATCGGCCGGAACCGCATGCGGCTGTTGGCGAAGAACTGCACGTTCAGCGTCGCCTTGCCGTCCTCACCGTCCTCGACGAGTTGGAAGTAGGCGTGGCCGCCGCGCTCGTTCCAGCCCTGGATCTCGCCACGCACCCAGACGCCGTCGTCGAAGCGGCGCTGCAGCGCCCCGTTGATGGCCTCGGCCAGTTCGCCCACGGTGTACGTGGGCGACCCCCGGTCGTCGAGGTCGACGTCGTCGCCGAAGTCGAACCCGGGCTGGCTCACGGCTGCCACCACATGCGGTACGCCGGCGGGCCGTCCGCCTCCAGCGTGAACGTGCCGAGCTGTGACAGGCCCATGGAGTGGTAGAAGGCCAGGTTGCGCGGGTTGGTGCTCTCCAGGTACACGGGTGTGCCGGAGGCCGCGGCCCGCTGCAGGCCGTGACCCAGCAGCACCCGCCCGAGGCCCTGGCCCTGGTGGGCCGGGTGCACCGCGAGGAACTGGAGGTAGTGGAAGGGAGGGGCCGGCTTGTGCTCGGCGAAGGCCCGCAGGGCGCCGCCCCTGGCCATCGTGAGCTCGGCACCGAGTACTGCCACCATCAGCCCGCCCACCGAGGGAGCGACCGGGAACGGCATCTCGCCCTGACCCAGCCGCCACAGGGCGGCACCGGCCACTGCGCCATCGGCCCCGGTGACGACGTCCACCGTGCCGCCCAGTGCGAAGGCCTCCACGAACAGCCCGAGCCAGGCAGCGCACGCGTCGGCGCGGCCGGACGGCTCGTGGAACAGCCACTGGAACATCGGATCGTCCACGAACGCCGCACCCACGACCTCTCGCAGGCGCGCCACCTGCGCCAGCGTGGGCGTGATGGTGGAGGCGGTGGATGCAGGCACGGACATCGGCCCGAGGTTACGCCGTGGCTCGCTGCGTGGCCCCTGCCGCCCCTGCAGCCCAGCCGGCGGCCGGGACGGGCGCCGCGACGGGCGCCGTGTCAGGCACCGAGCTCACGGACGTTGTCCCAGTCCAACTCGTCGGACCCGAAGAGCTCGCCGTCCACCGGCAGGGCCTGGCGACGCCGGAGCTCCTCGATGGCGTTGAGCGGGCGCTCCAGCGCCCGCCGGCGGGTGGTGGTGAGCTCGTCGAAGGCCCGGGCCACGCCGTCGAACTGGCGCTTCACCTTGTCCACCGAGTCCGTGTACTTCTCCCACTGCTGGCTGAACTTGCCGAGCAGGCCGAGGATCTCCTGGCTGGTCTGCTCGATCATGAAGTTGTCGAACGCCTGGCGAATGACCCCGAGGAAGGCGAACAGGGTGAGCGGCGAGCAGATGACCACCCGGTCGCGCAGGGCGTCCTCCACCAGCTGCCCGTCCGCCTCGTGGATGAAGGCGGCAAGGCTCTCGTTGGGCACGAACAGGAGCACGTTGTCCACCGCCGGACGCTCGTCCTCCCGCGCGTACTCGCGCTTGGCCAACTCGCGCACCCGGGCTCGCACATCGCGCACGAACGCGGCACGGTGAGCGCCGCGCTCGGCATCGGTGGCCGCCTCCAGGTACTTGAGGTACGACGCCATGGGGAACTTGACGTCCATGAACAGCACGTGGCCCTTCGGCAGGAGGAACGTGAAGTCCGGGATGCCGGTGCCCTCCCCGGCCACGGCAGTGCGCTTCACGTAGTTGACGCGCTCCTGCAGGCCGGCCAACCGCAGCACGTCTTCCGCCATCCGCTCGCCCCACTGGCCGCGGGCGTTGGAGGACGCCAACGCCTCGCGCAGGCTGCTGGCGGTGCCCGCCAGGCTCTGCGTGATCTCGGCATGAGCCTGCAGGCTGTGGTCCACCACGGCCAGGCGCTCGGTGGTGGCCTGACCCAACTGCTGCACCAACTGCTGGAGACGCTGCAGGTCGCCCTGCACCCCGGCCTGCACCTCGCCCAGCTTGTGGTCGATGAGTTGCTGGCGGCCGGCCAGCGCGGCATCCGCCGCCTGGGTGGTGGCCCCCAATTGGGCCCGCACCAGGGTGAGCGCATGGTCCATCGCAGCCTTCACGGCCTGGTCGCGCTCCGCCGAGGCCTGCTGGTTGGCCTGGGCGACCGCCGCCGCGACAGCGCGCTCCAGCACCTCCGGCGGCACGGCGACGGGAGGGGTGGGGACGACCACGGGTGCCGGGGGGACGGCCGGAGTGCGCCGTGTGCCGAGCAGCCACGCGGCGGCCCCGACGGCGACCACGAGCAGTACAACGAGGACGACTTCCATGGAGGTCATCCTCGCGAAGGGGTGTGACAGGGTTGCGGATGCCATCGGAGCCTGGTGTTCTGTGGTCCCCGATCGCGCGGGATCCGAGAAGATCCAGCCCCAGTTCGGCGGATGGTGAAATCCAGCCCCAGAAGCCCGGGGGATCACGCCGTGATCGGGGTCTCGCCGGCTCGCACCTGCGCGGCGTAGACCCTGCCGAGTGCCAGCAACTCCTCGTGAGTGCCCTGCTCCACGATGCGACCGTCGTCGAGGACGACGATCCGGTCCGCGTCGCGGATGGTGGACAGGCGGTGGGCGATGACCAGCGCCGTCCGCCCCTCGAGCGCCTCGTCCAGCGCTGCCTGCACGGCGGCTTCGTTCTCGTTGTCCAGGTGGCTGGTGGCCTCGTCGAGGATCATCATCGCCGGGTTCTTCAGCAGCAGGCGGGCGATGGCCAGGCGCTGCTTCTCCCCTCCGCTGAGGCGGTAGCCGCGCTCGCCGACCACGGTGTCGTACCCGTCCGGGAGGGCGCGGATGACGTCCAGGATGCGTGCTGCGCGGCAGGCGGCATCCAACTCGGCGACGGTGGCGGACGGCTTGGCGTAGCGCAGGTTCTCGCCGATCGACTCGTGGAACAGGTGCGGGTCCTGGCTGACCACGCCGATGGCCCGGCGCAGGGAGTCCTGGGTGAGGTCGCGCACGTCGCGGCCATCCACCAGCACCGCCCCGCCGGTGACGTCGTACAGCCGGGGGATCAGACCGGACAGCGTCGTCTTGCCCGAGCCCGAGGCGCCGACCAGCGCCACCGTCTCGCCCGGCTCCACCACCAGCGACACGCCCTGCAGCACGTCGCGGTCCGGGTCGGCGCCCGCCACGTTCGACGGTGCCTCCAGCGACGCGACCGTGACGGCGGCGGCAGCCGGATAACGGAAGCGGACGTCGCGCAGTTCGATCCGCCCGGCGGGGTCCACCAGGTCCACCGCGCCGGGCTTGTCCTGGATCGGCTCGGGGGCATCGAGCACCTCGAAGACCCGCTCGAAGCTGACCATCGCCGTCATCAGGTCCACCCGGGCGTTGGTGAGGCCGGTGAGCGGCTGGTACACCCGGGTCACCAGCGCGGCCAGGGCCACCAGGGTGCCGGCCGAGATGTTGCCGCTGACCACCAGGTGGGCACCCACGCCATAGATGGCAGCCGCGCCGAGCGCGCCCACCAACCCGAGTGCCACGAAGAACACACGGCCGTACATCGCCTGCTTGATGCCGGCGTCGCGCACCCGCACCGCCCGGGAGGAGAACAGCTCCGTCTCGTCCTGCTGGCGGCCGAACAGCTTCACCAGCAGGGCGCCCGCCACGTTGAAGCGCTCCGTCATCTGGGCGTTCATCTCTGCGTTGGTGGCCATCTGCTCCCGGGAGATGGCCTGCAGGCGGCGTCCGACCCGCTTGGCCGGGACGATGAAGATCGGCAGCACCACGAGGGCCAGCAGGGTGAGCCGCCACTCCAGCGCGGCCATGGCGGCCAAGGTCGTGGCCAGCACCACGACATTGCTGACCACCGACCCGAGCGTGCTGGTGACCGCCGTCTGGGCGCCCACGACGTCGTTGTTCAGCCGGCTGGTGAGTGCCCCCGTCTGGGTGCGTGTGAAGAACGCCACGGGCAGCCGCTGCACCTTGGCGAAGAGCGCCACGCGCAGGTCGTAGATGAGGCCTTCGCCGATGTGCGCGCTGCACCACCGCTGCACGATGGCCAGCAACGCATCGCCCAGCGCCGCCGCCACCACGATGGCGGCGAGGAAGGTGATCTCGGAACGGTCGCCCGAGGGGATGGCCACGTCGATGATCTGGCGGAAGGCGAACGGGGGCACCAACTCGATGGCCGCGGCACCGACGATGGCCAGCAGGAACACCACGATCGTGCGCCGGTACGGGCGGGCGAACTGCCAGGCGCGACGGAGCGACCGACCCTCCAGCTTCCGGCCCTTCACGGCCTCGGCGTCGTTCCGCATCATCATGTGCGGGCCCATGCGCATGGGTTCGAGGATACGGACAGGACAGCCGACCCGGCCGTGCGTACGATGCGGCCATGCGCGTGATGCAGTCGGCGGGAGGGCAGCGGGAAGGGCAGCACCGAGGGCGGCAGGGGTGGCGGGCGCGAGCCCGGACGGCCACCGCCATCGGGAGCGCGGTGCTGGTCCTCGCCGCCTGCGCGGACGACGCCGGCGTGCGGTCCACCGGCGCCGAGGGCAGTGCGGCGGGCACCACCACCGCCTCCACGACGTCCACCACCACGGCCGGTCCCACCACCTCCACCACGGCCGCCGACGCGCCCACCACGTCGGCACCCACCGGCGACTCCACGATCGAGTGGCAGGACGACGGCTTCGGCACGGAGAGCGGCTACCTCGAGGTGCCGATGGACTACGCCGACCCGGCCGGCCCCACCATCCGCCTCTACGTCGTGCGCCACCCGGCCGCCGACCCCGCGGCCCGCATCGGCTCGCTGCTGGTCAACCCCGGCGGGCCCGGCTTCGGCGGCACGGTGCTGGCCAGCAACGCCGAGTTCATCTACGGCCCAGCCCCGCTCGACGCCTTCGACATCGTCGCCTGGGACCCCCGCGGCACCGGGTACAGCGAGCCCGCCGTCGACTGCGTGGACGACTACGACCGCTACTTCGCGGTGGACTCCTCACCCGACGACCAGGTGGAGCAGGACGCGCTGGTGGCGCTGGCCGAGGAGTTCGTGCAGGGCTGCGTGGAGCGCACCGGCGACCTGCTGGCGCACCTCTCCACCGCCGACTCCGCCCGCGACATGGATACCCTCCGCCAGGCCCTCGGCGAGGAGCAGATCAGCTACTTCGGGTTCAGCTACGGCAGCGAGCTCGGCGCCACCTGGGCCACCCTGTTCCCCAGCACCGTGCGCGCCGCGGTGCTCGACGGGGCCGTGGACCCCACCGTCGGCTACCTGACCCAGAACGTGCAGCAAGCGGCCGGGTTCGAGGCCACGTTCGCAACCTTCCTCGCCCAATGCAGCGCCGAGCCAGAGTGCGCGTTCCACAACGGCGGTGATGCCGAGGGCGCCTTCGACGCGCTCGCCCAGGCAGCCGACGCCGACCCCGTGCCCAGCGAGGCCGGTCGCCCGCCCGTGACACAGGGCGTGCTCTACACCGCGGTGTCGGACGCCATGTACTCACGTGGCAGCTGGGGCCAGTTGGAGCACGCGCTGGCCGACCTGCAGGGCGGCGACGGGCGGGGCATCCTCGACCTGTACGACGACTACTACAGCTACGAGGGCGGCGGGGAGTGGGACGACAGCCTGGAGGCCTACTTCGCCATCGGCTGCCTGGACGACCCCGGCTCCACCGGCCCCGCCGACCTGTACTCCCACGAGGCCGAGTTCGCCGCCGCGGCACCGCGCCTCGGCCGGGGCTGGATGCTGGAGCTCACCATCTGCTCGGTGTGGCCCCAGCCGCCGGCCCCGCCGCTGACCATCACCGGTGCCGGCGCCGGGCCGATCGTGGTCGTGGGCACCACCGGCGACCCGGCCACCCCCCTGCAGAGCACGCGCAACATGGCGGACGCACTGGAGGACGGACATCTCGTGGTGGTCACCGCGGACCAGCACACCGGCTACGGACTGAACGGCTGCGTGGACGGTGCCGTGGAGGGGTACCTGCTGGACCCCGGCAACCCTCCGCAGGACGAGCTGGACTGCGGGTGACCGCCACCGGGAGGAGGCCGGGCATAGCCTGACGGGATGCGCCGTTCCGCCGCCGCCATCCCGCTCGCCTTCCTCCTGCTCGCTGCCTCGTGCACCGACGACGGCCCCACTGCGGTGTCCTCGGGCTCCACCACCACGGCCACCGGCGGGGGCGGCGGGGGCGGCGCCAGCACGACGGGCGGCGACGGGCAGCCCGCGCCCACCATCGAGTGGGCGGAGTTCGGCCAGGACAGCGGGGTGGAGACCGGCAGCATGGTGGTGCCGGTGGACTACGCCAACCCCACGGCCGGCACGTTCGACCTGTTCCTCGCCCGCCACAAGGCACCGGCCGCCACCCGCATCGGCAGCCTGCTGGTGAACCCTGGCGGCCCGGGCTTCGGCGGCAGTGACTTCGCCATCTATGCGGACCAGATCTACAGCCGGGCCTTGCTGGACCACTTCGACATCATCGGCTGGGACCCCCGCGGCACCGGCCTCACCGAACCGGCGATCGACTGCATCGACGACTACGACCACTTCTTCGCCGGTACGGACATCACCCCCGACGACGACGCCGAGCGCCAGCAGCTCGTCGACCTGGCCCAGGAGTTCGCCGGCGACTGCGAGGCGAAGAACGCGGACATCCTCCCGTACGTCACCACCAACAACTCGGCGAGGGACATGGACATGATCCGCCAGGCGTTGGGCGAGGCGACGATCAGCTACTTCGGCTTCAGCTACGGCAGCGAGCTGGGCGCCACGTGGGCCACCCTCTTCCCCGGCACCGTCCGCGCTGCCGTGCTGGACGGCGCAGCCGATCCCAACGCCAGCTTCCTGGAGAGCGGCCTGCAGCAGTCCGAGGGTTTCGAAGGCACCCTGTCCACCTTCCTCGCCCAGTGCAGCGCCGACACGTCGTGCGCCTTCAACAACAACGGCAACGCGGAGGGTGCGTTCGACGCGCTGATGCAGGCGCTGGACAACCAGCCGATCCCCACGTACCCGGACCGCCCCGCGCTCACCCGTTCCATGGCGCTCACCGGCGTGGCGCAGGCGATGTACAGCGAGAGCTACTGGCCGCAACTGGAGCGCTCCCTGTCCGACGCCCAGTACGGCGACGGGGCCGGGCTGCTCGACCTCTACGACTCCTACTACCAGCGCCGCGCCGACGGCACGTACGACAACTCCCTCGAGGCGTTCCAGTCGATCGTCTGCATGGACGACCCCGAGCGGCTCACGGTGGCGGAGGAGGACGCGTCGGCCGCCGACTACCAGGCCGTCTCGCCGCGCTTCGCACCCGGCACCACCGGCTCGTACTTCTGCACGTTCTTCCCCCCGTCGATCGACCCGCGGGTGACGATCACCGGCGCCGGCGCCGGCCCGATCCTGGTGATGGGCACCACCGGCGACCCGGCCACCCCCCTGTCCAGCACGGAGGCCATGGCCGCGGCGCTCGAGGACGGCCGGTTGGTGGTGGTCACCGCCGACCAGCACACCGGGTACGGCGTCAACCAGTGCAGCTACGACGTGGTGGACAACTACCTGATCGACCCGGTGGCCAACGCCCCTGCCGACGGCACCCGCTGCGACTGAGCGGTCCCCGCGACCGCGCCGCAGCGCGGCACCGCGTCAGAACGTCACCATCACATCCACCAGCAGGTGCGACGGCACGGAGGTGGTGAGGCACACGCCTGCGCCGTCCCCGGCATCGCCCAGTGCCACGGCGGCCAGCGCCGCCCGGTTCATCGACGTGCCGGCGACGGTGGTGAGGCCGTCGCCCGCCGCAGCGCAGTCCCACGCCACCACGGGGCCGGTGGCCCCCGGTTGCACCGTGGTGACATTGGCGATCACCGCGCTCGTGCCACCCGGAACCAGCCCTGTGAGGTCCACACCCACCGTGGCGCCGGCGGGCGGGCGCGGCCCGGTGCGCGTCTCCAGGGCGCGGACGGCGTCGTCCATCCGAGCGGGGAGGCCGGCGGCGTCCCACCAGCCCGCCACGTCCACCACCACGTGCGTGACGGCGGAGGTGTACACGCACAGCAGCCCGCCGGGCCCCAGCGGCACGGTGGCCGAGTTGGCCACTTCATCACCCGCGTAGAAGTTCACCGTGCTCGCCAGTGGCATCGCCTGCCCACACGGCCACACCGTCAGCCACCCCTTGCCGGCCGGCGCGACGGCGCTCACCGTCACGGTCACGGCCGCCGGGGCGCCCGGCACGCCGGCCACGCCACCCACCTGGGCCTGCAGGACGGCGGCCTTCGCCAGCGGCGTGCCGCCGCGGGTGTCGGCCACGCGGGTGGCCGGCACCACGTGCAACCCGGCGGTCGCCGACGGCAGGTACGAGCCCGTGACGTCGACGATCACGTCGGTGTCCACACTGCTGTAGATGCAGAGCCGCTGCTGTGGGTCGATGCGCACGTGGACCCCGTTCGGCGTGTTGCGGCCGGCCGTCGTGTTGAGCACCGAGGCCCACGGCATGCGTGCCCCGCAGGGCCACGCCGTGAGATACCCCGTTCGAGCCGGGTCCACCGCCGTCAACGTGGCCACTACACCGACCGCGCCGGCGGCGGCGTAACCGGCCAGCGGCACGGTGAGCATCGAGCCACCGGTCATCCGCTGGTGGGTGACGCGGGTGTCGATCGCCCGCACCGGAGTGCGCGGCTGCAGGTGCAGACCGGCGACCGGTGCGTCCGCGCGGAACGTCGGCAGGGGCATCGTCACGAACGATGGCCGGTAGAGGAAGGCGTTGGCCTGCCACAGGTTGAACGGACCGCCGTTGGACCACGACACCACGAGGGCGCCCTGGTCGAGGTACGGCATCAGGTGAGCGTGGTAGATGCCGCACTGGCTGCACTTGCGCTCGTTGACGATGAACCGGGCCTGGTCGTTCTCCCACGGCCCCCAGGGGTTCGGCGCCTTGTCCACGTACACCCACGCGCCCCACCAGTCGTCGATCTTGGTGACGCTGACGTAGGTGTCACCGAAGCGCTCGACGTCCATCGGGTTGGCCGCGCCGCGGGTCATCAGCGGCCGGGCCGACGCCGCCGAGCCCCACGTGCCGCCGATCCAGTACTCGGGTGTGAGGTCGAAACGCCCCTTCGGCACCCGTGCCAGGTACGTGTGCGGCATGCAGGTGGCGTCGAACTGGGCGACGCTGTTCACGTTGTGCACGAACTGCCGGTAGCAGTGCCCATAGAGGTAGGAGTAGGTGTCGTCGCTGGTGATGGACCAGCCGAAGAGGCGGGTGCCGGCATCCGGGGCCGGGGTGAACGACAGCACGGCCAGCGTCGTGGTGTCGATGCGGGCCACCCACGTGCCCACCGGAACGGCCCCGTAGTCCGCGCCGGTGCCGCGGGGGTTGCTCATCTCCACCATGAACACCCAGAGCGCGCCGTCGGCACCGATGTCGCCGTCGAGCGGCCAGAACCAGTGGCGCAGCGGGGTGGTCAGCGACGACCCGATGTAGTTCTGCATGTTCGGTCCGCCGAGCACCGACCAGCAGTTGCCCTGCTGCACCAGCCCGGCGTTGTGAGCAGCAGCGGTCAGGCTGTCGCGCAGGTCGTCGTCCGCGCTGAAGAACACGTCCTGGAACAGCCACAGGAAGCGCCCGTCGGGCAGCGGGTACACGTGCTGGTAGTCACCGCCGGCGTACCCGGCCCCGCCCCCGACGCCCGGCGATGCGAACACCGAGTTGAGTTGGGCCGCGGACAGTTGGCCTGCGCTGCACGCCACCACCTCGGGGCTGCCTGCGCCCACCGGCAACGGGCCCAGTGTCACCGCCACGATCGCCAGGAACGAGGCAACCAGCGCGACCGCGCCGACCCGGGCCACCTCGGTCAGCGACCTGCCATCGACTCCGCGGCGCGCGCAGCGCTGCACCTCGTGCCACCTCCGCATACATGGGCATCGGCGCCCGCCACGGGCCACTTGAGCGGGCCAGACGCGACGATGCCGCCCGAGGAAGGGCGGCATCGCAGATGGCGGAAGGAGAGGGATTTGAACCCTCGGAGGCTTGCACCTCGCACGCTTTCGAGGCGTGTCCCTTTGGCCGCTCGGGCATCCTTCCGCCCGGCAGGCTAGCGGTTCTGCCGCAGGGCGGCACCGGGGTTCTCGCCCCCCCTGAGCGGCAGCGGAACAGGCCCATGCTCACGTTCCGTGAAAAAACTCAAGAACCGGAGAAACAGTGCCGACAACGTTTCCGTGAACGTGGATCTGTTCTGCGATGGAGGCGCGGCGACACCGCGACCCGCCTGGCAGGTGATCGAGGCGGCGCGCCGCCAGTTCCTGACCGGGGAGCTCATCCTGCCCACCCGGCCGGCCACGCATGTCTACCTCCGCGACGGCGACGTCTACTTCGCCGAGCGCAGCACCGACGGCGGCCTCGGGGTCCGCCTGCTCGTCGAAGGTGTCATCACCCGCCAGCAGTTGCAGCAGGGCACGCTGCTGGTGAGTGGGGCCGAGCATCTCGGCCGGCTCTTCGAACGGGACTCCTCCATCGAGCGTGGCCCCGTGGAACTGTGCGTCGAGCTGATGACCGACGAGGTGCTCGTCGCCGTCGCGGAAGAAGTCGTGGACAGCTACGAGATGGTGCTGTACCGGCGCCACCCGAGCGGCATCGACCGCTGGCTGCACCGCACCGTCGAGGTCGTCACCCGGCTGGTGGAGCACCCAGGCCAGGCCGAGGACGGCGAGACGGTGCTGGCGCCGCGCTCGCCCGCACCCATGCGGGTCGTCGCCACCACCGTGCCGTCGCTGCCCGTGGTCACCGAGCCCGCGGCCGCGCCGCCGTCTGCTGCCCTACCGGTGGTGGACGACTCGCCGGCAGGCGATGGCCACCCGTACGAGCCCGCCGCGCCGGCAGCACTGCTGCCCGCCATCGTGGTCACCGGATCGACCCCGGCCGTGGAGCCGGCGACCTCGCCCCCCGAGGCGCCCGCCGCAGCCGCCGCCACAGCAGCAGCAGCCGAGGTCACCCCGGCAACGCCGCCACTCCCGGCGACGGCCGGCGACGACGGCCGGCCCGTGTTCGCACCGGTCCCACCGGTGGGTGGCGTGTCGCTGGCGCCGTTCCCGCTGGAGCGGCCGTCGGAGCTGCTGGACCCCACCGCCACACTGACGGCGCAGACGATCCTCGACACCCCGCCCGATGACGGCGAGAGCGGCATCAGCCTTGCGCACTCCGCCGTCGAGGCGATCATGTCGACGACGATCGCTGCCGAGGTGGCCGAAGCGGTGCGGCGGGCACTGAATGCGATCGACGCCGTCGCCGCCCCGTTGCCCGAGGTCTCCACCGACGACCTGGTGGTCCCCTACCCGGCCGAAGCCTGAGCGCCCCGCCGCCGGGCAGCGAAGAAGTGGCGTAGCAGCGCACCGCACTCGACGGCGCGCACGCCAGCCGTCAGCGGAGGCCGATGGTTGAGGCGCTCGTCGCCGCACACCTGGTAGAGGCTGGTCACCGCCCCGGCCTTCGGGTCGGTCGCCCCGTAGACCACCCGCCCGATGCGGCTGTTCACCAGCGCGCCGGCGCACATCACGCACGGCTCCAGCGTCACGTAGAGGGTGCAGTCCAGCAACCGCCAGTGCCCCACCACCGCGGCTGCGTCGCGCAGCGCCAGGATCTCCGCATGCGCCGTCGGGTCGCCAGTGAGCTCGCGCTCGTTGTGGCGGCGGGCGATCACCACCCCGTCGCGCACGACGACCGCACCGATCGGCACGTCGCCATGGGCCTCGGCCGCCACCGCTTCGTCCAGCGCCACGGCCATGGCGTCGTCGTCGGAGAGCGGCTGAGCGGTCACACGGGCAGGCTAACGGCCCGCCTGTTCTCCGGCCCGCCGGCGCTGTGATCGCCGCTCCGGCGCCGCATCCGCCATGATGGGGCGATGAGCGATCCCACGCCCACGGGCACCTCCGCCGCCGGCCGCACCCGCCTGGCGACCGTGGTGGCCGCGCCCCTGGTGCTCACGGCGATCGCCGGGTGGACGTTCATCGACCGCTTCGTCGATCTCATCTCCCCCAAGGGCAGTTGCCCGTTGTGCCTGTACGCGCTCATCCCCCTCGCCCCCATCGCGGTGATCCTGGTGGTGGCGCTCATCCGCAACGACGGCGAAGCCCTGTGGCGCTGGGCCACACCGCTCGCAACCATCGGGCTGCTGCTGGGCCTGTGGCGGCTGTTCGCCTCGCTGGCCGGCTCCACGTCCAGCCTGTGCGGGTACGGGGCCGAGTGTGCGGACAGCCTGGCCGACGGCGGCACGTCGTGGTTGCAGGTGCTGGCGCTGGTGGCGTACGCCGTCACCATCGGGCTGGGCATCTGGACCCGCCGCCGCGCCGCCCGCTGAACGGGCGGCCGGCCGCCTGACTGGCGGAGGGAGTGGGATTTGAACCCACGGTGAGTTTCCCCACACACGCTCTCCAGGCGTGCCGATTCGGCCGCTCTCGCATCCCTCCTCGGAGCCGCCCGCGGGCGACCCGAACGGGCAGAGAGGGTAGCGGGCCGGAAGGAGAAAGTCGCTAGGCTTCCCCACGCACCCGTCGGGTGCGGTGACGGTCGGGCCCTGTGCGACGGGCGTCCGGGAACCAGGTCAGGCCAGGGATGGAGCAGCCTTCAACGGTGCCGCTCGAGTGCCGCAGGTCGCCTGGCCGTCACCGCAGCCGGCGGGTGCTGCCGCGTCCGCACCCTCGGACCATCCCTTCCCACTGCCTCCCCACCGCCTTCCCACCACGAAGTGACGCGCCGAGACCCCCGCTGACCAGGGAAGTGACGTGATATATCACGTCACTTCGGGGAGGGGGACGGGGAGGGGGAGGGGGAGGGGGAGGGGCGGGCGGCGGCGCGGTCGGCCACTCGGGCGGCGCGGTCGGCCAGGTCGGGGGCGCCCATCCGGGCGGCGACGGCGGCGAACTCGGCGGTCGGGCCGGTCCACAGCCAGTCGTCCACCACGCCGACGGGCACGTCCAGCGCCACGGTGGCGATGGTGCGGAACAGCAGGGCGTCGGCCATCTGGGTGCGCAAGGTGGTGGCCAACTTCTCGGCCCCGCGCAGGCCGGGCAGCCCCCAGTCGGCCGAGGAGGGCGGGATGGCATCGATCGTGCCGAACTTGGCCAGCACCGTGGCAGCGCTCTTGGCACCCCAGCCGGGCAGGCCGGGGAAGCCGTCGGCGGAGTCGCCCACCAGGCCCAGGTAGTCGGCGATCGACGCCGGCCCGACACCGAACTTCATCTCCACTGCGGCCTGATCGATGATGTCGTCCTTGCGGCGGTCGTACTGCACCACCCGGGTGCCGCGCACGCACTGCCCGAGGTCCTTGTCCGGGGTGACGATCAGCACCTGCTCCACCCGGGGGTCGGCCTCGGCAACCGCTGCCGCGGCGCCGAGGGCGTCGTCGGCTTCGTACTCGACCATCGGCCACACGGTGAACCCGCAGGCGCTGAGTGCCTCCTCCATCACCGGGATCTGAGCGAGCAGTTCGGGGTCCATGCCCTCGCTGGTCTTGTACCCGGCATAGAGGTCGTTGCGGAAGCTCTCGATGACATGGTCGCTGGCGACACCGACGTGCGTCGCGCCGCTCATCACCAGTTGCAGGGTGCTGGCCACCACACCGACGGCCGCATCGAACGGGCCGGCGCTGCCGTGGCGCGAGACCTGCCCGAAGTGCTGGCGGAACAGTTCGTACGTGCCGTCGACCAGATGGACCTTCACACGGCCACCGTAGCCCGGACCAATCTCTCAAGAGTTGGGCAAGACCGTCCGATAGTTCTTCCGTGGTACGGCAATGCACGCCTCGTCAGGCTCGGGCAACGGAGGTTCCGTCATGAGCACCCCCGGTCAAGGTCAACCCGCCGCGTCCACGACGGAAGTCCTGGCAGCAACCATCGCGGCAGTCGTGGAGCGCCAACTCACCCAGTACGTCTCCACCGTGGTGAAGCAGGTGGAGGCCGCGAAGGCTGCGGCCGAGGAGGGCAAGGCGGAGCTGCGGGCCGAGTTCCGGGCCCAGATGGACGAGTTGATGGCCCAGCACACGGCCTCACTGCAGCAGTTGCAGGGCGCACTGGAGAGCCGGCTGACCGACTTCTCCCACCACCAGCAGTTCCGCCTCAACGAGGTGGAGAACCGGCTGCTGGAGATGCCCGGCTCGGCCGGCGCGGATTCCGCCGAGGTCGCGGCGCTGAAGGACCAACTGGACAGCCAGAGCGCCGCCGCCCACGCCCGCATCGACGACCTCCAGCGGGCCACCCGCCGGTTCGACGAGCAGGCCGCAGCGCTCGTGCAGCACGTCAACGACACCACCGTCGCGCTCGCCCAGCGGATGGACGAGGGCAACTCGCAACTGGCGGCCGCAGTGGAGGAGCGCCTCGGCTTCGTGCGCACCACGCTGGAGCGGGTGGGCCCCGAGGTGCAGCGCCAGCTCACCGACCAGGCCACCAACCTGGCCCAGCGCCTGGACTTCGTGGAGCACAAGATCACCGACCGCATGCTGACCATGGAGGACCGGGTCAACGAGCAGAACGGTGTGAAGATCGCCGCCGTCGAGGCCGCCGTCGGCCGGATCAGTTCCGGCTTCGACGACGCCATCGGGGCCATGTCGCATCGCCTCCTCGGCATCGAGAACCGCCAGGAGGAGTTGGTGCTCCACCTCGAGGCCCTGCGCCAGCAGGTCAGCAAGGTGGACGAGGACGCCATCCAAGAGGTGAAGGACCAGGTGTCCGCCGCCGTCGGCGAGGCGATGCTCGTCCGCATCGAGATGGACCGGGTGAAGGACACCCTCGAGGAGAAGTTCGACAAGAGCGCGCTGCGCATGGCCGAGATCGAAGCCCTGCTGGCCGACGAGATGGACGTCAGCGCCGCCGTCCAGCTGGAGCGGCTGGAGGAACTGGAGCGCGCTATCGCCGAGCTGAACCCGGACCAGTTCGTCCGCAAGACCGACCCCACGGCCACCGGGCGCGCCCCGCTGGCCGGCCTGAGCCTGCCGTCGACGTCCCTCGGGTCGCCCTCCGCCAGCGCCCCCGCGGGCGGCTCGGCGGCGAGTGGCCCGGCGAACGCCGGCCCGTCCGAACCGAGCCTGTCGTCGTTCTGACGGGCGACGCGACCGATTGAGAGACCGTGATGGCACGATTCAAGGGCAACAGGGACAGCGCCGGCAGCACCACCGCCGAGGGTGAAGCCTCCGCGGAGTGCATGAAGGTCGGCCAGGCGCTCGTCGACGGGAACCACCTGTCGGCGGAGAACCTCGCCACCGCGCTGGGCCTCGCCAACGGCGACCTGCTGCAGTTCGTGGACCTGGTGATGGGCCGCTTCGGCGTCGGCCGCACCGAGTTGGCGATCGCCGTCTCGCAGGCCACCGGCGTGCAGGCGGTGGACACCAAGGGCATCACGATCGCCGACGAGATCAAGGGCGTGCTCGACGAGAAGGTCGTGCGCGCCCACTGCGCCGTTGCCGTCGCTGCCGAGGGCAACACCTTGATGGTCCTGTGCGCCGACCCGTCGCCGTCGCGGCGCAGCGCGGTGGAAGCCGCCGCCGGGCGGCCGGTGAAGTTCTTCGTGTCCGACCCAGCGACCGTGCGCACGTTCATCGACCAGGTGTACCGAGCCGACGCGGACATCGACCGGCTGGTGCAGACGTTCGACGTGGAGGACGAGCAGGCCAAGATGGCCGCGCTCGCCGCCGAGGCGGCCGGCGACGACCAGGCGCCGGTGGTGCAGTTGGTCAACCGGATCGTCAGCCAGGCCCTGCGCGACCGGGCCAGCGACATCCACATCGAGCCGCTGGACGAGAAGCTGCGCATCCGGTACCGCATCGACGGTCACCTGGTGGAGGCGTTCAACCTCCCGGTGGGCGTGCATGCTGCCCTCACCAGCCGCCTGAAGATCATGAGCGGCATGAACATCGTGGAGAAGCGCCGCCCGCAGGACGGCCAGTTCTCCACGGTGGTGGACGGCAAGGAAGTGGACGTCCGCGTCGCCAGCGTCGCCACGGTCTTCGGCGAGAAGATCGTCATGCGAATCTTGGACAAGAGCCGGTCGATGATCGGCCTGTCCGAGCTGGGTTTCCCGCGGGAGACCTACCTGCACTACTCGAAGATGATCCACTCCCCGTTCGGCATGGTGATCTGCGCCGGCCCCACGGGCGCCGGCAAGACCACCACCCTCTACGCCTCGCTGCTCGAGGTGAACTCGGCGGGCAAGAACATCACCACGGTCGAGGACCCGGTCGAGTACGTGTTCCCCGGCATCAACCAGATCCAGACGAACGACCAGGCCGGCCTGACGTTCGCCACCGGCTTGAAGGCCATCCTCCGTCAGGACCCCGACGTCATCCTCGTCGGTGAGATCCGAGACGCGGACACGGCCCGCATCGCCGTGCAGTCGGCCCTCACCGGTCACCTCGTGCTGTCGTCACTGCACGGCACCGACTCGGTGGCCGCCCTGCACCGCTTCCTCGACATGGGCATCGAGGCCTTCCTCATCGCCTCGTCCGTGGTGGGCGTCATCGGTCAGCGCCTGCTGCGCCGCATCTGCGACTCGTGCAAGGAGCCCTACTCGCCCGGCGCCGACGAGCTGGCCGTGTTCCGCCAGCACAGCGGTGGCAGCGAGAAGTCCGTCTTCTACCGCGGCGCCGGCTGCAACTTCTGCGCCGGCACCGGTTACCGCGACCGCATCGGCGTGTACGAGCTGCTGCGGATCACTCCGGAGCTGCGCCGCCTGATCGTCGGTTGGGCCACCACCGAAGAACTTCGTCGACTCGCCGTCGCCCAGGGCATGCGCACGATGCTGCGCGAAGCCATGTCGCTGGTCGAGGCCGACGTGACCACCATCCCCGAAGTCGTCCGCACCCTGTTCGCCAGCTAGGAGCCCCAGGAGCCCTCATGCCCAGGTTCGCCTACACCGCCATCGATGCCAACGGCGCGTCCGTCGAAGGCGCCATCAAGGCCGACACCATCGGCGCGGCGCGAGCCGGGCTGCTGGAGAAGGCGCTGTACCCCGTCAAAATCGAGGAGAAGCGCGGCGCGCTGAACATCGAGCTGACGAAGGTCAAGGTCAAGAAGAAGGAACTGATGCACTTCACCCGCCAGCTGGCGGTGTTCGTGAAGGCCGGCATCCCCCTCACCGAGGCCATGGAGACGATCGGTGACGAGACCACCGACCTCGCCCTGCAACGCACGATCGCCGACATGGTGGACCTGCTGCGCAACGGCGGCACGCTCTCCGAGGCCGCGTCCAAGCACCCCGAGGCCTTCCCCGGCTACTACATGGGCATCCTCACGTCCGCCGAGCTCACCGGCAAGCTGGACGAGACGCTGGACAGCCTGGCCGGCTACCTGGAGCGCGAGCTGGACACGCGCTCCAAGGTGATCTCGGCGCTCTCCTACCCGGGCGTGGTCATGACCCTGGCCGTGTTCACGGTGGCCGTGCTGGCCGGCTACGTGCTGCCCCAGTTCAAGCCGCTGTTCGAGGAGTTGAACGCCGACCTGCCGTTCGCCACCCGGGCGCTGCTGTTCACCGCTGACCTGTTCACCGTCTACTGGTACATCCCGTTCTCGCTGAGTGCGGGCTTCATCGGCTGGTTGATCTGGATGTTCAAGGCGGAGAAGGGCAAGGTCTTCAAGGACCGCTTCGTCCTCAAGTTGCCCGTGCTGAACGGGATCATCGAGTACTCCCTGCTGGAGCGCTTCTGCCGGATGCTGGGGACGATGATCACCGCCGGCGTGCCCCTGCCCGAGGCCATCAAGACCACCACCAACGCCACGAACAACGTGGTGTTTCGCGAGCGGCTGGAAGAAGCCCAGGCCGAGATGCTGGAAGGCCACGGGTTCTACCGGCCCCTGGCCCGCACGGAGCTGTTCCCCGGCGCCGCCCGCCAGATGTTCAAGGTGGGCGAGGAGACGGGCACGCTCGATGCCCAGCTGGAAGTGGCGGGCATCTACTTCGCCCGTGAGCTGGAGAGCCGGATCAAGCGGTTCACCACGATGTTCGAGCCGGCGATGATCGTGTTCGTCGGCGTCGTCGTCGGCTTCGTGGCCGTTGCCCTCGTGCAGGCCATGTACGGCGTGCTCAACAATGTGAAGAACCAGACCTGACCAGCCGGCGGGTCAGTGCACCCGCGGCTCCACCACCAACGTCCGGTTCACGCAGGCGTGGAGTTGGGTGCGCAGGGTGGTGCCCAGCGCCGGGTCCTGCAGGGTGGTGATCCCGGGGTAGACCTTGCGGCTGCCGGTGACGTTGCAGACCAGCAGGGCCCACGGCTCAACCAGCCATGACCCGTCGGGTTGCTCGGTGAAGCGGGCGGTGGCCATCAGCCCGTCGAGGGTGCGCGGGTCGGTGTACTTCCCCCGGTTGGCCACACCCATGCCGGAGATGAAGTTGCCGAGGCTCCAGAAAACCCACGTGCCGTTGACCTGCTCGTAGGGCTGGATCACGTGCGGGCCGGTGACCAGCACGAGGTCGACATCGGCAAGGGAGGTGATCTGCTGGACGAGGGTCCGGTCATCCGCCGTCGGGCCGGTCTGCATCTCGACGAACACATGCAGGCTGACGATGACGACCTCGGCGCCGGCGGCGCGGGCCGCGGCGACGTCCTGCACCACCTTGGTGGCAGTGACGGCCTTGTCGATCCGCCAGTCCTCCGCCGGCCAGCCGGAGTTCGAGTTGCGGGCGTAGCTGAGGTGGGCGACGGTGACGCCGTTGACGGTGAGCAGGTGAGCCGCCGGCGCGGCCTCGGCCTGGGTGCGAGCCGTCCCCGCGTGGCCGATGCCGGCCTCGTCCAGGGCGTCGAGCGTGGAACCGATGCCGGCGGTGCCGAGGTCGTTGGCGTGGTTCGAGGCGGTGCTGCAGCGGTCGAAGCCGACCCGGTGCAGGTCGCCCGCCAGTTCGTAGGGGGCGAGGATCTTGTTGTACCCGTAGGGGCCCTTCCCGGCGTAGCCGGCGATGTCGCCCGGTTCACCGATCGGCGTCTCCATGTGGCAGATGGCCAGGTCGGCCCATTGCACCAGCGGCGTCATCGCCCGCAGCAGCGGCTCGTGGTCGAAGCGCACACCCGGCGGGGCGGCGGCCGCGGCGGCGTTGTTCACCAGGTTCTCGGCCAGCCAGTCGCCCACCGCGGCGACGGTGAAGGTGCGGCCGGGCGGGGTGGCGCGCACGGGCGGCTGTACCCCGGCCACCGGGTCGGCCGGGCCGTCGATGGCGCCGTGCGGATCGGGCGCAGCGCCGGCCACCGGCGCCACCAGCAGCGCGATCACGATTGTCGTCGGCACCAACCAGCGCACGGACAGGGAGCGTAGGCCACCCGCCGAGGGGACGAAGGTCCGTGTCCGTGGCGACGGCTGGGTCGTAGCCTCGCTCACGGATGTATCGCATCGCTCGCCGCCAGGCGCTGACCCCGAACACCTTCCTGTGGGAGGTGGAAGCGCCGGATGTCGCCGCTGCCGCGCAGGCAGGGCAGTTCGTCATGGTGCACCTGCACCACGGGGCGGAGCGCATCCCGCTGACCATCGCCGACTACGACGAGGGCGTGGGCACCGTGACCGTGGTGGTGCAGGCGCTGGGCCGGTCGACCGCGGAGATGCGCGACCACTACGAGGAGGGCGACGAGTTCGCCGACTTCGTCGCCCCTCGGCATGCCGACGGAGATCGAGCCGGTCTCCCCGCTGGATCCCGCCACGTCGTGCTGGTCGGCGGCGGCCTCGGTGTGGCGCCGGTGTTCCCCAGCTGAGGGCGTTCAAGCAGGCAGGGTGGCGGACGACGGCGATCGTCGGCTTCCGCCCGCAGACCTGCAGTTCTGGACCGACCGCCTGGCGGAGGGGCCGACGACCTGATCGTGCACCGACGACGGCAGCTTCGGCCAGCCCGGCCTGGTGACCGAGGCTCTGGCCGACGTGGTCGCGCTGCCGCCGAACCACCGGACCTGGCGGTGGCCATCGGCCCGATGGTGATGATGCGGGCCTGCGCGTGACGTCACCTGTCCCGCCGGCGTCCACACGATGGTGTCGCTGAACACGATCATGGTGGACGGCACGGGCATGTGCGGGTCGTGCCGCGCCACGGTGGACGGGGTCACCCGCTTCGCCTGCACGGAGGCCGGACTTCGACGCCCACCATGTCGACTTCGACGAGTTGCTCACCCGCCAGCGCCGGTTCCGCACGGAGGAGCAGTCCGCCGCCGCCGACTACGCCCACCGCTGCGAGGTGGAGCAGCAGCTCTTCGTCGAGGGCCGGCGCACCTACAAGAAGCTGCGCGAGATCGAGCCGACGCGGGTGCCGATGGCGGTGCGCGACCCGGCGGCGCGGTCACGCACGTTCGACGAGGTGTCGCTGGGGTACACACTCAGCGAGGCGCTGCGCGAGGCAGAGCGTTGCCTGCAGTGCAGCCGGCCGACGTGCATCAGCGGCTGCCCCGTGGAGATCGACATCCCCCGCTTCATCCGCCACCTCCTGGTGAAGGACGTGGACGGCGCCCTCGGCGTCATCCGCGAGGCCAGCATCCTGCCGTCGGTGTGCGGCCGGGTGTGCCCGCAGGAGACCCAGTGCGAGAGCCAGTGCGTCATCAGCAAGCGGATGGAGCCGGTGGCCATCGGCCGCCTGGAGCGCTTCGTCGGCGACCACGGGCACGTGGAGCCGGAGAAGGTCGCCGAACCGACCCCCGAGCGGGCCGGCAAGCGGGTGGCCATCGTCGGCTCCGGCCCCGCCGGGCTGGCGTGCGCCGCCGACCTGGCCCGCGCCGGGGTCGACGTCACCGTGTTCGAGGCCCTGCACGTGGCCGGCGGCGTGCTGCGCTACGGCATCCCGTCGTTCCGCCTGCCGCGGGAGATCATCGACCGCGAGGTCGACGGCCTGCTGGCGCTCGGGGTGACGATCGAGACCGACAAGGTGGTCGGCCGCACGTTCACGGTGCAGGACCTGATGGAGCGCCGCGGCTTCGACGCCGTGTTCCTCGGGGTCGGCGCCGGTGCCCCCTCGTTCCTCGGCATCCCGGGTGAGAACGCCGGCCGGGTGGTCAGCGCCAACGAGTTCCTCACCCGCGTCAACCTGATGGGCGGCGACCGCTTCCCGGACATCGACACGCCGGTCGGCATCGGCACCGACGTCGTGGTGGTCGGCGCCGGCAACACGGCGATGGACTGCCTGCGCGTGGCCCGCCGCCTGGGGTCGAACGTGCGCTGCGTGTACCGCCGCTCCCGCGAGGAGGCGCCGGCCCGGGCCGAGGAGTTGCTCCACGCCGAGGAAGAGGGCGTGGACTTCATGTGGCTGCACAACCCGGTGGAGGTGCTCACCGACGCCGATGGCCAAGTGCGCGGCCTGACGGTGGAGCGCATGCAGCTCGGCGAGCCGGACGACAAGGGGCGGCGCCGGCCGGAGCCCACCGGTGAGCGGATGGACATCGAGTGCGACACGGTGATCGTGGCGCTGGGTACGAACCCGAACCCGATCGTCACCCGCAACACGGCGGGGCTGGAACTGGACCACCGGGGCTACGTGGCCGCCGACCCGGTCACCCAGGCCACCAACCTGCCGGGTGTGTTCGCCGGCGGCGACATCGTCACCGGCGGGGCCACGGTCATCCTGGCCATGGGCGCCGGGCGCCGGGCTGCCGCAGCCATCCTCCGCCACCTCGGCGGGGAGGACGTCACCGACGGCGGCGCCGGCCGGGAGGTACCCGCGGGCGTGTCGGTGTGCCCCCGCTGCCGGCGGCCGTTCGAACCGGGCGACGAGGACCACGGCGAGGACGGGTTCTGCAGCGCCGGCTCGGTGGTGGCGTGGAAGTGCTCCTCGTGCGCCAAGCGCAGCGAGGGCTTCGCCTTCCCATACGGCCGCTGCCCGGCGTGCGGCGGCACGCTGGTGGCGGTGGAGACCGGCCCGGTGCCCGAGGAGGACGACGCGCTGGAGGCCATCCGCCACGCGGTGGAGATCGAGCTCGGCGGGCGGGACTTCTACATCGCCGCCGCGGCCGCCACCGACGACGCCGACCTGCACGACATGTTCGGCCGGCTGGCGGCGATGGAGCGCGAGCACCTCGACACGCTGCTGCGCCGCTACCACCTGCCCCCGCCGGAGGACGCCGGTGACGGCCTGCACCGCGGCGTGCTGCAGGCCGGCGGTCACGACGACCCGAAGGACCCGCTGGAGCTGGTGGAGATGGCGCTGACGCTGGAACGCCGCGCCGAGCAGTTCTTCCGCGAGCGGGTGGACACCGCCGCCGGCGCGGCCCGCGAGCTCTACCGCGAGCTGGCCGCCGAGGAGGCCGAGCACATCGACCTCCTCACCACCGAGCTGGCCGCCATGCGCCAACACCGCCGCGCCCTCCTCTGACCGACCCCCTCACCCGAGGTCCGAGTCCCACGCCGCCCACCCGAGTGTGGGCCCACCCACCCGAGTGCCAGCCGTCAACCGAGTGCCTACTCCGACCCCGGGGTGCGAGTGAGCACTCGGATGGGTTCGCGACGCGGGGCTGGGGCCTCACCAACGGTTGCCAGGACGGCACGGAGCTCGGCGTCGAGCTCGTCGATGGTGTCGACATCGGTGGTGGAGGCGCGCACACCTCTCGACGCGACATAGGCGCCGCCGACCACGACGAGGCTGCGGACAAGGCCGCGCGCCTCCAGCTCGGTACCGACCTCGACGAGGTACGCCTTGATCTCACCCCAGGCGAGCGGCCGGCCAACGCCCGTCATGGTCGCCCCCGGTGCAGTGCCGACGCCCGCAGCCACACGTTGAACCTCGCCACTGTCGGCGGCGTTTCGGCCTTCGTCCGTTGTACCATCCGCGGCGTCCCGTCGGGATGCCACGGCTCGTCGAGGGGCGGAGTGTGCCGCACCCATGCAGGTGCGCGAACCTCGGCCTGCTCAGCAAGATGCGCGGCGACAGCGGCCAGGATCGTCCGCGCGGTCCTGTGGGTCTCGCCGGGCGGTTCCGCACCGATCAGCAGCTGCACGGATGAGGGATCCCGGTCGGCCAGATCCGCGACCGAACGCAGCATCGTCCAGTCGATCTCGTCGCCGCCGACGGCCGCCTCGGCGATGGTCGGGATGGAGGGTTCTGGCTCCGGCAGTCGGAACCCGGCGGCATCGAGGATGCGCACCACAGTGGAGTACGCAGGGTCGGCCTCGCCGAGCTCGATGCGAGCGATGGTCGATTGCTCGACACCGGCACGCTCAGCAAGGGCTCGCTGGCTCAGCCCGCGCCGATCGCGCGCACTCCGGATGAGTTCGGCGGGTCCGGGCATGTTGATAGCGTACACGCATCACTCGCTCCGCCACATGAAGCGACGGACGCACGGGCTGCCGCCTGTACCGACGGGCAACTGCTGCCACCCCATGTCAGCAGTGCCGACGCATCGGGTGCTCAGCGTTTCAGGTCTGGCGGATGCGGGCGGCGTTGGCGTGGGCGGGGAAGCCCTCGTGGGCGCTCATGGCCAGGATGGTCGGGGTCATCCGGGCCAGCGCGGCGGCGTCGGCGCGGGCGATGGCGGTTCGCTTGAGGAAGGCCTCGGCGGTGATGCCGCTGCTGACGTGGGCGAACCCGCCCGTGGGCAGGCTGGCCGGGCAGCCGATGACGAAGTTGCCGGCGCTGAACAGGGTGTGCTGGCCCACCAGCACCTCGCCGGCGTTCACCAGCAGGTCGAGCGTGGCGGCCTCGTGCCCCGGCGCCACGGCGAGCTGCAGGTGCTCGGGCGCCCAGCGGTTGGCCACCTCGGCGGCCTCGGCGAGGTCGGCGGTGAACACGCACCCGCCGTTGGCCCCCAGCGCGGCCCGAGCGGCCTCGGCACGTGCGGTCGGCAGCACGGCCAGCTGGGCCTCCAGCTCGCGGTCCACTGCGTCGGCCAGCGCAGCACTGGGCGTCACCAGCAGCACGGCGCTGTCGGTGCCGTGCTCCGCCTCGTTCAGCAGGTCGGCGGCCGTCAGGCGAGGGTCGGCGGAGTCGTCGGCGATCACCAGGCTCTCCGTGGGGCCGAGGATCATCATCGTGGCCACGCCGTAGCGCTGCATCTCCACCTGCGCGCAGGCCACCGGCGGGCTGCCGGGGCCGACGATCTTGCGCACCTGCGGGATGGTCTCGGTGCCGAAGCCGAGTGCGGCGACGCCGGCGGGACCGTTCACCCGGAACACGTCGGTGATGCCCAGCTTGCGGCACACCACCAGCACGGCGGGGTCGATGCGGCCACTGCCGTCGGGCATCGGCGGCACCACCAGTGCCACCTGCGGCACCCCGGCGACCGTGGCGGGCACGGCCAGCTGGTAGGCGACGCTGGGGTAGCTGGCCTTGCCGCTGGGCACGAACAGCCCGGCGCTGGTGATCGGCGTGATCTTCTCGCCGACCGTCAGGCCCTGCTCGCTCTCGAAGCTCCAGTCCGCGGCCCGCTCCATCACCTGCTCGTTGAACGCCCGCAGGTGGGCGATGGCGTCGTCGATCGCTGCGTCCACCTCTGGCGCCA
>JACJWF010000039.1 GCA_020637295.1 Acidimicrobiaceae bacterium | reverse complement strand
GGTGTCGCCCAGTGGTGGTGGGCAGTTGTGAGGTCGCAGTGATGTCCACGGCGGTGCTGCCAACCGTTGGGCCAGGTGGTGAACTCTGCTTCTCCGTCGAGGCGGCGCCACATGCGGTGATTGCCAGCAAAGTGACGAGCGCGAGGGGCCTGAACGTCACGGCGCCCATCACGATGGCCCAGTCGTGACGGCGACCTTCGGCGATGAGATCTCTCGACAGGTGCTTGATCTGAGCCATGTTGGACTCAAGAACGTCACAGCGCAAGCGCTGTCCCGGCGGACGTCGCCGCCCGTCGTCGGGCGAGCCGTTTCACTTCTTTCCGATTCCACGTGGTTCGAACTCGCCCCCGCCGCAGCTCAAGCCGCGGGGTGTGCCCGGGCGCGAGTCGAAATCGGAATGACGTGAACCAGGCCGACCACCGGACGGCCGGCCGAACGGGCGGGGGCAGGACTGGGGCGGCTCAGCCCTTCTGGGCGCCGAGGTTGCCGGGGACTGCTCGCCGCTCTAATGTAGAGATGTATCTACATTCAGGGAGGTGATGTGATGACGACGCAGATGAGCAGCCGGGAGTTCAATCAGGACACCAGCGGTGCCAAGAAGGCGGCAGAGCAGGGTCCGGTCTACATCACCGACCGGGGTCGGCCGGCGCACGTACTTCTCACCTTCGAGGCCTATGAGGAACTTGTCGGGTCGCACCGAGTGCTGGACCTGCTTGCCCAGCCCGCGGGTGTCGCCGACATCGACTTCGTCGCCCCACAACATCCCGATGTGGCGCTACCCGCGTCGTTCGACTGATGTTCGTGCTCGACACGAACGTCGTGTCCGAGCTCCGCAAGGTGCGCGGCGGCAAGGCCAACCCCGGCGTTGCCACCTGGGCCGAGCAGGTGCCGTCGTCCGTGCTCTTCATCTCCGCGGTCACCATCCATGAGCTCGAGCACGGCGTGCTGCTGATGGAACGTTCTGACCCCAACCAGGGAGCGCTGCTGCGTGCGTGGCTCGACCAGAGCGTGACAGCGGCCTTCAAGAGCCGGGTCCTCGTCGTCGACGAACGAGTGGCGCGGCGCGCAGCGGCGTTGCACGTACCGGACCCGGCGTCCTTCCGCGACGCCCTGATCGGAGCGACGGCACTCGTCCACGACATGACCGTCGTCACGCGAAACGTCAAGGACTTCGAGCGCTTCGAGGGCCTCGACGTGCTCAACCCCTGGACGTGAGTGCGGCAGGCCCGGGTCAGCCCTTCTGGGTGCCGACCTTCAGGTCGCGGAAGGGGACGTCCTTGTCCACCATCGGCTCGCGGGGCAGGCCGAGGACGCGGTCGCCGATGATGTTCTTCTGGATCTCGTCGGTGCCGCCGGCGATGTTGGCCGAGAAGCTGGTGAGGAGGGTGCGGCCCCACTGCTCGGCCTTGTCGCCCTTCTGGTTGGCCACCAGGTCCAGGCCGAACAGGTCGCCGAGGATCTGGCGCATCAGGCGGGAGATCATCGCGCCGTGCAGCTTGCCCAGCGAGCCGCCGGGGCCGGGGGCCTTGCCGGCCTTCAGCTCCGCCCGGGTGCGCATGGCCACGAGGGACTTGGTGGTCTCCTCGCTGTAGAGGCGCATCA
>JACJWF010000038.1 GCA_020637295.1 Acidimicrobiaceae bacterium | reverse complement strand
AATCGACTGCGGCTTCCGCGACCCGTCCGGTAACCACCTCCGCCTCACCCAGGTGAACGCCGACTTCGGCTGAAGCGGCCCGGCCCGGCGCGGCCGTCAGCCGGGCAGCCGGCAAGGTGATAGGGATGGCGCCATGAGCGACCCGAACGAGTTCAACCGCGGCGTCATCGCCGAGTTCCGTGCCAACGCCGGAAAGGTCGGCGGCCCCTTCGAAGGTGCCCCGATGATCCTCCTCACCCACACGGGGGCCAAGAGCGGCAAGGAGTACACGACCCCGCTCGTGTACTCGCGGGACGGCGATGCCGTCGTGATCATCGCCTCCAAGGCCGGGGCGCCCGACGACCCGCAGTGGTTCCGCAACCTGGTCGCCAACCCGGACGTCACCGTGGAGATCGGCACGGACCGGTTCGCCGCCCGCGCCCGGGTTGCCGAAGGTGCCGAACGCGACCGCCTCTACGACGCCCAGGCCGCTCTGATGCCGAACTTCAAGGAGTACGCCGACAAGACCACCCGCCGCATCCCCGTGGTGGTCCTCGACCGGGTCTGAGGGGGCGGTGTCGCCTGCGGCTACCGTCCGTCCTGTGGATGACCTGGAAAGCCGTCGCCTCGCCAAGGCGTGCACAGCACTGCTCGACGAGTTTCGCCAATGGTTGCTGGCGCAGCGACCGGAGCACGAAGCCTCCGGGTTGATCGCCGACGCCGCAACGTTCCTCGGCTGGGACACCGACTACGGCAGCGGCGCCCTCACGCTGTTCGATCGCCATGACATCGACGAATACCTGCTGGAGTGGTGCCCGAGGAGGCTGTCGTTCCCGCCGGAGGACTGGCTGGGCATCGTGCACGGCCTGGTTGCCTACCTCGAGTTCCTCGGCGCCTCGGGCCACTGGCGCGGTCCTGCGTCGCAGGCGAGGGCCCTCGCCCGGCATGCCGAGGAGCAGACGGAGGCCTACCTGGCAGCGATGGCGGACCCCTCCAAGTACGGCATGGCGAAGGGCATGTTCATGGGTCCTGC
Organism: Acidimicrobiaceae bacterium; assembly: GCA_020637295.1. Classification (GTDB taxonomy): domain Bacteria; phylum Actinomycetota; class Acidimicrobiia; order Acidimicrobiales; family Ilumatobacteraceae; genus UBA668. Next base: position 845 of record JACJWF010000038.1, on the reverse strand, counting down.
CCTTGCCGGCGCCGACGTCGACTTCGACGACCCCTCGTCGCTCCAAGCAGCCATGGACCGTTTCAACAGCCTCCCGTTCGACGAGCGGGTTGCCCTGACGGACCCGTTCATGCAGCCTCCGGGTGTCACCAATGAGGAGGAGTACCTGCGGCGGGCGCGGGCGTCGTTCGACGTGCCGCCGGTGCGAATGCCGAACGCTGCTGCGATTGCCGCGGGTGCTGAGGCCAGCAAGCTGCGTGCGGCGGTGGTCGCGCTGCGCGAGTACCTCGGGGACAAGGGTGTGGCGCTGACGTCCACCGGCAACTTGAAGCTGGTGGACTGTCGCGCGCTGGTGGAACGCCTCGAGACCGGCGACCGTTTCGAGTACGGGCCACCGGGGGCCTCCAGCCAGGTGCGCTCGATGAACGAGCTACCGCACCTGGCATATCTCTTCGACCTCGCCAAGGAGACGGGCGCGACCCGCGTGGTGAAGGGGCGCCTGCTGCCGGTGAAGCGCTGGCCGCACGACCCACTGGCCGCCGCGACCAAGCTCGCGACAGCCACTCTGCAGTTGGTGCCCACGAGTCAGCGATGGTCGTTCGTGGTCGACGTCGATGGCCTGCTCGCCGGAGGGTTGCCGTACCTGCTTGCGCCGGCGATGGGCTACGGAGTGCCGCTCACGTTCGACGAGATGGTTCCCATTGCCGTCGCAGCCATCGAGTCGTCGGGCGTGCCTGCGTGGCTGCAGCCGGACACCCTGGCCATGGCCGCGCGGTCGTCGTTGCGTGACCACATGCATCGTCTGGCACTTGCCGGGATGGTCGACGTGGTCGAAGAGGAGGTGAGGATCACCCCGTTCGGTGTCG
>JACJWF010000037.1 GCA_020637295.1 Acidimicrobiaceae bacterium | reverse complement strand
CACCACGACAAGGACGGCAACGACCTCACGCTGGCCATCGGCGCGCTCGGCACGTTCGCCCACCACACCGTGGTGCACGAGGCCAGCTGCATCAAGATCGACAAGGACCTCCCGCTGGACCGGGCCTGCCTGCTCGGCTGCGGCGTGGTCACCGGCTGGGGCTCGGCGGTCTACGCCGCCGACGTGCAGCCCGGCGACACCGTGGCCGTGGTCGGCTGCGGCGGCATCGGCAGCAACGCCATCCAGGGCGCCAAGATGGCCGGTGCCGCGGTCATCGCCGCCATCGACCCCGTGGAGTTCAAGCGGGAGAAGGCGATGGAGTTCGGCGCCACCCACACCCACGCCTCCATCCAGGACGCCATCGCCGCCCTGGACACCACCACCTGGAACCGTGGCTTCGACAAGGTCATCATGACCTGCGGCGTCGGCAACGGCGACGTGCTCGGCGAGGCGTTCTGGCTGGGCGGCAAGCGCAGCAAGATCGTCGTCACCAACATCCACCCGGTCAGCGAGGCCAGCATCGCCATCCCGGCCGTGTTCCTCACCGTGTTCGAGAAGCAGCTCATCGGCTCGCTGTTCGGCTCCGGCAACCCGCGCAAGGACATCCCCCGCCTGCTGGAGCTGTACACCCAGGGCCAGCTTGATCTGGACGGCCTGGTCACCCGCACCTACCCGCTGGAGGGCATCAACGACGGCTACGCGGCGATGAACGCCGGCGAGAACATCCGTGGCGTGCTCGTGTACGAGCACGAGGACTGAGGGGAACCCCGATGAAGTGTCGAGCCGCCGTGCTCCACGGGCAGGACCAGCGCTGGCAGGTCGAAGAGCTCACGGTCGACCCGCCGAAGGCGGGCGAGGTGCTGGTGCAGTGGAAGGTCGCCGGCCTGTGCCACAGCGACGAGCACTTCATCACCGGCGACATGGTGCCGCCGGCGGAGATGCTGGAAGCCGCGGGCATGCCCCCGTTCTTCCCGATCATCGGCGGCCATGAGGGCTCCGGCGTGGTGGTGGAGGTCGGCCCCGGGGTCACCAGCGTGGCCGTGGGCGACCATGTCTCCGCCAGCTTCATCCCGTCGTGCGGGCGTTGCCGCTACTGCAGCACCGGCCGCCAGAACCTGTGCGACGCCGGCTCCGGCGCGATGCAGGGCGGGATGATCACCGACGGCACCCACCGCCACTTCGTCAACGGCGACCAGCCGGTGAAGCTGATGGCCAAGCTGGGCACGTTCGCCGAGTACTCCTGCGTGGCCGAGGCGTCGGTCATCAGGGTGGACACCGACCTCCCGCTGGACGCGGTGGCACTCGTGTCCTGCGGCGTCGCCACTGGATGGGGCTCGGCCACCAAGCGGGCCGAAGTCCGCCCCGGCGACACCGTCGTGGTGGTCGGCATCGGCGGCATCGGCATCAACGCCGTGCAGGGCGCGGCCATGGCCGGCGCCAAGCGGGTCATCGCCGTGGACCCCGTGGAGTTCAAGCGGGAGAAGGCGATGGAGCTGGGCGCCACCCACACCTTCGCCTCGATGGAGGAAGCGTTCCCCGCCGTCACCGAGATGACCTGGGGTCAGATGGCCGACAAGGTCATCATGACCCCCGGCGTCCTCTACGGGAACATGATGCAGCTCGGCACGGCCCTGGCCGGCAAGGGCGGCACCATCGTGGTCACCGCCATCGCCCCGATCACCCAGACCGAGGCGTCCGTCAACCTGTTCGAACTGGCCATGTGGAACAAGGAGATCAAGGGCACGATCTTCGGCTCGCTGAACCCGCGCCACGACATCCCCGCCCTCCTCGGCCTGTACCGCGAGGGGCAGCTGAAGCTCGACGAGCTGATCACCAGGCGGTACACCCTCGACGAGATCAACGAGGGCTACCAGGCGATGCGCGACGGCGAGAACATCCGCGGCATCATCGTCTACTGATGTCCGAACTC
>JACJWF010000036.1 GCA_020637295.1 Acidimicrobiaceae bacterium | reverse complement strand
AGCCGAGACAGTCGTGTGGTGACGTGCTCGAGGGACGGGTTGGCGGAGGCGATCCAGATGACGAGGTCGTAGACGTCGTCGTTGGAGATCTTGGACGCGCTGTATCCGTTGAGTTCGAGGAACACGGCAGCGGCGAGCCATCCGAGGCGCTTGTTGCCGTCGACCAGAGCGTGGTTGTTGACGATCGACTGCAGGAGCGCTGCTGCTTTGGTGACGACGTCCGGGTACGCGTCGCGTCCGAAGGCCGTCGCCTGGGGTCGGGCTGCGGCGGAGCCGAGGAGGCCGACGTCGCGAATCGGTGGCGGATCGCCGAGCAGGGTGATCGCGAGTTCGATCAGATCGTCGAGGTCGAGGTACTCGACCGGATCGGTCACTCGCCGAGGCGACGCAGCGCGTCGGCGTGGCGGTCCATCACGAGCGCCGTCGCCGCGGAGACGCGGTCGCGGTGCTGACCCCGAGCGACGAACTCACGCACGGCGCGCCTGGCAGCCTCCTGCATCGAGATACCCTCGGCCTCAGCGCGTTCACGCAGGGCGTCCTGTTCGCTGTCCGTCAGCCGGAGGGTCATAGCCATGGGGTGCATGGTATCAGTTCGATACCGCCCCTGCTGTCGATCGGAGCGCTCGCACCCGTCAAGGCATCGCTCCAAGGCCTGTCCGAGTCGGCCGATGGTGATCGTCGATGCGGCAGCCACGAGATGAGTCTCGCGCTCGCCTGCCACGCCGAAGTCCGCTCGGTATGGGTTGACGTGGCAACCAAGTGCGGGCAGTCTGCGGTTGTGCGGCGACGGGTTGCTCCAAACTGATGTCCGCGGTTTCGCAATTCGGCAACGAGGGCTCGGGAGCTCTGGAGCGCCTGTCAGCGGTGTTCACTCGCCGATGGGTACGTTGGCTCCTCGCTGCGCTTCTGGTCCTGTTGGCCGGCTGGACGGCGTACTTCCAGATCTGGGTCAAGCCCCAACTCACTGCCGATCGATATCGGGTACGAGTCGCAGGTGAATCGTCGACGCTCGTGGTCGAGGTCGACGAGGATGGGCCACTTCTCGCCATGAAGGGTGGCGTGGCCGGGCTGTCGGAGCTGATCCTGACGGGCGATGCTCTGTACATCAGAGCGGATGATGTGGACGCCGAGACGGACATGACATGGGTCCAGGTGCCCCTGACGGAGATACCGCTGACGCCCGACTCGTGGCTGCTCCCGCCTCGCGTCAAAGCGGCGCTTTCCATCGGTGTCAAGGAGTGTCGCCCGTTGAGCGGGGACGCAGCACTGCTCGTATCGGCAATGCTCAAGGAGTTCGGACCCAACGACGGCGCGAGGCTCTGCCACGAGACCATGCAGAACATCATCGATCGAGGTGTTCTCATCGACTCCAAGGCCGTCCGACCGGGCGATCTGACAGAGCCACCTCTTGAGTCGGTCGTCGCGCTCACCGAGGTTCCCAACGGCGATCAAGTGCTGGCTGATCTTGCAAGCCTCTTGGGCCGCACGTAGCTGCCGCTGCGGGCGTGTTGACGGGTCGACGGTGACGCAGTCACCGATTGTCCCACTACTGGGGACAATCGGTACCCACGGGGAGCGTGGCCGCTCATCCTCGTTGTTCTGGGGCTGGCCCGCAACGGCGTGGCCGTCGGGCGTGGCACCCCAGCCGCTACGGTGAGTGGGCCGTGAACCTGCACCTCGACGACAAGGAACTCGCTACCTGCGTCAGCTGTGGGCTGTGCCTGCCGCACTGCCCCACCTTCCGGGTCACGGGCGAGGAAGCGCTGTCGCCCAGGGGGCGCATTGCCGCCATGCGGGCCGTGCAGTGGGAGGGCGCCGCGGTCACGCCGTCGTTCGTCGAGTTCATGGAGACCTGCGTGCAGTGCCGCGGGTGCGAGCCGGCCTGCCCCTCCGGTGTCCCGTACGGGCACCTGCAGGAGCAGACCCGCCATGCACTGGCCGAGGCCGGCAAGGTCACCCCGCGCTGGCAGCGGGCGGCGTTCGCCGTGCTGCCACGCCATCGTCTGCTGTTGGCCGGGTCGTCGCTGCTGGCGGTGGCCCCGCGGCTGCGGCTGGTGCCTCGCCGGCTGGGCCTGCCCCGCCTGACGCTGCGCCGCCCGCCTGCTGTCCGGCCCACGGGCAACGACGTGTGGCTGTTCACCGGATGTGTGATGGACGCCTGGCAGCGCCAGACCCATCAGGCCACGGCCCGCATACTCGGCCGGCTCGGTGTCACGTACTCGCTGCCCGGCAGCGGCGATGGCTGCTGCGGCGCGCTGCACACGCACGCCGGGCTCACCCCACAGGCGTCGAAGCTCGCCGAGCGGGTGATGGCGTCCATGCCCGGCGACGCCCCGATCCTGGTCAACTCGGCCGGCTGCGGCGCCGCGATGAAGGAGTACGGCCGGCTGCTCGGCACGCCCGAGGCCGAGGCGTTCAGCAGCCGTGTCCAGGACGTGCACGAGTACCTGGCGCCTCGCGCCGGCGAGCTGGCAGTCATCCGGCCAGCCGGCCGGGTGGTGGTGCAGGACCCCTGTCACCTGCGTCATGTGCAGAAGGCTCATCTGGCGGTGCGGAC
>JACJWF010000035.1 GCA_020637295.1 Acidimicrobiaceae bacterium | reverse complement strand
GCGCTCGGCCCCGCGCTGGGGGCCGGCAGGGTCCCGCCCGTGGCCGCGATGACCGACGCCGTGCTGGAGAAGGTCGGCAACGTGCGCCGTCGGGTGATCGCCGCCGGCCTCGTGGCCGCGATCGGCGCTGCCGCAGTCGTCGCCGTCATCGCCGGGGCGGATGCGCTGCTGCTGGCCCCCGGCGTCATCTGCCTGTTCGCCACGGTGCTGCTGCTCGGCCCGGTGATGGCCAAGCCGATCGCCCGCATCATCGGCGCGCCGGTGCAGGCCGTGCGCGGCGTCACCGGTGCCATGGCCCGCGGCAATGTGCAGCGCAACCCGCGGCGCACCGCTCGCACCGCAGCACCCGTGCTCATCGGCGTCGCCCTCGTCACCGGCGCGGCAGTCTTCGCGGCTTCGATCAAGGAGCAGATCCGCCAGACGTTCGGGGAGACGTTCGTCGGCGACTATGTGGTCAACTCCACCCGGGGCGGCAGCCTCAGCCTGCCGCAGGACTTCGTGGACCGGATGAACGCCCTGCCCGAGGTCAGTGCCGCGGCCGGCCTGGGGTTCGTGTCCCTCGCCACCCCCGATGGCGAGAGCGTGCGCGGCTGGCAGATCGACCCGGAGATCGCCGAGCAGGTGGTGAGCGTCACGTTCACCGCCGGCTCGATGACCGATCTGACCCCCGAGGGGGTGCTGGTGAGTGAGGACTTCGCCCGCAAGAAGGACCTCGCGCTCGGCTCGCCGTTCGACGTGGAGATCGACGGTGCCACGGTGACGCTCACCGTGCAGGGCATCTACGACCCGGGCGACTTCGCCCCCGCCCGCCTGTTCGACCGCGCCACCTTCGACGGCACCAGCGTGTCGGTGCTGTCCGGCTTCGTGGTGGTGAACCGGGCGCCCGGCGTGTCCGACGCCGAGTTGCGCGCCGCTGCGGCGCCGATCCTCGCCGACTACCCGATCGGCGAACTGCAGGACCGGGAGGAGTTCATCGCCGGCCGAGCCGACCTCATCGACCGCAGCCTGGCGTTCATCTACGGCCTGCTGTTCCTCTCGATCGTCATCGCGACGTTCGGCATCGTCATCACCCTGCTGCTGGCCGTCTACGAACGGCGCCGGGAGACCGGCCTGCTGCGCGCCGTCGGCATGACGCGTGCCCAGGTGCGCACGACGGTGCGGTGGGAGAGCGTCATCACGTCCGTCTACGGGGCCGCGGTCGGCGTGGTGATGGGCCTGGTGCTCGGCTACCTGGTCATCGTGTCGCTGCGCGACCAGGGGCTCACCGAGTACTCGATCCCGGTCGGCAACATCCTGTGGATCATGGGGCTGGCGTTCGTGGCCGGTGTGGTCGCGGCCGTCGTGCCGGCGTGGAGGGCCACGCGGATGGACGTCCTGCGGGCCATCGCCGCCGACGGCTGACCCGGCTGTGCCACAGTGGGCGGCATGAGCGCCGGATACTCGGGCACCCCGCTGCCGAAGAAGTTGGGCATCACCGGCGACGCCGTCTACACGCTGCTGCACGCTCCGCCCGGCTTCGAGGCGACCCTCGGCGACGTGGGCGAGGCCGTCCGCCAGCAGCACCTCGCCCTGCCCGTCGACGTGGTGGTGACGTTCCACACCACACGGGCTGCGCTGGTGGCGGAGTGGTCCAAGCTGACGGCCGCGGCGGAGCCGGACGGGGCCATCTGGGTGTGCTGGCCGAAGAAGACCAGCGGCGTCGCCAGCGAGATCACCGAGGACGTGCTGCGCGCCGAGCTGCTGCGCACCGGCTGGGTGGACAACAAGGTGTGCGCCATCGACGACACCTGGAGCGCCCTGCGGTTCGTGCAGCGCAAGGACCAGCGCCGCGGCTCCAAGCGCCGCTGACGCGACGGCGCCCCGCCGGCCAGAGGCAGCAGCGGGGCGTCGTCGATCGGGGAGAGTGTCGGCAGGGAACGGGCCGCACCTGAGCGCGAACCGTCAGATGTTCATCACTTGTTCGGCTGGGGCAGCACCCGCAGGTAGGGCTTGACGGTCTTCCAGCCCTGGGGGAACAGCTGCTTGGCCTCGTCGTCGGTGACCGCCGAGCCGATGATGACGTCGTCGCCGTCCCGCCAGTTCGCCGGGGTGGCCACCTTGTAGCCGGCGGTGAGCTGCAGGCTGTCGATGACCCGCAGGATCTCGTCGAAGTTGCGGCCGGTGGATGCCGGATAGGTGAGGGTCAGCTTGACCTTCTTGTCCGGCCCGATGATGAACACGGAGCGCACGGTGAGCGTGTCGTTGGCGTTCGGGTGGATCATGTCGTACAGGTCGGCCACCTTGCGGTCCGGGTCGCCGATCATCGGGAAGTTCACCGGGGTGCCCTGGGTCTCGCCGATGTCGCCCTCCCACTTCAGGTGGCTCTCCACGTCGTCGACCGACAGGCCGATGACCTTGACGTTGCGCTTGTCGAACTCGGGCTTGATGCGGGCCACGTAGCCGAGCTCGGTGGTGCACACCGGGGTGAAGTCCTTCGGATGGCTGAACAGCACACCCCACGAGTCGCCGAGCCACTCGTGGAAATGGACCTCGCCCTCCGTGGTGGGGGCGGTGAAGTCGGGGGCGGTATCGCCGAGGCGGACGGTCATGGTTGCTCCTTCGGGTGGGGCGGTGGAGTGGTCAGTGGGTGCAACACTACACCTAATCCCGACTATTCCGGTCGGAGTTTCGGAATATTGCCGTCTGCCATGCTGCGGCGATGGACCCGACCATTGCCCGGAAGACCTGGCGCACCCTCGAACCCGTGCACGGGATGATCTACTTCGCCCCCGAGGGCTCGGAGATCTACGCCCGCGCCGGCCTCAGCCACCACCGCACCGCCTACTTCGCCTCTCGTGCGGCGGCCATGGGGGCGGTGCCGGCGGAGGTGGTGATCGCCACGTTCTACAACTTCGAACCCTCGCTGGTGCGCCGCAGCATCCCGGCCGCGTGGGGGATGGCGTCGCCTGCCCGCATCCTGGAGGCCAGGCTGGAGTTGGCCGACCTCGCGCTGCGGCGGGCATGGGGTGACGCCATCGGCGGCGACGACCTGGCCGAGGCCGCCGTGCTGGCGCGCCGGGCCGCCGAGGCGGCCTGCGAGCACCCGGAGGGGCGCCCACTGTTCGCCGCGCACGCCTCGCTGCCGTGGCCGGATCAGCCCCACCTCGTGCTGTGGCACGCCCAGACTCTGCTGCGTGAGTTCCGCGGCGACGGCCACCTCACCGCGCTGGTGGGCGAGGGGTTGGACGGGGTGGAGGCGCTGATCACCCACGCCGCCAGCGGCGATGTGCCAGCGGAGGTGCTGAGGGCCACGCGGGCGTGGCCGGAGGCCGCGTGGGCCGCGGGGGAGGATCGCCTGCGCGCCCGCGGGCTGCTGGCCGGCGACGGGCTGACGTTCACCGACGCGGGGCGGGCGCTGCGCCAGCGGATCGAGGACCTCACCGACCAGCGCTCGACCGCGCCGTACGAGGTGCTGGGCGACGATGGCTGCGAGCGCCTGCGGACGCTGGGGCGCGTGCTCAGCCGCCGGGTGGTGGACGCCGGCCTGCTGCAGGTGGACCCATCCCGCTACCTCGACTGACGGGCCTGGCTCTTTACAGGTGACCAAATGGTCACCTAATGTTGGCCGCATGGTCGATGACCTCGACGCCGTGTTCCGGGCCCTGGCGGACCCGACGCGCCGCGCCGTGCTCGACGCACTCTTCGTGCAGGACGGCCAGTCGTTGCTGTCGCTGTGCGACGCCTTCCCCGAGATGACCCGCTTCGGCGTGATGAAGCACCTCACTGTGCTGGAGGCCGCCAACCTCGTCACCACCCGCAAGGAAGGCCGCACCAAGCGCCACTTCCTCAACCCGGTCCCCATCCAGCAGGTGGCGGACCGGTGGATCGGCAAGTACGCCCAACCGTTCACCCGCGCCCTAGTCGACCTCAAAGCCGAGGTCGAGGGTGCCACCGAAAGGAACTACGCCTGATGGCTCTCACCCGTCACCAGTACCGCATCTAC
>JACJWF010000034.1 GCA_020637295.1 Acidimicrobiaceae bacterium | reverse complement strand
CCGCCCGCCGTGCGTTCTCCCACCTGCGCAACCGCGTGACACCCAGGCGCTACAAAGGGACACATGACCGAGGACTTCGTCGACACCAATGTGGGGCCGGTGGTGGGCCGGGTGCTGGGCACCGACGATGCCACGCCGCTGGAGTTCTGGGTGGCGGTGGCGCCGGGGCAGCACGTGCAGCTCGACGATGTGCTGGCGCTGGATCGCATCCTCCCCACGGGTGAGAAGCTCAGCCTCTACGGCATCGTCGGGCAGGTGCGGGCCCGGCACGAGGGGGCTCGCTTCCAGAGCGACGTGTTCCTCATCTCCGACGGGCTGCTGCCGGCCGAGGTGTCGGAGGCCGCGATGGTGCAGATCACCCGGGTGGTGCCGGAGATCTTCGTGCCGCCGCTGCCGGGCACGGAGGTCCGCCGGGCGGTGGGCGCGGAGCGGGATGCGGCGCTGGACCACGACAACGTGGAGCGCAAGCTGGTGGCCGGGCGCAGCCGCGACGGCGAGCCGGTCTACATCGACCTCGACTTCCTCGACGGCACCAAGGGCGCCCACGTCAACATCAGCGGCATCAGCGGCGTCGCCACCAAGACCAGCTACGCCACCTTCCTGCTCTACGCCCTCTTCAACTCCGGCGTGCTGGGGGCAGAGGCCGCCAACACCAAGGCGCTGGTGTTCAACGTGAAGGGCGAGGATCTCCTGTTCCTCGACCACGCCAACACCCAGCTCGACGATGACAGTGCCGCCGCCTACGCCGGGCTCGGGCTGCCCGCCGGGCCGTTCGGCGACGTCGGCGTGCTGGCCCCGCCGCGCAAGGGCGACGCCAACGCCACGCCCGACGTCGGCTCCCGCTCCCACGGCGTGCGCCCCTACTTCTGGACCATCGCCCAGTTCTGCCAGCAGGGCCTGCTGCCGTTCCTGTTCGCCGATGCGGAGGACGAGCGCCAGCAGTACACCATCGTCGTCCAGTCCGTCACCGCCCGCCTCCGCGAGGCCGCCCGCGACGGGGCGGAGCCCAACGGGGCCGTCCGCATCGAGGGCACCACCATCCGCACGTTCGGCGCCCTGGTGGAATTCATCGAGCGCAAGCTGATCCCCGACGACCCGGAGGACTACGCCGACCAGCGCTGGACCGGGCGGGCCATCGGCGGCGGCACCGTGAACGCCTTCGTCCGCCGCCTGGCCGCCGCCGTGCCCCGAGTGGAGCACCTCATCCGCGCCGACATCGCCGACGCCCCCCGCTACTCGCTCGACCTCGAATCGCACCAGGTCACCGTGGTGGATATCCACGCCCTGCACGAGCGGGCACAGCGCTTCGTGGTCGGCGTGGTGCTGCGTCAGGCGTTCGAACGCAAGGAGGCCTCCGGTGTGGCCAAGCCGTTGCAGTTCGTGGTGCTCGACGAGCTGAACAAGTACGCCCCGAGGGACGGCTCCAGCCCCATCAAGGAGATCCTCCTCGACGTGGCCGAGCGCGGCCGCAGCCTGGGCATCGTGCTGATCGGCGCCCAGCAGACCGCCAGCGAAGTGGAGCGGCGGGTGGTGGCCAACAGCGCCGTGCGGGTGGTGGGCCGGCTGGACTCCGCCGAGGCCGGGCGGGAGCAGTACGGCTGGCTGCCCGGCGCCCAACGGCAGCGCAGCACCATCCTCAAGCCCGGCTCCATGTACGTCTCCCAGCCCCGCCTGCCCGTGCCGGTGCTGGTGGAGTTCCCGTTCCCCGCCTGGGCCACCCGCTCCGCCGAAGCCGGCACAGTGGCAACCGGTGGCGGTGCGGGGGGCGGCGCGCCCGCAGGCCCGCCCGACGACCCGTTCGAGGGGCTGTCGTGAAGCTGCTGCACACCAGCGACTGGCACGTGGGCAAGCAGCTGCGCGGCCAGAGCCGGGCCGACGAGCACCGTGCCGTGCTGGCCGAGATCACCGGCATCGCCGCCGCCCACGAGGTGGACCTGGTGGTGGTGGCCGGCGACCTGTTCGACACGGCGTCGCCCTCGCCCGAAGCCCAGGGCATCGTCTACGACACCCTGCTGGGCATGGCCGCCACCGGCGCCCAGGTGATGGTGATCGCCGGCAACCACGACAACGCCCACGGCCTGCGGGTGCTGGCCCCGCTGTTCCACCGCTGCGGCGTGCACGTGGTGGGCGAGGTCGCCCGCCCGCAGGACGGCGGCATGCGATCCTTCGTCACCCGCGACGGCACACCGGTGAACGTGGCCGTGCTGCCGTTCGTGTCCAAGCGCGGCATCGTCCGCGCCGACCAGCTGATGAGCGGCCCGGCCTTCGAGCACTCCCTGGCCTACTCCGCCCGCCTCGCCCAGCTCATCGGAGCGCTCAGCAGCGGGTTCACGGCCGACGCCGCCAACGTGATGCTGGCCCACGCCTTCGTGCTCGGCGGGGTGGCCGGCGGCGGCGAGCGCGCCGCCCACATGGTGGAGGAATACGCCGTGCAGGCCCCGGCCTTCCCCGCCACCACCGGCTACGTGGCGCTCGGCCACCTCCACCGGGCCCAGAGCATCCCCGGCGCCACCAGCATCCGCTACTGCGGCTCGCCCCTCCAGCTGGACTTCGGCGAGGTCGACCAGCCCAAGCAGGTGAACGTGGTGGACCTGCAACCCGGCAAGCCGGCCAAGGTCACCGAAGTGCCACTCGCCAGCGGGCGCGTGCTGCGCTCCTTCACCGGCACCATGGACGAACTGGTGGCCGCCGTGCCCGACGACGACTCGTGGCTGCGCCTGGTCGTCCGCGAGCCGCAGCGGGCCGGCCTGGCCGCCACCGTGCGCGAGCGCTTCGGCGACCGGGTGGTGGAGGTGCGGGTGGAGACCGCCAGCGGTGGCGGCAGCACCCGGCCGCGCCGTCAGGGCCGCACGCCGCACGAGCTGCTGGCCGAGTACCTGGCCGAGGAGGGCATCGACGACCGCCGCGTGGGCGACCTGTTCGCCGAGCTGCTGGCGGAGGACGCGGAGGTGCGGGCATGAGGCCGCTGCGCCTGGAGATGGCCGGCTTCTCCACCTACGCCGAGCCCACCGTCGTGGACTTCACCGACGTCGAGCTGGCGGCATTCGTCGGACCCACCGGCTCCGGCAAGAGCAGCATCATCGACGCCATCACCTTCGCCCTCTACGGCTCCGTCGCCCGCTACGACGAGAAGGCCGTCGCCCCCGTCATCAACCAGCTCGCCACCGAGGCCCGGGTGCGGCTGGACTTCGAGCTCGACGGCCGCGCCTACACCGCGGCCCGCGTGGTGCGGCGGGGGAAGAACCCGCAGAACGCCACCACCAAGGAGGCCCGCCTGGAGTGTGGCGCTGACGTGCTGGCCGCCGACCCCAAGGGGCTGACCGCGGAGGTGGAGCGCCTGCTGGGGCTGGACTTCGCCCAGTTCAACAAGACCGTCGTGCTCCCGCAGGGCCGCTTCGCCGACTTCCTGCACGACAAGCCCGGCGACCGGGTGGAGCTGCTGCGCGACGCGCTCGGCCTTGGCGTCTACGCCCGCGTCGGCCAGGCGGCACGGGAGCGCGCCAAGTCGCTCACGGACCGGGCCACCACGCTGGAGAGCACGCTCGACGTCGGCCCCGAGGTCAGCGAGGAGCACCTGGCAGAGCTGCGGGCCCGCGTGGTGGCCATCGACGACGCCGTGGCGGCCGTCGACGCTGCGGCACCCGGCCTGGAGGCGCTGGTGGAGCAACGCCGTGCCGCCACCGCAGAGGCCGAGCGCGTGGAGCAGCAGCTCGACGCGCTGGCCGCCATCGAGATGCCGGACGGGGTGGAGGAGCTCGATGCCCAGTTGCAGGAGGCCGCCGACGCGCTGACGGCATCCGACCAGGCTGCGACGGCCGCGGGCGAGGCCGTCACGGCGGCGGAGGATGCCGCCGGGCAGCACCGCACCGTGGCGGAGTGCGAGCAGCAGCTGGACCTGCACCGCCGCCACGCAGTCGCCACCGAGCAGCACCAAGCGGCCCAGGCCGCGTTGGCGGAGCGCAATGGGGCGTTGACGGCGGCCGTGGCGCAGGCCGACGCGGCCCGGGCGGCGGTGGAGGGCCGCCGCGCTGTGGTCGAGCAGCAGCAGGCCGCAGTAACCGCTGCTGCGGAGGCGATGGCCGAGATGGGCGAGCGGGGTGTGCTGGAGGCCGCCCGCAACGACCACCTGCGCCTCGCCGAGTTGGAGCCGCAGGTTGCCGCCGCCGCCCAGGCTGCAGCCGCGGCCACCGAGACGGCAGCGGTGGCTGCGGCCGCGGCACAGTCGGCCATGGCCGCGGTGCAGGAGGCAGAACGGCTGGAGCCGGCGGTGGCCCTGGCGGCACGGCTGCACCAGGGCGACACCTGCCCGGTGTGCCAGCAGGTGGTGCCGCAGCTGCCGGCGGAGCGTAGCCACGGCCACGAGGAGATCGAGGCGCTGCGGGCCGCAGCGAAGCGGGCAGAGGAGCAGCGGGTGACGGCCGAGCGGGCCGAACGCGCCGCCGACACGGCGCTCGTGGAGCTGCGGACGGAGCACCGGCAGGTGACCCAGCGGCTGGTGGGGCAGCCCGACCTTCCCACGGTGTCAGCCCGGTTGGACCAGTTCGACGAGCGGTCGGCGGCGGTCGACGCCGCCCGAGCCGCCGAGCGCGACGCCAAGGCCGCGCTGGCCGAGCTGGAGCGCAGCAAGGCCACCCAAGCAGCGTCGACCGGCGAAGCGAACGCCCGGGAGGCGTTGGCCGCGGCGCAGGCGGTCCTCGAGGCGCGGCGCATCGCCCTGGAAGCCAGCGAGCAGGCGCTGGTGGACGTGCCGCCGCCCGCCGAGTTGGAGGCCGAGCACGAGACGGCCACGCGACTGGCCGAGGAGCTGTCTGCTGCCCGGCAGGCAGCGAAGCAGGCGGACGCTGCGTTGCGCCAGGCTCGGACCGAAGTGGAGGACTGCCGTCGGCGAGACCAGCAGGCCCGCCAACACCTCAGCGACGCGCGCGAC
>JACJWF010000033.1 GCA_020637295.1 Acidimicrobiaceae bacterium | reverse complement strand
GGGTCGGATGCCAACCACCCGGACCCCGACTACTCCGCCGCCTATGTCGTGCTGCACACCGACGGGCCGCACGAGGGCCACGGGATGACGTTCACCATCGGCGCCGGCAACGACCTGTGCTGCGCGGCCATCCAGGCGCTGGCCCCGCTGGTGGTGGGGCGCCGCCTGAGCAACCTCACCGACGACATGGGCGCCTTCTGGCGATCGGTCACCAACCACTCGCAGCTGCGCTGGCTGGGCCCGGACAAGGGCGTCATTCACCTCGCCACCGCCGCGCTGGTGAACGCGGTGTGGGACCTGTGGGCCAAGGATCGCGGCGTGCCGGTGTGGCAACTGGTGGCCGACATGGAGCCGGCCCAGTTCGTCGACTGCATCGACTTCCGCTACCTGCGCGACGAGGTGGACGAAGCCCGCGCGCTGGAGATGCTGACCCGCATGACGGCCGGCCGCGCCGAGCGCCTGGCCGAGCTGCGCCGCGACGGGTACCCCGCCTACATCACCTCGGCCGGCTGGCTGGGCTACCCGGAGGACGAGGTGCGGCGCCGCTGCCAGGCCGCCCTCGCCGACGGCTGGACCAGCTTCAAGACCAAGGTCGGCATCGACGTCGCGTCCGACCGGCGGCGGTGCGAGGTGATGCGCGAGGAGATCGGCGACCACCGCCAGTTGATGGCGGACGCCAACCAGGTGTGGGACGTCCGCCAGGCCATCGACTGGACCAACGAGTTGCGGGACGCGCGACTGAGATGGATCGAGGAGCCCACCCACCCGGACGACGTGCTCGGCCACGCGGCCATCCGCCGCGCCGTCCGCCCCGTCGGTGTGGCCACCGGCGAGCACGCCGCCAACCGGCTGATCTTCAAGCAACTGCTGCAGGCCGAGGCCATCGACTACTGCCAGATCGACGCCTGCCGCCTGGGCGGGCTCAACGAGGTGCTGGCCGTCCTCCTGCTTGCCGCGGCGCGTGAGGTGCCGGTGTGCCCGCACGCCGGCGGCATCGGCCTGTGCGAGTATGTGCAGCACATCTCGGTCATCGACTACCTGTGCGTCAGCGGCGCTCTCCACGACCGCACCACCGAGTACGCCGACCACCTGCACGAGCACTTCCTCCACCCGGCGCAGGTCCGCAACGGCGCCTACGTGGTGCCGGAGGTCCCGGGCTACTCCATCGAGATGCACCCGGCGTCGATCGAGGCGCTGCGCTACCCCGACGGTGCCGAGTGGCGATGACGGCGACGGCCGCGCTGGGCTTCGGGGCGGCCCCGCTCGGCAACCTGTTCACCGAGGTGTCGGAACGCGACGCCCGCGCCACGGTGGACGCGGCGTGGGACTGCGGCATCCGCTTCTTCGACACCGCCCCGCAGTACGGGCACGGGCTGGGCGAGACCCGGTTGGGCGCGGCGCTGGCCGGGCGGCCGCGTGATCAGTTCACGTTGGCGTCGAAGGTGGGGCGGGTGCTGGTGGCACCGAGCGGGCCACGGCCTGCCAGCGCGTTCGCCAACGTGCCGGGCGTGGACCCGGTGTTCGACTTCACCCGCGACGGAGTGCTGCGGTCGCTGGAGGCGTCGCTGCAGCGGCTGGGGATGGACCGCCTGGACATCGTGCACGTCCACGACCCCGACGACCACGAGACACTGGCCCGCGACCAGGCGTTCCCCACCCTGTTCCAACTCCGCGATGAGGGCGTGATCGGCAGGGTCGGGTGCGGGATGAACCAGTGGCAGATGCTCCACCGTTTCGTCGCTGACCTGCCGCTGGACTGTGTGCTGCTGGCGGGGCGGTGGACCCTGCTCGACCGGTCCGGCGCACCCCTTCTGGCGCTGTGCGGGCAGCGGGGCGTCGATGTGATCCTCGGCGGGGTCTTCAACAGCGGCCTGCTCGCCGATCCCGCAGCGGCGGGCGCCACGTTCGACTACGCGGCGGCGCCACCCGAGTTGCTGGCGCAGGCGCGAGCGATGGCCGCGACATGCGCCGAGTTCCGCGTGCCGCTGGCCGCAGCCGCGGTGCAGTTCGCGATGCGGGCGCCGGCGGTCTCCACGGTGCTGGTGGGCGCCCGCTCCGCCGAGGAGATCCGCGCCGACGCGTCGTACGCCACCATGACCCTGCCCGACGACCTGTGGCCCGCGCTCGGGGTACCCCGCGCGGATCCCTGACGCCGCGTACTCAACGGTCCGCCGGAACGCTCGCCGTAGCTTTGGCAACCAGCACCCTCGTTGTCACACCCTTCCTGCAGGATCACCCCATGAAGCCGACATACGACGAACGCAAGTTCACAGAGTTGCTGCTGCATGTCGCCTCCCGCCTGCAGTCCGACCGGTCAGGTGGCGCCACGAAGCTCAACAAGGTCATGTTCTTCGCCGAGTTCGCCCATGTACGACGCACCGGCCGGCCGATCTCCGGTGCGGTGTATCAGAAGTTGGAGCACGGCCCGGCGGCCAGGCGTCAGCGCCCGGTTCGAGACAACTTGGTCGCCGCCGGCGAGGCTTCACTGGAGGCGGAGGAGTTCCTTGGCTACCAGCAACACCGGCTGGTGCCGCTTCGCAACGCGGACCTCAGCGTGTTCACCACCGAAGAGCTCGCCACCATCGACAAGGTCTTGGCAGATCTGGATGGGCTGAACGCACGTCAGGTCAGCGACCTCTCGCACGATGAGGCGGGGTGGCAGTTGGTCGACTTCGGCGACGACATCCCTTACGAGGCAGCGCTGGTGGGGGCACGTCAGGTCTCGACGCCGACCTCGCGTCGCCTCCAGCATGAGGCGGCAGCCCAGGCCGGCCTCCTCTCAGCGTGATCCGGCGCAGTGGCGTTTGTTGCCGTGCTCTCTGCCGACGGCATCGTCAAGGTCGTCAGCTTCGCCGATGACCCCGACTACTGGGCCGCCATCGATGATGCTCCGGAGTGATCAGCGCCTTCAGTCACCGGGGTACGGTACGACGATGTCCGCTGAACGAGTGTCCGCCACCCTCCGCATCGCCGCCCCTGCCGCCGCGATCTTCGCGATCGTCAGTGACCCCGCCGGCCACGTCCGCATCGACGGCTCGGGGATGCTCGAGGCGGCGCCCGACGCCCGCCCGGTCACGGCCGTGGGCGACACGTTCGACATGGACATGGACCGTGCCCCGCTGAACGACATCCCCGGCCTCGGCAAGTACCAGGTGCGCAACACCGTCACCCGCTTCGAGCCCGGCCGGCTGGTGGAGTGGACCATCGGCGCCGTCGACCAGCCGCCGCTCGGGCACGTCTACGGCTGGCAGCTGGACCCGGTGGACGACGAGACCACCGACGTCACCAACTACTGCGACTGGACCGACATCGTCCCCGCGTTGCGGGCGGCGAACCGCACCTGGCCGATCGTCCCGGTCGAGATGATCGAGGCCAGCGTGGCCCGGCTGGAGCAGGTCGTCACCGCCGGCTGAGCGGGGGGTGCCGTGCGAGTTCTCTACATCGACATCGACACACTGCGGTCGGACCACCTCGGCTGTTACGGCTACCACCGCAACACCACACCGAACATCGATGCGCTGGCCCGGGAGGCCGTCCGCTTCGAGCAGGTCTATGCGTCCGACGTGCCGTGCCTGCCCAGCCGGACGGCGCTGATCACCGGCCGCTTCGGCATCGTCAACGGGGTGGTCAACCACGGCGGCACGGCATCCGAGCCGCGGATCGAAGGCCCCGCCCGCGGGTTCTTCAGCCGCAACGCCCGCCGCTCCTGGGCCACCCAGTTCTACAACGCCGGCTGGAACACGGCTTCGCTGTCCTCCTTCCCCTTCCGCCACTCCGCCACCTGGTGGAACCACGGGTTCATGGAGGCCATGAACCTGATGCGCAACATGGGGCTGGAGCAGGCGCACGAGGTGCTGCCCCATGCGCTCGACTGGCTGGAACGCCGCGGCCGGGCCGACCGGTGGTTCTTCCACGTGCACCTGTGGGACCCGCACACCCCGTACATCGTGCCGGCCGAGTACGGCAACCCGTTCGAGGGCGACCCGGTGCCGGCGTGGCACGACGAGGCCGTGCGCGAGCGCAACTGGGGGTTGGCCGGGCCGCACAGCGCGCAGGAGCCGTGGGGCTTCAAGCCCGACGAGTGGGGCACGCCACCGCCGCGCCAGCCGTGGAACCTGGCCGGGCCGGACGAGGTGAAGGCGGTGTTCGACGGGTACGACGTCGGGGTCCGCTACGCCGACGACGCCGTGGGCACGCTGCTGAACAAGCTGGCCGACCTGGGCGTGCTGGAGGACACCGCCGTGCTCATCAGCTCCGACCACGGTGAGGCGTTCGGCGAGCTCGGCGTCTACGCCGACCACCAGGCGGCGGACGAGCCGACGTGCCACATCCCGTCGGTGCTGCGCTGGCCGGGCCTGGCCCCGCGAACGTACGGCGGGCTGCACTACCACCTCGACGTCGCCGCAACGCTGCTCGGGTTGGCCGGCCTGCGCGTGCCGTCGGACTGGGACGGCATCTCGGTCGCTGACGAGTTGCGGGCCGGCACCGAGGCCGGGCGGGACCACCTCGTCCTGTCGCAGGGGGCGTGGTCGTGCCAGCGGTCCGTCCGCTGGGGCGACCACCTCTACGTCGAGACCTACCACGACGGCTACCACGGCCACTGGCCGGATTCGATGCTGTTCGACGTCGTCCACGACCCGCACGAGACCACCGATCTCGCCGCCAGCGCACCCGCCGTCGCGGCCGAGGGGCAGGCGATCATGCAGGCCTGGGTGGACGACCAGTTGAGCCGCAACGGCGTCACCGACCCCCTGGACACCGTCCGCGCCGAAGGAGGGCCGCTGCACACCCGTGGCCACCTTCCCGCCTACCTCGACCGGCTACGCGAGACTGGGCGGGCGCACTGGGCCGACGTGCTGCTGTCCCGCCACCCGGCGGAAGCGGACGCGTCGCCTGGCATCAGGGCGTTCGGTGGCAGTGTCTGAGGAGGTCATGGATGTCGATGGTGAGAGCCGGAACACCGGAGGAGCGCGCTCGCAAGCACATGGAGGACCGCGCCGCGTTGCTGGTCCACGTCGCCCTGTTCGTCGTCGGCAACATCGCCGTGTGGGTCATCGACGCAGTGACGGGTGGCGGCATCCAGTGGGCCTACTGGACGACGATCGGATGGAGCATCGCCATCGTGGTGCACGCCGGGGTCTACTTCCTGCTGTACGGCAAGGGGAACGATCAGCGGTACCAGCGCTACCTGGCCGAGGAGCGAGCGAAGGACAGCGGGTCTGCGCAGGATGAGTGACCGGCCGAACGTCCTGGTCTTCATGCCCGACCAGTTGCGGGCCGACGCTGTCGGCGCGTTCGGCAATCCGGTGGCCCGCACGCCACACATCGACGCGCTGGCCGCACGCGGTGTGCGCTTCGACAACGCCTGGACCCAGCACCCCGTGTGCGGGCCCAGCCGGGTGTCGTTCATGACCGGGTGGTACCCGCACGTCGCCGGCCACCGCACGCTGGACCACCTGCTCACCGCCACCGAACCGAACCTGCTGCGCACCCTGCGCCACGCCGGCTACCGGGTCTGCATGCCCGGCCACCGCGGCGACGTGTTCGCCCCCGGTGTCACCGAGGACAGCACCGACTTCTGCGGGTTCCTCGTGCAGCCGGACCTCGGCCCGCTGCTGACCCCGCCGCCGGAGGCGCTGACGGCATCGCCGCTCGGCAGGGCGTTCTACCGCGGCTCGGCCGGGCCGGAGCGGGTGGTGGACTTCGACGAGGCCACCACCGTGACGGCCATCCAGTGGTTGGAG
>JACJWF010000032.1 GCA_020637295.1 Acidimicrobiaceae bacterium | reverse complement strand
ATGCTCCTATGTCAAGCGTGGTGGTGTCAGGCTGCGATCGCGGGCTGAGTGGTGCTCGCTGAGACCTGTTGTTGTTGGTCGAGGCGTAGGCGGCGGAACACCTCATCGGACAGGTGCCGGCGGAGCGCTCGGATGGCGCTGGTCTTGGTGTCGCCGCGTTGGATGCGTCGCAGCATGTAGTCGCGGCCTGGGCCGACGCCGCGCCATTGGGTGATCGCGATGCGATGCACCGCTGCGTTGACTTGGCGGTTGCCGCCACGGCTCAGCCGGAATCGTGGGCTTCCTGTCCACACCGGGATCGGTGCGGTCCCGTTCCACCGCGCGTAGGCGGCGTTGGAACGGAACCGGTCGACTCCGGCGGTCTCGGCGACGATCTTGGCCGTTGACAGCACGCCACATCCGGGAAGCTCGAGCAAGCTCGGGGCGAGCCGGCGGACGAGCACGGTGATCTCGCGTTCCAGCTCGTTGGCCCGCCGTGTGAGTTCACGGATGCGGCCCACCAGCTCGACCGCGATCTTGGCGACCGGACCCTCCAACAGCCTCAACCGCCGGTCGAGATCATCGAGCACAACGGTGCGCTTGAGCGCCGAGCGGGTGATGACGTGCTCGGGCATCAGCTCGTGGAGATGCCAGCGAAGCCGTGACTGCATGCGGGTTCGCTCGGCAACAAGGTCATCGCGGTGATCGACCAGCAGCTTGACCTGGCGGGTTTCACCATCGAGCCGAGCGACAGGCAAGTCAGGCTCACGCAACGCTGCACGGGCGACCGACATCGCGTCGATCGGGTCGGACTTGCCGACTTCGCGGGCGCCGCGGCGTTCGCCGGCCATCAACCGTGGTGGGACCCGCATCACCGCTTCCCCGACGCGCAACAGGTCGCTCTCCAGCCGGCGGGTCAGGTGGCGACAGTCTTCCAACGCCCATGTCCGCTCCGGCCACTTCGCCGCCCATTCCAGTGCCTCAAGATGCCCCTCGGTCGTCGCTGCGACCGTGGTCTCGGCCACCTTGCGGCCGACCTCGTCGACAGCGACGAACGTGTGCGTCCGCTTGTGCGAGTCGCCTCCGATGGTGATCATGTGTCCTGCCTCCTGTTGGTAGTGCTTCACGAGGTGCGCAGGACCTGTCGATGGACACGCGTTTGTTCAGGTGCTCGACCGGGCTCCTATCAAGCCACACCGGCAGGCCCTGACGCGCCCGGTGGAGCCGCACATCGCGGAAATGGCCACTACCGAAGCAGGGCACCGAAAAAACGAGCGAACCCCACCGGGCACGCTCACGATGACACAAACGCGAAGAAAGCCGAGGCCCTCCGCAAGATCTCGTTCGCCCGGCGCAGCTCACGGTTCTCCTGCTCCAACTGGCGGACCCGCTCAGCCTCCACCGACGTGACCCCGGGCTTCACCCCGGCATCGATCTCAGCCTGGCGCACCCAGCCGCGCAGCGTCTCCGGACCGACACCGAGCTGATCGGCGACCCGCTTCACCGTCCCGTGATCGGTGCCCAGCTCCTTGCGAAGCTGACGCACCGCCCGAACCGCTCGCTCCTTCTCCGCCTCGCTATAGCGACGCGTCGTTGGCTTCCCAGGCGACATCTCGTGTGGCATGACTCCATCCTCGTTTCCAAGGTCAGGAGCCTCCAACCATCCCAGGGAGATTCACGACGTTCGACTACACCCGAATGAACGACAGCGACGCTGGGATCGCCCGCGGTCGGTGTTGAGCCCGCCGGAGGCGATGCTCGTGGCGAGTCCCGTCCCTCTGCGAAGCCTTCGGTAGAACTCCGGTAGAAGTCGGGGTCCTCCGACGCGAAAAGACCCCAGCCGAGCTGGGGTCTTTCAGTGGGCGAGGGGGGACTTGAACCCCCACGAGGTAACCCTCACTGGCACCTGAAGCCAGCGCGTCTGCCATTCCGCCACTCGCCCGAGTGGAAGGCAGAGACTACCAACGCGCGAACTACTTGCCCAACACGGATTCCACCCCTACGGTTTCCGGCGATGGCAAGGGCGGACTCCGTGCTGTCCGGGGTGGGCACCCCGGCGGGATCTCGCGTGTCCGTGGTCGTGCCCACGAACCAGCGGTGGGCGCACGTGGCCGAGGTGGTGCGGCCGATCCTGCCCGAGGCCCAGGCGCTGGGTGTGCAGGTGGTGGTCTGCGGCGCCGGCACCGACGCCGTGCCCGACTTCCCGCCCGGTGTCACCGTCGTCCACGACCCCGGGGGCGACCTGTACACGGCACGCGCCCGCGGGCTGGCGGCCGCCACGGGCGACATCGTCACGGTCCTCGAGGACCACGTGGGGGTGCCCACCGGGTGGCTGACCGGCTTGGTGCGGGAGTGGGCCTCCCACCCGGACGCCGACGCCTTGCTGTACGACGTGCGCTGCGACCCCGACGCCAGCTTGATCGAGCAGGCCCTGTTCACCATCACGTTCGGGCCGTTCATGGCCACCACCGAGGTACCCCACGATCGGTCACCCGTGCCCGGCATGGTGTCCCTGCGGCGCTCGTTCCTGCCGCCGGACCCCGCGCCGGGCGACTTCGAGTACGCCACGCTGCAACAGGTGGCCGCCAGCCCGCGGCTGCAGATGGTGCAACTGCCGGCACCGGTGCATGCCCAGTACGTGACGTGGCGCGCCCTCCCGCTGAACTTCCACTCCGGCCGGGCCTATGGCGCCGCCTGCGCGGCTCGCACCCACCACACCCGCCGCATCCGCCAGGAACTGGCCCGCGTGTGGCGCCAGACGCTGGCGGCCCGCCGCCGATCCAGCGGCTCCCGCCCCACCGTCGCATTCGTCGCCTGTGTGGCCCTGCTGCTCGGCTGCCACGGCGCCGGGCAGGCCACCGGCGTGGTCACCCGATCTGCCGGCCGCAGCCACGCTCGCCTCGAGTAGCCCCTCCTGCCGACCGCCGACCGCCGAACCCTCGGCCCGCTGGCCCGGGCGCACCCCCGGCACGGTCCCACCGCCACTAGCCTTGCCGCAAATGGGTTTGCAGTCGTTCGAGCAGGGATTGGAGCGTATGGTCACGGGCGTGTTCTCTCGCGGGTCGCGTGCCACCATCCGTCCGGTCGAACTGGGTCGTCGCCTGCTGCGCGAGATGGACGACCACCGCAGCGTGGACGTGCGTGGCCGGCGCATCGTGCCCAACGTGTTCCTCTTCACCCTCAGCCCCCGCGACCACGCCGGCTTCGCCGACATCGACGAGGCGCTGGTGGCCGAACTGGCCGAGACGGCGCGGGAGTACGCCCGCGCCGAGGGCTACCACTTCATGGGCCCGGTGGCGGTGGAGATGGTGGTGGACAACGCGCTGAAGGCCGGCCGGTTCACGGTCACCAGCCGGATGAAGGAAGGTGGCGGTGGGTCCGGTGCGGGCGCCCTGGTGCTGCCCAGCGGCGAGCGGGTGGAGATCGGCCAGCGGGCCGTGTCCGTCGGCCGCCTGCCGGAGTGCACCATCCCGCTCAACGACGCCAACGTCAGCCGTCGCCACTGCGAGATCCACGCGGTCGGCTCGGCGTTCGTGGTGGTGGACAGTGGCAGCACCAACGGCACGAAGGTGAACGGCCTGCGCATCCAGGGGGAGCACGTGCTGAGCGATGAGGACATCATCAGCGTGGGCTCCACCCACCTGCGCTTCGAGGCGTCGTGAGCGAGGCCCAGCTCAACATCCTCAACTACGCGCTCCTGGCGCTGATCTACCTCTTCTTCGCGCGGGTCCTCTGGGCGGTGTGGAGCGAAGTGCGCGGCCCCCGTGTCGGCCAGCCCACCCCCCGCCAGCAGGCCGGCACGGCTGCCGGCCGCGGTGGCCCCGCCCCCGACCCGACGGCGGTAGCCGCCCGCCCGGCGGCGGCCGCCGGCCCGCCGCCCAAGCACCGGGCCAAGCGAGGCGTGCCCACCCGCCTGGTGGTGCTGCAGCCCCGCGTGCGCAAGGGCTCCGCCTACCCGATCGGCGTGGAGATCACGCTGGGCCGGGCACCGAGCTGCTCCATCGGGCTGCCGGACGACACCTTCGCCAGCCAGCTGCACGCCCGGGTCTTCACCCAGGACGGCGGGGTCTGGGTGGAAGACCTCGGCAGCACCAACGGCACCCATCTCAACGGCGGTCGCGTCACCGCCCCGACCGCGCTGGTCCAGGGCGACCGGGTGCAGGTCGGCAACACGATCTTCGAGGCGCAGTGAGGACTGCGCGCGCTGTGAGGGCCTTGTGACCGACGAACCTGTTCGACCGCCGGTGCTCGCCTGGGGTGCCGCCACCCACCCGGGGCGGGTGCGCGCCGAGAACGAGGACAACTTCGTCGCCGAACCGATGGTGTTCGGCGTGGCCGACGGCATGGGCGGCCATCAGGCCGGCGAGGTGGCCAGCGAGATCGCCGCCACCACCCTGCGCGACCGCCTGCGCAGCGGCGCGGCCAGCGTGGACCTGGTGGTGGCCGCGGTGGTGGAGGCCAATGCCGCCATCTTCCAGGGAGCCCACACCAACCCCGATCAGCGTGGCATGGGCACCACGCTCACCGCGGTGGCGGCGATGCCCGGCCCTGATGGCGGGCCCGGCCGCCTGGTGGTGGCCAACGTGGGCGACAGCCGCACCTACGTCTACCGCTCCGGCCGGCTGCGGCGGGTCACCGTCGACCACAGCTATGTGCAGGAACTGGTGAGCACTGGGCACATCACCGAAGCGGAAGCCCGCAGCCACCCGCGCCGCAACATCGTCACCCGTGCCCTCGGCATCGAACCCACGGTGAAGGTGGACACCTGGGTGCACGGCCTGGTGAAGGGCGACCGCTACGTGCTGTGCAGCGACGGCCTGGTGGACGAGGTGGAGGACGATGAGATCGCCGCGATCCTCACCGCCAACGCCCAGCCGCAGGAGGCAGCGGAGGCACTGGTGGCCGCGGCCAACGCCAGCGGTGGGCGCGACAACGTCACCGTGGTGGTCATCGACGTGCTGGACGGGGAGGACCCCACCACTGCCACCGCCGAACTGGTGCTGGATCTCGACCGCGACGGGGACTATGCCGACCAGCCCCACCTGATCGACGCCGAGGCCGGCACGGCGGGCGACGACGCCCCGGCGGACGGTGCGACCCTGCCGAGTCTGCCGCCCCGTGCTGCCGGCCCCGCCCCCGACCGCACCATGCAACTGTCTGCCACGGAGGCGTCCGCCCCGATGCCGGCCGCCGGCCCGGCGCCGCGCCGCGCTCCGTGGGGCTGGCTGCTGTTCCTCATCGGATTGGGTGTCATCGTCACGCTCACGGTGGTGCTGTTCCTGGTGGTGCGCCACAACGAGAGCGACCCCACGCCCTCCACCACCACGTCCACCACGTCCACCACGTCCACCACGTCCACCACGGTGCCCGAGACCGTGCCGGCCACCTCGCCCGCCACCAGTGCGCCGGTCGGCAGCACGTCCACACCCGGATCGGGGGGTTAGCCGTGGCCCAGTCGTCGCCGCTGGCCGCCGCCCGGCGGAACTCCGAACTCGGGCTGGTGGTGATGGCTGCCGGCATCACCGGCGTGGCCTACGTGCTGGCCGCGCTGGGCAAGAACTCCACGATGCCGGCCACCATCATCCCGTTCCTCATCGCCCTGCTGGGCCTGTTGGTGGCCGCCCACATCGCCGTGCGGATCATGGCCAGTGGTGCCGATGCCACGCTCCTCCCGCTGGCCGTCCTGCTGAACGGCATCGGCTACGTGATGATCGCCCGCC
The DNA here is from genome assembly GCA_020637295.1 of Acidimicrobiaceae bacterium. GTDB lineage: Bacteria > Actinomycetota > Acidimicrobiia > Acidimicrobiales > Ilumatobacteraceae > UBA668. The sequence continues at coordinate 1,725 of JACJWF010000032.1, read as the reverse complement.
TCAACGACGAGCGCGCCGCCAAGCAGACCACCTGGACGTTCATCGCCATCGTCGCGTTCGTGATCACGCTGGCGCTCGTGCAGCGGCCTGCCGACCTGGCCCGCTACAAGTGGACGTTCCTGTTCATCGGCGTCGGTTCGCTGCTGCTGCCGCTGGTGCCCGGCATCGGCTCCAGCGTGGGCGGGGCGCGCATCTGGATCAGCATCGGGCCGGTCAACATCCAGCCGGGCGAGTTCGCCAAGATCGCACTCGCCCTGTTCTTCGCCGCCTACCTGGCCGACAACCGCGAACTCATCGCTGCCGGCACCGGTCGCCTGGGCCGCCTGCACATCCCGCAGATGCGCTACCTGCTGCCGATCACCGGGGCGTGGGCGTTCGCCATCGCGGTGATGGTGGCGGAGAAGGACCTCGGCTCGGCCCTGCTGTTCTTCACCCTGTTCACCGTGATGATGTGGGTGGCCACCGAGCGGGCCCTGTTCCTGCTGATCGGCATCGCACTGTTCGCCGGCGCGGCCGTGGTGGCCTACAACCTCTTCGAAGTGGTCCGCACCCGCGTGCAGGTGATGATCGACCCGTGGAGCCAGTACCAGGGCAAGGGCTACCAGCCCGCCCAGGCCATGTTCGCCTTCGCCAACGGGGGCACCGGCGGGACGGGGCTCGGGATGGGTAGCCCCAACAAGATTCCCGCCGCCAGCACCGACTACATCTTCGCCGCCGTCGGTGAGGAGATGGGCCTGATCGGGGCCACCGCCGTCCTGATCGCCTTCCTGCTCCTGATCGGCGCCGGCATGCGCGTGGCCATCCGCGCCGAACGCACCTTCGAGAAGTTGCTGGCCACCGGTCTCACCACGATCATCGGCATGCAGGCGTTCATCATCACCGCCGGCGTGCTGCGGGTGATCCCCCTCACCGGCATCACCCTGCCGTTCATGAGCTACGGCGGCAGCAGCCTGCTGGCCAACTACGTCCTGCTCGCGCTGCTCATCCGCCTCAGCGACTCGGTCGCCCGGCGCACGGGCGACGTGCCCGACTCGCTGACGTTCAGCGAGCGGATGGAAGCCCGCGCCCTGCGCAAGCAGGCCGCCCGTGAGGCGCGGGCGCTCAGCCAGGGAGGCGCCCGGTGAACGCCCGCATCCGGCGCCTCGTCGCCGCGCTGATGGCCCTCTACCTCGTGGTGTTCGTGGCCCTGAACCTCACCCAGGTGGCCCGCAAGGAAGCGCTGGACGCCCACCCCAACAACAACCGCCAGACCATCCGCGACTTCAACCGGCCCCGCGGCCCGATCGTCACCGCCGACGGCCAGGTCATCGCCCGCAGCGTGCCCAGCACGGACGGCATCTTCGACTACCAGCGCGAATACCCGCTGGGCCTCTACTTCAGCAACATCACCGGCTACTACTCGTACAGCTTCGGCAGCACCCAGCTGGAGAAGACGATGAGCGACGTGCTGATGGGCGACACCACCGCCCAGAAGACGCAGGGCATCTTCGGTGGGCGCGACAACACCGGCAGCGTGGTGCTGACCCTGCGCTCCGACCTGCAGAAGGTGGCGGCGGACGCGCTGGCCGGGCGCGAAGGCTCGGTGGTCGTGATGGATCCGCGCACGGGTGCCGTGCTGGCCATGTTCAGCTTCCCCACCTTCGACGCCAACCTGGTGGCCGTCCACAACACGCAAGAGGCCGAGAACGTCCTGAACTACCTGAACAACTTCCCCGGCAAGCCGCT
>JACJWF010000031.1 GCA_020637295.1 Acidimicrobiaceae bacterium | reverse complement strand
ACGAGCTCCATCAGCGTGTTGACGTGCTGGCTGCGGGTGACGGGGTCGGTGAGGACCGCGGCCATCCCGCCGGAGGGCATCGCGTCCGCCACCGAGGGGAGGACCAGTGCGCCGCTGGCCCGGGCCGCGCCCAGCGCGGCGGCCACGGTGTCGCCGTTGACGTTGGCGCTGAACCCGACGTCGGTGGCCCCGCGGGCCTCGTACCAGAACGGTGACAGCTCGCGGAACAGGCGACCCTGGGACCCGATGGTGGTGGCGGCCTCGTCGAGCACCCAGTAGGGCGCCCAGGCAGCCATCGGGATGTCCGGCAGCGGGGGCGGGTCGTCCTCCCTCAGGAACCACAGCCCGGCACCGGCCAGCCCGGCCAGCGCCACCATCCAGCCGACGGTGCCCCACGCGGACCGCCGCCGTCGACTGCGGGCAGTGTTGCCACCGGGTAGCACGTCGATCCCGAAGTGGGCCAGGTCCAGGTCGCGCAGCGAGGACACCAGCGTGTACCCGCGCCCAGGTGGAATGTCCACCACGTTCGGCACGGCGAACACCCGGCACCCGGCAGCGACCGCGCTGCGAACCCCGGTGGGCGAGTCCTCCACGGCCACGCAGTCCTTCGCCCGCACGCCCAGGGCATCGGCGGCGGCCAGGTAGGGCTCGGGATGCGGCTTGCCGCGGCGCACCTCGTCCCCGCTGATGACGGCGGCGAACGTGCCCCGCGGCAGAGCGGCCACGACGGCGTTGGCGAAGCGGCTCCAGCTCATCGTGACGAGCGCGCACGGCACCTCCGCCACCCGCAGCTTGGCCAGCAGCTCGCGGGCGCCCGGTCGCCACGGCACCTTGGCCTTGACCCGGGCGATCACCCCGTCCAGCAGGTGGTTGACGATGTCGTCCACCTCCATCGTCACGCCGCCGAGGTCCTGCAGCCGGCGGGCGGAGTCGCGGAGGTCCAGCCCGACCAGCGAGTGGGCCTTGGCGTCGTCCCACTGGCCGTTGCCGTGCTCGGCGACCAGCTCGTACTCGCATTCGATCCAGTACGGCTCGGTGTCGACGATGGTGCCGTCCATGTCCCACAGGACGGCGGCGGGGGGAGCGGCAGCCATGCAGGAGCCGACGCTAGTGGACGCCGGTACGCTCGGCCCATCGTCTTCCGCCGCCGATCGCGTCCACCGGTTCCGGGTGTGGTGGCCACGTCCGTGGCCGACTGGCCGCTGCTGTCCGCGGACGAGCAGGAGCGCCTGGTGGACCTCACCGACGGGCTGATGGCCCAGGTGCGGTGGGAGGCCGCCCAGGGCTTCGACCTGACGGACGAGATGTGCACCGTGATCGCCGCCCAGGCCGCACTCACCTGCCTCGGTTTCGACGAGGGGCTGGACGCCCTGGTGCACGTGCGTACGGTGATCGTCCACCCGCGCACCATCATCCTGGACGGCACCCATCACGAGGGCGGCGGGGTGATGAGCGAGGGGCCCCGCTGGCTGGCCGGCGAAGCCCACGACGAGGAGGGCCCGCTGCTGTTGGCGTGGGACTCCGTGCGGCGGGAGACCCGCTACCGGCGCGGCCGGCGCAACGTGGTGATCCACGAGGTGGCCCACAAGATCGACATGCTCGACGGGGTGATCGACGGCACCCCACCGATCGACGACGAGGTGCTGCTGGCCGACTGGGCGCGGGAGAGCCGCATCGCCTACGGGAAGGTGCGGCTGCACGGCGACGGGGTGATCGACGGCTACGGCGGCACGAACCCGGCCGAGTTCTTCGCCGTCGTCAGTGAGCTGTTCTTCAGCGGGCCGCAGCTGCTGGCCGAGGCCCACCCGGCGCTGTACGACTGCTACCGCCGCTTCTACCGGCAGGACCCCGCGGCCCGCCGGGCGCAGGCATAGCGCCGGTCAGAGGGCCAGGGCCACCCGGCGGCCTTCCAGCACCGCCTCGTGGATGGTCCGCGGCGCAACGCAGTCGCCGGCCTGGTGGGCGGCGCCGGGCAGCGGGTCGTCGGGCAGGCGGAACCCGCAGTCCACCAGCGCTGCGGCCGGCAGGGTGCGGCGCTCGCCACTGAAGCGGTCCTCCAGCTCCACCTCGCCGGGGCGGACGGCCCGCAGGATGGCGCGGCGCTCGACCTGCACGCCGCGCTGCTGCAGGCGGACGTTGGCGGGGGCGAGGTCGCCGGTGCGGGACAGCTCGTTGCCGGCAATCTGGTCCTGGGTGATCAGGATGGCCCGCTCGCCCAACTCCTCGGCGAGGGCGACGGCGATCGGCCCGCCGATCGGGTCGAACAGGGCGATCGGCCCGTCAGGCAGGGCGGTGCCCCGGCGGACGTCCACCACGTCCAGGACCGTCGCGCCGTCCGCCACGTCGTACGGGCGGCGGCCGGGCTGCGAGCCGGTGCACTGGACCACCACGTCACCCGGCCGGGCCGCGGTGTGGTCCGTGCCCAGCAGCACCTCCACGCCGGCGTCGGCCAGGCAGGCGGCCAGCCACTCCACCAACGGGCCGCCGGGCCCGGTGAGCGCAGCCATCCCGCCGAGGTGGTCGCTGCGCTCGACGAGGCGGACGGTGTGGCCGCGGCGGGCCGCCACCCGGGCGGTCTCCATGCCGGCCACCCCGCCGCCGACCACCAGCACGTCGCGGGCGTGGGCGGTCGGGGCGTACCAGTCCGGGTCCTCGGTCTCCCGCCCGGTGGTCGGCTCGCCGACGCAGGTGACGATGGGGTTGCGGGCGTCGCGCACCTGGCAGGTCTGGTTGCAGCGCAGGCACGGGCGCGGCGTCAGGCCGTCGCGCACCTTGGCGACGAGGTCGGGGTCGGCCAGCTGGGCGCGGGTCATCTCCACCCCGTCGCACACGCCGTCCTCCAGCGCCCACTCGGCCTGGCCGGCGTCCACCACCGAGCCCTGGAGGAACACGGGCGTGTCGCCGAGGGCGGCTTTCACGGCCCGGGTGACGTCGATGTTGTAGCCGGTGGGCTCGTGCACGTCGGCCCGGGTCTTCTCGGCCGAGTAGATGGAGCCGCGCACCACCACCACGTAGTCGACACCGAAGCCGACCAGACGGGCGGCCAGCTCGGGCGCCTGCTCGGGGGTGATCCCCGCCCACGGGGCCAGCTCGTCGCAGGACATGCGCAGGCCGACCACCCGGTCGCCCACCGCGGCCCGGACGGCCTCGATGACCTCGCTGGCGAACAGCCAGCGGTCCGCACCCCACACGTCGTCGCGATGGTTGGTGAGCCCGCTGAGGAATTGGCGCACCAGGCTGTGCTGGCCGGCGTTGATCTCCACCCCGTCGCACCCGGCGCCGACGGCGGTGGCCGCGGCCGCGCCGAACCCGGCGACCACGGCGGCGATGTCCTCCGCCTCCATCCACTTGGGCACCTCGCGGGTGTTGACCTCGGGCACACGGCTGGGCGCCCACAGCTCGCGCTGGCTGTACGCGCTGCTGCCCTGGCCGCCGGCGTGGTCCAGGGAGGCCAGCACGAGCGCGCCGTGGGCGTGGCAGGCGGTGGCGATGGCGGCCCAGCCCGGCCCGCACCCGGCGGCCAGCGGCGCCCGCTCGTACGGCCAGTCGCTGTCGTGCACGCTGGCGCCCTCGGTGACGATGATCCCGCAGCCGCCGCGGGCCCGCCGCTCGTAGTAGGCGGTGTGGCGGCTGGTGAACCTGCGGTCGTCGTCGCCCAGGTTGGTGAAGTGGGGGCCGAACATCACCCGGTTGGCGGCCGTGGCCGGCCCGAACGTCAACGGCTGCAGCAGTCGCATCGCCGCCGACGCTAGCGGTCAGCCCTTGGAGGCCGACAGTTCGCGGCCGCCGAGGAGGCGTTTGATGTTCTCGCCGTGGCGGAGGAGGACGAGGCCGTTGATGGCGACGATGGCCGCGATCTCCCAACCGGGCGCGCCCTTGATGGCGACGCCCACCGGGAAGCCGACCATGATCGCCAGCGAGGCGAGGGATGCTTTTCCGGTGAGCTTGCGCACGACCACCCACAGCACCAGCATGCAGGTGGACACGATCGGCTGGAGGACGAACGAGGCCCCGCCCATCGTCGCGACGCCCTTGCCGCCCTTGAACCGGCGGGTGACGGGGAACATGTGGCCGACGACGGCAGCGGCGACCATGCCGTAGGCGACGGGCCGCTGGTCGATCAGCAGGCCGACGGCAGCGGGGATGGCACCCTTCAGGCCATCGAGCACGAACACCAGCACACCCCACGGGGTGCCGAAGGTTCGGGCGATGTTCGACGCCCCCGGGTTGCCGGACCCGACCTTGGTGATGTCCACGCCCTTGCTGCGGGCGATCCAGACCGCGCTGGGGAACGTCCCGAGGAAGTACGCGGGGATCAGCAGCAGCCAAGCCATCGGGGTGCAACTGTACGCGGCGGTCGCGGTTCGAGGGTGGCTCGTGCCGCGGTCAGACCGGCGCCGGCGTGCGGGCCGGCTTGGTGTGATCCTGGGCCGGGCGGGGCTTCAGGGTGACGGGCACGGCCGCCGCAGCGGCGAGGCCGGCGTCGCCGTGGCCGCTGACGCACTCCGGGTCCGGGCCGTCGAGGGGCAGGCCGGTGAAGAACTTGGCCGCCATGCAGCCGCCCTGGCAGGCGTCGAACGAGCCGCAACTGGCGCAGGCGCCGGCGGACTGGGGTTCGCGCAGGGAGCGGAACAGGTCGCTGCGCTTCCACACCTCGGTGAACCCGCCCGGGTTGCGTACGTTGCCGGCGAGGAACTCGTCGTGGATCACGAACGGGCAGGCGTAGACGTCGCCGACGGGGTCGATCAGGCACACCACCCGGCCGGCGCCGCACAGGTTGAGGCCGGGGAGGGCCTCGTCGCCGAGCGCGTTGAGGTGGAAGAACGAGTCGCCGGTGAGCACGTTGTCGCCGTGGGCGAGCAGCCAGTGGTAGATCTCCCGCTGCTGGGCCTGAGTGGGGTGCAGCTGGTCCCATGTGTCCACCGCCCGGCCGCTGGGGCGCAGGCGGGTGAGGCGCAGTTGGGCGCCGTAGCGGTCGGCCAGCGCCTTGAAGGCGTCCAGCTGGGGCACGTTCTGGCGGGTGGCCACCACGCTGATCTTGAACGGGCCGAAGCCGGCCTCGGCCAGGTGGTCCATCGCCCTGGTGGCGGTGGCGAAGCTGCCCTCGCCGCGGACGGCGTCGTTGGTGGCGGCGTCGGCACCGTCGACGGACAGCTGGATGTCCACGTAGTCCATGGCGGCCAGGCGGCGGGCCTTCTCGGCGTCGATGAAAGCCCCGTTGGTGGAGAACTTCACGCCGATGCCGTTGCCCACCGAGTACTCGACGAGGTCGAAGAAGTCGCGCCGCACCATCGGCTCGCCGCCACCGATGTTGATGTAGAAGACCTGCAGCGCCTTCAGCTCGTCCAGCACCGCCATGGCCTCGGCGGTGGTGAGCTCGCGGGGGTCGCGCTGGCCGCTGGACGACAGGCAGTGCACGCACTGCAGGTTGCAGGCGTAGGTGAGCTCCCACGTGAGGCAGATCGGGGCGTCCAGCCCGGCCTTCATCTGGGTGGCGAGTGTCTCAACGCTCACGGCCGGCGCTCCCTCACGACGTCGCTCTGCAGGAGTGACTGGAAGGCCGTGGCGAACGACGGCCAGCGGCGCTCGGCGATGCCGCAGGCGCGCAGGGTGTCGGCGAGGGTGGGGTGGTCGGCCAGCGCCTTCGCGACCGTGACGACATCAGCGTGCTTGAGGAACACGAGGCGGCGGTTGCCGTAGTGGTAGGCGAGCGCGCCAAACGGCTCCGGCCGTAGGGCCACCTGGGGGTGCAACTCCAGCGCTGCGGACAGCAGCGGGTGAGCGATCAGCTCAGTAGACACCGCACATGCCGTCGATGGAGATCTCCTCCACCAGCAGCTCTTCCTCGATCTCGACCTGCTCCGGCTCGACCTGCTCGTTCTCCATGCCGGGCAGGTTAGCGGTGGCGGGGCAGGGTGTCACCGCCGAAGGCGTATACCGAGCAACGCCGACGAGCGTGGTGTCAGTGCCCGGTCGCCGCCAGCGGTTCGATGTTGGTGAGGGTTTCGCCGAGGCGATCCCGCTCGATCTCCAGCTCGTAGCGACTCTGGAGGTTGAGCCAGAACCGTTCGCTGGTGCCGAGGTACCGGGCAAGGCGTAGCGCGGTGTCGGCGGTGATGCCGCGCTTGCCGTGCACGATCTCGTTGATTCGGCGCGGCGGCACGCCGATGGCCACTGCAACACGGTGCTGGCTGACGCCAAGTGGCTCCAGGAACTCGAACATCAGAATCTCGCCGGGGTGGATCGGCTCCATCGTGGTGGTCATGACGTCTCCCTTCACTGATAGTCGACGATCTCCACGTCCGCCGGCCCTGCGGAGGTCCATCGGAAGCAGATGCGCCACTGGTCGTTGATCCGGATGCTGTAGGTGTTGGCGCGGTCGCCTCTCAGCTTCTCGAGACGGTTGCCCGGCGGAATCCGTAGGTCCGCGATTTCATCTGCAGCGTCCATGATCAGCAGTTTGCGGAGCGCAGCCCGCTGTGTTGGTTGGTCGAGTCGCCTCGATCGTTGTCGTTGCCACACCCGCTCGGTGTCCTTGTCGCGGAACGACTGCAGCACACCACAGACCATAACGGAGAACGTTATGAACGGCAAGCGTTATGTCTCTGTGGGCTCGGCTGATGTGGCCCTGCAGCGGCGCTAGCGTGTCTGACCCCGATGAACGCCGACGTGTTCCCCGAGCTGCCCGCCGAGCAGGCGCATCTGCGGTACTCGCGCGCGTGCCGCGACCGGATGATCGAGCGGTTCTCCCGGGTGGACCCTGAGGGTGCCGCCGACGAGATCACCAAGGAGTACGTGGAGGTCACGGTGGCGGAGGCGCTGGAAGACCTCCGCACGCCCGGCGCGGGCGACTTCTTCGGCCGCATCCGGGAAGAGGGCCCGGGCGGCGACCAGTGGTACATCGGGCGGCGGCACATCGAGGACGACGCCCACGACCCGGTGGTGGTGGACTGGCGGGCCCCCATCGCCGCCCCGTTCTACCGGGCCACCCACGCCGACCCGTTCGGCCTGGCCCACCGGCGGCGGTTCACGATGGTGGACGGCGATCTCACCGCCTACCTCGACGAGCAGCTCGACGACCCGGACCACGAGGCCGCCGGCAGCGGCATCCCCGACCCCGTGCTGGCGGAGATCGGCGCGGCCCGCACGGGCGCGATGCGCGAGATCGTCGCCACCATTCAGGCCGAGCAGGACGTGGTCATCCGCTCCCCGCTGGACCAGTGCCTCGTCGTGCAGGGCGGTCCGGGCACGGGCAAGACTGCCGTCGGCCTGCACCGCGCCGCCTACCTGCTGTTCGAGCACCGCCGCCGGCTGGTGCGCGACGGGGTGCTGGTCGTCGGCCCGAACACCGTGTTCCTCGACTACATCGGCAACGTGCTGCCGTCGCTGGGCGAGCGCAGCGTGCAGCAGCGCACCGCGCTGGACCTGTGCGTGCCGAAGGTGGAGATCACGGGCGTGGACGGCGACGACCTGCGCCGGGCGAAGGGGTCGCCGGAGATGCTGGCCGCGCTGGAGGCTGCCGCCACCCGCCATGTCACCGTGCCGATGGAGGACCTGCGGGTGCCGGTGGGGGCGCGCACCATCACGGTCACGCCCGACGAGTTCGCCCAGTGGCTGTACGACGCGCTCGACGCCCGCGGCCCGGTGAACAAGCGGCGCGATTCCGTGAAGGGCATGGTGCAGCGGGACATGCTGCGCAGGTACGGGCGGGAAGACGTGTGGGAGAAGGCGCCGGCGCTGCGGGCTGCGATCACGAAGGCCTGGCCCACGGCCCAGCCGATCCGCCTGGTGGACCAGTTGCTGGTGGAGCACTTCGGTTCGGCCGGCGGGCGGGGCAAGCGACGGGCCTGGACGGTGGCCGACCAGTTCCTGGTGGACGAGGCCAACTCGCTGCTCAATGGCACCCCGTTCACGTTCGGGCACGTGGTGGTGGACGAGTCGCAGGACCACTCGGCCGTCGCCCTGCGGTGCATCGGGCGGCGCAGCCCGGCGGGCTCGATGACGGTGCTCGGCGACCTGGCCCAGAGCACCACGCCGGCGGGCCAGCAGGACTGGGCGGAGGCCATGCGCTGGCTGGCGCCGGGCGGTGGCGATACCCAGGTCGCCCACCTCACCATCGGCTACCGGGTGCCCGGCCCGATCCTCGACATGGCGAACCGCCTGCTGCCGTTCACCGCGGTGGCCGCGGAGGCCAGCACCAGCGTGCGGCTGCTCGGTGAGCCGCCGTCGCTCCGCCACGCGCCCGCGGGCGACCTGGCGGTTGTGGTGGCGGCCGAGGTGCAGGCCGTCCGCCACCGTCACCACAACACGGGTCTGGTGGCTCCGGCCGCCCGTCACGAGGAGCTGGCCGCAGGGCTGGCGGCCATCGGGCTCACCGCGGTGGACCGGGTGCACAACCTGGCCCACGACGACGTGCCCCTGTTCCACCCGGAGGCCGTGAAGGGCCTGGAGTTCGACGGCGTGGTGGTGGTGAACCCCCACGAGGTGTTCACCGGCCCCGCCGACGCCCGCGGCGCCCGCCTCCTCTACGTCGCCATGACCCGCGCCGTCCAGACCCTCCACTTCGTGTCCACGGCCCCGCTGCCGCCCGAGCTCACCGCCGTCTGACCGTTCCCCCTCCCCTCCCGTGACGTCTGTGTCACGTCACAGCGGTCACGGTCACGGCACAGAAGTACGAACCTTTGTGCCGTGACACTGATGTCTGTGCCGTGACACAAAGGGTGCCTAGGGTCGGCGGCCGACGAAGGCGAGCAGCCTGTCCTGCACCGACGCATCCTCGGGCACGTCGACCCTGGGGCCGAAGTGACCGCTGGCGCGCAGGGCGGCGTCCATCGGCTGCATGCCGGCCAGCATGTCGGCGGTGACCTCGGGGTCGAGCGACTCGACCAGGCCGCAGGCGCGGGCGACGTCCCACGTGTGGATGTGGACGTCGCCGGTGACCAGGCGGTCGATCGCGTCGGCCAGCGGCATCTCGCCCATCGGGCCGGCGGTGACGGGACGTTCAGCGGCGGCCGGGTCGTCGAGGAGGGCCTGGAGCTGGTCGCCGAGCGTCCGCCAGGCGCCGGCGGGGTCGTCGTCGACCGATGGGCCGGTCGTCAGCGGTACGCCCGCGCCGCCGAAGAAGCCGGGGACCCAGTCGACGAGGTGACGGACCACGTCCCGGGCCACCCAGCCTTCGCACGGGGAGGGGGCCGACCAGTCGGCCACCTCCGCAAGCCGGGCGTTGAAGAGCGTGTTGACCCGGCGGAAGCGGTCGGCAGTTCCTGTCATGCCCGCCACCGTAGACGCCGTGGTAGAACCCGCGACATGAACGAGTTGGTGTACCTGACGGAGGTCGAGGTGCGGGGGCTGCTGCCGATGCCGGAGTTGCGGGCCCGGCTGCGCGAGGCGTTCGCCGCGTTCAGCGACGGGCGGGCGGACGTGCCGGCGCGGATCGCCGCCCGGGCGCCGGG
>JACJWF010000030.1 GCA_020637295.1 Acidimicrobiaceae bacterium | reverse complement strand
TGGCGAGCGATCGACCGGTGGGCGTCCGCGGCCGGTCGGCACCGCCTCGCGTTCGACGCCTGCCGGCGGGTCTGTGCGCTGGCGCCCGACAGCGTGTCGTCGTGGCGGCGGCTGGCCGTCACCGCGCGCCGGACGCGTGAGAACGCTGCCGCCGACGAAGCGATCGACCGCTGGTACGGCTTGGCCCCCACCGACCCCACGGCAGCCCACCTGCACGCCGCCCACCACGGCGGCCGGCCGGACCGGGCGGACCCACGGTACGTGTCGGCGTTGTTCGACTCCTACGCCGACGGCTTCGACCACCATCTCGCGGCGCTCGGCTACCGGACCCCCGAGGCCGTGGCGAGCCTGGTGGCGAGAGTGCTCGAGGGGCGCCGAGCCACGGACGCGGCGGACCTGGGGTGTGGCACGGGCCAGGTCGGCGAGCACCTCCGGCCGCACGTGGAGCATCTCGTGGGAGTGGACCTGTCGGCCGGGATGCTGACCAAGGCCCAGGCGCGGGGCTGCTACGACCACCTGCAGCAGTGCGAGCTCACCGAGTTTCTCGCTGCCCACGAGGCGTCGTTCGACCTGCTCACGTCCGCGGACACGCTGAACTACATCGGCGATCTGCGTCCCGTGTTCGCGGCCGCGGCGAGGGCGCTGCGACCGGGTGGCCATCTGGTGTTCTCGCTGGAGGCCGGCGACGGTGACTCGTTGGAGGATTACCGCCTGGAGCCGTCGGGTCGCTACGCCCACTCGGCGGCCTGGACGCTCGACGCCCTGGCCGCGGCCGGGCTGGAACCCGTGGGCGTGGAGCACTGCGTGCTGCGGCGCGAGGGCGATGTGGACGTCGCCGGCCTGCTGTTCGTGACCCGCCACCCGGAAACCGGGAACTCTCCCGGATGACACTGCACACCCCGTGCTGCACACTGCGCACACACTCGCTGAGGAGGAAGAACCATGAGTGACCGCCGCCGCCCCGACAAGCCCATCGGCCCGAAGGAACAGATCGTGGCCGACACGCCCCTCGGCGACGAGGGGACCGAGAAGATCAGTCTGCTGGACGACATCGATCGCCGCACGGTCTTCCCGAAGGTGACGGTGCCGGACGAACCGGATGCGGGCAGGGTGCACCCGAAGGTCGAGTTTGCGAGCGAGACGGATGCGGACACCGTCGCCCCGAAGATGCACCTCGACATTCGGTCGGACGACGGCGCGGTGGGTGAGATGCTGCTGGACCGCTTGGACGATGTGGACGACCAGAAGCTGGACGGGCTGGACTTCGACGGGATCGTCTCGCCGCGCGACCCTGCTTCGGGGCTTCCCACTGGAAGGTTGCTGGACCACGACGGTGCCGGCGCGGTCGCCGACCACAACGAAGTGATCGAGGGCGTCTTCAAGTTCGCCGTCCCGATCGACGACCACGGCGGCACTGATGCGGCGCACCTCGGCGATGCCGGCAGCGGGGCCAACTGGGAGATCGAGCATGCGTGGCCGGCGAAGATCGAGATGGACGGTGCGCCCGACGCGCCGGACCACACCTACGAGGAGATCGTGTTCACGCTCGACGCCGACGCCCCCGACAGCTACCAGGCGATGCCCGAGCTGGACGCCAGCGCCAACGACGGCCTGGGCGCCGTCGACGACCTGGGTAACGACGACGGCTTCGACGCTCTCGACGGCTAGTAGTTCACCCGCTTGAGGAAGCCGCCGTCGACGGTGACGTTGGCGCCGTTGATGTGCCTGGCCCGCGGGCTGACGAGGAACGTCACCAGGTCGGCCACGTCCGCGACCTCGCCGATGTGGCCGCCCGGGTGCACCTTCGCGGTGGCCTCGAAGAACTCGGGCATCGCCCCCTTGATGCGGTCCCAGTCGCCGCCCGGCACCATGATCGGGCCCGGCGACACCACGTTGCAGCGGATGCCCTGCGCGCCCAGCACCTGGGCCTGGCCAAGCGTCCAGTTGGTGGCGGCGGCCTTGAACGCGCTGTAGCTGTTGGCGCCTCGGGCGAAGTGCTCGGCGGAGGCCGTGGTGCCGATGGTGACCACCGCGCCGGCGCCACTGGCCGCAAGGAGCGGGGTGGCTTCCTCCACGCCGTGCACCAGCGCCATCAGGTCGATGTGGAAGTTGTTCTCCCACGCCTCCAGCGTCTTGGCCGGCTTGCCCGACGTGTTGTGCACATAGATGTCGAGGCCGCCGAGTTGCTCGGCGCTGGACCGCACCCAGGCCCGCAGCGCCTCGGGATCGCCGGCGTCGACCGACGCGCCGACCACGGTGCCCTTCGCACTCAACTCGGCCACAGCGGCCGCCACCTCGTCCGCGTTGCGGGCGCAGATGGCCACCGAGGCGCCTTCGGCCAGCAGGGTCTCGGCGATGCCGCGGCCGATGCCCTTCGTGGAACCGGTGACGAGTGCCTTCTTGCCGGCGAGGCCGAGATCCATGGTGTGCTCCTTCGGGAGGTTCGAGATGTGCCCAGCAACTGTAGCCGGACTCAAGAATCTCCGTCGTGGCCTACGCTGCGCCCATGACCGCGACGGTGGAGTTCAACCCGTTCGACCCGGCGACCATGCAGTGCCCGTTCCCGCAGTACGCGCAGATGCGCGCCCACGCACCGGTGGCGTTCGTGCCCCAGGTGGGGCTGTGGTTCGTGACCCGGCACGACCTCGTGCTGCAGGTACTGCGCGACACCACCACGTTCTCGTCGCGGTTCGGTGGGCCCTCCATCGCCTCGGCCAGTGGGCCCGCCGACCAGCGCCTGAAGGACGTGGTGGCCGAGGGTTACCCCCGGGTCAGCACGATGCTCACCGAGGACCCGCCGGAGCACACCCGCTTCCGCGGGCTGGTCAGCAAGGCGTTCACCCCAAAGGCGGTCGCCGCGCTGGAGCCGTTCGTCCGCCGCATCGTCACCGAACTGCTCGACGCCTGGGGTGACCGCACGGAGATCGAGTTCGTGCAGGAATTCGCCGTGCCGCTGCCGGTGAAGGCCATCGCCACGATGCTCGGCGTGCCCGAGGACCGCTACGCCGACGTGAAGCGGTGGAGCGACGCGTTCATCGCCGGCATCGGCACCCAGCTGGATCTCGGCGGTCGCATCGCCGCCGAGCGGCAGGTCAACGAGTTCCAGCACTACTTCGCCGATGAACTGGACCGCCGCCGCGCCGAGCCGCAGGGCGACCTGCTGTCCGACCTGCTGGCCGCCCGCCTCGACGAGCCCGGCGTGGACGCCCGCCCGCTGGACACCGCCGAGATCCTCAGCATCCTCAGCCAGCTGATGACCGCCGGCAACGAGACCACCACCAAGCTGCTGGCCGAGGCGATGCTGCTGCTGTGGCAACACCCGCAGGAATGGGCGGCGCTGAGGGCGGACCCCGGCCGGGCCGACGCGGTGGTGGAGGAAGCCCTGCGCCTGTCCACCCCCACCCAGGGCATGTTCCGCAAGGTCACGGCGGACACGGACCTCGGCGGCCAGCAGATCCCGAAGGGGTCGATGGTGGTCGCCGTCTACGCCGCTGCCAACCGCGATACCGAGGTGTTCGGCCCGGACGCCGAAGCGTTCTGCCCCGGCCGGCAGAAGGCCACGCAGCACCTGGCGTTCGGCAAGGGCATCCATTTCTGCCTCGGCGCACCCCTGTCACGACTGGAGGCCCGGGTGGCGCTGGAGGAGATCGCCCGGCGGGTGGACGGGTTCGACGTGGTCGGCGCCGACCACCTGCGCTACTTCCCCAGCTTCATCCTCCGCGGGCTCACCGCCCTCCCCCTGCGGCTCACCGGCCCCCCTGCCCCCGCCGGCCCCCGCCGCCCCGCCGAAGTGACGTGATATATCACGTCACTTCCCTGGTGGGGCGGGGTGCGATGCCGTCACTTCCCTGGTGGGGCAGGGTCAGTCGGAGGCGCCGCTCAGGCGCATCCGCCTCATGCGGAAGATGGCCAGCGCCAGCGCGACGGCAGCGACGACGGCCAAGCGCATGATGGCATCGGACCCTGCGGGGATGCCCTCACGGACGAGGCGTGCCGGGGGGTCGTCGACGAGGCCCACGAAGATGGCACGCGACTCCCACGTCGGCGAGAGTTGGGCGATGCCGGTGAGCGCCGCTCCGAGCAGTCGCTCCACCAGGAACACGAGGGTCAGCGCCCACACGGCCGTGCGCCGGGTGATGCAGCCGATGGCGATGAAGACGGCGATGTAGGCGACGCTGCCCACTGCCGCCGCCACGTACGCCGCACCCGCGCTCTGCGTGCTGCCGGCAACGACCGCGGCCAATGCGGCAGCCGGGGCGATGGTGACCATCGCCACCAGCGAGCCGGTGATCCAGCGGCCGACCACGATCTGCCACCGCGGCGTGGGCGTGAGCCATGTAAAGTGGAACGTGCCGGCGCGTACCTCGGCGCCCAGCACCGAGTCGCCGATGATCAGCGCCGTGATGGGCATGACGAGGCTGAAGATCCCTTCGGCCGCCACATTGGCGAAGGCCCGGTCGCGTGGGAGGTCGATCGCCCGGGCGAGCAGACCGAACAGCAACGCGCCCACGCACGGCATCAGCAACGCCAGCCACCGCTTCGGTGGGAAGCAGGAGCGTCGGGCGTACAGCATGATCGCCACCAGCCGCGGCGTGGGCCGTCGACGGCTGGCAGTGGCGGGAGGCGCAGCGTTCGTCATCGCACGAGCTCCCGGAAGAGGCTCTCCAGCGAATCGTCCAGTGGCCGCACCTCGTGCAACCGGATCGATGCGTCCCTGGCGAGACGTGGCAGGGCGGCAGCCAGCTCACGTGCCTGGAGGGTCTGCACCACCAGGCCGTCGCGCTTGGGATCGAACGTCAGCCCCGTCACCGCGGCCAGGCCGACGAGGGCGGCCCCGAGGCGGCGGCCGTCGTCGCACCGCACGAGCACGTGCCGCGGCGTGTCGTCCATCGCGTCGCGGATCGCGCGATGGCTGCCTGCGGCGGCAAGGCGACCGTGCACCAGCACGATCACTCGCTCGGCCATCCGCTCGACCTCGTTGAGCACGTGCGAGCTGACGATGACCGTGCGGCCGGCAGCACCCAGCCGCCGGAACAGGGCGATGAGGTGGGCGCGCTGCACCGGATCGGCGCCGTTCAACGGTTCGTCGAGCACCAGCACCTGCGGGTCGCACACGAGCGCGGCAGCGATCTTGGTGCGCTGGCGCATGCCCTTGCTGAAGGTGTCCACGCGCCGGTCGGCCGCGTCCAGCAAGCCGACCTCGCCCAATGCCGTGTCAGGCGCTTCACGGCCGGCCACCTGGCGCAGGTCGGCGATGTAGCGCACGAACTGGCGAGCCGTGAGCCCGGGCGGTACTGCTTCGTCCTCCGGCACCAACGCCATCCGGTGGTGCACCTCGCGGTCGGTGCGCGGGTTGCGGCCTTCCACCCACACGCTTCCCTCGTTCACCCGGGTGAGCCCGGTGATGGCCCGCATCAGTGTGGTCTTGCCGGCGCCGTTGGGGCCGAGCAGGCCACTGACACCGGCACCGAAGGAACAGCTCAGCTCGGAGAGCGCCACCTTCGGCCCGAACCACACCGAGACGCCCCGCGCTTCGACAGTTGCGTCGGCGACGAACGCGGGGTCGACCTCGTCCGGCGGCGGCGTGGGCGCCGTCATCGCTCCACCCACCGGTAGCGACGCCAGAGGACACCGAGGCCGAGGCCGAGAACGATGACGTAGAGGCCCACCGCATACATCCCGCCGTGGTCCACGCCGCCCAGCGGCGACGTGGCGTCGACGTGACCGAGGAACACGAGGTCGCGAAGGTACAGCGGCAGCCGCAGCACGTTGACGAGTGCGCCGGGGGAACCCGGGCTGGGGCCGCGGTCGGCGCCGTTGTCGACGATGACCGCGGAGGCGATGGATGTGACGAGGAACAGGCCGATCACCGATGCGCCGGCCACGATGCGCCGGTCCGTGAGCGACGCCACCGCGCACCCGATGACGGCGTAGTACACGGCCAGCAGGGCGACGGATGCCGGTACCTGCCACAGCACGTCCAGATGCCCGGCGAAGTAGTCGAACGCGCTGTCGCTGACGAGCATGTTGCCGACGAACAGCACCAGTTGCGGCAGGAACGAGAAGGCGAACAGGATCGTGGTGATCGAGCCGACCTTGGCCGCCACATAGTCGTTGCCCACGAGCGGTCGCGAGAACATGAGCGGCAGCACACGCTGGCGGCGGTCGGGGCACATCACGTCCGGCGCCACCAGCGCCACGAACAGCAGCAGCGCCGACGACACGCCCACATAGTCGCGGTAGGTGATGATCTCGATGGGCAGCCGCCGCTCCCGCGTGATGTAACCGATCCCCACGTTGACGACGGCCGGCACGGAGACCACGGCCAGCAGCACGAACGGCGCAGCCTTCTGCCGCCACGATCTCCGCAGGCCCAACGCCCGGCGGATCGACGCACGGTAGAGCGCGGCCGTGGCCGCGGCCCGCCGGCCCCGCGGCCCGTCGTACGGCCGGTACGACCGGTCGTAGACCGCGCCGCGCCGGACGCCCGGGCTCTCCGCTGCGGCGCTCACTCCGGCCCTCCCGCGCTCCGCAGGAACACCTCGTCGAGCGAGGTGAGCCTGGTGGTCAGCCGGAACAGGGGAAGGCCGAGATCGGCGACCACGTCGCGCACGAGATCGAGTTGCTGGTCGCCCTCGATAGTGGCCTCGACGGCCCCGTTGACCACCGTGGCGTCCACGCCCGCACTCGCCAACCCGGCGATCAGGTCGTGGTGGCGCAGGCCCACGTCGACCGTCACCACACCGGTGCGGTCGAGCAGCGACGCCGTCTCGCCCGCCACGACAAGCCTGCCGGCGTCGATCATCACCACGTGGTCGCACACCTGCTGCACGTCGTCGAGCAGGTGGGTGGCCATCATCACAGAGATGCCGAACGTGCCGAGCCGGGCCACCAGCGCCAACATCTCCTCCCGGCCCAGGGGGTCGAGCCCGGCCGTCGGCTCGTCGAGCAGCACCAGTTCGGGGTCACCCACCAGCGCCTGCGCGAGCTTCGTGCGCTGCCGCATACCGGTGGAGAACCCGCCGATGGGCCGGAAGCGGGCCTCGTCGAGCCCGACCAGATCGAGGATGTCGGATGCCCGCTGACGTGCTGCCCGGCGGGGCAGGCCGCTCAGCTCACCGAAGGTCGACACCACATCGGCGGCGGTCTGATCGAGGGGCAGGCAGTCGTGCTCGGGCATGTACCCGAGACGCGACCGCACCTCGATCGGGTCGGCGGCCACGTCCACACCGCACACCTGGATGTGGCCCTCCGTCGGTTGGGTGAGCCCGAGCAGCAGACGGAACATCGTCGACTTTCCGGCGCCGTTCGCGCCGACCAGGCCGATGCGACCGCGGGGCACGTCGAGGGTCAGCCCGTCGAGCGCGGTGACGCCTGGATACCGTTTGGTGAGCGCCGTCACCCGGAGCAGGACGTCCGCATCCACGCCGTGGAGTCTGTCAGAGACGGTGGCGCCCCTGGCCTCGCCCTGGCCGGCCGCTACCGGCGGGTCGCGCTTGCCGGTTTCGGCCCGAGAGCTGGTGGAGTTGGGCCGGGGGCGCCGCTACACTCGCTGCGTTCTTTGACAACCCACTTGATCCCCGAAAGCGGAGACCATCATGAGCAAGGCGAAGTTCGAGCGCACCAAGCCGCACGTCAACATCGGCACCATGGGCCACATCGACCATGGCAAGACCACCCTTACTGCCGCGATCTCGAAGACGTTGGCGGATCGTGGGTTGGCTCAGTACACGCCGTTCGATCAGATCGACAAGGCGCCGGAGGAGAAGGCGCGTGGGA
This sequence comes from Acidimicrobiaceae bacterium, assembly GCA_020637295.1. Lineage (GTDB taxonomy): Bacteria > Actinomycetota > Acidimicrobiia > Acidimicrobiales > Ilumatobacteraceae > UBA668. The sequence continues at coordinate 2,403 of JACJWF010000030.1, read as the reverse complement.
TCACGATCTCGATTGCGCACATCGAGTATGAGACGGCGAATCGTCACTATGCGCATGTGGACATGCCGGGTCATGCTGACTACATCAAGAACATGATCACGGGTGCTGCGCAGGTGGATGGGGCGATTCTGGTGGTTGCGGCCACGGATGGTCCGATGCCGCAGACGCGTGAGCATGTGTTGTTGGCTCGTCAGGTGGGTGTGCCGTACATCGTGGTGGCGTTGAACAAGGCTGACATGGTGGAGGACGAGGAGTTGTTGGAGCTCGTCGAGCTTGAGGTTCGTGAGCTGTTGAACGAGTACGAGTTCCCTGGTGATGATTGCCCGGTGGTTCGTGTCAGCGCGTTGAAGGCCTTGGAGGGTGACAGTGCGTGGCAGGACAAGGTGATGGAGTTGATGGCGGCGTGTGATGAGGCGATTCCGGAGCCGCAGCGTGATCTGGACAAGCCGTTCTTGATGCCGATCGAGGATGTGTTCACGATCACGGGTCGTGGCACGGTGGTGACCGGCAAGGTGGAGCAGGGCAAGGTTCACACGGGTGATGAGATCGAGATCGTTGGTTTGCGTCCGACGCAGAAGACGGTGTGCACGGGTGTGGAGATGTTCCGCAAGTTGCTCGATGAGGGTCAGGCTGGTGACAACATCGGTGCGTTGTTGCGTGGGACGAAGAAGGAGGAGGTGGAGCGTGGTCAGGTGTTGTGCAAGCCGGGCAGCATCACGCCGCACACCAACTTCGAGGGTCAGGTGTATGTGTTGACCGCCAGTGAGGGTGGTCGTCACAAGCCGTTCTTCAACAACTATCGGCCGCAGTTCTTCTTCCGGACCACGGATGTGACCGGGACGATCCAGTTGCCGGAGGGCACCGAGATGGTGATGCCTGGTGACAACATCACGATCACGGTCGAGTTGGGCAAGCCGATCGCCATGGACGAGGGCCTGCGGTTCGCCATCCGTGAGGGTGGCCGTACGGTGGGCGCCGGCCGCGTCACCAAGATCACGAAGTGAGCTGACGAACCACATGGCACAGAGCATCCGCATCCGCCTCAAGGCGTTCGACCACGAGATCATCGACCAGTCGACGCGCAAGATCGTCGAGACGGTCACCCGTACCAACGCCACGGTGCGCGGCCCCATCCCGCTGCCCACCGACAAGCACCGGTTCACGGTCATCCGTGGCCCGCACATCGACAAGGACTCCCGCGAGCACTTCGAGATGCGCGTCCACAAGCGCCTGATCGACATCGTCGACCCCAACGCGAAGACCATCGACAGCCTGCAGCGCATCGAGCTGCCGGCCGGCGTGGACATCGAGATCAAGATCCAGAGCGCCTGACGCTCCACGCGGTAGGAGGGTCTCGGCCCGACACCGGGGGAATCACCAACGGCCCTGCCGGCCACGAGCGATCGTGAGCGGCAGGGCCGTTGCGCGTGCCGCCGCCCGCCGGCGAGGCAGGATGACGGGATGAGGTTCGACGCTGCGGAGCTGGTGGGGTACCTGGCCTCGATCCTGGTGGTCGTGTCGCTGGCGATGACCTCGGTCGTCCGGTTGCGGATGGTGTCGCTGGTGGGTTCGGTGGTGTTCGTCGTCTATGGCCTGCTCATCGGTGCGCCCCCGATCGTGGGCACCAACGTCGCCATCGCCGCGCTCAATTTGTGGTTCCTGCGTGCCGAGCTCGGCGGCCGCCGCAACCTCGGCGCCACCGTGGTCGCCGCCGACTCCCCGTTCCTCTGCGACTTCCTGCGATATCACCTGGACGACATCCACCGCTTCCAGCCGTCGTTCGAGGTTCCCACCGACGCCGCCGACGTGCTGGCCATGGTGCTGATGCGCGACGGCTTCCCCGCGGGTGCCTTCATCGGGCGTCGCGACGGCGACCAGCTGTGGGTGGAGCTCGACTATGTCACCAAGCCGTACCGCGACTCGCAGATCTCCCAGTGGTTGTTCGGCAAGGGTGCGGCCGTCTTCCGCCGGAACGGCGTCAGTCGCCTGATCAGCCGGCCGGGCACGGAGCGCCACGCCCCGTACCTGGAGCGGGCGGGCTTCATCCGCTGCGGCGACCGGTACGAGCTGGACCTCGCCCGCTGACGAACGGCCCGCCCGCCCGTCCTAGGGTGCGGGGCCATGCAGGACCTGGACGTGCACCGAGATGTTCACCTGGGCGGCAAGCGCCCCTTCGGCTACAACTACTGGCCGATGCCGGAGGACGACCCCGGCGTGGAGATCCCGCGGGAGAGCATCCGCCTGGTCAGCCCCGACGGCGCGCTGGTGCGCGGTGTGCTGTGGACGCCACCGGGCGGCAAACCCTGGAAGACCGCCGTCATCCTCAGCCACCCCCGTGGCGACTTCAGCGTGCACTACGCCTGCCCGCTGCTGGCCGCCGCCGGCTATGCCGTGCTCGGCTTT
>JACJWF010000003.1 GCA_020637295.1 Acidimicrobiaceae bacterium | reverse complement strand
GGCGCTGGCGGGCACGGTGGTGGCCGCCGTGGTGTCGGTTGCGGCCCACGACTTCCCGGTTCGCTCCGGGCTGCTCGTCGCCGTGGCGGCCGGGGTGAGCGTCGCGATGGCCACCGAGAAGTGGCGTCACCGGGTGCAGGCGGTGGCGGCGTGAGCGAGACCTGGCCGTACTACGTCATCGGCATCGTCGGGCTCACCGCAACCGTGTTCGCCACCCGGTCGAGCTTCTTCATGCTCCCGGCCAAGTACAGCCTGCCGCCCTGGCTGGAGTCGCTGATGCGCTTCGCTCCCGCGTGCGCGCTGGTGGCCGTCATCGCCCCCGGCATCCTCGTGCCCGGCGGGCACGTGGACGTCGGCTGGGGCAACCATCAACTCCTGGCTGCCGTCGCCTCCGCCGGAGTGTTCCTCCGCTGGCGGAACATGCTGGCCACCATCACCGTCGGCTTGCTGGTGTTCACCGCGCTGCGACTGTGGGCCTGACCACCCCGGCTGCGGCCAGCGCCTCGACGCCCCGAGCCGCCACCCCCGTGCGGCCGTGCCGGACGGCCCAGTGGAGGGCCCAACCCAGCGCCGCGGCACCGCCCATCGGCCGGGCGAAGTAGTGCCCCTGGCCGCCGTCGCAGCCAAGGTTGCGCAGCAGCGCCAACTGCTCCGGGCGCTCGATGCCCTCGGCGACCACGAACAGGCCGAGCGCCCGCCCGAGCGCGACGATCGCCGACGTGAATGCCCGCTGCTGGGCCGAGGACTCCAGATCGTCCACGAACGGCTTGGCGATCTTCACCACGTCCACCGGCAGCGTCTGCAGGTGGCTGAGCGACGAGTAGCCGGTGCCGAAGTCGTCCAACGACAGGCGGATGCCCAGCGCCTTCAACCGGTGCAGCGTCTCCACCGCCCGATCGGCCTGCTGGGAGAGCACGTTCTCGGTGATCTCCATGCCGAGCCGGCGCGGCTGCAGCCCGTGAGTTGCCAGCACGGCCTGCACCGACGCCACGAAGCGCGGCTCCTGGGCGGTGCGGGGCGAGAGGTTGACGTTGACGAACGGCACCAGGCCGGGGTGCTCGCTGTCCACGGCAGCCAACCACCGGCACGCCTCGTCCAGCGTCGCCTGGTCGACCGCACCGATCAGCCCGGTCTCCTCGGCGAGGGGCAGGAAGCTGTCGGGCGCGAGCAGCCCGAGGCGGGGGTGGCGCCAGCGGACCAGCGCCTCCACGCCGAGCAGGACCTGGTCGTCCAGCGACACGATCGGCTGGTAGTGCACCACCAGTTCGCCGGCGGCCAGCGCCCGCTGCAGATCGCTGTGCAGGTTGAAGCGATGCAGGCTGGTCTCGTACATCGCGGGCTCGAACCCGACGATGCAGTGCTTTCCCTGCGCCTTGGCGGTGTACATCGCCGTGTCCGCGCTGCGCATCACGCTCTCCGGATCCGCGCCCGGCTCGATCGGCGCGATGCCCACGCTGGCGCGGATGACCACCCGGCGGTGGGCGACGAAGATCGGGGCATCCAGGCTGGCCAGCAGGCGCTCCGCCAGGGCCGCCGCCTGCGCGCCGCTGACACCGTCGAGGTGGATGGCGAACTCGTCGCCGCCCAGCCGGGCGATGGTGTCGTCCGGCCGCACCGCGGCGACCAGGCGCTCGGCCACCTCCACCAGCAGGGCGTCGCCCACGGCATGGCCGAAGCTGTCGTTCACCGTCTTGAAGTCGTCGAGGTCGACGAACAGCACGGCGCCCGCCGCGGCGCCACGATCGGCGATCGCCGCATCCAACGTGCTGCGGAACAGGGTGCGGTTGGCCAGCCCGGTGAGCGGGTCGTGCAACGCCTGGAACGTCAACCTGCTCTCCAGCACCCGCAACTGCTCCAGCGACTGCTCCAGCCGGCCGTTCTCCAGCGCGGTGGCGGTGTGCAGCGCGAGCGTCTCGGCCAGCCGGACATCGGTGTTGTCGAACTCCATCACCTCGCTGCGGCGGTCGGCGATCACCATCGCGCCGATCACCCCGCGCTCTCCCGCCAGCGTGGTGACCAGCCCATCGCGGTAGCCGCGAAGCTCGAGGTAGCTGCCGTCGAGGGGGTCCGCCGGATCGAGCAGCCCCGAGGGTCGGGCCTGCACCAGCGCCATCAGCACCTCGTCCGCCTGGTCGCGGCCCTGCTCGAAGCGCTGCCCGTCGCGCCCGACACGAGCGGACACGGTGTGCTCCCCGTCCTCACCGAAATAGACCAGTTCGGCGGACTGGGCGTTGAAGGTGTCGCAGGCATGCTCCAGCAACTGCAGCACCGCCGGCTCGAGGTCGGGCGAGCCCTGGAGCAACTGGGTGGACTGGTACAGGAAGTCCAAGCCCTCGTGCCGCCGCCGCTGGGTGGTGTACGCCCAGTTGGCGAGGTACGTGCCCACCACGGGGATGGCCAGCATCCAGGCAACCCCGGGCCGCATGTCCACCACCACCACGGCGATCACGGCCAGGCTGGTGGTGAAGATGGTCGTCACCCCACCGAACGCCAGGTCGGAGCCCAGATCCGCCGGCCGCCACGCCCCGGTGGACATGGAGATCACGATCCACACCAGCAGCACGGAGAGCATCGCCTCGGCCATCAGCGCGCCGGCCAGCGACATGAGGCTCAGCGAATCCAGCACCCCGAGGTTGGGCGACATGCCCCGGAAGACGGCGACGGCCACGACGCTGGAGAGCATGAAGACCGACGAGTTGAACAGCAGCTTCAGCAGCCCCTGCTTGCGGTGGATCACGAGCGCCAGCCCCGCGCCCAGGAGTTGGGCGGCGAGCACGGCGAGCGGCGGCGCGAAGCACAGCCCGAACGCCAGTGGCAGTTCGACCAGCGAGAACGTGTGGGCGTCGGCCCGGATGCGCAGGTGGACGACGAAGACTTCCGTGGCGGCGAACGCCGGTGCGAGGACGAGGAACCCGAACCAGGCCGACCACCCGGTGGGATCCATCCAGCCCTGGTGCCCGGCGACGGTCACCGCGAGGAGCGCGGCCAACACCCAGATGACGATGGCCAGCAGGACGATCTGGGCGCGCGTGGCCACCCCGCGCCCGGTAGGGGCGGTGTCGTTCGGAGCGGCCGGTTCGCTCACCGTCAGCCCCAGTGCTCGGTCGACCAGACGTCCGAGCTCCACGACGACCCGGACCACGACGACCCAGACCACGACGACCCGGACCACGACGACCCCGACCAGGTGGACCCCGACCACGACGAACCGGACCACGACGAGCCCGACCAGGTGGACCCCGACCACGACGAGCCGGACCACGTGGAGCCCGACCAGGTGGTCAGCGCCCAGTCCGGCCCGGCCCAGGTGTCGCCGGCCCACACCGAGCCGTGCCAGGTACCGCCTGTCCACGGGTCGCATGCCGAGCCGCGCCGGAACGGCCTGCCGAAGATGTCGAGCTCGCCGGTGAGGGCAACGCCACCGTTGGCCACATGCACGCCGCCACGGCTGGCTTCCACGGAGCCGACGCCGCAGAACGGATCGGCAGGCAGCGAACGGGCCCGGGGCACTCGCGCCCGCAGCACACCGCCGAGGTCGAGCGCGCCGTGGCCCTGCACGGATGCCCGCTCGCGACCCACGGGCCGGGCGGCGCGCTCGAGCATCTCCACCACCTGATCTGGGGTGAGCTCCGGATGCTGCTGCAGCAGGAGCGCCGCTGCACCGGAGGCGATCGCCGCCGCCTCGGAGGTGCCCGAGCCGCGGAAGAAGCGCTCACCCAGGCGACCGTTCGGGAAGTTGAGGTCCACGTACGAGTTGGGCACGCGCAGGCCCTGCATCTTGGTGCCGACGGCAACCAGGTTCACGGCCCTGCCGTGCGGCGCCGCCTCTGCGGAGTACGACGGCACCGAGTCGTCGCGGGTGCCGGCCGTGCCGTTGGTGTCCAGCGCGCCCACGGCCAGGACCATCGGGCTGTACGCAGGACTCGAGAGGCCGCGAGACCCCCGGCCGCTGCCAACCCGGTTGCCACCGGCCGCGACCACGACGATGCCGGCCCGCCACGCCCGCTCGGCGGCCTGGGCCAGCGGGTCGATCGCAGCCGGCGGCGACGACCCCGTGCCGAAGCTGATGTTGAGCACGCGGATGTTCAGCCCATTGTCCTGGCGATGATCCACCACCCAGTCGATCGCCGCGATCACCTGGGTGACGTCCACGCCGCCGTCGGCCACGCCGACCTTCACGCTGACGATCCGGGCATCCGGGGCCACACCGCGGTATGCCGCTTCCGGCGCCCGCGAGTAGGGCCAGGTCAGCGTCGCGTCGTGGCCGGCGATCAGGCCGGCCATGAACGTGCCATGGCCGTTGGTGTCCAGCCGGGCGAGCGCCGGGTTCTGCGACTCGAACGACAGGTCCGGCCCATGGATGACCTTGCCAGGGGCGTCGAGCCCTGGCACCGGCGCCACACCGGTGTCGATGATCGCCACGTCGATGCCGGCCCCGGTGAACCCGGCGTCCCAGTAGTCCGTGGCACCGAGGATCTCGGTGGCCGACTTCATCGACCAGCCGTCGCTGCCATGGTCGCGGGCGTGCGCGGCCGAGGTCGCCGCGGTGCCCAGCACTGCCGTCGAAGCGGCAAGGGCAACGGCGACGACCAACCGCACGACCCGCCCGGAGCGTGAGGGACGACCGCCCCACGATGCCCCTCGTCTGGAATGCTCCCGTGCTCCCACGGCCCGTCCTCCCCGGCGGCGCCAATTCCCGACGCCTGCTTCGGACTGCAATGAAAGGCCCCGCTATCGGCACCTGGCAAGCGTTCTGGAACAACCTTGTCCGACCTCTGACGAACCCGCGGCTGCCTTGCAACTGCGACCACGCCGGGTCACCGGCACCCCGTCCGACCACACTGAGCGTGCAGAACACGAGCATGTCATCGTTTCCGATGCTCAGGTCGGCCGCGCAGCGTGAACCACGGCCACGTGCTGCGCGCCGATTCTCACGAGAGGTGCGAGAGTTCCACCGAGCGTGAGCGGGGTTCGTGCCGCTCGGGGCTACAGCGGAGGGCCGTGGTGGCGCTTCACGCCCTCCCAGCCGTCGCGGTGGACGAAGCGCTCGACCGGCTGGCGGTTCACCGGGCCGAACTCGCGGGCCGGCCAGCCCATTGGAATGAGCGCGGCGATCCGGATCTCCTCGGGGATCCCGAGCTCGGCGCGGATGGCGGGTTCGGCGGCGCGGAACAGCGAGGTGAACACGGTCCCGAGGCCGAGGGCGCGGGCGGCCAGGAGGATGTTCTGCGCTGCCGGGTACAGGGCCGACCAGGTGAACTGCTCCCGCGGCGCGTCGTACGGGTAGATGACCGGGCCGCACACGAGGATGATCACCGGGGCGGCACCGAGCGTGTCGATCAGGTTCTGGGTGCCCTCCAGCATCAGACGGCTGGTGCGGTCGTGATGGGTCATCCGCGACACCCGGTCGCCCATCGCCTCCCGCACGGCCGCGCCGATGGCCGCCCGCCTGGCCTGGTCGGTGACCACCACGAAGTCCCAGCCCTGGGTGTTGCCGGGGCTGGGCGCGCGCGTCGCGGCCCACATGACCCGGTCGATCAGCTCCTCCGGCACGGGGTCCGGCGTGAGGTGCCGCATCGCGCGGCAGGTGCCCATGGCCTCGAAGACGTCCATGGGGCGGAGGCTAACCGGGCCCGCGGCGCAGGCCCGGTGTCCGCGGAAGGTCAGCCGAGGGCCGACTTCTCCAGGATGTGGATGCCGCAGGCGGAGCCGAGGCCGATGACGTGGGCCAGGCCGACCTTGGCGCCCTCGATCTGGCGGTCGCCGGCCTCACCACGCAGGTGATGGCAGACCTCCCAGATGTTGGCGATGCCCGTCGCAGCGATCGGGTGCCCCTTGCTCTCCAGGCCGCCCGACACGTTGACCGGGGTCTTGCCGTCCCGCCAGCTGGCGCCGGAGTTGAAGAAGTCCACCGCGCCGCCCTCCTCGCAGAGGCCGAGGTTGTCGTAGTGCACCAGTTCGGCCGTGGCGAAGCAGTCGTGCAGCTCGACGAGGTCGAGGTCCTCGGGGCCGACGCCGGCCTGCTCGTACGCCTGCTTGGCCGCAGCCTTGGTGAGCGTGTTGACGTCGGGCAGCACCTGGCAGGCCTCCTGCCACGGGTCGCTGGTGAGGATCGAGGCGCTGACCTTGATGGCCCGGCGCTGCTGCTCCAGCGACATCGTCTTCAGCTTGGTGCCGCTGACCACCACCGCGGCAGCGGCGCCGTCGCAGTTGGCCGAGCACATGGAGCGGGTGTTCGGGTAGGCGATCATGACGTCGTTCATGATCTCCTCCAGCGACATCCGCTTGGTGTAGGCGGCCAGCGGGTTGAGCGTGCTGTGGGCGTGGTTCTTCTCGGCGATCTTGGCGAACAGCTCGAACGTGGCACCGCCGTACTTGTGGCCGTACTCCATGCCGACCTGGGCGAACGTGCCGGGCATGGCGTCCGTGCCGATGCGGCCGTCGGTGGCGGTGACGGCGCCGTAGCGGCCGCTGGGCGTCCACTCCTTCTTGTCGCTCTTGGCCCGGCCACCTGCGCCGAGCAGGCCGGCGCCGGCCAGCTTCTCCACGCCGACGGCCAGGCCCATGTCGCACTCGCCGGCCTTGATGGCCATGATCGCCGTGCGCAGCGCGGTGGCGCCCGTGGCGCAGGCGTTGGACACGTTGAACACCGGGATGCCGGTCTGGCCGACCTGCTTCTGGATCTGCTGGCCGATGCCGCCGCCGCCCATCAGGCAGCCGGCGGCGAGGACGCCCATGTCCCTCATCGTGACGCCGCCGTCGGCGAGCGCGGCCATCGCCGCCTCGGACGCGAGGTCCACGGTGTCCTTGTCCGGGTGCTTGCCGAACTTCGTCATCTTGATGCCGAGGATGTAGATGTCGTCAGCCATCGGAGTGCTCCTTGTGTGCGATCTGGTGCTGGTGTGCGAAAGGGTGTGTGCGGACGGGTGGACGGGTTCAGGCGGGCTCGAAGCCGAAGCCGACGGCTTCGACCCCGTTGTCGTCGAGACCGAGGGAGTAGGTGGCCAGGCGGACCTTCATGCCCAGCGAGACGTGCTCGGGGTCCGGGTCCACATTGATCAGGTTGCCACGGACGCTGGTGCCGTTGCAGTCCACCACGGCCGCCACGAACGGCACGGGAACGCCGGGGGCGGCGAACGTCACGATGGTGAACGCCCGCACCTCGCCCTCGGTGGGCACGGTGACCTTGCGGAACTCGGTGCCGAAGCAGCCGGCGCAGGCGTTGCGGCGGTCGAAGTAGCGGGCACCGCAGGAGGTGCACTCGTTGGCCTCCAGGTGCGGTGTGTCGTCGAGGACCAGGTAGTCGACCAACGGGATCTGGGCAGTCACGGCTCCTCCTCGAAGCGTGTGGCGCGGACGCGGGGTATGACCCAACGCTACGACGGCCACCCCCCGCCGCCGAAGTCGGACGCCTCACCCCGCCCGACCGCTCCCGCTCCCGCTCCCCACCTCACCCCACCTCACCCCGCCTCACCCCGCCTCACCCCGCCTCACCCCCGCATCCCCGGTCCGAGTGCCACACCCCCGACCCGAGTGCCACACCCCCGACCCGAGTCCCAAGCCCCCGACCCGAGTGCCAGACCTCAACCGAGTGCGTACTCGCACCCCGGGGTCGGGGTCCACACTCGGTTGACGGGAGGGGCGGGTCACCCCGGGTGGGCGGGCGGCGCGGGTGGGCGAGGGTGGCGAGGGTGGGCGAGGGTGGGCGAGGGTGAGCGAGGGTGGCGAGGGTGGGCGAGGGTGGCGAGGGGCCGTGATCTCCGCCAGGGTCAGGCGGGCGGGCGGATGACGGTGATGGCCCGCTCCGGGCAGGCGGCGGCGCCGAGCTCGGCGGCCTCGGCATGCTCCGCCGGCACATCCACCACGTGCACGTCGATGTACCCCTCGTCGTCGAGGAGGTACACCTCGGGTGCCCAGCGATGGCACTGGCCCCAGCCGTTGCAGACGCTCGGATGGGTGCGGATGCGCACGCCGACGCGCTGCCCGTTGTCCTCCGATGTCATGGACGCCGATGCAACCGGACGGGTGGGCCGTCGGGACAGGGGCGAAGGTCCCGCAGCGGGTCAGAGGCCGAGGGACTTGGCGATGATGGTCTTCATCACCTCGGTGGTGCCGCCGTAGATGGTGGTGACCCGGGCGTCTGCGTAGGCACGGGCGATCGGGTACTCGGTCATGAACCCGTAGCCGCCGAACAGCTGCAGGCACTTGTCCACGGCGGACTGCTGGAGCTCCGTGCACCAGTACTTCGCCTGCGCCGCCTCGGCCGCGGTCAGCGTGCCGGCATTGAGCTTCAGGACGCACTGGTCCACGTACGCCTGCGCCACGTCCACGGCGGTCGTGACCTCGGCGAGCACGAACTTGGTGTTCTGGAAGGCCGAGAGCGGCTGGCCGAACGCCTTCCGCTCCTTCACGTAGTCCACGGTCCAGCGCAGTGCGGCACGCGCCGAGGCGACGCCGGTGACGGCGATCGACAGCCGTTCCTGCGCCAGGTTGTTGGTGAGGTAGGCGAAGCCCTTGCCCTCCTCCCCCAGCAGGTTGGCCGCCGGCACCCGGACATCGGTGAAGAACAGCTCGGCGGTGTCCTGGCTGTGCAGGCCCACCTTGTCCAGGTTGCGGCCGCGTTCGAACCCGTCCATGCCGCGCTCGACCACGAGGAGGGACATGCCGGTGTGGCGCTGGGTCGGGTCGGTCTTCGCCACCACGATGACGAGGTCGCTGTTGATGCCGTTGGTGATGAACGTCTTGGAGCCGTTGAGCACGTACACGTCGCCGTCGCGCACAGCGGTGGTGCCGACGCTGGCCAGGTCACTGCCGGTACCGGGCTCGGTCATCGCGATGGCCGTGATCAGCTCCCCCCTGGCGATGCCCGGCAGCCAGCGGGCGGACTGCTCGTCGTTGCAGTACTCCACGAAGTACGGCGTGAGGATGTCGTTGTGCAGGGTGACGCCGAGGCCGGCCCCACCGATGCCCGCATCGGCCAGCACCTCGGCGATGACCTGGTTGAAGCGGAAGTCGTCGGAGCCGCCACCGCCGTACTGCTCGGGCACGGACATGCCGGTGAAGCCGTATTCGCCGGCCTTGGTGAAGATCCACCGCGGCGCGATGCCGTCCTTCTCCCACTGGAGGTAATCCGGCGCGAGCTCCTTGGCGACGAACGCGGCGAACGACTCGCGGAACGCCTCGTGCTCGGGCTCGAAGTGGGCTCGGGTCGTGGTATCGGCCATGCCCTAAACGGTAGTGGTGCGCCCCCCGGCGTGGACAAGATCACAGCGGCGGGGACTTGCTGCCCTCCCCGCAACGGTCGGACTGCTGTGGGACGGGTACGCGTTCATGGGCCGGACCGTGGCGACCAGCGAATAGCCGTTCGACAGCCGGCGCACGTGCCCGGACGCGACAACGGCCGCCAGGGTACGGACACCCCGACGGCCGTTGGCTCCTGAGGAGATCACGCGCCGGCGGCTTCTTTCGGCGAGACCCCGAGGTCCTCCAGCACCGCCTGACCGATCGGCGTCTTGCGCTTGCGGATCTTGATGATCTGGTTGCGGCTGGCCAGCGCAACGGCAGCCAGCAAGGAGACACCCTCGAACAGCGGGCGGATCCACTGCTGGGTGGTGTAGATGAGGTTCAAGCCCTTCACGCCCCAGGCCAGCGCGTACAGGGCGATCATCGCCCCCCACACGTTGGGACGGCCCTTCAGCTGCGAGGCTCCGAAGAAGACTGCAGCAACGGCGGGAAACAGGTAGCCCGGCCCGATCGACTGGCCGTAGGTGCCGACCTTCCAGGAGTAGACCACGCCGGCGAAGCCGGCGACGAGCGCCGAGGCGATGAGCGAACCCCACCGCAGCCGGTCGGTCCGGATGCCCGTGAGGCGGGCGGCCTCGGGATTGCCACCCGTGGCGAACATCTGCCGGCCGAGCGGCGTGTGCTCCAGCACGTACCACACGATGATGGCGAGGATGAGGAGGTACCACACGAACCGCTGGAGGCCGAAGAACTGGGCCGCACCCACGTTCTTGTAGGCGTCCGACAGCTCACCGCTGATCGTCTGCGGCGAGACGAACAAGACGAATGCCGTGAGTATCTGGCTCATGCCCAAGGTGGCGATGAAGCTGTCCACCTTCAGCTTGACCACGACGAAGCCGCTGATCGTGCCAGCGAGCAGGCACACGCCCAGCCCGAGCAGCAGGCCCACCCCTTGGGGCAGGTCCGTGTTCTTGGCGATCCAGTTGATGACCACCAGGCAGGCAGACATGTTGAGGCCGATCGACAGGTCGTAGGTGCCGGTCGCCAGCGGGATCAGGAAGGCCAGCGCCAGCACCCCGTTGATGACGTTCTCCTGGGTGACCAGCTTGAAGGACGTCGTCGTCAGGAACGTGTCCGGACGCAGGATGGTGAACAGCACCATGAAGAAGGCCCACAGGTACAGCGCGCTGTACTTATCGAGTCTGAGTCGGTTGATCACGCGCTCCTCCTGGAGGTCTGCAATTGGGTGTGTTCGATCTTCTCCGCCGAAATGTCGCCACCGCTGATCTCGGCGACGATCTGCCCGTCGACGATCACCAGGACGCGGTGACAGAGCCGGACGAGCTCGTCGGTGTCGGTGGTGGCCACAAATGTCGCCACGCCCTCTTGGGCGGCCTGGTCGACGAGTGAATGGATCTGGTCCTTGGCGCCGATGTCGATGCCCTGCGTGGGCTCCGCCAGGAGGAGAACCTTCGGCGCGAGGCGCAGCGCCTTGCCGAACATGACCTTCTGCTGGTTGCCACCGCTGAGCGCGCCGATGGCCGCCTCGGGCCCCGGCGTCTTGATCGACAGCTTGTGGATCCACGAGTGCGTCTCGTCGCGCTCCCGCTTGTGCCGCAGCCTGCCGGCCACGAAATGCGGGGTGAGGTCGCTGAGCGTCAGGTTCTCGCGCACCGACATCGGGCCGACGGTGCCGCGGACCTTGCGGTCGGCCGGCACGAACGCGATGCCGGCGTCGATGGCCGAGCGCGGGTTGTAGTTCTTGACCACCCGACCATCCACCACCACGTCGCCCTCGTCACGGGGCAGCTGCCCGGCGATGAGCTCCAGCACGTGCTCCCGGCCGGAGCCAGTGATGCCCGCAAGGCCGACGATCTCGCCCTCGTGGACGTCCAGATCGATGCCGTGGACGTTGCCGCCGTGGAGGTTCCGCACCCGCAGCACGGAACTGGCGTCACTGCCGAACACGCTGGCCGTCGCGGCGTCGATGCGGTGCCCGACGATCAGCTCGACCAGGCCGCCATGGTCCAGGCCGGCGACCGGCACGGTGGCGATCTTGTGGGCGTCGCGCAGCACCGTCACGCGGTCGGCGAGCTCGAACACCTCGTCGAGGTGGTGCGACACGTACAGGATGGAGACGCCACGCTCCTTGAGGCGGTGGATGACCTCGAAGAGGCGCTCCACGTCCGCCCCCGGCAGGGTGGCTGTCGGCTCGTCAAGCACCAGCAGGTTGGCACCCTCCTCCCAGCCGCTGATGGCACGGGCGATGGCCACTGCCGTCTTCTGCGACGGGGGCAAGCTGTCCACGGGTTTCTTGACGTCGATGCTGCCCAGACCCAGTGCATCCATCGCCTCTCGCGCCCGGCGCACATCGTCGCGCCAGCGGATGTGGCCGCCGACGCCGGTGGTGTAGCCGGCGGTGAGCGCAATGTTCTCCACCGTGCTGAGGTTGCCGATGAGACCGAGGTCCTGGTGGACGAAGCGGATGCCTGCCGCGGCCGCTGCGTCGCCGTCGCCGAGCGTCAGCGGCTCGTCGTTCGCCCATGCGCTGCCGCCGGGATCTGGCTGGTGATAGCCAGCGAGGACCTTGATCAGTGTGGACTTGCCGGAGCCGTTCTGCCCGACCAGGGCATGCACCTCGCCCGCTGCGACGTCGAGGTCGACGTCGACGAGCGCGGACTGGCCAGGGAACGTCTTCGACAGATGTTCGATGCGGAGCGCGTCGGCCACTCCACCTCCCCCCTCGTTCGCGGCGCCCGACTTTTTGGGCTGCCGTTCAACAAAGACTAGCAAACTGGTCGCAGTATCAATAAACTGCCCGACCACGAGACATCCCACCTATCCACTTGTCTCGTTCACGAGGGGGAATCCATGAGAAAGTTCCGTTCCGTTCTCGCCGTCATGGCGGTCGCCGGCATCGTCGTCGGCGCCTGTGGTGACGACGAGAAGTCGACCGACACCACGGCCGGCGGCAGCACCGAGACCACCGCTGCCGGTGGCGGCACCGAGACCACCGCTGCCGGTGGCGAGGATGCCGGCCTGGCCGCTGCGCGTGCCAACGTCGAGGCGCACCTCACCGCTGACGGCTCGATCGGTGTCACGATCCCGCTGACCGCGGTGCCGGAGAAGCACACGATTGCCTGGATGGAGTGCGACGTGCCGACGTGCGCTGCGTACCTCACCCCCGGCTTCAAGGCTGCGACCGAGGCCCTCGGCTGGGATCTGCAGATCTTCCCGATGCAGAGCGCCGACCCCGGCCCCGGCATCCAGGCGGCCATCGACGCCGGCCCGGACTACATCGCGATGACCGGTGTCGTTGCCGCCCAGTTCCAGCCGCAGGTCGACGCGGCCAAGGCTGCGGGCATCCCGCTGCTGTCCTGCTTCGGCACCGACGACCCCAGCGCGGACCTCGGCATCTACATGCAGTGTGGTGACGAGAACTTCGTGTCCAAGACCGGCCCGCTGATGGCGGACTGGGCGATCGTCGATTCCGAGGGTGCGGCCAACGTCCTCGTCGTGAGCATCCCCGACTTCCCGGTGCTCGTCGTCGAGACCGACGCCTACAAGGCCCAGATGGCCGCCAACTGCTCGACCTGCAAGGTCACCGAGCTCAACGTGACGCTCGACGACCTGATCCAGGGCAAGGTGCCGGACCTGGTGGCCTCGGCCCTCCAGGCCGACTCGTCGATCAACTACGTCTTCGCCTCCTTCGGCGACCTGCCCGGTGGCGTCACCGCCACCCTGGCTTCGGCCGGCCTCGCCGACCAGGTCACCGTCTACGGTCAGGACTTCAGCACGATCGACCTCGAGGAGATCGTGGCCGGCACCCAGGGCGCCTGGAGCGCCGACCCGAAGGGCTACGCCGCCTGGCTGATGGTGGACGCTGCCGCCCGCCTGAGCCTGGGCATGGAGCTCACCGAGGAGCGCGACGCCGCCGCCCTGCCGACCATCATCATCGATGAGCCGGCCGAGGCCCAGGCGATCATCGACGTCGGTGGCGACTGGATGCCGCCGGGCGCCGAGGATGCCTTCAAGGCCCTCTGGGGCGTCTGACGACGTCAGATCAAGGTGACGGCCCAGCCGCCACCTGAACCACATCGAGTGCCGGCCGGCGCTGGGGAGACCCGGCGCCGGCCGGTGCCGTTTTCGCCAGTGGGTGCCGTCAGCGCACGCCCATCACATGGTCCAGCCAGTCGTGGTAGTGCTGGATGCGGCGCTCGTCGTCGTTGAGGATCTGGGCCCCGAACCCGCGGGAGTGCATTCCGGCCTGGACGTCACGGATGAAATGGACGTCCTGGTCGATGGTGACGCCCAACGTCTTGCGCCCGGCGATCACATCATCCTGGGTGAACTCGTCGTGCATCGGCCGCGGCACGGACGCCAGGTCCGCCGGGTCGTGCGGCTCGAACGGGACCCCATGGCGGGCGGCGACAGCGGGGTCGGGCTGGCGGTGCAGGCTGAACTTGTCCCACCAGCACCAGTTGGGATCGGTGGGGTGCGGCCGCGCGCGCATCACCATGGCGTCGTCGGGCTGCAGGGTCAGCATCAGGTTGGGCAACGCGTTGTACTGCTCCACGTCGCTGAGCTGCCAGTCCTCGAACGCGTCGTAGTCCCACCCGAGACGCGGGCCGGCCTCGCGGCGCAGCTTCTGGGTTGCTTCGCGCACGTCGAGCACCCGCCCCTGGTACTCCCCCGGGTCACCGCCGAAGCGCAGCAGGTCTCGGCTGAGCACCGGGGTTGGCGCGTCCGGAATCGGCAGACGGGTGTTGACGGTGTGCCCGTAGATGGTGACCCCTGTGTGGCCGTTGGCGTACAGATCCACGCGCGACGTCGGGCAGTCGAACTGCAGCTCGTGGAGCGGGTGGATGTGCTCCACGTGGTACAGCTCGTGGAAGTTGTCGAAGACCGCCTTCCAGTTGCAGTTCAGCAGCACCGTCTGGTCGGCGACGAGCGTCATCCGTTCCAGCTGGAAGGGCGCCACCGCCTCCAAGAGCGGCCCGAGGTACTCCGCCAGCGGCGGAGCGGACGGGTTGGGGCAGACGAACACCAGGCCCCACATGGTGTCGACGCGGACCGGCTTCAGCGAGTGTCGCGCCCGGTCCACACCGCCGGGGAAGCGCTGGTTGTCCGGCACCACGACCAGCCGCCCGTCGAGCCGGTACGACCAGCCGTGGTAGGGGCAGGTGAGGTGCTCCGCACAGCCGCGGCCGTCAGTGGCGATGCGGGCACCGCGGTGCTGGCACACGTTGTAGTTCGCGGCCAGATCGCCGTCGCTGGTCCGCGCGATCACGATGGACTCGCGGCCGACGTCCCACACCACGTACTGGCCCGGCTCGGCGACGTCGCGTTCGAGGCAGGCGAACTGCCACACCGAGGGCCACAGCTCATCGAACTCACGGCGCAGCCAGGCCTCGGAGATGTACCGCTCGGCGGTGATCGGCCGGGTGCCGGCGGGCGAGGCCTCGTGGACGAACACCCCTCGGGACTGGACTTCCGGCATCGCGAACCCCCTGTGCTGTCGGAACGGCGAGATCAGACGTTACTTGAGTCCGCGACCAGTAAACCCGGCGGCGCGTCCGACACGCCGACGCCCTCTCGCAGGCGCAAGGATGTCGCCGATGACTGCGGCCGGCTCGCTTCCCCGTCCCACCGACGACATCGAGCGAGCCGAGGCGGATCTGGCCGAGCACGGCATCTGCGCACTGACCGGCGTGCTGCCCGGTGACACGCTGGCCGACGTCCGCGGGGAGTTGTACAGGGCGGCAGCGGAGGACCGGCGGCGCGGGCGGGAGCAGAAGTTCGGGCTCGACTACCCCACCGACGACACCAACCAGCGTGTCTGGAACGTCCTCAGCCGCGCCCCGGTGTTCGCCGACCTCGTCGAGCACCCCGCGGCCCTGCGCCTGGTGCGTTCCGTGCTCGGCTGGCCGATGCTGCTGGGCAACATCTCCGCCAACATCACCGGGCCGGGCGGGGGCGAGATGGTGCTCCATGCCGACCAGATCTTCGTGCCCACGCCGTGGCCGTCCGCGCCGCAAGGGTGCAACGCGGGCTGGTGCGTGGACGACTTCACGGCGGAGAACGGGGCGACCTGCTTCGTCCCCGGCAGCCACCTCCTCAACCGTCCGCCCACGGCGGATGACGCGGTGGATCCGGTGCCGTTCGAGGCACCCGCCGGCTCCCTCGTGGTGTTCGACAGCCGGCTGTGGCACCGCACCGGCAACAACCGGACCACCGACCGCCACCGGGCGGCGATCTTTGCCTGGTACACCCGGCCGATCTACCGCACCCAGGAGAACTGGTTCCTGTCGCTGGACCCGTCGGTGCGCCAGTTCGCGTCCGACGACATGCTGGTCCTCCTCGGTTACCGCACCGCCGGCCTCGGCCTGGTGAACGGCGCATCGCCCGCGTAGCGGAACGCCGGCCTGGGCGGTCCGGATGACGCGTCGGTGACGCGCACCCGCTGAGGTCGCGAGAATGGTCGGCGTGACGCGTCCCATGAGGTACACCACGCCGCTGCCCGGCACCTATCTCGTGCTTCGCCCGCGCCTCATCGCGGCTGCCGGAGCCAGGTTCGATCACCGCGTCACCACGCTGGTCGCCGCCGCCGGAATGGGCAAGACGACCCTGCTGGCGCAGGCGATGGCCGAGAACGCCCTAGCACCCAGGGGCACCGACGTGTGGCTGGCCTGTGACCCGGCGGACTCGGACGAGCGGCACCTGCTGGACGGGTTGGCGGAAGCAGTCACCCGCGCCGGTCTGACGGCCACGCGGCCGACGTCCGCGGCAGCGCTGTGCACCTGCCTGGAGCCATCGGCAGGCGGCCCGGTCTGCCTTGTCCTCGACGACGTGCACGAGATCCAACCCGGTTCCACGGGTGCTGCGCTGCTGCGCGACCTGGTCATCTCGCTGCCCCAGGGCGTCAGCCTCTGGTTGGCGTCGCGGCGGGACCCGCCGGTGCCGCTGAGCCGGCTGCGGGCGCAGCGGCGAGTGCACTCGATCGACGCCGCCGACCTGTTGTTCACCGAGGAGGAACTCGGCGTGGAGGAGGGCCGTCGCGGCACCGGCGGCTGGCCGGCACTGGTGACCCTGGCCGCCGCGGACCCGGCCACCCGGACCACCGACCTGGCCCGCCAACTGCTGGCCGAGGAGGTGGTCCCGTCGCTCCCGCCGGCGGCCCGCGAACTGCTCGGCGTCATCGTGGCCACCGGGGGCGCGGGCGACGAGCTGGCAGGTCTGCTCCTGGGTCGCGTCGTCCACGTCGTCGCCGAGTTGCCACCGGTCCCGCTGGTGCACCGCGAGGCCGGTGGCGAGTTGGTGCCCCACGCGCTGTGGACTGGGCTCTCCGATCTGGTGATCGACGACGAGCAGCGCCGCACGACGCGGGCCGCGGCGGCCCGGTGGTGGGTGGACCATGGCGACCTGGCACGGGCGTACCCCCTGGCCGATGGCGATGAGCGGTTGGTGGCCGAGATCCTCCGACGTGTCGCGCTCGCCCCGGTGCCGCCGCCCTCGCCAGTCCTGCGGCGATGGCTGGATGCTCTGCCCGCCACCCTGCTCGACCAGCCCGTCGCCATGCTGGTTGCCGCGCACGCGGCCCGCCAGGAGGGTGCCGTTCCTGCCGCGGTCATGCCCCTCCTGCAGCGGGCGGAGGCGGCGGCTCGCTCCACCGGCGACGCCGACCTCGAGGTGGCGGTCTTGGGCCAGCAGGTGTTCGTCGCCAACCTCCAGCGTGACAGCGCCGGTGTCCAAGCGGCAATGACGCGTGTGGTCGAGCTGTGGGCCGGCGGGTGCACCGCCGCCGCGGGCCTGGCCCACCTGGCGTCCGCCCTGGTGGCCAACGCCCGCAACGACAGCGCCGCGGTGCTGAACGAACTGGACCAGGTGACCGTGGGGACGCTGCCGCCGCCGCTGGCTGCTGCCGCCGCGTTCTTCCGGGCCAACGCCCTGCTCGACCTCGGCCGCCCGGAGGCGGTGCCGCCGGCGGTCGAGTGCGTCGGCTACGGCCGGACGATCCCCGGAATGCTCGAGGTCGAGTACCGGGCTCGGCTCCTCACGGGCGATGTGGACTCGATCCTGGACGCCGAGGTTCCCGGGCTGGACGCGGAGTGCGACGAACGCGACCGCCTGGTGTCCTCCGTCACCGCGGCGTGCGCGGCGGCGGCCTTCGGGCGGCTGGACGCGGCCGATGCGCACGCAGCCCGCGTCCACCGGATGGCGGCGGGCCAGACGGTCGGGCCGACCGTGCAGAACCTCGCCGTCGTGGACATCGCCACTGCGTACTGCCGCGGTGAACGCAGCACCGCCGCGCACCTAGCGGGTACCGCGCTCGACCAGTTTCCCCCTGACGGTGCCAGCGCCGGCCGGTGGCGGCCGCTCCTCGTCATCCTCCACCGCCTCCTGCCGGATCGACGCGACCAACTGGCGTCACTGGCGACCGGCCCGCTCTGGGAACGCCAGCTCGACATCGCCCGGGTGCTCGCGGCCGCCGAGCAGGGCGACCTGGGGCCGGCGGCCACGGTCCCTTGGCCGGCGCCGGGCGCCACCGTGCTGGCCGGCCTGGGCGACGCGACCGAACTGGCCGTCGTCGGCACCGCCGCCGGCCGGGCCCCGGCGCGCGAGCTGGCGGCCTGGTTGCTGGACCGGTTCGGCGATCACTGCCGCGGGCACCTGCGCACCCTGTCGACCGACCCTCGGCGAGCGGTGGCCGTCGCCGCTACGGAGTTGCTGGGCACCGTGCCGGCCCCGCCCGCGGAGCCGCGGGCGATCCGCCTCCTCGGTGCACCAGACCTGGAGATCGGCGGGCGGAGCATCGATCACCCCGACTGGCGACGCGAGCGGGTCCGCTCCCTCCTGACGTACCTCGTGGTGCACCCGCGCTCCAGCCGCGAAGCGGCGATCGCGGCGATCTGGCCGGACGCCGACCCCGAGGCCGGCCGCCGTAACCTGCGCAGCACCCTGCATCTCCTCCAGCGGGTGCTGGAGCCGGAGCGCGACGGTGGCGACGCGCCCTACTTCCTGCGCGCCGGCGGCTCCTCGCTCTCGCTGCACCGTGGTGAGCACCTGTGGATCGACCTCGACGAGTTCGACCGGTCGCTGCTCGCTGCCTCCGAGGCCCTGGAGAGCGGCATGCCGTCGAGGGCTCTCATCTCGCTGGAAGCGGCCCTCGACCTCTGGAGGGGCGAGCCGCTGGGTGGTGCAACGGCGCCGGACTGGGCGCTTCGCCACCAGGACCGCCTGCGCAGTCGGTACGTGGACGCATCGGTCCGCTGCGCCGAACTGCTGGCAGCGGCCGGCAGGCCCGCCGATGCACTCGCCCGACTCGACGCCGCGCTGGCGGCCGACCCGTGGGCGGAGCGTGCCCACGTGACGGCCATCGAGATCCAGCTCGCGGCCGGGGACCGGGCCGGGGCCGTCGGCTCGCTGCGCCGGCTGGACAAGGTGCTGGCGGAACTGGGTGTCGGCCGCGATCCCGCGACCGACACCCTCGCCCGCCGCCTGGCTGGCCCGGGTCAGCCGCCGGCGCAGCCCTGAGCCAACGGCGAGTCGTCCGTCGCCAGCGGGCACAGGTAGCTGGGCAGCGGATCGATCTGCGCCGACGCCCGGAAGCCGGAGCCGTCGTTGGCGTAGAACGTGACGTACGTGGGGCCGAAGACCCGCAGCAGCCACTCGATCGAGCTCTCGGCTGCGGCCCGGCGGACCTCACCCTCGGCGCCGGCGAAGAACAGGTCCGGCGTCGTGCCGTTGATGCCCGGGCCGTAGGGAATGCTCATCGACAGCACGCCCTCGTCCAGCGTCACGTCGATCGGGAAGCGGTCCTTCACGGAGTAGTCGGGGCTGAGCAGTTCGCAGCCGCCCCTGCCGGGCTCGAACGCCGGCATCTCGGCGATGCCGTTCTCGTCGTACGGGGCATAGCAGTTGAAGTACCCACCACCGACCAATGGCGTTTGGAGGCCCACGGTGCCGGCAGTGGCCAAGCCCGTGACATCCGGTCCGAAGCTGAACACCACGTTCCCGTCCACGATCTCGAAGGTGGGGGCCCCTTCCAGCTTGAGGTCGGCACCCCAGGCGTCGCCGAGCGTGACGGGCTGCTCCGTCGGCGCCTCGACGCACGTGAGCTCCACCACCAGCACCCAGCTTCGAGTCGTCTCGACGACGTCGCCCTCGAGGAACCGACCCATGAAGGCGATCTTGTCCTCCCCGGGCTTCAGGCACCTGACGGTGTCGAAGTTGTGCACCCAGTCGAAGACGACCCCGATGGAGAACACCTTGCCGAGCTCGAAGGTCGGGTCCGCGATGGGGGGGATCGTGGTCTCCTCCCCCACCTGGCCGGTGACGGTCGCCACCGTCGAGGAAGTCACGTCGCCGCTGACGCTGGGCGGCAGATCGGTGTTGACAGTGATCCCGAGCCGGGAGAAGTGGGGGACGCTGGCAAGGAAGGTTCCCGAGTCGCCAGGTTCCAGGAGAAGTGGCTCGTCCGTCCCGTCGGCGCTCGTCAGGGTCGCCGCCCACACCGCCGGGCCATCGAACAGCAGGTCGCTGGCGTCGAAGGTCGCTGCCGCTGGGGTGGCGAACTGAAGGCCGTCGGGCTGGAGGTCGTATTCGTAGGTGCCGTCGGCGGCGTCCATCCTGGTCACGGTGATCTCCGTCCCGGCGGGGACGGCGCCGGCGGGGACGTCCAGCGTGAGCAGACCGTCGTCGGATGCGATCGACATGGCCGCCGCGGCGCCACCGGTGTCGTCGGGGGTGCCGGAGCCCGCCGGCGTCGCTCCCGTCGTCGACGCCGACTCCCCACCTCCCCCACATGCGGCCGGCAGCAGGGCTGCCAGCAGGAGGACGGCGAGACGGAGGGGTCGCTGCTGATGACGCATGCGGCGACGGTGCCGCGGCGGCGTCAACGAAACGTCATCCGCCCGGATGGGCCTGGTGTTGCAGATAGGAGCCCTCCAGACGGTCGCGCAGGAAGTCGCCGAACTGGACGGGCTGGAACCGGGGTTCTTCCCCCGCCGGCACGCAGGCCGCCAGCGGGGAGATCACGGTGCGGACGTGCGGGTCGAAGAAGAACGGCACGGACAGGCGGTCGCCGGCGGAGCGGTTGTGGACCCGATGCGGCGTCGCCCGCAGGCGCCCGTTGCTCCAGCGGTGCAGCATCTCGCCCACGTTCATCACCAGCGCCCCGGGCACCGGCGGCACCGCGGCCCACTCACCCTCCGGCGTCTGCACCTCCAGCCCTCCGGTGCCGTCTTGGGCCAGCAGGGTGAGGAAGCCGAAATCGAGGTGCGGGGCGGAGCCGTACAGGTCGTCCGGTGCGTCCGCCGGCCGGGGCGGGTAGTGCAGCAGGCGCAGCCAGGTGGTGGGTGGCGAGAAGTGGCGGGCCAGCGCGCCCCGTTGGCAGCCGAGGCCCTCCTCCACCAGGCCGACCAGCCGCAGGCCCAGGCCGGTCATCGTGGCCTGGTACGCCTCAAGGACGGGGCGGAACTCGGGCAGCCAGCCTGGCCACTGGTTCGGCCCGGCGAGGTAGGTGCCGGCATGGACCTCCACGCTGTCGGGGGCGTCCTCCCGCAGGGCGATGAACGACTCGCTCTGGTTCGGCTTGGTGACGACGGCCAGAGGTGAATGCCGGGTGGTCGACGTGTCGATGGCGATATAGCCGCGGTGGCGGGCGTCGAGGGCGATCGTGTCCTTCTGGTCCCTGGGCGAGGCGTGGAACGCACGGGACGCAGCGAACACCGCGGCCAGCAGTTCGTCGGGCACGGCGTGATGCACGAGGTGAGCGAAGCCGTACGTCGCGTACGCGTCCACCAGGCGTGCCGCCGCATCGGGCGCGGTGGGGTCGATGGTGGGGATCGTCGTCACCGCCCGCACGCTACGCCGTCCGACTCGTCGCCACCGGCGCCCGTGGGATAGTCCTCGCCCCGTGAACGAGCGCGTCACCGCCGAGTCCGTCCGGGCCGATGTCCGGGCGTGGGTGCGCGCCCACTGGGACCCGGCGATGACCCTCGTCCAGTGGCGGACCGCCCTGCTCGACGCCGGCTGGGCCGTGCCGTCGTGGCCGGAACGCTGGTTCGGCAAGGGCCTGCCGGCGTGGGCGGACGACGTGGTGCGGCGGGAGATCGCCGCGTGCGGGGCGGTGTCGTCCGTGCCGTCCGGCCTGGCCGGGCCGACGATCCTCGAGCAGGGGCCGGACTCCACGCGGGAGCGGTTCCTCCGCCCGATGCTCACCGGCGAGGAGGTGTGGTGCCAGCTGTTCAGCGAGCCATCGGCCGGCAGTGACCTGGCCGGCCTGACCACCACCGCCGTGCTCGACGGCGACGAGTGGGTGCTCAACGGCCAGAAGGTGTGGAACACCAGCGCCCACCACGCCGACCTCGGCATGCTCGTTGCCCGCACGAACTGGGACGCGCCGAAGCACCAGGGCATCACCTACTTCGTGCTGCCGATGCACCAGCCCGGCGTGGAGGTGCGGCCGCTGCGGCAGATGAACTTCCACTCCTCGTTCAACGAGGTGTTCCTCACCGACGCCCGCATCCCGAGGGACTGGGTGGTCGGTGCGGTCAACCAGGGCTGGTCGGCCGCCTTGGCCACGCTGGCCCATGAGCGCCGTTTCGGCGTCGCCGTCACGGTGGACCGCCACCCGGTGGACCCCGGCCCTGCCGCGGAGCAGGCCGCGGCCGAGGCGGGCGAGACGCTGAAGGTCTACTCCTGGTACCCGCAGCGGGCGGGGCGGGCCGACCTCGCCGTGCCCCACGCCCGTAGCGCGGGTCTGGCCGGCGACCCGGTCGTCCGCCAGGAGATCGCCCGGCTGCTGAGCCTGCAGCGGGTCAGCCAGTGGACCGCCGAGCGGGCCAAGTCCAACCGCGCGCTCGGCCGGCCGCCGGGGCCGGAAGGGTCGATCGGCAAGCTGGCGATCAGCCACGTCGCCCGCCAGGCGGCCAGGGTGCACAGCCGGCTCGGCGGCGCCCACTCGATGCTCGCAGGCACGGACCCGCACGCCCCGCTCGACGGCTTGCTCGCAGAGATCCTGATGTCCGTGCCCGCCCAGTCCATCGCCGGCGGGACCGACGAGATCCAGCGCAACATCCTCGGGGAGAAGGCGCTGGGCCTGCCGAAGGAGCCCGACCCCGGCAAGGACCTCCCCTACCGCGAGGCCCGCAACCGCTGAGCCGTGGCGGGGCTCACACCTCCGGCGGGTAGAACCGCCGCTTCGCCGCCAGCGACGCGTACACCAGCGCCACCAGCACCGGCACCTCGATGAGCGGGCCGACCACGCCGGCCAACGCCTGGCCGGACGACACGCCGAACACGCCGATGGCCACGGCGATGGCCAACTCAAAGTTGTTGCCCGCGGCGGTGAAGGCGATCGACGCGTTGCGGTCGTAGGGCAGGTGCATCCGCAGGCCGAGGGCGAACGTGCCGAACCACATCAGCGCGAAGTAGGCCAGCAGCGGCAGGGCGATGCGGGCGACGTCCCACGGCTGGCTGGTGATCTTCTCGCCCTGCAGCGCGAACAGCACGACGATCGTGAACAGCAGCCCGTAGAGCGCCACCGGCCCGATGCGCGGGATGAACCGCTCCTCGTACCACTCGGTGCCCTTGATCCGCTCGCCGAACGTGCGGGTGAGGAAACCGGCCAGCAGCGGGATGCCGAGGAACACGAGGACGCTCTTGGCGATCTCCCAGATGGTGATGTCGATCCCGCCGGTGTCCAGCCCCAGCCACCCGGGCAGCACGTCGAGGTAGAACCACCCGAGCAGCGAGAAGGCGAGGATCTGGAAGATCGAGTTCAGCGCCACCAGCACCGCTGCCAACTCCCGGTTGCCACACGCCAGGTCGTTCCAGATGAGGACCATGGCGATGCAGCGGGCCAGGCCGACGACGATCAGCCCGGTGCGGTACTCCGGCAGGTCCGGCAGCATCAGCCAGGCCAGCGTGAACATCACCGCCGGGCCGACCACCCAGTTGAGGACGAGCGACAGCGCCAGCGACCTCCGGTCCGCCACCACATGCCCGATGCGGGTGTACTTCACCTTGGCCAGGACCGGGTACATCATCAGCAGCAGGCCGACGGCGATCGGCAGGCTGACGGTGTCCACCTTCACCTTGTCCAGCGTGTCGTCCAGCCCGGGGAACAGCCGGCCGAGCCCCAGCCCGAGCGCCATCGCCACGCCGATCCACAGCGGCAGCAGCCGGTCCAACGTGCCGAGGCGGGCCGGATGGTCGTCGTGCGGCATCGTCAGCAACAGGTGCTGGGTGACGTGCCCAGCTGCACCGGAGCGGCCTCGCAGCAGGCGTGCTCGCCCTCAGCGGAGGGCACCTCGTGCATCACCGGCGCATCGGCGAGCACGGTGTACACCTCCCACGGCTCGGCGTCGGGGCCGTGCACCCACACCTTGTCCTGCACCGCGTAGCAGCACGTGGTGTTCTCCTCCACGTCGGCGACCAGACCCTCCTGCCGCAGCCTGGCCGTGGCCGCGGCGACCATGTCGCTGTGCTCCACCTCCACGCCCAGGTGGTTCAAGGTGCCACCCTTCCCGGGGTTCTGGATGAGGACCAGCTTCAGCGGCGGCTCGACGATGGCGAAGTTGGCGTAGCCGTCGCGGATCTTCGCCGGCTCGGCGGCGAACAGCTTGCTGTAGAAGGTGATGGCTGCGTCGAGGTCGTCGACGTTCAGTGCCAGCTGGACTCGGGACATGGTGCTCTCCATAGATTGATGTTTATCGATGCGGCCATCGTACACATACATCGACGAATGTCAATACGCTCGAGGTGATCGTGGCCGAGATGCCGTCCGGCGGCCATGGGTGACATGCTGGCTCAATGGACCTTCGCGACCTCCGCATCTTCACCGAGCCCCAGCAGGGTGCCAGCTACGACACCCTCCTCGCCGTGGCGCAGCGCGCCGAAGCGCTGGGGTTCGGGGCGTTCTTCCGCAGCGACCACTACCTGGTGATGGGCAGCGGCGACGGCCTGCCCGGCCCCACCGATGCGTGGATCACACTCGCCGGCCTGGCCCGCGAGACGTCCACCATCCGGCTCGGCACACTGGTGTCGCCGGTGACGTTCCGCAGCCCGGGCCTGCTGGCCATCTCCGTGGCCCAGGTGGACCAGATGAGCGGCGGCCGGGTGGAGTTGGGCCTCGGCGCCGGCTGGTACGAGGCGGAGCACACGGCCTACGCCTTCGACTTCCCGCCGCTCGGCCGGCGCTTCGACATGCTCGAGGATCAACTGGCGATCATCGACGGGCTGTGGCGTACACCGGCCGGCCAAACCTTCAGCTACGAGGGAGCGGCCCACTCGGTGACGAACTCACCGGGCCTCCCCAAGCCCGCGCAGTCGCCGCTGCCGATCGTGATGGGGGGTGGCGGGCCGCGACGCACGCCGGCACTGGCAGCCCGCTACGCCGCAGAGTTCAACACCCCGTTCGTGCCGCTGGAGCGGTTCACCGCCTTGTGCGACGGCGTTCGCGCCGCCTGTGCAGCGATCGGCCGCGAGACGCCACCCGTGTTCTCGGCAGCGCTGGTGGTGTGCGCCGGCGCCGACGAGGCGGAGGTAGCCCGCCGGGCCGCGGCGATCGGCCGTGCGCCTGCGGAACTGCGCGCCAATGGGGCGGCCGGAACCGTGGCGGAAGTGGCCGACACCATCCGTCGCTGGCGCGACGCCGGGGCCGAGCGGGTCTACCTCCAGGTGCTCGATCTGGAGGATCTGGAGCACCTGGACCTCATCGCCCGCGAGGTTGCCCCCGCGGTGTGAGGTTCGGGAACGTCAGAGCGGGCGGACGTTCTGGGCTTCGTCGCCCTTGCGGCCGGGACCGACGTCGAACTCGACGGCCTGACCCTCCTGGAGGACGCGGAAGCCCTCGATCTTGATCTGCGAGTGGTGGACGAACAGGTCGTCGCCACCCTCATCACGGCGGATGAACCCGTAGCCCTTCTCTGCATTGAAGAACTTGACGGTACCGGTTGCCATTCGAGGCCTCTTCTTTCAACGGGGCCCACGTGATGACCCTGAAGCCCCCACGCTATCCGTGATCCGACCCTCTGGAACACCAGTTGGCTCCCAGACCGGCAAACTCGTCGACTTCAACTCCTCGGAGGTGGACTGGAACTCGGCCAACGAGAGGTCCAGATTGACGACGCGGAGGTGGGCGTGGCGGGCCGGCGGACACCACCAGACGGGGCCGGTGGTACCGTTCCGCGCCGACGGCAGATCCGGCCGGACGAGGAGGACCCCCATGTCGACCCCCGTGTACAGCGACGATCTCGACCGTCGCCTGGCGGCCGTCACCGGCCGGCTGGCAGCCATCGAAGCCCACCTGGCGGTCGTGTCCCAGGCGCTCGGCATCCCGTATGCGCCGCCGCAGTCCGGCGGTGTGCCGGCGGAGGTGGTCGCGCTCGTGCGTGCCGGCAGGCGGCTGGATGCGATCAAGGCCTACCGGGCCGCCACCGGCGCCGGCATGGACGAGGCCAGCCGGGCCATCGACCAGATCTGACCCTCCGCGTCAGCCGGCCGGCTCGGCCAGCACCACCGGGATGTCGCGGTCCGTCTTGCGCTGGTACCCGGCGTAGCCCTTGTAGGCCGCAACGACCTTCGGCCACAGCTCGGCCTTCTCCTCCGCTGATGCGGTGCGGGCCACGAACGCCGCCGCCCCGTCGCCACCGACCGCTTCGAGGGTGATCGTCGGGTTGGCGACCAGGTTGCGGTACCAGTCCGGGTCGCGGTCGTCGCCGCCTTTGGACGCGATGAACACGATGGTGTCGCCGTCCTGCACGGGCGACGTCAGCATGACGGTCCGTGGCTGCCCCGAGGTTCGTCCGGTGGTCGTGACCTTGTAGACGGGCATGTTGCCGAGGCGCCGTCCGATCCGCCCACCGGAGACGAGCAGCAGGCTGCGGTGCACCACGTTCATGGTCTGCAGTTGGAAGTCCTTGAGCGCGTCGGGAAGGTTCATGGCCCGATCCTACGAACCGGCGCGACGAGGGTCCGGCGAGAGGAGCGCATCGATCTCCCGCACATCGTCGAGAGATGGCAGTGCCGCCGCCTCGGCGGCCAACTCCCGCGCCGCAGCCGCGTACCGGCCGTCGCGCACGACCGCGTCCACGGCTTCGTGGATCGTGGCCGGCGTGGCGGTCAGCGGATCGAGCACGATGCCCACCCCGAGCGCCTCGCAGCGGTCGGCGTTGTCCGGCTGGTCGGCCCCCATCGGCAGCACGACCACCGGCACACCGAGCGACAACGCGGCGATCAACGTGCCGGAGCCGCCGTGGCAGACCACAGCCCGGCATCGCCCGAGCACGTCCTCCTGGGGGACGAAGTTCTCCACCCGGACGCCTGCGGGCACCCCGAGGTCGTGTGCCGACAGATGTGGGCCGACGGTGAGGAGCGCGTCGCCGTCCACCCGGTCGAGTGCCCGGCCGACACGGGTGAGCAGGTCACCCGACTCCAGGTTGAAGATCGTGCCGAGGGTCGCGTACACCAGTGACGGCCTCGCCTCCCGGGTCACCCGGTCGAGGACCGCGGGGCGCACGTGCTGCAGCCGCGGCGGCCGCGGCAGCACCGGGTCGCGGAAGGAGGGCGGGGCGAAGGCCAGCATCAGCGAACCGCCGGCCAGCCGGCACTCGTCGTCCGCGGCCAGACCGTGGGAGCGGCGCAGATCGCTCCAGGCCGTCCCGATGACCTCCGGCGCGGCAAGGCGGCCGGCGGCGATCACGCTGACGGTGACCGCGGGGATGCCCGCCTGCTCCGCAGCCAGCACGGCACCGACGTCCACCTCGTCGCAGACGACCACCTCGGGACGCTCGCGTTCGAACAGGGCCGCCAGTGTCTCTGCCCGCTCCGCGCCGAACCGGCGGACGAAGTGGTCCGCCACCACGCGACGTTCCGCATCGCGATCCACCGGCACCAGCGGGAGCGGTTCGGTCGCCATGGTGTCGGGGCCGACCACGACGGTGTCGTAGCCGCGGTCGGCCAGCCGCGGCACGATCGCCGCCTGGCCGGCGAACACCACCCGCTGGCCCGCCTGCGCGGCACGCTCCGCCACCGGCAGCAGTGGCTCGGCGTGGCCCCAGCCACCGACGAAGCTGGCGACGACCGTCATGCCGCATCCCCGGGGCGAGCCATCAACTCATGGTGGCACAGCCCGTGTCAGGGCATCTGCGACGCTGCGCCATGTGGGGCGACCATGCCGTCGGCGGCCACCTCCAGGTAGTCGATGGCGTCCACGTGGAACTCGAGGTAGTCGAAGGCGGGCTCGTCGTCCGGGTGCCAGCGCCCGGTGCCGAGCGCACCCAGCCGACGGCCTCCGAAGCTCCGGTAGTCGCGGATCGGTGTGGACCAGCGCTGCGGCGTAAAGGTCCGGCCGTCGGCGGACGACCGCAGACGATCGTCGGACACGAAGTCGACCAGCTCGTGCTGGTCGTCGAAGGACAGCACGGCCGTAGCCGCATGGCCGGCGTTGGCGAAGGTCGCCCTGGCATGGTGGTCGTCGATCGGCGTCCACTCGATCGGTGCGTCCACCAGGGCGGCCGGCGCGAGCACACACAGGTCGTTGAGCAGGGTGACCGTCTCGGCCTGGTCCATCTCCGGGCCGTGGGCGTCGATCAGGTTCAGGAGGGACGCCACCCGGACGCGCATGGTGGCTGCCGGGCCGATGTAGGCGTGCAGCACATCGGCGGGAATGCCCTTCATCGTGGCGTCCATGTAGAGCACACGGCTCGGCGCTGCACCGTACGTGTTCACCTGCCGGCCGGTCCACGGCATCCACGGCTGGTCGGCGCCGCTGCGGATCCGGCCACTGATGGCGGCGCGGAACCCCACCACATGCGGTCGCCCGACGGCACCGGAGGCACGGACGTACCCGGCGACCGGGGCGGGCAGGCGCGACAGGTCGTCCTCGCCGACGATGCCGGCGGCACCGTCCGCGGCTGCGCGGACGGCCTGCTCGGTGGCAGCGGCGAGGTCTCGGAAGCGGGCACGGAAGCTGGATGGACCATGGGACCGGAACCCGTAGAGCGCCGCCAGGGCCAGCAGGACGTTGCCGGCGGTGCCCGCCGCGGCATCGCCCCACGACGTGGTGATGACCACCTGCGAGCACACCGCCCCGCCCGCGGCCACCGCCCACCATCCCCGTGCACGGGCCAGGAGCATCACGCCGGCGGCCGTGACCAGGGCGGCCGCGGCGAGCCAGGCGACACCCAGTGACGGCCCGAGCGGCTCGTGCAGCGTGTCGACATCGGCCCAGCCGAAGCCCTTCACGGCGCCCATCAGGTGGATCAGGCCGTGGACGATCACCAGCAGGCCCACGGTCCAGCGGATCACGGCCCTCACACCACCATGGTGCCCGCGGCGGCCTTGCGTCCTGAAGAGGCCAACGTCCTCGCCGGGGAACCCTGTCACACCCCTCGTCCACGATGCGGGCATGTGTCTCGAATGTGATGGCTACTCCCATGAGGAGGCAATGCGGGCGCTCGACCTGCAGATCAGAGTCCACGGCTGGGTCGTCCTCACGGTCGGTGAGGGCGAGGGGACGTTCACCTACACCGTGGGGTTGGTGGAGCACTACGACCACCCAGAGCTCATCGTGGTCGACCTCGCCCGCGAGCACCAGTACGAGTTGATCAACACGCTGGCGAAGGGGGTCGCTGCACGCGGACGGCCTGCACTCGACCTGCCGTCGATGCGCGGGGTGCGTTGTGTGGAGGTCCACGCCGACCACCTCCAAGGCGACTACTTCGGCACATGGTCCAACCGCTACGGCCGGCTCCTGCAGCCCGGCGAGGCGTTGCAGGTGGTCCCTCCACCCAGCTGGTTCTGCGCGTGTCATGCCAACGCGATGCGCCGTCTCGATCTGCCCGCCGGCAGCCCACGGTTCCGTCCGGCACCGAACCGCGCCCAACGCCGCCGCCGAGGCCGGTGAAGTCGGCGCCCCGCGCGATGGATGATCCTGGCGGTCGCCGGTGGAGGTGCAGCCGCTACCCGCGCTGTGAGGGGTCCTTTGCGCGGATGGCCCGCAGGCTCGCGGCGATCACCGCGACGGACGGATCGTCGTCCCTGTGACGGGGCTGATCGATCCAGGAGCCCGCGCCCCATCGTTGGTACCGACCGAAATTCGTCAGGACCAGCGCTTCGTCAAACCCTTCCAGCGGCAGCCGCACGTCCCGCAGGAGTAGTTCACCGAGCTCGCGGATCTCCTGGCCAGCGCCGCGGTCGTAGCGAGTGAGCCGCTCCTGCTGGAAGTCGAGATGAAGCCACGAGCCGATGTCGCTCGCGAACGAGACGACGCGGCCTCCGATCGACAGCGTTGGCGAGCCCAGCCGGCCCATGGCATCGTCGAAGACCACATCCCGGTCGGTCCATGCCGCGGTCACCGCTTCCACAAGTTCACGGTGCTGTGCCTCCGGCAGGACGGGGCCGGAGGGCACGAAATAGCCCATCCGTGTAGCCATCTCCGCCAGGACCGAGGCGACTTCCTCCCGATAGTCGCTATCGCCGAAGGTGCCTGTGAACGCCCCAGCGATGCCCAATTTCCCGAAGCGGCGCAGCGCGGGGCGCAGCCAGTCCGGACGATCCGCACCATCGAGACGGAGGAGGTCGTCCAGCAGGCGGAAGCCGGCCATCTGCAGGTCGTGGCCAGTGGTGGCCCACATGCCCGGCCGGGCGATGAGCGACTCCAGGTCGCCCAGCTTCAGCCGACGAAACGCCGCCAGATCTCCCACCGCCACACGCTAGTCGCCCTGTGGGACGGCCCGCCGGCGGCGGTCAGGAGGACTGCATGCCCGCGTACCACTGGTCCAGCAGGGTGCAGGACAGCTCGTCGAGGTCCACGTCGTTGCCGGCGATGACGTAGGCGACCGCCGCCGTCATGTTCACCAGCGCCAGCGACGCCGCCAGGTCGACCGGCACGGTGTCGCGCAGTTCCCCGGCCAGCACCGCCTTGGAGATGCAGCCGTTCACCAGTTCGAGGAGCTCCGGGTGCGCCGCGTGCAGGTTGCCGTTGGGTGCGGAGCGGATGAACTCCCGGGCCATCCCGAGGTGCCCTCTGCCGGCGTGCCGCCAGGCGTCGATGATGGCGCTTCGAATCTGCTCCAGCGCGTCGCGGACCCCGGCGCCCGGAGCCTGCTCCAGGCGCTGGCGGGCGTCGTCGGCGAGGCGCCGGTTGAACTCCCGCAGCAGGCCGGCCTTGGTCTCGTAGATGCGGAAGAACGTGGCCCTGCCGACCCCGGCCAGCGCACAGATGTCGTCGACGCTGATGTCCTCGAACGAGCCGTCCGCCAGCAGCGTGTTGGCGGCTTCGTACAGGCGTTCCGCGTTCCGTTCCCGGCGAAGGCTGCGGCCGTCCAGCGGCGACACCTCGCCGACCCGGCCGGTGTCGCTGAACGCAGCGTCGCTCACTGGAGCGGGATGTTCTCGTAGTACGGGATGACGATCTGGTCGGTCACGGTGAGGTCGCCGAGCATCGAGGTGGTGATCGGGTTGACGACCGCGGCGGACGTGGCCACGTTGATCACCGACGGGCGGCCGGAGTCCAGGGCGCGAGCCATGGCCGGGGCCAGTTCCTCGACGGACGAGACGTGCTGGCCGAAGGCGCCGAACCCCTCGGCCACGAGGTCGTAGCGGGTCGGCGCGAGGCGGGAGATGACGTCGCCCTCTGCGCCGTAGACGGCGTGCTGGCCGTGGATGGACATGCCCCAGGCGGCGTTGTTCAGCACCACCGTGACGACGGGCAGGCGGTGACGCACCATCGTGTCCCACTCCTGGATGTGGAACCCGATGGCACCGTCGCCGGTGACCTGGATCACCCGCCGGTCCGGGTGGGCGCGCTGGGCGCCGACGGCGAAGCCCTGGCCGACGCCGAGGTGGCCCTGGTAGCCGAGTGCGAGGACGCCGCCGAGGTCGAGGTGCGTGGTGGCCCAGTCGATCCAGATGGCCGCCTCGCCACCGTCGCGGATGAGGATCGAGCCCGGCGGTATCTGCCCGGCGATCTCCTTCGCCGCGCGGTACGGGTGCAGCCCGTCGTCCTCCATGCCGGCGCCTTCGAAGAGCATGTCGGCGAAGCGCTTCATCGCCACCGCCTTCGCTGCCCAGCCGGTGACGTCGCGGCCCGCCAGCTGCTGGCGGATGGCGTCCAGACCGGCAGCCAGGTCGCCGAGCACGCCGACGTCCACCCCGCCGAGCCGGCCGATCTCCGCCGGGTCGAGGTGCATCTGGATGACCTTGGCGCCGCCGGCGAGCTTGGCGAAGCCACGGCCGCCGAGCAGCAAGCCGAACGACGCACCGACCAGCAGCACCACATCGGGCGGCTCGACCCCGATGGCACCGAGGCCGCCGAGCGAGGAGAGGGTTCCGCCGTACAGCGGGTGCGAGCCGGGCAGCGAGCCGCGGCTGAGCGTGGTGGAGAACACGGGGAACCCGGTGGCCGCGACGAAGCGCTCCAGCGCGTCGGCGATGTCCACCGACATGCTCGAGTCGCCGACGACCAGCGCCGGCCGTTCCGCCGCGTTCAGCAGCCGGACCGCTGCCGCAATCGCTTCGGCACTCGGAACCGGCCGCTCGCCCGCTTCGGGCCGACCGAACGCCGGCACCCGCTCCGGCTTCACCGGCGTGAACGCCACGTCGATCGGGATGTCCAGCACCACGGGGCCGGGCACGCCGCCGGTCGCGTGGCGGATGGCGAGGCCGACGAGATCGGGCACCCTGCGGGCCGTGTAGGCACGCGAGGCCCACTTGGTGATCGGGCCGACGACGCCGAGCTGGTCGAGGCAACCCTGCATCTCGCCAGTCTCGGCCTCGCCGAGCGGCGGCGAGCTGGTGACGACCATGACACCGATCGAGTCCGCAGCCGCGTTGCTGATGCCGGCGACGGCGTTGAACAGGCCAGGGCCGGCGGTGACCGCCGCGACGCCGAGACGGCCGGTGCTGCGCGCGTACCCGTCGGCCGCGTTGACCGCAGCGGCCTCGTGGCGGCAGTCCACCAGGTCGATGCCGAACCGGCGGCAGCCGGTGAGGAACGAGTCCAGGTGGCCGCCGTGGAGGGCGAACACGACCTCCACCCCGGCCTCGGCCAGCGCCCACGCCGCCAGCTCACCACCGTTCAGCACACCGATCTCGGACAGCTCGTCGGAACCCATGTCGACCCCCAGAGGTAGCGGGCTCGAGGCCCACCATGAGACTAGTGAGACTCAAGTCTCACGCCCAAGGCGGAGAGTACCCACCAACGTGCCGTCACTCGTCGTAGGCGTCGAGGTGCTCGGCGTTCGGCGCCATCGCGAGCAGGAAGCCCGGGTCGAAGGGGTAGTACTTGGCCCGGGTCGGCCGGTCGCCGGTGAACCCGGCGACGGCCTCCTCGCACTCCCAGAACGTCAGCACCATGAACTCCGTGATCGACGGGCCGGGGCGGCAGAGCACGTAGGCCCCGAGGTTGCCGGGCGTCGACCGGCAGTCCGGGAGGGCCACCGCCCTCATCAACGCCAGGTACTCGTCGGCGTCTCGCGACTCCACGTGGCCCCGCCACACCCTGGCGATCACGACCGCACCAGCGCCGGCACGTCGTGGCCGTCGGCCGCCGGCTCGGCAGGCACCGGAGCGTCGTGCCGGTGGAGCACGGCGGTGGCGACGGAGCCAGCGGCCATGATCGCAGCGGCCACCCACATCGCCGACTGCAGCCCGTCCACGAACGCGCTGCGGGCGGCAGTGACGAGCTCGCCACCCCGGGGGCCGAGCTGATCGGCGGCGTGGACGACGAAGGCCAGCGACTCGCGGGCACGCTCGGCGACCTCCGGCGGGAGTGCCGCTGCAGCCGGGCGGAGGCCGTCGTGGTACCCGCTGGTCAGGAGGCTGCCCAGCACCGCGATGCCGATGGCCCCGCCGACCTCCCGAGCGGCGTCGTTGACCGCCGAGGCGACCCCCTGCTTGGAGTCCGGCAGCGAGGTCACGATGGCCGACGTCGCCGGCGCGGTGGCCAGCCCCATCCCGGCGCCCAGGGTCAACAGCCCGGCCAGCACGTGCCAGTACGTGCTGGACGCCCCGAGGCCGGCGAGCACGCAGAACCCGGTGGCGGCCAGCGCCAGGCCGGCCGAGTTGACGCGTGCCCCACCCAGCCGCCGCGCCAGGCGCGGCGCGACCTGGCGGGACATGGCACCGATGGTCATGCCCATCGGCACGAACGCCAGCGCTGCCCGCAGCGGCGAGTAGTCGAGGACGAGCTGCAGGTACTGGAGGCCGATGAAGACGAAGCCGAAGAACGCGAGGAACTGCAGGGTGATGGACAGGCTGCCGCTGGCGAAACCGGCCCGGCGGAACAGCCGCGGATCGAGCAACGGCTCCTCGCGGGACAGCTCCCACAGCACGAAGCCGACCAGGGCCGCCGCGCCCACGAGGAACCCGCCGACGACGAGGCCGTCGGACCAGCCGCGGTGCGGGCCTTCGATCATCGCGTACACCGCCGCCGACAGTCCCCCGGCGGAGAGCAACCCACCCCACAGGACGTCGATCAGGCGCTGGGGCGTCACGGTCCGACCGGCCTCGACGGCCAGCACCGCGAGCAGACCGCGCATCTTCGCGCCTGACAGCTCGACCATGTCGCCGGCGTCGTCCACCAGCTCGACCGGCCCGAGCACCCGGACCTCCATCGTGCGAAAACTACTCCGACCCGCGAACCCGTCGTTCCAAGAATCTTCAGCCGCGAGCCGAGGCACCGCCCGCGAGGATCCGCCGAGCGGCCTGGTCGGCAGCCTTGGAGCCGGCGAGCTGACGGAACAGCAGCAGGCCGTCGATCGTGGCGATGGCGGCCGCTGCTTCGTCGCGGCGACGGGCCGGGGTGCCGACGATCAGTCCCGCGGCCCACTCCACCCACGCCGTCACCAGTTGCGGCACGAGCGAGCGGTACGGCTCGCGCCCGGCAGCGGCCAGCCCACCCGCCTCGAAGAACAGGGCGAACACCGGGTCGTGCTCGGAGCGGGCGAGCACCGGCCAGGCGGCGCGCAGCATCTCCACATGGTTCGCCGCCGGTGTGGCGAAGGCGGGCGCGAGCGCGATCTGCAACTGCGTGCCGAGCCCGAGCAACACCTCGCCGATCAGGTCGTCCTTGCTCGGGAAGTAGTACACCACGACGCGGTCGCTCACCCCGAGGCGCTTGGCCAGCCGCCCGAAGGTGAGCTGGCTCAAGCCGTCGTCGAGCGCTGCTGCCAGCGCCCCCGCGAGGATGTCGTCCTTCGTGTGCCGATAACCCATCGGGGGTTGATCGTAGTGATCACTGCGATTATGGTTTCGCAGTGACCACTACAAACCGGGAGCGCACAGGATGAACGATCAGGAGAGCACGCCAGACGGGGTGGTGGAGGGCTTTCTCCACGCCTTCGAGCGCATGGACTTTGATCGCGCTCTCGCGCTCCTTGCGGCCGACGTGGAATACACGAACGTGCCCATCGGCACGGTCCACGGGCACGAGGGGGTGCGCCAGGTGCTGGAGCCGTTCTTTGCGCCGATCCACGAGAACGAATTCGTGGTCCTGCGGCGGGCTGCGGCCGGTCCGGTCGTGTTCGCCGAACGGCTGGACCGGCATCGGCTCGACCATGGGTGGCGCGAGCTCCCGGTGAACAGCGTGTTCGAGGTGCACGACGGGCTGATCACCGTGTGGCGCGACTACTTCGACCTGGCCACCGCAGCGAAGATCCACGCGGCGGACGTCCGATGAGCCTCACTGTGGCCGAGGCCTCCGACCTGTTCCGCCAGCCGCCGGCGCGATTCCTCGACGTCGGCTCCGGCGAGGTGGCGTACCGCACGGTCGGCACCGGGCCGGACGTGCTGTTCGTGCACGGCTGGCCCGTCAGCAGCGCGACCTTCCGCTGCCTCCTCCCCCACCTCGCCGACCACGTCACCTGCCACCTCGTCGATCTTCCCGGTGCGGGGAGCAGCCGCTACCCGGCGGGCACGCAACTGACGCTCGCCAACCACATCCACAGCGTGCGCCGCGTCATCGACCTGCTCGGCCTCTCGGACGTGGCGGTCGTCGGTCACGACAGCGGCGGCATGATCGCCCGCCACGCCGTGGCCGGCGACGAACGGCTGCGCGCCCTGGCGCTGATCGACACCGAGCAGTCCACCGGCGTGAGTTGGAAGTTCAAGACGTTCCTCGCCGGGCGCAAGGTGCCGGGCTTCGGCGCGTCTCTCGGGTTCCTCGCCGGCAAGCCGCGCCTGCGTCGTAACCGCCTCGTGCTCGGCGATGCGTTCGTCGACCGGTCGCTGCTCGACGGCGAGTTCGACGAGTTCTTCCTGCGGCCGCTGCACAGCTCGAAGGAGCACCGGGCGGCAACGATGCAACTGCTGCGCAGCTTCGACTACCGGTTCGTGCGCGAGCTCGGCGACCTGCACCGAGAGGTCACCGCGCCGGTGTTGCTCGTCTGGGGTGAGCACGACAAGTTCTTCCCCGTGCAGTGGGCGAGGGACATGGTGGCGGACTTCGCCGACGCCCGCCTCGAAGTGATCCCCGGCGCCGGCCTGTTCGCCCATGAAGAGCGCCCTGCCGAGGTGGCCGCGGCGCTGCTGCCGTTCCTCACCACGGGACGGTAGGAGGCGGCGGGGCCGAGCCCACGACTACCGTGGCGCCCACTGCGACGGGGAGGTTCGGCCGATGGCGGGCAAGTTCGAGACGGTCAGCGGGTACTGCTGGCCGCAGTCCGCCGTCGCGGGCGACACGGTTGCCCTGCACCTGTCGTCGCCCCGGGGCCTTCCGGTCGCCGTGGAGGTGGCCCGCGTGGGCGCCGATCGGACGGTCGTGTTCCACGACGCTGCCGTGCCGGCCGGGTTCCACGAGGTGCCGTCCGGCGCCTCGGCGAACGGCTGCGACTGGCCGGCGGCGCTCACCCTCACCGTGGCCGAGGACTGGCAGTCCGGGTACTACGAGGTCGTGTTCGAGGTCGACCTCGATGGTCGCCGCCGCCGGTCGCACGCGTTCTTCGTGGTCCGCCCCGCGCCAACGCACACACCCGGCGATGCGTTGCTCGCGCTCTCGACGAACACGTGGTACGCGTACAACGACTTCGGCGGGCCCAGCCTCTACACGGGCGGCACCCAGTCCGCCCTGCAACGGCCGATGGCACCTGGGTTCCTGTACAAGCCGCCCGGTCACGGCCGCCGAGTCACCACCGTGCACACGCCCGACCCGCAGATGGCGGCGCACGTCGGGTACCTGCAGCTCAACCACCTGTCGGGCTGGGCCGGGTCCGCCGGCTGGCCGGACTGGGAGTTGCCGTTCGTGCAGTGGGCGGAGCGCGAGGGCTACCGCATCGACGTGGTGACCAACGCCGACCTCGAGGACCACCCGGACCTGCTGGCGGGTGGGCGGTACCCGCTGTACCTGTCGGTCGGGCACGACGAGTACTGGTCCGCCGGCATGCGCGACACGGTGGAGGCGTTCATCGCCCGCGGCGGCCACGCGGCGTTCCTCTCGGGCAACACCGCCTTCTGGCAGGTGCGGATGGAGGACCGCACGCCGGAGGGGCCGGCCACGACGATGGTCGGGTACAAGGGCCGCTTCAAGCAGGACCCCGTGTTCGGCACGGACCGCCAGCCGGAGCTGACGAGCATCTGGAGCGACCACCTGATCGGCCGGCCGGAGAACCACATGACCGGCGTGAGCTTCACCCGTGGCGGCTACCACCGCATCGGCAAGCGGGTCACCCGCGGCGCCGGCGGGTACACCGTGCACCGCGCCGGCCACTGGCTGTTCGACGGCACCGACCTCGGGTACGGCGACGTGCTGGGGGCGGACGCCGTGGTGGTGGGCTACGAGTGCGACGGGTGCGCATTCACCACGCGCGACGGCCTCCCGTACCCCACCGGCGAAGACGGCACGCCGGCCAACTTCGAGATCCTTGCGACCGCGCCGGCCGCGCACTTCACCCGCACCACCGCCACTCGCCCGCCCGCGCCGAACGAGCCGTCGGAGATCGAGTTCATCGCGTCACGCGTGTTCGGCAGTCACGAGCCAGCGGACGTCGAGCGCATCGCCCACGGGCACGCGGTGCTCGGCACCTACGTGTCGCCAGGGGGCGGCACCGTGGTCACCTCCGGCAGCACCGACTGGGCGCACGGCCTGGCCGCCCGCGGTCCCGATGTCGAGCGCATCACCCACAACATCCTCCGGCGGCTCGGCGCGCGCTGAGCAGGGCCGCTGCCGCCAGCGCCGCGGCCGCGTTGGTCTGCGCGCTCCGCGACCAGTCCGCTCATCGACCGACCACTCTCGCGATGTGCTCCGCAAGCGCGTCGGTGAAGCGGGCAGCGAATGCTCGCTCGTCGGCGTCGAGATCCATCGGACGCGCCGCGTCGGCGACGGCGTCGGCGATGGCCGGGGAGTAGGCGGCGATGGCCGTCTCGATGACGTCGAAGTCGACGTTCACCGAGGTCGCGAACTTCCTCCAGTCCTCGGTGCGCAGGTACTTGAACTTGCCCTGCTTGTTGATGCACATCGCGAGCTCCCACTTGTGCCAGTTCCACTCGGGCATCACGAGGGCGGACGCCACGTCGTAGAGCGGTGCAAGGCGGGCGTTGGTGCCACTGAGCACCAGCCCGTAGTTCTTGGCATGGGCGTCGGTACCGGCGATCAGCCAGTTGAAGACCAGCGCCTTGACGAACCGCTGGACGTCAGCCTCCCCTGCGAAGACGGAGCGGATCGTGGTGATGACGTCCGCGGGGCCGGGGCCGCCGTCTCGCTGGTACTTGAGGTCGGGCGTCACGCCGAGGGCCTGACACATGTCGACCTGATGCAGTCGATGCAGCTCACCATTCACCCGGCGCCGGTCGTAGCGCTCGACGACGAACACCCGCTCATCGTCGAACCGGGCCAGCTCGGACGAGGCGGCCAGCAGCCCGAGCCGCTGCGCGGCCTGCAGACACAGATGCTCGTTGAGATCGTGGTGTGCGATCCCGGGGATCGCGGGCTTGAAGATGTGCGTGGTGGGGATTCGCCCGGAGGAGCGTGCCCATCCATCGGCGGTTCGGTGCAGCGCAAATTTGGTCTGGGCACCGGCGAGGGAGAAGTGCCCTCCGCGTGCGCCCGCGGGCTGCTGCCAGGTGTAGGGATCGGTGCGCAGGTCACGCAGCATCTGGGCGATGTCGGAGGTCGTCAGCACCTCGAGCTTCCCGGTCTCGAGCTCGCCGACGGCGTCGGACTGCACGAACTGCACCGCTCCGGCGCAGTCCGTGCCGACATGAGCAAGAATTGCGAACGCATTGCGCGGTGACGCTCCGAAGAGGCGCCCCCAACGATCGAGCACCCGATCGTCGTCAGGCAACAAGCCGGCGATGAACGGCGCCACCTCCGCGTGGGTGTACTCGCCGCCGGCAACCGTCAGCCGGGGCGACAGTGGCGTCGCCTCGGCCGGGTAGTCCGCGTCGTACACGTACCGCAGCCGACCATTGCGGTCCTGGGAGAGGGTCCCAGCGCGGCGCCCGTCGATGAATGTTGCGAGGTCGCGACTCACCCGCCGGCTCCCTGCACGTGGCCGAGCAAGTCGTCGCCTCCCTCACCGGAGCGCTCGGTGACCGCCAGCTCACGATCGAGGGCAGCGATGACACGAAGGACGATCCCGATCTCGCCGCGCGGGTTGCCACCCTCGAGTGCCACCAAGGTCCGTCGACTGATGCCCGCACGCACAGCGAGATCACCCTGCGTCCAGCCGCGTAGCTTGCGCGCTCGTCGAATCGCTGCTCCGAGCTCGTTCACTGTTCGGACGTTCACGATTGAGAACGTACCTGCACATTCATGATTGCGCAAGACCGTTCACTTTCATGAGGCTGAACGAACTCGCACACAGCACGGCGCGCTCAGGGTTTTCTCGCCGAGGGGGTCGCACCGACCGTCCCGGCACCGGTGCTGGCAGAGGCGTGGCGTGGCGCGATCCGACGGCGCGACGCGATCGTCACCTCGAACCCGACCCACGTGCGCGCAATCGCAGACGCCGTTCGGACACGGCTCCACATCGAGCCGATCTGATACCACTCCGATCGACCGTCGCTCGGGACGTCCGCGATCACGTCCCGAGTCGTGATAACCGACGTTCGCGGGTCCGGTCGACACGGGTCTGGGGAGGTCCCTGTTCGCGTGCTCGGCTGCGGATGTCACCAACGGGCCCAGAGCGCGGGCACCGGAAGGGCCCAGAGCCGGTCCCCGAGCGGCACCACGGTCGATCCGAGGTGGAGGACCACGCCCACGGTGAACGCGTCACCGAGGCGGTCGCGGAGCAGCGCGAGATGACGTGCGTGCTCGGCACGCGGGGTCATCGATGCCTTCACCTCGACGCCCGCGATCGCTCCGGTCAAGCGCTGCTCGACGACGATGTCGACCTCAGGGCCGTTTCGATCACGGAAGTGCAAGACGTCGAATGACCGCACGTTCCAGGTTGCCTGCTTGCACAACTCCGACACGACGAAGCTCTCCAACAAGAACCCGAACTCCCGGTCACGATCGAGCGCCCCGAGGTCACGCTCTCCGAGGCCGACCAACGAGGCCGCCAGGCCGGAGTCGACGAGGTGGACCTTCGGCGCCCGCTTCGATCGGGTCGTTGCGTTCGTCGCCCATGCAGGTTGCAGGTGGACGATGTACAGCGCCTCGAGCAGCGCGAGGTATCGGGCCGCTGTGATCCGGCTGATCCCGACGTCTCGAGCGACCTCGGTCATCACGAGTTCGCGGCCGCTGCGCGCGGCGAGCACGCGGAGGAACCGACGCAGCTCGGGGCCAGGTGTCCGCTCGACCAGTGACCGAACCGCCTCGCGGTCGATGGTCTCCTCGGCGTACGCCTCGAACCACCGTGACCGCGCCCGTTGCGTCATGTTCTCAGTCACGATCTCTGGGTAGCCACCGCGCACGATCGCGGCGATCACCTCGTCACGCACCGGCTGCTTCCAGATGCCGGGA
Organism: Acidimicrobiaceae bacterium; assembly: GCA_020637295.1. Lineage (GTDB taxonomy): Bacteria > Actinomycetota > Acidimicrobiia > Acidimicrobiales > Ilumatobacteraceae > UBA668. The sequence goes on along the minus strand of JACJWF010000003.1, from coordinate 322,809 downwards.
GGCGGCCAGGCTCCGGGTTCGGTCAGCCGGTCGAGGAACGACTCGACGTCGCCGCGCTGCTCACCCTGCGACAGTGGCCACAGCACGGCACGACCTACCCGGCCCGCAAGCGTCTCGACGCTTCGTCCCGCCGAGAGTGAGCCAGCCGAGCCCGTCAGCAGGAACTGTCCCCGGCGGCGGTCGACGTCGGCTGCGGCCTTCACCGCGAGCACCAGGCCCTCCCCTGCCCGCTGGAACTCGTCGATCCGAGCCGGCCGGTCGAGCGACGCGATGAACCCTGCAGCGTCGTCGCGCGCGCGGAGCAACAGCCCCTCGTCGTCGAGCGTCACGCTGCTCCCGCCCGCCGCAGGAAGCTGGTCACGGATCAGCGTCGTCTTGCCGCTCTGGCGGGCACCGCCCAGATGCACGACGCGAAACGTCTCGAGCAACTCGAGCACGACCGACCTGAGGTGACGCTGCAGCACGCATAGAAGCATAGACACTTCGCTGCCCCATAGGTATACACATCGCTGCGCATCAGCAGTGCGAATCGCTCCGCGCCTCGCCCCGTTCGGCCTCCACGACCCGCGCCCCACGATGACGGTAGGCGTTGACCATCGCCACGAAGGTGCCGTCCGCGGCACGAGCGGTGATGATCGGCACCCCGAGGTCGTCGATCGTCATGAACGACCCTGGCTCGCGCGATCAGCGCGCCGTTGTGGGACAGGTAGATCTGGCGGCCGGCGACAGTCTGTGCACAATTCGTGCACATCGACCTCCGGTCGACGCCGGCCACAGCCGGCCGAGACCACATATCGCCAGCTCACGCCTAGTGCCCGGGGAGGGGCTCGAACCCTCACTCACCTTGCGGTGAAGGGGGGTTTAAGCCCCCCGTGTCTGCCAATTCCACCACCCGGGCGGGGCGGGCCGGGGCCCGCTGATCGCAGGGTCACGCTACTGGTGTACGTTCCCGCCCATGAGCAACGAAGTCATCGACCGCGTCACCCGCCTGGTGCAGGCATTCGACAGCCGCGTGCAGGCCGCGCCCGCGGACGCGTGGGGCAACCAGTCCCCCTGCGACGACTGGAAGGCCCGCGACGTGGTGGTCCACGTGGGCAACAACCTGCAGCGCCTCGGCGCCACGCTCTCCGGCGGCGAGCCCCGCGAGATCGGGGCCGACGAGGACATCGTGGCCGCATGGAACAACGCCCGCGACACCTTCCTGGGTGCCCTGCCCGGCGCCGACCTCAGCACCACCGTGCCCGGCCCGTTCGGCCCGATGCCGGCAGAGCAGGTGATCGGCCGCCTCGTCAGCACCGACGTGCTGGTCCACACTTGGGACCTCGCCCGCGCCGTGGGCGGCGACGAGAACCTCGACGCCGAGGCCGTCGCCGGCGCCTACTCCGGCCTCAAGCCGATGGACGCGATGATCCGCCAGCCCGGCGTGTTCGGCGCCAAGGTCGAGGGCGGCGACGGCGACGACCTGCAGACCGAGTTCCTGAAGTTCCTCGGCCGCGCCGTCTGACCCATCTCAACCCAGCCAGCAGTCGGGAGCAAGCGGCGCCGACCGGATGGTCGCGCCCCGCTTGGCTACGGTGAAGCCATGCGGCGACGGGTGACGGTGATCGGCCTGGCGGTGACGGCACTGACGGTGGCGGCCTGCAGCAACGACCCGGGGGTGCGGGCCACGGCCATGCGCGCCGAGCAGGGTGGCACCGACCAGGGGTCCACCACCACGACGACGGAACCCACCGACACCACCGGGCCAGCCGATACGACGGTCACCACCGACCCGGCCGGGCCGACCGTGCCCGACCCGGGGCCGATCACCTGGGGGCCGTGCGACGACGAAGCCGCCGACGGCAACGCGGACCTGGAGTGCGCCACGCTCACCGTGCCGCTGGACTACGACAACCCGGACGGCGACAGCGTCGACCTTGCCCTCGTGCGCCAGCCGGCACAACGGAGCCGCATCGGCGCGGTCCTGTTCAACCCTGGCGGCCCCGGCGGGTCCGGCTTCGACTTCATCGCCTACAGCGGCGACTACATCCAGAGCGGCCTCGGGTTGGAGCGGTTCGACATCGTCGGCTTCGACCCGCGGGGCGTGGACCGCAGCGGCGGCATCCGCTGCCTGGACGACGCCTTCCTCGACGAGCACCTCTACCTCGACGACACCCCGGACACGGCGGAGGAGATCCGCCTGCTGCAGGAGAGCGCCACCGGGTTCGCCGACGGCTGCCAGGACCGCTACGGCGACACCCTGCGCTTCTACAGCACGGCCAACACCGCCCGCGACATGGAGATGATGCGGCTCGGGCTGGGCGACGACCAGGTCAGCTACCTCGGCATCAGCTACGGCACCTACCTCGGTGGCGTCTACGCCACCATGTTCCCCGACAGCGTGCGGGCGATGGTCCTCGACAGCGCCTACGAGCCCAACGGCGACACCCCGGAGGAGCAGTACCTCACCCAGCTGGTCGGGTTCGAGGAAGCGTTCGACAACTGGGCCGCCTGGTGCAAGGGCGACGCCAGTTGCCCGTTCACCGCCGGCGATGTGGGCGCCCGGTGGGATGCCCTCCGCCAGCAACTGGACGACAACCCGGTGCCCGGCAGCGACGGCCGCCTGGGCAACCAGGCCGTGATGGACACGGCCACCACCGCAGCCCTCTACAGCGAATCCGAGTGGCCGGTGCTGGCCGACGCGCTGGCCAGGGCGGAGGCCGGCGACAGCGACCCCCTGTTCGCCCTCGCCGACGGCTATGAGGGGCGCAACCCGGACGGCACGTTCAACACCTTGTTCCAGTCGTTCCCGATCATCCAGTGCGCGAGCGGCATCGAGGACCAGCCCGTCCCCGACCCGCAGGCCCTCCTCGACGAGCTACGCGAGAAGGCCCCGCGCTTCAGCAAGGACATCACCCTCGAGGATCTCCAGTACGACGGCGGCAGCTGCGACGACCTGATGGACGACCAGCCGGTGGTGGAGCTGAACTACAGCGGCACCGCACCGATCCTGGTGGTCGGCGGTCAGAACGACCCGGCCACCCCGTACCGTTGGGCGGAGGAGATGGTGGGCGAGCTGGGGCCGAGCGCGACCCTGCTGACCTACACCGGCGAGGGCCACGGCCAGATGCTGGTCAGCACGTGCGTGACCGATGCCGAAGCCGCCACCCTGGCCGACATGACGCTGCCCGATGACGGCGCCGTGTGCGACCCGGACCCGGTGGTGGAACGCCCGTCGTGGTGGGGTGACCTACCCACGCCGCCGGGCGTGGGCGACCCGGTGAGCCTGCCGGCCCTGACCGCGGCGATCGGCCTGACCGACACGACCGGCTACGGCGAGACCCGGCTGACCTCGATGAGCCCCCAACAGGCGGCGGACGCCTACATCGCAGCCTTCGGGGCTGACGGCTACCGGAGCCTGGGCTCGGAGCCGGTGACCGACCTCGGCGACACGGTGCGCGCCGCCTTCCTGACGCCAGACGGGTCCTTCGTGCTGGTGTTCGTGATGGGACCTGAGGCGCTGGCCCTGGACGACCTGTCCGGTGCTGCCAGCAGCGTGCCGGAGGGGCAGTCCGTGGTGCTGGTGGCCTACCTGCCCGACTGACGGCGCCCTGCGCTGTTCACGCCACCTTCGCCACCTCCCCCTGGACCTCCACGCCCAGCGCAGACCACAACTCCGTCCGCAACCGGTCCGCATGGGGAGGTGTGAGCCGGTTGACCACCACGACCCCCTCGATCATGTCGCCGAGCACGGCCACCCACGGACGCCCCTTCAGCTGCACGGCCACCACCGCGCCCGACGGGTAGCGGCGCAACGACCGCTGGACCCCGACCAGGCGCGGCGGGCAGCGGTAGCTGGGGGCCACCAGGCCGCGGCGGCGCGCCTCGCGCCCGAGGAGGCGGGCTGCGTGGGCGAACTCGAGCGCGGTCTGGTTGGTGGACATGGCTGCATGGTGCCAGAAGGGTGTGATGGAGTTTCCGGGCGCCCGGCAGCCAGGGCACTGTGACACCTGCTGGGTAGTGTCGGCGCCGTGCAGGAACCGACGCCCCCCGTGCTGACCCCGGCGCAGGAGCGCACGCTCGCGCTCCTGCGGCGCAGTGGCGACCCGCTGGTGTTCGACGCCGGCCTGGTGGCCGACGTGCGCGACGAGGCCAACGAGGCGCTGGCCCACTTCACCGACCGGTTGGGCAACGCCACGCTGTTCGTCACCAAGCACACCCTGTCCAGCGTGCACGGCTGCGAGGTCCACCATCTCGCCCCGGACGACTTCGAATGGACGCCCGCCCGCGCCCGCGGCCAGGTCGCCCACAAGGCCATCCAGCTCCTCGTCAACTGGCGCGGCGAGCCCACCCCGCGGGACCTCGTGGACGATGCACTGGTCCGCCTGGGCGACGAGGAGCGCGACTTCGGCCGCTGGGTCGCCGCCCTCTCCCCCGGCGACGAGGCCGACCTGCGCGGCGCGGCGGTGGAGCGGGTCAACAAGTTCATGGAGACCTTCCCGCCGCTGGACCGCCGCTCCAACCCCGCGACGGAGGCCGCGGCGCAGTGGCCGCTGGACGCGCCGATCCTGCTGCGCGCCCGGGTGGACCTGGTGATGGGCCGCCCGCAGGGCCGGGAAAGCCGCAAGCTGATCATCGACCTGAAGACCGGCCGGGTCAACGCGCGCCACCGGGAGGACCTCCGCTTCTACGCGCTCGTGGAGACCTTGGTGCGCGACGTGCCGCCGCGCCTGCTGGCCACGTTCTACCTGGACAGCGCCGAGCCGGTGGTGGAGCACGTCAACGAGGGGGTCCTGCGCGCCGCGCTTCGGCGCACGCTGGACGGGATCAACGCCCTGGTGGAACTGCAGGTGGAGGGCCGCACCCCGGTGAAGCGGACCGGGCCGACCTGCCGGTGGTGCCCGCTGTCGGCGGACTGCGCCGAAGGGCAGGCGTACCTCCGCGGCGACGACCCGGAGGTCGAGATCGACGACTGAGGCGCGTGAGGGGGGCTCCCTCACCACGTCAGCTGATGACGTGGACCTCGTCGCCGATGCTCAGCCAGTCCCAGATCTTCACGGCATCGTCGGGCAGCACCCGGATGCAGCCGGACGACTCGCCGTGGTAGGCGGCGGTGCCCACGGACTCCAGCGGCTGCACGTACTCGCCATTGCTGTAGGTGGGCACGCTGTGGAAGGCGATGCGGGCGCCCTTGTACTTGCCGCGGGTGAACGCCACGAAGTGGGTCATCTCCGAGTACTGGCCGGTGAGGTTGCTACTGGCGTGAAGGTCCTTGGCATAGACCGGGTAGGTGCCCGGGTCCGGCTGGCTCCAGGCCGAGGTCATCGGGAACTCGTAGGTGATGTGACCGTTCTCGCACAGCGCGGCGCGCTGGTTGGCACGGTCGACGATGGCGCCGTGGGAGGTCGACGGGCAGTCGGCGTCCGTGGCCGGCATGGGGCCGAGCGGCCCGGCCCAGATCCCCATCGCCTGGGCGGTCTGGCGGCCGACGATGCCGTCCACCTCCAGCGAGAGCGCCGTCTGGTAGGCACGCACCGCGGTGTCCGTGGTGTCGTCGAACGTGCCGTCCGCCGCCGTGGCGAGGTAGCCGTCGCCGGCCAACTGCTGCTCCAGGCAGGCGACCTCGTCGCCGGTCGACCCGAGCTTGAGCACGGTGGTGATGCTGCACGCGGCCGTCTGCGGCGGCGCCGTGGTGCTGGTGGTCTCCATGTCGCCGTCCACCTCGTCGGTGACCAGGCCCTCCGCCAGAGCGACCGTGTCGCCGCCGGGCGCCGCGGTGGTGCCGTCGCCGGCAGGTTCGGTGGCCGAGGGCACGCCGGTGACCGACGCATCCGTGGACTCGCCGCCGTCCAGCACCTTGGCCACGCCCACCAGCACCAGCAGTGCCGCCAGTGCAAGCGCGAGGAACCGGTAGGAGCGCGACATCGTCGGCAAGTCTACGGCCGTGCCACCGCGCGAGCGGGTCAGGTCGCGTCAGCCGGGGTCGGGCCCGGAGACGACCCGCCGGCGGACGATCGGTGGCGAGTTCCGTTCCTCCTCGCGGGCCCACCGGTACCAGACCACCGCGGCCACGATCCAGATCACCGGCATGCCGAACGCGCTCATCATCGCCCCGGCGATCTGCTGGTCGCTGAGAGCGCTGACCCCCACCCGCGGGGCGATCTCATAGGTGCGGAAGAGGGGGTAGCGGGCGAACGTGAAGATCCCGCCGGGGATCATCGGGGTCAGGCCGGCCGCGCCGAAGAGGTACACGAGGCGCAGCGGCACCGACCGCACGCGGAACTCCTCCATCGGGCTGATCACCGGCAGCCACAGCAGGAACCCGGCCAGCAGCCACACGATGTCGAGGAGGAACGAGCCGATCTGGCTGACCCGCACGGTGTCCACCGTCCACGGCATGTGGGTGGAGATGAGGACCCCGTTGGCCAGGAGGACCGCCGGCAGCGGGCGGGTCAGCACCTTGAGCGTGCCGTGCAGGTGGAAGCGCTGGACCACCGCACGGAGCTTCCACTCGGGCATCGACAGCAGCAGCAGCGGCGCGGCGGCGAACGTGTACAGCAGGTACTGGGCCATGTGGACCATCAGCAGGTAGCCGGCACCGAGCGCGCCCACCGGCCAGTCGCTGGAGAGCCAGAACGTCAGCAGGCCGAGCCAGAACCACCAGCGCTGGCGGGTGGTGACACCGGACGTGCCGAGCCGGGCCTTCCACCGGCGCAGCGAGAGGTGCCGGGACAGCCACAGGCCGGCGACGATCGTCCACACGCCGAGGTACGGCCGCGGCGTCCACGACCACTCCTCGAACAACTGCGAGCACCACCACCTCATGACGACACCCCTACCAGGCCGGGCAGCGCCGCCGCCCAGTCCGACTCCCGGACACCCAGCGGGAAGACCTCGTTGCAGTTCCCGTCGGGGCCGAACGCCAGCACCTGGGTGGCATGGCCGATGATGTACCCGCCGTTCTCGTCCATCGGCTCGGCCACCGCGACCGGCAGGCCCGCGGCGATCTGCAGATCCTGCAACTCGGAGTCCGTGCCGGTGAGCCCGATGAACGTGGAGTCGAACTGATCCAGGTAGGCGCGCATGATCTCCGGAGTGTCGCGACCCGGGTCGGTGGTGATGAACACGACCTCGAGTTGGTCGCGCACGTCCGGTTGGAGCGTCTTCATCACATCCGCCAGCACCTTCAACTGGATCGGGCAGGCGTCGGGGCAGTGGGTGTAGCCGAAGTACAGCAGGGTGGCCTTGCCAGCGGTCTCCGTCCGCAGGTCGTACGGGGTGCCGTCGGTGTTGGTGAGCACGGCGTCGGGCATGGGGAGGGGCTCGGCCAGCGCGACGGCCGGGCCATCAGCGCCGGCCTCGCCGCCCTCGCGCAGCACGCCCACGGTGATGCCCAGCGCCAGCACGATCACGGCGCAGACGGCCAGGATCGTGACGGTGCGTCGGGTGCCGGCATCCAGGCTCATGAGGACGGCCCCAACTCGCGGAGGTAGACGATCAGCGCCTGCAGGTCGGCCTCGCTGACCTGGCGCTCGCTGAACGCCGGCATGTGCAGCCAGGTGCCCTCGGGCCGCTGGGCGTCGGGATCGCGGACGGCCGTGCGCACGAACTGCTCATCGAACTCGACGACAGTGCCGTCGTCGAGCGTCACGCCGGTGCCCCACAGACCGACCCACGACGGGCCGATGGTGGCCCCACCATCTGCGCCACCATGGCAGCCGGCGCACCCTGCACGCCGGGCGACGGCCTCGCCCTTCTGAGCCTCCACGCTGAGTTGGCGGGACGGGGCAGCATCGGCCCCGCAGGCGGCGACAGCGCCCGCCAGCAGCGGAGCGGCGAGGGCGACACGGGCAACGACCATACGACTGCAGGTCGATGGGCGGTGGCGCGTGGTTCCCGGGTTCATGGTGTCATCAGGGCGAGCGGCACTCCGAGGCCGAACCCTGCACGCACGGTAGCGATGAACCGCCCGGGCTGCACCGCGGGCTTGGGCAGCCCGATGACATCCGGCCCCAGTCGGTCGCACACGTCGTGCAGGTCGTGGACGTTCCACACGAACCCCCAGAACGCTGCTGTGGGGCCGGTGACCTGCGGTGACTCGACGACCTCGATGATCAACTCGCCGAGCCGGTGGAACCCCTGCCGGATGGCACCGGCCTCGCGGATTCTCTTCAGCGGTGCGGCGGTGGCTGCCTCGATGGCGGCGCAGGTGCGCTCCAGCGACGACGTCATCACCACGAGGTGGTCCCAGGAGCGGATCCCGAGGCTGTCCTGCGGCCGCTCGCCGGTGGGCGGCTCGCCGTGGCCGGTCGCGAGGCCGTCGATGTCCGTCGCATCCGTGGGCGCGTCCGCCAGCGTCCAGCCCGTGACGCCCTGGCCGGGGCCATCGACGAAGCGGAGGGTGATGCCCCCGACTCGCGACGTGCCGTCGGCGACGGTCAGCCCGAGTTGTTGCCACGGGGCGACCGGCGCGGCGATCTGCAGTTCGGCGACGGTGGTCATGGCGCGAGCACCTCGTCGAAGTCGAGTTGCCAGGTGAAGAACGCCAGCACGTCGGCGCCCTCGGCCACCCGCATCGCCGCCGGCTTGCCGACGCCGTGCCCGGCCCGGCCGTGCTGGAGCAGCAGGATCGGGTGGTCCTCCTGACCGGCACCGGCGTGGGTGAGGAGGGCCGCCATCTTGCGGGCGTGGCACGGGTCCACCCGGGTGTCGCCCTCGGCGGTGGTGAACAGGATGGCCGGGTAGGCGGTGCCCTCGACGACCCGGTGGTACGGCGAGTAGGCGTGCAGCCAGGCGAACTCCTCGGCCACGTCCGGGTCGCCGTACTCGTCGGTCCACAGCCGGGCGATGAGGAACTGCGGGAAGCGGATCATGTCCAGCAGCGGCACGGCGCACCACACGGCGGGCGCCAGGTCGGGCCGCTGGGTGATGGCCGCGCCCATCAGCAGGCCGCCGTTGGAGCCGCCGTGGACGGCCAGGCGTTCCCGGCTGGTGAAGCCCTCGGCCACCAGCCAGTCGGCGGCGGCGTGGAAGTCGTCGAACACCCGCTGCTTGTTGGCCCGGCGGCCGGCCTGGTGCCAGGCCTCGCCGTATTCGTACCCGCCGCGCAGGCCGGCGATGGCGTACACCCCGCCCGCCGCGCACCAGGCGGCGAGGTTGGGCATCCACACGGGCGATTCGGCGATGGCGAACCCGCCGTAGCCGGTGAGGATCAGCGGGGTGTCGGTCGACGGGGTGACGTCCGCCCGGTGGGCCACGAACATCGGGATCTGGGTGCCGTCCAGCGACGGGTAGACGACCTGGCGGACGGCCAGTTCCGGGAGCACGCTGGCGTCCACCGGGTCGCCCCAGAGGTGCAGGGTGCCGTCGGGGGCGACGTGCAGCAGATCGACCGGGGCGCCGAACGTGCCGCGGGCGAGGAACGCCTGCCCGTCGTCGGCATCCAGCGAGACGACGGCGGCGACACCGAGGTCGACGGTGCCGGCGGGTGTGCCGTCCGCGGCGTAGCGCTCCAGCCGGTCGACCGCCACCGTGGAGGCGGCGAGCAGCAGGCCGTCGCCCTCGATGGCCAGCGCGCCGAGCACGCTGTCCGGCCGTTCGGCGACAACGGTCGTCCACTCGGTGGGGTTCGCCAGCGGGGCACGGACGACCCGGCCGTTGTCCGCACCGCGGGTGGTGACGCCGACGAGCGAGGCCGAGGTGCCGTCGAACTGGAGGGCGGTCTGGGCCTCGACGCGCTCGACCACGGCAGTCCACTCCCCCGTCGTGGTGTCCAGCAGGTGGACATCCACCTGGCTCCAGCCGACCATCGCGTGCACCAGCACGTGGCGGCCGTCGCGACTGGCGCTGACGTCGGGCCAGGTCTCCGGGGTGACCAGGCGGTCCCACACCACCGGGTCGTCGGCCGGGTCGGTGCCGAGGCGGTGGAAGCGGATGTGGCGGTGGTACTCGTCGCCCGCCGGGTAGCGGGCGTACCAGAAGCCGGTGTTGTCGGCCAGCCAGGCGACGCTGGCCGCCCGGGTGTCGGGGATGCGCACGGGGAGGACCTGCCCGGTGGCGGCGTCCATCACATGGAGGACGCTGTTTTCCGTGCCGCCCTCGGACAGGCCGTACGCCACCAGGCTGCCGTCGCGCGAGGGGTGGTACCAGTCGATGGCCACGGCGGCGTCGGCCGCCATGGATGCCGGGTCCAGCAGGGTGCGGACCCGCACCGTGGGGTCGACGGCGCTGCGCAGGACCAGCGCGTACTGATCGGCGCCGGCGGGGCGCTCCAGCGTGAACAGATGACGCCCAGCCACCTGGATTGCCAGCGTGGTGGGCAGCGCCGTGAGCGCGGAAAGGCGCTCGTGCCACCGGGCCCTGGTGGGCTGGGCATCGAGCGCCTGTCGGGTGCGCTGGTAGTGGGCGGCAACCCACGCCCGGGTCTCGGGCGAGTCGCCGTCCTCCAGCCAGCGGTACGGATCTGGGATGGTGACGCCGTGGTAGACGGCTGCCTCGGCGCCGCGCCGGGTGGCGGGCGCTGGGGCTACGGTTGTGTCAGCCACGCCCCATGTTCGGACGCTTGCCGTGGTTGGCCTTGCTGCGGCGCATCTTCGCCTTGCGCTTCTTGGTCTTCTTCGACATGAGCGTCAAGGCTAACGGTGTAGTCAGTTCAAGACACCCAGGTCAGTGAACTTGCGTCGCCGAGCGCTGTTGGCCTCATAGGACACAGAACGAAGGGCATGATCCGCTGATGAGCGACTACGAACGCCAGCGCACACGCGGCCCGACTCGACGCAGGCGGATGCTCGGGGAAACGGGGTCGCCCCGTCAGGCGGTCTTGCCTTGCCTCGTTGAGTTCTTCAGCACCAGCTTGAAGCTACGTGACTCGCTTGACGGAGTCAGCTCGAAGCGGACCTCAGTGGGACGTGACACGCAACGACTCAGCTCGCCGGCGCGCTTGGAAGACTCGATACGCGTACGAGCACCCTCGGGGTGATAGATCACCTCGTTCTGGTTTGTTGGCACCGTGTGCAGTTGCTTGGACAATCTCTCTACCCCCATCGCATCGTCTCCGGATTCATGTCCTGGCTGAAATAGTGCTTCCGCGACACCCACTTGAAACCCTCATGCTTCGTGATAGCAGCGAGTTCGGTCTGGCCACCTACCGTAGGCGCGCCTGGCGTGAAGGCGACAGCGCCCTTGGTCACCTCGGCTAGGTAGGACGCGAGGTCGATCACATCTTGGATGGGCATCGCGGGATGAATGAAGGAACGCTCGCTGTAAGAGCGAAAGACCTCGATCGCCGCACCGAGTTCCGTCGGCGGGATGCCGAACCGCTCCACCAATGCGAGAGCCACGGCTCCAATGTCAATCCCTACGACCAGACGTTGAATCCACTGAGGCACCCCGTACCAGACCAGTCCCTGGTCTCCGGACAGGACCTCCAACGGGTCCGACCAGTCGCCCGTTTGTTGATCAGTTTCGACCACCCACGCCTCACCGAGAGTCTGGTGGGGCGTGTGCCCGGCCACGAGGAAGCCGAAGGCCCGCTCACCCTCAGGTCGAGCCTTCAGCTCACCGTCCGCCCCTACGTCTACAAAGTGGGAGCGAACGGCCTCTGCGACGTCCTTGACCGTGTACCCGGTCTCGAACCTGCTCGGCCAGACATCGGCACGGAAGTCCTTTGCCAGGGTTGCGATGCTGGCGTTCGCAAAGCCGCCAATCCCCCACGTCATCAAACCGATCGGCCTACCCTTCTGCAGGTTCACGATCTTGTTGGCGTGGTTGTAGACGTTGTGGATCGACGTGCCGCTAGAGAGCGTCGTCGCACTGTCCGCAGCCAACACGATGCCATCGCGTACCTTCAGCGCAATCGCAATGGTCACGGCCGGCTCCGCCCCGTCGAGGTCACGAACTGGACGGTACTTCACCGGCGCGGACCCCTAGGTGCTTTCCGTTCACTGCAGCCCCACTCCTGGCTTCACGGCGTGCGCTGCGGGGCGGCGTGGGTGAAAGGAAGCAAGTCCCACACCGCCCGCAGCGGGACTGAGCACCGGCGCCGATCTCTGACCTCGGCACCGTTGTGGTGCCCAGATCGGTTAGGCGGTGGTCGGGATGTCGAGCATCCGTAGCGCCTGGGTGCGGACGACCTTGGAGCCGGTGCGGAACCAGAGCACGGCGCCGCGTTCGCCGGTGGGCCGGCCGTTCGTCGTGCCGAACAGCTGCGGGATGAGCTCCAGGGTGGCGCCGATGCGGTCCACGATGAAGAACCCGGCGGCAACGTCGCCATAGATCAGCACGTAGTTGTTGGCCGTGGCAGCCGGGTTGTAGGTGCCGTCCATGTTGGAGTTCTCGTGCCACTGCTTACCCAACAGCGACGGGGAGGTGTTCCGCAGTTCAGGGAACTGGAGCGCACCGTTGGTCGTCTCCATGGCTCGGAACTCGTTGGCGATGGCGATGTGGCTCTGCCAGGTGGCGTTGCCGCTGAACCGGGCGGGTAGGGCGTTCTGGAGGGCGTACGCGTCCGCGGCGGTGAGTGTCTCGGAGGTGGCGCAGTTGATCTCGGAGGCGGTGCCGGTCAGGCCCGTGACGATGCCGGCGGGCTGGCCGGTTCCGGTGCCGGTCGTGTAGGCGGTGGCCATCAACTGGTCGGCACCGTCGCGCAGCACCATCGAGAGTTGCTGGAGGGCGTCCACGGCATCCATGCCGTACTCGTAGGTGTACGGGATGAAGGCGTCACCGAGGTGCACGGGGATCGACGGCTGGGCCAGCGTCGGGGAAGCGTCGGCCATCTCCGCGGCCTCGGCCTTCCACTCGGCGGTGACGCCCGCGGAGGTGATGCCGTTCCACGAATCCGTGGTGGTCATCTTCACCGTGGCCAGCCGGCGCAGCGGGTTGTTGCTGCCGTCGTTGGTCAGCAGGATCGCCGGGTCCAACGTGAACGGCACCATGTAGCCACCGTTCGCGTCGGTCAGGCTCATCGCACGGGACAGTTCGCTCACCGTCTTGTAGGCGACGCGCTCCTCCTCGGTCCACTCGAGGTGGCCGCGGGTCGGGTCCACGATCAGCTTGCCGAAGGCACGCTCGTAGGCCGGGTTCGACGCAGCGACCGCCCAGCGGGCCATACGGCCGCGCTCGCCGTCCCGGCCGTCCGTCAGCACGTCCAGCACCTTGGCGAAGCCCTCTTCGGGCACACCGACATTGCGGGCGTGCGTGGCGTCCAGGGCGGAACGGGCCAGCGTCACCGCGTCGCGCTCCGACACGCTGTCAGCGTCGGCCGTCCACGCGGGCGCGGACTGCTTCCAGAACGTCACGTCACCAGACAGGTGCGAGGTACGCAGCGTCCGCAGCACTCCGGCACGCTCGGCCTTGAGGCTTGCGAGGTTGAGCAGGTGCTCGCTCTTGACCTCGATGTCCTCGGCCAGCTTCTTGCCGCGCTCGGTGAGCTTGTCGAGTTGGGCGGTTTCGGCGGGAGTCAGGTTGCGGGGCTCGGCCTGCGCCGCGTCACAGATGGCCGTGGCTTCGGCCAGCATGGTGGCGCGCTCGGACTTGAGCGTCTCCACCTGGCCCTTGAGCACGTCGATGAACGACGTGGCGGGATTGACCGTGTTGGTCATGGGAACTCCTTGCGGAACATGGGCGCGCAGCGCATGGCCTCAGCGCCCGTTGAACGGGGGAGAGTCGTCATGCGGCGATGTCCGGCAATGATGCTCGCAAGCTCCACACGTAGGGCCGAGGGCCGCACGTCCGCGGGAGTCGCCCCGCACCCTACCGCGACTCTGTGTAGATGCAACTTCATGCCTCCAGCGCCGAACGATGCACCCGCGCCGACGCGACCAACTGGCCCGTCACCTTGTGGATCACGTCCACCTGACCCCAGCCGGCCTCGTCCCACCCGGACAGCGCCCACGTCAGGCGGTTGTCCTCCAGGTCACGATGCCAACCAGGGTCCTCGGCCATCCAGTCCCCGATGACCTGGGTAACCCTGCTGTAGTCCAACTCGCTCATGTCATGCTCGCTTTCTGTGGTCGGTGGGGGACACCCCCCCTTGGGGAAACGCTGGGGGAGAGACGTCGGGAGAGGCGGTCCTGGCGGTGCATCGTCCCTGGAAAGAATCGGCCCCGCCCCTCCCCTTCGCCACGGAACGCTCACCACACACAACGTCCGGACTGGCGGTCCTGGCGGCGCATCGCCCCTGCAAAGACTCGACCCCGCCCCTCTCACCAGCACCCCGGGTGCTCGCTATAGGGGGGCAGCGGACTGGCGGTCCTGGCGGCCACCCTCTGCGCTGGAAAGATCGGAGGGGCCCGCTCGGGGGTACTCTCGCGGTTGGAAGCGGAGAACTGGAACGGAGCAGAACATGAGACGCTGGAGTGCGCTGCCAGTGATTGTCCTCGCGCTGGCTGCAAGTTGCAGCGACTCTGACAGCTCCTCCGTGAGCACTCCGCAAGCCGGGTCGTCGGCCGCGACGACATCGCTGCCACCCACCACTACTGAGCAGGCGGCAACGACCACCTCGTCCAGCACCACGACGTCCAGCACGAGCACGACAGAAGCGCCGCAGACGCCCGGCGATCACTACCTGGAGATCGTCGCACCGATGAACTGCGCGCTCCAGTTGCTGCAGTTGACCGAGGCGCCGTTCCTCGGCGATGGGCAGATCAGCAGTCGCGAGTGGCCGGACTTCACTGCCACCGTGCTTCCTGGGTACGCAGGACTTGCCCAAGCAATGGCCCAGTTCGTCCAAGATCTCGTCAACTATGAGTGGCCTGAGGACGTCCAAGCCGACATCGACATCCTCATTACAGAGAACTCGACAATGGCTGCATTCTTGGAAGCCGTCAGCAAGGTACGAACCATCGCCGAGTGGAACAGCGTCTGGGAAGACGCACCGACGTCCACAGGCACAGCGGATATCGTGCGCGCTCGACTTGGTCTGCCCACGACGATCGGCGATGCCAACAACTGGTGTGACGGCCAGTTCTTCGGCTGATGAGCTGATGGGCGAATCCGTCTTGCCCTGCCCCGTGCCGAGAGACCCACATCGACCCGGTGAACTCCGGGTGTGTGTAGGTACACACCCCCCGGTGTTCCCATCCGGTTTGAGGTGGTGTTCCGGGGTGTTCCCGGAACTGTTCCCATGCAGGTCCGGGGCCATGTCGGTCATGGGTGTTCCCCCGATGTGTTCCCGAGACGTGTTCCCGGAGGTGTTCCCGACCCCTTTCGCCACCGGATCGCGGCCGCGAGCACCTCGGTTCGGACCCCTTCACCAGCTGCCTTGAGAGCGGCCAGGCAGGCCGGTCGGCCAGCCGTAGCGGGTACTCCGAGCGAGTCCAGCAGGGCGACCGCGTCGAGGGTGCCGGCGGGCCAGGCGAAGGGCGACACGGTGAAGCTGATCGGTGCTGTGCCGTCGGTGCCGGTGACGTTGAGTGTCAGCTCGCGCACGTAGCTGGAGGTGCGTGCGTGGGTGGTGGTGAGCCGCACCCCGTCGTCGGTGCGCTTGACCAACACCACTCCGTCGGCTTTGTCGAGCTTCACGGATGAGCCACGCGCCGACAGGGTGACGTCCTTGCCGGTGTTGTCCGACGTCAGCACCGCCACCCCGGCTCGCTTCAGTGGGCCGATTGTGTGCTCATAGAGCGCCCTCCAGGGGCCGTCGTCCTTCTCTGCGCCGCGGACGAAGGCGTTGATGCCGTCGAGCACGACTACCGACGCGCCGAGGCGGTGGGCGGTCGAGACAATGGCCGCGCCGCCTTGCACCGTGTCGCCCTTCGGTGGCAAGTCGCTGTAGGCCAAGAGGCCGAGATCGGCCGGCCTCAGATCGGCGGCGTCGAGACGTTCCACCACGTCGATCTCGCCCATCTCGCCGTCCAAATAGAGCACCGCTTCGGGTGGTCGGTGGCCGGCGCTGAACGGCTCCAGGCCGCGCGCGAGCCGGTGGGCGATGTGGAGCGCCAGCGTCGACTTTCCGGCCTTCGCCGGGGCGACGAAGCCGGTCCAGCGTCCGGGGAACAGCAGCCCGTCGACGACGGCCTCGACGGGCGGCCGGGCAAAGGCCGCGGCCCAGTCCGTGAGCCGGACCGGCGGTGGCGGATCCGGCACGGGTGCTTCCGTTCCGTCGACCTCGACGAGCTCCTCGACGGCGTGGCCGGCGTCCAGATGGTCGGACACGTCCTTGCCGCCGAGCGCCTCGACGACGATGAGCGATCGGGCGACCGGACGCAGGCTCTCCGCGACCTCGGTCGCGTGCTTGTACCCGGGACCGTCTCTGTCGGCCACGACGACGACTTCGGCGCCGGCCAGCACCTCGCGGGCGTGGTCGGCCACCTTCGCCCACTTCCCGGCACCCTGTGGGCTGGTGGTGGCGCACCAGCCCTCAGAGGCGAGCCGGTCGGCGTCCTTCTCGCCCTCAACGATGAACACCGACGTGCCGGCGGCGACCGCCTTGCGCACCGCCGGGAGCCGGTACAGGACGAGCCGGGTGTCCTTCATCGCCCCGGGCCCGGTGCGACCGTCGGCGGGGCGCTGGTGGAAACGCTTCCCCGGTCGGCGCACGACGTCGAAGAGGTGACGGCCGTTCTCGTCGGTGTAGCGGTAGGTCGCCACGGCATCGTCGCGGCTCGGCGTGTCCGGCGCGAGGTCGCGCAGCTCAAGCCCGACCGCGGCCACGACCGCGGACGGTTCGCAGCCGGCGTGACAGTGCACCACGGTGCCGCCCTTGTCGCCGGCGGCGATCGACAGTGACGGACTGCGATCCTCGTGGGCCGGGCAGCGCGCCGACCAGCCGTCGCCCGAGGGGCGACCGTTGAGGCGTTCGGCGACTTCCTCGGGGCTCATCGCTCGCACCTCCCCGGCTCGTTGTAGACGACCAGCGTCCGCGGCAGGCCGAGGCACGGGCAGCCACGGTCGTGCTTGACGAACAGCGGCCCCGTCGTGCCGTGGACCTCGACGTCGGGGTGCGGGCAGCGGCAGCCCTGCAGGCGCGAGGCCCCCAGCGCGGCCCGCTTGGCCGCCTGCTTCTTCATCCGGCGGATCTGCGAGTTGCTCACGACGCCACCCCCGTCGGGAAGCGCCACGGGCATGCCGTGGCCGGCGTGCTGCAGGTGACGGGGCAAGTCGTTGCATTTGCACCAGCCGTGCTACGCTTGCCGGTGTTCACCTCGCCAGTGATCTTGACGCCCGCCGGCAGAGCCGGCGGGCGTTCTTTGTCCGGGAGCATCACGCCACCGCCTTCCGGCGGGACTGCGCCGACTTCAGCGCGAGCCGGGCGAAGTAGGCCTTCCGAGCCGACTCGGCGCGCTTGGCTCGTTCGGCGGGCGGAAGTGTGCCGTCGGGGTCGACCTCGCGTTCGAAGCGTTCGAGGAAGGCACGGCGGCCGGGTGCGGTGCGGGCGGCACGATCTGGCGTGCGAGCCCAGGACTCATGCGCGCCGATGGCGCCGATGAGTTGACGTTGCCGTTGGGGCATGACAGAACCTCACGAAGGATCGTGAGGACCGTGCAAATAGATCCCCGGTGCCAGAGTGCCTCCATCGGCGCGGCGCAATCGGTTGTCATGAACAATAGCGCTCAGATGTCAGCGATGCCGGTATCTCGCCCCAGGTGGTCGCGTATCGAGTCGAGCAGACCGAGCTGGACTTCAAGTGGTGCATCACCCGGCCGCCAACCATCACTCAGCTTCTGTAGCCGGTCATAGCGCCGCCCATCGGCGGTCCACGTGGCGCCGTGACGGTAGAGGCTCGATTTGCAGTCCGGGCAGATGATCCTGTCGAGGACGACCCACCCGGGCAGATCAGTCTTCGACTTCCCGTCGTCACCGAAGGCGCGGGAGCCACCCTCGCCGAGGGCGACGCCACGGACGTATCGATTCAAGACAGTGACGCGGCCATCTGCTACCGCGGCGAGCCACTCCCGCCGACCACACTTCGGGCACCGCAGACGCCGTTCGTCGCTCACAGCGAGTCTCCGGGAGCGATCCTGCGATGCGCCTCGCGTGCCCGCTCAGCGGCCGCTGAGCGGCCGTAGCGCTGCAGCATCGCCGAGTTGGCCCAGCCGGCGTTGCGCATCAGGTCCGACTCGGTGCCGCCCATCTTGAGCCATCGGTGTGCTGCTGTGTGGCGGAACTGGTGGGCGTGCAGGTGTCCGATGCCGGCCTGGTCGGCACGAGCCTGCAGCATCGCGGCGATGCCGTTGTGGCCGATGGTGCCACGGGTGCCGAGCCACCACTGCGGCTCGTTCGCCTGCGGGCGAGTGTTCCTGACGCGCTCGTAGCGATCGAGCGCCTCGGCCGTCTTCGACCCGAACGGGACGATGCGGTGTCGGGCGCCCTTGCCGACGACGAGCACCACCTGGGCCTCGAGGTCGACGTCCTGCACGCGGATGCCGACCATCTCCCCCAGCCGCATGCCCGAGTCGATGAACAGCCGGATGATGGCGTGATCGCGGCGGCTCATCCAGTCCTTGCCGCGGGTGGCGTGCAGCAGGGCGCGCAGCTGCTCGTCCGTCAGCACGGGCACGGGGCGTTCGTCGGTGGCCTTCGGCGCCTTCATCTTCGCCATTGGCGACACCGCGAGCTCGTCCTCCTCGACGAGCCAGCGGAACCACTGCTGCAGACAGCGGAACCGGAGTACCACCGTGCCCACCGCGGGGCCGGTCGGCGAGCGGTCGTCAAGTTGCTCAACGATCCACTGCCGCACGTTCGCCGGCGTCTGGCTCGCAAAGGCGACCGGGTGATCGTTGGCCGCGCACCAGGCCGAGAACTCACGGACGGTCGCCAGGTAGTTCTCGATCGTCCGGTACGACTTGCCGTCGGCGCGCAGTGAGCGGAACCACGACGTCGCCCACGGCCGCGCCTCAGCGTGCACCGTCGACAGGATCGTCCGGGCCGTCGTGTCGTCATCGCGGGGGTTGTTCGCCACTACGCTGAGTGTAGTGCACAGACGAAGCGCTGTAGCGAACCGTTACCAGGGGAAATGCCTGGAAATTTCCTGCTACTATTCGACATAGGGATCAGATGCTATCGGCGCGCGCCCGCCGGCCCCAACGGCCCGCGACGGTCACTCTGCGCCGTCGTCGCCATCGTCGCCTCGGGTCCAGGCCAGCAGGCGATCGGCGGTGAAGGTGTTGATCACGCGGTCCAGCGGCACGCCCACCTCGGCGGCCCGGTTGCAGCCGAGCGGCTGCCATTCCAGCTGGCCGGTGGAGTGGGCGTCGCTGTCGATCGAGAACCAGCAGCCGTAGTCGATGGCCATCTTCAGCAGGTCGCGGGGTGGGTCCAGCCGCTCAGGACGGCAGTTGATCTCCACCGCGGTGTGGAAGTGGGCGCAGGCGGCGAACACGTAGTCCGGGTCGAAGCTGGACGGGTCGCGCTTGCCGATCATCCGGCCGGTGCAGTGGCCGAGCACGTCCACGTGCGGGTTGGCGACGGCCCGGACCATGCGCTCGGTCATCTCCTTGCCGGCCATGCGCAGCTTGGAGTGGACGCTGGCGATCACCAGGTCCAACCGGGACAGCATGTCGTCGCCGTGGTCCAGCGTCCCGTCCTCGAGGATGTCCACCTCGATGCCGGTGAGGATGCGGAACGGGGCCAGCTGGTGGTTCAGCGTGGCGACGTCGGCCAGTTGCTGCTCCAGCCGCTCGACGCTCAGGCCGTGAGCGACAGTGAGGCGGGGCGAGTGGTCGGTCAGCACCATGTACTCGTGGCCGAGGGCGATCGCAGTGCGGGCCATCGCCTCGATGGTGGCGCCGCCGTCACTCCAGCGGGAGTGCAGGTGGAGGTCGCCCTTCAGCGCCTGGCGGTAGACGGCACCGGCGTCGGTGAGGGGGACCTGGGTCTTGCCCTCCAGCTCGGTGAGGTAGGCGACGGTGCCGCCGGCCAGCGCCTGCTGGATGACGGTGGCGGACGAGTCGCCGATGCCTTCCAGGTCGGTGAGCGTGCCGGCGGCCGCCCGCTCGGCCAGCTCGTCGGCGGGTGTGGCCCGGGCGACGTCGAGCGCCCGCACGAACGCCTTGGTCTTGAAGCCGGACTCGTGGGCGCGGTCGAGGCAGTGGACCACGCGCTCCAGGGCTTCGACCGGCGTCATGCGGGCGAGTGTAGGACGGGTGGCGGTTCAGCTGAACCGCACCGGGTCAGCTCCCGGACCCTCCCGACGTCCGGGGGACGACCGGGCGGCGGCGCCGGCGAGCGCGATCGACAGCCACCACGACCGCCAGCACCCCGACGCCGATGAACACCGTCTGGCCGAGGTCGTCCACGCTGTTGAGGTCGAGCCCACCGTCGAGCCGCAGATGGTGGCGATCGCCGTCACGGGGCTGGGTTGCACCCGCCGGCAGCTCCCGGCGCGGCCCGCCACCGTCCTCCACCAGACCCGCGGCAGGGCTGACCCGCCAGAGGAATCCGAGCCCGACCACGGCGGCGATCACCACACACACCACGGCCAGACGATGGAGGTAGCGGCTCATGCGGCAGCCTTGCGGCGGAAGAGGCGCTTGGCCACCGTCAGCCCCCAGCGCCAGCTGAGCGCGACGTGCAATGCGGTGAGGGCGACGGAGACGTCGGCGGTGGTGGTGTGCAGCCCGCGCCAGAAGTTGTCGTCGCCCGGCCGCAGCCCGAGCGCCGGCAGCGCCTTCTGCGACACCAGCAGGCCGGACGCGACGCACAGCACGAAGGCTCCGAGCAGCAGCAGGTCCACGACCCAGCGCAGCGACTCCCGGCTCGGGGTGCGCCATCGGCCGACCAGGCGGCGGGTGGTGCGCACCACCCAGTCCCAGTGCTGGGTGAGGTGCACGGGGACGAGCACGACGAACACCATTCCGATCCACTCGTGGATCGTCAGGCCGGTGAAGCGGAAGCTGTAGTCGAACGTGAACGCCACCACCAGCAGCAGGTCCAGCCAGAAATCGACGACCGTCCGCCGTGGCAGAGATGAGGTGCTGGCGCCCACCCGATCGACCGTAACGGCGGCGGACGACCCGGGACCCGGGCCGCCGCCGATTGTCAACGAACTCTCACCCTGCGGGCGAGTGCAGCACGGTCGCGCGGCCGGGGAGGTCCGCCCACCAGTGGTCGTAGCGGCGGTAGATCGCGTGCGTGCGGGTGGCGAGGAACGTGCTCAGCGCACTGGCCTCCGTGGTGAGCGCCTCGGCCGCATCGTCGTCCGGTTCGCGGAACAGGCGGGCCTCGACCGCGCCCTCGGGGGTGGTGCGCCAGACGCCGATGACCCGGCCATCCACCAGCACGGTGGGCAGGGTGTCGCCGTTGCGGCGGATCACGTGCGGCCGGACGTCGTCGTCCAGCGTCCTCGTGCGGTCCACGTGGGCGAGGTGCACGTTGTCCCACATGCCGAGCAGGCGGGGCGGGGCGGGTTCTTCGCCGGTGGCGACGGCGCCGTGTGGCACGTCCAGCAGGGGCTCGCCGTTCGGGCCCTCGTGGTGGACGAGGCGGTCGCCCACCTGCTGGAGCGCGGTGTCGACGGACGGCTTGCGCTGCATCGCGAACTGGCCGAAGTCCTTCGCGGTGGCCGGTCCGAACGCTTCCAGGTAGCGCCACAGCAGCCGGCCGAGCGCTTCCTCATGCGCCGGCCGGGGCGGGTCCGCGGGCGCCGTCTGGAAGTTGCGGTCCTTCACGTCGAAGCTCCACGGCGGGCCGACCGGCACGTACCGCAGCGGGGCGAACGTGCGGTACGCCCACCACAACTTGGCGGCGTCGCGGCCGGGCACGAGCGGCTGCAGCATCTCGATGATCTCGTCGGCCGTGCGGGGCTCGGCGGTGAACTCCAGCAGCGCAGCGAGGTGCTCGTCGGCGTCGGCCTTCGTGAAGCCAGGTTCGGTGAACCGCCGGTCGTTGAGCCGCGACGCCCGCAGGTTGTTGGACATCGCCGCATGCATCGTCGTGTACTCGTCGGCGTGGACGATGTGGAGGGCGATGCGGACCAGCGTGGCCCTCACGGCCGTGACGTCCGCCAGCGCGTCGTCGAGGTGTTCTGCCGCGAACCCGTCCAGCCGGTTCCACAACGCGAGGTACGGCGAGGGCGGCTCCTGGGCCTGGAGGGCCAGGATGGCCCGCAGCGCGTCCGCGGGCGTGGCGACCTGACGGGCCAGCAGCCACTGGCGTTGCAGCAGCGACCGGTTCAACTGGCGGGCGGTGAGGCGCATTGACCGTGGGACCGTAGCGGTTCACGTGAACCGGCCACCGCGGGGTGTACTCGGATTCGCCCAGCGACAACATTGCCTGCAGGGATGTGCAACGAATCTTGTCGCTCGGTGGACGCGAACCTTCACCTGCCGCGCCGGCGACCCGCTGGGAGACCTCCGCTACTCGTTCGATCGATCGCTCGACGTCAACGCCGACAGCCGCGCCGAGATCAGCCACCCCTCGATCTCGGCGGCGTTGGGAGCCTCGGCAGGCAAGTTCGACTCGGCCTCGGCGTCGACGAGGGCCTGTTCGAGCTCGGGCCAGCGACGACGGTGATGCTGGTCGAGGTCGTCGGCGAGCGGACCGTGTTCCGTCCCTGCCTGCTTGAGGGCGACCAGCTCGGCGACGTCGTGGTAGCCGAACAAGGGTGCGAGCACGGTCAGGTTCGGTTCGAGCACTCCGGAGCGGAGCAGATGGACTCCGGTGAGTGCCACCCGATAGCTGTAGAGCATCGTCTTCGCGGTTGCTTCGCGTACGTGCTCGCGCTGGCACCCACGAAAGAAGCCGGCGTAGTGGCGAACGAACAACCGGGACACGGATCGGCGAGCGAGACCCTGCAGCTCGAGCACCTCGTCCGTCAGCGTGAGCTGGAAGGGGGACAGGATCCGCTCGAGCATGTTGCCATTGCCGTTGAGGAGCAGCGCTAGCGCCGAGCCGGCTTCGTTGGTGGTCAGGTCGCACTCCACTCCGCGATGGAACGCGGTCAGGTCGTGGACCGCGACGTCAGGCCGGAGCCCGAGCAACTCGCGGGTCGGCGCGAGGTGAATGCCCTTGAGGTCCAGGTCGCTGTGCGGCGGCATCGATCTTCGCCGACATCTCCGAGGTCCGCACTTCCAGTTCGTCGAATGTCCACGCTCCGTCACGGATGGCGAGGAGTTCCTCGCGGTCTGGTCTGAACACGTTGACCGTCCCGCTGTCGAGGATCTCCAAGGCCATGCGTTGGAGTCGAACGAGGTGCATGCCGTGCTTGGTGTCGTACCCGAATCGAGCCTCGAGGGCCGATCGCGTCGGGTTCCGATTCTTCAACCAGTCGTTGTACTGGCGCCACTGGGTCTGCGCGGACTCGTCGGGCGGGGAGAGCAGCCAGGTTCGATGAGTTCGAATGCGCTTGAGCTGCGCGAGTGCGTAGCGCCCGAAGCGCTCCGCGACCCGGCGGGAGAGGAAGCTGTCGCGTACAGCAAGCAGCCGTTCTCCGGCCGCGCTGACCACACGGTGATCCTCGGGCCGGGTCCACATCAGCTCGAGGACCGTGGGGTTGGCATCCACCGCGAGGCGGAAGAACTTCCGGATCTCGTAGCGCACGTGGTCGGGGGAGAGATCGATCTGCTCCGGTCCGCCCGCCCATCCGAAGTACCACGCGGCTGGACCGATCATCACCCCTTTGACATCGACATCAGAACCCGCACGCGCGAGCCCGTAGGCGTTGCTTCCGTGCACGGTCTCGTAGATGACGGAAGGCTCGCTCAACTCCCTCGTCCATTCGTCGAATCACGCGGTGGCGGATGCTGCATCGCTCGGTCCGGTCAGCTCGCCTGGGTGAGGCGGACGTCGTAGTGGATCGTGAGGTCGAGGGCCTCGGCGATCTCGACGAGGCGGGCGAAGCTGACGCCGGCGTAGTCGGTCGCCTCGTATCGCTGGATCGCTTGCTCCTGGAGCCCGACCCGCTCGGCGAGATGCCGTTGGGTGAGCCCGCAGGCGATGCGCGCCCGGATGAGCGCGGTCGGGAGTTGCTCGATGCCGGTCGCCTCGATCAGGGTCGCGTCGTGAAGCGCGTCGTACTCGGCGAGTTCTGCCTCGAGGTCGCCGAGCGTGCCGCGGAGGGCGTCGAGCTGCAACTCGCGCATCTCCGGTTGCAGCCCATCGGGCAGCGGCGTGCGCTGCAGCTCGCCGATGGTGTTGCGCACCTCGTCGGCGCGGCTGCGCGTGATCTTGTACTGCCGCTCGTTCTTGATCATGGTTCGAACTCCTCCAGGTCGATGACGACGATTCCTTTGCGTTGACCATCACGGTCTCGTTGAAAGAACTCCACGAAGTACTCACCGGAGCCGGCCTCGACGATGTTCGGGAAGAACTCGCAGTCGAACTCGGCCTTCTGCGCGGGCCGGCCGGGAGACAGGTCGAGCAATGCCGGGTGGAGCAGTGCTCTGTCGACGCCGATCGGGTCGTAGCAACCATCGATGTCGCCGGGGTGCAGCTTCCCGGTGACGAAGCTGCCGTCGATCCAAGCCCGCCGGCAACCGGCGGCCTTCAGCGCGACGAGCGCACGGCGACAGCCCTCGAGCAGATGCAGACGCCAGCTCGACGTGCCGAACGTCTCCTCGACCTCGGTCCAATCCGCGATCCACTCACCTGTGGGTAAGCGACCATCGACGAGTGCCGGGATCATCAACACAACATACCAGTTGTGTTGAGCCAGGCCGCGCGCTCCTGGGACGTTGGAATCTCTTTCGGCCGAAGCTTGGGCGGCCCGCCGTCCCGGGAGGCGCGTCGCTAGGAAGGGTCAGTGAGTCTCGTTGCCGCGGCAGAGCGCACGGCCTGATCCCCCGCTTGGTCGGCGGCGAGCACCTCGATCCGTGCGCGAGTGATGCGGTCGTCGAGATGCGACGCGTCGACGCCTACGAGGCGGGTCTCAGCCTCGCAGTCCCAGAGGCACTCGACGGCGAACGCAGTCGAGAAGTCGGGATCGACGGCGGCCATTGAGCGTGCAGCACGGCGGCGCGCGTAGGAGTAGGCGACATCGGTGAAGACCATTCGCAGCTCGGGGAACGGCCCGTGGTCGGGGTGGCGGCCGAGCGCCTCGACCAGGCTGCAGATCTCGTACATCCAGTCGCGTTCCCAGGCTCGGTTGAACGCTGCTCGAATCGATGGAACGTCCTCACTCTCGCTGTGCATCGCCATCAGCGTCGCGGCTACCCCGGATCGGTCGTCGTCGGCAAGGATCCACTCGCGAGCGAGTGGGAGCGTGACAGCCGCCTCAAGGTCGCGCAGGTAGCGATAGGAAGCGGCGCGCTCGCGCCCGATCGTGTCGGTCGAGAAGGTCTGTGCGGCAACCTCGATGGCGAACGGATCGCGCCGTTGGCCTAACAACCGAAGCGCGAGTCCTCGGGTCGGGCTCCACGGGCCGACTGCCGCGTGACGAATCAGATCAACCTCCGCACCGGTTGCAGTGTTGGTCGTTCGGTGCACGAGCGCCTTCGGTGGCACCGCACCCCAGTCGAAGGCGAGTATCGGTTCAAGCGGCCCATCGAGTTGGGGAGGCGCCGGCTTCGATCGCCGGTTCGACTTGGAGCGAACGTCGGCAGCGGCGATGGCCCTTGAGATAGCCGGGATCTGCTCGGCCCAGTGGTCCCAGGGAAGCCTCGATCTGGAGTCGTCGACGAGCTCGGCCAGTTCGTCAGCGCCGAAGCGGTCGATGATCAACTGTTCCAGCCCCACCAGTCCCGAGCCGTTGGGAAGTCGGCTGAGATGCCAGACGAGCGTGTCGGCATCAGGGCCGGGACGTACGTAGTCCTGCAGAATCGCGATCGCCTCGGCGTCGTCGCGTCGGGCCATTTCCGCGAGCACGTCGAAGCGCAACCATCGGGCATCGTCGTCCTTCAGGCCCTGTGGGTCGATCTGACTCGCTGGCACCGCGAGTGCGATGCACAGCTCGGCGTAGTAGGACGCGCGATCTTCGACCTGTGAATCCCAACGCGGATCGACGGCGAGGCAGGTCATCAGCAGCTCTCTGCCGTCAGACCGCTCAACCGCTTCGATCCAGCCCGCTCCGCGGCCCCGCTGAAGCTTCCCGAGCGCGGACGAAGGCGCTGCCAGCTCCAGATCGCTCATTGCTCTGGCGATCGCGACACGTCGAGGCCTCCGGCGAGCAGCTCGACGACGCACTCCTTCAACGGGAAGACGAAGTGACGCGACGATGCTCGACGTGAGGGCAACCATGTGCTGTCGAGGACCTCGCCCGCCCAAAGCACTTCGCGGAGTCCTTGTGCGTAGAGGGGGTGCAGGTGCAGCGCCTCATCGTTGAACGGCAGTTGCGCAGCTGCCCGGCATCGGTCGAACGTGATCACGACATCGCGCTGGTCGTGGTCGTCGGGATGCGCCTTCAGCGTGAGACACGCGTTGCCGAGGTCAGACGACCGCAGGGTCGCTTGGGGCGCGTTGGGTTCCCAGGTGACACCGAGCTCGAGGGGGACGACACGCTCCACGACGTTCATCCTTGTCGATCGTCCCCGATGGAGAGCACGCGTTTCGTCAACGCTGATCGCTTGGTCCCAGTTGGTCCTTCTCAGGTCCCTCCTCCTAACGAACAGGGTGAAACTGAACGTGCCTAGGAGGACGCATAAGACCAGTTCAGAGGCAGTGCGACCAGGAAGCTGCAGATCGCAAAAGCCCCCGCTACACGTTGAAGCGGAACTCCATGACGTCACCGTCGATGGGGTGGTAGTCCTTGCCCTCGATGCGGATCTTGCCGAGCTCCTTGCCCTTGGTCCAGGAGCCGATCTCCAGCAGTTCGTCCCAGTGGATGACCTCGGCCTTGATGAAGCCGCGCTGGAAGTCGGTGTGGATGCGGCCGGCGCACTCGGGGGCCGACGAGCCGGCGTAGAACGTCCAGGCCCGGCTCTCCTTCTCGCCCGTCGTGAAGAACGTGCGCAGCCCGAGCAGGTGGTAGGCGGAGCGCACCATGCGGAACAGGGCGCCCTCGCCGAGCCCGAAGCCCTCCAGCATCTCGGCCCGCTCCACGGGGTCCTCGATGGCGGCGGCCTCGGCCTCCAGCTGCACGCACATGCCGATGACCTCGACGTTGTCGCCGGCGGACGTGAACTCGGCGCGGACCCGCTCCTCCACCTCAGGGATGCGGTCCAGCTCGTCCTCGCCCACGTTCACCACGGCCAGCACCTGGCGGTTGGTGAGCAGGAAGTACGGCTTCAGCTGCTCCCGCCACTCCGCCTTCAGGCCGGCGCGGTACAGTGGCAGGCCCTGCGACAGGGCGTCGTTGGCAGCCTGCAGCGCGTCCAGCTCGGCGGCCGCACCCTTGTCCAGCTTCGACTGGCGGGTCGCCTGGGCGAACCGCTTCTCCACCGTCTCCAGGTCGGCCAGGGCCAGCTCGATCTCCACCACCCGCAGGTGCTCCAGCGGGTCGTCGGAGCCGGGCACGTCGTCGTCCTTGAAGGCCCGCAGGACGAACACGATGGCGTCGACCTCGCGGATGTTGGCGAGGAACTTGTTGCCCAAGCCCTCACCCTTCGAGGCGCCCTCCACCAGGCCGCCGATGTCCACCACCTGCACCGCGGCGTGGATGGTGTTCTTCGTCTTCGACATGACCGCCAGCCGGTCCAGCCGGTCGTCGGGCACCTTGGCGACGCCGATGTTCGGGTCCTTCGTGGCGAAGGCGTACGGCGCGGCCAGCGCCCCACCACCCGTGAGCGCGTTGTACAGCGAGCTCTTGCCCGCGTTGGGGAGGCCGACCAGACCGAAACGTTCCATAACGAGGGAGGAAGGCTACCGGCGCGCCCGTGCCCGCCGGGTTCCGACGAATTTTGCCGAACCCGCCCCGCTCGGTGTGCCCAGTAGGGGTGTGAAGCCTTCTTCGTTCGCACACGCGGTCGTGGCGCTCACCGCGGCAGTGGTCCCCGCGGTGAGCGCCGCTCTCGCCGCCACGGCCGGCGCCGCGCCGCTCGGCCCCACCCTCCCCGCCTGGTGCACGGCCCACACCTCCTTCGACGGCAGCCCCGACGTGCCCGACGACTACCGCTGCGCCGGCATGGCCATCGAGTACCACACCGCCGGCGTGGCTTACTCGCCGTTCCCGATCTGGGCCGGGCAGTGGGCGTTCACCGACACCGCCGGTGACTACCACCTGGGCTATTGCACCATGAACCGGGCACACCACCCGACCGTGGCCGCCCCGAGCGTGCCGGTCGCCCAGACCCTGCCGAACGACCCCACCGGCGCCAAGGCCGGCTACCTCATGTGGCGCCACGGCGACACGCAGGACCCGCTGACCGCCGCCGCGCTGTGGGCCGTGGCCCACTACTACGCCCAGGACGCCGCCGGCACGAACCGCGCGGCCACCGCCACCTACCCGCTGGTGCCGCGGCTGGACATGCTGCAAGCCGCCAGCGGACGCGCCGACCTGCAGGAGACCGCCCTCGCCCTGGACGCCGAGGCGCAGGCGATGAGCGGCGAGTGGGCTCTGACCCTCGCCCTCGATCCCCATCCAGATCTCGATCCCGGCCAGCCCGACCCCACCCCCGAACCCGGGGCCGGGCTGGCCGTCACCATCACCCTCCTGGCCGGGGCCACCCCCGTACCCGGCCAGGAGGTGCTCGTGCACGTGAGCGGCCGCGACCTGCCACTCGCCGCCACCACGGGCACGGAGGGAACCACCACGGTGACGGTGGACGGGCCGCTCTCCGGCACCGTCACCGTGGTGGCCACCGCCGACGCACCCGGCCCGCCCGTGGTGTACCGCGGCACGCCCGCGTCACCCGACCCGCACGGCGCCCAGACCCAGCTCACCGCGGGCGTACCCCGCACGCTGCGAGCCGAGGCCACCGCGGACGCGCCCGAGCCCACCACGACCACCACGGAACCCGAGCCGACGACGACCACGACGCCGCCCGAACGCGAGCTCGCCACCACGACGACGACCGAGCCGGCGCCGACCACCACCACGGCTCCGGAACCGACCACCACCACGACGCCGCCCACGGTGACGATCGCGGAGACACCGACCACCACGCCGCCGATCCCCACCACGCCGCTGCCACGGACGGGCGGTCGCGGCGACGGCTCCATCGGCTACCTGGCCACCGCCTTCCTCGTCGGCGGCATCGGCCTGCTCGGCACCCTCCGGCGCCGGGACCTCAACGCCACCCGACGGGCCTGACGGGCTACACCCTCAGCGACCCTTCCACACCGGGGCGCGCTTCTCGGCGAAGGCCGTCGCGCCCTCGCGGGCGTCCTCGCTCTGGAACACGTGGGCGGTGACCTTGCCGACGTGGGCGGCGTTGTCCTCGCCGATCTCCTCCCACATCAACTGCTTGGTGGCCTG
Source organism: Acidimicrobiaceae bacterium (assembly GCA_020637295.1). Lineage (GTDB taxonomy): Bacteria > Actinomycetota > Acidimicrobiia > Acidimicrobiales > Ilumatobacteraceae > UBA668. The sequence goes on along the minus strand of JACJWF010000003.1, from coordinate 293,606 downwards.
CACCGCGAGCGGGCCGTTGGCCGTGATCGCCGCGGCCAACTGCATCGCCGTGTCCATCACCTCGGCGGCCGGCACCACCCGGTTCACCAGGCCCAGCTCCAGCGCCCGGGCCGCGGAGATCGGCTCGCCGGTCAGACCCATCTCCAGCGCCACCTGCAGCGGGATGCGCCGCGGCAGGCGGGTGCCGCCCCCGGCGGCGACCAGGCCGCGCTTGGCCTCCGGGATCCCGAAGCGGGCACCGTCGGCCACCACCACGAGATCGGCCTTCAGCACCAGCTCGAAGCCGCCCGCCAGCGCGTGGCCGTTCACCGCCGCGATCAGCGGCTTCGGACACGACGCCAGCTTGGCCAGCGCCTGGCCGACGGGGCGGATGTCCTCGCCGGCGGCGAACGCCTTCAGGTCCATGCCGGCGCAGAAGATCTTCTCGCCGGCACCGGTGAGGATGATGCAGCGCACGGCGTCATCGGCCAGCGCAGCGTCGAACGCCTCCACCAGGCCGCGCCCGACATCGCCGTTGAGCGCGTTGCCCGCCTCCGGCCGGTTGATGGTGATCACCATCGTGTTGTCGCGCAGTTCGGTCAGGACGCTCATCGGTTGCTCCTCGGTCGGGTCAGCGGGCTGCGCCGGATTCTGGCACGGGTGGGTGCTCCGCCAACCAGGCGGCGGCCATCCGCTTCGGCGCGCGGGCCAGCCAGGCGTCGGCGATCACCTCGGCCAACTCGTCGCGGTCCACCTCGCCGAGCCGGCTGGCCCGCACCAGCACCGCCCGGTAGCCGTCGAAGTGCGGGGTCGTGAAGAACGGGTTCGACGGGTCCTCCACCAGCGCCTGCTTGTCCTCCAACGTCTCGGTCCACATGCAGATGACGTCGGTGTAGCGCTCCCCCGTCACCGGGTCCACCGCATCGGGCCGCGGGTTGCGGAAGAACACGAAGCTCTTGCCGCGCACCGCGTAGATCGGGTTCTCCTTCGACCCTTCAGCCAGCTCCGCGCCGGGCATGGCCGCGGCCAGTTCGTGCACGTCCGCCACGGTGGAACCGCGGCCGCGGGCTGCACGACGGGGCATGGGCGCAAGGTAGCAGCGCCACCACCCGGCAGGGCCCGGCCCGCACGCACTACCGTGCGCAGCCGTGCCCTACCAGTTCGCCTCCCGCACCGCCGGCCTGCGGTCCAGCGCCATCCGCGACCTGCTGAAGGTGACGGAGATGCCGGACATGCTCTCCCTCGCCGGCGGCCTGCCCACGCCGGACAGCTTCCCGCTGCCGGACCTGCGCCGCGAGGCGGACCGCCTGCTCGGCGAATACGGCCCCCGGGTGGTGCAGTACAGCGCCACGGACGGCGTGATCGAACTGCGTGAATGGATCGCCGCGACCTACGCACCGACATTCGGTCGCGCCATCCCGGTGGAAGGCCAGATCGTGGTCACCCACGGCTCGCAGCAGGCCCTGGACCTGCTGGCCAAGGTGCTGATCGACCCGGGCGACGTGGTGGTCAGCGAGAGCCCCGCGTACCTCGGCGCAGTGCAGTCGCTGGAACTGTTCCAGCCGCGCTTCGAGGTGATCCCCGGCGACCAGCACGGCCTGCAGGTGGAGGTGCTGGCAGTGCGCCTGGCTGCCGGCCTGCGCCCGAAGCTGATCTACGTGGTGCCCAACTTCCACAACCCGTCCGGCGCCACCATGTCGCTGGAGCGCCGCCACCACCTGGCCGCGCTGGCCGACCAGTACGAACTGCTCATCGTGGAGGACGACCCCTACGGCGCGATCCGCTTCGCCGGCGACCCGCTGCCGCCCGTCGCCTCGTTCAGCGAGCGCGTCGTCCACCTCAGCACGTTCTCCAAGATCGTCGCCCCCGGCTTCCGCGTCGGCTGGATGATCGGGCCGCCGGAGGTGATGGGTTGGGTCACCCGCGCCAAGCAGGCCGCCGACCTGCACACCTCCACGTTCGCCCAGATCCTGCTGGCCAACGTGCTGGGCGTGCCCGGCTGGCTGGACGAGCAGAAGGCCCGCATCGTGCCGATGTACCGGGAACGCTGCGTGGCGCTCGCCGATGCGCTGGACGACCGCCTCGGCGACCGCATCCGCTTCCACCGCCCCGACGGCGGAATGTTCCTGTGGAGCGAGTTCCCCGGGGTGGCGGACACCAACGCGCTCCTCCGTCGCGCCGTCGAAGAAGGCGTGGCGTTCGTGCCCGGCAGCGCGTTCACCATCGACCAGCAGCCCGACAGCAAGGCCCGGTTCTCCTACTCCACGCTGGCCCCGGCGCAGCTGGGTGTGGCAGTGGACCGCCTGACCAGAGCGCTCGACTCGCTGTGACCACCACGCCCACGTCACCGCGCCGGGCGACGCTGGGCGTGGGGGTGCTCTTCTTCGTCAACGGGGCGACCTTCAGCAACTGGCTGCCACGCATCCCGGAGATCCGCGATTCGCTCGGCCTCTCCAACGACAGCCTCGGCGTCACCCTGCTCGGCGGCGGCCTCGGCGGCATCATCGGCTCGCTGATCGTCGGCCGGATCAGCGACCGCATGGGCAGCCGCCATCTCGTCGTCCTGGCCGCAACCCTGCTCTCGATCGGCATGCCGCTGGTGGCGTTCGTGCCCAACGCCCCGCTGCTGCTCGCGGTCCTCTCAGCGCTCGGCATCCTCGACGTGCTGAACGACGTGGCGATGAACACCCAGGGCGTCATCGCCCAGGGCCGCATGTCCCGCCCGATCATGAACCGGCTCCACGCCGCGTGGAGCCTGGGCTTCACCAGCGGCGCGCTGGTCGGCGGGGCCGCGGCCGCGGCACGCATCGGCATCCGCTGGCACCTCACGGCCGTCGGCGCCGTCCTGCTGGTGACCGTCTACACCGTGCGCCATCTGCTGGACCCCGTCGACCCGCCGCCGACCCCGCACACGGAGCACCACGATGCTGCCGTGCCGCGCCGGCGCGTCAGCGGGCTGGCCGTGCTCGTCGCGCTCGCCGCCATCGGGGCGATCGGCCTGGAGGTGCTGCCCAACGACTGGGCCGCCGTCCTGATGCGCGACGAGTTCGACGCCGGCCGCTTCGCCGGCCTCGGCACGGTGGCCTGCGCGGGCGCCATGCTCGTCGGCCGCCTGGCGGGCGATCACGTCCTCATGCGCGTGGGCGAGCACCGCCTGCTGGTCGGTGCCCAGGTGCTCGTCGGCACCGGGGCCGTCATCACCGTCGCCACGCCGTTCACCGCGGTCGCGGTCACCGGCCTGGTCGTGTGGGGCCTGGGCCTCTCCGTGTTCTTCCCGTCGCTCTACGCCATGGCAGCGCGGCTGCCTGGGACGTCCGCGGGCGCGGGCCTGGGGTCGATGCTGTTCGGTCAGCGCTCCGGCGCGCTGCTGGTGGCCGTGTGCACCGGCGCGGTCGGTGAGTGGCAGGGAATGCGCGCCGCCTTCGCCGTGGTCGCCGGCGCCTCGTTCGTGTTGCTTGCCGTCGGCATGAACCGGTTGCGCGCCGTGGTCGCCACGCCCGCGCGCGCCTAACGTCTCCCTCCAGATCACCAGGTCGGCACGAGGGGGCGTCGATGAGCACGGGGACAGGCATCGAAGTGGAGCGGATCGCCGGTGCGTGCGGCGCCGTCGTGCGCGGGTTCGACCTGCGGGACGCGCAGTCGCCCGACCAGGTAGAAGCGCTGCGCCGCATCGTCGACGAACACCTCGTCGTGGCCCTGCCCGACCAGCACCTCGGCCTCGACCAGCTGGAGCGGTTCACGGACGAGCTGGGAGGGCGCGACGTCACCCCGTACGTGACGCCGGTGGCCGGGCGCCCGTACGTCATCCGGGTGATCAAGGAACCCACCGACGAGCTGAACTTCGCCAACGCCTGGCACACGGACCTCAGCTACCTGCCGGCACCACCGGCGTACACGGTGCTGCATGCTTGGGACGTGCCGGCGTACGGCGGCGACACGATGTGGGCCAACCAGTACCTCGCGTACGAGACGTTGCCGGCCGAACTGCAGGAACGCCTGCTGCACCTGCGGGCCACCCACTCGGCGGGCATGGCCTACGGCACGGGCGGCTACCTGGAGCAGGTGGCCGGGCGCACCTCGATGGCCATCGAGCCCAGCCCCGAGGCCCACCAGGTGCACAACCATCCCGCCGTCATCCGCCACCCGCGCACGGGGCGGGCGGCGCTGTTCGTGAACCCCGTCTACACCACCGGGTTCGAGGGTCTGCCGGCCGACGAGAGCCGGGCCCTGCTGCACCGCCTGACGCAGCACGCGGTGCACCCCAACCTCACCTGCCGGATCCGCTGGCAGCAGCACCAACTGGTGATCTGGGACAACTTCGCCACCCAGCACTTCGCCATCAACGACTACGCCGGGCAGCGCCGCGAGATGTACCGAACGAGCGTTCGCGGCACGCAGCCGGTGGCGGCCTGACGCCTCAGGCGTCGGCGAGCGCCTGCTTCAGGCTGTCGATGTCCGACGACCCGAACACCACCCGGTTCCCGGTGGCGACGTAGATCGTGTCCACGTTGACGTGCGCCTCGGCGATCTTGCGGGCCAGATCGGCCAGTTCACCGGGCCGGTCGTGCACGTCGACGACGACGACCTCGTGGGCCCGGATGTGGAAGTCCGCGTGGGTGATGGCCAGCGCATGCAACACGGGTTCGGCATGCGGCACCAAGATGTGCAACTCGGCGGTGTCGCCCTTGCCGATGCACGTGGCGGCGGCCAGGTTGACCCCGGCGTCGCTGACAGCAGCAGCAATGGACGCCAGCACGCCTGGCTTGTTGTCCACCTCGATGACGATGTCGACCGACATGTGCTTCCCCTCCAGGAATCGGGCCCCCGGGATGTGGGGGTGAGGGCATTGTGTCACTCCGTGCACGCCAGAAAAAACGGGCGAAGGTCCCGTTCCCGGAGGGAAGCACACGTGGCGGAGGTTCAGCCCTCCACGGCCTCCGCGGCCTCGCTGGAGGCGGCATCGATGGCAGCCGGCTGAGCCTCGGCCGGGCCGGCGATCATCACCTTGCGCGGCTCGGGCTTGGCCGCCGGCGGCACGGTGATGGTGAGCCGGCCGTCGGCGTACTGGGCGGTGACGGCATCGGCATCCAGCGACCCGCCGAGCTGCATGGTGCGGCTCCAGCGCAGTTCGCCGCGATCGGTGGCATGGTCCACGGCCACGGTGAGGCCACGCTCGGCGACCTCGACGGACACGGCCTCCTGCGGGATGCCGGGCAGGTCCACCGTGAGCACCAGGGTGCCGTCGTGCCAGTCGGCGTTGACGATGGGTGCGGCGGTGCGGGTGCGCGCCGGGGCGGCGAAGAACGACGTGGTGAGCTGGTCGAACATCCGATCCAGCGAGTCCAGGGAGCGGTTGTTGCGGACGATCAGCATGGCAGTGGGCCTCCTTGTGAGGTGTTGGTTGCTGCGCGGTTCCGAAGGAAACCGCTGTGTGACGTCATGATACAGAAATCCTGAGCCTTGACAACTCATGTTTTCTGCTCTGGTGACCGCCCTCGCCACCCGGCCCCGGCGCTGGCCTACGCTGCCCGCATGACACCGATCTTCGCCCTCAGCGACCGCGCGATCAGCGAGATGGCCGCCCTCAACCCGCTGCTCGCCACGTTCGGCGGCGTGCCCGGGCACGACGGCGAGATGACCGATCTGTCGCCGGACGGCGAGGAGGCGCGGGCTGCGCACGAGCGGGCCCTGCTGGCCGAGGTCCGGGCCCTCGAGCCCACCAACGAGGACGACCGCATCGCCAAGGGCTACCTCGAGGAACGGCTGGAGGCCGCCGGCATGCGGCACGATCTCGGCGAGTGGATGGCCGGGCTCAACGCCATCGCCGCCCCCGCCTGCGACGTGCGGGCAGTGTTCGACCTGATGGACCGCGACGGCGAGCAGGCCTGGGCCAGCATCGCCGCCCGCCTGCGCGACCTGCCGGCCACGATGGAGGGCCTGACCCGCACCTACGAACTGGGCCGCAGCCGCGGCATCGTGGCCGCCACCCGGCAGGTGCACGCCGCCGCCGACCAGGCGGCCACGTGGGCGACGGACCGCTGGTTCGACACGCTGGTGGCGGAGGCCGAGGCGGCGGATCTCCCGGCCGCGATGGTGACCGACATCCGCAACGGCGCGGAGGGCGCCAACACTGCGTTCGATCGCTTCGCCCAGTACCTGCGCGGCACCTACCTGCCCGATGCCAGCCCCACGGACGGGTGCGGCCCGGAGCGCTACCGGGTGGCCGTGCGCGAGTTCCTCGGGGCGGATCTGGACCCGCAGGAGATGTACGACTGGGCGTGGTCGGACTTCCACGCCCTCCGCGCCGACATCCGCCGCACGTGTGAGGAGATCCTGCCCGGCGGTTCGTTCGCCGAGGTCATCCACCTGCTGGACACGGACCCCGCCCGGGCCGTCCACGGCGTGGACGCCTACCAGGCATGGTTGCAGGATCTCACCGACGAGGCGCTGGCCCGCAGCAAGGCCCACTTCGAGATCCCCCCGCAGATCGACCGCTGCGAGGCCCGCATCCCACCGGAGGGCTCCGGCGCCGCGGCCTACTACACCGGCCCGTCGGAGGACTTCAGCCGGCCCGGCCGCACGTGGTACCCGGCGCTCGGGCGCACGATGTTCCCCAAGTGGGGCGACGTCACCACCTGCTACCACGAGAGCGTGCCCGGTCACCACCTGCAGATCGCCTACGCCAAACTCCAGGCGGGGTCGCTCAGCCGCATGCAGCGCAACGGCTTCATCAGTGGCCACGGTGAAGGCTGGGCCCTCTACGCGGAGCAGTTGTGCGACGAGTTCGGCTGGTTCCGCAACGCCGACGAGCGCCTCGGCTTCCTCGGCGGCCAGATCCTGCGCACGGTCCGGGTGATCATCGACATCGGCATGCACCTCGGGTACCGCATCCCCGACGGCACCACGCTGAACGACGGCACCCCGTTCCACCCGGGCGAGGTGTGGAACGCCGACCTGGCCTTCGAGTTCGCCGTGAAGGAGACCGGCAACACCGAGGCATTCATGCGCAGCGAGATCGACCGCTACCTCGGCTGGCCCGGCCAGGCCATCAGCTACAAGATCGGCCAGCGAGAGTGGGTGGCCGCACGCGCCGAGGCGATGGCCCGCGACGGCGACGCGTTCGACCTCAAGGCGTGGCACACCCGTGCGCTGAAGCTGGGCGCCATCGGCCTCGGCCAGCTGCGCGCCGAACTGGCGCGCTGAGCCTCACCCGGCCAGGGGTGCACCCTCGCCGAACGCCTGGGGCAGGAACCGCTCGCCCAGCAGGCGGTAGCCCTCAGGCGTGGGATGCAGGCGGTCGTACAGCAGGGCCTGGTCGTCGGCGCCGAAGAGCGTCAGCCCGTCCAGGTAGTGCAGGTTGACGTCACCGGCCTCCCGCCGGGCCATCACCACGAACTCCAGCGCGCTTCGGATCCACTCCAGCGTCAGCGGGAACGGCCGCACCGAGGGCGCTGCAGCCACCACGTCGAACCCGCCCTCCACCGGCACGGTCGGGCCGGGGTGGGCCTCCGCCATGGGGCAGAAGATCGGCGACACCACGAGCACCGGTGTGACCGGCTGACGTTCGCGGATGCTGTCCAGCAGGCCGTGGACCGCGGGCGTGAACGTGCGCTGGTTCATCGAGTTGTTGTTCACCAGGTTGATGCCCAGCTTGAGGCTGATCACGTCGGCGGGGTGGTCTCCGATGACCCGACCCATGAAGGGGTCGAGCTGGCACTGCCCGGCCAGAGCGAACGAGGTGAGCTCCACCCCGGCGGCCTGCGCCACCTGGGCGGGCCAGGCGTCGAACGGGCGGTCCACGTCCATGCAGTGGCTGATGCTCGACCCGTAATGGGTCCAGCGGCGGCCCTTCGCCGGCGCCGTGCCCACCGACGCTTCGGCGACGACGCGCAGCGCCTGGATCTCCACCGAGGCGTTGGTGGGGAACCAGATCTCCACCGCCTTCTCCCCGGCGCCGAGGTCGTCCCACCGCAGCGTCGCCGGGCCACCGTGCTCGAACGTCACGCCCTCCGGGCCGAGCATCCGGTCCACGTGCACGAACGACCCGCCATGGGCCACCACGTCCGCCTGCACCATGCCGTCCACGGTCATTTGGAACACGGGCAGCCGCAGGTCGGTGCCCACCGTGTGCATCGTGCGCGGATGGACGGTCAACTCCACCACGGGCGAGTCGGTGGTGAACGCCAGGCGAACGCCGGACGGCATGGTGACCATCGTGTTCATGAACAGATCGGGGATCTGCGGCCGGGTCCACACCGGCAGGCGGCGGGGCAGCAGCCCCATCGGCGTACGATCCAACTCGAACGCGCCACGCACCTCCACGGGTGCGACATCCACCGGAACCTCACGAAGCGACGACATGCGACCGAACGTACTCCTCATCACGCTCGACCAGTTCAGGGGAGATTCCCTGTCGTGCGCCGGCCACCCCGTGGTGCGCACGCCGCACCTGGACGCCCTCGCCGCGGAGGGGGTGCGCTTCGCCCGCCACTACTCGCAGGCCGCCCCGTGCGCACCGGGCCGGGCGGCGCTGTACACCGGCACCTACCAGATGAACAACCGGGTGGTCGCGAACGGCACCCCGCTGGACCACCGCTTCGACAATGTCGCCCGGGTGGGCATCCGCGCCGGCTACCAACCCGTGATGTTCGGCTACACGGATGTGGGGGCCGACCCCCGCCAGGTCACCGACCCGGACGACTGGCGCCTGTCCACCTACGAGGGCGTGCTGCCCGGGTTCGAGGAGGTCCTCCGCCTGGACGAGCACCACGTGGCGTGGCTGGAGTGGCTGGCCGAGCTCGGCTACGACACCAGCCCCGGGCCGGACGTGATGCTGGCCACCGAGCACGAGCGGCCGGAGGCGCACAGCGTCACGACGTTCCTCACCGACCGCTTCTTCGAGTGGCTGGAGGGCTGGTCGGCGGCAGAGGGCGACCGGCCATGGTTCGCCCACCTCTCGTACATCCGCCCCCACCCGCCCTACGACGCGGCGGGGAGTTACGCCACGATGTACGACGACGACGCCGTGCCACCGCCGCTTCCCGTGCCGGACCACCGTCACCACCTGCACGACGTGCTGCTCAGCGGCACCGGCGCCACCGGGCCCACCGACCCGGCCGAGATCGACCACCTGCGCCGCCAGTACTGGGGGATGATCACCGAGGTGGACCACCACATGGGTCGCCTGTGGCAGCGCCTGCGCGACCGGGGCGAGTGGCAGGACACGGTGGTCGTGGTCACCGCCGACCACGGCGAGCAACTGTGCGACCAGGGGCTGGTGCAGAAGGCCGGGTTCTTCGAGAGCAGCTACCACATCCTCGGGATCGTCCGCGACCCCCGGCTGCCGGGCGGCCACGGCACCGTCGTCACCGACTTCACCGAGAACGTGGACATCGTGCCCACCGTGGCCGAGGCCATCGGCCAGCCCGTGCCGCTGCAGTGCGACGGCTTCCCACTCACACCCTTCCTGCGCGGCGAACGCCCCGACGGCTGGCGCACCGAGGCCCACTGGGAGTGGGACTGGCGCGACGCCTTCATCCCCATGGGCGACCATCCGTGGCCGTGGGACCGGCGGCTGGAGCGGATGAACCTCGCCACCCTGCGCACCGACCGCCATGCCTACGTGCAGTTCGGCGAGGGAGACTGGCTGTGCTTCGACCTGGTCGCCGACCCCACCTGGAACACCCGGGTCACCGACCCGGCCGTGGTGCTGCCGCTGGCCCAGAAGATGCTGGTGTGGCGCCAGGCCCATCTGGACCGGCAGATGACCGGGATGCTGCTGCGCAACGGTGGCATCGGCCGGCGCCCCGAACTGCTCTGGACCTGACCCCGGCGGGTCAGGCGCCGGCACCGTCCTGGCGGGTGAACCACAGGTCCACCGGCGTGCGGCCGGCCTCCAGGCCGCGCTGCTCGAAGCGGGTGAGCGGCCGCCATTCGGGGCGCGGGATCACACCGCCCGCCAGCCGGCCCTCCCCCGCCAGCACGCCCTCCGCCTCGCTGGCGTAGTCGGCGATGTCGGTGGCCACGTGCACGAAACCGCCGGGCCGCAGGCGGTCCACCAGGCGGGTCACCACGTCGGGCCGTACCAGCCGGCGGTGACGCTGGCGCTGCTTCAACCACGGGTCGGGGAACCAGATGCGCACACCGGCCAGCGAGCCGGGCGGCACCCTGGGCAGCAGGTCGAGGACGTCGGCGGTGGAGACCCGAACGTGCCGCCAGCCTTCGGTGACGATGGCCTCCACCACCCGGGCGACACCGGGGGTGTGCACCTCCACGCCGAGGATGCCCTGGCCCGGCTGCGCCGCCGCCATGGCGATCAGGCCCTCGCCACCACCGAAGCCGATGTCCAGGACCACCCCGTCGCAGCCGGGGAACAGTGCGGCGAGGTCCAGTGGCGGGCCGCCTTCCTCCACCGTCCACGCCGGGGCGTCGCGCTCGAACGCCGCAGTGCGCGCCGGGGCCATGCCGCGGCGCCGCGGGCGGAAACTGCGGGCTCCGGCGTGAGGTGGCCGGTGCGGCTGCGGGTGGTCCATCCGGACCACTACTACCGCCGGTAGCGTCCACCCGTCGTGGAGCATCAGCGCCTCCCTGTCATCGCCTCCCTGCTGGCCATCGGGTCGGGCGTTGTGTGGAGCATCGGCGCGGTGCTCAGCCGGTCCGCCACCCACGCGGATGCGTTTCAGTACCTGCTGTGGCGCTCGGTGGGTGTGGTGGTGGTCATCGAACTGCTGGCCGCCCGCCGCCGCCAGCCGTTCCCCACGTTCCGCTCGTGGACCAGCGGGCGGCCGATGATGGTCGCCAACATCGGCCTGTTCCTCGCCTCGCTGTGCTTCGTGTACGCGGTGAAGACCACCACAGCGGCGAACGCCGCGTTCCTCTCCTCGCTCACCCCGCTGGTGGCCAGCGTGGTCGCCCGGTTCATGGGCGAGCGCCTGAGCCGCTCCACGCTGGTGGCGCTGGCAACAGGGGTCGTCGGCTTGACCATCACCGTGTTCGGCGACCTCGAGGCCGGGAACATGGCGGGCAACGCGGCGGCGCTGGCCTCGTCGATCGGGTTCTCGATCTACACGCTCGCGGTGCGCTCCGACCTGGACCGCGACTGGTCGCCGGCGCTCTCCGGCTACGGGCTGCTGATGATCACGGTGTGCTCCGGCATCACCCTGCTGGCCGGCAAGCCGCTGGTGCCGCCGCTGACGGACACCACGTACGCGCTGGTCCACGGCGCGGTCGTCATCGTCGTCGGCACGCTGATGTTCAACGCCGGCTCCCGCCATGTGCCGGCCGTCCCGATGACCGTGTTCGCCCAGACGGAGATGGTGTTCGTGCCGGTCTGGGCGCTGCTCATCCTCCACGAGACACCCAAGGCGTTGACGCTGGTGGGCGGCGCCGTCACGTTCGCCGCCGTGGTGGGCAAGGCCGTCTACGACACCCGCATCGCCGCGCCTCCGCCGGTGCCGGTGCCGGACGTGCCGCTGCTCTAGCCACGTATCCTGACGTCATGTCCACGGACGAGTGCTGGCTGGTGACCGACGGGCACGTGCTGGCCGGCGCCGAGCGGGCGCACGGCCGCCGTGGCCGGGCCAAGGGCCTGCTGGGCCGCGACGGGCTGGAAGGGGCACTGGTCATCGAACCATGCCGCTGGGTGCACACCTTCGGCATGCGGTTCGCCATCGATGTGGCCTATCTGGACGCCGCCGGCACGGTGTTGAAGACCACCCAGATGCGCCCCCACCGCCTGGGGGCACCGGTGCGTCACGCCCATTCGGTAGTGGAGGCCGAGGCCGGCGCGTTCCACCGCTGGGGGCTGAAGGTCGGCGACGTGGTGGAGTTGCGCGAGTGACCGGTCGGCTGGTGCTGGTGAGCACCCCGATCGGCAACCTCGGCGACCTGTCACCCCGTGCCGTGGAGGTGTTGAAGGGCTGCGCCCTGATCTGCTGCGAGGACACCCGCCACACGGGCAAGTTGCTGTCCCACGCCGGGGTCTCCGGGGTTCGCCTGGCTGTGGCCAACGAGCACACCGAGGCCACCCGGACGGACGACGTGCTCGGGGTCCTGGCGGGCGGCCGTGACGTCGCCGTGGTCACCGACGCCGGCACGCCGGGCATCAGCGACCCCGGCGCCCGCCTGGTGCAGGCGGCGATCGCCGCCGGGTACCCGGTGACCGCCGTGCCCGGCCCGGCCGCGCTGGTGATGGCGCTGGTGCTCTCCGGCTTCGACACCACCCGCTTCGTGTTCGAGGGCTTCCTGCCGCGCAGCGGCCGCGACCGTGCGGACCGGCTGGCGGAGGTGGCGTCCGAGCGACGGACCGTCGTGCTCTACGAGGCGCCGCACCGGGTGGCCCGCACCGTTGCCGACCTCGGCGCCGCATGCGGTGGCGACCGGCGGGTGGCGATGGCCCGCGAGCTGACCAAGGTGTACGAGGAGGTGTGGCGGGGCACGCTCGGCGAGGCCGCGGCGCACCTCGACGAGCAGCCACCGCGCGGTGAATACGTACTGGTGCTCGAGGGCGCCCCTGCGGAGGGGCCGGCGGACGACGAGGCCATCCTGGCCGCGTTACGCATGGCACTGGAGGGCGGCGCCGACCGGCGCGGCGCCATCGCTACGGTGATGGCTGCCACCGGCGCGGCGAAGCGGCGGGTCTACGACCTGGCGCTCACCCTCCCCCGCCCCGGCAGCTGAGCCATGGACCAGACCGACGCCACCGAAACGACCGACACGTCCGACACCGTCGACACGGACGACACCGGGCAGGACGCGCCCGCGGCGGCCGCCGCCGAGGCCGCCTCGCCCGAGGAGCACCGGCCGGTCTACAGCACCGGCCCCAGCGCGGCGTTCTTCGACCTCGACCGCACGCTGATCAGCGGCTCCAGCGCGTTCGTGCTGGGGATCGCCGCGTGGCGGGCGCAACTGGTCACCACGCCACGCATGGCCCGCGACGCCGGCAGCGCCCTGCGCTTCCGCATGTCCGGGGCCAGCGACGCGACGTCGCACGGGGTGCGGGACCGCATCCTCGGCGCCGTCGCCGGGGTGCGGGTGGACGACCTGATCGCCCTGAACGCCGACATCGTGCCCAAGCTGCTGGCCAAGGTGAGGCCGGAGAGCCGCCGCCTGGTGGAGCAGCACCGCCATGCCGGCAGGGCGACGTTCATCATCTCTGCCTCGCCGGTGGAGTTGGTGGAGCCGCTCGCCAAGGCGATGGGCATGACCGGCGGCATCGGCACCCGCAGCAAGATCGTCGACGGCGTGTACACCGGCGAGCTCGACGGCCCGTTCTGCTACGGCCCCGGCAAGGTGGAGGCCATGCAGGAACTGGCCCGGTGGGAGGGGCTGGACCTCGACCAGTGCTGGGCGTACAGCGACTCGGCCAGCGACCTGCCGATGATGGAGGCCGTGGGCCACCCGGTGGCGGTGAACCCGGACCCGAAGCTGGAACGGGTGGCCAACAAGCTCGGCTGGCCGGTGGTGGTCTTCTCCAAGCGCACGAAGGCGGTCATCCACCGCACCACGCAGGCGGTCGGCGCCGCCGGCCTGGCTGCGGGCGGGTTCGCCGGTGGCGTCCGCTGGGCACGCACCGTCGGCCGCCGCCGCTGGCGGTGACGGTCAGTCGTCGGGGCAGTCGCCGAACTCCAGCTCCGCACCGATCTGCCCGCCGGATCGGGGTGCGACGGGGGCTTGCTGCGATAGGTTTCGGTTCATGGAGGAGCGCAAGTTCATCAGCGCAGCGGACATGGACCGCATGACGCCGAACGAGCGCGCCGAGGCAGTGAACGCGTCGATCTGCCGCTCTTGGGACGAAGTCCCCGAACCGTTCCGCTCCAAGGTCCGCGCGCGGGCCGTGGAGCTGGCACAACGGTTCGATCGTGGCGATTGAGCGCCGAGTCCGCTTCACCGAGGAGTTCTTCGATCGGCTCGACGAACTTCTGCCTGAGGAACGCTCGGCCGACGGCACCCCATCGGCGACCGACTTTCTCGTCTTCGAGCTCCCGTCGATCCGTGATCGACTGGCGGCGGACGCACTTGATGCAACGTTGATGACCGAGCGTTCGTCGGTGCGCATCAGCATCACGTCTGGGGTGCTGGTCGACCGGATCGCCCTGTACATGCTCGTCGGCTCCACAGAGGTCGTCGTCTTCGACCTCGACCTCGACATCGGCTGGGAGTAGCCGCCCCCGGCCGCTCCGGCCGGTGACTTCGCCGTCGGCGGAGATCACCACCATTGCGTGTCGGACACGGTGAGTGCACTCTGACCGTTGACCGGGCGACGCCGTAAGCGTACGGTTCATTCATATTTGCCTCGTATGGTCAGTCTCCTCCGCCTCGCACTCGGGCCGGTGGTCCCCGAGTCGGCGCGTCGAACCGCTCCGAGCGAGCTGGTGGTCGACGCATGAACCACAAGGTGTGCTTCATCGGGGCGGTCGCGCTTCTCTCGATACTCGCCGCCTGCGGCTCCACCCAGCATGACGCCGAGCGAGAGGTGACACCTTCAACCAACATCGACCCCGCCGGAGCAACCTTGCTCGTCCTCCCATGGGCACCGGGCCTTGATGCAGCACGCTCGAACAGCCGCGTGACCGTCACGGACACAGGGTGCGTGTATACCCAGGCGCACGACGGCAGGGCCTTCTTGCTGGCGTTCGATCCGGGCTCTGCACTGGCGAACAGCCCGAGACGTGTGATCCTCCCCGACGGCTCCGAAGTGGTTGATGGCGAAACCTACGACTTCGGCGGCGGTGGCATCAACGCCTCAGAACTCGCCCTCCCCGAGATTCGGCCGACATGGGAAACAGCGCTCGAAGCCTGCCACCAATCCGGCGTCACCGACATCTGGCCCGCAGCGTTCGCGGTCGCATCGGTTCACGCACCCGGCACCCTGGAGGCTTGATGCGATGCAATGGCGCTCCGCTCGGTGTCGAGACTGCCGGGTGCCGGGATGCGGGTACCACGACATCGGTGCACGATCGAGGAGCAGACCTATGAGCCAGTGGGGTCGTGCGATCGGCCTGCTCGCACTGCTCGCCGTCACAGTCGCCTGCGACTCCGGCGACGACGCAACCAAGGATGACCTGTTCGTCCTGCCCTACGAGTCTCATATGGACCGGGCCTTCTCGAACACCGCCGTGACCGTGACGGAGAAGGGTTGTGTGCACACGCCGTCAGGCGACGGCGACGTCATCCTGCTCGCCTTCCAGCCTGGATCGACGCTCGCACACGACCCGACTCGAGTGGTGTTGCCCGACGGCTCCGAGGTGGTCGACGGCGAAACGTACGACTTCGGTGGTGGAGGCGCAGACGAATCCGAACTGGCCTTGCCCCAGGTGCGACCCGTGTACGAGGCAACAGTCGAGGCCTGCCGCCGATCCGGGGTCACCGACTTCGCACCCGGAGCAATCGTGGTCGATTCGGTGTATCCCGTCGGCACCCTGGAGGCTTGATGCGATGCAATGGCGCTCCGCTCGGTGTCGCTACTGCCGGGTGCCGGGATGCGGGTACCGCGACATCGATGCACGATCGAGGAGCAGACGCATGAGCCGGTGGGGTCGCGCGATCGGCGTGCTCGCTCTCGTCGCCGGAGTGGTCGCGTGCGACTCCAGCGACGACGCAACCAAGGACGGCCTGTTCGTTCTGCCGTACGAAGGGGGTCTGGATGCGGCGATCGCAAGCAGGCCCGTGATCATCACAGAGACAGGGTGTGCGTACACACCGCTCGCCGATGGCGACGCTCTTCTGCTCGCCTTCAGTCGCGGGGCGGAGTTGGCCCGCGACCCCAATCGGGTGGTGCTGCCGGATGGCTCGGAGGTGATCGACGGCGAGACATATGACTTCGGCGGTGGAGGCATGGACCAGGCCGAACTCGAGCTTCCTCAGCTTCAGCCGACCTACGAGGCAACGGTCGAAGCCTGCCGCCGATCCGGGGTAACCGACCTCGCTCCCGGAGCATTGTGGGTCGCATCGGTACACCCGGTCGGCTGGGCCAGCGTCTGATCCGGCCTTACGACGTGAGCGGGGTCAGCCCGAGTTGGCGGGACTGGGCGACGAGGCGGCCGGTGGAGTCCCACACTTCGCCGTCCTCGTTGAGGAACCCGCCCTGCACGAACTGGCTGCGGAACACGCACTTCACCGGGCCAGGCGCGGGGATGCCGCGGACGTGCACCGTGTACTCCACCGTCGGCACCCAGCCGGGCGGCATGTCCAGGTGGAACACCGCCGGCGGGAACGCGTCGCAGACCATCAGCAGGGCCAGCGTGTCGATCGGGCGACCGTCACGGAACGCGAACCAGCCGGTCATCTCCGGCACCCCGTTGCGGTCGCCGTGCACCCAGCCGCTGTGGCCGGGGTGGATGCGCACGTCCAGCCGGTCCATCATCGTCACCTCGACGGCCCCCTGGTTGCGGCTGCGCGGCGTGCACTCCTCGAACGGCGGCAGGTCCGGCGGGTCGACGTCGATGTGCTCGTAGGCCGGCGGTACCGCGGCGAGGTCGCCGAACGCACCGACCAGTTGCAGCACGGGCTTCCCGCCGCTGGTCAGCCGCCCGCTGACCGTCGTGAACCGGCGGCCGGCCTTCACCACCTCGGCGTCCACCTGCGCAGGGCCGGGCTTGCCGGGCGAGAGGTAGTGGGCGGTCACCGAGATCGGGTCGGCCCGGCCGGCGACGGCGAGCAGCCCGCGGGCGGCCAGCGCCATCAGGTAGCCGCCGTTGGCGTTGCCGTTGATGTCCCACCCGTCGTGGATGGCCGTCGACCCGTCGGGGTCCACCTGGGTGGCGTCGTCGAACTCGCTCATCGGCGCCAATACTGCTGGCCGTCGGTGGCCACGGTCCCATCGGCCACGAGGCGGGCGAGATGGCGCTCGATCGAGTGCCGCTCCACCGACTCGCCGAACAGCGGCGGCCGGGTGCCCGCCCGGTAGACGATGCCGGTGGCCAGCAGTTGGTCGAACGTCTGCGGCCCGCCGGCCAGCAGCGCCAGCAGGTCGTCGGTGCGCCGCCGGATCGCGGTGGCGTAGCTGTCCACGGCTGCGGCGAACGCGGCGTGCCCCTCGACCACACCCTTGTGGTGGAACGTCACGTAGTGGGCGGCCTCGATCTCGCGCACCTTCGTCAGCGTGGTTTCGAAGTCCTCCAGGCTGCTGGAGGCGTCGCCGTAGTAGGGGCCGAAGCCGGTGAGGTCGATGTCGCCGAGCACGAGCACGCCGTCCGGCTCCACGAGGTAGACGCTGTGGCCGCTGGTGTGGCCCGGCGCGTGGATCAGCCACACGGTGACGCCGCCGAGGTCGATCACGTCACCGTCCACCAGCCCCGTGGCCTGCGGCCAGCCGTCGAAGAAGAACCGCTCGCTCAGCATGGCGGACATCTCCGGCCACTGCGCCTCGGGGATGCCGTACAGCAGCATCAGGTCGTCCATCGACCGCAGTGCGGCCAGGTCGGCCTGGTGGACGCTCAACTCCCGCCAGGCCACACCGGACACGCCGGCAGCATGGTCCTCGTGGGTGTGGGTGAGCACCACCCGGTCCACGTCCAGCCCCTCGCTGCGGGCCGACAGGGACGGGTCCACCACCAGCCGACCGTCGCTGCCCTCCACCAGCACCGTGTTGCCGTCCGGGTACTTGCCGTGCTCGCTGCCGACGAGGACCGTCGTGTGCGGGCCCAGGCGGCGCCGCTCGCTGACCATCGGGGTTGCCATGGCGGCCGACGGTATCGGAATCGCGCTTGCCGGTGGCCAGCCGGGCGGGCGTAGGCTGCCCAGCGTGACGAACCAGGCCCTGCCCTCCGCTGGCACTCGCCGAATGTGCGCCGGCTGCTGACCCAGTCGTTGTCCGCCATTCCCCGAAAGGTCCTGCCATGAGCCGCTGCTACCTCACCACCCCCATCTACTACGTCACGGCCAAACCCCACCTGGGGCACGCCTACACCACGATCATCGGCGACGCCCTCGCCCGCTGGCACCGCCTGCTGGGCGACGACGTCCACTTCCTCACCGGCACCGACGAGCACGGCCAGAAGGTGGCCGACTACGCCGAAGCCGCGGGCAAGAGCCCGCAGGAGTTCGTCGACGAGATCGCCCCGCTCTACGCCCAGGCGTGGCAGCGGTTGGGCATCACCAACGACGACTTCATCCGCACCACGGAGGAGCGTCACAAGATCGGCGTGGCCGACCTGCTGCAGCGCTGCTACGACGCCGGCGACATCGAGCTGGACGTCTACAAGGGCAAGTACTGCGTGGCCTGCGAGGAGTACTACACCGACGACGAGCTGGACCCCGGCGACCTGTGCCGCATCCACAAGCGCCCCGTGGAGTACTACGAGGAGGAGAACTACTTCTTCCGCCTCAGCCGTTTTCAGGACCGGCTCCTGCAGTGGTACGACGCCCACCCCGGCGCCATCAAGCCCGAGTTCCGCGGCAACGAGGCGCTCGGCCTCATTCGCGGGGGCTTGCGCGACTTCAGCGTCAGCCGCACCAGCCTGAAGTGGGGCATCCCCCTGCCGTGGGACCCCAAGCACGTCGCCTACGTGTGGTTCGACGCCCTGTCGAACTACATCACCGCCATCGGCTACGGCAGCGACGAGGAACGCTTCAACACCTGGTGGCCGGGCACCCACCTGATCGGCAAGGACATCATCCGCCACCACTGCGTCTACTGGCCGGCGATGCTGATGAGCGCCGGGCTGGAGCCGCCCGCCGGCTGGGCCGTCGGCGGCTGGCTGCTGGTGGGTGGCGAGAAGATGAGCAAGACCAGCGGCAACGTGGTGAACCCGCTCGACCTCATCGACGACATCGGCGTGGACGGGTTCCGCTACTACGTGCTGGCCGAGACGCCGTACGGGCAGGACGGCGACTTCACCTACGAGGGCCTGATCGCCCGCTACAACTCGGACCTGGCCAACAACCTCGGCAACCTCGCGGCCCGCGTGGCCACGGTGGTGGGCAAGAAGTGCGGCGGCATCGGCCCGGCGCCACGGGCGGACTCCCCGCTCGCCGCCGCCGCAGCCACGGCCTACGAGGCCACCGCCGCAGCCTGGGCGGAGTTCGCCCCCAACCGCGCCCTCGACGCCACGTGGCAGCTCATCCGCGCCACCAACGCCTACCTCGAGGCCAACGAGCCGTGGAAGGCGGAGCCCGGCCCGGCGGTGGACGCCGTGATGGGTGACGCGCTGGAGGCCCTGCGCATCGTGGCCATCTTGGCCTCCCCGGCAGTCCCCGGTTCCGCGCAAGCGGTGTGGGAGCGCATCGGCCTGGCCGGCCAGGTCACCGACCAGCGACTGCCCGTGGCCGCGGCCTGGGGCAGCTACCCAGCCGGCCAGCCCGTCACCAAGGGCGACCCCCTCTTCCCCCGGCGCTGAGCGACGCCGGCAGAGCAGGGTCGCCCCGTAGCCTGACCGGCATGCTCGACGGGCTGGTCGACACCCACTGCCACCTCTACGACACCCGCGGCGTGCCCGTCGCGGACGTCATCGCCGCGGCCCGCGCCGCAGGGGTGGGCACGATGGTCAACGTCGGCTGCGACGAGGCCACCACGCGGGCCGCCATCGCCATCGCCCAGACCGACGACCGCATCTGGGCCACCGCCGGGCTGCACCCCCACGAGGCCAAGTTCGGCGTCGACACCATCGTGCCGTTCCTCGACCACCCCAAGGTCATCGCCGTCGGCGAGGCCGGGCTGGACTACTACTACGACCACTCGCCGCGGGACGCCCAGCGGGCAGCCTTCGCCGCCCAGATCCAACTCGCCCACCAGCGGCACCTCCCACTGGTGGTCCACACCCGCGACGCGTGGTCGGACACGTTCGACGTGTTCGCCGCCGAGGGCGTGCCGGAGCACACGATCTTCCACTGCTTCACCGGCGGGCCGGACGAGGCCCGGCAGTGCCTGGACCTCGGCGCGTTCCTCAGCTTCAGTGGGATCGTCACGTTCAAGACGGCCACCGAGAACCAGGAGGCCGCAGTGCTCTGCCCGGCGGACCGCATCCTGGCGGAGACCGACAGCCCGTACCTCGCCCCCGTGCCCCACCGCGGCCGTCCCAACCAGCCGGCATTCGTCGCGCACGTCGTGGCCCACCTGGCCGCCCTGCGCGGCACGTCGGTGGAGGACATGACGCAGGTCACCACGGCGAACGCATGCCTTGCCTTTCCGGCGCTGCATCCGTAGCCTTTTCGTCACGGGCGGTCGGCGGTGGTCGCCGGCGGCCAGCCGAGCCCCACATGATCAACTCAGACCGACGTCGCGTCGCCCTCGCGGCCACCTTCACCCTGGTGGCGCTGCCGGCCCTGTGGGTGCTCAACCGCGACGACGCCACCCCCGGCACCACGGCGTCCGCCGGCATCCCGTCACCGGGCAACGGCGCGGACACTGCGCCGTCCACCACCGAGTACGAGCCTCAGCCGCCCGTCTTCGTCGGGGGCGACGACCAACCGACGCCTCCCGGCGTCATCGACATCGCCGTTCCCCCCGGGCCGAGCGCCAACGAGACGCAGGCGCGGGCCACCTACAGCCACTACTGGAGCACGGGCCGCCCATGCACCACGTTGCTCGCCCCCGACGCGGCGACGCTCACCATCGTCAACGTGGACAACGGGCAGAGCACCACGTGCACCAACACGCTGGGCAAGGCCGTGCCCCCCGGCGCGGACATCGTGCTGGACACACCGATCTACAACGAGATCGCCAGCCTGGCCGACGCGCCGATCCCGGTCCGCATCAGCTGGTAGGCCGTGCTCAGCCGCGGTGAGATCAACCAGTTGCTGGCCGCCCACGGCCTCGCCCCTCGCCGCGACCTCGGCCAGAACTTCGTCGGCGACCCGAACACGGTGCGCCGCATCGCCCGCCTCGCCGAGGTGGGGTCGGGCAGCCGGGTGCTGGAGATCGGCCCCGGCCTCGGCTCGCTGACACTCGCGCTGGCGGAGACCGGCGCCGACGTCACCGCGGTGGAGGTGGACCGGGGCATCGTCCCGGTGCTGCGCGAGGTGGTGGCCGGCCATCCCAACGTCACCGTGGTCGAGGGCGACGCGACATCGCTGGACTGGCCAGCGGTGCTGGGCGAGCATGACGACTGGGTCCTCGTCGCCAACCTGCCGTACAACGTGGCGACGCCGCTGGTGTGCGACGTGCTGGACGGGGTGCCGCAGGTGGCCCGGATGCTGGTGATGGTCCAGAAGGAGGTCGCTGAGCGGTTCTGCGCCGTGCCGCGCACGCCCGCCTACGGCGCCGTCACCGTGAAGGTCGCCTACTGGGCCACCGCCCGGATCGCCGGGCACGTGCCGGCCAGCGTGTTCGTGCCGCGACCGAACGTGGAGTCCGCCCTCGCCGACATCCGCCGGCGGCCTGCGCCCGCGGTCGACGTGCCGCCGGGGCCGCTGTCCCACCTGGTCCGCTCGGCGTTCGGCCAGCGGCGCAAGATGTTGCGCCGCTCGCTGCACGGGGTGGTCGCCACGGAGGTCTTCGCCGAGGCGGGCATCGACCCGCAACGCCGGCCGGAGGAGCTGGACGTCCACGAATGGGGGCGGCTGACCGCAGCCTGGCTGGCCGCCGGGGGCCAGAAGTGAACAGCCCCGTCGTGGTGGCTGCTCCGGCGAAGCTGACGCTGTCGTTGCGGATCACCGGCGTGCGCGAAGACGGCTACCACCTGATCGACGCCGAGATGGTCGCACTGGCATGGGCCGACACCGTGACGATCACACCCGGCGGGATCGGGTTGACGGCCGACGGCCCGTTCGCCGCCGGGATGCCACTGGACGACACCAACCTGGTCGCCAAGGCGTTGCGCCTGGCCGGCCGTGATGCAGCGGTGCACCTGCACAAGGTGATCCCCCACGGCGGTGGGCTGGGTGGGGGCTCCAGCGACGCCGCGGCCGTGCTGCGCTGGGCCGGGTACACGGACGTGGCCGGCGCAGCCCGGCTGGGGGCCGACGTCAGCTTCTGCCTCGTCGGTGGGCGGGCGCGAGTGCGTGGCATCGGCGAGGTGGTCGAACCGCTGCCGTTCCAGGCGCAGGACATCACGCTGGTCGTCCCCCCGCTGGCCGTCAGCACACCAGCGGCCTACCGGGCGTGGGACGAGCTCGGCGGCCCCACGGCGGACGGCCCGAACGACCTGGAACCGGCGGCGCTGGTGGTGGAGCCGCGCCTGGCCGAATGGCGGGACCGGATCGCCGAGGCGGCCGGGCAGCGCCCGGTGCTGGCAGGGTCCGGCGCCACCTGGTTCCTCCCGGGTCATCACGCCATCGCGGACGCGCTGCCGGACGCGATGGTGGCGCTGACGCGCACCGACCGCCCACAGTGAGCCTGCGGGCGGTCGGCGACCAGAACGTGGGTTGTGCGCGAGCGAGTGCTAGCGACGCTGGTGCCGCGTGCGGCGGAGCATCTTCTTGTGCTTCTTCTTACGCATGCGCTTGCGGCGCTTCTTGATCAGTGAACCCATAGCTCGCATGACGCTACCGGGCGCGACCCCACTCCCCAAACCCCGCCAGCCGGGACGCGCGCGCAGGTAGCCTCGACGGCGTCCGTCCGGGGTCGTTCAATGGCAGGACAGCGGTTTTTGGTGCCGCGTATAGGGGTTCGAGTCCTCTCCCCGGAACGCATGAAGTGCATCGGCCTGCTCGGCGGGATGAGCTGGGAGTCCTCCATCGAGTACGAGCGGCTCATCAACGAAGAGGTGCGCCGCCAATTGGGCGGCACCCACTCCGCCGACCTCGTCATCCGCTCGTTCGACTTCGCGGAGATCGAGGCGCTGCAGGCCGCGGGCGACTGGCCTGCCGCCGCCGACCTGCTGGCCGCTGCCGCCCGGGCACTGGTGCAGTGCGGGGCAGCGGCGGTGGTGCTGTGCACCAACACCATGCACAAGGTGGCGCACGACGTGGCCGCGGCCATCGCACCTGTGCCGTTCCTGCACATCGCCGATGCCACCGGTGCCGCCGTGCGGGCCGCCGGAGTGCAACGCGTGGGGCTGCTCGGCACCCGCTACACGATGGAGCAGGCGTTCTACCGCGACCACCTGGTCGCCCACCACGGCCTCGACGTGCTCGTGCCCGAGGAGCCGGACCGCACCACCGTGCACGACGTGATCTACGAGGAATTGGTGCGCGGGGTGGTGACGGCGGAGTCCAAGGCGGCGTACCTGGCGGTGATCGACCGCCTGCTGGCGCGCGGCGGCGAGGGGATCATCGCCGGCTGCACCGAGATCGAACTGCTCGTCGGCGCCGACGACGTGACGGTCCCGTACTTCCCGACCACCCGCCTCCACGCGCTGGCGGCGGTGGAGTTCGCGCTCCGCGGCTGACCGTCTGCGTCAGCGGGCGAACGCGGTGTCGACCCGGTCGTAGGTGGTGGTGCGCTGCTGGAGGCGGCGGCCCAGCGGGGCGACCAGCGACGTGAAGCGCTCCTCCGTCATCCCCTGCCCGTGGGCGGCGCCGGCGGCGCGGGAGATGTTCTCGTCCATCAGCGTGCCCCCGAGGTCGTTGCAGCCGGCCTGCAGCAACTGGAGCGCGGCGGCCTCGCCGATCTTCACCCAGCTGAGCTGGATGTTGTCGATCAGCCCGCGGTACACCAACCGGGCGACGGCGTGCATCAGCAGGGTCTCGCGGAACGTCGGGCCGCGGCGGGACCCCTTCTGCAGGTAGATCGGCGACGCCATGTGCACGAACGGCAGGCCGACGAACTCGGTGAACCCGCCGGTGACCTTCTGCAACTCGCGGGTCCGCAGCAGGTGCCGGGCCCAACTCTCCGGGTGCTCGATGGAGCCGAACATGATCGTGACGTTGCTGCGCAGGCCCACGTCGTGCGCCGCCGCGTGGCAGTCCAGCCACTCGTCGGTGGTGATCTTGTCCGGGCACAGCACGGCGCGGACCTCGTCGTCGAGGATCTCGGCCGCCGTGCCGGGCAGGCTGGCCAGGCCGGCGTCCTTCAGCCGCCGCAGGTAGGTGGGCAGGTCCTCACCCAGGCGGCGGGCACCCTCGATCACCTCCAGCGCGGTGAAGCCGTGCACGTGCATGCCGGGCACGGCGTCCTTCACGGCACGGGCGACGTCCACGTAGTAGTCGCCGTCGAAGCTGGGGTGGATGCCGCCCTGCAGCGTCACCTCGGTGGCGCCGAGGTCCCACGCCTCGCGTGCCCGCTGGGCGATGTCGTCCAGCGTCAGGAGGTACGGCGTGCCGCGCAGGTTGAGGCTCAGCGGGCCCTTGGAGAAGCCGCAGAACCGGCACTTGAACGTGCACACGTTCGTGTAGTTGATGTTGCGGTTGTGGACCCAGGTGATGGCGTCGCCGACGGTCTCGCGGCGCAGCCGGTCGGCGGCGACGGCGATGGCCGTGACCTCCGGGCCGCGGGCGCGGAACAGGGTGACGACCTGCTCGAAGCCGGGCTCCTGGCCGGCGTCGATGCCCGCCAGCACCTCGGCGACGGCGCCGCGGACGGGCCCGGAGTGGCCGGCGGGCGCGGGTAGCAGGGTGGGTGGCGGGTTCGTCGCGCCGGAGTACCACTGGGTGCTGCGGTGGCCGACCAGCACCACCTCTGCGCCGTCGTGCACCACGTCGGCGGCGGTGACCTTCTCCGGCCAGACGGCACCGGGGTCGTCGCGGCCCAGGCCCTCGGCGTCGCTGCGGTCCAGCACGGGGAAGCGGAGCCGCTCGTGCAGCCACTCCTGCGGGCGGCGGGCGAACTCGGGGTAGATCGTCAGGCGGGGCGCCAGCGCGAAGCCACGCGCCTCGGTGACCTCGCGCAGGCGGTCCAGCGCCGGCCACGGTCGCTCCGGATTCACATGGTCGAGCGTGACGGGCGAGACGCCGCCCCAGTCGTCGATGCCGACGCCCAGCAGCACCCCGAAGTCGTCGCTGAGGTTCGGCGGGGCCTGCAGGTGGATCTCCGGCGGCAGCACGAGGCGGGCGGCGGCGATCGACCAGAGGAACTCGTCCTGCGGACAGGGGGGCTCGTGCTGCATGCCCGTGCCCGGCTTGGGCAGGAAGTTCTGGACGATCACCTCCTGCACGTGCCCGTGGCGGCGATGGCTGTCGGCGATGGCGGCCAGCGCGGCCAGCCGGTCGGCCCGAGTCTCGCCGATGCCCACGAGGATGCCGGTGGTGAACGGGATGCGGGCCCGGCCGGCGGCCTCCAGCGTGTCCAGCCGTCGCTGCGGGTGCTTGTCCGGCGCGCCGCGGTGGCACGGCAGGTCGGCGCGCAGCGTCTCGATCATCATCCCCTGGCTGGGGCTGACCTCCGCCAGCAGGCGCAGTTCCGCCTCGCTCAGCGCGCCGGCGTTGGCGTGGGGCAGGAGGCCGGTCTCGGCCAACACCAGGCCGGCCATGGCGTGGAGGTAGTGGACCGTGGAGTCGTAGCCGTTGGCGCGCAACCAGTCGGCGGCGACGTCGTAGCGTTCCTCGGGCGCCTCGCCGAGCGTGAACAGGGCCTCGTGGCAGCCCATCCGGGCGCCGTCGGCGGCGATCCGCAGCACCTGCTCCGGCGTGAGGTACGGCGCCTGCAGGCGGGCCGGGGGCTGGGCGAACGTGCAGTAGCCGCAGCGGTCGCGGCACAGCATGGTCAACGGGATGAACACCTTCGGTGAGTACGTCACCCGCGTGCCGTGGGCCCGGTCGCGCACGTCACGGGCCGCGGCCAGCAGGTCGTCCAGCGGTGTCCCCAGCAGTTCCTCGATCACGCCGAGCACCCTACCCAAGTCAGTTCTATTCCCGAACTCACCAGTTGGAGGGTTTCGTGTCCACCTCCGAGCACGAAACCCTCCAACCGGGCCGAAGCGGGCGGGGTCGGAGGGTTTCATGTCCACCTCCGAGCACGAAACCCTCCAACCGGGGTCCGGGGTAGCGTCTGGGGGGATGGGGGACGGGCAGCCGACGACGCTGGAGCGCACGCTGAAGCTGGTCGGCGACCGGTGGAGCATCCTCATCATCCGGGCCGCACTGCGCGGGGTACGCCGGTTCGACGACTTCATCGACGACCTCGGCATCGCCCGCCCGATCCTCACCAACCGCCTCAAGCGCCTGGTCGACGGCGGGGTGATGACGAAGGACCGCTACCAGGACCACCCGCCACGGTACGAGTACCGCCTGACCCCCGCCGGCGTCGCGCTCTCCCCCGCGCTCGTGGCGCTGATCCGCTGGGGCGAGCACCACCTGGCCGGCGGCGACGCGGACATCGTGCTCGTCCACGCCCCGTGCGGCACGGAGTTGGAGCAGGGCTTCTGGTGCCGGCAGTGCGCCACCACGTTCGGACCGGCGGCCATCCGTGCCGCCGCACGCGATAGAACAGACCCATGAGCGTCTCCGCCATCGTCCTCGCCGCCGGCGAGGGGTCGCGCATGCGATCCACCCGCCCGAAGCCGTTGCACCTCATCTGCGGGCGGCCGATGGTGATGCACGTCATCCACTCCCTCGAGGGCCTGCAGCCGGACCGCACCGTGGTGGTGGTCGGCCACGGGGCCGAGCGCGTCACCAAGAAGGTGCAGGAGCAATCACCCGACTGGGCACACGTCACGTTCGTGGAGCAGCAGGTCCAGCGCGGCACCGGCGACGCGGCCATGGTCGGCCTCAGCGCGTTCCCCGGCGACGACCTCGACGACACGTCCACCGTCGTGGTGCTGCCCGGCGACACGCCGCTCCTCAGCGCGGAGACGCTGGAGGCGCTGGTCAGCACCCACGTCGCCAACGAGTACGCGGCCACGCTCATCACCAGCGTGCTCGACGACCCCACCGGTTACGGGCGGGTCATCCGCCAGCCGTCCAAGACGGGCGACGGCCGGGTCCTGCGCATCGTCGAGCAGCGCGACGCCAACGAGGAGGAACGGGCGGTCCGGGAGATCTGCACCAGCATGTACGCGTTCCGCCGCGACCTGCTCGGCCCCGCCCTGCGCCGCCTCAGCCCGGACAACGCCCAGGGCGAGTACTACCTGACGGACGTCGTCGGTTCGCTCGCCGCGATGGGCCATCGCATCGGGTGCGTGCAGGCACCGATGGAGGAGACCCAGGGCGTCAACGATCGCTGGCAGCTGGCCATGGCCGAGCGCGAGTTCCGCAACCGCACCAACCGCCGCCACCTGCTGAACGGCGTCACCATGCTGGACCCCCGCCAGACGTTCATCGACGTCACCGTCCGCCTCGGGCGCGACGTGACGCTCTACCCGGGCACGATCCTGCAGGGCGCCACCGTCGTCGGCGACGGCTGCGAGATCGGCCCGGACACCCGCTTGGTGGACTGCACGGTCGGCGACGGGGCCGTGGTGGAGCACACCACCGGCCGCGACAGCGAGGTCGGGGCGGACGCCCATGTCGGGCCCTATGCATTCCTCCCGCCGGGGAGCAGCGTCGTTTCGGGCGCCGCCACCGGCGCCTTCTACACTGCGCCTGTCGACGGCCAGTAGCGGGGAGCAACGGATGGAGAAGGTCACGACCAAGCGGATGGCGCTCTATTCGGGGCGCACCCATCCGGCATTGGCAGAGGAAGTGGCCGGCCATCTCGGCATCGAGCTCGGCAACCCCAACATCGTCCAGTTCGCCAACGGCGAGGTGCGCGTGCGGTTCGCCGAGAGCATCCGTGGCAACGACGTGTTCGTCATGCAGACCCACTGCGGGTTCGGCGGGCGCAGCATCAACGACTCGATCATGGAGCAGCTGATCATGATCGACGCGGCCTACCGCGCCAGCGCCAAGCGGATCACCGCCGTCTGCCCGTTCTACGGCTACGCCCGCCAGGACCGCAAGGCCGAGGGCCGCGAGCCGATCACCGCCCGCATGGTGGCGGACCTGTTCAAGAGCGCCGGCGCCAAGCGGATGATCTCGATCGACCTGCACAGCGGCCAGATCCAGGGCTTCTTCGACGGCCCGGTGGATCACCTCACGGCAATGCCCGTGCTGGAGAACTATGTGCGCGAGCACGCACTGGAACCGGTGATCGTCGCCCCCGACGCCGGTCGCATCAAGGTGGCCGAGCGGATGGCCCAGCACCTCACGGACAAGGGCAGCGACCTGGCGTTCATCTACAAGCGCCGGCCGAAGGGCACCGCCAACGTGGCCGAGGCCAAGGAGGTCATGGGCGACGTTGACGGCCGCCTGTGCATCCTCACCGACGACATGATCGACTCCGGCGGCACCATCGTCTCGGCCGCCGACGTCCTCATGGCCCGCGGCGCCAAAGAGGTCTGGGCGATGGCCACCCACGCCGTGCTCAGCGGCCCGGCCATCGAGCGACTGTCGAAGTCGGTGATCACCAAGGTGGTGCTCACCAACACCCTGCCACTGGCTCCGGAGCAGCAGATCGCCAAGATCGAGGTGCTGTCGATCGCGCCCCTCATCGCCGACGCGCTGAACGCCGTGTTCGACGACACCAGCGTCAGCGAGATCTTCGGCGGCGAGAACCAGGCCTGACGGGTCGCGCCGATCCGCCGCTCCGATTGTGACGGCGGAACGGCTCCGGTAGGCTTGCCCGCTGTTCTTTCGGCCGTACTGATCGAGGCTTCCGTCATGTCCACCACCACGCTCGCCGCCACGCCCCGCTCCGCTGCAGGGTCCGCCGCCGCCCGCCGCCTGCGGGCCGAGGGCCACATCCCCGGTGTCCTCTACGGCCACGGCATGACCCCCGTCAGCCTCACGGTGGAGCGCCGCGACCTGCGCATCGCCCTCAGCGGCCCGGCCGGCGTCAACACCCTGCTGAACCTCGAGGTCGGCGGCCAGAAGTACCCGGCCGTCGTGAAGGAGCTGCAGCGCCACCCGATCAAGCGCACGGTCAGCCACATCGACTTCCTCCAGGTCTCGATGACCGAGGAGATCACCGTGCAGGTCCCGGTGCACCTCGAGGGCGAGGCCAAGGCCGTCGCCAGCGAGGGCATGCTGGTGGACCGTGCGGTGGACACCATCGAGGTCCGCTGCACCCCGGGCAACATGCCGGCGCAGATCACCATCGACATCACCGAGATGCAGCCGGGCGACGTCATCCGCCTCGCCGACATCACGCTGCCCGCCGGCGTCACCGCCACGGGCGACGAGGAGATGCCGGTCGTCACCACGCTCCACACCGCCGCCGAGGCTGCTGAGGCCGCCGAGGGCGAGGGCGAAGGCGAAGCCGCCGAGGGTGGCGAGGCCGAGGCCGCTGGCGACGACGCCGGCGAGTGACCTGACCACGGCGGGGGTGCCCCGGTGATCGACTGGTTGATCGTCGGCCTCGGCAACCCCGGCAAGGAGTACGCCCGCACCCGCCACAACATGGGCGAGGAAGTGGTCGCGCTGCTGTCGCAACGGCTGGGCGAGAAGCTGAAGGCCGGTCGGGACCGCGCCCTGGTGGCCGAGGCCCGGATGGACGGCCAGAAGGTCGTGCTGGCGTTCCCGATCACCTACATGAACCTCAGCGGCGAGTCCGTGCGCGCCCTGGTGCGCCGCCACAAGGTGGAGGACCCCGCCCGGATCATCATCGTCCACGACGAACTCGACCTGCCCCCGGGCACGGTGAGGGTCAAGGCGGGGGGCGGTCTGGCCGGCAACAACGGACTGCGCAGCATCACCCAGCACCTGCACACCCAGGACTACCTGCGCGTCCGCATCGGTATCGGCAAGCCGCCGTCCAAGGAGCGCGGCGCCGACCATGTGCTGTCGCGGATGAGCCTGTCCGAACGTCAACTGCTCGACGAATCCATCGTGCGTGCCGCCGACGCGGTGGAGGCCATCGTCACCGAGGGCGTGGACGCGGCGATGCAGCGCTACAACACCAAGGCCTGATCCCACCATGTCGTCCCTGGCTTCCCTCCCCCGCCTGCTGCGCGACGAACCGGCGCTGACCCAGGCGCTGGGCGACCCGAGCGGCTTCGTGGCCGTGCCGGAGGCCGCCCGGGCCGTCACCGTCGCCGCACTCGCCCAGTTGGGCGACCGCCGGCCGCTGGTGGTGGCCTGCCCCACCGGCAGCGACGCCGGGCAGCTCTACGACGACATGTGCCAGTACATGCCGCCCGGCGAGGTGGTGCTGTTCCCGGCGTGGGAGACCCTGCCCTTCGAGCGGGTCAGCCCGAGCGTGGAGACGATGGGGCGGCGGCTGGAGATCCTGTGGCGGTTGCGGTCGCCCGAACGATGCCCGGCCGTCGTCGTGGCCGGGGTGCGTGCCCTGCTGCAGCACCTCGGGCCGGAGGCCATGGAGGTCGAGCCGATCCGCGTCCGCAAGGGCGCCGTGCTCGACCCGGACGAGCTGGTCGCCCGGCTGGTGCACGCCGGCTACCGGCGCGAGGAGCTGGTGGAGCACCGCGGCGAGGTGGCCCGGCGCGGCGCCATCGTGGACATCTTCCCCAGCACGGCCGACGCGCCCATCCGCATCGACCTGTGGGGCGACGAGGTGGACCGGCTGACCGAGTTCTCCGTCAGCGACCAGCGCAGCGTGCGCGATCTGGACGAGGCGCTGGTGTTCCCGGCGCGGGAGCTCGTCGGCAGCGAGGCGGTGCAGGCGCGGGCAGCCGGGCTGGTGGCCACCGAGCCGTGGGGGCGGGAGCACTGGGAACGCCTCGCCGACGGTGCCTTGTTCGACGGGATGGAGAGCTGGCTGCCGTGGCTGGTGGACGAGCCGCAGCTGCTCACCGACGTGCTGCCGGCGACGTCGAAGGTGGCACTGGTGGAGCCGCGGCGGATGCGCGACCGGGCCAACGACCTGCTGGCCGAAGAGGACGACCTGGCCCGGGCGCTGGCCAGCACGTGGCAGCGCGACGCGGCCAAGCCGTTCCCCCGCCTGCACGCCGAGCCGGACCGGTTGCTGAGCGCCGGCCAGGCGACGTGGACGATCTCCAGCGCGCCGGAGACACCGGACTCCCCCATGGTGCAGGCCACCGGGTGGGGTCCCGTCGTGGGCGACGGGGAGGGCCTGACGCAGCGGCTCGGCGACCTGCTGCGCGACGGCTACCGGGTCATCGTCGCCGCCGACGGTGAGGGGTCCGCCGACCGGATGGCGGCCCTGCTGGTGGAGCGCGGGCTGGACTTCACGGTCGGTCGCACGGGGGAGGCCCTCCTCCACCCCGGTGGTCACGTGACCGTCGCGCCGCTGCACCGGGGCTGCACGGTGGCCGCCGCCAAGTTGGCCGTGGTCGCGGAGGCCGACCTCACCGGCCGCCGCCGTGCCCACCGCGCCGCCCGCCCGCGGAAGCGCCAGGGCGCGGGCATGTTCGAGGACCTCAAGCCGGGGAACTACGTGGTCCACTACCAGCACGGCGTCGGCCAGTACCAGGGGATGGTGAAGCGGACGATCGGCGGGGTGGAGCGGGACTACCTGCTGCTGGCGTACAAGGGCGGCGACAAGCTGTACGTGCCCAGCGACCAGATCGACACCCTGCGCCAGTACGTGGGTGGGGAGGCCCCCGTGCTCCACCGCCTGGGTGGGGCGGACTTCGCCAAGGCGAAGAGCCGGGTCCGCAGCGCGGTGCGGGAGATCGCCCAGGAACTGGTGGTGCTGTACCAGAAGCGGGTCAACGCGCCCGGCCATGCCTTCGGGCAGGACACCCCGTGGCAGCACGAGATGGAGCAAGCGTTCCCGTTCGTGGAGACGCCGGACCAGCGGGTGGCGATCGACGACATCAAGGCGGACATGGAGCGCGCCTACCCGATGGACCGCCTGCTGTGCGGCGACGTCGGGTTCGGCAAGACCGAGGTGGCCGTGCGGGCGGCGTTCAAGGCCATCCAGGATGGCAAGCAGGTGGCCGTGCTGGCCCCCACCACGCTGCTGGCCACCCAGCACGGCAACACGTTCGCCGACCGCTTCGCCGGGTACCCGATCCGGGTGGAGACCCTCTCCCGCTTCCTCACCCCGAAGGAGGCCCGCCAGGTGCTGGCCGGGCTGAAGTCGGGCGAGGTGGACTGCGTCATCGGCACCCACCGCCTGCTGCAGGAGGGCGTCGAGTTCAAGGACCTCGGGCTGCTGGTGGTGGACGAGGAGCAACGTTTCGGCGTGCAGGCGAAGGAGGCGATGAAGAAGCTGAAGACGAACGTCGACGTGCTGACGCTGTCCGCCACGCCGATCCCCCGCACGTTGGAGATGAGCCTGGTGGGCATCCGCGACCTGTCGCTGCTGCAGACGCCGCCGGCCGACCGCCAGCCGATCCTCACGTTCGTCGGCGGCTACGACGAGCGGGTGGCGGTGGAGGCCATCCGCCGCGAACTGCTGCGCGAGGGCCAGGTGTTCTGGGTGCACAATCGGGTGCAGACCATCGACATGGCGGCCGCCCGGTTGCGTGAACTGGTGCCGGAGGCCCGCATCGCCATCGCCCACGGGCAGATGGACGAGGGGTCGCTGGAGCAGGTGGTGCTGGACTTCTGGGAGGGCCGCTTCGACGTGCTGGTCTGCACCACCATCATCGAGAGCGGCATCGACATGCCCACGGTGAACACGCTCGTGGTGGAGCGGGCCGACCTGCTGGGCCTCGGCCAGCTGCACCAGCTGCGCGGCCGGGTGGGGCGCAGCGGGTCGCGGGCGTACGCCTACCTGTTCCACCCGCCGGAGGCCCGGCTCAGCGAGGAGGCCTACGAGCGCCTGCGCACCATCGGCGAGGCCACTGAGCTGGGCAGCGGCTTCAAGATCGCGATGCGCGACCTGGAGATCCGCGGCGCCGGCAACCTGCTGGGCGAGGCCCAGAGCGGGCACATCGCCGCCGTCGGGTACGACCTGTACTGCCAGATGGTCACCGAGGCCGTGGGCGAGATGAAGGGCGAGCCGATCAAGGAGCCCAGCGAGGTGAAGCTGGACGTGCCCACCGACGCGTTCCTGCCGGCCGAGTACGTGCCGAAGGAGGAGCTGCGGCTGGAGGCTTACCGGCGGCTGGCCGCGGTCACCACGCCGGCCGAGGTGGCCGACATCCGGGCCGAGTGGGAGGACCGCTACGGGCCAGTGCCAGAGGCCGCCGAGGCGCTGTTGGGTGTGGGTCTGCTGCGGGCCGAGTGCCACCGGCTGGGGCTGCGTGAAGTGCAGATCACCGGCACGATGGCCCGCCTGGCGCCGCTCGAGTTGAAGGCCAGCGAGGAGCTGCGGCTGCGGCGGTTGAGCCGCGACTCGATCTACAAGGCGGATCAGCAGCAGGTGGTCGTACCGATTCGACGCGGCGTGGACGCAGCGACGTTCCTCGCCGGGTTCCTGCAGGAGTTGGTCCCTCCCCCCACCCCCTGACCGCTCACTAGCGTGACGGCCATGGCTGACATCAACATCGGCATGTGCTTCGACCGCACGTTCCCGGCGCCCGAGGTGCTGCATTTCGCCCGGCGGCTGGAGGACGGCGGTGTCGACCAGCTGTGGGTGATCGAGGACTGCTTCTTCACCGCGGGCGTGTCCCTGGCTGCGGCTGCGCTGGCGGCGACCGAGCGGCTCACCGTCGGCATCGGCATCCTCCCCGCCGTCGCCCGCAACCCGGCCATCACGGCGATGGAGCTCGCGACGCTCGCGCAGCTGGGGCCGGGCCGGCTGATTGCCGGCATCGGTCACGGCGTGCAGGACTGGATGGAGCAGATCGGCGCCCGCACGCCCAGCCCGCTCACCACGCTGGAGGAAGTGCTGACGGCCGTC
Source organism: Acidimicrobiaceae bacterium (assembly GCA_020637295.1). GTDB lineage: Bacteria > Actinomycetota > Acidimicrobiia > Acidimicrobiales > Ilumatobacteraceae > UBA668. The sequence goes on along the minus strand of JACJWF010000003.1, from coordinate 260,122 downwards.
CGCCGGCTGCTGCGCGGCGAGGAGGTGTCCGTCGAGGGGCGCGAGGTGCAGTTGCGCGGGGTGCGGCTGGAGGCCCCGCCCGTCGACGTGCCGCCGGTGGTGGCGGGGGTGCGTGGCCCGAAGTCGATGGCCGTGGCCGGGAGGGCGTGTGACGGGGTGATCCTGGTGGAGGGGGCCGGCCCTGCCGCTGCCCGAGCGGCCCGGAGGTTGGCGGGGGACCCCGAGGGGTGGCGCGTCAGCACGTTCACGTCGCTGTGCATCGCCCCCTCCCGGGAGCAGGCCTACGAATGGATGGCCCCGCTCGTGGCGGGGTGGGTGCGGTCCGCCAACCCCACGGTCGGCGAGCATCCCCACTTCGCCGAGATGCAGGCGCTGTTGGCCGACGGCGGGGAGGCCGCGCTTGCGGGCATGCCCCGGGACTGGTGGCTGGACCTGGCCGCAGTGGGCACGTTCGACGACGCAGTGGAGCATTTGCAGCGGCTCGGTGAGGCCGGCGTGCAGGACGTGGCGATCTTCCCGCCGGAGGAACTGGACATCGCCCACGGGATGATCGACGACGTGATCGCACTCCGCCGCGCTGTGTGACACCCCTTTGCGACAGTTGCCGGATGAGCACTGTCACCCTGTCACCGATCGTCGCCGACCTCGAGGCGACCGACATCTCCACCCTGGACGAGCAGGCCGTGCGGGGCGCGATGCGCAACCTCGCCCGCCTGGCGAACTGGACGGCCGCCACCCGGTCGGCGCTGGTGCGGAGGCTGGACGAACTGGCCGAGTTGGCCGGTGGGCTGCCCCTGCCGCCACCTCCGTCCGGCGACGACCCCGCCGACCACCCAGGCGACCACCCCGGCGGCGGGCCAGGCAGCGAGCCCGGTGACGCAGGGGGCACGGGCGGTCCTGCCAGCGGCAACGCTGGGACCGGCGGCCCGGCGCCGAAGCCTGCGGAGCTGGAGCTGGCGGACTCGGCTCGGATCAGCGAGCGGGAGGCCGCCCGCCAGGCCACGCTCGCTCGCCTGCTGGCGCAGTTCCCGCTGTTCAGTGCCGCGCTGCGGGAGTCCCGGGTGGCCGAGAGCCATGTGCAGGTGCTTGGCCGCTGCTGGCACCAGATGAACCTGGCCGACCGTCAGCGCCTGACGTCATTGGACGCGACGCTGGTTCGGCTGGCCTCGGTCAACGGACCGGAGCGGTTCCGTCGGCTGCTGGTGGCCGAGGTCAACCGACTGCGGTCGGACGACGGGGTCGAGCGGCTGGTGAAGCAGCGCCGGGCGACGGGTCTGACGCACTGGGTGGACGACAGCGGCATGGTCAACATCCGGGCCATGTACGACCCCGAACGTGGGCAGCGCCTGATCGCCCGCCTCGGTGCCGCACGTGCCGCGATCATCGAGGCCGGTCGGGAGCCTGCCGAATGCCCCGAGGGCGACGCGAGGTGGGAGCACCTCAATGCCGTGGCGCTGTACGAGCTTGCCTGCGCCGGTGGAGCGTTGGACGACGTGGCGGCGGGTGGCCCGAGGTCGATGTTCGCCGTGCCCGACACAGAGGTGGTGGTGGTCATCGACGAGGCCACACTGAGGGCCGGCGTCCACGAGGCCACCCAGCTGGACACCGGCAGCGCGGACCTCCCGGTCGCCGCGGTCCGGCAGATGGCCTGTGATGCGGGAATCATCCCGGTGGTGCTCGGCGGTGCGGGGAAGGTGCTCGATGTCGGACGCGTTCGACGGCTGGCCACCCATGCCCAACGGGTGGCGCTGCGGGCGATGTACTCCACGTGCGCCGTGCCGGGCTGCGGCGTCCCATTCGACCGCTGCCAGCCGCATCACCTCCACGACTGGAACTCTGGTGGCCGCACGGATCTTGCCGATCTGGCGCCGCTGTGCCGCGGCCATCACACGGCGGTTCATAGCGGCGGATGGACCCTTGCGATGGATCCCTCGGATCGGCGCATCACCGTCACTCGCGTCGACGGCTCACAGCTGTCGGGCTATCCGGACCGTTGGGACACACGCCGGTCGAACGCGTTCGACAACCCGCCGGGTGCGGCGGCGCCCGACGCAGCCGAGCCGCCGGCGGCTTGACCCAACGACCCGACCCGACCCGACCCGACACGCGACCCGACCCGACACGCGACCGCGCGACCCGGCCCGACAGGCGACCCGACCCGACCCGACCCGACAGGCGACCGCGCGACCCGACCCGCCAGGCGACGCACTTGGCGTCGTTGACCGGGCGCGGCGAGGGAGAAGGGGGCTTGGCCGTCAACCGGACAGGTCGAACTGATCGGGCGAGTTGACCGTGCGGCACCGCTGCGGAATGACCCAGGCCCAGCGAGCCGGAGTGGTGGCCAGGAGGGCGCCCGGCCCGCCCGAGTCAAGGGCCTCGCCAGGGCTCACGGCTCCACGAGCCAGGCATAGCCGAGTGGTGGCAGCGTGAGCACCCCTCCGGGCTCCAAGGTCGCCCCAGCCCCAGTGCGCCGGACGGCGGCACCGGGGCTGCACCCCAAGCCGGCCGTGTCTGCAACCACCGTGAGGTTCCCGAAGTTGGCCACCATCGTGAACCTGCCTCGGTCGGGGTGGTGCCGGGCAAAGGCGAACAGATGGCTGTCCGTGGGCTGCAGGACCTCGAGTCGAGCCGCGCCATGCAGCGCCGCCACGGAAGCCCGGTCGCCGGCCAGCCCCGCCATCATCTCGAACAGCCTGGCCTCCAGCGTGCCCGGCACCTGTCGACGGGCAGCCACCGACCAGTCCATCCGCGGGCGATGCATCCAGCGGTTGTCGTCAGCCAACGCCGGGTCGTCGAGGTACGAGGCGTCGTTCCGCACTCCCAACTCGTCACCCATGTACAGCAGCGGCACCCCACCGAACGAGTACGCGACCGCGTACACCAACTCCAAGCGACGGCAGGCGATGTCCAGATGGACCGGATCCTCAGCCTCGAGCGCACGCTCGATGCCACACAGCGAGGCGGCGCTGCCGGAGGTGCGGCCATCTCCGGTCTCGGGGTTGAACTGGAACACGTCGCCACGGGCGAACGACAGCGGGAACTCCCCGCGATAGAAGTCCACGAGGAAGTCTCGGTGCGCCCAGCCGTCCCATCCAACCGCTGCTGCGTTCTCGTCGGTGATCGCCCAGCCGATGTCGTCGTGGCACCGCACATACGTCACCCACGATGCCCGCGAAGGAATGCTCGGCAGACGCCGCAACGACGTCGTCATCAACTTCGCCTCACCCGTGGCCAGGCTGCTCCACAACAGCACCATGAGCTGGTTGTGGTAGGCGAGCTCGCATTCATGGCGCTCCGGGCTGCCCGCGCCCACGTACGCCGTCAGTTCCTCCGGCGCGACGATGGCCTCGGCCTTGAAGATCGTCGCCGGCGAGGCAATGGCCATCAACGCCCTCAGCGTGCACAGCAGCGTGTGCACCTCGGGCAGGTTCTCGCAGTCCGTGCCCTCGCGCTTCCACATGAACGGCACGGCATCGAGGCGCAGGACGTCCACCCCCTGGTTGGACAGGTGCAGCATCACCTCGACCATCGCCGCGAACACCGCCGGGTTCGACCAGTTGAGATCCCACTGGAACTCGTTGAACGTGGTCCACACCCATCGCTGCGCGTCGTCCAACCAGGTGAAGCTCCCAGGCGCGAACGTAGGGAACACCTCGCGGAGTGTGCGCTCGTAGCGGTCTGGCATCTCCCGGTCAGGGAAGAAGAAGTAGAAGTCGCGGTAGCGAGGATCGCCCGCCCGCGCCGCCTGCGCCCACGGGTGCTCCTCGGCCGTGTGGTTGACCACCAGGTCGATGCACAGGTTCATCTCGCGATCGTGCAGCGCGTCGGCCAACCCGGCGAGGTCGGCCATCGTGCCCAACCTCGGCTCGACCTCGTCGTAGGCGGCCACGGCGTACCCGCCATCACTCTCGCCTTCGCGAGCACGCAGGAGGGGCATGAGGTGCACATAGCGAACGCCGAGCTCGCCCAGGTAGTCGAGATGCCCGCCCACACCGCGGAGCGTGTCCGCAAACCGATCCCCGTACATGACGTAGCCCACCATGTCGGGCTGCTGGAACCAGTCCGGCTCGGCCTCGCGCAGCACGTCCCGAGCGCGAAGGTTCGCCGGCCGCCTCACTGCGTGCTGTTCGAGCAGGGCGTCGAGCGTGGCGAGCAGTGCACCGGCCGCCGCCGGGTACAGCGCGGCGATGCCGTGGCGCAATATCGCACCGTGACGGCGGCGACGGGCGGCGAGCAGGTCGACCAGCTCCAGATCGACCTCGACGTCGGCTGCGTCAGGGGGTGAGAGGTGCGGGGCCACGGGCGCGAGTGTATTGTCACCGAGGTGCAAGCGCTTACAACGACACGCACCGGCAGCGGGCTGCAGATCCGCATCGACGGGCCCGACTGGTGGCGGGGCGCGATCGGGTACGAGGTGTACGTACGCAGCTTCGCCGACACCAACGGCGACGGCATCGGCGATCTCCCGGGCATCACCGGCAAGCTCGCCTACCTCGCCGACCTGGGCGTGGACGTGGTCTGGATCACGCCGTTCTTCCGCAGCCCCGGGTTCGATCACGGCTACGACGTGTCGGACTACTGCGATGTCGACCCCAAGCACGGCACGCTGGCGGACTGGGACGCCCTGGCCGCCGAGGCCCACCGCTTGGGCCTTCGCCTCTTCGTCGACATCGTGCCCAACCACTCGTCCAGCCACCACGCCTGGTTCAAGGCCGCCGTGGCCGACCCGACGGGTCCGTACCGCGACTACTACCTGTGGCGCGACCCGGCGCCCGACGGGGGACCCCCCAACAACTGGGTCAGCCACTTCGGTGGTCCGGCATGGACGCTGGACCCGGGCGGCAGCGGCCAGTACTACTGCCACCTGTTCCTGCCCGAGCAGCCCGACCTCAACTGGGCGAACCCGGCGGTGATGGAGGAGTTCGCCCGCATCCTGCGCTTCTGGGCGGGCCGCGGCGCCGACGGCTTCCGCATCGACGTCGCGCACGGCTTGTGCAAGGACCCCTCGTTCGCCGACAACCCCCAACTCCGCCCGGTGACCCCCGGCATGCACCCGATGGACGTGTTCGCCTCGTTCGACCATGTGCACGACCTCCACCGCCACGACACAGCGGTGCTGTTCCGCCAGTGGAGGGACGCGGTGCACGACCACGGCTCGGTGCTGCTCGGCGAGATGGACACACGCAACGTCGAGCGGTTCGCCGAGTTCGTTGCCGACGACACCGCGCTCCACGCCGGCTTCGTGCTCCAGTTGGGGCTCGGCCCGTGGCGCCCGGCGCACATCGTCGACACGATCCTGGAGTACCAGGAGAAGGCCAACGGCGGGTGCGCGTGGGAAGTTTCGAACCACGACCAGGCCCGGGCCGTGTCGCGGTTCGGCGGCGGCGACGTCGGGCTCGGCCGCACGCTCGCCGTGTCCACGCTGATGGCTGCCCTCGACGGCATGTTCTTCCTCTACGAAGGTGAGGAGCTCGGCCTCCCCGACGCGACGCTCGTCGGCCATGTGGAAGACCCCATGTCGGCTCGCAACGGCGAAGGGCTTTGGACTCGCGACGTCGCCCGCGGGCCGATGCCCTGGACCACCGGCCCGCTCAACGGCTTCAGCCAGGCGGCCACCGCCTGGATCGACACCGCTCCCCTCCCGCCCGATCTCACCGTCGAGCACCAGCAGGCCGACCCCACCAGCACATGGCACCGCTACCACGCGCTGTCCATGCTGCGCAGAACCTACCCCGAGCTCTGGCAGGCGCCCTTCGAGCTGCTCCACCACACCGACACGGCACTGGTCATCCGCCGCGGCTCCCTGCTCGTCGTCGGCAACCTCGGCCCCGACGCCATGCAGACCCCCGAGTTGGCCGGCGCGACCCTGCTGTTCCAGTCCCGCGACCAGGCGTTCAGCGACGGTGAGGCCCCGCTCGTCGCCGGCGAGAGCACCGTCGTGGTCCGGGCCGGCGGGTAGGCTCGGCCAGCGATGGAGCACGTCATCCCGCATGCCGGAAGGGCGACCATCGACGATGTCGCACGGTCGGCGGGCGTGTCCACCGCCACCGTCTCACGAGCGCTGCGCAACCACCCGAACGTCGCCGAGAACACCAAACGGCGAGTGTTGGAAGTCGTCGAGCAGCTGCACTACGTCACCAACTCCAATGCCTCGCGGCTGGCCTCCGGGCACAGCCACACGATCGGGCTGCTGTCCCCCCTGCTCACCAGTTGGTACACCAGCGAGGTGGTGGCCGGCGTGGAGGAGGTCCTCGCGCTCGCCCGGTTCGATCTGCTCATCGGCACCGCAAACCCGGCTGCCCGAGAGCGCATCTTCTGCGGCGACGCCCGCTTCCATCAGCGCACCGACGGCATCGTGCTGGTGGACGTGTTCTGCAGCGAAGAGGGCGCCACCAAGCTCGCCGAGCTGGAGCTGCCGGTCGTCGTGCTGGGCGAGCAGCTGAAGAGCGTCACGTCGGTGTCGGTGGACAATGTCCGCGGTGCCCGCCTCGCCGCCTGCCACCTGATGGAGCTCGGCCACCGCAAGCTCGCCATCGTCGGCGGCCATGCCCACCTGGACGTTGCCCACAATGTGCCCACCGAGCGTTTGGAGGGCTTCGCCAGCGCGTTGTCGTCGGCCAGCCTGCAGCTGCAGCCCCAGTACGTGGAGGACGGCGACTTCACCATCGAAGGTGGCCGAAGTGCGATGCGCCGCCTGCTCGCGCTGTCCGACCCGCCAACGGCGGTCTTCCTGATGAGCGACGAGATGGCCTACGGGGCGATGTGGGCGCTGCGCGATGAAGGGCTGCAGGCGGGGCACGACGTGTCCATCGTCGGCTTCGACGACCACCCCGTGGCGGAGTCCGTCGGGCTCACCACGGTGCGCCAGCCGGTCCGCGAGATCGGCCGGATCGGCGCCCGGCTGATGCTCGACGCGCTGGAAGACGGAGGCGCCGTCCACCACCATCCGGTGGAGCTGACACTCGTCGCCCGAGCCACCACAGGCGCCCCGCCAACCAACTGACTGCCCACTGACCCCGCCCCACTGGCCCCGCCCCACTGGCGGACCCCGGACCCCGTCGGCGCCGGCTACCGGCCGACCGGCACCCGCAGCACGGTCGCAACCATCGGACCCCCCGAACGCACCCTCCAGACCTCGCCGGCGGCCGGGTAGGCGCGCCGGGTGCTGGTGCCCCACTCGGCGAACACCTCGACGATCGAGCCGTCAGCGAAGACCGTGATCGGGCCCTCGGTGCGGCTGCTCCACACGGGCCGGACCTGCCCCGTCGAGCCATCCACCAGTTCGACCAGCACACCGCCGGCCGAGCGGGCCACCCAGGCCGCCTCGTCCGTCTGCATCTCGACACCGTCGCCCGTGCTGTGCACCGGCAGAGGGCGACCTTCCAATGCCTCGAGCTCCCGAGCCGGGACGCACATCCCGGCGCCAGCAGGGCCGAGCACGACCTCCCGCGGGAAGGTCAGGGTGCCCGCCCAACCGCACGCGGCGACCTCGGCATCGGACCGATGGTTGGTGCCGGCACCACGCCCCTCCCACGACCAGCCCCACGCCAGCACCCGGTCGCCGTCGATCACGAGTTGGGGCGCGTAGAAGTCCGGCCCATGGTCGAGCAGGGCCTCCGTCGCTGGTGTGAAGCGCGGCACGGGTCCGGTGACGTCCAGTTCTCCGGAGTAGCAGGCAACCCCATGCCGAGGCCGCGAAATGCCGTCGGACCCAGCAGGCTGCGCTGCGGCGCCGTCATCCCACGAGACCACCAGCAGCCAGCCCTCCCGCACCGGGACGAGCTGCGGGCATTCCCAGATCGCACCCGCGCCCACCATGCCGGCCGGCAACTCGTCGGCGACCAGCAACGCACCGAGCAACGTCCAGTCGTCGAGGTCGTCCGCGTCGTACACCAGCACGGCACCGCCACGCGGCGGCGACTGGCCGGCACCAGCGCGCCCCGCGCCCATGATCCCCAAGCGGCGCCCATCGACCGAGAGGACGAACGGGTCGCGGACGTCGCGCCAGCGGCGGTGATCGGGATGCTGTGTGGCCACGCGGCCGGGCTGCGCCCACGTCCCGTCCGCAGCCTGACGGGCCACGGCGACGCAGGCGTGGCGAGCGTCGTCCGGCACCGCGGTGTACACGAGCGCGACACCGCCGGCGTCCGGCACGGCGACGCCGCTCCACACGCCGGCCGCGTCGATGTCGCCAGGGCGCGGCCGCAGCGCGACGCCGTCGTCGCGCCAGGAGAGCAGGTCCGCGGATGACATGTGGCCCCAGTGGATGTCGCCGTGCACCGCCGCAGCGGGGTTCCACTGGTACATCACGTGCCAGCGCCCGTCCCAACGGCCGATGCCGTTCGGGTCGTTGACCCAGCCGAGTGCAGGGCGGGCATGCAGGTGCGGAAAGGGGTCGATGCGGCCGAGCGTACCGGCCTCGACGGATCCCCGAGATGCGCTCGGGCTCTTGGCTCGTTTCGCAAAGCGTGCTAGTCTTGCAAGCGCTTACAGTAGTGAGCGCAACGGCAGAGGGGGAGACTTGATCGTCCGAACGGGTTGTCGGAATGGGCTGTCACCGGCGCATTTCGCTGATCGGTCGTCGATCCTCTCGGGCGGCGTGCGCCGGTCCGAGATCTCTGCTCACATCCACGAGCACAGGAGAACGTAATGAGAAAGACACGTTGGGTGGCCACGCTTGCGGCCGCGTCCCTCGTCCTCGTCGCGTGCGGCGACGACGACAGCGGGAGCACGAGCGGCACGGCGACCGACCAGACCGGCGGCTCGGGCGAGTGCACCTCGCCGACCGAGATCACCTGGCTGGGCACGATCAAGATCGAGATCCAGGACCAGTTCAAGGCTGCCATTGCCGACTACAACGCCACCAACACCGACTGCGTGAAGGTGACCGTCATCGACACCGCCCAGGGTGAGGCCTTCCTCCAGACCGTGACGCCGATGTACGAGGCCGGCAAGGCCCCCACCATCATGACGGCGCTGCAGGAGTTGCCGAACATGGCCGACAAGGTCATGGACTGGACCGGGCAGCCGCTGGCCGACCTGGCTGCGCCGGGCACGCTCGACGTCGCCAACATCGACGGCAAGCAGGTGGGCATCCCGATCACCGCCGAGGCGTTCGGCCTGCTGTACAACAAGGCCGTGCTCGACGCTGCCAGCGTCGACCCGGCGTCGATCGCGACCCGCAGCGACCTGGCTGCGGCGCTCGACGCCATCGCCGCGAGCGGCCCGGCCGGCGTGCACTTCTCCGGCCTGTGGTGGTCGCTCGGCGCCCACTTCACGAACATCTACCACGCCAACTCGGCCGATACGGCCGAGGGCCGGATGGCGATCCTCGACCAGCTCAAGGCCGGCACGTACGACCTGATGTCGGACCAGGCCTTCCTGGACTGGCTGGACACGTTCGACCTGCTGAAGGCCGACACGATCGACACCGCGACCATCTCCGATGACGACTACAACGTCGGCGTCGAGGACCTGGCCTCCGGCGACGCGGGCACGTGGTTCATGGGCAACTGGGCCGAGCCGAACCTGCTCGAGGCCACCCCGGACGGCGAGTTCGGCGTGATGCCCGTCGCGATCAGCGACACCGAGGGCGCCTATGGCAACGACTCGATCTCCGTCGGCGTGCCGTTCTACATGATGATCGACCAGGAGCAGTCCACGCCCGAGCAGCGTGCGGCCGCCATCTCGGTCATCACGTGGTTCCTCACCACCCCCGAAGGCCAGGCGCACTGGGCCGGCCCGATCGAGAGCAACGGGATGAGCTTCATCCCGGTGTACGACGGCTTCACCGTGACCCCGTCGACCTACATGGCCGCTCGGATCGCCGAGTACATCGCCGACGGCAAGACCCTCCAGTGGGTCAACAGCGCCTACCCGGCCGGCCTGCAGGAGTGCTACGGCACCGCGACGCAGAAGTACTATGACAGCGTTTCGGATCGCGAGACGCTCGCCAAGGACATGGAAGCGTGCTGGGTGGCGTGACCCTCTCCTGAGGGCGCCGTCCACACATCCGTAAGTAACAACTGAATCTGGGTTGCCTCGGGGTCACGGGCCCCGGGGCAACCCAGACGCTCATCGGAGGGGGCACCATGGCGGTCAGTAATCGACGGCAGGCGATCAGCCGTTTCCTCGTGTTCGCATTCGTTCCCCTCTCGATCTTCACCCTTGTGCTGATCGTGCCGTTCGTCCGAGGGATCTACTTCACCTTCCGGGACTGGGACGGCTTCGGCAGCACGAAGTGGGTCGGGTTCGACAACTACGTCGCCGTGTTCCACGACGACAAGTTCTGGCATTCGCTGTGGCTCACCTTGGGGTACGTGCTGGCCACCGTGGTCATCACCAACCTCGTCGCCTTCGGCCTGGCCCTGTTGGTGACGATGCCGATGCGCGGCATGCACGCCCTGCGCACGGTCTTCTTCGTCCCCAACCTGATCGGTGGTGTGATCCTCGGTCTGGTCTGGCAGTTCCTTTTCTCCAAGGTGATCCCGCAGCTGCCGTTCTTCAGCTCCAACTGGCTGCTGGAGACGAACAAGGCCTTCTGGGCGCTGGTCATCGTCACCGTGTGGCAGATGTCGGGCTACATGATGATCGTCTACGTGACCGCCCTGATGAGCGTCAACCCCGAAGTGCTGGAAGCATCGACGATCGATGGCGCCACCGGGTTCCGGCAGATGCTGTACATCAAGATCCCACTCATCGCACCGGCGTTCACGATCTCGCTGTTCCTCACGATGCGCAACGCGTTCATGGCGTACGACCTCAACCTCGCGCTCACCAACGGGAACCCGTACAACTCCACCGAGCTGATGTCGCTCCACGTGTACCGGGAGGCCTTCACCAGGCTCGACTTCGCCACCGGCCAGGCCCAAGCCGTCGTCATGTTCATCGTGGTCGCGGCTGCCGCACTGGTGCAGGTGGTCATCTCCAAGCGATTCGAGGTCCAGGCATGAAGCGCGTCCGCCGCATACGACTGGTCTTCCTGCTCCTCGCACTGGCACTGGCTGCGCTGTACGCATTCCCGTTCATCATGGTCATCATCAACTCGGTCAAGGAGCGCCGGGATGTGGCCAACGACCCGCTCTCTCTGCCCACCACGCTGAAGTGGAGCAACTTCACCGAGGCCATCAGGAAGATGGAGTTCTGGCAGTCGCTCGGCAACTCCTTCATCGTCACGGTCCTCGGCGTGTCGGCGATCATCGTCGCGTCCTCACTGCTCGCCTACTACCTCTCGCGCACGCCGTCGAAGTTCTCCAAGACGACGTTCCTGGTGCTGGTCGCGTCGATGGTGGTGCCGTTCCAGGCATTGATGATCCCGTTCAGCGGCCTGTTCGGGCAGAAGGGTCTGGACATGCCGCAGAACAAGTACACCATCGCGTTCTTCTACGTCGGCTTCGGCGTGGCGCTGTCGACCTTCCTGTACCACGGGTTCATCTCCAACATCCCACGGTCGCTGGACGAGGCCGCCGCCATCGACGGCGCCTCCGCGTTCGGCACGTTCCGCAGGGTCATCTTCCCGCTGCTCGGCCCGGTCACCGCCACCGTGGCGATCATCAACGCCCTGTGGATCTGGAACGACTTCCTGCTCCCACAGATCGTGCTGCTGGAGAACGACCAGAAGACGCTGCCGCTGCGGACCTACGTGTTCTTCGGGAAGTACACCTCGGACTACGGCCTCGCCATGGCCGGCCTGCTGCTGTCGATCATTCCCATCGTGATCTTCTACTTCGTCATGCAGAAGCGCATCATTGCCGGCATCTCCGCCGGCGCCGTGAAGTGACGCCCTTCGGGGCCGGCGCGGTATTGCGGTGACTCCCGACCCACAGTGGTGGCGTCAGGCGGTCGTCTACCAGGTGTACCCGCGCTCGTTCGCAGACTCCGACGGGAACGGGATCGGCGACCTGAGGGGCATCACCTCCCGCGTGCCGTACCTGCGCGACCTCGGCATCGATGCGGTGTGGCTGAGCCCCTTCTACCCCTCCGCGCTGGCCGACGGCGGCTACGACGTGGACGACTACCGCAATGTGGACCCGCGGCTGGGCACCCTCGCGGACTTCGACGAACTGGTGGGGGCCCTGCACGCGGCCGGGATCCGCATCCTGGTGGACATCGTCGCCAACCACAGCTCCAACGCCCACGAGTGGTTCCGCGCCGCGCTGGCCGCCGCCCCCGGGGCGCCGGAGCGCAACCGCTACATCTTCCGCGACGGCCGGGGGGCGCGCGGCGAACTGCCCCCGAACGACTGGCCGAGCCACTTCGGCCCCAGCGCATGGACACGGACCACCAACCCGGACGGCACCCCAGGGCAGTGGTACCTCCACCTGTTCGCGCCCGAGCAGCCCGATCTGAACTGGGACGACCCCGAGGTTGCGGCCGACTTCATCACCACGCTGCGGTTCTGGGCCGACCGGGGTGTCGACGGCTTCCGCATCGACGCAGCGCACCTGCTGAAGAAGGACCTCTCCGAGCCGTACCGGCCCGTACCGACCATCGGCATCGTCGCCGACTACCCCGACGACGGGTCGCACCCGCTCGCCGATCGTGACGAGGTGCACGAGATCTACCGTTCGTGGCGCAGGGTCTTCGACGAGTACACGCCACCACGAGTCGCCGTCGCCGAGACGGCAGCCGGGCCGGTGCGGAGGGCGCGCTACGCCGGGGCGGACGAGCTGGGCCAGGCGTTCGACTTCGATCTGCTCGACACGCCGTGGGATGCAGTCGCGTTCCGCGACACGATCTCCGCGTGCCTCGACGGTGCCCGCATCTCGGGCTCGTCACCGACCTGGACGTTGTCCAACCACGACATCGTCCGGCATGCCAGCAGGTACGCGCTGCAAGCGGACACGGACCTGAACCGCTGGCTGTTGGCGAACGGGACGGATCCGCTTCCCGACCTCGCCCAGGGCCTTCGCCGGGCGCGGGCGGCGGCGATGCTGCTGCTCGCGCTACCCGGCTCGACGTACCTGTACCAGGGCGAGGAGCTCGGCCTGCCGGAGGTGGCCGACCTGCCGGCTGAGGTCCTCCAGGACCCGCAGTGGTTCCGCGACGCGGGCGCGAGGAAGGGGCGGGACGGGTGCCGGGTCCCGATCCCCTGGGAGCCGACCGGGCCGTCCTTCGGCTTCGGATCGGGCGGCGCCCACCTGCCCATGCCGGCCTGGTTCTCCGACTACTCGGTCGAACGGCAGGTCGGCGTCCCGACGTCGACTTTGGAGCTCTACCGCGCCGCGCTCCGCCTGCGCCGCGAGCTGCACGCAGGGGAGTCCCTCACCTGGGACGACGGCACCGAGGGCGTCGTGTCGTTCGTGCGGGACACGGGGTGGCGCAGCATCACCAACATGGGATCCGGCCCCATCCCGCTCCCGGCAGGCCGGATCCTTCTGGCCAGCGGACCCGTGCCAGGCCACGAAGTGCCCGGTGAAACGACCGTCTGGTTGCAGCGCACGACATGACACCGTCGCCGGGCGCCGGCTGGGGCTCAGGCCTCCGCGAGCGTGAGGTGGGTCTGGGCGTCGAAGAAGTGGAAGCGCTCGATGTCGACGGCGATCCGGGCGTCGGTCCCGGCGCGAACTCGGGTGCGGGGATCGAGCCGGGCGATGAACGAGGCGTGCCGACCGAACTCGTCCACGGCATCAGGGTCGCCGGAGTCGACCTTCGGCGCGTCGAGCTCGAAGTGCGCCAGGGCATCCGCGCCGAGCGCTTCGATGAGCTGGATCTGCGCGTTCAGGCATTGATCGGAGGCGTGGTCGGTGCGCAGCTCTGCGTCGTAGAGATCCTCGGGTCGGATGCCGGCGACCAGCGTCTGGCCTGAACGGGCGCGCAGGCCGGGACGGGAGTCGATGAACGACGCCGGCACCGAGAGCGTCTGGCTGCCGACCGTCATCGAGCCGTCGCCGTCGGCATCGGCGGTGAAGACGGTTTCGAAGAGGTTCATCGAGGGTGAGCCGATGAACGCGGCGACGAACACGTTCGTGGGGTGGTCGTAGAGCGTCTGAGGAGTGTCGACCTGCTGGAGCACGCCGTCCTTGATCACCGCGACACGGTCGCCCATCGTCATCGCTTCGACCTGGTCGTGGGTGACGTAGAACGTCGTCACCCCCAGGTTTCGCTGCAGGCGGGCGATCTCTGCCCGCATCTGCACCCTCAGTTTGGCGTCGAGGTTCGACAGCGGCTCGTCCATGAGGAAGGCCGACGGCTCGCGCACGATGGCCCGCCCCATCGCCACCCGCTGGCGCTGCCCACCCGACAGCTGACCCGGCTTGCGCTTGAGGTAGTCCTCGAGCTCGAGGATCCGTGCCGCTTCCCGGATGCGACGGTCGGCGTCCACCTTGGGCACCTTCGCCAGCTTGAGCGCGAACCCGATGTTGTCGTACACGGTCATGTGGGGGTACAGCGCGTAGTTCTGGAAGACCATCGCGATGTCGCGGTTCTTCGGCTCGACGTCGTTGACGACGCGGTCCCCGATCCGCAGTTCGCCCGAGGAAATCTCCTCCAGGCCGGCGATCATCCGCAGAGCGGTGGACTTGCCGCAGCCGGAGGGGCCCACCAGCACCAGGAACTCGCCGTCCTCGATCTCCAGGTCCAGATCGGACACGGCTTGGAACCCGTTCGGGTAGACCTTGCTGACCTTGTCCAACACCACCCGCGCCATGGCTCCCCCGATCGGTTCGTGACGTGCATGTAAGCCCTTACAACGGGCCGATCCTACCCCAGATCAGGCGTCGCGTCATCGTCCGGACGAGCGCGGTACCCTCGCCTGGTGCGCCTGCAACTCAACAAGCCGGCCGACCACACGGCGGTCGTCGGTTGGCCGCTGGCAACTGCGCTGGACGAGTGGTCGATCGACGGGATGCAGCGGGTCTCGGGGCTGCACCGCCATGTCGTGCGCATGGTGGAGGGCCGGGACACGTCCTACGTCGTCAAGGAACTGCCCGACGACCTGGCCGACCGCGAGTGGCGCCTGCTGCGCGAGCTGGCCGACGCCGGTCTGCCGACCGTCGAGGTCGTCGGGGTGGTCACCGGCCGCGCCGACGGGCAGGACGGTCTGCTGATCACCCGCCACCTGGACTACTCGCTGCCCTACCGGGTCCTGTTGTCCGGTCGTGGGCTGAAGATCCCCTACCTCGGCGACCGGATGCTGGACGCGCTGGCCGGCCTGCTGGTCCGCCTGCACCTCACCGGCTTCTTCTGGGGGGACTGCTCGCTGAGCAACACGCTCTTCCGCCGCGACGCCGGCGCCCTGTCCGCCTACATCATCGACGTGGAGACCGGCGAGCAGCACACCGAGCTATCGGACGGCCAGCGGGCGCTGGACCTGCAGATCGCGACGGAGAACGTGGCCGGCGGCCTGCTGGATCTGGGTGCCGGCGGCATGCTCGCCGACGGGATCGACCCGGTGGCCACCGCGCTGGCCATCGAGGAGACGTACGAACGCCTGTGGCAGGAGCTCACCGGGGTCGACGAGTTCAACGCCACGGAGACCTACCGCGTCGACCAGCGCCTGCGCCGCCTCCACGACCTCGGCTTCGACGCCGCCGAGCTGGAGCTGGTGAGCACGGGTGAGGGCGACCGCCTCCGGCTGATCCCCTGCGTCGTCGAGCACGGCTTCCACACCCAGCGGCTGAAGGCGCTGACCGGCCTCGACGCCGAGGAGAACCAGGCCCGCCGGCTGCTCAACGACATGAGCCGCTTCGGCGCAGTGCTGGAGCAGCGCAACGGCAAGCGCCTGCCGGACGCCGTCGTCGCCGCACGCTGGCTGGGCGAGCGATTCGAGGCGGCGATCGACGCCGTCCCCGACGACCTGGCCGTGAAGCTGGTGCCGGCCGAGCTGTTCCACCAGATGCTGGAGCACCGCTGGTACCTCAGCGAGCGCGCCGGCCAGGACATCGGTTTCCCGGAGGCCGTCGCGGCCTACGTGCGCGACGTCCTGCCGCTGGCGGCGTCGGAACAGGTGGTCCGCCCCGGCGACACGGGGTTGATCCCGATCATCGACTGACCGCCGCTGTGCCACGCTGGGGGGATGCCGACCTCCCTGACGTTCGACCACCTACTCGCCACGCTGACGGCTGCCGGCCCCCGCCTGGCCGCTGCGGTGCGCGAGGCCGGCCCCACGGTCCCGGTGCCCACCTGCCCGGCGTGGGACGCCAACGCCCTGCTGGCCCACCAGGCGATGGTGCACCGCTGGGCCACGGCGATCATCACCGGTACCGACCCGGATGACGTGCCGACCCAGACGGAGCTGCGCGGCCACGGGGACCTGCACAGCTACTACGACGCCGGGCACGCGGCGCTCGTGGCGGCGCTGACTGCGGCGACCGACGACCTCGACGTGATGACGTTCCTGAAGGACGCTCCCCCGGCCCGCCACTTCTGGGCCCGCCGCCAGGCCCACGAGACCACGATGCACGCGGTCGACGCCCTGGGCGCCGTGCTCGGCAGGGTCCCCACCACGCCGGAGGCGGGGGTCCCCACCGAGGTGGCGCTCGACGGGCTCGACGAGCTGCTCCGCGGCTTCTACACCCGTGGTCGGTCGAAGCTGTTCGACGGCACGGAGTACACGTTCGCCGTCCAGCCGACGGACGCCGCCCGCCGATGGGTCGTGCATGTCGCCGAGAAGCTGACCGTGGACGACGGCGACGAAGCGCCGGTGCCGGGCGACGTGGGCGCCGTGCTCAGCGGCTCCGCCGCGGCGCTGTACCTCGCGCTCTGGAACAGGGGCAGTGACATCGACGTGGCCGGCGACGCCGACATCGCGACTGCCTGGCGGGAACGCCAGAAGGTCACCTGGAGCTGAGCCGCCCGGCCGGGCGGCCACGGCTCACGCAGCGGCTTCGAACTCCGCCCACACGTCGTCCGCGTTCGCCAGCACGGCCACGCGACCGCGGAGCATGGTCCGCTGCTGCTCGGCGGCGAGGGCCGGCTGGTCCACCGTGGCCCAGCGGACCAGGCCGTTCCAGAAGCGGTCGATCAGCTCCTGCCCCGGGATGGTGCCGCCGTCCACCGTGCGGAACGTCACGGACGCGCACTCCCCCAGGTACAGGCGCAGGGATCGGACGTGGATGTCCTCGTCCGTGCGGATCCGCTCGATGATCTCCGCCGCTTCCTCCGCCTGCGCGGCACGCTCCGCGAACAGGCCGGGGGTGCGCAGGATGGCCTGGCTGGCGCTGAAGCCGATCTCGGCGCGGAACTCGATGATCAGGAGGTTCATCAGCAGCGACAGCATGCCCTCGATCTCCGGCGGCAGCTCCGGCATGAACCGGGTCCCGGCCTCCGGGCGGGCGATGTTCTCCGGCGGGTCGACGTCCGGGTAGGCGCCGGCACCGAACGCGAGGTCGCGGGCGGCGAACCACATCGCGTCGTGAGCACCGACGCCAGGCACGCCGCCTTCGTCCCACCCGTGCGCCTTCAGCATCCCCTTGTTGAGGTGGCCGAGTGCCATCTCGCCGATCGGCTCCACGATGTGCGGTGCCAGGTCGGGGAACGGCATGTCCGCGAGCAGCCGGCCACGCGCCTCGATCTTGCCGATGACCGTCAGGGAGTTCCAGAACGTCTCGCCGAGACCATGGCGCAGCAGCACCCGGGACTGCTCCACCGTCGGCAGGCGGGTGCCGCCGAGCAGGGACGGCTCGGCGTCCAGCGGGGCGCCGCCACGGGCCCGCAGCGCGGCCTCCCACGCTGCCAGTGCCTCCTCGCGCCCCGGGGCGCGGGGCGGTTGGTACGTGCCGTCCGCACGGAACCCGCCGTGCATCCGCGCCCCGTCGATGACCTGCGGCTCCAGCGTGGGGTCCTCGCGGAGCAGCTCCTCCTCGGTGTAGACCAAGCGGCTCATGCCGCGAGCGTAGGTCGGGGGCGGGGCATCGTTCGCTGCCGGACGGGCCATCGCCGCCGCCTCCGGCCCGTGCCTCGGTAGCCTGGCTGGCCGATGAGCCAGCTCAAGACCCGCCTCCAGGCCCTGTCGATCCTCGACCGCGCCTTCACCTGCATCTCCGACGAGGACCTCGTGGCCATGGTGGCTGCCATCCCGGAGGACCACCGCACTGCGCTGGACCAGCTGTGCGGCGCCGGGGAGGACGGCTTCGAGGAGGATGCCGCCCGCCTGCTGGCGATGCGCAGCACCGCCGCCCGTGGCCGCATGGACGGTGGGCTGGAGCAGGTCTGCACGCTGCTCACCGACGCCTGCCTGGCCGCCTGCATCGAGGCGCTCGGCGACCACTCCGACAACCCGACGGAAGCTCAGCTGCTGGAGGTCACCCCGGCGCTCATCGAGGCGCACGGGCTGCCGACGGTTCGCCTGATGCTCGCCGCGTCGGTGGCCGGCGAGGCCGCGGCGTCCGTGATGCTCACCCGGGTGCTGAAGCACGACGAGACGCTCGCCCTGCCGGCGGCCGCCACCGTGGAGGCCACGCTGCTGCCCGCACCGCAGGCCGACGACGAGACGAAGGCCCGCCGCAAGGCGGCGAAGGAGCGCAAGCAGGCCGAAGCCCGCGCCCGCCGCGAGCAGCAGCTCAAAGCCCGAGGTCGCTGACCCCGGCTTCGTGGTTCAGCAGCCACGCCTTCGCCTCCAACCCGCCGCCGAAGCCGGTCAGCGCGCCGCCGGCGCCCACCACCCGGTGGCAGGGCACGACGATGCCGATCGGATTGCGCGCGTTCGCCGCACCCACCGCCCGTGACTTGCGCACGTCGCCCAGCCGCTTCGCCTGCTCGCCGTAGCTGATCGTCTGGCCGTAGGGGATCCGCCGCAGCTCCATCCACGCCTGCTGCTGGAAGTCCGTGCCGACGGGGTCCAGCGGCAGGTCGAACTCGTGTCGATCGCCGGCGAAGTACTCGCGGAGTTGCTGCACGGCCCGGTCGAGGATCTCGTCCGCCGCCGGGTCCGTGTTGGTGATCGGCCCCACCGTCACCCGGTCGGGGCGCTCGGCGTGGAACAGCACGGCGCGCAGGCCGGCGGCGCTCGCCACCAACGTCAACTCACCGACCGGCGAATCCATGGTCGTGCTGCTCAGTTCGGCCGTGGCCGGGTGGTCGTTCGTCATCGTGTTCATTGTGTCGTCTCCTGAAGGGATGCCCAGAGGTGGTGAAGTGCGTAGGTGCGCCACGGGCGCCAGCGTTCGGCAGCGCGGGTGGCAGCCGACGGCGTGCTGTCGGCGCCGAGTGCCCGCAGCGCGTTGCGCACGCCGATGTCGGTGGGGAGGAACACGTCCGGGTCGCCGAGCGCCCGCATGGCCACGTAGCCGGCGGTCCAGGGGCCGATGCCCGGGAGCGCCTGCAACGCGGCGACGGCGTCCTCCCGGTGGCTGCCGGCGTCGAGCGCAAGGTCACCGGCCGCGAGCCGCTCGCACGCGTGGACGAGTGCCCGGCCCCGGGCCCGGGGCATCGCCAGCGACGCCGGGTCCAGCCCGGCGAGCACCGCCGGCGAGGGGAACAGGTGCGTGATGTCGGCGACCGGTTTGCGCAGCGGTTCCCCGTGCGCGGCGACGAGGCGGGCCGCCAGGGTGCGCGCACCGGCGACGCTGACCTGCTGGCCGAGCACCGCCCGGACCAGGAGTTCCGCGCCGTCGGGGTGGCCAGGCGCCCGCAGGCCCGGGCGCGCGGCCACGAGTGGGGCGAGCAGGGGGTCGTCGGCGAGATGGGCGTCCACGGCGCGTGGGTCGCTGTCCAGGTCCAGCAGGCGGCGGGCGCGCTGGACGGCCGCCTGCGCGTCGGCGACGTCGTCGAGGTGCAGTGCACACGTGACCTGCCCGTCCGACGCCGTCAGCGAGATGACACCGGCGCCGCGCGGCAGCCGCAAGGAGCGGCGGTAGCTCGCGCCGTCGCCGTGCTCCACACCCGGGACGGCGCGGACGGCGAGGAACCCGAACAGGTTGGCGGCCTCGAACGGCTCGCGGGCGGCAAGCCGCAGCGTCACCGCGCCGTGCTGCTCCCTGTCCGGCCGCCGGGTCGCCCGCAGGTGGCTCGGTGAAGCGGCGAACACGTCGCGGATCGTGTCGTTGAACTGCCGGACGCTCTGGAACCCGGCGGCGAACGCGATGTCCGTGATGGGCATCGTCGTCGTCTCGATGAGGATGCGCGCCGTCTGGGCGCGTTGGGCGCGGGCGAGGGCGAGCGGCCCACAGCCGAGCTCGGCGGTGAGCAGCCGGTGGACCTGGCGTTCGCTGTAGCCGAGCCGTCCGGCCAGCCCCGGCACGCCGTCCCGGTCGACCAGCCCATCGGCGATCAGGCGCATGGCCCGCCCGACGACGTCCGCCCGCGTGTTCCATTCCGGTGATCCGGGGGAGGCGTCCGGCCGGCACCGCTTGCAGGCCCGGTAGCCGTGTGCCTGGGCGGTGGCCGCAGCGGGGAAGAACTCGACGTTCGCCCGCTTGGGTGTGATGGCCGGGCACGATGGCCGGCAGTAGATCCCGGTCGTCCGCACGGCCGTCACGAACCACCCGTCGAAGCGGGCGTCACGGCTCTCGATGGCCCGGTAGCAGTGGTCGTGGTCCAGTTGCACGCCCGCCAGTCTGGCGGATTTCGGCCACCCCCACTGGCGGTTTTCCGCCATCACCGTCGCGGCCATCGGCGCTCCCCACCCTGGCTTCTGGGGCTGAATCTCGCCACTGCGGCTTCTGGGGCTGGATCGTTGCGGCTTCCGTCCGAAAGCGGACCACAGAACGAGCAGCGCGCGACGCGACGACATTCAGCCCCGGTAGCACCGCGACCGTCTGCCGGCCGGAACTGGGGTACGGATTCGCGCGCATCCCGCAACGATCCAGCCCCAGTTCGCTGGATGGCGACAATCAGCCCCAGAACGAGGTCCGGGAGGGGGGAGGGGTGGGGCGGGCTGGGATGCGGGGTCGGTCAGTCGAGTGCGGTGACGTCGACGGCGACGGTCAGCGTCTGGTCGCCACCGGCGCCGATGACCACGCCGCGCACGGGTGGCACGTCGTGGTAGTCCCTCCCCCAGCCGACGGTGACATGGCGTTGCGGTGGCATCTGGTCGTTCGTCGGGTCGAGGTCCAGCCAGCCGAGCGGGCCGGCCCAGACGGAGCACCAGGCGTGGGAGGCGTCCACGCCGGTCAGCTTCGGCTGGCCCGGCGGCGGCGCGGTCTCGATGTAGCCGGACACGTACCTGGCGGGCAGGCCGACGGACCGGAGCGCGGCCACCGTGACGTGGGCAAAGTCCTGGCACACGCCGCGCCGTTCGGCGAGCACCGTGGCCAGCGGGGTGGTGACGTCGGTGAACCCGGGGTCGAAGCGGAACTCCTCGAAGATCCGGTGGCACAGCGCTCGCGTGGCCTCCACCACCCCACGCCCTGGGGCGAACTCCGCCGTCAGCGACCCGAGCCCGGAAAGGCCACCGACGAGCGGCGTCTGCTCCGTGTGGGCGAGGTACGGGCCGATCTCCAGCACCAGGTCGCCACGGGCCGACGCGGCGGCCTCGGCGACCGCCTCCCACGGCACGTCCTCCCCCACGGGCGCAGGCGCGACGACATCCACGTCGATGACAGAATGGACGACCAGCGCGGCGTGCGGCACGTGCACGGCGAGCAGGGTCACCATGTTGCCGAAGTCGTCCTCCACCGTCTCCATCTCGTCAGGAGCGGGGTCGATCTGCAGGTCGACGGCCAGCACGGCCTGGCCAGCGGTTGCCCGCGGCGTGACGTGCAGCGCGGTGAACCCGTCGGCCATCGGCCGCCCGTAGGCGTACTCGGTGCGGTGGGTGACCCGGAAGCGGGTCATCGTCCGCCGTCCGACGCGTTCATTGGCCACGCACCACGGTCGGGTTCACCGGGTCGGCAAACCACCGCCGCACCACGGCATCGGCCAGCGCCAGCAGCGGGCCGCGGACGCTGATGACCAGCCCGTCCAGCGACACCCTCCGGCCACCGCCGACACCGTCGTCCACCCGCGACAGCAGCGCGATGGCGGCATCCTCGACATGGCGGCCGCCATCGGGCCAGCCGAGGCCGAGCGCATGCTCGCGCAGCCGGTCGATCTGGAACGCGACACTCCGCGGGTTCGTGTCGTCATGCAGCAGCAGGTCCAGCACGGCGTCCAGGTCGACGTCGCTGCGGTACATGCGCCGGTAGGCGACGAGGCTCTCGTGCGCTGCGAGCGTCGCTTCGGCGAGCGACTGCAGCGCCATCGGCCCCGTGGCCGGACCGAGCGCGGCCTCCGTCGCGCCGAGCACCGCCAGCGCCCGCTCGATCCGCCGGCCGAGGTCGAGGAACCGCCACGCCGGCCCGCGGACGGTGCTCTCCGTCGCCAGGCCGGACAGGGCGGCGAGGTCGGCGAGCACGGCGTCCAGGTCGTCCGGCGACGGCGCAGCCTGCTGCAACTCGGTCTGGGCCCTGGCCAGCCGCCCGAGCACCCGGCCCGTGGTGGCGCTGAGGTACTCGCGCACGGACGCGGCCTCCTGCACCAGGGCCACGAGTTGGGCGCCGGCGGCGCGGGCAGCGGCACCCACCTCGGTCGACAACCACTCCCCGACGGGTGTGCCGTCGTCCGGAGCGGCGGGCACCGCCTGCGCAGCACGCAGCAGCGCGCGGGCCCCGAGCGCCCACGCGCCCTCCTCCACCGTCACGAGCGTCGGGTCCTGCTCCAGTTGCTGGGCGACGACGCGCAGCGCCCGGGTGGCCACCTCCGCCCGCTCGGCGGCACGTCCCAGCCAGTACATGGAGTCGGCGACGCGCGTCGGCACGGACGACCCGAAGTTGACCTGCGGCGGCGCAACGACGCGGACCGGCCGGGACGGCAGACCACCGACCACCCACACGTCCTTGGCGATCTGCGCGGACGGGCGGGCGGCGTCGTCACCCGCGGCGAGCACCCGCCCCGCGCCACCCGCCATGACGACATGGTCGTCACCGCGGCGGATGACCTGGAGCCGCACGACGACCGGCCGGGGATGCAGCGCTGCGCCGGAGCGGTCGAACACGGGTGACGTCGCCATCGCTGCACCCAGGGGCAGTTGCGCCAGCCGCAGCGCCTCCCCATGCAGCGCTATGGCGGCATCCGCCAGCACGTCGCCGATCGCGGCCTCCTCGGCGAGCGCTGACCCGTACGCGTTGGCCAGCACGACGCCACCGGCGCGGGCGCCCCACACCACGCCCGGCACCCCCACGCCACCGCCCACATGGCCGGGCTCCAGTGGGTCCAGCCGGGCGTCGTCGAGCCGCCGGTGCACGACGTCCACGGGCTCCAGCCCGTCGATCGAACGCAACCACATGCGGCCCTGCCGCATCACGACGTCGGCACCCTCGACCAGGTGCACGCCGAGGCGCGTCGCCAGGTAGCTCTGCTCCACGTACGTGTCGCTGGCCGGGCCGGGCGTCAGCAGCACGGTGCGTGGGCTGCGACGGTCGCTCGGCGCCGCGGCGGCCAGCGCCCGGCGCAGTTCGTCAGCGGTCTCGTGGATCGGCGCGGCACCTGCGGCGCGCAGGCCGTCGGGCAGCAGCCGGGTGAGGACGCCGCGGTTCAGGAGCGAATAGCCCAACCCGGTGGGCGCGTCGGTGGAGTCGGCGACCACGTGCCACGCGCCGTGCCGGTCGCGGGCCACGTCGAGCGCGTACGTCGTCAGCCAGCGGTGCACCGCACCCGGCCCGCCGGCAGCAGGCCGGTGCGAGGTCAGCCCGTGCAGCACCCGACCCGGCAGCAGGCCGGTGGCGACCAGAGAGCGGGGGCCGTAGCAGTCGGCCAGCACGGCCTCCAGCACACGCATCCGCTGGACGGCAGCGGCAGCGAGCCAGTCGAACTCAGCGCGCTCGATGAGGTACGGGATCGGATCCAGCCGCCACGGATGGCTCTCCGACCGCGCCGCCACAGCCTCCGCGCTGTGCCGCCCGACCGCCACCGAGAGATCGTGGACGAGGTGGCCAGTTCCCTCGGCGTCGAGGAGGCGGTCGGCCTGGCGCTGACGTTCCAGCAGCGTCGCCGGGTCCAGCGGGCCCAGCGCTCGGGCGACGCCGCGCCACACCTCCCGGGCCGCGCCGTCCACGCCGGTGACCTCGTCGAAGTGCCCGGGCGCGGGTGCGTAGCGGAGGGTGTCGAGCGACATCGCTCTACTCTGCCGCGGCGACGAACGTCGCGTGGACCATGTCGCTCACGTGGGCGAGTGCAATCTGCAGCCGGTCCATCGCCGCGTCCAGCGCGGCGCCGTCGTCCGCTGTGACGGGGACGGTGGCGAGCGCGGCCTCCAGCGCCTCGGCCGCAGGCACCGTGCGCTCCTCGCGAGGCAGGCGCGACAGCGCCACGCGGATGCGGGCCAGGCAGCCTTTGACCGAGCGGGGGAACTGCTCCTCGAACACCAGGAAGCGCACCACATCCGCACCATGGATCGGCCCGCGGGTGGAGCGCTGGAACATCTGCAGCCCGGTGACGGCGCGCAGCACGCCCATCCACTGCACATCGTCATAGTCGAGATCGCGGTCCTCCGGAGCGTCGAGCAACGCGGCGGCACGCACCCCGAGCACCCGCGTGGTCATGTCCGCCCGCTCCAGCGACTGACCCAGCCGCCACATCTCGTACGCCTCGTCGCGCAGCATGCTGCCGTCGAGCACACCGTCGAGTTGCTGGACGGCCTCGGTGACATGGTTGAGGAAGCGAATGCGAGAACGCCGGTCCACACCCGCCTCGGGCTCGCGCCCGGTGAACAGGTAGAGGTCGTTGACCGTCTGCCACGCGGCCCGGGGCAGCACCTCCCGCGTGGTGCGCAGGTTCTCCCTGGCGTGGGCGACGCTGCTGACGACGCTGCCGAGGTTCTCACGGTCGGCGACGAGGAAGCGGATGATGTCCTGCTCTGCGGCGCGGACATGTCCACGGTCGAACTCCTCGCGGCTGCCGGCAATCGCCAGCAGCGGCTCCCAGCTGGACGCCACCCCGGCGGGCAGATCGAGGATGACCTCCGTGAAGTTGCGCACGACGCGGGCGGTGGCGTCGGCACGTTCCAGGTAGCGCGCCCCCCAGAGCAACTGGTCGGCGACGCGCGACAGCAGCATCATGCACCCCACGCTTCGTCGACGATCCAGGTGTCCTTGCTGCCGCCGCCCTGCGAGGAGTTGACCACCAGCGAGCCGCGCCGCAGGGCGACCCGCGTCAGCCCGCCGGCGGTGACATAGCTCGTCGCGCCGCTGAGGATGAACGGCCGCAGGTCCACATGGCGGGGCTCGAGCTGGCCGTCGCACAGGGTCGGAGCCGTGCTGAGGTCGAGGATCGGCTGCGCCACCCAGTTGCGCGGGTCGCCCTCGATGTGCGCGGCGGCCTCCGCCAGTTCATCGTCCGTCGCCCGGTTGCCGATGACCAGGCCGTAACCGCCGCTCTCGTTGGCCGGCTTGATGACGAGGTCGCGAAGGTTGTCCAGCACGAAGCGGCGCTCGTCGTCGTACAGGCAGCGGTAGGTGGGCACGTTCGGCAGCATCGGCTCCTCGCCGAGGTAGTAGCGGATGATGTCCGGCACCCACGCGTAGACCACCTTGTCGTCGGCCACGCCGGCGCCGGGCGCGTTGGCGATGCCCACCTTGCCCGCCCTCCACGCCCGCAGCAGGCCGGGCACGCCGAGCACGCTCTCCGGGTTGAATGCCTCCGGGTCGAGGAACAGGTCGTCGATCCGCCGGTAGATCACGTGCACGCGCTCACGCCCGTCGATCGTCCGCATGTAGACGCAATCGTCGTCACCGACCACCAGGTCGGCACCCTCCACCAGTGCCGCACCCATCCGCTGGGCCAGGAAGCTGTGCTCGAAGTAGGCGCTGTTGTAGATGCCAGGCGTGAGAACGGCGATCGTGGGTTCGGACACTCCGTCCGGCGCCAGCGACGACAGCATGCCGTTCAGTTCATCCGTGTAGCCGTCCACCGGCAGGATGCTCTGGCGGGCGAACAGATCCGCGAACGCCCGCTTGCTGATGGCCCGATTCTCCAGCACGTAGCTGACGCCCGACGGGACGCGCAGGTTGTCCTCCAGCACGTACATGGTGCCGTCGCCGTCGCGGACAAGGTCGCTGCCGCTGATGTGCGCCCACACGCCGTGCGGCGGCGTGACACCGATGCACTGGGGGCGGAAGTTCACGGACTGCTCCAGCAGTTCGCCGGGGAACACCCCATCGGCGATGATCCGCTGGTCGTGGTAGAGGTCGTCGATGAACCGGTTGAGTGCTGTCAACCGCTGCTTCAAGCCGGCCTCGATGCGTCGCCACTCCCCTGCGGCAATCACCCGCGGCACGATGTCGAACGGCCAGGCCCGGTCGATGCCCCGCCCGTCGCTGTACACCGTGAACGTGATGCCCATGCCGAGGATGTCCAGCTCGGCGAGATCCTGGCGCTGCTGCAGCTCGGCCAGCCCGAGCGCCTGCAACTGCTCCACCAGCGCCGCCGCCCCCGGTCGGGGGGCGCCGGATGCGTCGATCAGTTCATCCCACGAGCCTGTCGCCGTGCGCAGTTCAGCCATCGTCATCCCCCCACGCTGTCAACGGCCGGTTTCACGGACATGCCACCACTGTGACACGTCCGTGAACACGGCCGGGTCCCGCGGAGGGGCTCAGAACAGTGGCGCGTAGCCGTCGATGACGATGCCGCCGATGTCCACCACGAGGTGCGTCGTGGCCGAGGTGTAGATGCACACCGTGCCGTCGTCGCTCAGTTCGGCCACCACCGCATTGGCCACGGTGGTGCCGGCCGGGAAGTTGAGGTTGGACGCCGTGGGCCGGGCGACATCGCAGGAGTGCACGATCACGTACCCGCCGGCGGAGGACTGCAGGCTGGTGATGTTGAGCCACACGAACGTGACCCCGTTGTTGCCCGACACACGGGCGCCGACGTTCAGCTCCACGGTCTGCC
Organism: Acidimicrobiaceae bacterium; assembly: GCA_020637295.1. Taxonomy (GTDB): domain Bacteria; phylum Actinomycetota; class Acidimicrobiia; order Acidimicrobiales; family Ilumatobacteraceae; genus UBA668. The sequence goes on along the minus strand of JACJWF010000003.1, from coordinate 233,317 downwards.
CGGCGGCGATCTGTCCGCCGCCTTCGAACAGATGGTCGAACGTCGTGAACTGGGCACCGTTGCGGGTCTCCAGCAGTCGCACCGGCGTGGCGATGAACGAGTGCGCGGTGGCCTCCAGCACGCCGACGACGTCCACGATCAGGTGGGTCGCCGAGGAGTTGTAGACACAGACCTTCCCTGCCGTGCCGACGCCGACGAGCACCGAGTTCGCCACCGAGCGTCCGGGCACGAAGTTGAGGTTGGATGCCGTCGGCTGGGTGGCGCCACATGGGAAGACGGTGACCCAACCGTTGCTCGGCGAGGTGACTGCGGTGACGTTCAGCACCACCGCAGCGGCGTCGGCGGGAACCGCCGGGGTGCCGCGACCCGTCACCTGCAACTCGGTGATGGTGCCACCGGCGAGTTGGCCGGCTCCCTGGAACTGGCCGTCGACCGTGGTGAACTGCGCCCCCACCCGGGTCTCCATGAACCGCTGCGGCACCCTGGCCGAGTAGGCGGATGCGAGCGGAGCGGTGCCTCCGACATCGACCACGAGGTGCGTGGCCACGGACGTGAAGATGCACACCTGCCCGTCCGTGCCCAACTGGCTGACCACCACGTTGGCGACGTTCACTCCGGCGACGACGTTGAGGTTCGACGCCGTCGGCTGGGCGGCGCCACAGGGGTACACGGTGACCCAGCCGGTGCCGACGGGGCTGACCGCGGTGACGTTGAGCAGGGCTGCCTGGGCGGTGCCGGCGACGCTGCCACGGCCGGCCACGGTGAGTGCCAGCGTGCTGCCGGCGGCGCGCTGCCCGCCGCCGGCGAACAGGCCGTCGATGGTCTGCTGGCCGGCGCGGGTGTCCAGCAGGCGGGCCGGGGCGAGCGGGCTGAAGTCCGGCACCCAGCTCGGCCGGTACTGCATGTTGAGCAACGTCGACGGCTCGTGCACGGCGTCGCCGTCGACACCGCCGTTGCCGAGCTGGCCGTACTCGTCCAGACCCCAGCAGGTGGCATCACCGGAGGTGAGGAGCGCGCACGTGTGGTTGAAGCCGGCGCTGACGCCGATCGCGGTGCCCACACCCGGCAGCGACACCGGCGTGGCCGGCGGCGCCTGATCGATCCGTGCGCCGGTGCCGAGCGTGCCGTCGAAGCCGCCGCCCCAGCAGGCGACGTGCCAGTTGGTGAGCAGGGCGCACACGTGGCTCTCGCCGACGGAGATTCCCAGCGCCGTGCCCGGCGACGGAAGGTCGACGAGGACAGGCGTCGTCACCGACGAACCGCTGCCGCCGATCTGCTCGGAGGAGCGCCGGCCCCAGCAGGCGACGTGACCGTCGGTGAGGAGCGCGCACGCTGTCTCCCGCCCGGCGTCCACGTCCGTCGCCGTTCCCGGTGAGGGCAGCGTGATCGGGGCCGGCGGCGCGGTCACGTCGGCCGACGGCGAGCCATTGCCCAGCTGCCCCCATCCGTCGTCGCCCCAGCAGGTGACCTTGCCGTCGGTCAGCACGGCACAGGCAAAGGCTCGGCCGGCGGTGATCTTCGAAGCGGTGCCCGGCGACGGCAGCGTCACCGGCGACGGCGGCGCATGCACGACCCCCGTCGCTCCGCCGTTGCCGAGTTGGCCGTCGCTGTCGTCACCCCAGCAGGTCACCGCACCGCCGGTCAGCACCGCGCAGGAGAACGCGTAGCCCAGGCCGATGTCGACCGCGGTGCCCGGCGACGGCAGGGCGATCGCCTCCGGGGCGAGCACCGCTGCGCTGGAGCCGGCACCGTTGCCCACCTGGCCCATCTGGTCCAGCCCCCAGCACGCCAGCGAACCATCGGTCTGGATGGCGCAGACGTGCTCGTTGCCGGCGTCGATGGACGAGGCGCTGTTCACGCCCGGGAGGGTCACCGCTGTGCCGGATGGCGCATCGTGCGCCTCCGCGTCCGACGTGCCGAGGCCGCGCTGGCCGTCGTCGTCGATGCCCCAGCAGCGGACCTTGCCGCCGGACTGGCGGGAGCACGTGCCGGATGTGAAGGCGACGATCTCGGCGCCGGGGTTGACCCCCGGCAGATCGATCGGGTCGGACGGCAGCGTGTTGTCGCCGTTCGCCTCGCCCACGCCGGCCTCGCCGTAGCGGTCGTCACCCCAGCAGGAGATGCCCGCGCCGACAGCAGCGCACACGGAGTGGGAACCGACGGCGACCGCGCTGGCCTCGCGCCCGCCGGGCAGCGTCACCACCGGCGACGGCGTCATGGCATTCACGAGGGACCCGGTGCCCAGCATGTGATGGCCGCCGTTGCCCCAGCACGAGATGTCGCCGGCTGCGAGCAGCGCGCACGAGACGAAGTCGCCCGCAGACACCCCGACAGCCGCGGCACCGCCGGGCAGGGAGACGGGGGCCGGCGGCACGTCGACGATCCCCGACGACCCGTTGCCGAGCGCACCGAACAGGCCCGACCCCCAGCACGTCACGTCACCGCCCGCCAGCACCGCGCACGTGTGGAAGTCGCCCGCGCTGATGGCGATGGCGGTGCCGGGCGACGGCAGGGTGATCGGCGACGGTGGCGTGATGACGTCGGCGCTGGCCGCACCATTCCCCAACTGGCCATTGCTGTAGGCCCCCCAGCAGGTGACCTTGCCGTCCGTCAGGAGCGCGCACGCATGGGAGTAGCCGGCGCTGACGGAGACGGCCGTGCCGGGCGACGGCAGGGTGACCGGTGCGGGCGGAGCGACCACGTCGGCCGAGGGTGCGCCGTTGCCGAGTTGGCCGTTCGAGTCCGACCCCCAACACGTCACCTTCCCATCGGTCAGCACGGCGCAGGCGAAGTTGTAACCGACCGAGATCTGCACGGCCTTGCCCGGTGACGGCAGCGTGACCGGGGCGGGCGGGGACAGGACGTTGCCCACCGGCGCACCGTTGCCGAGCTGACCGTCACTGTCCGACCCCCAGCACGTCACCGCACCATCGACGAGCAGCGCGCAGGTGGTGTCGCCACCGGCAGCCACCGCCTGCGCCCGCCCGGGAGCCGGCAGGGTGTCGACCCGCTCCGGCCGGTCGAAATCCGTGGTGGTGCCGTTGCCGCCCTGCCCCGCCCAGTTGTAGCCCCAGCAGTAGACCTCGCCGTCGTCGGCGACGGCGCAGGCGTGGCTGTCGCCGACGTCGACGCGGGCGGCCCGTTGCCCGCCGAGCGTCGTGCCGCCGGACGCCCCCTCCGCACCGGCCGTGGTGCCCCACATCGCCGGTAGCGCGAGCGTCGCCGTCAGTGCCGCCGTCGCCAGCTTGCGAATTCCCCCCGTGTTCATCACGTGTGCCCTCCCTCGTGGTCCTGGGAGTTTTCGCACAGAGATGCGAGGGAAGTGTTATGACCTTCCGGCGGCGGGGACGTCGCGGAACGGCATCTCCCGGTCGACCTCCGGCTCCTTCGGCAGGCCGAGGATGCGCTCGCCGATGATGTTGCGCTGGATCTGGTCGGTGCCGCCGCCGATCGAGAAGAAGTAGGCGTTGAGCTGCGAGTAGTTGGCGTCGCGGGCCGCCGGGTTCTGGTCGCCGTCGAGCGTGCCGTCCATGCCCAGGATGTGGCCGTGCACGCGGCCCGCGTAGTGGAGGATCTGCGCCATCGCAAGCTTGCCCAGCGACGCGAGGGGCGACGAGCCGCCGGCCTTCGCCACCGCCTTGGCCCGCTCGCCGTTCCAGTCGTTGACCGTGCGCATGCAGTGGAGGCGCATCAACGCCTGGCGGATGGCCGGGTCGCCGGTCTTCCCCGCCGCCCTGGCGGCCTTCACCAGCGAGATGTCGGCGACAGGGATCTCGCCGTGCGCCGTCGCGGTGGCGCCGCGGACCCCGCCGGACTCGCCGCCGCGGCGTGACACACCCATCGTCGCCCGCTCGTACGCCAGCGCCGTCTGCAGCACCCACCAGCCCTTGTTCAGTTCGCCGAGGCGATGGGTGTCCGGCACGCGTGCCTCGGTGATGAAGACCTCGTTGAAGCGGGCGTCGCCGGTGGCCTGGCGCAGCGGGCGCACTTCCACGCCCTGCTGGCGCATGGGCAGCCAGAAGAACGTGATGCCGCGGTGCTTGGGTTGGTCCCAGTCGGTGCGGGCGATGAGCATGCCGTAGTCGGCGGCGCGGGCGCCCGACGTCCACACCTTCTGGCCGTTGACCACCCACTCCTCGCCGTCGCGCACCGCCGTGGTGCGCACGGCGGCCAGGTCGCTGCCGGCGCCCGGCTCGCTGTAGAGGAGGCACATCGCCACCTGGTCCAGCAACAGCGGCCGCATGAACTGCGCCTTCAGCTCGTCGCTGCCGAACGCCAGCATGGTGCCGGCCCACAGGTTGTAGACGTCCTGTCCCGGCCCCGGCGCGCCGGCGGCCCGGAACACGGCCTCGACGTCCTTGGCCTGGTCGTCGGTGAGGTCGCGCCCGTACCACTGCGACGGCCACCGCAGCGCGGCCCACCGCTCGTCGACGACCAACTCCCGCCAGGCCTCCGGGTCCACCCCCGGCCGCCAGTGCTCCGCCAGGAATGCCTCCGCCTCGCGCACGTGCTCGCTCATGCCTGCGAGGTTACGAAGTCCCGCTCCGACGCCCGTCACCCGACGGGTGGGTGGCAGTTGGCGTGTCGAGCAATGCGTTACGGCAGCGCGGCGCTACCGGCTACGGAGCCTGCGCACCTCTGCCAACAGAGTCGCCACGTCCTGCCTCGCGTGGGCGACAGCGCGGGATGCCTGGGACCATCCACAGCAGCAGCGCTGTTGAAGTCTGCCCGCAGGGCCGCCCCGAGCGGACAGCTCGGCGCTACACCACCTGAACGTGGAAGGAGTCGAGCGCCTCAGCCGGGACGCCAAGCGTCCCGTCCGCGAGCTTCACCCGCGCCAGCCGCTTCTCGTAGCGCCGAGTGCCCGGTCTGTGCGCTGGGCGCAAGTGGCCCCTGGTGTTGGCGTCGGCGCTGGAATCTGGGTCGGGGAACGTGCGAATGTCTCGTGATGGTCGATGAGGATCCGGCACGGCTGCATCTGGAGGTGTACGACACCAAGTCCGGGCTGTGGCATCCCGAGCTCGGCGATCTCGATCAGCCGGACGGTTGGGACTTGCTGCCCGCTGGCGACGCGTTCCTCACGCGGCAGGTGAAGGCCGCCGGCGCCTACTGGGTTCTGTTCCGCCCGAAGGGCCGCGGGCAGCATCGCCACCAGTTGGGTCTGCTCGCCCCGATCGAATCGATTGCGGCAGCACGCGAGGCGGCGGCGGTCACCGCCGCACGGCGCGAGACGCAACGCGAGTCGAGCAGCCGCCAACGCGAGCGAGCCGAGGCCGCGTATCGCGCCGAGTTCGAGGAGGCCGTGTTGCGATGGTTGGCGTTCGCCCCGCAGCATCACGTGATCGCAGACGAGATCGCACGAGGCGCAGTTGACCGCGCGGCGGTGGTCGGCAGCGGACGGGTCGGGCGGACCAAGCAGTTGACCCTCGACGAACGCGCCGCGTTAGCCGCACGGGCATTCATTCGTCATCGTCACACCGGCTACGAGGACCGACTGTTCTCGCTCGAGCTGGGCGAGCTCGACATCGACTCGGGCATCGGCATGAGCGAAGTCGGGGACTACCGGGAGATCAAGCGCACGGCGCACGGCGAGGTCGACGCGTTCCTCGAGCAGCACCGAGTTCACTGACCGTCAACGGCCGCTACCGCATCCGCCCCCTCCTCACGCGCCCGCAATTCGCCCGCAGAAGTACTTGCGCGTAGCGCCCATACCGGGCACTATGCGCTACTTGGGTGACTTACCGATGAAGCGTTGGGGCCGTGTCATTCGGCCCGCCGACGATGCCGGTTCGTACGTGATGATCGAGCTCGAAACTCGGGATCCTCGGTTCCCGCCGCCCCCGCTCGGCGCACTGCGATTGTGGCATCGCCGACCGGGCACCGCGGAGGATTCCGACCTCAACTGGACGGTGTGGTTCGGCCCGGAGCATGTCGGAGAGTGGATCGGCACATCCGGTTCCTACGAAGTTGAGTGGCTGCCCGAGGGATCGGAGCCGGATTGGGGTCGGTAACCGTCCAGATCTGCCGATCTGCTCGCCTCGGTTGATGCCGACCTACGCTGGTTCGCCATGGGAACCTGGGGCGTGGGGGTCTACGACAACGACGGCGCGGCGGACTGGGCTGGTGGGGTTCCGTCTGGCGGGCTCAAGGCGATCGAGCGGGCGATCGACGCGGTTCTCGCGACCGAGTACATCGACTCCTACGACGCCGAGTGCGCGTTGGTCGCGGCCGATGTCGTCGCACGGCTGGTGTCCGGACACGGCGAGGACTCGCCCTACTGCGAGGACATCGTGGCGTGGGTCAGCACGCAGCCTGGGTTGCCGTCCGCCGAGTTGGTCGCCAAGGCCGCCCATGCCGTGCAGCGGATCGGAGGCGAAGAGTCGGAGCTGGCAGAGCTGTGGTCCGAGAACGCTTCGCACGTTTCAGCCTGGCGGGCGACGCTCGCTGACGTTGCGGAGCGGCTCAGCGCATAGCTGCCGCTCGGGGCGCTGGACAGGAGGGTGATCGTCCGGCAATCTGCGCCGATGCCTCTACTGACTGTCGAGCTTCGGAGTGCGCAGGGTGAAGTGCTTGACCGCGTGTTCGATGAGGGAGCGATCGCTCGCCTGACACAGTCCGTCGATCACCGGTCGTCGGTGTGCCTTCGCTTCATAGATCCGTACGGCAACACCGTGTTCAACTCAACACAGGCGGCTGTGCTCAGCGCAGAACTGAACACGGCCAAAGGAACCGTCGTCGACCGGGAGGATCAAGAACGCCTCGCCGCCGTCGCCGACCTCGCAGACCGGTGTGCCGTGAGCCTGCACGTGCTGCTCTGGTTCATCGGCGACTGAGCCGCTCGTAGCTGCCGCTCGGGGCGGGTTGATGGCGCGATCGGGAGCGGGCATTACGGGCGGTTGTCCGGTCCATAAGATCGTCTAGTACAGTAGACGCATGACGGGCAGAGAGGTGCTTCGGCTGGTGGAACGGGCCGGCTGTGTTCAACTCCGCCAGCGCGGCTCTCACGTCATGGTCCGTTGCCCCGGTGGCTGCCAGACCGTGATCCCCGTCCATCGAGGGCAGGACATCCCCACCGGCACCCTCCGGTCGATCGAACGGGCGCTCGAACCCTGCCTCGGGAAAGGATGGCTTCGATGACCACATCCAAGACGTACACCGCGATCTACGACCACGACACCGACGACCACGCCTGGAACGTGCGGATCAAGGGCCTGACCGGCTGCCAGACCTATGGACGCAGCCTTCGGCAGGCACAGAGCCGCATCCGCGAAGCGCTCGCGCTCTGGCTGGACACGTCGCCTGGCGAACTGCGAGTACGCGACCAGTTCCCTGCTGAACTCGCGTCGGTCGCCGACGATGTCGTGCGCGCCCGCAGCGCCGCCGAGCGAGCCGGAGCGCGAGCCCAGCAGCAGACCGTTGAGGCTGTCAAGGCACTCACCGACCTCGGCCTCAGCCGCCGTGACGCAGCCGAACTTCTCGGTCTGTCACACCAGCGCGTCCAACAGCTCCTCGAAGCAAGCTGACACTCCACGCCGAGCTTCCGCTCGGAGCGGGTTGACGGCCCGTTCGCGAGCGGGCACTATGAGCTACTTGGGCATGTTCGACTGGTATGAGCCAGTTCCCCTGATCAAGTGCGTCTCGTGTGAAGCAGTCCCAGCCGACTGGCAAGGGAAGACGGGACCGAACGCTCTGCTCGTGTGGCGCCAGGGACACCGCCATCCAGTCCGACAGTGTGCTGACGATGCCCTCGCCGGGGCCGACCTGGCCAGGTTCGTGCTCCCGGAGCGGTTTCGCTTCTACACAACGTGCGAGAACGGGCACGAGTTGCTGTTCGAGGGGCGCACATCGGACGGCGTCTGGATCGACCACGTCTGTCTGATGGCGTAAGGCACACCGCGGCTGCCGATCCGCTCTCGTCGTTCTGCGTGTGTCGACGCTCTTGCGTCCGGGGGTCGGACCGGGCATTCGGGGCGGCCGTTGTTAGTGCGATGGGGACCGCTCCATCAACCAATACGGCTCACGCTGACCGTCGTCCGTGACGAGGCGTACGGGCGCAAACCCGAGCGTGCGCCAGAAGTGGATACCTCGTGGATTGGACAGATCGGGATCAACGGTGAGCCGCTCCCATCCGAGGTGACGCGCGACGAACCGGACCAGCGTCTCAACGACAGCGGTCCCCAGCCCACGTCCACGCTCGGACGGGCTCAGGACGAGATCCATCCCTCCGCCCGCCCCTCCGTCATCGGCGACGTGGTACTGAACGAACCCGACGGCTCGCCCGCCTTCCTCGACGATGAAGCATTCGACGCTCGGGCTTCGCGAGCCGAGGTACTTCGCACTGATCTCCGAATCGGGCATGGGCGCACCTCCCCACCGCTCGTAAACGCCCGGATCGCCGAACAACGCCCGCAACGTTCCGAGGTCGTCACGCATCGCGGGACGAAGAACAACCCCATCCCCTTCGATTGTCGGGTGAGTCACGCAACAAGTATCGCTCGGCGGCGACCCGCCATATCTGCCTATATGCCCGTATGTGATTCTGCGTTGACGTGGTCGTACCATGGTCGTACCATGAGCTCCATGTCGACAGTTGTGAAGCGATCCATCTCGTTGCCGGCTGACGTCTTCGAGGCGCTCGAAGCGCAAGCTGCGGAAGAAGGGCGGACGGTGTCCGCAGCGCTTGCAGATGCTGCGGATCTCTGGCTTGCCACCAGGCGAGGGCTCCGCGCGGTGCGCGCTTGGGAACGTGAACACGGGGGGCTCACGGCCGAAGAGTTGGCGGCGGCAGATCGTGAACTCGATCGCGCTGGGGTCGGTCGCGGCTGATGGTTGCGCGTGGCGCCGCTCGTCTGCCACTCGGTGTCGTGTACGACACCGGTGCTCTGATCGCTGCGGAGGGGAACGATCGGCGTATGTGGGCACTCCATGCGCGAGCGATGCAGCGTGGCGTGCTGCCGATCGTGCCGGCGGGCTGCATTCTCGAGGCCTGGCGTGGGGGTCGTCAGACCAACTTGTCCCGACTCCTCGATGGCTGCGAGATCGAGCCGCTGGCCGCTGATCCTGCCAAGCGCGCTGGGGCACTTCGTCGAACGGTCGCTGATGCCATCGGGCCGATCGACGCGACAGTGGTCGAATCAGCCGTTCGCCGCGGCGCGGCAGTCGTCACGTCCGACCGCAACGACATCGAGCAGCTCGCCACTGCCGCCCGGCGTCGAGTCCAGATCATCGACGTCTGACGGCGCCGAGCTGCCGTACTGAGCGGGCACCTGGTCGATTGCGGCCCACCGCGTCCACCTGCGAAGACGCGGACAGCAACGCCCTCAGAGCGGCGCAGGATCCGTCAGGCGTCGACGACCTCCAGCCTGACGCGCTTGTTGCCCTTGCCCTTGTTCTCCAGCTTGGTCACCCGGATGCGGCCGACCTCCGCAGTGGAGCGCACATGGGTGCCGCCGTCGGCCTGCTTGTCCAGCCCGACGATGTCCACGATCCGAATCTCGGTGACGCTCTCCGGGATCATGTTCACCTTCGTGCGGATCAGGTCCTCGTCCTGCACGGCCGTGTCGCGGGGCAGGAACTCCACCGCGATCGGCCGGTCGGCGGCGAGCTCGGCGTTCACCAACTCCTCGATCCGCGGGCCGAAGCCCTCCGGCAGCGGGTCGAACTCGAAGTCCATCCTCGCCGACAGCGGCTCCATGTTCCCGCCGGTGACCGGCACCCGCCACTCGTTCCAGATCACCCCGCACAGCACGTGCAGAGCGGAGTGGGTGCGCATCAACCGGTGGCGGCGCTCCCAGTCGATCGTGCCCTCCACGGTGTCGCCGACGGCCGGCAGCGGCCCGCCCTCGACCGTGTGCCAGACGTGCTCCGTGCCGTCCTCGTCGCGCTCCTTGCGCACCCCCGTCACCGCCAGGCCTGCCAGCGTGCCGGTGTCGTGGGCTTGGCCGCCGCCGGTCGGGTAGAACGCGGTGCGGTCGAGGGCGATCCCGCCCTCCCGCGTGGCCAGCACGGTGGCGGTGAAGTCGGTGAGGTATGCGTCGCGGAGGTAGAGCAGCTCGGTCATCGCCGGACAGTCTGCCCGGCGGCGAGCGGCCGGAGGTCCCTACCCCCGCCCGCACAACCGCCACTACCGTGTGGTTGTGAACGACATCGCCCGCCGCGCCATCGCCTGCCTGGACCTCACCGAACTCGGCGACCACGCCACGGATGCGGACGTCGAGGCCCTCTGCGCCAAGGCGGTCAGCCCCGCCGGCCCGGTGGCCGCCGTCTGTGTCTGGCCGCGCCACGTCACCCTGGCCCGCCGCCTACTCGCCGGCACACCCGTCCGCATCGCCACCGTCGTCAACTTCCCGGGCGGCGACGAACCCACCCCGCACATCGTCGCCGCGGTGGAGCAGTCGCTCGCCGACGGCGCCGACGAGATCGACCTCGTCCTCCCCTACCACGCCTACCTGCAGGGCGCGATCGAGCACGTGACGATGGTGCTGGAAGCCGTCCGCAGCGCCGTCCCGACCGACGGGCACCTCCTCAAGGTGATCCTGGAGACCGGCGAGCTCGGCGACCCCCACTTCATCGAGAGCGCGGCCCGCATGGCCGTCGGCCACGGGGCGGACTTCATCAAGACGTCCACCGGGAAGTCGCCCGTCAGCGCCACGCTCGACGCGACCGCCATCATGCTCCAGGTCATCCACGACGCCGCCTGGCCGGTGGGCCTGAAGCCCAGCGGCGGCATCCGCACGCTCGCCGACGCCACCGCCTACATCGAACAAGCCGACGCTGTCATGGGCGCCGGTTGGGTCACCCCCTCCACGTTCCGCTTCGGCGCCAGCGGGCTGCTCACCGCACTGCTCGCTGCGCTGGAGGGCGACGCCGGCGTGACCTCCGTGGAGGCCTACTGATGCTCCCCCAGGAGACCGTGCGCGCCAAGCGCGACGGCAAGGAGCTGACGCCGGAGCAGATCGCTGAGTTCGTCGCCGGCCTCACCAGCGGCGCCGTCACCGAAGGCCAGGCCGCAGCGTTCGCCATGGCGACCTACTTCAAGGGCATGTCCCGCGCCGAGGCCGTGGCGCTGACGCTGGCGATGCGCGACAGCGGCGCCGTGCTGCGCTGGGACCTCCCCGGTCCGGTGGTCGACAAGCACTCGACCGGCGGCGTCGGCGACACGGTCAGCCTGATGCTCGCCCCGCTCGTGGCCGCGTGCGGCGGGTACGTGCCGATGATCTCCGGTCGCGGCCTCGGCCACACCGGCGGCACCTACGACAAGATGGAGGCCATCCCCGGCTACACCGCCGACCCGCCGATGGTCACGTTCCGCCGGGTGGTCCGCAAGGTCGGCTGCGCGATCATCGGCCAGACGGCCGACCTCGCCCCCGCCGACAAGCGGCTGTACTCGATCCGCGACGTCACCGCCACGGTGGAGAGCATCCCGCTGATCACCGCCTCGATCCTGTCCAAGAAGCTCGCCGCCGGCCTGCAGGGCCTGGTGATGGACGTCAAGACCGGCAACGGCGCGTTCATGCCCACGCGCGCCAAGTCCCGCGCGCTCGCGGTGTCCATCGCCTCCGTGGCCACCGGCGCCGGCCTGCCAACCACGGCGTTGGTCACCGACATGGACCGCCCGCTGGCCGATGCCGCCGGCAACGCGCTCGAGGTCGCCTACGCCATCGACTACCTCACCGGCGCGCGACGCGAGCCACGGATGCACGAGGTGACGATGGCGCTGGCGGCGGAGATGCTGGTCTCCGGCCGCCTGGCCCGCACCACCACCACCGCCCGCAAGCAGTTGACGGCCGCGCTGGAGAGCGGCGCCGCGGCGGAGAAGTTCGAGCGCATGGTGGCCGCGCTCGGCGGGCCGAAGAAGTTGCTGAGCGACCCGTGGAAGCATCTGGAGCGGGCGCCGGTCCAGATGCCCGTGTTCCCCACCCGGACCGGTGTGGTGACGAAGGCGGACACGCGGGCGGTCGGGATGGTGGTGGTCGCGCTGGGCGGTGGCCGCACCCGCCCGCAGGACCCCGTGGACCCCGCGGTCGGTCTGACCGAACTGGTCGGTCCCGGCGACCGGGTCGGCCCCGACCAACCTCTGGGCATCGTCCACGCCCGGACCGACGCCCAGGCGGCAGCAGCCGCCGACCTGCTGCGCGCCGCCTACAAGGTGGGCTCCCGCCCGCCCCGCGAGGCCAACGCCGTCCACGAGCGCATCACCGCCTGAGCGGAGGCCCCCAACTACTGGGCGGCCTGCGGCTCCTTGGGGAGGCCGAGGACACGCTCGCCGACGATGTTCCGCTGGATCTGGCTGGTGCCGCCCCAGATGGTCTCGCTGCGGCTGAAGAAGAACGCGCTCATCATCGGGCTGACGGGGTAGCCCTCGCGGCGCTTCTCCCGCGCCGTGCCCGGCCACGAGCCACCGTCGGTGCCGGTATCCACCAGCATCGAGGCGGCGCCGTGGATGTCCAGCGCCAACTCCATCGCCGCCTTGTGCATCTCGCTCCAGAACATCTTGTTGCTGGCGCCGAGCGCCATGACGCCGAGGTCCTTCGTGCCGGCCAGCGTGGACGACAGCGAGCGCAGGCCGTTGATCCGCAGGATCTGGATCTTCGTGTAGTACTCCATCAGCCGCTGGCGGACGCCATTGTCCTCGACGGCCCCGTTCTCCGTGGCCGCCGCCACCATCAGCTTGTACTCCTCCTCGAAGCGGCGGTAGCCGGTGGTGGCACTCATGCCGCGCTCGAACGCCAGTGTGGAGTTGGCCACCTTCCAGCCGTTGTTGACGCCGCCGACCACGTTGTCCTTCGGGCAGCGGGCGTCGGTGAAGAACACCTCGGTGAACTCGGCCGTGCCGTCCGGCTGGGTGATACCGCGCACCTCGACCCCCGGCTGGTGCATGGGGACCAGCAGGTAGCTGATGCCCTTGTGCTTCGGCGCATCGGGGTCGGTGCGGGTGAGCAGGAAGCAGTAGTCGGCGTGGTGGCCGCCGGTGGTCCACACCTTCTGGCCGTTGATGACCCACTCGTCACCGTCCAGCACGGCCGACGTCTTCAGGGACGCGAGGTCGGAGCCGCTGTTCGGCTCGCTGAAGCCCTGGCACCAGCGCATCGTGCCGTTGAGGATCTGCGGCAGGAATTCCTTCTTCTGCTCCTCCGTGCCCCATTGCAGGATGGTCGGCCCGACCAGCGTGTCGCCGAAGAAGTCGGCCCGCATCGGCGCCTTCGCCCGGGCGAACTCCTCCGACAGCACCACGCCCTGCATGGTGGTGAGGCCCTTGCCGCCGTACTCCGTCGGCCAGGTGGCGCAGATCCACCCGCCCTCGAACAGCTTGGCGGGCCAGCCGGCGTTGAACGCCTTGCGGTCCTCCGGGCTCATCTCGAACCCCTCGTCGAACCAGCCGTCGGGCAGGTTGGCTTCCAGCCAGGCGCGGATCTCGAGGCGGAAGGCCTCGTCCTCTGGGGCGTACTTCAGTTCCATGGCGCAAGTCTTGACCCGCGGGTCAAGTTCAGTCAAGCCAGGGCAGGCCGCGGCCCCTCACCGGTTCACAGGCCGTTCACACTGCGCCAACAACCGTGCAACACCGGGGGCCTACGGTGCCCAGCCATGGCCAGCTCCGCTCCTGCTCCGAGCCGTGATGACTACCCCCTCATTCATCAGGGTCGGCAGGAGCGAGCTGTGCTGGCCGTGCTCGTGGAGCACCACCGACGCGTGATCGGCCGCCGTGAGCTGGCCCGCCTGGCGGGAATGGCCGACCTCAACGACCGCCGCTGCGACAGCGTGCTGGTCAACATCCGCCGGGCGCTCGGCCCGGACTCGATCATCACCGTGCGGAGCCGGGGCTGGATGCTGGCCCCCGACGCCGTGGAACCCGCCCGGGCGCTGCTGGACGCCGACCCGGACGCGGCGTGATCGCCTCCTCGGCGGAAGGGGGAATCGACCTCGCCCGCCTGCTGCTGGATCTGCTGATCATCATCGGTGCGGCCAAGGTGCTGGCCGAGATCGCCGAACGGCTGAAGGTGCCGGCGGTGCTCGGCGAGATCCTCGCGGGGGTGATCGTCGGGCCGTCCGCGCTTGGCCTGATCCACCTCGACGAGGCGCGCGGCGTGTCCATCGCCGTGGTCGCCGAGATCGGCGTGCTGCTGCTCCTCCTCCAAGTGGGCATGGAGATGGACCTTGCCGAGCTGGGCAAGGTGGGCAAGGCCTCACTGCTGGTCGCCTTCATCGGTGTGGCAGCGCCGTTCGCCGGCGGCACGGCGGTCGGCCTGGCGTTCGGGCAGGACACGAACACGGCGATCTTCGTCGGCGCCGCGCTCACCGCCACCAGCGTCGGCATCACCGCCCGCGTGTTCGGCGACCTCCGCGCCCTGGCCACCACCGAGGCCAGGGTGGTCCTCGGCGCGGCGGTGGCCGACGACGTGCTCGGCCTGGTGATCCTCACGGTCGTCGTCAAGATCGTGACTGGCGGGTCCGTCAGCGTGGGCATGGTCGCCGGCACGCTGGGCCTGGCGATCGCGTTCTTGCTGGTCACCGGGTTCGTCGGGCTGCTGGGCGTGCCCCGCCTGCTGGACCTCGTGCACCGCAGGGCCAGCTCGCCCGCCACCGTCACCGTGGTCGCGCTGGTTCTGATGCTCGGCTTCGCCGAGCTGGCCGACGCCGCCAAGCTGGCGTTCATCATCGGCGCCTTCATGGCCGGCATCGCCATCGGGGCCAGCCACCACCACGAGCGGGTGGCTCGCGACCTCGGCGCCGCCGGCAACATCTTCATCCCGGTCTTCTTCGCCCAGATCGGCATCAACGCCGACCTCGACGCGATGTTGAAGCCGAGCGTGCTCGGCGTCGCCGCAGTGCTCTCCGTCGTGGCGATCATCGGCAAGATGGCCTCAGCGCTCGGGGCCACCGGCACCCGGGTGGACAGGCTCCTCGTCGGGCTTGGCATGGTGCCCCGCGGCGAGGTCGGCCTGATCTTCGCCTCCATCGGCCTGACGAATGGCGTGCTGGACAACGACCAGTACGGCGCGCTGTTGATCGTCGTGCTCCTCACCACCGTGATGACCCCGCCGCTGCTGCGGTGGCGATTGGGCAAGGGACCGACCGACGCCGTTGCGCAGGCGGACGTGACGGCAGAGCCCGAACAGGGCTGGCTGACGGTGGAGAAGGGGGAGATCCGCCTGCACGGCACACCCCCGGTCGGCCTGACCCTGCCCCTCGCACTGCGGACCGCGGTGCTGACGAAGAACGCCCGGCCGGCCAACACCCTGCTGGACTGGTTCGGGACCCACCGCGACGCCGCGGTCGCATGGGACCAGGACTGCACCCCGCTGCTGGTGAAGGTGCTGCGCGACGACAACGCCCGGGCGTGGCGCTTCCTCGACGTGTCCGGCGTGTTGGAGCGAGCGCTGCCGGAGGTGGCGGAGGTGATGGACCGCCGCCGGGCCGACCTCGGCGACCTCGACCCGCTGGGGGCGCTGCGCTTCCCCGTGGTCGACCGGCTGGACGACCTGGCCCACGAACTGGGCCTGCCGTCCGACGACCTCCTCCTTGCCGCGCTCGCAGCAGACGTCTGCGCCGATTCGGTCACCGCCACCCAGGACGCGGGCGGGTGCGCCCTGGGGCTGACCGCACGGCTGGTCCCGGCGGCGGAGGCAGAACGGATCGCCGCGATCGTGGCCGATGCCCACCTGCTGCGCGCCGGCGTGTACGAGCCGGACTCCTTCGACGAGCGGGAGATCCTGCAACTCGCCACCCACCTCGCCAGCAGCGCCCACGCCCGCGACGCGTACGAACTGGCGCTGGCGATGGGTTCCCTCCAGCGGTGGCAGCGCGAGGCACTGGACCAGCGGCTGGCGCTGGTGATCGAGGCACTGGAGCACCCGGAGCTGACCGGCAGCGAAGCCAACAACCTGGCCGCCGCCCGCCGCCTGGCGGCCGAGCGGCTGGTGGACGACGCTGCAGCCGTGGAGCGCCTGCGTCACGCCTCGAACGCCTACCTGCTGTCCCACGACGCCGCCGAACTGGCCCGCCAGGTGCGCCTGCTGGAGCCCCTTCCCCGCAAGGACGCCGTCCGCGTCGCCGTCACGCCCGAGCCGGAGCCGGACCACTGGAAGGTTGACGTCGCCTGCCGCGACACCACCGCCCTGCTCGGCCGCCTCTCGGCAGTGCTCCGCGAGCACGGGCTGCACATCACCTCGGCCACGATCGCCACCTGGCCCGACGGTGCAGTACTCGACAGCTTCGTCGTCATCGCCGCCGAGCGCCCCTCGGCGAAGGACCTCGCGTCCGAGTTCGAGCGGCATCTCCACGGGCCACTCCCGGTGGCACCGATGCCCGACCTGGAGCTGGCGCACGACAACGACACGCTGCCATGGCACACCGCTGTCACGGTGACCGGACCGGATCGGCCCGGTGTACTGGCCGCCGTGGCCGCTGCCTTCGCCGCTGCTGACGTGGTAGTCCACACCGCTCGGGTGTCCACCGCACACGGCTCGGTCGCGGATCGATTCGCAGTGAGCGACCGTGTGGGCCGCAAGCTCGACGAGGCAACCGTCGCCGTGATCCGGGCTGCGCTGGCCGGCGAGCGCCCGGCGCGCCGCCGTCGCCGCCTGTTGGCAACCCGCTGAACGCGAACGCCACAGACACGAAACATTGCGGCCCCCACCGGGAAACCTGCGATCTCTAGCGTGCCCGCAACTCCCCCAACGGCGTGGCGAGTCCCCTACCCCGTCTCTCGTTCCTGGAGGAAACGTGCGATCAAAATTGCTCAAGCGCGCATTGACTGCAAGCGTCGGCGCCACCGTCGTCGGTCTGGCCGTCACCAGCACCGCATTCGCTGATGAAGCCACCGACGCGGCTGCCGATGTGCATGCAGTGCTCGACAACATCTGGGTGCTGGTTGCAGCAGTCCTGGTGATCTTCATGCAGGCCGGCTTCGCGCTCGTCGAGGCCGGCCTCACCCGTGCCAAGAACGTCGCCAACATCTTCATGAAGAACCTGATGGACTTCTGCGTCGGCGCACTCCTGTTCTTCGCCGTCGGCTACGCCATCGCCTTCGGTGGCAGCATGACCGGCGCCGGCAAGTTCATCGGCGGCGACGGCTGGTTCCTCGCCGGCGACGGCATCTTCACCTACGGCACGCTCGACAAGTTCGTGTTCTTCACGTTCCAGGTGGCCTTCGCCGCCACGGCGGCCACCATCGTGTCCGGCGCCATGGCGGAGCGCACCCAGTTCCGCTCGTACGTCCTCTACAGCGCCGTGATCTCGGGCATCATCTACCCGATCGTGGTGCGCTGGCAGTGGGGCGGCGGCTGGCTGTACCAGCTGAAGACCCCGTTCCACGACTTCGCCGGCAGCTCGATCGTGCACATGACCGGTGGCTGCGCAGCTGTGATGGGCGCCTACTTCCTCGGGCCCCGCAAGGGCAAGTACTCGGCTGACGGCAAGCCGCAGACCATCCCCGGCCACAGCATCCCGTTCGCCATCCTCGGCTGCTTCATCCTGCTCGTCGGCTGGTACGGCTTCAACCCCGGCTCGCAGCTCGGCGCCGACCCCGTGGTCGGCCTGATCGCCGTCAACACCACGATCGCCGGCGCTGCCGGTGCCGTGGTGGCGATGTTCACCACCTGGATCAAGTCGGGCAAGCCCGACGTGTCGATGACCGGCAACGGGCTGCTCGCCGGCCTCGTGGCCGTGACGGCCGGCTGCTACGCGGTCAACCCCCTCGGCGCCTTCATCATCGGCTCCGTGGCTGGTTTCATCGTCGTCTTCGCCGTGCTGTTCTTCGACCGCATCCGCCTCGACGACCCGGTGGGCGCCATCAGCGTCCACGGTGTCTGCGGTGCGTTCGGCACGATCGCCGTCGGCCTCTTCTCGGCCACCGAGTCCGAGGGCTTCGTCGCCAAGGGTCTCTTCTACGGGGGCGGCGCCGATCAGCTGGTCTCCCAGATCATCGGTGTGGTGGCCATCGCCGCCTTCGTCCTGGTCACCTCGGGCATCCTCTTCTTCGTGCTGAAGTCGACGATCGGCCTGCGGGTGAGCGAGGAGGAAGAAGTCGACGGCCTCGACGTCCACGAGCACGGTGCCCCCGGGTACAGCGCCGCCGTCTGACCATTCACGCCGGTCTCACCGGCAACGAGCTGAACGGGTCCGCCCGTTCTGCGCACGGGGGACGAGCAATCGGCTCCCGGTAGGGGCAGTCCCCGGGTCACCCCGGTGGCCCGGGGACACTACCCACGCAGCGCAACCATGACGCACACTTCTCATCGGAGGACAACCACTCACATGAAACTCATCACCGCGATCATCAAGCCCTTCAAACTCGACGAGGTGAAGGACGCACTGAAGGCCGCCGGTGTCGTCGGCATGACCGTCACCGAGGTCAAGGGATTCGGCCGCCAGGGCGGCCACACCGAGACCTACCGCGGCGCCGAATACACCGTGGACTTCATCCCCAAGATCAAGCTCGAACTCGTCGTCGACGACGGCGTGGTCGACTCCGTGGTCGACACCATCACCGGCTCCGCCAGCAGCGGCAAGATCGGCGACGGCAAGATCTGGGTCAGCAGCATCGACCGCCTCGTGCGCATCCGCACCGGCGAGGAAGGCGCCGACGCCATCTAGGCGACGTCGCCACGTCCACTCGAACCACGCGCCAACGGCGCCACGTTCGGCTTCGGCCGGCCGTGGCGCCGTTCGCCGTTTTCGGGTTCCGAGCAACGGCCCATGTCACAGACGTGTACACAAACGCGACACGATCGACACATTCCGGCCCTCACGACGAAATCGGGGATTCGTACGGTGCGCAGCGGTCCGGGTCCAGCGCCGCACCCGGCCGTCCAACTGCCCTTACCTCACGGGAGGAATCCCATGCGCACTCGTTCCCTACTCAAATACTCACTCGGCGGTCTCGTCGGGGCGGCCGTGCCGGCCCTCATCATCACCGGCACTGCGTTCGCCGACGACACCGACCCCCTGGCCGCTGTGGAAGACCTCGGTCACCAGACGAACCTCCTCTGGGTCGTCATCGGTGCCGTGCTCGTCATCTTCATGCAGGCCGGCTTCGCCATGGTGGAGACCGGCTTCACCCAGAAGAAGAACGCTGCTCACGTGATGAGCACGAACTTCGCCATCTTCGGCCTCGGCTTCGTCGGCTTCCTGTTCATCGGGTTTCCGCTGGCGTTCGCCGCCTTCGACGGCTCCGCCTACTTCGGCGCCGGTGGCGCACCGATGAACAGCGAACCGCTCATCGGTTCCGGCAACTGGGGCTTCCTGTACTGGGGCTACGACCACCTCGGCAGCGCCGCGACGCCTGCCCTGCTGGCGTTCTTCCTCTACATGGTGGCCTTCATGGACACCACTGCGACGATCCCCACCGGGTCGATGGCCGAGCGGTGGAAGTGGAAGAGCTTCGTGATCTGGGGCCTGTTCTGTGGCGCCATCTACTACCCGCTCTTCGCGGCCTGGACCTGGGGCGGCGGCTGGCTGGGCAAGACCTGGGACACCATGAGCCTGGGCGCCGGCTACGTGGACTTCGCCGGTTCCGGCGTCGTGCATGCCACGGGCGGCGTCGCGGCACTCGCCGGGGCACTCGTGCTCGGGCCCCGCAAGGGCAAGTACGGGGCGGATGGCAAGCCGCGGGCGATCCCCGGCCACAACATCCCGATGGCCATCGCCGGCTGCTTCATCCTGCTGTTCGGCTGGTTCGGCTTCAACGCCGCCTCCACGTTCGCCGCCACCGACATCCAGTTCGCGACGGTGGCCGCCAACACGGCGATCGCCGCTGCAGTGGGCGCCACGGCGGCCATCTTCTGGGTGACGTGGCGGACCGGCAAGCCGGACCCCGGCATGATGGTCAACGGCATGCTCGCCGGCCTGGTCGGCATCACCGCCCCCTGCGCGTTCGTCGACCCGTGGGCGGCGGCCGTGATCGGCCTGCTGGCCGCGATCATCGTCATCGAGTTCGCCTGGTGGCTGGACCGCCGCGGCGTGGACGACCCGGTGGGCGCCGTCGCCGTGCACGGCATCGGCGGCACCTTCGGCGTCATCGCCCTCGGTCTGTTCGCCAACGGCCGCTACGGCAGCGGCTGGAACGGCTCCAGCGTCGAGGGCGTGAAGGGCCTGTTCTACGGCAGCGGTGGCGCCGGCCAGCTCGGTGCCCAGCTCGTCGGCGTGGCCGTGCTGTGGACCGTGATCCTGGGTGTGGCCTTCGCCTTCTTCAAGATCCAGGACAAGGTGACCAAGGGCGGCATCCGCCTCCCCGAGGACATCGAAGTCGAAGGCGCTGACCTTCCCGAGATGGGCGTGCTCGCCTACACGGACTGAGAGGGCCGACCATGAAACTCATCACTGCGATCATCAAGCCCTTCAAACTCGACGAGGTGAAGGACGCACTGAAGGCCGCCGGTGTCGTCGGCATGACCGTCACCGAGGTCAAGGGATTCGGCCGCCAGGGGGGCCACACCGAGACCTACCGCGGCGCCGAATACACCGTGGACTTCATCCCCAAGATCAAGCTCGAGCTCGTCGTCGACGACGGCCATGCGGACGCGGTGGTGGACACCGTCAGCGCCGCGGCGAGCAGCGGCAAGATCGGCGACGGCAAGATCTGGGTCAGCAGCGTCGACCGCCTCGTGCGCATCCGCACCGGCGAGGAAGGCGCCGACGCCATCTAGCCAGGTGCCGCGGACTACGAGAGGGCGGCGCGCAGTTCCGTCTTGAGCGGGTCGAACCGTTCGGGCGAGAGCTGCCCGCCGTCCTCCGGGTCCAGCACGTAGAACACGTCCACCACTTCGTGGCCGAGCGTGGCCACCACCGCCGAGCGGACGTCCAGCCCGGCTGTGGTGAGCGCGTGGGACAGGCGGTAGAGCACGGCCGGCGCATCCGGGGCGCGGACCTCGACCACGGTGGTGGAGTCCGAGGCCTCGTTGCTGATCAGCACCTCCAACCGGGCCGGCACGGCCGAGACGGCCCGACGGCGGCGGTTCTGGCTGCGCAGCCGCTGCTCCAGCCGGGCGTCGATGTCCACGTCGCCGGACAGCGCGCCGCGCAGGTCGTGCTCCACCTTCGGCCACTGCAGTTCCACGCCCGGAGTACGGGCGATGCGGAACTCGTCCACGGCGATGCCGTCCGCCGCCGTCGTGGCCGCAGCGCCGATGACATCCAGCCCGTGCAGGGCAAGTGCCCCGGTGATCAGCGAGAACAGGCCGGCGCGGTCGCGGCTGGCGATGCGCAGCAGGTCCACGTCCGCCTGGGGCACGACCTCGATGTGCACGTCGCCGTTCGTGACCTGGCCGGCCAACCGGTCGAGATCGGGCGAGCGGGTGGTGGCCGACGCCGGCGCGGCTGCCCCGCGGAGGGCGGCATCCGTCAGATCGACCAACTCGGACAGCAGCGCCTTCTTCCAGTCGCTCCAGGCACCGGGCCCTGTGGCCCGACTGTCCGCCTCGGTGAGCGCAGCCAGCAGATGCAGCGTCTCCCGGTCACCGACCGCCGCCGCGACGTTCGCCGCAGTCCGCGGGTCCGACAGGTCGCGCCGCGTCGCCGTCTCCGGCAGGAGAAGGTGGTGCTCCACCATGGCTGTGATCACCCGGCGGTCCTCGGGCCCGAAGCCCATCCGGCCGACCACCTCGTCGACCAGACCGACGCCGGCCTCGGTGTGGTCACCTGGGTAGCCCTTGCCGAGGTCGTGCATCAGTGCACCCACGAGCAGCAGGTCGGGGCGGGCCACATCGCGCACGAACTCGTTGGCGTTGGCGATCGTGGCCAGCAGGTGATGGTCCACCGTGTAGGTGTGGAAGGCGTTGCGCTGCGGCAGGCTGCGCACCGCCCGCCACTCCGGTACGAAGCGGCTGAACAGGCCGTAGCGCTCCAGCGCCTCGATCGTCGGCGCCAGCGACTGGCCGGAACCGAGCAGGCTGACGAACGCCCGGCGGGTGGTCTCCGTCCACTCCTCGCCGGGCGGGGTGCCCCGGCTGGCCAACATCCGCAGCGACCGGCCGCTCATCGGCCGGCCTGCGTGGGCGGCTGCGGCGGCGAAGCGGAACACATAGGCCTGCTCGTCCACATCCGCATCGGGGGCGATGTGCGCCTCCTCGTTCAGCAGCAGGACGCCGGGCGCGAGGGGGACGGCCGTCGCCGCGCGGGTGCGCCCGCCGGAGCGGACCAGCCGCTCGACCCGGTCCCAGAACCGTTCCGTGGCCCACTCGATGGCGTGCGCCGCACCGGACAGGTTGAGCATCAGCGCGTCGGCGTCGGCGAAGCCCATGGCCTCGGCCACACGGTCCTGGTCCTGGAGGAGCAGGACGTTGACGGCGCGCCCCGTTGCCCGGTGCAGTTCGCAACGCGCGGCCAGCAGCAGCTCGGCCGGGGCGGCGAGGTCCTCGATGGGGCTCTCCATCGCCGCCGCGACTTCAGGGCGGTCGACGCGCAATGCCCAGCGGAGCATGTCGTGGTCGCGCAGGCCCCCGCGGCCGTCCTTCAGGTCCGGCTCCAGCAGCGAGGCGACCGCGCCGAGGCGGGCCCACCGCTGCTGGCCGGAATCCAGCAGGCGCTGCAGCCACACGTAGGGACGCTTGCGCCACTGCTCCAGCGCCGTCGCGTTGATGCCGGCGGCGAACGAGGCGTCCCCGGCGAGGGTGCGCAGCAGCAGGATCGAGGTGGCCGTGTCCAGGTCGTCGGACGCCAGTTGCTGCAGCGACTTGGGTGAGTGGACGGCCGGGCTGAGCTTCAAGCCGGCGTCCCACATCGGGTACCACAGGCCCTCGGCCACCTCGCGCACCTGGGCGTCGGACACCTTCGGCGGGTGGAGCAGCATGACGTCGATGTCGCTGCCGGGTGCCAGCACACCGCGGGCGTACCCGCCGGTGGCCACCAGCGCCCAGCCGGCCGGCAGGTCGGCGGCCAGGCTCTCGAACCAGGAGTCCGCCTGCTGCGACAGGCGGCGGGCCAGGCTGCGGCCGGCAAGGTCGGGGTCGCCCACCAACTGGGCGCGCACCCGGCGGATGGTGGCGGCGTCGACCGGCTTCATCCCGCCACCCGCCGATCAGATGGCGTCGGCGCCGGACTCGCCGGTGCGGATGCGGATGACGCTCTCCACCGCCGTGACCCAGATCTTGCCGTCACCGATCTTGCCGCTGCGGGCGGCGTCGGTGAGCAGTTCGACGATGCGGTCGACCCCGGACTCCTCGGTGACGATCTCCACCTTTACCTTGGGCACGAAGTCGATCTGGTACTCCGTGCCGCGGTACGTCTCGGTGTGGCCGCCCTGACGCCCGAAGCCACGCACCTCGGTGACGGTCATGCCCTCCACTCCGGCGTCGCGGAGCGCGGACTTCACCTCGTCCAGCTTGAACGGCTTGATGATCGCGGTGATCAGCTTCATGCGGCTCCTCCGTGATAGGCGGTCTCACTGTGCAGGGCCAGGTCCAGCCCGGTGTACTCGGTCTCGGCGTCGACGCGGACGCCGATGGTCTTCTTCAGGACAATCATGATGCCGAACGTGAGGGCGAACGACCAGACGATGGCCGACCCGTTGGCCAGTGCCTGCTCCGCCAGGAGGCGGGGCGAGCCGCCGTAGAAGATGCCCTTCATGAACCCGTGGGCGATGAACGACTCGTCGTCGAAGAAGGCCGGGTTGGCGAAGAAGCCGATCAGCAACGAGCCGACCAGGCCACCGACGAAGTGGACACCCACCACATCCAGCGCGTCGTCGAAGCCGAACCGGGTCTTCAGCCTGACGGCGTAGCAGCAGACCACGCCGGCGATCAGGCCGATCCAGATCGGGCCGGCGCCGGAGACGTAGCCGGCGGCGGGGGTGATGGCCACGAGGCCGGCGACGATGCCGGAGGCGGCGCCGAGGTTGGTCGGGTGGCCGTCACGCTTCCACTCCACGAACACCCAGGCGGCACCGGCAGCAGCGGCCGCGAGGAACGTGTTCATGAACGCCTGCGCGGCCTGGCCGTTGGCGAAGCCGGCAGAGCCGGCGTTGAAGCCGAACCAGCCGAACCAGAGGATGCCGGTACCGATCATCACGAGCGGCATGCTGTGCGGCGGGTGGCCCTCGTGCGGCCAGCCGCGACGCTTGCCGAGGACCATCACGGCAGCAAGGGCGGCGATGCCGGCGTTGACGTGGATGGCCGTGCCGCCGGCGAAGTCCAGCGAGCCGCGCTGGCCCAGCCAGCCGCCGAACACCCACTTGAAGACGGGCACGTAGACCAGCAGGCTCCACACCGGCACGAAGATCGCCCACGCCTTGAAGGTCATCCGGTCGGCGACGGCACCCGAGATCAGCGCAGGGGTGATGGCCGCGAACATGCCCAGGTAGGCGATGGTGGCCAGCGTGCCGCCGTCGCCGGCGCCGATGCCCTTCAGCATGAACCCGTCGAGGTTGCCGATGAAGTCGTTCGTGCCGGACGACAGCGTGTACCCGACAAGGACCCACAGGATCGGGATCACGAGCACGCAGTAGAAGTTCATCATCAGCATGTTGAGCACATTGCGGGTGCGGTCCATACCGCCGTAGAAAAATGCGAGCCCAGGTGTCATGAACAGCACGAGGGCTGCCGACACCAGGACCCAAGCGACATCGCCGCTGTCCATCGGGTCTCCTGCACGGGGTGAAGTTGTAGGGGCGGCGGCAGGTTCCCGGACCGATGTTTCCGCAGTGTTTCCTGGGTGGTTCGGGTCGGTGAACAAACAGAGTGAGCAATTCGCCGCGATGCCGGTGACGAAAATGAGTAACGGTTGCTCAGTCGGGCCGGGCCGGTCTCCTTCACCATCCTCGGCATGCGAATGAAACTCCCGAACCCGATCCGCCGCGCCGCGGTGGTCTTGGCCGCCGCCGCGGCCTGTGTGGCCGCCACCCCGTCCCCCGCCGCCGAGGCCAGCACTGCCGACCTCGGCTACTCCCTCGATGCGCTGTGCAACACCATGCAGGTGCGCGTGTCGGTATGGAACAACACCGCCAACGACGAGCAGGTCAGCGTGGTGTTGTGGACCAGCCTGCACATCTGGACGACGTCCGAATTCACTGCCACGGCGGGCGGGCCGACCTACGCGTACTTCGACGTCGTCGCCGGTGAGCGCATCGACCGCGTCCAGTACCGCGACCCGCAGCTCAACGTGGTGTTCAACTCCTACCCGGCGTGGGTGATCGACCCGAGCGCGCCGTACTGCGAGCGTTCCGCCGTCGACCACATCTCGGTCGAGAACTACCAGCTCAGCTGCGTCAACGGTGTGCTCCACGCGACCATGGACGTGATCAACGACGGTGACTACGACCACGAGATGCAGGCCGTGCTGGCGCCCCAGTTCGACACCCAGCAGGACAAGGACCTGGCCGAGCAGAACGCCTTCGGTGCCGCGGTGGACAACTTCTACCTGGCCGCCGGCGACAGCCATCCCGTCTCGCTGTCGCACCTGGTGGTGGAGCAGTTCGTGGTGAACGTCAGCACGTTCACCGGCCCGACGCACTTCTCCGACGGCCCGCGGGCCCTGCAGGGTGAGGAGTTGGCCTGCCAGCACGACATGTCGATCGTGACCGATCCGCCCGTGGACACCACGCCGGACACCACCCCCGACACGACGCCCGACACGACGCCCACCACGGGTGACGGCGGCGGTGCCGGGAGCGGCTCGACCGGCCCGACCACCACCATCGCCCGCGGCCTGCCCAGCACGGGCACGGCCAACGCGTCGGTGGCGTGGATCGCGATCATCACGGTGCTCGGCGGCACATTCCTGGTGGGGGCAGCTCGGCGCCGGGCGTGCTGAGGCGGGCGGCGGCGCGTAAAGTCGCCGCATGACCGCTGACACCGCTGACACCCTGGAGACACCAGCGCAGGCCGGCCGTTGGACGGCCCAGTGGAAGGAGCTCTACGCGGAGGTCATCACCACCGGGCTGTGCACCGGCTGCGCCGGCTGCGTGGTCACCTGCCCGCACGACGTCATCGGCTACGAGCACGTCGAGGGCAAGTACAAGCCGTTCCACCTGGAGGACGAGCTGGGGCCGGAGAACTGCGTCCACGGCTTCGGCGAGGGGGGCGGGTGCACCACCTGCACCCGCGCCTGCCCCCGCTTCCGGGCGTGGGAGCCGGCGGCGGACATGCATCTGTTCGGTCGGGTCCGCGAGCCGGAGGAGATGAGCGGCATCTGGCGCCAGCTGCTGCTGACCCGGGCCAGCGACAAGGTGCAGCACGAGAAGGGCCAGGACGGCGGGTTCGTCACCGCGATGCTGACCTGGCTGATGGACAACGACTACATCGACGCCGCGCTCGTCAGTGGCGTGGAGCCCGACGACGTGTGGAAAGCCAGGCCGGTGCTGGCCCGCACGAAGGAGGACGTGCTGGCCACCGCCGGCAGCCGGTACACCTACTGCGCCAACCCGCTGGCGCTCCGCGAGGCCCAGGAGGCCGGGCTGAACCGCCTGGCCCTGGTGGGCATGGGCTGCCAGACCTCCTCGCCGCCCACCATGTGGGACCGCAAGGCCGGCAAGGTCAGCAAGCCGTTCCTGTTCAACATCGGCCTCTTGTGCTCCAAGACGTTCGACGACGCCATCTTCCCCGAGCTGTTCGAGGCCAAGTACGGCCTGAAGAAGCAGGACATGGTGAAGATGAACATCAAGGGCGTCTTCCAGATCTGGATGAAGGACGGCTCGTACCACGAGATCGACCTGAAGGAGTGCCACCAGTGGACCCGCGAGGGCTGCAAGCACTGCCCGGACTTCTCCGCCGAGCACGCCGACATCTCCACCGGCGGCATCGGCAAGGACAACGACTGGACGCTCACCATCGTCCGCACCGAGCTCGGTGAGGAAGTCATCAACCGGATGATCTCGGCCGGCGTCATCGAGAGCCGCCCGGCGCAGGAGGACGAAGTGGCGATGAAGCTGCTGCGCACCCTGTCGATCGTCAGCCGCCGCCGCTGGCCGGAGTGGGCCGACAAGGCCGTCTCGGTCGGCGTGCCGCCGCCCAAGAAGAAGGCCGCCGGCACCGCCCCCGCTGCCCACTGACCTCCCCCGCCCCCAGTACCGGTCCGAGTGCCAGCACGCCGACCCGAGTGCCAGCGCGCCGACCCGGGTGCCAAGGCCCATCCGAGTGTGTACTCGCACCCCGGGGTGGGAGTGAGCACTCGGATGCGTGGCACTCGGATGCGTGGCACTCGGAGGGTGGGCCTGGCACTCGGAGGGTGGGCCTGGCACTCGGATCAACACGGCTAGGTCGCCGTCTCCACCGGCCCCAGCACTACCCCGTCACGGCAGGGATGCACTTCTTCGTGAGTGACGCGAACTCGGCGCGCTCTTCGTTGGTCAGCTCGGCCCGAAGGAAGAAGTCGTTGAGCTCGTCGTTGGTCCGGCCATCGAAAAACTTCTCCACCACGCACTCCGCGACCGTGGGGTCCAGCCCTCCGTCGACCAGCTGCTGAGTGAACTCCGCCTCAGCCTTTGCCCGGCCCCCATCACCACGGCTGCAGGCAGCCGGCAGCACGAGGACGGCGAGGAGCATCGCCACCCAGGTGGCCCCGCTACGGCTCGTCACCCGGGATGGCCTCGAGTTGCGCAAGCCGATCGCGCAGCCGTTGCAGCTCCGCAGACATGCCCTCAAGCTCCACCGCCTTCCGCTCGAACGTCGCCGCCTTCTGCTCGGCGGTGATGATCCGTTCCTCCATCCCGGCGAGGGCGAGTTCGGCGCGGTCGGCGCGGTGGCGTTCTTCCACCAACCAGCCGAACGGATCGTCGCCCGGCCGCACGGCGCGGCCACCAGGGCAGCACAGTGCGAGGCGGCCGTCGACCTGCCCGAAGGTCAGGTTCAGTGCCTCGCTGCGGGCCCCGAGCGCATCGGAGAACTCCACACCGTCGGCAGTCCGGTGACATGCCCACACGGAGTCGTCGTCGGGGTCGATGAGGTACACCTCCTCGACGCCGGCTTCGAGCCAACGGCCGAGGCGGCGCTCGATGACGGACTGGCGGTTGGAAGGCGAGCGGACCTCGACGCACACACTCGGAGCTGGACCGTCCACGCCGATCCGGTAACGGCCGACCTGTTGCCCGGCCATGCCCGGCAGCACCATGAGGTCGGGGGCGGTGTGCGGGCCGCCGTCCGCGGGCACGAACGGCGTGTTGCCGGTGACGAGATGGCCGCTGCCGGCGAGCGTGTGGTGGACGGACTGCACGAGCATCGTCACCCACTGGGCGTGGAGCGACGATTCCATCAGCGGGTTGTGCTCCTCACCGGGCAGGTGGGGATAGTCCACCTCGGGGAGATCGGTGTCCATGGGCACAAGGTACTTCTCTATGGGAAGATCACGGCCATGGATGGCGAGGACGTGGTTCGCAGCGAGGGGGCACAGCTCGACTTCTCCCGGGACATGAGCTACGGCGACTACCTGGCGCTGGACCAGGTGCTCGGCGCTCAGCACCCGTTGTCGCCGGCGCACGACGAGCTGCTGTTCATCGTCCAGCACCAGACCAGCGAGCTGTGGATGAAGCTGATGCTCCACGAGCTGCGCGGCGCCATCGGCCGGGTCGCCGCCGACGAGCTGCAGCCGGCGTTCAAGATGCTCAGCCGGGTCAGCCGGATCATGGAGCAGCTGGTCCACGCCTGGGACGTGCTGGCCACGATGACCCCTCCGGAGTACACCGAGATCCGCCCGTACCTCGGGCACAGCAGCGGGTTCCAGAGCTACCAGTACCGCTGCATCGAGTTCGCCTGCGGCAACAAGAACCCGGCGATGATCGAGCCCCACCGCCACCACCCCGACCGCCTCGCCGAGGTGCAGGCCGCCTACGACGCCCCATCGCTCTACGACGAGGCACTGCGCCTGCTGGCCCGCCGCGGCATCCCCGTGCCGGACGACGTACTGACCCGCGACGTGCGCGACCCGTGGATCCCCCACCCCGGTGTGGAGGTCGCCTGGCTCACCGTCTACCGCGACCCCGAGGCCCACTGGGAGCTCTACCAGCTGGGTGAGGAGCTGGTGGACCTGGAGGACGCCTTCCGCCTGTGGCGCTTCCGCCACCTCACCACCGTGCAGCGGGTGATCGGCGTGAAGCGCGGCACCGGCGGCACCAGCGGCGTGGACTACCTGCGCACGATGCTCAACATCGTGCTGTTCCCCGAGCTGTGGTCGATGCGGACGGTGCTGTAGCCGAGCGGCTTGCGGTTGCTCAGCCGGTGCGGACCGGCAGGCCGTCGCACCACCCGTTGACGATCTCCACCGCGGTCTGGATGTCCGCCGGCAGCGCCACGTCGTACTGGTCCGGGTTCGCGGTGGGCGCGAGCAGCGGCCGCACGGTCACGTGCATGACGGTCGCAGTGTCCGGCGTGTTCCCACCCTCGAAGGTGTACGTGTAGCGGAGCGGGACCCGCTCGCTGCCGCCCCACGCTCCGCACCCGACCGAGCTTCCCGCGCCGGTCTCGAACGCATCGATGAACGAGGCGTCGACACCCTGGTCGACGAGTGCTGTCCCGTCGAACGCGTAAGCCCGGCCGTCGACCAGCAACAGGTCGGACGAGCCGCCGATGGGCACCGCGCCGAGCAACGGGAACTCGACTGGCATGGGCAGCCGCTCGACCACGAGATCCGTGCCGCACACCGCGATCCCACCGGTCGGCCGATCGAGTTGGATGATCTGCTCGTACCATCCATCCCCGTCCAGGTCTGCCATCGACACCCACAGCGGGACGCTGTTGAACGTGCAGCCGACGATCGTCGTAGGGTCCACCCCGGCCGGGACCCGTAGCGGCAACCCGGTAACAAGCGGCTGCCCCTCGAATTCGCCCGCGGTGAACACCGCAGCCCGCTGCGACACGCCGAAGTCCAACGTGACGACCACGAGGCCCGGGCTGGGTTCGGTCAGCCCGGCGACCAGGGTGCCGCACCCGTCGGCGCACCACCGTTCCAGCGCCGCCGCGAGTGCCTCGTGGGTCACCTCGCCGGGGCGCAGGCCGTACTCCGGGGCGAACAGGGGCCGCAGGTCGGCACGAGCCTCGGGCTCCAGCCCGCCCTCCCACAACGGCACCGCAGCATCGGCCCAGCCACCCTCGGCGAGCGCCGTGAGGTAGTCGAGCACGGTCTGCTGAGCGTCCGACGTCGCCACGACGGATGTCGGGATCTGCGTCGTGGTCGTGACCTCCTGCGTCGACGTCGGCGCTGCGGTGGTGACGGTCTCCGGCACGGTCGTCACCGGCGAGGTGACCGGCGAGGTGTCGACAGTGACCGTCTTCGGGCCGTCGCGGCCGGTCAGCACCACCACCAGCACTGTGGCCGCGGCCACCGCGGCGACGGCCATCCCCACCTGCAGCCAGCGGCGCCGCGAGCGCTCGGCATGGTGCCAGCCGCGGTGCAGGCGGGCGGCCAGCTCGTCCTCGAAGCCGGGGCGGGGCGACGCCTCCGGCCCGAGCAGTTCGTCCATGCGGATCTCAGGCATCGCGGGCCTCCTGTCGGCGTACTCGGCGGACGGCGCGGGCCGCCAGCGATTCGGCGGCGGCGTGGCTGATGCCCAGCTCGTCGGCCGCCTGGGCGATGGTCAGGTCGTCGACGTAGCGCAGCACCAGGATCGCCCGCTCCCGCTCGGGCAGGTCGGCCAGGCGGCCGGGCACGGCGAGCGCGCCGCCCTCCGGCTCGGGCCGGCTGCTCACCAGCCGCAGCCGGCGCTCCTCACGGTGCGACGAGCGCACCCGGTCGAGGAAGCGGTGCCGGGCCGCCACGGTGAGGTAGCCGGTCGACAGTTCGCGCACGGCGCCACGGCGGGCCTTGGTCAGCGCCGCCAGGTAGACGTCCTGCACCAGATCCTCGGCGGTGGCACGGTCGCCGCCGCACAGCATCGCCGCGTAGCGGTACACGTCGGCGAACGTCGCGCGGTAGCAGGCCATGAACCCCGCCTCGGTGGTCACGTCCCACGCAGTCATCACCCCTCCAACGGTGCCGGCACGGGAAAACCCGTCGCAGTTGCCCCACCAGTGGGCTACACCATCCAGGCGCTGCGGTCGATGGGCGCGTGCAGGCCGGGGCGGCCGAACGCGAACGGGGCCCGGTCGGCGGAGGGTTCGCCCGCAGGGTCGTCGTCGCCGAGCACCATCCCGGCCAGTTGCTCGCCGAACCACGATGCGAACTTGAACCCGTGGGCGGCGCCCAGCGCCACCGCCACCTGCGGGTGGCCCGGCAGGCGGTCGAGCAGGAAGTCGCGGTCCGACGTGAGGGTGTAGAGGCAGGTGGTCGTGGACGGCGTGCCGAACCCCGGCCCGAGCAGGCCTTCCATGAACGCGGCCAGCCGGCCCTCCATCCCGTCGTCGGGGTCGAACGTGCGGGTGTCGGGGTCCACCAGCGGGCCGCCGCAGTCCTCCGAGCCCTTCACCCCGGCGACCGGCCCGAACACGGGGAAGCCGTAGTAGCTGGGGTCGTCCATCCAGATCCACACGGGCAGCCGGCCGACACCGAACCGGTCCAGGTCGGCGTGGGGGTAGTAGCTCACCTGCTCCCTGGTGACGGCCAGCGGCACGGCCAGGCCCAGCGGCTCCAGCAGGTGGTTGGCCCAGGCGTCCACAGTGACGACCGCGGCGTCGAACCGCTCAGCGCCGGCGTCGGTGACGATGTCCACCTCCCCGCCCACCGGGCGCACGGCCCGCACCGGCGTGCGGTCGCGCAGGACGGCGCCGCGCTCGCCGGCCAGCCGCTGCAGGAGCGCAGTGCTGCGGGCGGGCGGGACGATGCCGGTCTCGGCCGACCAGATGGCCATCACGTCGGGCGTCACCCTGGTGCCGCCGGCGAACACCGGCCAGCGGCGGCGCACCTCGCCCCCGTCGATCCACTCGAACGGCACGCCCTCGGCGGTGAGGCTGTCGCGGTAGCTCTGGGCGTCGATGGCCGCGCCGGGCGGGAACAGGTCCAGCCCGCCGGTGGTGGTGATGACGGTCTCGCCGCTGTCCTCCTCCACCGCCCGCCACGCCCGGTAGGCGCCGGCGGTCAGCCGCACGTAGTGGGGGGTGTGGTACGAGCGGCGGATGATCCGCGAGTGGTCGTGCGACGCACCGCGCACGTGCCCCAGCTCGAACTGCTCGAAGCCGACGACCTCGGCACCCCGTCGGGTCAGCCAGTAGGCCGCCGCCGAGCCAAGTCCGCCGAGCCCCACCACCGCCACACGGGTCATGGGGCCAACGCTACTGTGACCGTTCGTGCAGGAGCGTCGGGTGGTTCGTGTCGAGGCCGCCGACGGGACACCGCTGGCCGTCACCCTCTACCTGCCCGACGGCGACGGCCCGTTCGCCACGCTGGTCGAGGCCCTGCCCTACCGGATGCACGACGTCACCGCCTCCTACGCGGACTCGTACGTGCGCTTCGCCGACGAGGGCGGGTTCGCCGTGGTGCGGGTGGACCTGCGCGGCACGGGGTCCTCCGGCGGCGACGCCACCGACGAGTACCCGGACGTGGAGCGCAGCGACCTGCGCACGGTCATCCAGTGGATCGCCGCCCAGCCGTGGAGCACCAGCCGGGTCGGGATGTTCGGCACCAGCTACAGCGGCTTCAACTCGCTCCACATGGCGATGGAGGGCGTGCCCGAACTGGGCGCCGTGGCCGCGATGTACGCCACCGACGACCGCTACAGCGACGACGTCCACTACATGGGCGGGGTGCTGCGGGCACTGGACCTGATCGACTACCCGCTCTACATGGTGGCGATGAACGCCCTGCCGCCGGTGCCTGCGGTGTGGGCGCAGATGGGCGACACCGGCTGGCGGGAGGAGTGGCAGCGGCGGCTGGAGACGTTCGAGCCGTGGCTGCTGGAGTGGCTGGCCCACCCCGCCGACGACCCGGTGTGGCGCCGCGGTTCCGTGCGGACCGCCCCCGGCGAGGGCTACGACCGCTTCACCTGCCCGGTGCTGCTGATCGCCGGCTGGGCAGACGGCTACCGCAACAACACCTTCCGGGCCATCGAGCACATGGAGGACTGGTACCTGCTGGCCGGCCCGTGGAGCCACAAGGACCCGTCCACCGCCCGGCCCGGCCCGCACATCGACTGCGACCACGAGCTGATCCGCTTCTTCGACCAGCACCTGCGCGGCGGCCCGCCGTGCGCACCCGCCCGCGGGCGAGTGTTCGTCCGCCGCCCCACCCCGCCGGCGCCGGACCTGGCGATGCACGACGGCCGCTGGGTGGACATCGACGAGTGGCCGCTGCCGGGCGCGACGGTGCGGGTGCTGGCGTTCGGGCCGGGGCAGGTGGCGGCGCACGGCGACGTGGGGATCATGGCGTGGAACTCCTGCGCCGGCGGCCTGCCGTGGGGCCAGCCGCTGGACCAGCGCCGCGACAACGCCCACAGCCTGTGCCACGACACCGAGATCGAGGAGTGGGGCGAGGTGGCCGGCAGCCCGATCGCCCGGCTGCGGCTGCGGTCGTCGGCGCCCCACGGCCAGGTGTCGGTGAAGCTGTGCGACGTGGCCGACGACGGCACCAGCACGCTGATCACCAGGGGCATGCTGGACCTCGGCCACCCCGAGCCCGGCGAGTGGTTCGACGTGGAGGTCGAACTGGAAGCCACCACCTGGACGCTCGAGCCCGGCCGCACCGTGCGGGTGGCCATCGCCGGCACGGACTGGCCGAACTGCTGGCCGTCCGCGGGCGCGTTCACGCTGGAGATCGCCTCCGTGGAGGTGGCGCTGCCGGTGCTGCCCGACCTGCCCCACAGCCGCCATCGGTTCCTGCCCGGCAGCGGCCCGCACGAGGACGACGCCGAGGGTGTGGAGTGGCGCTACGAGCAGGACGTGCTGCGCCGGGAGACCTGGGTGCACAGCCGCTACGGCGGCCCGTACGACGGTGCCGACGGCCTGCACGTGACCGACGTGTACGACGGGCACGTGGGCATCAGCACCGCCGACCCCGCGGAGGGCTGGGCGCGCGGCACCGCCCGCTACGACCTCGACCTGCCGGGCGAGGGCCGGGCCTCCACCGAGGCGACGCTGGACGTGCGGAGCGACGCCGCCGGGTTCACCGTGCGGATCGAACTGGACGCCTGGCACGACGGCCACGTGATCGCCCGCCGCGAGTGGCGCCGGGTGTTCCCCAGGCGCTGAGGCGGGGCGAGGGGCGGTTCAGCTGAACCGCCCGCACGACCCGCTCCTCGTCGTGTTGCACTTCTTTCCGATTCCGACCGTTACGTCGTCCAGGTCCACCCGAAGCCACCGGCGACTGAATCTCCCTGGGTCTGGTGGAGGCTCGGGTTATTGGTTTCCAACCCCTAGTGGGGTGGAACGCGATGGCCAAGCCCAAGAAGAAGCCTTCGCCGAAGGACAAACCGAAGCCGGAATCACCCCCGGCCGAGGACAAGCCGCCGCGTCGCGATCCATTTAGGTACGAGCCGATGGCTCATTTTCCGGGCATCGTGGTTGCCGTCGCGAAGTCGTTCTCAGATCTGACTCTTCCGGCAGAGCGGTTCAAGGATGGTTGGGGGGGTTCTCGCTGTTCTGGCCGGCACCGACAGGCAGCGATCCCGGGCTGTCGACTTCTTCAGCGGTTTGACTCTTGGCCTCAACGGTGCCATCGGGAAGCTCACCCCGACTGTGTACCTCATTCTCCCGTTCGAGGAAGCCGCCGGACTTCTACCGCTATGGGAGGCGCTCCGCGCTGCGGCCGAGGATGGCGAGCTTGTTCACTTGTCAGAGCTTCGATTCGTGAATCATCGATTCGTATGGTGGGGCAATCAGCCACGCCGCCATGGGGAGACTGTGGCGTAGCGCCCATAGTGCGCCGACGCGCCGGTCGCGAGTGCGCAGATGGCTGATTAGCATCGCGAGAGGGGTGGGCGATGTTCACTTCACGGCTCTTCGGATCTGAGCGGAGCGGCGTTGAAGTGGGAGGGGTCTGCGGTTTGCGGGGGAGGGACTCCAAGAATCGCCGGCTCTTACGCCGGTAGCGTGAGCCCGGTTGGCGGACACCGAGTATGACGTGGAGTTGACCCCGATCACGGAACCCAATCTTCTCGCTGGAGGGCCTGCTGCGCAGCGAGCGGGCGATCAACGAGTTCCAGCGCTACTTCGAGGCCGAACTGGAACAGCGGCGGGTGGCGCCGCAGGACGACCTGCTCACCCACATCCTCACCGCCACCATCGAGGAGGACGACCCGGAGGTGACCGACCGCCGCCCGCTGGACATGGCTGAGATGCTGCGCATCCTGCAGATGATCCTGGTGGCCGGGAACGAGACCACCGCCGCGCTGCTGGGCGACCTGATGCGCCTGCTCGGCGAGCGTCCGGATGAGTGGGCACGCCTCCAGCGGGAGCCCGAGCGCATCCCCCTCGTGATCGAGGAGGCCCTCCGCCACGCCAGCCCCAACGGCGCCATCTGGCGGATCGCTGCCACGGACACCGAGCTCGGAGGCGTGGCCATCCCCGCCGGGTCACGGGTGATCATCACCTACATGTCGGCCAACCGCGACGAGGCCGTGTTCGGCCCCGACGCCGAGGAGTTCCGCCCCGACCGCGAGCACGTCAACGAGCACATCGCCTTCGGCTTCGGCAACCACTACTGCCTCGGCGCCCCGCTCTCCCGCATGGAGACCCGGGTGGCGATGGAGGAGCTGACCCGCCGGGTCCAGTCGTTCCGTCTCAGCGACGACAACGACGGCGCCTACGCCCCCAGCTACTTCCTCCGCGTCCCCACCCGCGTCACCATCGAACCCCTCATGGCCTGACCCCGGACCACAGGCATTCTGGGGCTGATCGTCACCATTCCCCGAACTGGGGCTGGATCGTTGCGGCTACTGCGCGGATCCGGACCACAGAACGGCGATGCGCCGAACGACGTGTACGGTCTGGCGCGTGGAGCGCGGATCGAACCCCGCACGGCCGCATCTCGTGATCGGCACGACGTGCCGGGTGCACGGCGTGTACTTCGACCACTGGGAGATCGCTCACCTTTCGATCGGCTCCTTCCACCGGACGGCGATAGCCCGGCGTCGTTCACGGCGTGCCGAGTTGTCGCTCGCCGAGGCCGTGCCGTCGGTCTTCGTCGCCGCCGGGCTACCCCCTCCTGATGCACGCCGCCGGACACGCCCTGTCCGGTTCGCGGTCGAGGCCGTCGTCACACCGCTGGAGAAGGGCCGCTTCGGTCACCACGGCATCTGCGGCTGGCATCTTCGCGTCGACGAGTGGATCGGGGTCACCCCAATTCCCTGACTGAGTGAGGTCGAACCAGTTCGACCGCCTGCGGCCGCTACTCGACCTCGGCGGGGTTGGCGCGGGCCCAGGCGTGCGCGTCCGCGGACGCGACCCACTCGATCGCGTTGCCCAGCAGGCGGCGGTACATCGGGTGGCGCATGGTCTCCGGGCCGTGGCCGGGCTGGAGGTAGACAAGCGGGCTGTTCAGCGCAGCCTTCGCCCAGCCGACCAGACGGCTGCCGGGAGGGCCGGGCAGGCAGGCGTGCTCGTGCCCCTCGGTCAGCACCCGCACCGTGTCGATGAACAGCGTCGGGTCCATCGACGCGGTCGTGGCCAGCAGGGGCTGGACATCCTCCTCGTGGACCGGGCACAGGTACAGCTCGTCGTCCACCTCGAAGCCCTCGACGCCCGTGCAGACGGGGTGCTGCGGTGCCAGCACGTCCACATGGTGCACGGCCATCCGGTAGCCCGATGCGGGCATCTCCACACCTCGCAGTGTGCCCGGCGCGTACAGGTAGCGACCGCCGATGGCGTTGGCCCACGCGTCCCACAGCGGCCAGGCGGCCAAGGCGTGGTGGGTGACCACCAACCCCTGCCCGGCGCGCAGCAGGCCCAGCAGCGCGGCAGCTTCGCCCGCCGACGGCCCGAACGGCTCGGGCATCCGGCCCCTGGCCATGTGCAGGCCAGGGATGTCGTGCAGCAGGACGGCATCCCACTCCCCCGCCAGGTCCTCCCGCAGCCACCGTTGGGCCTCCGGCTGCAACGCGTGCGCCCACACCCAGCCGCGCTCGGCGCAAACCGCATCGAGCATGGCGGTGAAGTCCGCCATGTCGACACGGTGGCCGCCGGTGACCGCCAGCAGTCGGCCGAGCACGCCTTACACCTCGAGGATCGTGACCGTGCCGGCCGCGCCGTCCACCTCGATGAGCGCGCCGTTGGGGATCCGCCGGGTGGCGTCGTACACGCCGGCCACGCACGGGATGCCCAGCTCGCGGCTGACGATCATCGCGTGGCTGTTCGGTGCGCCGACGTCCACCACCACTGCGCCGGACACCACGAACAGCGGGGTCCACGACGGGTCGGTCTGCGGGGCGACGAGGATGTCGCCGGGCTCCAGGTCGCCGGCGGCGTCAGGGGTGAGCACCACGCAGGCACGGCCCTGGATGGTGCCGGCCGACGAGGCCCCACCGGTGAGCACGTCGCCGACCTTCACGCCCTCCACCTCCTTGGACGTGACGTAGCCGAGCGACGACGCCGGCGGGATCGGCTGGGTGGTGTCGATGAACATCGGCAGGTCCAGGCCGAACAGCTGCTTCCACTCCGCCTCTCGCGCGGCCAGGCGGTCGCGTAGGTAGCCGGGGTCGAGCACCAGCGCGTCCAGCTCGTCGTCCAGCGCGAGGAAGATGTCGGCCGGCTTGGCCAGATCGCCCGACGCCGCCAGCCGGCGACCGAGCTCCACCATCGCCATGCGGGCCTCGTGCAGCACCCGCACGCAGTTGGCCTTGCCCCGCTCGCGGTAGCCGGCGAAGCGGTGGGTGGAACGCACCGCGGCATCCAGCGTGGCCAGCGCTTCGGCGTTGTCGCCGACGTGGGCACGCGCCTCGGCCATCGCCGCGTCGGCCAGCTTCTGCTGCTCGGCCGCACGGCTGCGCGGCGACTGGTCCTCGTCCAGCAGGCGCATCCGCTCGATCATGCCCAGCGGCAGCTCGGGCCGGGTCTCCCACACGTCGGAGCCCATGTCCCACTCGTTCGGGCCGCGGTAGCCGAAGTCGTAGAGGAACTGCTCGAACGCGGCGCTGAAGTCGGCGTGCGACGTGCGGACACGGTCGCGCAGGCCGGCGACCCCCTTGTCGAACTCGGCACCGAGGGAGGCGTCGTTGCGCACCAGGCGGGACAGCTCCCACATGGCGAACGCGGGCGCTGCGGAGTCCACGTCGCCGGCGTTGGACGACAGGCGGATGACCAGCGTCGGGTCGGCGCCGGCCAGCAGCTGGCCCAGGGCGCCCGGCCCGATGGAACCACCGACCCCGCCCACGGTCTCGCCGCGCCACACCAGCCGCTCATAGGCCAGCACGGCGCGGGCCCGGGCCACCAGCGCAGCGGCCGACAGCGTCGTGAGGTCCGGACGCTGAGCGCGCAGTTCGGCGGCGATGCGCCTATCCTCCTCGATGTCCGGGTAGTCCGGGCTGCTCATCGCCCAGGCGGCGAATTCGGCGACCTTCGGCCCGAACGACGGGTCGTCGTCGCCCGGCTGCGGGATGTACGGCGGCAGATCGGGGTGGCCACCGAACCAGATGCTGTCCACCGTCTCCACGCCCACACCGCTGCGCAGCCCGAACAGGCGGGTGGCCGACAGGTTGACGTACAGGTGCCCGTAGAAGAACCCGCCGGAACCGTTCGGGTGCACGAAGTCGTCGTTGCCGAACGCCCCCGTCTGCGAGTACCCGGTGCACCAGCCACGGAAGATGTGCGGGATCCAGCACATCGAAGCGCCGAGCGGCGAGATCGGGTCGGACAGCACGTCGTTGGCGTTCATCCGGGTGTACACGGGCAGCCGCGGGCTGGCCTCGGTGTCGATGATCCAGGTGGACTCGGGCATCAGTTGCTCCTGTGAAATGGGCCGTCGCGGCTGACGCGGCGGCGGAACGTTAGAACTTCTCGACCCAGTCGGCCAGCAGGTCCGGGACCCGCAGGTGCTCTGGCACACGGTCGGCGCCGATGACCTTGTCGATCCACGCGTGCACGTGCCAGATGCGGCGCTCCTGGTAGTTGACGACCTGCCCGCCGTGCGCGGCGAACTCCATGCTGCGCTGGATGGGGACCAGGTTGCGGTAGTCCTCCTCCATCAGCACGTCGAAGCGGTCGAGGCGCTTCTGCCAGACGTCCTTGCCCGGCAGCTCGCCGTCGCCCCAGTCCGCCGCGAACCAGATGATGTCCAGGCGGGTGCGGTCGATCGCCAGCGGCCAGAACACGAGGAACGGAAAGCCGCGGGCGTCCAGCGGCGAGATGATGTTGGGGAAGATGCCGTGCGCCGGCTGGATCATCTCCCGGAAGACGGCGGGCACGTGCTCCAGCGTCCGCAGGGTCTCGCGGCTGTCGCCACGCGTTCCCTCCTTCACCGGCGAGAGCATGTTCTGGTGGCCGTGCTCGAACAACGAGATCACCGTGCCGCGGGTGTCCAGCGTCGGCGCCACCGTCGTCGGGTGAATGGTGCGGGCGTGGTACACCTCGAGGAACCCCTCGGCGAGGATCTTCCAGTTGCAGCCGAGCTCCACGGTCTTGGTGTCGATCACCCGCACCGGCGACGAGGCGATGTCGTCGAGCAGCCGGGGCAGCGGGTCCAGCCACTCCAGCAGCGGCACGGCGTCGGCGTCGAGGTTGACGAACCACCAGCCACCCCACCGCTCGCAGCGCACCGGCGGCAGGCCGAGGTCCTCCTTCACCAGGCCGGGGAAGTCGCGCTCGTCGGGTACCCGCTGCAGCTTCCCCTCCAGGTCGTACCCCCACGAGTGGTACTGGCAGACCAGCATGCGGGCCGTGCCGCACCCACCGCTGACCACGGGCGCGCCACGGTGGCGGCAGGCGTTGAAGAACGCCCGCACCTCCCCGTCCGTGCCACGCACCAGCAGGATGGCCGCACCGAGGATGTCCACCAGCCGGTAGCTGCCGACCTCCGGCAGGTCGCTGTCGTGCGCGGCGTACAGCCATGAGCGGCGGAACAGCCGGTCGCGCTCCAACTCGAAGAACTCGGGGTCCGTGTACCGGCCGAGCGGCAGCGGCGGGAGCGTCGGGAACCCGGGCGGGGGCGCGGCGCGATCCGTCTCGTAGGCCTGGCGCTCGCGGAAGCGGGCGAGATACTCGGCGTCCATCGGCAGTCCTTTCACCCGGGGACCGGACCGTGTCTAACCTTAGTTACTTGACACCGCCTCCGGTTCAATCGGGCCTCGCAGCGGTGTCGGGGAGGCGAGCGTGTACCAGTACGGCGACGAGTGGGACGACGTGGTCGATGTCGTCGTCGTGGGCAGCGGCGCGGCCGCGGGCGCGGCGGCCGCCACGGCGGCGTCGCTGGGTGCGACCGTGGCCATCCTGGAGAAGACGGAATGGGTGGGCGGCACCACCGGCAAGTCCGGCGGCGTCTTCTGGGTGCCGAACAACCCGATGATGCAGGAGATGGGCCTGGACGACCCGCGGGACCAGGCCGTTGCCTACATGGCCCGCAGCGCGTTCCCCACCAAGTACCGTCCCGGC
The DNA here is from genome assembly GCA_020637295.1 of Acidimicrobiaceae bacterium. Classification (GTDB taxonomy): domain Bacteria; phylum Actinomycetota; class Acidimicrobiia; order Acidimicrobiales; family Ilumatobacteraceae; genus UBA668. The sequence goes on along the minus strand of JACJWF010000003.1, from coordinate 192,950 downwards.
CACCCGACACTCGGCCTGCCGGAGAACAACCTGCGCCTCATCGAGGCGTTCTACGACCACGGCAGCGAGGCCATCGGCCACCTGCGCGACGCCGGCGCGCTGCGCTTCCGCCACGTTCCCTATCCCGACTACTACGCCGACCTGCCGGAGGGCCGCGACGGGGTCGGTCGCGTGTGTGAGCCCGTCTTCCCCGACGGCCACCGTCGCGGCATCGACCCCACGGGCGGCCAGATCCTCGCCGAAATGCTGGTGGACGGCGCCGTCGCCCACGGCGCCCAGCTGCGGCTCGGTACGGAGGTCCGCCATCTCGTGCGGGACGACGACGGGCGGGTCGTCGGTGTCGAGGCCCGCACCGGCACCCGCACGATCATCATCGGCGCCCGCAGGGGTGTGATCTTCGGCAGCGGCGGCTTCATCCACAACGCCGAGTACCGCTTCACCTACCTGCGCGGCCCGGTGCTGGGCGGCGCCGCGGCGGAGAGCGCCACGGGCGACTTCGTGCGCATCGGCATCGAGGCCGGCGCCAAGCTCGGCAACATGAGCCACGCCTGGTGGGACCAGGTGGCCGTGGAGCACGCCGTCACCGTGCCGTCCACCATCAAGGACGTCTACAACCCCCACGGCGACAGCATGCTGCAGGTCAACAAGCACGGCGTGCGGGTGGTGAACGAGAAGGCCGTGTACAACGACCGCGGCACCATCCACGCCGTGTGGGACCCCAGCCGCTACGAGTACCCGAACCTGCTGCTGTTCATGATCTGGGACCAGGCGGTGGTGGACAACACCGAGTTCTCCCGTTTCCGCTGGCCTGTCCCGCTGCCGGGCGAGGAGCCACTGCCGTTCGTCGCCAAGGCCGACACGGTGGACGAGTTGGCGGCCGACTTCCGCCGGCGTCTCGTCGGGCTCGCCGAGTTCACCGCTGGGCTGGAGTTGGCCGACGACTTCGAGGCCAACCTGGCCACGACCATCGAGCGGTTCAACGCCAACGCCACGCTCGGCATCGACCCGGACTTCCACCGCGGCGAGTCGCAGATCGAGCAGACGTGGGGCGGCACGCCGCGGCCGGGCCTCCCCTCGCAATGCCTCGCCCCGCTCTCCCCCACCGGGCCGTACTACGGCCTGATCGTCGGCCCGGGCGCGCTGGACACCAAGGGTGGTCCGGTGATCAACGCCGACGCCCAGGTGCTGAGCGCCACCGACGACCAGCCGATCCCCGGCCTCTATGGCGCCGGCAACTGCATCGCCGCGCCCAGCGGCCAGGCCTACTGGGGCCCCGGCGGCACCATCGGCCCGGCGATGGTGTTCGGCTACCTGGCCGCCCGCCACGCCGTCAGCACGTGACCAGCCGCCTCAGGAAGCCACGGGGGGCTGGAGCGGCTCCATCGGCGTCGGGATCGTCGCCGTGTCGATGGCAGTGTCCGGACCGAACGAACCCACGGCAAGGTTGACCTCGTAGGTCTTCTCGCCCCAACTGTTGGGCGAGTACCAGGACGGCGGATGCTGATCGCCCAACAGCCCCGCCGCGTGGAACGTCATCGCCACGAGCTCTGCACAGAACACCTCGTTCGACGGGACGACCGCCTGATTGTCGAGGAGACGGGCGCAGAGGTAGTTCGCCATCAGCTGGAAGATCGTGCCGAACGGAACATCGTCGTGGGCTTTGATGAACGCAGCGGCGCCGGCACGCTGGGATGCCGTCCGCGGGCCCTGGTACTGCCGGTAGTACGGGATGTCCACGTAGCCGCGGTAGATCACCGAAAGGGCGTGGTCGAGCTGATTCAGCTGTGACCCCGGGTGGAAGCCGCCGGCGCCCTCCATGTCCTGGGTGATGTTGTCGATGGACGTCTGCCAGATGAGCGGCGGCGACGACGGGTCGGGGCGGAAGATCATCGCCGCATGCGAGTACTGACCACCAGTGGCGGCCTCGATTCCCTGGCTCATCTGACTGGTCCCGTGGAACAGCAACAGGTCGAACGTGTCCGCCTGTTGGGCCAGCTGGTCGTACGTGATCGAAGGAGTAGGGGAGGTGGTCATCGGGGCTCCTGACTGGCCGCTCAGGCCCGCGGGCAGACCTGAAGTCGGCGTAAGTTACCGCACGTGCATCAGGCCGCTGCTCCACACGCCGAGCCCCTGCTGCACGACCACGTCTACATGTTCACCGACCTCGTCGGTTCGACCGAACGGTGGGAGCGCGAGCCAGACATCATGCGGGCGTTGCTACGCGCCCACGACGACGTGCTCACCACCTCCATCCCCCGCCACCGAGGAGAGATCGTCAAGCACACCGGTGATGGAATGATGGCCGTGTTCGACGATGCGGATGCCGCCATCGCCTGCGCCATCGACATTCAACGCGGCGTCCTTGCCATCGATGCGGGCGAGGAGCCGCTCCGCGTCAGGGTGGGCCTGCACTGCGGCCCCGCAGAGCGACGCCTCGGCGACCTCTTCGGCTCCGACGTCAACCGGGCGGCGCGGGTGATGAGCCTCGCCCACGGGGGCCAGATCCTGGTGACCGACCGCATCCGCGGGGCGAGCCGCCTCCCCGACCTCGACTTCCTCCCGCTCGGTGTCCACCGCATGAAGGGGCTCGTACGGCCCGAGCAGCTGTTCCAGGTGAATGCAGACGGCCTCCCGACCGAGTTCCCGCCCCTCGCGTCGCTGAACCTCACCACCGGCAACCTGCCCGAGACCACCCAGTCGCTGGTCATCCACCTCGAAGCCCGCGCAGCGCTGACGGGCGCGCTGGCCACCGGCGTCGTCACCACGCTCGTCGGCCCGGGCGGCGTCGGCAAGACCCGCCTGGCCATCGACGTAGCCCGCTCCTCGAGTGGCAACTTTCCGGACGGCGTGTGGTTCGTCGACCTGGCGGGCGTTCGGAACCCGGGTCTGGTTGCCGGCACGATCGCCACCCTCCTCGGCGTGCTGGAGCGTCCGGGTCTCGATCTCACGGGCTCGGTTGCCGAGTCGCTCTCAGCGCGAGAACTCCTCCTCGTCATCGACAACTGCGAGCACCTCCTGCACGAGGTCACCGACGTCGTGACCCACCTCGCTCGTTCCGGTCTGCGCAGCCGGATCCTCTGCACGTCGCAGCGCCGCCTGGGAGTCCCCGGCGAGCAGACCATCCGCCTGGAACCACTCGGCATCACCTCCGCGGTGGAGTTCTTCGAGGCGCACGCACGCGAGACGTCACCGGACTTCTCCGTGAACTCGGAGAACCGAAGTGCAGTCGTGCAGCTGTGCACCGCGCTCGACGGCCTTCCTCTCGCGTTGGAACTTGCGGCCGCACGCTGCGCAGTGCTGGAGCCGGCAGCTATTGCTGAGCGGCTGGACCAGCGGTTCAGGCTGCTGCGCTCCCGCGGCCAGGAGGAGCGCCATCGCACCCTGGAGGCCGCCATCGAGTGGAGCTACGACCTCCTCGAAACGGATGAGCAGAGGGTGCTGCGGGCCATGGGCGCCTTCGAAGGATCGTTCGACCTCGATGCGCTGTGCGCCGTCGGCGACATGGACGAGTTCGACATGATGGAACATGTCACCGAACTGGTCGACCGATCGGTGGTCTCCCGGCGAGACGGCCGGCTCCGCCTCCTCGACTCGGTCCGCGCATTCGCAGGTGCCCGGTTGGGCACGGCACCGGACGAAGCGGCGGTTCGACAGCGTCACGCCGAATGGTTCGCCGAGTGGTCCCACACGGCGCACCAGCACCTGCTGACCGATGCAGCCCCACAGTGGCTGGATCGCATCGCCAACGATCTCAACGACATCCGTGCCGCGCTCCGCCACTGGCTGGACCATGCGCCTGATCGGGCCGCGGCCATGGCGCTCGAGATCACCGACTTCTGGCTCACGCGGGCCCAGACCCGCGAAGGGGCCGACTGGCTCACGCGCGCTCTTGCCGGCATGCGCGAGGACGACCCCACGCGTCCTCACGCCGAGTCATGGCTCTCCGCGCTCCTCTGGGCACATGGCGACATCGAAGGCTGCGGCGCAATGGCGTTGGCGGCGGTGGAGCGCGCCGAGCGCCTCGGTGCGCGATTCCCCGCTGCGGCAGGCGTGCGTCTCTCGATTCTCTCCACCTTCCGTGCCGACCCGGCGGGCACCCTGCGATGGGCGCAGCAGACCGAGGCCGCGCTCATCGAACATCCCGAGGATCGTCCGTTCGTCGCCGGCGCGCTCGGCGTGACGTTCGGTCACGCCGGCGACGACGAACGTGAGAAGTACTGGTGCGATGAGGCGGTGGCGGTGAGCCGGCCGTGCGGGCCCATCCGGCTGTCGATCGCCCTGACCAACAAGATGTTCAGCCTGAACCGTGTCAACAGCCCCGAGGCGGTCGTCGTCGCCGAGGAGTGCGCTCGCGTCGCATCCATCGTCCAGTCCACGATCGCCGAGGGCAACGCCTACATCACCATCGCCGGCCACCACGCGGCGAACGGCGACCGGGCCGCATCACTCGAGGCCTATCGGCGGGGCCTCCCCGCCATGCTGACCGCCGGCACCAGCACACTCCTGCTCAACGCGATCGAGGCCACCGTCACGCTGCTCATGGACCGTCAGGTGGCGGACGCCGTCGCACTCCTGACAGCCTGTCACGGCATCCGGGCCAACATCGGCGAGCTCGGCACCCATGCGCAGCAGGCAGAGCACGCTGCCCGAATGGACCAACTCCTCGACGAGCTGGGTCCCCCAGCGTTTGCCTCGGCCCGTGGACGGGGTGAGGGCCTCACCATCGACCAGACCGTGGACCTCGCACTCGACGCCCTCGACCGAGACGGCTGAGACGCGGCCATCGCCGATGGCTCGGCCGCCGTGGCTACGATGCGGCGACGCCGGCGAGGGGGAGCATTGGGACGGGAACGGAACTCGGTGGTGGCGGCGCTGCGCAACCCCGCCCTGCGCGCCGGGCTCGGCGGGTACGGGTTGTCCTCCATCGGCGAGTGGGCACTCTGGGTCGCCATCCTGGTCGCGGCCTACCAGTCCGGTGGCGCACACACTGCCGGCCTCACCTCACTGGGGCTCCTGCTGCCGTCGGTGGTCACCGCGGTGCTCGCCGGGCCGGCGGCGGACGGTCGCCGCCCCGAGCGGGTGGTCCTCCTCGCCCACCTGACCCAACTGGTGGGCGGCGGTGGCGCCGCTGCACTGCTCGTCCTCGACGCCCCGTTCGCCACGGTGGTCGCCTCGACCGCGGTGTTCGTGGCCGCGACCGCGCTCATCCGACCGTGCTACGCCGTGCTGATGCCCAGCAGCGTGCGGACCGTGGGCGAGCTCACTGCCGCCAACCTGCTGACCGGATGGATCGACAACACCGCGGTCCTCGCCGGGCCGCTGCTCGCCGCAGGAACCATCGCAGCCCGCGGACCGGACCTCACGCTGGCGGCGGTCGCCGGCCTTGCCGCCTTCTCCGCGGCCTCGGCCGTGCCCGCCATGCGCCGACGACGCCGTGCCGCGATCGGTCCCGTGGCCGCCACCCCGCGGGTCAACCCTCTGCGGGCCATGCGCGCCTGCTTCCGCGGGCTCGGCGAGCGGCGCGGCGTCCGGCCGGTGCTCGGCCTGCTGGCGGTGCAGCAGTTCGTGGTCGGCGCGCTCGACCTCGTCTACGTCGTCGTCGCCGTGGAGTTGCTGGGCATGGCGGCCTCCGGGACCGGTTTGCTGAGTGCGGCGTTCGGCGCCGGTGGCATCCTCGGCGGCCTCGCCCTCGCCGCCGTCGTGGGCACGCGGCGCCTGGCCCCGCTGCTGTCGCTGGGTGTGGCGATCAGCGCGCTGGCGCTCATACTCGTCGGCGCCCTGCCGGCCCACACCGTGCTCGCCGTCGGATGCCTCGCCGCGGCGGGCATCGGCCGGGCGGTCGTCGAATTGACGGCGCGCATGCTGCTGCAGCGCTCGGCGCCGGCCGACGCCCTCGCGTCGGTCTTCGCGCTGGTCGAGGTGACCGGCGCCGTTGGCATGGTCCTCGGCTCGCTGATGGTCCAGATCCTCATCGCGACCAGCGGCGGCCGGGCCGCGCTCGTCGGCGTCGCTGCAACCTTGACGGTGGTGCTCGCGCTGTCGTACCGCGCCGTTCGGCACGCCGATCGCAGTGCGACGGTTCCGGTCGTCGCGATCAGGCTGCTGCGCGAACTGCCGGCCTTCACCCACCTGCAGGCCCCCGCGCTGGAGGGCGTCGCCCGCGCCGCCACGGAGATGCCGGTGACCGCCGGTACGGAGGTCATCCGCGAGGGCGACACCGGCGACCGGTTCTACGCCGTCGTCGACGGCCGGGTCCGGGTGGAGATGGGCGGTCGCTTCAAGCGCCACATCCAACGCGGCGACGGGTTCGGTGAGATCGCGCTGCTGGCCGATGTGCCGCGCATCGCCACCGTCACCGCGGAGACGGACACACTGCTGCTCGCCATCGAACGCGAGCCGTTCCTCCTGGCGGTCACGGGCAACGACGCCGCGACCGTGGCGTCCTGGGGTGCCGTCGACCGGATGGACACCGAAGGGGTGCTCGACCATCTGCACCGCGACCCGTAGCACTTAGTTTCAGGACTCCGTGTGCAGTAACTTCGCGGCATGATCGAACGCAGCGAGCTGTACATCGACGGGGCGTGGCGCGCGCCGCAGGGGCAGGGCACCATCGAGGTGATCGACGCCCACACGGAGGACGTGATGGGCACGGTCCCGGCCGGCAACGCCGCGGACGCCGTCGCGGCGCTGGAGTCCAGCGCCCGGGCGCTCGACGGCTGGTCGCGCACCCGCCGTGCCGAGCGCATCGCCGCCGTGCGTGCTCTGGCCGACGGGCTGGAGGCGCGCAACACGGCGCTCAGCGAGATGATGGCCCGCGAGGTCGGCACGCCGATCACCACCAGCGAGCGCGTGCAGGTCGGCCTGGCCGTCAACGTGCTGCGCAGCATGGCCGCTGCGGCGGAAGAGCAGGACCCCGTCGAGGTGCTCGGCACCTCCGTGCTCATCCGGGTGCCCGTCGGCGTCGTCGGGGCGATCACACCGTGGAACTACCCCCTCTACCAGCTGGTCGCCAAGCTCGCCCCCGCCATGCTGCAGGGCTGCACCACCGTCCTCAAGCCCAGCAGCGTCGCCCCGCTGGCCGCGTTCGACCTGCTGGAGATCGCCCACGAGGCGGGCATCCCCGCCGGCGTCATCAACCTGGTCACCGGCGCCGGCGCCGAGGTCGGCGAGGTGCTGGCTTCCCACCCGCTGGTGGACATGGTCAGCCTCACCGGCTCCACCTCCGCCGGCGCCCGCGTCGCCGCGCTCGCCGCGCCGGGCATCAAGCGCCTCGGGCTGGAGCTCGGCGGCAAGTCCGCCACGGTCGTCGCCCCCGGGGCGGACCTGGAGCAGGCCGTCGCCAACTCCGTCCGCGGCTGCTTCATCAACAACGGCCAGACGTGCTCGGCCCTCACCCGTCTGGTCGTCACCCGCGACGCGCTGGCGGAGGTGGAAGAACGGGCCGCGGCCGCCGTGGCGGCGATGGCCGTCGGCGACCCGCTGGAGCGCACCACCGAAGTCGGCCCGATCTCCTCCGCCGGCCAGTACCGCAGCGTGCAGGAACTGCTGGCCACCGCCGACCGTGACGGCACGGTCCTCACCGGCGGCGCCGGCCGGGCGGACGGCTTCGACCGCGGCTACTACGCCAAGCCGACCGTGGTTTCCCGCCTGGCGCCCGACGCCACGCTCGCCCAGGAGGAAGTGTTCGGCCCCGTGCTCAGCATCATCGCCGCCGACGACCTGGACCACGCCGTGCGCATCGCCAACGACAGCGAGTACGGCCTGTCCGGCGCCGTCTGGGCCGCCGACCTGCCGTCCGCGGCCGCTATCGCCGCCCGCCTGCGCACCGGCCAGGTGGCGCTGAACGGCGGCCGGTTCAACGTGCTGGCGCCGTTCGGCGGGTTCAAGAAGTCCGGCGTCGGCCGCGAGCTCGGCCCGCACGGGCTGGACGAGTACGGCGAGCTGGTCGCCATGCAGCTGCCTGCCGGCGCCGACCCGGCCGAGGTCGCCGACGCCCTGAGGGCGCTGGCATGACCCGGCCGGTGGACCTCACCGCGCTGGCCGACCGGCTGGCCGTCGAGGAGGTGCTGTACCGCTTCGCCGACGGGCTGGACCGCCGCGACTGGGCGCAGTACCGGGCCGTGTTCACCGAGGAGATCGACCTCGACTACTCGTCGTACCGCCCGACCAGCATCGGCGTGTGGAGGGCCGACGACTGGGTGGCCAGGGCCGCAGCGCTATTCCCCGGCCTCGACGCCACCCAGCACACGATCACCAACCCGATCGTCGAGCTCGACGGCGACCGCGCCCGCATCCGCGCCTACGTGCGGGCCGACCACGTCTATGTCGGCGCGCCCGGCGGCGACATCTACACGCTCGGCGGCTACTACGACGACGGCCTGATCCGCACGGACGGCGGGTGGAGGATCCACCGCAAGTCGCTCCACATGCGCTGGCAGGAGGGCAACCGCCCGCTGATGCAACTGGCGCTGGAACGGGCGCAGGCCCGCGCCGCCGGCGAGTCGATCTGACCGACCGCCAGGCCACTCGGTACAGTGTCCGACGTCACACAGGGGGGACCCGGAACGTGAGCACATCCAACGGAACATCGATCGCCAGCGTCATCCGCGACGCCGTGCAGCGCGCCCGGCGCGAGGGGCCGGCGGCGATCTCCGACGCCCTGCTGGCCGTGCCCGCCAGCGAGATCGGCACGTTCCTGCACGCCACCTTCGACGAGTCGGCCGACCGGATCCTGCTGACCTCCGCCCTCGGGGCATCGCCGGGCGCGGCCTCCGGCATCGTGGTCCTCACCGCCGACGACGCCATCGACGCCGCCGACGAGGGCAAGGCCGTCATCCTCGTCCGCAACGAGACCACGCCGGACGACGTGCTCGGCATGCAGAGCGCCCGCGGCATCCTCACCACCCGCGGCGGCATCACCTCGCACGCCGCCGTCGTGGCCCGCGGCTGGGGCATTCCCGCCGTCGTGGGTGCCGGCGAGATCGTCATCGACGACGCCGGCCTCCACATCGGCGACCGCGTGGTCGCGCCCGGCACCGAGATCTCCATCGACGGGCGCACCGGGCAGGTCTTCCTCGGCGCCGCCACCACCAGCACCACCGAGGCCCCGCCCGAGCTGGAGGCCCTGCTGGACTGGGCGGACCGGGTGCGGGCCGGTGCCGACGTGCCCGTGATGGTGCGGGCCAACGCCGACAACGCGGCCGACGCCGCCCACGCCCGCCGCCTGGGCGCCGAGGGCATCGGCCTGTGCCGCACGGAGCACATGTTCCTCGCCGACGACCGCCTGCCGCTGGTGCGCCGCTTCATCCTCACCGACGACCCCGCCGAGGAGCGCGCCGCCCTGGCCGCCCTGGAGGCCGCCCAGCAGGCGGACTTCGAGGGCATCCTCGCCGCGATGGACGCCCTGCCCGTCACCGTCCGCCTCCTCGACCCGCCGCTGCACGAGTTCCTTCCCGACCTCGAACGCTTGGTCGTGGCCGACGCGCTCGGCACGCTGGACGCCGAGGGCCGCGTGGAGCTCGCCGCCGTCCGCCGGCTGCACGAGGTGAACCCGATGATCGGCACCCGCGGCGTGCGCCTGGGTGTCATCAAGCCCGGCGTGTACCAGATGCAGATGCGGGCCTTGTTCCGTGCCGTGCTCGCCGCCCGGCGGGACGGCCGCCACCCGGACGTCGAGGTCATGATCCCCCTCGTCGTCGACCCGTCGGAGATGCACATGGCCCGCCGCTGGGTGGCCGAGGCCATCGCCGACACCGGCATGTCCGGGTCGCTGAAGATCGGGGCGATGCTGGAGACCCCGCGGGCCGCACTGGTGGCCGGGGAGTTGGCCGAGGTCAGCGACTTCTTCTCCTTCGGCACCAACGACCTCACCCAGCTCGTCTTCGCGTTCAGCCGCGACGACGTCGGCAGCCGGCTGATCCCCGAGTACCTGCGCACCGAACTGCTGGAGAAGGACCCCTTCGAGTCGCTTGACCAGGTCGGCGTCGGCCGGATCATCCAGTACGCCTGCTCGAACGCCCGCGACGCCTCGGCCGCCATCAAGATCGGCGTCTGCGGCGAACAGGCCGGCGACCCGGAAAGCGCCAAGTTCCTCGTCGCCTGCGGGGTGGACTACGTCAGCTGCTCCCCCTACCGGGTGCCCATCGCCCGGCTGGCCGTGGCCCAGGCCCTGCTGGAGGCCGGGCGGGTGAGCGCCGACACGCTGGCCGACCTGGCCGACAGCTCGCCCGGTGCCGCCGAGCCCGTGGAGCACCGCCCGCCGGCCGCCGCAGCCACCGAGTCCACGGGTGCCGTGGTCGTCGCCGCCGCCTACGGCGACCACGAGTTCGTGCTGCTGCACGCCCTGCGGATCAAGGGCTTCGCCCAACCCGACGTGGTCGCCGAGATCGCCTGCGTGGAAGCCGAAGGCGTGGAGCAGCTGCTGGCCGCGTTCGTGGAGCGCGGCCTGTGCAAGCACATCCCCGCTCGCAACCTGTGGCAGCTGACCCCCGACGGCCGGGAGCGCCACGCCGAGCTGCTGCGCGACGTGCCGGGTCACGAGGTGGACGGCCTGCGCGAGCACTACGACCACTTCCTCGACCTGAACAACGACTTCAAGGCGCTGTGCAACGACTGGCAGACCAAGGGCGGCGAGCCCAACGACCACACCGACGCCGACTACGACCGCGGCCGCATCGCCGACCTGCGCGCGCTGCACCAGCAGGCCATGCCGGTGGTGGCCGGCTTCCGTGCCGCCGTGCCGCGCTTCGAGTCGTACTCGCACCGCCTCACCAGCTCACTCGCCCGCCTGGAGGGCGGCGAGACCAAGATGTTCACCGGCGTCATGTGCGGCAGCTACCACGACGTGTGGATGGAGCTCCACGAAGACCTCGTCCAGCTCCTCGGTGTCGACCGCCACGAAGAGGGCAGCTACTAGGAGCCCGTCGGCGTTCCTCCCGCCCAGGTCACCATGACCGGGCGGCGGGTCGCACGAGCAGACGAGTGCTTCTGCGCGCACATTGGGCTTGCCAGCCAGCGCCCCGAGCGGGCATTAGGGGTGGTTGTCCGGTCCACTAGATCGTCTAGTACAGTAGACGCATGACGGGCAGAGAGGTGCTTCGGCTGGTGGAACGGGCCGGCTGTGTTCACCTCCGCCAGCGCGGCTCTCACGTCATGGTCCGTTGCCCCGGTGGCTGCCAGACCGTGATCCCCGTCCATCGAGGGCAGGACATCCCGACCGGCACCCTCCGGTCGATCGAACGGGCCCTCGAACCCTGCCTCGGGAAAGGATGGCTTCGATGACCACATCCAAGACGTACACCGCGATCTACGACCACGACACCGACGACCACGCCTGGAACGTGCGGATCAAGGGCCTGACCGGCTGCCAGACCTACGGACGCAGCCTCCGCCAGGCACAGAGCCGCATCCGCGAAGCGCTCGCCCTCTGGCTGGACACGTCGCCCGGCGAACTGCGAGTCCGCGACCAGTTCCCTGCTGAACTCGCGTCGGTCGCCGACGATGTCGTGCGCGCCCGCAGCGCCGCCGAGCGAGCCGGAGCGCGAGCGCAGCAGCAGACCGTTGAAGCCGTCAAGGCACTCACCAACCTCGGCCTCAGCCGCCGTGACGCAGCCGAACTTCTCGGTCTGTCCCACCAGCGCGTCCACCAGCTCCTCGAAGCAAGCTGACACTCCACACCTAACTGCCTGATTGAGTTGCTAGTGGGGCTGCGGCGTTGTTCGTAGCGTCTGGTGTCGTTCTGTGCGGCAACCCGCCGCGGCCTGGGCGCTTGACGCAGCGCCAACCTCACGGAGATGCTTTGTCCGTGGCGGACTATCGGCGTTTTTCGAAAGGCGGTCAAGGCGGCGGCCCGGAACTTCGGGTATGTAGAGCGGGTCTCCGAGTCTGAGATTCGATTTCGGCTGCTCCAACGCGATCGTGAGGTCGAGTTCGTGGTCGACCCCAGCCAGGCGCGATGGCTGGCCAAGAACTTGCGGCGAGCGGCTCGCTCCAAGAACCCTCAGAAGTCGAACGTCATCAGAGTGCCGAGCGTCGACGGGCTGACTGTTCGAGATGCAGCGCGGCAAATCGAGGCGGCAGGCTTGCGGTGGGAAATCGTCAACCCAGCAACCGATAGCCCGTCGGACCCGACTTCATCTGATGACGCCACGGTGAGGCAATCAGTCCCGTTGGGCGGCATGAAGGTTCGCACGGGTGACTGGGTCCTGCTTGTTATCAGACCCAAGCTCCCCGACAGCGCCGAGCTGCCGTGATGCGCTAGCTGCCCGTCGGTCCTCGATGGCGCATAACAACGGACTTGGATCCTTCGGCACTGGGCGGCACGTCCCGGCGCATCGTTCGCCTTCCTACCCGGGCAGTCGCCCGGAAGAAGCTCTGATCCGGCATCGGCACGCGCATCACGCGGACGCGGCGGGGCCGATTTCGGTGCCGTCGGGTCGGTAGGTGTGCCAGGTGCCGTTGGGGTCGCGGCGGAGCTTGTAACCACCGTTCTTCTTCCGGTCGTGCCGGGGGCACAAGGGTCCACCGTTCGTAGTCGCGGTGGGGCCGCCGTGTTGCCAGTCCACGGTGTGGTCGGCGTTGCAGTACGAGGATGTGGTGTCACATCCGATCCAGGTACATCGTGGCGAGTGCAACATGACCGCATCCCTGGCCGCCCCGGTGAACAATCGTCGTCGCCTGCCGTAGTCGATGATGTTGCCGGCTCCGTCGATAACGACCCGGCGGACCCAACCACCGATCGCGGCGCGCAGGGCGTGTTGCGGATCGACGAGCACACCTGACGACGTCTCACTGCGACGATGCTGCAGAGGCACCCGACCAAAGAGGCGGTCCTCGGTCTGGGGCAGCAGGTTCCAGTCGCGGGTGAGGACGTCTTCGAACGTGGTGACGTCCATGATCAGGTTGAGGACCGGTTCGGGGGTCTTGCCATCAGCGGGGGCGCCGGCGGCGGTGCGGAAGATCTTCAACAAGGCGTCCCACCGCCGCTGCCCTGCAGTCCGGGGCAGGTCGGATGCGCCGTTCGTGTCGGCGGCGGCGGTGGCGATGTCGAGGTCGTCGAGGAACTCGGCCTGGGTGAACTGGTCCCAGATCTCCTTCAACTCGGCACTGTCCAACCCGCCGCCGTTGCCGGACAGGTGGCCGATGCCGTCGCGGATGGTGATCCCCGCCTGGCGTGTTTCGTGAGCCAACTCGGCGTCGTGGTGGGCGCCGTCGAAATCGGCGAGCATCTCCCACCGGCGCACACACCTGCGGAAGTCGGCGTATTCCAGATCACGGGCCTGGCCGGTGAGCAGGTCGATGTGATCCACCAGCTGGTCACCACAGCGCGGGTTTGCCCGGGCGCGGGCGAGGTCGTGTGTCTGGGCGACACCGATCGTGCCGTTCCCCAACAGGTCCACGACGTCGGGCAGGTCGACCATGAGCCGTCCCGTGCGGACGAGGTGGGAGATCTCGCCCTCCGACATCCGCGCCTCAGCGCGCAACACGGCCCGCACGGACGAGTGACCATCCTCTTCGAACAGGCCAGCTTCCGAGATCGCCTGGACGGTGACGGCGAGCTCGGCCTCCACACGGCGCCGTAGGGCTTCCAACTCGCGGACCCGCGCTACCTGGCCCACATAGGGCATCGACCCCACTGCGGTGGCCACACGGGCCCCGGAGAAGCGGTCGGTCAGGTCCATACCCACACACTACCGAACGTATGTTCGATTATCAACCCGAGATCAAGAAATCTCCGAAGAAATCTTGGCCACTACCAGGCGCGACGCGAGTGTCAGCCGCCCGGCCGGAGGCGCAGGATGCTGCCCTTCACCAGTTCGCTGACCTGTACCCGATCCACCCCCACGTCGGCCAGGCCGTCCAACGCCTCCAGCACCTGCTGGCGGGAACCGACGAAGCTGCCGTACAGCTCGGAGCCGACACGGCCGCGCACCGCCCCCACCTCGTCGTCGCTCCCCACGGCGATCATGGCGAACGCCCCGATCGGCACGTCGGGCGCGACCTCCCGAACCGCGGCCACGTTCGCTGCCAGGTCGCCGAGCGTCACGGCCGCCAGCGCGTCCATCGACAGGTCGCCGCTGCGGGTGGTGTTGCCGAACTTCAGCTCCACCCGGTCCACGAGCGGGGCGATGTGGCGGATCGTCCACGGCCCACCGAGCGATGCCACCAGGGGCGGGGCGACCACGCCGTCGCCCAACGGCCCGATGACCGGCACGTCGATGTCGTAGAACTCGCCCCGGAACCGGCAGCGACCCTCCCGCAGCAACTCGCGGGCGATCAGCACGGCCTCCCGGTAGCGGCGGGCCCGTGCCGGCGGGTCCGGATACGGCAGCCCCGAACCGGTCACCTCCGCAGCCAGCCAGCCGGCACCCAACCCGGCCTCGTACCGCCCCTTCGACAGGGCCTGCAGGCTCAGCCCGGCATGCACGAACTCCACCGGCGTGCGCAGCAGGTTGTTGGCGAACGCTGAGGACAGCCGCACCCGCTCCGTGGCGCAGGCCATCGCCGCCAACGTCACCCACACGTGGGGGTACGCCGCGGTGCGGAAGATGTGGTCGGCGGAACTGACCCCGGCGAACCCCTGGGCCTCGGCCTCACGGGCGAACTCCACCGGGTCGACCCCCAGCGAGGTGTAGTTGGCGGTCAGCTCGACCCGCATCGACCCTCCGGACTTACTTGAGCCGTTGAACAGTTAGAAAGTACCATCGACCTTGTTCCCTCGGGAAGGAGACCCATGCCCGTCGAGTCCGAGGCACCCAGCCTCACCACCCAGGTCGATGGCCGCCCGCACCTCGTCGGTGCGGCGTGCGGCGGGTGCGGCACCCACACGTTCCCCGCCCAGTCCAGCTGCCCCCGCTGCGGCGCGGACACCACCACCACCGCCCTCCCCGCGGAGGGCACGGTGTGGAGCTGGACGGTCCAGCGCATCGCCGTGAAGGCCCCCTACGCCGGCCCGCAGCCGTTCGAGCCGTTCGCCCTCGGCTACGTCGACCTCGGTCACGTGAAGGTCGAGTCCCCCCTGTTCGGTCACCCCGTCGACGGCTGGAAGATCGGCGAGCCGGTCACCCTGGTCGCCGACGGCAGCCGCCCCCACCTCCCGTTCTGGTTCGAAGCGAAGGAGCCCTCGCTGTGAGCGTGTCCATCATCGGTGTCGGTCTGCATCCGTTCGGCCGGTTCCCCATCAGCGGCCGCGAGATGGGCCTCATCGCCGCCCGCAACGCCCTGGCCGACGCCGGCCTCACGTGGGACGACGTGGACTTCGCCGCCGGCGGCAGCCGCGACGGCGGCCACGCCGACGCCCTGGTCAGCGAGCTGGGCCTGAAGGGCACCCCCTTCATGAGCGTCTACAACGGCTGCGCCACCGGCGGCAGCGCGCTCCTGGCCGCCACCTACGCCATCGAGAGCGGCCACGCCGACATCGCCATGGCCATCGGCTTCGACAAGCACGACCGCGGCGCCTTCGCCAGCAGCGCCGCCGAGTACGGCCTGCAGGACTGGTACGCCGAGGCCGGGATGATGGTCACCACCCAGTTCTTCGCGCTGAAGCTGCAGCGCTACCTGCACGACCACGACCTCGACCCGCGCCTGCTCTCCGAACTGATCGCCAAGAGCCTGCGCAACGGAGCCCTCAACCCCAACGCCTGGCGGCGCAACCCGCTGTCGGTGGACGAGATCGCCGAGGGCACGATGGTCAACGACCCGCTCACCAAGTACATGTTCTGCAGCCCCAGCGAGGGCGGCGCGGCCATCGTGCTGACCAGCACGGAGAAGGCCAAGCAGCTGCCCTACCCGTCCGTCGAGCTGCGCTCGGTGGAGTTCCGCACCCGCAAGTTCGGCACGTTCGAGGTGTTCAGCCCGTGGCTGGCGGAGGACATCACCCAGGGCGCCACCGTGCACGCCGCCAAGGCCGCCTTCGAATCCGCCGGCATCGGGCCGGAGGACATCGACGTCGCCCAGTTGCAGGACACCGAGGCCGGCGCCGAGCTGATGCACCTGGCCGAGTGCGGGTTCTGCGAGCACGGCGAGCAGGGCGACCTGATCATGAGCGGCGCGCTGGAGATCGGCGGGAAGCTGCCGGTCAACACCGACGGCGGGTGCATCGCCAACGGCGAGCCGATCGGCGCCAGCGGCCTGCGCCAGGTCATCGAGTGCGCCGTGCAGTTGCAGGGCCGCGCCGGCGACCGCCAGGTGCCGGGCGACCCTCGCACCGCCTTCACCCAGGTGTACGGCGCACCCGGCCTCAGCACCTGCACCGTGCTGGCCAGATGAGCACCGCCATGCTCGCCTTCACCGACCGCGTCGCGACGGACCCCGATGGCATCGCCATCGCCTCCGACGGCCTCGGCACCGTCACCTGGCGGCAGGCCGGCGACGTGGTCCTCCGCCTGGCGGAGGCCATCCGCACGTTCGACCTCGGCGTCGAGCGGCGGGTGATGGTGGTGGCCCGCAACCGGCCCTCCACCGTGCTCGCCCACGCCGCCGCCCTCCTGGGCGAGGCGTCGGCGGTGCCGGTGAACTTCCACCTCACCGCCGGCGAGATCGAGTACCAGGTCGGTGAGAGCGGCGCCCGCCTGATGTTCGTCGACCGCGCCACCGAAGCCCCTGCCCGCGAGGCCGCTGCGGCCAGCAGCCATCCGGTCACCGTGGTCGTCCTCCCCGACGAAGGCGCGCTCGGGCCGGAGCTGGCCGCCTTCCTCGGCGACACCCCGCCGATCCATCTCAACCCGGACCAGCGGGTGATCCCCAACCTGCTGTTCACCAGCGGCACCACCGGCCGCCCGAAGGCCGTGCAACTGCCCCCGAAGACCATCGGCGACTCACCCGACCTGGCCGGCTTCGCCGTCTTCAACGCCAAGCAGCGGATGGCCAAGTACAGCACCCACCTGGTGGTCGGCCCGCTGTACCACAACGGCCCGCTGACCTCCGTGCGCCTGCTGCTGGCCGGTGTGCCCCTGGTGGTCCACGGCACGTTCGACGCAGAGCGGGCCCTCGCCGCCATCGAGGAGCACCGGGTGGAGAGCTCGGTCATGGTCCCCACCCACTTCGTCCGCCTCCTGGCGCTGCCCGACGACGTCCGCAACCGGTACGACGTCCGCTCGCTGCAGTGCGTGGTCCACACCGGTGGCGCATGCGCCGTTCCCGTCAAGCGGGCCATGCTCGACTGGTGGGGGCTGGTCCTCTACGAGAGCTACGGCGGCACGGAGAGCGGCAGCACCTGCAGCATCGGCCCGGAGGACTGGCTGGCCCACCCCGGCTCGGTCGGCCGGGCCATCCCACCCTTCGATGCGCTGGTGGTGGACGACGACGGCAAGCCCCTCCCGCCGAACACCGAGGGCCGGCTGTACTTCCGCGACACCACCGGCCGCGGGATCATCTACGAGGGCGACCCGGAGAAGACCGCGGCCGCCCACCTCGCGCCCGGCGTGTTCACCCTGGGCGAGATCGGCAAGATCGACGACGACGGCTTCGTCTACATCACCGACCGGTTCAGCGACATGGTGGTCTCCGGCGGGGTCAACATCTACCCGGCCGAGGCGGAGCAGGCGCTGGCCCGTCACCCCCAGGTCGTCGACGTCGCATGCATCGGCCTGCCGGACGACGAGATGGGTGAGAAGTTGGTCGCCATCGTCCAACTCGCGCCCGGGGGCACCGCCACCGCCGACGACCTGAACACCTGGTGCCGCGAGACTCTCGCCGGGTACAAGTGCCCCCGCGAGTACCGCTTTGCCCAGGTTCCCCGCAACGCGATGGGCAAACTGGACAAGAAGACGCTGCGCACGTCCCACCGCGACACCTGACCGAAGGAGGCATCCATGGACCTCGGACTGGACGGCAAGACCGCCCTCGTCACCGGCGGCACCCGCGGAATCGGACGGGCGGTGGTGGAGCGCCTGCTGGAGGAAGGGATGACCGTCGCCTTCTGCGCCCGCACCGAGGAGGGTGTCCACGCCGCCCAGCAGGCACTCGGCCACCGGGCCGTCGGCGGCGTCGCCGACGCCAGCGACGACGAGGCGCTCGCCGACTGGGCGACCAGCGCCATCCGTGCACTCGGTGGAGTGGACGTGGTGATCTCCAACGCCAGCGCGCTCGGCGGCATCCCCAACGACCCTGTCGGCTGGCGGCGCAGCTTCGACACGGATGTGATGTCCGCCGTCACCCTCGTGGAGACCGCCCTGCCGTCCCTGCGCGAACGGCACGGTGCCATCGTGCAGGTGGGCACCATCACGGCGGTGGAATACCACCACTACCCCGGCGGGGGCATGAGCTACGGCGCGGTGAAGGCCGCGCTGGTGAACTGGATCGGCCAGCTGGCCAAGGCCGAAGCCGCCGCTGGCGTGCGGGCCAACGTGGTGTCGCCCGGCCCGGTGTTCATCCCGGGCGGCTCGTGGGACCGCATCCAGCAGCGCAAGCCCGACTACTACGAAGCCAACCTGGCCCGGCAGCCGCAGGGCCGCTTCGGCACCGCCGAGGAGATCGCCAACGTGGTGGCGTTCCTCGCCAGCCCGGCGGCCAGCTGGGTGACTGGGCAGAACATGGTGGTGGACGGCGGCTTCACCCAGCGCATCGGCTACTAGGGTTCGCCCATGCCTGCCGCCCCGGTGGCGATCGACGCCGACCGCCTCCTCGCCGACCTGCACACCCTGCGCAGCTTCGGGGCGGACGGCACCGGCGTGCGCCGCCAGGCACTGAGCCCGGCGGATGTGGCCGCCCGGGAGTGGCTGGCCGAACGGTTCACCGCCGCCGGGTTGCAGGCCTCCATCGACGTGTTCGGCACCGTCCACGGCCGCTCTCCCAACCCCGGCCCCGCCATCCTGATCGGCAGCCACTCCGACACCCAGCCGCTCGGTGGCTGGCTGGACGGCGCGTACGGCGTCATCTGCGCGCTGGAGGTCGCCCGCGCGCTCCCCGGGTTGGCCGTGGACGTGGTCTCCTGGCAGGACGAGGAAGGCACGTTCGACGGGTTCGTCGGCAGCCGGGCCTTCACCGGTCACGACATGACGGCCGACCTCGCCCAGATGGAGGCCGGCAGCCGGGCAGCCGGATGGTGGGGCCGCCCGATCCTGCGTGCCGAACCCGGCCGGTACCGCGCCTGCATCGAACCGCACATCGAGCAGGGTGGGCGCCTGGAAGCCGGCGGCCAGCGGCTGGGCGTGGTGACCGCGATCGTCGGCATCCACCAGCACCGGGTGGTCTTCCACGGCCGCCGCAACCACGCCGGCACCACGCCGATGGACTTGCGCGACGACGCCGCCATGGCGATGATCCGCTTCGTCCACGACCTCGACGCCCGCTTCGGCACCGCCGCCGGCCCCGACAGCGTGTGGACGGTCGGGCGCATCGACGTGGAGCCCGGCGCAGCCAGCATCATCCCCGACCGCGCCGACATCACCGTCCAGTACCGCGACCCCGACGAGGCCGTGCTCGCACGCATGGACGAGGCCTTCCACGCCGCCGTCACCGCCGCACCGAAGCGCCCCGACGTGGCCGCCATGGTCTACGACGTGCAGCCGGCGCAGATGGACGCCGCGGTGCAGGAGGCCCTGGCGGACGCCTGCGAGGCCACCTGTCCCGGCGGTTGGCGGCGGATGCACAGCGGCGCCGCCCACGACGCCCAACTGCTGGCCGGCCTGATGCCCACGGGGATGCTGTTCGTGCCGAGCATCGGCGGTGTCAGTCATGCCGCCGACGAGGACACGGCGGTGGCCGACCTCGCGCTCGGCTGCCAGGCGGTGGCCACCGCCGTCGCCGGGCTGCTGGCCGGGCCGGTGTGACCGGCCGTGCAGCAGGTACACGGCAGCCACTTCCGGCCGGACATCCAAGGCATCCGGGCGCTCGCGGTCGCGCTCGTGCTGCTGTGGCACGCGGGCGTCACCTGGCTACCGAACGGCTATGTGGGCGTGGACGCCTTCTTCGTGGTGTCCGGGTTCCTCATCACCGGCATCCTGCTGCGCGAGCGCCAGACTACCGGGCGTGTCAGCCTCAGCAGGTTCTACGCCCGCCGCGCCCGCCGACTGCTGCCGGCGGCCTGTGTCACGATCGCCGTCACCGTGGTGGCCACCATGGTGCTGGTGCCGGAACTGCGGTGGAGCACCATCAGCGGGGACGCCTGGGCCAGCACCTTCTACGTGCAGAACTGGCGGCTGGCCGGGCGGGCGGTGGACTACCTTGCCCAGGAGGCCGCGCCCAGCCCCTTCCAGCACTTCTGGTCGCTGGCCGTCGAGGAGCAGTTCTACCTGGTGTGGCCGGCGCTCTTCCTGCTGGCCACCCCACCCGGGTCCCACCGGCGTGGCCTGCTGGGCCGCCGGGTCGGCATCGGGGTCGCGCTCGTGGGCGTCGCTTCCCTGGCGTGGTCGATCTGGTTCAGCCGCGTCAGCCCCGGCCGCGCCTACTTCAACACCGGTGCACGCGGCTTCGAGTTCGCCATCGGCGCCATCGCCGCGGTGTACCTCCAGCGCCGCCGGCGCCGCACGCTCCCGCCCGGTGTCGCGGCGGCCGCCGCCTGGGCCGGGCTCGCCGGGCTGCTGATCACCGCCGCATGGCTGCCGGCGGACGCGCCGTTCCCCGGCTGGGTCGGGGTGCTGCCAGTGGCGGCGACGGCCGTGCTGATCGTCGGCGGTGTGGATGCCGGCAGCGCCGGCCCCGGTGGTCTGCTCTCGTGGCGGCCACTCGTACGGCTGGGCGACATCTCCTACTCCGTGTACCTGTGGCACTGGCCAGTCCTGGTCATCGTCGAGGCCCGGTGGGGCGCACTCTCCGTTCCGTGGTCGGTGGCCGTGGTCGCGGCGTCGATCCTCCCGGCCGCCCTCAGCTACCGATTCGTGGAACAGCCGGGCCAGCGGCTCGCCGCCTTCGCCACCCCGCGCCGTGCCGTACTGCTGGCCGCCGGCAGCATGACACTCGCCGCCGTTGCCACCGCAGCCCTGGTGGTCACCACGCCCCGGCTGGGCGAGGTGGATGCCGCGACCCAGGCCGATCTCGATGCGATCGAGGCGGCGCTGACCTCTGCGCTTCGCCCGGAGGGCACACCGTCCGCGACCAGCGCCACTGCCGGCACCGACCCGGTGATCGACGGCCTGGTCGACCTGGGCGCCCTCGCCATCGACGAACCCGCCGAGCAGGCATCGTTCACCCAACCGGCGACGGTCGACAAGATCGTCAACGACCCTGCCAGCGTGCGCAGCGACGTCCCCGAGCAGATGTCCGCCTGCCGGCAGAGCGTGGAATCCGCAACGGTGCCGGACTGCGTGTTCGGCGACCCCAGCAGCACGCGGGAGATCGCCCTCGTCGGCGATTCCAAGGCTGCCCAGTGGATCACCGCGGTGGACCACATCGCTGCTGCACACGGATGGCGTCTCCGCGTGCTCACGAAAGCGGCGTGCCCATTCAGCGGCCTCGTGCATCTCTACGACGCCGGCAGCTACGACTCCTGCACGGAGTGGAACACCAGCGTGCTGGACCTGTTGCTGGCCACCCGGCCCGACGTCGTGCTGATCAGTGGCGCCGATCGGCGGGTGTTCCAGGACGGCCGGGCCTACTCCGACGCAGAGACCCTGCCGCTCCTCGTTGCCGACCACGTCGCCCGTTGGCCCTTGCTGACCGCCAATGGGTCGCGGGTGGTCGTACTGGCCAACACACCGACACCCCGGCTGGAGGTGCCCGAGTGCGTGTCCACCCACCGGGATGACCTCACCGCCTGCACCTTCCCCCGCTCAGCCGGGTTCCTGGACGACGGCGGCTCGATGGCACTCGCCGCCCGGCAATTGCCCGGAGTGGCCTATGTGGACGTCAACGCGGCGATCTGCCCTGGCGAGCCGTGCCCGGTGGTGGTGGGGAGGGTGATGGTCTACCGCGACCCCAGCCACCTCACGGACACGTACGCGCAGACGCTGGCACCACTGCTGGACGCCGAGCTGTCGGCGGCGGGAGTGTTCGACGGCACGCCCTGACGGGGCGCGCAGGTCGGATGGGCCGATGCTCAGACGGTCTCGGGGCGCAGGCGGTTGGTGTCCACCTTGACCCCGGGGCCCATCGTGCTGCTGAGGCTGATCTTCTTCAGGTAGCGGCCCTTGGCCGACGCCGGCTTGGCCCGCTGCAACTCCTCGAGCACGGCGCGGAAGTTGGCCTCCAGCGCTTCGACCTCGAAGCTGGCCTTGCCAAGCTGCACGTGGACGTTGCCGTAGCGGTCGGTGCGGTACTCCACCTTGCCACCCTTGAACTCGCCGACGGCGCGGCCGACGTCCTGGGTGACCGTGCCAGTCTTCGGGTTGGGCATCAGGCCACGGGGGCCGAGCACGCGGCCCAGGCGACCGACCAACGGCATCATGTCCGGGGTGGCGATGGCCACGTCGAAGTTGAAGTTGCCGGCCTGGATCTCGGCGGCCAGTTCGTCGGCGCCCACCATGTCGGCGCCGGCGTCGCGGGCCTCCTGGGCGGCCTCGCCGGCAGCGAACACGGCGACGCGGACGTCCTTGCCGGTGCCGCTGGGCAGGCCGACGGTGCCACGCACCATCTGATCGGCCTTGCGGGGGTCCACGCCGAGGCGGACGGCGATGTCCACCGTCTCGTCGAACTTGGCGTTGGCCATGGTCTTCACCAGCGCCAGCGCCTCGGTGGGCGTGAACAGCTGATCGCGGTCAAACTTCTTGGCGTTGTCGACAGACTTCTTGCCGGACATGGTGTGTCTCCCTCGGGTGGTTGCGCCGCCGGGCGAGGTGATCCCGGACGAGCGGTGTGGTTGAGAACTTGGCGGCCTGTCAGCGGACGTGCCGGATGGCGGCCTGTCAGCCGACCGGGCCGATGGCGGCTGGTCAGCCGACCTTGAGCCCCATCGAACGGGCGGTGCCGCGGACCTGCTCCTTGGCGGCCTCGAGATCGTAGGCGTTGAGGTCCGGCATCTTGATCTTGGCGATCTCTTCGATCTCGGCCTCGCCGATGGTGCCGGCCGACGCCTTGCCCGGGGTGCTCGAGCCCTTGGCGATCTTCGCCTTCTCGCGCAGCAGCACCGGGGTGGGCGGGGTCTTCAGGATGAACGAGAACGTGCGGTCCTCGAAGATGGTGATCTCGACCGGGATGATGGTGCCGGCCTGGGCCTCGGTGGCGGCGTTGTACTGCTTGACGAAGTCCATGATCGCCACGCCGTGCGGGCCGAGCGCGGTACCCACCGGCGGGGCCGGCGTGGCCTTGCCCGCCGGGATCTGGATCTTGACGATCGCAGCAACCTTCTTCTTTGCCATGACTGTGTTTCCTTCTGGGGATGCTGCTTACAGCTTGCTGACCTGGCTGAAGTCCATCTCCACCAGGGTCTCGCGACCGAAGATGTTGACGAGGACCTTGAGCTTCAGGTGGTCGGCGTTGATCTCGGCGATGGTGCCGGCGAAGTCGGCGAACGGGCCTTCCTTCACGCGGACGCTCTCGCCCACTTCGTAGTCGAGCTTGGGCTTCTTGCGGCTGGGCATGCCGCCCGTGCCGTCGCCCTTGGCGGCGAGGAACGTCTGCACCTCACGACGCGACAGCGGCGTGGGCTTCTGGCCGTGCTTGCTCTGGCCGACGAACCCGGTGACACCGGGGGTGTTGCGGATGCAGTACCAGCTGTCGTCGTCCATCTGGCAACGGACCAGCAGGTAGCCGGGGAAGACCTTCTTCTGGACGGTCTGCTTGCGACCGTTCTTGAACTCGTCCACCTCTTCCATGGGGATGACGATCTCGTAGATCTTCTCCTCCATGTTCATGCTCTGGATGCGAGCGGTGAGGTTGGCGGTGACCTTCTTCTCGTAGCCGGACTGGGTGTGCACCACGTACCACGCACCCGGGCGGGTCCACGGGTCGTCGATGATCTCCTCGGCCTCGTCCTCGGGCTCGGCGGCCTCGGCGTCGTCGGCCGACAGGTCGAAGCTGGCATCCAGTTCGTCCTCAGCGGGCGTGGCGCCGTTCACCTCGAGGTCGTCGGTGTCGGGAGTGAGTTCGTCGTTCATCAGTCGTACAACCAGCCGGAAAGGACACCGAAGAGCGAATCCAGGCCGAACACGACGCCGGTGTAGAGGACCACCGTGACGAGCACGATGATCGAGAAGCGGCGGACCTCGGGCCACTTGGGCCAGGCCACCTTGCGCATCTCGTCACGCACTTCACGGACGTACTGAAACGCACCGACGCGATCGCGCTTCTGCCGAGCCGGGGCCGGGGCGCGCGTGGGCTGACCCTGGTCGTTCAGCGCGCCCATCTTCTTGAGGGTGCGCTTCTGCTCTCGGTTCAGATCGTCCAGTGACATGCGATCGATTCGTTCTGTGCGGTTCGTTGGGTATGGGCAGGGCAGGAGGGATTCGAACCCCCGACCGTCGGTTTTGGAGACCGATGCTCTACCAGCTGAGCTACTGCCCTCTGGGGGCGGCCGATAACGCTACCAGCCACCCTCGGAGGTACGACCTCGGGCACAGCCCGGGGTCAGCGGGTCTCCTTGTGCACGGTGTGCCGGCGGTCGTGGTTGCAGTACTTCTTCATCTCCAAGCGCTCCCGGTCGTTGACCTTCGACTTGATGGTGATGTAGTTGCGGTGCTTGCACTCGGTGCACTCGAGGGTGATCTTCACCCGCTTGTCGTTCTTCGGCATGACGCCTTACCTCACTTGGTGATCTTGGTGACGCGGCCGGCGCCGACGGTACGGCCACCCTCACGGATGGCGAACCGCAGGCCCTCGTCCATGGCGATCGGCTTGCCCAACTCGACCGTGATCGTGATGTTGTCGCCCGGCATCACCATCTCGGTCCCCTCCGGCAACTGGATCGTCCCGGTGACATCCGTGGTCCGGAAGAAGAACTGCGGCCGATAGTTGTTGAAGAACGGCTTGTGACGGCCACCCTCCGACGCGGTCAGCACATACACCTGACCCTCGAAATGGGTATGCGGAGTGATGCTGCCGGGCTTGCACAACACCTGCCCACGCTCCACCTCCTCCTTCTTCGTCCCACGAAGGAGCGCACCGATGTTGTCACCGGCCTGACCCTCATCGAGCAACTTGCGGAACATCTCCACACCCGTGCACACCGTCTTCTGCGTCGCCCGCAACCCGACGATCTCGATCTCGTCACCCGTGTGAACCTTGCCCTGCTCCACCTTCCCAGTGACCACCGTCCCACGACCCGTGATCGTGAACACATCCTCGATCGGCATCAAGAACGGCTTGTCCAGATCACGCTGCGGCTCCGGAATCGCCTCATCACACGCCGCCATCAACTCCATCACCTTGTCCTGCCACGCCGCGTCACCCTCCAGAGCCTTCAACGCGCTGACACGAACCACCGGACAATCATCACCAGGGAACTCGTACTCGTTCAACAGCTCACGAACCTCAAGCTCGACAAGCTCCAACAACTCCTCGTCCTCCACCATGTCAGCCTTGTTCAACGCCACCACGATGTACGGCACACCCACCTGACGAGCCAACAACACATGCTCACGCGTCTGCGGCATCGGACCATCCGTCGCCGCAACCACCAAAATCGCACCATCCACCTGCGCCGCACCCGTGATCATGTTCTTGATGTAGTCAGCATGACCCGGCATGTCCACATGCGCATAGTGACGATTCGCCGTCTCATACTCGATGTGCGCAATCGAGATCGTGATCCCACGCGCCTTCTCCTCCGGCGCCTTGTCGATCTGATCGAACGGCGTGTACTGCGCCAACCCCTTATCCGCCAACGTCTTCGAGATGGCGGCCGTCAACGTCGTCTTGCCGTGGTCAATATGACCCATCGTGCCGATGTTCACATGCGGCTTCGTGCGCTCGAACTTGGCCTTGCTCATGGAGTCTCTCTCCTGTGCTGCTGGTCGCTGTGACCTGGTGGTGTTGGATTACTGGTAGCGGCGGTCGGATTCGAACCGACGACCACACGATTATGAGCCGTGTGCTCTAACCATCTGAGCTACGCCGCCAGGGCGCCCGGAGCCCGGCGAGCCGGGCTTCGGTGCTCGAGCCCTCTGTCGGAATCGAACCGACGACCTACGCCTTACCATGGCGTTGCTCTGCCGTCTGAGCTAAGAGGGCTTTGGGGCGCGCGGCGGAACCGCAAGCCGACGTACGATCATAGCGGCGCCTCGCCGCGCGCGGCCACGAGATTCGCGAGAATCCTTCCCCGGGAAGGCCCAGGTCAGGCACTACCCTCGCCGGTCGTGGGCACCGTCTCCCTCCGCCTCGCCACCCCGGCCGACGCTGAGCAGATCCGCGCCATCTACAACTACGAGGTCATGCACACCGTGGCCACCTTCGACCTCGTGCCTCGCAGCCTGGAGGACCAGAAGGCCTGGCTGGCCAGCCGTACGGGTGCCTTCACCGCCGTGGTAGCGGTGGACCGCACGGACGAACACGGTGAGGTGGTGGGCTTCGCCGCGCTGTCGCCCTACAAGGACCGTGCCGCCTACCGCACCAGTGTGGAGGACTCCGTGTACGTGCGGCGGGACCGCAACGGCGAAGGCATCGGCCGGTTGCTGCTCGGCGAGTTGCTGCAGGTGGCGGCGGACTCCGGGTTCCATGCTGTGTTCGCCCGGATCAACGCCTCCGGCGAGGCGTCCATCGCCCTGCACGACCGGCTCGGCTTCCACCTGGTGGGCACCGAACGCGAGGTCGGCCGCAAGTTCAGCCGCTGGCACGACGTCGTGGTCATGCAGTGCCTGCTCGACGGCCCGCACCGCACCCTCCGCCTGGACTGAAGCCGGAAGCCGCTCACCTCGCCGAGCCGCTGACATCGATGATCAGGTGCAACGGCTGGCTGCTGCGCACGCACACGGTTCCCGTCGCCGACAGGCTGGTGATCACGCTGTTGGCCCGGTTGACGCCCGACTGGTAGTTCAGGCTGCTGGCCGTCGGCAACACCTGGTCGCACGGCCAGACCGTGAGGTAGCCGCCTCCGGCGGGGCTCACCACCGCCACGTTGAGGATGGCCACCCGCCCGGCGCTGAGCGGGAACCGCCCGCCGATCTGCACCGTGTACGTGGTGTTCGCCGTCAACGCCCCCGTGGCCTGGTAGCGGCCGTCCGCGGTCACACCGATGGCCCGGGTGTCCATCAGGCGGCCGGGGTTCACGGTGTGCACGGCCGTCGGCGCCCGGGTGGCGCTGCTGTCGAAGTAGCCCACCACGTCGGCGATCAGCTGGGTGGCCTGGCTGGTGAAGATGCACACCGACCCACTGGCGGACAGGTCGGCCACCACGAGGTTGGCGGTGGCGACGCCGGCGGCGAAGTTGATGTTGGACGCGTTGGGCTGCGGCCGGTCGCACGGCCAGACAGTGAGGTAGCCGCTGGCGGCGGGCTGCACGGCGGCCACGTTCAGCAGCACCGTGCGGATCCCCGTCGGGACGGCGATCGGCGCACCGCGCCCGGTCACCTGCAGCGTCAGCGACGAACCTGCGGCGCGCTGGCCGCCACCGGCCGCCTGGCCGTCGAAGGTGGTGAACCCGGGCCGGGTGTCCAGCAGCCGGGACGGCCCCACCGGCACGTAGCGGGTGGTCCGCGGAGTGAACCCCATCAAGTCGGCGATCAGGTGTGTGGCCTGGCTGGTGAAGATGCAGATGTCGCCCGCCGCGGCCATCACCACCGTGTTCGCCGTGTTGGCGCCCGCAGCGAAGTTGAGGCTGGACGCGGTGGGCTTGGGCTGGGCGCACGGCCACACGGTGAGGTAGCCGGCGGCTGCGGGCTGGACCACGGTGACCGTCATCGTGACGGCCGTGGCGTCGACCGGAGCACCGCCGCGACCGGCCACGCGCACCGCCATCGTCGACCCGGCGGCCCGGTAGCCGCCGGCCTGGAACTGGCCGTCCACCGTCACACCGAAGCCGCGGGTGTCCAGCACTCGGGCGGGCTGGACGGCGCGGTAGTCGGTCCTCGCCAGCGGCTGGAGGGAGGGGACCACGCCGCCGTTCACCGGGTTCTCGGCGGGTGTCTCGGTGTCGCCGATGTTGTTGAGGTTGCCGTAGCCGAGGCGGCCGCTGCCGGCGTAGCCCCAGCAACTGACGGTGCCGTCGTCCAGCGTCGCACAGGTGTGGGCCACGGCAGTCGCCACGGCCACCGCCGTCCGGCCGGCCGGCAGGGCAACGATGCCCCCGTTGTACGGGTTGCCCGCCGGCGTCTCGTTGTCGCCGATGTCGATGATGTTGCCGTACCCCAGCTGGCCGTACACGGCGTCGCCCCAGCAGGACACCTGGCCGTTGTCCAGCACCGCGCACGTGTGGTCCTGCCCCGCCGCGATCGCCGTGGCGGTGTGGCCGCCGGGCAGGGGGACGATGCCCCCGTTGTACGGGTTGGTCGACGGGTTGTTGATCTGGAGCGTGTTGCCGTAGCCGAGCTTGCCGAACGCCCCATCACCCCAGCAGGTGACCTGCCCGTTGTCCAGCAGGGCACAGGTGTGGAAGTCACCGGCCGCGACGGCCACGGCGGTGCGACCGGCCGGAAGGTAGGTGAGGCCACCGTGCACCGGGTTCTGGGCCGGCGTCTCGTTGTCGCCGATGTCGTTGGTGTTGCCGTAGCCCAGCTGGCCCCAGGTGTTGTTGCCCCAGCAGGTGATCGACCCGCTGGTGAGGAGTGCGCAGGCGTGGCTGTGGCCGACCGAGATCGCCACGGCCGATGCGCCGCCGGGTAGCGGCACCATGCCACCGTGCGCAGGGTTCTGGGCTGGTGTCTCGTTGTCGCCGATCGTCGTGGTGTTGCCGTACCCGAGCTTGCCGTTGGCACCGTCGCCCCAGCAGGCGACCTGCCCGTTGTCCAGCAGGGCACACGTGTGGGTCAAGCCGGTGCCCACCGCGACCGCCGTGCGACCGGCCGGCAGGGAGACGAGCCCACCGTTCACCGGGTTCTCCGCCGGTGTCTCGTTGTCGCCGATCGTCGTGGTGTTGCCGTACCCGAGCTTGCCGTTGGCACCGTCGCCCCAGCAGGCGACCTGCCCGTTGTCCAGCACGGCGCAGCTGTGCACCTTGGCATTGCTGACGGCGATCACGGTTCGCTCACCGGGCATCGGCACTCCGCCGGCCTGGTTCGCACGTTCGTTGTCGCCGATGACCGAGCCGGGCGAGCCCAGCTGGCCCCAGGCGTTGCTGCCCCAGCAGGTCAGCACCCCGTCATCGGCCAGCGCGCAGGTGGTCACTGCGCCTGCTCCCAGCGAGACCACCCGGCGGTGCACCGCCATCGGGATGGCCACCGCCGACGCGGCCGTCGTGACGTCGCCGACGCGGGTGTTCACCGGCAGGCTCCAGGTCTGGCCCCAGCAGACCACGCGTGCGTCGGTGAGGATCGCACAGGTGGCCTCCGTCCCCAGCGTCACGGCCACCACCCTGCGGCTCGGCGGCTGCGGCACGATGCCACCGTTCACCGGGTTCGCCGAGGGATACTCGTCGTCGCCGATCGAGTTCGTGTTGCCGTACCCGAGCCGGCCCTTCGAGCCGTCACCCCAGCAGCTGAGCTGGCCGTTGTCCAGCAGCGCGCACGTGTGCTGGTAGTCGGCGGCGACACCGACCGCGGTGCGACCGACGGGAAGCGGCACGTAGCCGACAGCGACGGGGTTCTGCGCCGGCGTCTCGTCGTCACCGATGGTGTTCGTGTTGCCGTACCCGAGCCGGCCGGAGGCGCCGAGGCCCCAGCAGGAGATCTGGCCGTTGCTCAGCACCGCGCACATGTGGTGGCTGCCACCGGCGATCGCGACGGCGGAACCGCCGGCGGGCAGCGGCACGACACCGCCGTTCACCGGGTTCTGCGCCGGCGTCTCGTCGTCACCGATGTCGTTCGTGTTGCCATACCCGAGCCGGCCGGAGTTGCCCCACCCCCAGCAGCTGACCGTGCCGTTGTCCAGCAGCGCGCACGTCGACACATCGGTACCGCTGACGGCGACGGCGGTCCGGCCGGCGGGCAGCGGCACGACGCCGCCGTTCACCGGGTTCTGGGCCGGCGTCTCGTCGTCACCGATGTCGTTCGTGTTGCCATAGCCCAGCTGCCCGGAGTCGCCGAGGCCCCAGCACGCCACCTGCCCGTCGTTCAGCACTGCGCACGTGTGCCGCCACATCACGGCGATCGATGTCGCGGTGCGGCCACCCGGCAGCGGTACGAGGCCGCCGTTCACCGGGTTCTGGGCCGGTGTCTCGTCGTCACCGATGTTGTTCGTGTTGCCGTACCCCAGCTGCCCATAGGCGTCGTACCCCCAGCAGGACACCTGGCCATCCTCCAGCAGCGCGCAGGTGTGGGCGTTGCCGGCAGCGACGGCGACGGCGGTGCGGCCACCCGGCAGGGGGACCATCCCGCCGTTCACGGCATTGCCGGCGGGGCCCGGCGTGTCGGCGATCCCGGTGGTGTTGCCGTAGCCCAGTTGCCCCTCCGCCGCCGGCCCCCAGCACATCACCTGCCCCTCGTCGGACACGACGCAGACATGGCTGCCGGCACTGATCCGGTCGCTCATCCCGTCCAGCGCAGCAGTGGTGGTACCTGCCGCCTCGGCCCGCGCCACCGGCGTGCCGCCGACGGTCGAGAGGACGGGAATCACGCTGCCCATGGCGAGCGCGACCATGAGCAGAACGGACATCGGGGGCTTCATCACCTTCACGCCGAGCACAATCGCGCCGAGCCACCCGGAGTGACTGAGTAATCACTACTCAAATGTCAAGCCCGAGCGCCTCCGCCTCATCGGCCAACGCCAGCCAGGCCTCTTCGGCGGCGTCCACGGCCCCCTGCGCCGTGGCCAGGCGCTCGCCGAGTGCCGCCATCTCACGATGGTCCAGCGCAGTGCCCAGCTCGCCGACGAGGGCATCACGACGCTCCGTGGCCGTGGCCAGGGCCCGTTCGGCCTGGCCCAGCTGGCGGCGAACGGTCGACGGGCTGCGGCCGGCCGCCGCCTTGGCGGGCCGGAGCGGTGCCGCGGTCCTCGGTGCGGTGGGTGCTGGCGGCGCTGCAGCGACCGCCTCGCGCTCGGCCAGCCAGCCGGCAACGCCGCCACGGATCCAGGCCGCGCCACCGCGGCCGTCCAGCGCCAAGAGCTCGTCCGTCACCCGATCCAGGAAGCTGCGGTCGTGGCTGACGACCACCACGATGCCCGGCCAGTCGTCGAGGAAGTCCTCCAGCGCCCGCAAGGTGTCGAGGTCGAGGTCGTTGGTGGGTTCGTCGAGCAGCAGCACGTTGGGCTGCTCCACTAGCGTCAGCAGCAACTGGAGGCGTCGGCGTTCGCCGCCACTGAGCGTGCCGATGGGGGCGAACTGGGCGTCGCCGTCGAACCAGAAGCGGCGCATCAGCGTCACGTCGGCCAGCGACGGCTCGCCCTTGTCGCCGGCCACCGCCTCGCGGACCCGCATGCCAGCGTCCAGCCCCCGTCCGAGCTGGTCGTAGTAGCCGATCTTCACCGTCGCACCACGCTCCACCGTGCCGTCCGTCGGCTGCAACCGGCCGGCGGCGAGATCCAGCAGGGTGGACTTGCCGGCGCCGTTTGGCCCGACCACGCCGATGCGGTCGCCAGGCTCGAGCACGACATTGCAGCCGGAGAGCACCTGGGGACCCCCTGGCCAGCTGAACGACACGTCGCTCAGTTCGACACCCTTGGAGCCGAGACGCTGGGAGCCCATCCGCATGGTGGCACCGAGGTCCCCCGTGCGGGCCGCTGCCTGCGGCCGGCCGTTGACCAGCGCCGTGGCGGCGGCGATGCGGGCCTTCGGCTTGGACGTGCGCGCCGGCGCGCCGCGCCGCAACCACGCCAGTTCGCGGGCGGCCAGGTTGCGGCGCACCTGCTCGGCTGCCTGGGCCCGCTCCTCGCGCTCCGCCCGCCCGGCCAGGTAGGCCGCGTAGCCAGACCCTTCGGTGTAGCCCTGGGGCACGTGCAGGTAGGCGGACCCGCGGTCGATCTCCAACACCTTGGTGGTCACACGGTCGAGCACGTGGCGGTCGTGGGTGACCAGCACCAGGCCACCCCGGTAGCCGGCCAGCCACTCCTCGAGGAACTGGATGGCATCGAGGTCGAGGTGGTTGGTGGGCTCGTCGAGGATCAGCACCTCGTGCTCGCCGATCAGCAAGCGGGCGAGGGCGGTGCGCTTGGCCTGCCCACCACTCAGCTCGTCGGTGCGGGCATCCACCAGGCCCGCCATACCCAGACGATCCAGCATCGCCGCACCCTGCCAGCCCCCACCGACCGCGTCACGGACGGTGCCGGCCGGCAGCACCGGCTGCTGGGGCAGGAACCCGACCCGTACTCCCCTCCCCCAGCGCACCTCGCCGGCCTCGGCATCCAGCTCGCGGGCCAGCATCCGCAGCAGCGTGCTCTTGCCGCAGCCGTTGATGCCGACCACGCCGACGCGGTCCCCGTCCGCCACCGTCAGCGACACCCCGGCGAACAGCGGCCGGTTGGGGCGGCTGGCAGCGAGGTCGGCGGCGTCGATGAGGATCATTGGGTGCAACTGGTTCCTGGAACGCAGAATCGCCAGGCCCGCTGGACCTGGCGACTCATCGTGGTGGGCCGGGAAGGATTCGAACCTCCGTAGGACGACGCCGGTTGATTTACAGTCAACTCCCTTTGGCCACTCGGGCACCGACCCATCAGCGGAGGATGAGGTTAGCGCCCTTACTAGCCTGTTCCCATGCCCACTTTCGACGTCGTCTCGGAAGTCGACCGCCAGGAAGTCCGCAATGCGGTGGACCAGGCGCAGCGGGAGATCAACACCCGCTTCGACTTCAAGAACACCAACTCCTCCATCGAGCAGAACGAACTGGTCATCACCCTGCGCACCGTCAGCGAGGACCGCCTGGCCGCGCTGCGGCTGGTGCTGGAAGAGCGCCTGGTGAAGCGCGGTGTCTCCCTGAAGGGCCTGGACTACGGCAAGGTCGAGGAAGCCACCCAGAACACGGTGCGCCAGACGCTCACCATCCAGGTCGGCATCGCCAGCGACAAGGCCCGCGAGATCAACAAGATGATCAAGGAGAAGGGGCCGAAGGGCGTCAGCAGCCAGACCCAGGGCGACACCGTGCGAGTCAGCGGCAAGAAGCGCGACGACCTGCAGTCAGTGATCACCCTGCTGAAGGGCGCCGACCTCGGCATCCCGCTGCAGTTCAACAACTTCCGCGACTGAGCACCCAGCGAGCGGCTGTCAGCCGGTCGGCGCCGGCTCGGCCGGCGGGGCCAGGCAGCCCGTGACCACCGGGTCCGGCAGGCCATGGGCGGCGGGTGCCGTCCAGCCGCCCACCGGGTCGAGCACGCCGCGCTCGTCGGCCATCGACAGCGACCCGACGGACGCCGCGGCACAGGCTGCGGTGGCGAGGTCCAGCGTCGGGTCCTGCTCGATCAGCAGGCGGAGCACCTCGCTGCGCAGCGGCGCCTCACCCAGCCCGGGCACGGGCGAACCGTCGGAGGTCGGCACCGCCACGCCAGGGTCGCAGGCGTTGATGGTCAGCGCCACGCCCAGTTCGTTGGCCGAGGCGGTGACCGAGGTGGCGGACTCAGCCGACGCCAGGGCCGCCCACTGCTGGAAGGCCGCCTGCGCCACGTCCCCCTCTGCGCCGGCCTGGAACATGGCGGCGACGCACGGGTGTGTGCCGCCGTCCAGCAGGCTGACGGCATCGCCACGCCAGGTCAGTGCAGCCCGCCAGGCGAGGTCGTCGTCGATGCGGGCGGCCAGCACGTGGTACCAGAAGAGCACGCCGTTGGCATTGGCCGCCGCGCTCGGGGCGGCCCCGTCCAGCAGCCCGCGCAGGTCCAGCACCTGGGCATCCACGGGCGCGGCGTCCAGCAGCAGCGAGGCCCGGGTGGTGTCGTCCAGGCCACGGAACAGCGGCCAGGCGGCGACGCCGAGCCGGCCACTGAGGGCCGAGCCGTACGCGGAGGGTGACGGCACGATGCTGTAGTCCGAGTACAGCGCATAGAGCTGGCCGACCAGCGCCTCCTGGGTCTCGGTGCTGGTCATCCCCAGGACAGTGGCGACTGCATCGGCGTCGTAGAGGGCGAGGATGCCCGTGCGCACTGCCGGCGAAGCACCCTCCAGCCGAGCACCCCAGCCGTACTCCTGGTCCAGCAGGGCCATCGCCAGCGCCCGCTGGAGCGCGAAGGTGTGCAGTTCCTCGGGCAGGCCCTCCATGACGCTGATCCGGCCGGTCGCCGGGTCGTAGAACGCGGGGGCGAACGGCATCGCCGCCATCCCCACGGTCTCCAGGTCGAGCGCGCCGTTGAGCAGCCCGAGTGCCCGCCACTCGGACGCGATCTGCTCGACGGTCAACCCGTCGGGATCCAGCCCGAGCCCGGTGGAGGCGAGGGCCACGGAGTACTCGGCGACCGGAAGGGTGTCCACCTTCACCGCCGAATCGAAGCCGAGGCCGCGCGCCGTGCTGACGGCGTCGGCCAGCGGCTCGACGTCTTTGTCCCACCGGGCATCGAGGACGTACTTCTTGACGGCGAACAGTCCGCCGGCGACCAACCCCAGGAGGATGACGAAGGTGATCAGCCGGCGGAACACATGGCGCTTGCGGCGGCGGCGAACCGGCGCCGCCGCAGGGGCGAAGTCGGAGTAGGCGACACGGCGCTGGGTGGCCGCGGCCGCCGACGCCCTGGCTGCGTAGATCTCGCTGTTGGAGAGGCTCAGAGCGGGCGCCGAGGACGCCGCCGCGGCGCCGGGTGCTGCGGCAGCGGTGTCGTTCACAGCGATCTGGGGGAGGTCCACCGGGCCGGGATCAGCCTCGGCGACGGCGTCGGGCACATAGGCCAGGCGGTTCAGTTCGGCCTCGACCGCCGTCACCTGTGGGGTACCGGCCGGCGGGGTGGCGGCCTTCTCGGCGGTGGGCGTGCCGGTCGCCGGTGTGCCGGCGGCGGGTGCGTGGGCCGCAGGGGCGTTGGCGGCAGGCGTCGGCGTCAGCAACGGCACCTCGGCCGAGGTGGACCGTACCGCCGCCATGCCGGTGATCGGGGTGCTGCGGACGATCATGTCGGCAAGTCCGTGGACCACCGGATCCGGCTCGCGGTGCACCGGCTCGGGCTGGAGGACGGCGAGCATCCGCTCGTGCTCCTCGTCGGGGTCCATCTTCGGCATGCCACCGGCGGGGGTGTCCCGGCCCGGCGTGTCCGGGTCGGCGGGGTCGGCGTCGTACTCCCCGGCGCCGCCGGTGCTCGTCGCCGGGGTGCCGCGGCCAGGGGTGTGCGCCACCTCGGCCAGGCTGGGCAGGTCGCCGCTGATCGGCGTGGTCGGCCCCGGCTGGCGGGTGGTCAGCGCCGACAGCAGCGAGGGCAGGCGGTGCTCGCCGCTGGGGGTGGGCGTGGGCCGCGCCGCGGCCGCCTGCTCGTCGGCTGCTGCGTCCACCGCGGGCGCGTCGGCCGCGGCCGTCGGCGTGAGGTCGGTCGCCCACGGCGTGGCCGCTTCGTCGGCCGGGGCTGCGGCCGGCCCGGCCTCGTCGGCATCCCCAAGGGGCCCAGCGGCCTCGAGGAGGGGCTCATCGCGACGGAGCAGTGCCGCGGCTGCCGATGGCTCGGACAGCAGATCCTCGATCCGCACCGGCTTGACGACCGGTTGGTCGTCAGGCGGGGCGCTGGGCGGCGGGGAGCCGTCGTTGGCCGGCTTCACCACATAGTCCCAGGTCAGCTCACGCAGATTTGGTGACGACGGCGTGTTGCCGATCCCGGGGTCACGGGCGAACAGGGGGCGATCGAGGCGGAGGCCCAGGTCGTCGAGCCCGAGGCGCGGCGAGGAGGGCTCGGACACCCCATCGGGGCGGATGTCCACGGCCCCGGCAGCCTCCGTGTCCTCGGTCGTCACACCCGTTGTATCGGGCGCGGCGACCCCGTTCTTGAATCCCGAGCAGATGATCGGGACAGGCGGGATCAGTCCTCCGTGGGCACCTCCGCAGCACGACGCTGGAGCTCGTTGACCACGCTGGCGTCGGCCAGCGTGGTGGTGTCGCCGAGGTTGCGCCCCTCGGCGACGTCACGCAGCAGGCGGCGCATGATCTTGCCGCTACGGGTCTTCGGCAGATCGGGCGTGAAGTAGATGGTCTTCGGCTTGGCGATGGCCCCGATCTCGTGGGCCACATGGGTGCGCAGGTCGTCGATGGAGGCGTCCAGCCCGCCGCGCAGGGTGACGTAGGCGATGATCGCCTGACCGGTGGTGTCGTCGTTGGCACCCACGACCGCAGCCTCGGCCACGGACGGGTGCGACACCAGCGCGCTCTCCACCTCGGCCGTGCTGATCCGGTGGCCGGACACGTTCATCACGTCGTCCACCCGGCCGAGCAGCCAGAGGTAGCCGTCGTCGTCCAGCTTGCAGCCGTCGCCGGCGAAGTAGCGGCCCTCGAAGCGGCTCCAGTAGGTGTCCTGGTAGCGCTGCGGATCGCCCCAGATGCCGCGCAACATGCCCGGCCATGGGCGGGTGAGCGTGAGGTAGCCACCGCCGTGCAGCACGGGACGGGCCTCGTCGTCCACCACCTCGGCGCTGACACCGGGCAGGGGGAACGTCGCCGAACCGGGCTTGGTGGTGGTGCAGCCGGGCAGCGGGCTGATCATCATCCCACCGGTCTCGGTCTGCCACCAGGTGTCCACGATCGGGCAGCGGCCGCCACCGATGTTGGTGTGGTACCAGATCCAGGCCTCCGGGTTGATCGGCTCGCCGACCGTGCCCAGCACCTTCAGCGACGACAGGTCGTGCTTGGCGGGCTCCTTGGCGCCCCACTTCATGAACGTCCGGATGGCCGTGGGCGCGGTGTAGAACTTCGTCACGCCGTACTTCTCGATGATCGCCCAGAAGCGGTCGTTGTCCGGGTAGTTGGGCACGCCCTCGTACATCACCTGGGTGGCGCCGTTGGCCAGCGGCCCGTAGACGATGTAGCTGTGCCCGGTGATCCAGCCGACGTCGGCGGTGCACCAGTAGACGTCGTCGGGCTGCAGGTCGAACACGTACTTGTGGGTGTAGGCGACATGCGTGAGGTACCCGCCGGACGTGTGCATGATGCCCTTCGGCTTGCCGGTGGTGCCGCTGGTGTACAGCAGGAACAGCAACTGCTCGCTGTCCATCGGCTCGGCCGGGCAGTCGGCGGAGGCGCCATCCATCAGCTCGTGGTACCAGTGGTCGCGGCCGGCGACCATGTCCACGTCGTTGCCGCCGCGGCGGACGACGACGACGTGCTCGATGGTGGGGCAGTCGGCGATGGCCTCGTCCGCAGCCGGCTTGAGGGGGAACACCTCGCCGCGCCGGTACCCCCCGTCGGCCGTGATCAGCACCTTGGCCTCGGCGTCGTTGATCCGGTCGGTCAGGCTCTGGGCGCTGAACCCGCCGAACACCACGCTGTGCGGCGCGCCGATCCGGGCGCAGGCCAGCATCGCAACTGCGGCCTCGGGGATCATCGGCAGGTAGATGTTGACGCGGTCCCCCTTGCCGACGCCCAGGCCCTTCAGCACGTTGGCGAATTGCTGCACCTCGGTGAGCAGGTCGGCGTAGGTGATGGTGCGGGTGTCGCCCGGCTCGCCCTCCCAGTGGAACGCGACGGTCTCGCCGCGCCCGGCGGCCACATGGCGGTCCAGGCAGTTCTCGCTGACGTTCAGCGTGCCGCCCACGAACCACTTGGAGAACGGCAGCTCCCACTCGCAGATGGTGTGCCAGTCCGAGTGCCAGGTGACCAGGTCGGCCGCCTGACGGGCCCAGAAGCCCTCGTCGTCGCGGCGGGCCTCGTCGTAGAGGCTGGTGTCCGCCACCAGCGCCTGCTCCTTGAACGCCGCGGTGGGCGGGAAGGTGCGCTGCTCGTCCAGCAGCGCGTCGATCGTGTCGTGTTCGTCGGCCATTGCTCGTAACCCCCAGTTCGACCGGAGGTTAGTGCCGTCAGATCTCGACGCGGGAGCCGACCTCGAAGACCTGCTCGTCGGGCAGGTTGAAGAACCGCACCGCGCTGTCCGCCCCGCGGTTGAGCCAGACGAACAGGTGCTCGGCCACAGGGTTCATGCCGGGGGCCTTGCCGGCGACGATGGATTCCCGCCCGATGAAGTAGGTGACGTCGTCGGGGTCGAAGTCCAGCCCGCGCACATCCAGCTCGGCGAGCGCGGCCGGCACGTCGGGGTCTTCCATGAAGCCGTAGCTGATCAGCACCTGGAACACACCGGGCTCGACCTTGGTGACCTCGGCCCGCTGGGCAGGGTCCACGCGCGGTTCGTCGCTGGTCTCCACGCTGACGATCAGGGTGGTGCGGTGCAGCACCTTGTTGTGGCGCAGGTTGTTCATCAGCGCCGGCGGCGCCTTGCCGAGGTCCTTGAACAGGAACACGCCGGTGCCCTGCACCCGCTTCACCTCGGTGTGCTCGTCGAGCACGTCGGCGATCGGCCGCTCGCCACGCTTGATCCGGGCGGCGACGAGCTGGCGGCCGCGCCGCCAGGTGGCCATCTGCACCATCAGCACGGCGGCGACCGTGAGGGCGAACCAGCCGCCGTGGGGAATCTTCGGGATGTTGGCGCCGAGGAAGCCGAGCTCCACCACCAGCATCGGCACGCACACCAGGAACGCCTTCCATCGGCCCCAGTTCCAGCGGTCCGTCAGGACCCTGAAGAAGATGAGCGTGGTGATGGCCATCGTCATGGTGACGGCGATGCCGTAGGCCGCGGCCAGCGAGGTGGACGACCGGAAGCCGAGCACGATGCCGACGCAGGCGACCATCAGCGCCCAGTTCACCAGGGGCACGTAGATCTGCCCGGAGTGCTGGTGCGAGGTGTGGTCGATGCGGATGCGGGGCAGGTAGTCCAGTTGCACGGCCTGCTGGGTGAGGCTGAACACGCCGGAGATGAGTGCCTGGGAGGCGATGATCGTCGCCATCGTGGCCAGGATGACCAGCGGCAGCTTCAGGCTCTCCGGCCCCATGAGGAAGAAGAAGCGCTTGTCCACGTCCTCCGGGTTGGCGAGCAGGAACGCGCCCTGGCCGAAGTAGTTGAGCATCAGCGCCGGCATCACCAGGCTGTACCAGCCGACGGCGATCGGCTTGCGGCCGAAGTGCCCCATGTCCGCGTACAGCGCCTCGCCGCCGGTGACCACGAGGAAGATGGAGCCGAGCGCCAGGAACGCGTTGTGGGTCTCGTGCTCGAAGAAGCGGACCGCCCAGATGGGGTTGACCGCCTGCAGCACGGCCGGCGACTCGGCGATCCAGCGGATGCCGAGCACGGCCAGCACGCTGAACCAGACCATCATCACCGGGCCGAAAATCTTGCCCACGGCGCCGGTGCCGCGCTTCTGCACCAGGAACAGCATCACGAGGATGGCGATGGCGATGGGCAGCACCCACTTCTCGAACGAGGAGTTCACTTCCTCCAGGCCTTCCACCGCGGAGAGCACGGAGATGGCCGGGGTGATGATCCCGTCGCCGTACAGCAACGCCGTGCCGAAGACGCCGAGGGTGACGAGCGCACCCGCCTTCACTACCCGCTGGTGGCGGGGCATCACCAGGCTGGTGAGCGCGAGGATGCCGCCCTCACCGCGGTTGTCGGCGCGCATCACGAAGTACAGGTACTTGACCGAGATGATGAGGATCAGCGCCCAGAACGCCAGCGACCCCACGCCGTAGACGTTGACCTCGTCCACGTGGAGCACGTGGGTGGGTTCGGTGAACGCCTCGCGCATGGCGTACAGCGGGCTGGTGCCGATGTCGCCGTAGACGACGCCGAGTGCGCCGACGACCAGGGCCCCCTGCCCTACCTGATGATGTGACTCACCCACCGAGTACCTCCAGCGGGGCCGACCGCCCGCCCATACCGACCTGACACCGTACCCTCCCGGCACGGCGCCGACACAGACCGTGTACGCCTGTCACACCCGCCACTCCATGGCCAGGAAGGCGCCGAGGCCGTCCGGATCGAGCAGGCTCTCCGCCTCGCGCACCCTGCTGCGCATCCGCAGCGCCGCCAGGTCGGGCGCGCCGGCCGCGGCCTCCCATGCCAGGCGCCCCTCCTCCACCAGGTCGGCAATGCCCCACCGCTGCAGGAACTGGGCCTGGGTGCGCACCCCGTCGGTCTCCGGCAACTGGTCCAGGCAGACCTCGGCGGTGATGTCCTGCAGGCCGGCGTCGCGCAGGTAGTGGGCGCCGCGCTCGTGGCCCCGGTAGGTGCGCAACCACGTGCGCCAAGGTTCCAGGGCGAGGGCTGCGGTGCGGGCGACCGCGTAGTCGAAGCACAGCACGCCACCGCCAGTGGCGAGCAGCCCGCGTGCCTGGTGCAGCCACGCTGCGGCGAGTTCCTGCACCGGCACGCGGCCGCCGTGCGGCGCGGTGCGTGGCAGCCAGTCCCACCCCTCGGGGGCGGGCAGCAGCACCTCGGTGAGTGCCCCGTCCCTGCCGACCAGCACGTGCGCCTCTCGCCAGCCGCCGTCGAACACGGCGAGGCGGAACGGCAGGTTGTCCAGCAGTTCGTTGGCGATCACGACACCGGGAAACGGCCCGGCCGGCAGCTGGGCGAGTGCGTGCACGCCCTCCGGGTGCCCGGCCCGCTGCGCTGCGGCGGTCTCCACCGTGATGTACCGGCCGGCCAGGTGCGGGGCGGCGAGCAGCACGGTGCGGGCCAGCGTGCCCGGGCCAGCACCGGCCTCGACGACGGTGAAGCCGTCGGGGCGGCCCTGGCGTTCGAACTCGGCGTCGATCCAGCGGGCGACGACGGCGCCGAAGAGGGGCCCGACCTCGGGCGAGGTGAGGAAGTCGCCGCGGCGACCGGCGCGGCCGCCGGAGGTGTAAAAGCCGGCCGCGCCGTACAGCGCCTCGGTCATGAACTCGTCGAACCGCACGGGGCGGCCCAGCGCCTCCTGGCGGGCTGCCAGCACGCCGGTGATGTCGAGGCTGGCGTCAGCCGCCGAAGGCATGGGTGAGGTCGGCCAGGTCGCCGAAGCGGGCGACCGAGCCGGGGAGCACGCCCATCAGCAGGGTGCCGATGCCGCACAGGGCGATCGCCACCACCACCGGCGAGGGGACCTTCACGGCGCTGACCCGGCCGTCCGGCGCCGGCTTCATCCACATCTCGCGCATGACGGTGATGTAGTAGGCGGTGGCCACGACGGCGTTGATCGCACCGATGACGGCGATGGTGTAGCCCCACCCGCTGCCGGCGTCCACCACGGCACGGAACGCACCGAACTTGGCGTACCAGCCGCCGAGCGGCGGGATGCCGGCCAGCGAGGCGAGGAAGATCGTCATCATCACGGCCAGGCCGGGGGCGTAGTTGAACAGGCCGCCCCAGCTGCTGATCTCCCCGCTGCGGGTGGTGCGCGACACGGCGATGATCACGGCGAAGGCGCCCAGGTTCGTGGCCGCGTAGATCAGCAGGTAGACGACCACGGCCTTCAGCGCCGGGCCGGCGGCATCGCCGGTGCCGGCGACGGCCAAGGGCATGAGGATGAACCCGCCCTGGCTGACACTGGAGTAGGCCAGCATGCGGACGATGTTGGTCTGCTTCAGGGCCAGCAGGTTGCCCACCGTCATGGTGAGCGCAGCGAGCACCCACATGAACGGCTGGTAGACGTCCTTGGCCATCGGGAACGCCAGGTAGACCATCGCCACTAGGCCGGTGAAACCGGCGGCCTTGGAGGCCACGCTGAGGAACGCCGTCACCGGGGTGGGGGCACCCTGGTAGGTGTCCGGGGCCCAGGTGTGGAACGGCACGGCACTGACCTTGAAGGCGAAACCGACGATGACGAACACGATGCCGAGCACCGCAGCCGCCTTCGAGCCGTCGCCGATCGCCGCGCCGATCTCACTGAGCTTGGTGCTCTTCGCCAGGCCGAACAGCAGGCTCATGCCGTAGAGCAGCACTGCGCTGGCGAACACGCCGAGCAGGTAGTACTTCACGCCGGCCTCGTTGGACTTGGTGTCCCGCTTGCGCCACGCCGCCATCATGTAGGCCGGGATCGAGAGGAACTCCAGCGCCACGAACACGCTGATGAGGTCTCGCGAGCTGGCCATCATCACCATGCCGAGCACGGAGGTGAGCAGCAGGACGTAGTACTCGCCCTGGTGATAGCCACCTTCCTCCATCTCGTTGGAGGACAGCAGGACCACCACGTACCCGGCCAGCAGGAACAGGCCCTTCAACGCCAGTGCGAACTCGTCGATCACGTAGCGGCCGTCGAACAGGCTGCGGACATCGCCGCCGATGACGGCCAGCGTGGCCACCGGGATGAACGCTCCGAGCAACACGAAGCCGGCGACGGTGCCCGTGATCCAGCGCCGGTGATCCGGCACGAAGAGGTCCAGCAGCAGCACCAGGCACAGCCCGGCGGCCAGCACGATCTCGGGCGCGAGTGCGTGGTAGTCGACGTCGGGGCGGGCGAAGGCGAGCAAGGACGCGAGCATCAGGTCACTTCCCGAACAGGTGCGTGACGGCCGGGTCCATCACCTTGAACATGAGTTGCGGGTACACGCCGAACACCACGATGGCGATCAGCAGCGGCGTCCAGGCGATCCACTCGTAGATCCCGACGTCGTGGATGTCGCTGTGCCCGTCACCATGCCCGTCACCATGCCCGTGGTCGCCGGCGAACTCCGGGTTCGGCGTGCCGAACGACGTGCGCTGGTAGAGCCACAGCAGGTAGGCAGCGGCCAGCACCGTGCCGAGCGCGGCGACGATGGTGAGGCCGCGGTACAGGCCCTCGTGGCCGTTGGCCACCAGCACCTCGGCCGGGTTCCACGACGAGATGATCGCCGGGAACTCACCCCAGAAGCCGGCCAGGCCGGGGAGACCCAGCGAGGCCATGGCGCAGAAGCCGAGGATCCAACCGAGGCGGGGCATCTGGATGAGCATGCCGCTGAGGCGCTTGATCTCCAGCGTGTGGTAGCGCTCCTTCACCGAACCGGCGATGAAGAAGAGCATGCCGGTGATCAGGCCGTGGGCGACCATGCCGAACATCGCGGCGTTGATGCCCAGCGGGGTGAGGGTGCTGATGCCGAGCATCACGAAGCCCATGTGGGCGACGGAGGAGAACGCGATGAGGCGCTTCATGTCCGTCTGGGCCAGGCAGCCGAGGGCGCCGTAGATGATGCCGATGACGGCGAGCACGCCGATGACCGGCGCCCAACTCTTGGCCGCCTGGGGCAGCATCGGCAGGGCGATGCGGACGAAGCCGTACGTGCCGAGCTTCAGCAGGATGGCGGCCAGGATCACCGAGCCCTGGGTGGGCGCCTGGGTGTGGGCGTCCGGCAGCCAGGTGTGGAACGGGAACATCGGCACCTTCACGGCGAAGCCGATGAACATGCCGGCGAAGATCCACATTGCGGCGGTGCGGCCGACGTTGGCCCCGGCCGCCGTCAGGTCGGCGAAGGCGAACGACGCCGACTTCGACGTGATGTAGAGGGCGATGAAGGCCACCAGCATGAGGGCCGACCCGAACATCGTGTAGAGGAAGAACTTCAGCGACGCGTACTGGCGGTTCTCGCCGCCCCACACGCCGATCATGAAGTACATCGGCAGCAGGACGACCTCGAAGAACACGAAGAACAGGATCAGGTCCTGGGCGATGAACGTGCCGGCCATGCCGGTCTGCAGCACCAGCATCAGGATGAAGAACGCCTTGGCGTTGCCGGGCTCGGGGATGTGGTCCCACGAGTAGACCATCACCAGCAGGGTGATCACCATCGAGAGGATGTAGAGCGGCAGGCTGATGCCGTCGAGGCCGATGGTGAACGTGGCATTGATCGGCTTGATCCACTCGTTGGTGGTGAAGAACTGGAGCTTCTCCGCCTGCCCGTAGTCGAACTGGGTGAGCGTGTAGATGCCGACCAGCAGGGTGGCCGCAGCGGTGACGATGCCCACCTCCTTGGCCAACACCTCGTTCTTCCGTGGGATGAAGAGCATCACCAGCACGCCAGCCAACGGCAAGAAGGTGCCGAGGCTGAGGAGCCATTGCTGTTCCTGGATCATCTGGGGTTCCCTTTAGCTGTTGACGAGGACGAGGACGATGGCGGCGACGGCCGCTGCGCCGAAGAGCAGCGAGCCGTACAGGCTGACCTTGCCGGACTGGACGGGTTGCAGCTCGCCACCGGCCGCGCGGGCGGCGGTGCCACTGCCGTTGACGATGCCGTCGACCAGACCCTGGTCGACGTACTTGTAGATGAACTGGCCGGACTTCTTGCCGGCGATGCCGACGCCGTTGACCGCGCCGTCGAGGATGTGCTGGTTGGTCCAGTAGGCGGCCTTGCTCAGCGGGTAGGCGACGAAGCGGACGATGACCTTCTCGTACAGGTGGTCGAGGTACAGCTTGTTGACGAGGAAGGTGTGGATCGCGCCGAACACCTTCACCCGCTTGGTGAGGCCCTTCAGCGGCGACGCACCTTCGCCGTAGACGGCCTTGCTGATGTACAGGCTGACGAGGAAGCCGGCCAGCACGAGGGCGAGGCCAGGTGCGGCGTTGCCCCACTCGAACTTCGGCGCCTCGGGCAGTTCGATGCCGATCGAGCTGTGCAGCCACTCGTGGAACTTCTCGATGTGGAACGGCGCGGCGTTGAGGTAGCCGGAGACGATGGCCAGGAAGCCGAGGATCAGGAGCGGCAGGGTGATGGCCCATGCCGAGTCCGTCTTGGCGAACGGCAGCGGGCGCCCGTGGTGGGCCGGTGCGTGCGCGTCGTCGTGCCCGTGGGCGTCGTGGGCGTCGTGCGCCGCGTGGGCGTGGGCGTGGATCTGATGGTCCACGTCGGCGTGCTCGTCGGCGAACGCCTCGGCGTGGCCCTCGTCGTGGGCGCCCTCGTCCTCGTGCTCACCCGCCACGAAGTGGGCGGCACCGCCACGGGCCTTGCCGAAGAAGGTGAGGTACGTCGCCCGGGTCATGTACGCCGTGGTCATGAACGCACCGACGATGCCGACGACGTAGAACGTCGTGTAGTCGTAGGCGTGCGCCGAGTCGATGATCTCGTCCTTGCTG
This sequence comes from Acidimicrobiaceae bacterium, assembly GCA_020637295.1. Lineage (GTDB taxonomy): Bacteria > Actinomycetota > Acidimicrobiia > Acidimicrobiales > Ilumatobacteraceae > UBA668. The sequence continues at coordinate 148,102 of JACJWF010000003.1, read as the reverse complement.
AAGAAGCCGCTGACGAACGGCACACCGCACAGGGCGAGGGTGGACACGAACCAGGCGGCGAACGTGACCGGCAGCTTGCGCCACAGGCCACCCATGTCCTTCTTCATGTCGAAGCTGTGGTGGCTGGCCGTGTGGGAGATGGAGCCGGCGGCCAGGAACAGGCAGCACTTGAAGAAGGCGTGGGTGAAGATGTGGAACACCGCCGCGGTCCAGGCGCCCACGCCGAGGCCCATCATCATGTAGCCGAGCTGGCTGACCGTGGAGTACGCCAGCACCTTCTTGATGTCGTCCTGCACGAACGCCAGCGCAGCGGCGACGATGACCGTGATGCCACCGATGATGGCGATCAGGTTGTAATGGCTGCCGGCGACGTTGATGTCCAGGCCGACGTGGAACACCGGGTAGATGCGGGCCACCAGGAACACGCCGGCGACCACCATCGTGCTGGAGTGCAGCAGCGACGACACGGGCGTGGGGCCGGCCATGGCGTCGGGCAGCCAGGTGTGCAGCGGGAACTGGCCGCTCTTGCCGATGCAGCCGATGAACAGCGCCACGGCGGCCGCCATCAGCAACGTCTTGGAGCCGTGCCACTCGCCCGCTGCGGCCATCTCGTTGATGTCCAGGATGTCGAACGTGCCGAACAGGCCGAACAGCATGGCGGTGCCGACCAGCAGGCCCATGTCGCCGGTGCGGACCGTGAAGAACGCCTTGAGGGCGGCCTTGGCGTTGGGCAGTTCCTCCCACCAGTGGCCGATGAGGAGGAACGAGCAGAGGCCCATGATCTCCCAGCCGAGGATCAGCTGGACCATGTTGGGCGCCAGCACCATGGTGAGCATGCCGCTGGAGAACAGGGTGAGGCTGGCGAAGAAGTGGGTGTACCGACGGTCGCCGCGCACGTACTCGGTGGAGTAGATCTGCACCAGCGTGGAGATGAACGCCACCAGCAGGAGCGCCATCACCGCCAGGCCGTCGATGTGCTGGCCGATGGTGAACTTGGTGTCACCGGCCTGCCACCAGACCCACTTCGTGATGACGGCCTCGGCGTGCTCGGTGCTGCCGACCAGGTCGATCCACTGGTAGGCGGTGCCGGCGGCGATGACCAGCGCGGCGATCATCGACGCCAGGCCGATCTCGCTGCCGCCCTTGGGCAGGCGCTTGCCGAACAGGATGATGAGGAAGAACGCGGCCGCCGGGATGACAGGGATCAGCCAGGCATGTTCGAGGAACCAGCCGGCAGCGTGCACTGCGTGTTCGGCGCCTTCTTCGTTGGCGAGCAGCATGCGTCAGCCCTTCATTTCCGACAGCTCATCGAGCGCGATGCTCTTGCGGTTGCGATAGATCAGCAGCACCATCGCCAGGCCGACGCCGACCTCGGCGGCGGCGACAGCGATGATGAACAGGGCGAACACGTTGCCGTCGATCGAGCCGTTGAGACGGTCGAAGGCGAGCAGGTTGATGTTCACCGAGTTGAGGATCAGCTCGATGCTCATCAGCACCATCACGGCGTTCTTGCGGGCGAGCACCCCGTACACGCCGATGCAGAACAGCACCGCGCCGAGCATGAGGAACTGGTTGACGAGCATCGCGTCAGTCCTTCCTGGCCAGGACGATCGCGCCGATGACGGCGGCGAGGAGCACGAACGAGAGCCCCCAGAACGGGAGGATGTAGGGGCTGAAGATCAGGTCGCTGATGGCGGTGGTGGACACCACCGAGCCACCCGTGGCGTCGATCTTGGTGCGACCCCAGCCGTCGCCGAGGGCGTAGACCATGACGCCCAGCAGCAGGATGGCCACGGGGATGCCGACGCCCCAATTCTTGTTGTTGAGGTCGCCCTCCTTGCCCAGCTTGGCGCGGGTGAGCATGACGCCGAACAGGAACAGCACCATCACGGCACCGATGTAGACCAGCACCTGGGTGACGGCCACGAACTCGGCAGCCAGCAGCACGTACAGGGCTGCGGCGCCGGCCATCACCATCACCAGGCTGAGCGCGGCGTGGACCACATTGCTCGACGACACCACCCGCAGGGCGAAGATCACCATCACGGCGGCGATGATCCCGAACCCCACGTTCTGGGCGACGACGACGTCGGAAGCGAGCAGCATCACTTCCCCTTCTTCTTCTCGGCGCCGGCCTCGAGCGCAGGGGCCTCGGGCACGGTCTCCATCCACTCGCCGAGCTTGGTCTTGTCGTGCAGCAGGTCGGCGATCTTCGGCTCGCTGTACTCGTACTCGGGGCTCCAGAAGAGGGCGTCGAAGGGGCACACCTCCACGCAGATGCCGCAGTACATGCAGAGCGCGTAGTCGATGTCGAAGCGGTCCAGCTTGTTGACCTTGCGCGGCGCGCCACCGGCGCGGCGCGGCGGGGCGAGGTCCTTGTGGGCCTCGATGAAGATGCACCAGTCCGGGCAGCTGCGGGCGCAGAGCATGCATGCGGTGCAGTTGTCCTCGCGCAGAGCGATGACACCGCGGGCCCGGATCGGCGGGCTCTCCTTCTCGTGGGGGTACTGCACGGTGGCGGCACCGCCACCCATCTTCTTCGGCTTGACGGTCTCGGCGAAGGTCCTGGCGGTGACGCCGAGGCCCTTCAGCAGACCGGGCACCTTGGGCTTGGGCAGCTTCGAGGGCATCAGAAGACCACCTTCAGGATCGCCGTGGCCATGATGTTCAGCAGGCTGAGCGGGACCAGCACCTTCCAGGCGAAGCGCTGGAGTTGGTCCTCACGCATGCGCGGGTAGCTGAAGCGGACCCACATGATGATGCCGCTGAGGACCACCATCTTGGTGACCATGATCAGCGGGCCGCCGACGTTCATCCAGTTGTCGATGGAACCCACGGAGTCCCAGCCGAACCAGCTGAACGGGATGCCCCAGCCGCCGAGGAACAGCACGCTGGCGATCAGGGCGAACACGCCGGCGGTGGCGAACTCGGCGATGAAGAAGATGAGGAAGCGGAAGCCGGAGTACTCGGTCATGTAGCCGGACACCAGCTCGGACTCGGCGATCGGCATGTCGAACGGGGTCTGGGTGAGCTCGGCCTGCACGGAGATCATGAAGATCAGGAAGCCGACGAACTGGGTGAGGATGAACGGGTTGCCGATGCCGTCCCACCCGAAGATCGAGCCGGCGTTCTGCTGCATGACGATGCTCTGCAGGTTCATCGTGCCGGCCTGGATGACCACGCCGAGGACGCTGAGCACCATCGGCAGCTCGTAGGCGATCAGCTGGCCGGCGGCGCGCAGGCCGCCGAGCAGGGAGTACTTGTTGGCGCTGGACCAGCCGGCGATGAGGATGCCGAGCGTGCTGACCGAGCTGACGGCCAGCATGTAGAACACACCGGCGTCGAAGTTGGTGAAGTAGGCGTCCGGCCCGAACGGCACGACGGCCACGAGCAGGAACGTGCTGACCAGCACCAGCAGCGGGGCGATGCGGAAGATCCGCTTGTCGGCCCGCTCCGGGGCGATGTCCTCCTTCTGCAGCCACTTGCCGACCTCGGCGAACAGCTGCAGCGACCCGTAGGGGCCGGCTTCCATCGGCCCGAGGCGGCTCTGCATGAAGCTCATCATCTTGAAGAGGAAGAGGTACACGATCGTGCCGGCGGGCAGCAGCACGGCGACCGTGCCGCCGAGCACCCGCAGGAGCGACTGGACCCAGTAGGCGAGAGCGATCATCGGTCGATGTCTCCGAGGATGAAGTACAGCGAGGCGAGGATGGAGATGACGTCGGGGACGTACACGCCACGCAGCACCCACGGCACGATGGAGATGTTGTTGAAGCTGGCCGAGCGGATCTTCACCCGGAACGGACCGAGGTCGCCCTTGCTGACCACGTAGTAGCCCATCTCGCCGAGCGGGTTCTCCGTGCTGACCCAGGCCTCGCCCTCGGGCACCTTGATGATGCGCGGCACCTTGGCCATGATCGGGCCGGACGGCAGGCTGTCGCACAGCTGGTCGACGATCTTGGTGCTCTCACGGACTTCCTGGAGGCGCACCCAGCAGCGGGCGAAGCTGTCGCCGTCGGGGTGGGTGATGACCTTCCAGTCGGCCTTGTCCCAGGCCATCGGCAGGTTCTGGTCGCGGCGGAGGTCCCAGTCCACGCCGCTGGCCCGCAGGTTGGCGCCGGACAGGCCGTACTGCTTGGCCACGTCGGCGGGGATCACGCCGATGCCGCGCAGGCGGCTCTGGAAGATCTCGTTGCCGAACAGCAGGTCCTCGATCTCGTCGCAGAAGCCGCGGAGGCGCTTCATCACCTGCTTGGTCTCCGCCAGCCAGCCGGCGGGCAGGTCGTCCTTCAGGCCGCCGATGCGGTCGAAGTTCGGGTGGAAGCGACCGCCGGTGGCGGCCTCGATGAGGTTCAGCACGTACTCGCGATCACGGAAGGCGAAGAACACCGGGGTGACCGCGCCGAGCTGCACGCCGAGGTCGCCGAGGAACAGCGAGACGTTGGCGATGCGGCTGAGCTCGAACAGGATCGTGCGGATGTACTGGGCGCGAGGCGGGGCCTCGATCTCCATCAGCTTCTCTGCAGCGAGGATGAACGGCACCTCGTTGGCGAAGCTGCCCAACCAGTCGATCCGGTTGATCAGCGCCGTCACCTGCGGGAACGTGCGCACCTCGGTGAGCTTCTCGTAGCCGCGGTGCATGTAGCCGGCGGAGGGCTCCGCCCACACCACCTGCTCGCCGTCGAGGCGGACGATGATGCGCAGGGTGCCGTGGGTGGCCGGGTGCTGCGGGCCGATGTTGAGGGTCATGCCCTCGGTCTCCAGCTCCACGTTCAGCCGGGCGTCGGCAGCCTGCGCGGCGATGTAGCTGAGCTTCTGGCGGTCGGCGAGGTCAGTCATGGCTCACTCACCACCCTCTTCATCGTCGCCGCCGGGCAGGGGCTCCACGTCGGCGATGCCGGGCCACGGCTTCACCATGCGGGCCAGCAGCGGGAAGTCCTTGCGCAAGGGGTGCCCCTCGAAGTCGGTCGGCAGGTACATGTTGCGCAGGTCGGGGTGGCCGTCGAAGCCGATCCCGAACATCTCGTGCGCTTCCCGCTCGTGCCAGTTGGCGCCGGCGTACACCGGGATCCAGCTGGCCACCGCGGGGTGGTCGTCGGGCACGTCGGCCTTGATGGTGACGCCGAAGTGCTTCGTGGTGTTGGTGACCCGGGCGAACACCTGCAGGCGGGTGTCGCCACCGCAGTAGCCCTGGCGGACGGTGAGGTCGACCTCCGGGGCCGGCTCGGTGGGGTCGTCCTCGCTCTTGCCGTACGGGCTGGGCATCCAGTCGATGGCGGAGAGGAAGGCGAAGTAGTCGCAGCCGACCGTGTCGCGGAGCACCTCACCGGCCGTGCGCCAGGCGCTGGTGGCGACCCGCACCCAGACGTCGTCGTTGGGCTTGATCAGGCTGTCGAGCAGGTCGGCGCCGAGCGCGCTGCGGAGAGCGTCCACCACGCCTTCGCGGAGGGCATCGCCCGGGAGGGCCAGGGTCTCGTCGCTCACGCCAGGCCTCCCACCGGGGCCGGGTCGCCGACGACGATGGGCTTGTAGCCCTCGCCGCGCCAGCGGGCGCCCATGTCCTCGTACTTGATCCGCTGCTGGAGCAGGACCACGCCCTCGAGCAGGGCCTCCGGCCGCGGCGGGCAGCCGGGCACGTAGACGTCCACCGGGATGATCTGGTCCACGCCCTTGGTGACGCTGTAGCTGTCCCAGTACGGGCCGCCGCAGTTGGCGCACGAGCCCATGCTGATGACGTACTTGGGCTCGGGCATCTGCTCGTACAGGCGCTTGATGGCCGGCGCCATCTTGTCGGTCACGGTGCCGGAGATGACCACCAGGTCGGCCTGGCGGGGGCTGGCGGGCAGCGGGATGACGCCGAGGCGCATCACGTCGTAGCGGGGAGAGCCGAAGGCCGCACCCATCTCGATGGCGCAGCAGGCGAGACCCCACTGGTACACCCACATGCTGTAGGAACGGCCCATGTTGAACAGGGACGTGAGTGGCTTGGGCAGGCGCCCCTTGTCGACGAGACCCATGTGGTTACACCCAGCGGAGCACGCCCTTGCGCCACGCGTACACGAGGCCAAGGAGCAGGACGAAGACGAAGATGCCCATCTCGACGAGACCGAACCCGGCGTACTCCTCGAGGCGCGTGGCCCACGGGAAGATGAACACCGCTTCCACGTCGAACACCACGAAGAGCAGGGCGAAGATGTAGTAGCGAACCTGGCTCTGCGACCAGCCGTCGCCGACCGGGTTCACACCGCTCTCGTAGGCCATGAGCTTCTGTGCGGACGGCTTGTTCGGCCGGAGGAGTGCCGAGATGCCCAGCAGCAAGCTGGCCAGCACCAAGGCGATCGCGGCGAACCAGACGACCGTGAGGTAGTCGCGCAGGAAATCGGACATCGGGGGCGACGCTACTACGCCGCGTGAATGGCATCACAAATGGTGCGTCCCCGGCGGCGGTTCTGCCGAACGGCCGGTCCTCGGTGCGCATCAGTGGGGTGATGGAACGTGAACTGGAGCCGATCGCCGGCTTCCCGCTGCGCCGGGCCGTGCTCGGCATCCTGCTGGAGGCCGGGACGGCGCTGACGGTGCACGAGGTGGTGGAACGACTGCACGCACACGGACGGACCACCATGCCGCACCTCACCAAGGCACCGGCGATGGTGATCAGCGACCTCCTGCGGTACCAGACGAGGATCGGCCGGGTGGAGCGGGTCGCATGCGGCAGCTACAGGTTGGCCACGGCCTTCAGCCGGAGCACGGAGTGGCGGTATCGCAACTGGCAGCGGGTGGAGTGAACGCGGCACACGTCCTGCGGGGCACCTTCCGGGCACCTTCCGGGCACCTCACCCACTTCTCTGTTTCACTTCTTTCCGAATCCGCACACGCCGAGGGGACGGTGTTCGCCGGACTGAGCAGGCCACAGGCATCCCTCCGCCTCCGACCCGAATCGAAATCGGAAAGAAGTGAAACCGTGGGCCGCGACACCCCCGGCGAACTCGCCCGACCGACGGGCCCGGGCATCGTGCAGGGCGGCCGGCCAGGCGGCGGGCGTCAGGAGGCCGGGCAGACGGTCAGGCCGGGGAGACGGTCAGGCCGGGGCGGCGGGGACGGCCTGGGTGGCGTCCAGCCACCACTCCATCCCGCTGGTGATCTGCTCGGTCGTCACCCCGCTGGCGTAGAAGGCGCCGGAGCGGGCCGGGGTGCCGGCCTTCTCCCTCGCGTACGCCACCGCCCCCACCAGGTCGGCGGCGAAGCGGTCCACCACGCCCGGCTGGGTGTTCGGGCGGGTGATGCAGAAGTGCAGTGCCGACGGGCGCTGCAGGCCGTTCATCCGCCAGCGGCGGGAGGCGAGGAAGTCGTTGACCAGGAAGATGTCCAGCCCGCTGTCCTCCGTGGTCGTGAACGCGACGTTGAAGAACGGGTCGCCGAGCACCCGGAGCTCGGGCACCGCCTCCACCGCCCGGCGGACCGCGGCGGCCGTGGCGAAGATGTCGGCGGCGATCGCCCGGTAGCCGGAGCGCCCGAGCGTCACCATCGCCGCCCAGGCTGCAGCGATGATCCCGCCGCTGCGCGACCCGCTCATGCCGGGGGAGGTGTACAGCCCGCCCGGCCAGTCCGGCACGATGAAGTACTGGTGCCGGCGCAGTTCGGCCGACCGGTACAGCAGCACGGAGGAACCCTTCAGCCCGAACCCGTATTTGTGGGTGTCGGCGCTGATCGAGGTGACGCCCGGCAGGCGGAAGTCGAACACCGGCACGGGGTAGCCGAGGTCCTCGCCCCAGGCGAGGATGAAGCCGCCGAGGCAGCCATCCACATGCAGCAGGGTGTCCCGCTCCACCGCCAGGTCGGAGAGCTCGGCGATCGGGTCCACCAGGCCGTGCGGGTACGTGCCGGCGGAGCCGACCAGCGACACCGTGTCGTCGTCCACCAACGACCGCACGGAGTCCATGTCGGCCACGAACCGGTCCGTGACAGCGGCGTGGCGCACCTCGATGCCGAAGTAGTGGGCGCCCTTGAGGAGTGCCGGGTGGGCCGTCACCGGCATCACCACGTTGGGCCGGTTGATGCCACGCTCGCGCCCACGCTCGCGGGCGACCAGCAGCGGGTTCATCAGGCTCTCGGTGCCACCGCTGGTCAGCACGCCCACGGCCTCCGGCGCGTGCAGCATGTCGGCCGTCATGGCGATGATCTCGCCCTCGAAGCGGGTGGCGCTCGGGTACATGTCGCGCTGCAGCACGTTGGCGTGGCTGAAGTGGCCGAACACCTCGTTGAGGAAGGCGTAGTGCTCCTCGTCGCCGGAGTAGATGGACCCGCTGATCTTGCCCTCGTGGTACGGCGAGTCCTCGGTCTCGGCCATCTCCTCGATCTCGCGGAGGATGGCCTCCCGCGGGCGGCCGTCCTCCGGGAAGGCGCGCACCACGGGGTACTTGTCGGCATACGGGTAGAGGCCCATGGTCGGAAGGCTCCTTCAGGCGTTGAGGGCGAGGGCGGGGTGGAGGGCGGTCAGGCGGGCCAGCGCCCGCTCCATCGCCGGGCGGGTGGCCGGGTCCGGGTCGTGCACCTGCTCCACCCGCAGCAGCGACGGCACGTCGGCGAGCCGCAGGTGGCCGAGGTCGGCGAACGCGAGGAAGGCCGCGCCGCGGGCGTTGGTGGCCCGCGGTTCGGCCAGGCGGTGCACCGGCGTGTCCAGCGCGTCGGCGAGGATCTGCCCCCACAACGGGCTGGTGGCCCCTCCCCCGCCGAAGCGGACGAACGGGAACCCGTTCCCGACGAACGTCTCCACGTGGGGCAGCAGCCACGCCAGGTTCAGGGCCACGCCCTCCAGCGTCGCCCGCAGCAGGTGGTGCCGGTCGTGGTGCAGCGACAGGCCCACGTAGCCGGCCCGGACGTCGTCGTTCGGGCTGGGGGCGATGGAGCCCAGCAGCCACGGCAGGAACAGCACGCCGTCGCTGCCGGCGGGCGCCTGGGCGGCCAGACCGACCGCCTCCTGCGGCGTCGTGACACCGAACAGCCGCTGGGCGAACTCCAGCGAGCGGCCGCCGACCCCGTTCTCCGCCATCACGTAGTACATCCCGTCCACCGGGCTGGGCACCGCCAGGATGCCGGCCCCGATGTCGCCGCGGTGGTCGGGGATGTGGCTGACCATCACCGACGTGGTGCCGACGATGACCGACGCGGCCGTCGGGTCCAGCGCGCCGGCGCCGACGGCCGACGTGATCGAGTCGATCGTGCCGGGCACCACCGGCGTCCCGGCCGGCACGCCCAGTTCCGCCGCCGGGCCGGCCAGCACCTCGCCGACCACCCCGTGCAGCGGCACCAGCGGGGCCAGCTTGGCAGGGTCCAAGCCGGTGGCGGCAACCAGGTCTGCGTCGTACTCGGTGGCGCCCCACCGGCGGTTGTCGCACACCAGCTGGCCGAACACGGTGCTCTGGGTGGCGCACACCCGCCCGGTGAGCCGGGCGACCACATAGTCCATCGGCTCCACCAACGCCGCCGCGGCGGCGTAGGCCTCGGGGTGGTAGGTCTGCAGCACGTAGGCGTGGGCGACGTTGTCGTTGCCGCTCGGCAGCGGGATCATCCCGTGGCGCTCGAGGAACAGCATGAACGAGTCGTCGGTGAGCAGGGTGAGGTTGTGGGCCGCGCCGCGGGTGTCCATCCAGAGGATGCACGGGCCGGTGGGCCGGCCGTCCGACGCCACGGGGATGGTGCTCATGTACTGGCTGGTGACGGCCACGGCCACGATGGGCGGCCCCGGCTGCACCGCAGCCAGCACCTCGCGGGCGGCGTCGACGATGGCCCGCCACATCTCCTCGGGGTCCTGCTCCGCCCCACGCCCCTCGTGGGAATCGACGAAGTGGGTGGCCACCGGGCGGCTCCGCCAGGCAAGGGTGTGCCCCGATGCCTCCACCAGCGCGACCTTCGGCCCGCCGGTCCCCAGGTCCACCGCCAGCACGCACTCGCTCATGCGGCCACCGTAGACCAGCGGCTGTGCGGGACTACCCGCGAACGACGCTCTCCACGTACCAGTCGACGAGCGTGTTGGTGTTGGGTTTGGAGTCCGCCACGTTGCGGCGGGTGTCCGCCAGCAACTGGTCGGGGTCGCGGCCGAACTTGGCGGCTTCCTCCGCGCCGCCACCCTCGATCCACCGGCGGACCATCGCCTCGGTGACCTCGGGGTGGAACTGGGTGCACATGCTGGTGCCGACGCGCCAGGACTGCGGGCCGACCGCGCTGCGGGCCAACTCCTCCGCCTGCCCGGGCACGGTGACCACGTCGCTGTGCCACTGGAACCACGGCCCGGGGGCGATGACCTCGGGGATGTCGCTGACGATCTCGTACCACCCGATCTCCGGCTCCCGCGCCCGCTCCACCGTGCCGCCGAGGGCGTGGGACATGATCTGGTTGCCGTAGCAGATGCCGAAGACCGGGATGCCCTGGTCGTGGGCGCTGCGGATCAGCGCCGCCTCCGCCGCCACCTCGCTCTCCACGTGCGGCCAGTAGACGCTCCAGTCGCTGCCGAGGCTGAGCACCAGGTCGTGCCCGTCGAGGCTCGGCCAGGTGGCGCGACGCTCCCGGTGGCACTCGGTGAACGAGTAGCCGTGCTGGCGGAAGCGCTCGCCGACGAACCCGGGGTCGGCGTCGTAGTAGTTGCAGAGGAGCAGGGCGCGCATCGGGTCACTCCGTGGAGATGAAGACGTTCTTGAGTTCGGTGTAGTGGTCGAGCACGTGCATGCTGTGCTCCCGGCCGAGGCCGCTCTGCTTGAACCCGCCGAACGGGGTGGCGTAGCGGACGGAGGAGTTGGAGTTGACGCTGATCGTCCCCGCTTCCATCGCCCGGACCACGCGGAGCGCACGGGCACCGTCGCGGGTCCAGACGGAGCCGGACAGGCCGTACTCGCTGTCGTTGCAGATGCGGACGGCGTCGGCCTCGTCGTCGAACGGTATGACCATTGCCACCGGCCCGAAGATCTCCTCCCTGCAGGCGACGGGCGACATGTCGTCGGCGACGGCGATCATCACCGGGTGCCAGTAGCCGGGGCCGTCGGGCACCTCGCCGGTGAAGACCGGCTGCAGGTCGCGGCTGTAGGCCAGCACGCGGGCCAGGTGGTCGGCGGTGACGAGCGGGCCCATCGCCGTGGCGGTGTCCATCGGGTCCCCCACCTTCCACGCCGCAGCCGCGGCGACGAACTTCTCCAGGAACTCGTCGAACACGCTGCGCTGCACCAGCACCCGGCTGCGGCTGCAGCAGTCCTGCCCGGAGTTGTCGAAGACTGCGCCGGGTGCCGCGGCGGCGGCCTTCTCCAGGTCGGCGTCGGCGAACACGATGTTGGCGCTCTTGCCGCCGAGCTCCAGCGTCAGCCGCTTCACCTGGTCGGCGCAGCCTTGCATCAGCCGCTTGCCGACGACGGTGGAGCCGGTGAACGCCACCTTGCGGACCAGCGGGTGCTCCACCAGGCGCCACCCGACCGTGCTGCCCGGGCCGACCACCACATTGAGCACGCCCTCGGGCAGGCCGGCCTCCAGCGCCAGCTCGCCGAGGCGGATGCTGGTGAGCGGGGTGATCTCGGCCGGCTTGAGGACGACGGTGTTGCCGGCTGCCAGTGCCGGCCCCAGCTTCCACGAGGCGATCAGCATCGGGAAGTTCCACGGGGTGATCAGGCCGACCACGCCGAGCGGCTCGTGGAACGTCATGTCCACCCCGCCGGCGACGGGGATGGTGCTGCCGGCGTGCTTCTCCACCGCCCCGGCGAAGTAGTGCAGGGTGTCCGCCACGGCATTGGCGCACCAGCGGGAGGACCCGATGGGCATGCCCATGTTGCGGGTCTCCAGCTCGGCCAGCTCGTCGGCGTGGGCGGCCACGGTGTCGGCGAAGCGGCGCAGGAGGCGGTTGCGGTCGGCGGGGCTGACCGTGCGCCAGGCGTCCCCGGCCGCCGCGGCCCGGACGATGGCGGCGTCCATGTCCTCGACGGTGGCGTGGGGCAGTTCGGCGACGACGGCCTCGGTGGCGGGGTTGCGCAGGATCAGGGCGGACACATCGAGCGAGGGTAGCGCCGACGTGGGGCGGCGGGCGGCGGCGCGACACAATGGTGGGGATGGACAGCCCGCCGCCCCTCATCGCCGTGTGTGCCCGGGTGCTGACGTTCTCCGACGAGGGCAAGCGCGACGCCTTCAGCAGCAGCCAGCCGTACTCCCGTGCCGTCGCCCGGGCCGGCGGTGTGCCGGTGCTGGTGCCGCCGATCCGCCAGCTCGCCCGCAATGCCGTCACCGTGCTCCAGCACTTCGACGGCGTCCTGCTGCCCGGCGGCGGCGACGTGGACCCGCGGCGCTACGGCGAGGAGCCGGACGACGACACGCTGTACGGCATCGTCCCCGACCACGACGACCTGGACATCGCCGTGTGCCTGGCCGCCATCGAGCTGGACCTGCCGATGCTGGCGCTGTGCCGCGGGATGCAGGTGCTGAACGTGGCACTGGGCGGAACGCTGGTGCAGGACATCGGCAACAGCGACCACTGGATGCGGGAGCACCCGGTGCACCTGACCGAGGGGTGCAAGCTGGCCGAAGCCACCGGCACGACGGACCTGGAGCACTGCCACTCGGTGCACCACCAGGGGCTGGGTGAGGTCGCCGAACCGCTGTTGCCCTGCGGGTGGTCGCCGGATGGCCAGCTGGAGGCCGTGGAGCTGCCGACGTCCACCTGGGTGGTTGCAGCCCAGTGGCACCCCGAGGACACCGCCAGCCACAAGCCGCAGCAGCAGGCGATCTACGACGAACTGATCCGCCGGGCTGCCGCTCGGGCTGCCGGCGAGCGACTGCGGGCGTAGGCTCGCTCGCTGTGTCCCCGTCTGGTTCCGCACCCGTCATCCTCATCGTCGGCCGCCTCGCCCGCGACGCGAAGGGCGTCCGCGGCGCACCGTTCGCCGCCGGCCAGCGCTACTTCCAAGCCGTCGCCCGCGGCGGCGGCGTGCCACTGATGCTGCCGCCGATCGCCGAGCTGGTGGACGAGGTGCCGGCACTGCTCCGCCGGGTCGACGGGGTGGCCCTGCACGGCGGCGGCGACATCGACCCCCGCCACTACGGCCAGGAGGCCACCGCCGAGCAGCTGTACGGGATCGTGCCCGAGCACGACCTGGTCGAGCTGGCGGTGGTGCGGGCCGCGCTGGAGGCGGATGTGCCGATGCTGGCCATCTGCCGCGGCATGCAGGTGCTGAACGTGGCGATGGGCGGCACGCTGGAGCAGCACATCGGCACCGAGGCCCATTGGTTCGCCCACCACGAGGTGCCCCTGACGCCGGGCTGCAAGCTGGCCGAGGCCATCGGCAGCACCACGGTGCATGCGGGGCACTGCGTGCACCATCAGGCGCTGGACTGCGTGGCCGACGGGATGGAGGTGGTCGGCCGCACCGCCGACGGCCTGATCCACGCCGCCGAGCTGCCGGCCGCCCGCTGGACCGTGGCCACCCAGTGGCACCCGGAGGACTCGGCCGACAGCGACGACCAGCAGCAGGCGCTGTTCAACGCGCTGGTCGCCCACTGCTGAGTCCCCGGCCCGCCTAGGGCAGGGGCGGTCGCAGGGTGCGGGCCCGCCATTCCACCACCCGCTGCCAGTGGAGGCAGCGCCATCGGGTGGAGGTGGAGAAGCGGCCGACGTGCAGCCGGTAGCGGCCCCGCTCGACCACTTCCGCCCGGCCGGCGCGGACCTGGTGGCGGAGGATGTCGCTGACCCGCCGGTGCGGTGGCACGCCGGGCAGCGCAGCCAGGTCGAGGCCGGCCAGGCGGTGGGTGAGTTGCACGACCTCGGGAATCGTCAGCGGGCCGCCGTCGTGGAGGAAGAAGACCGACAGCACGGCACGGCGGATGTCGATCGGCTTCAGCCGCCCGGGTGCGGGAAGCGGGGTGAACGGTGTCGGCAGGGTGAACGGTGTCGGGCTCATCGACCGTACTGATGACACCGAGCCGGCCCGATTCGGCAAGATCCATCGGCAATGATCCATCGGCAATGATCCATCGGCACCTCCCCCGCCCGGCCCCGTCCCGCCCCCTCCGTCCCACACACGCCGAGCCACCCGGTGCCCGCCCGTTCACCTCAGTTCGATTTCGATTCGATGGTGCGGGGTGTCGACGGGGCCATCGACGGCCCGCACATCCGGAGCACCACTGCCCCGTTCAACTCAGTTCGATTTCGAATCCGGCGAGGAGGGGGGTGATGCCGTCGCCGCGACCAGGAGACGTTCGCCGACCGTGGCTCGACCGGCCGCGAGCGTGGCACCGCAGGAATCGAAATCGAAGTGACGTGAACGCGAGCCCCAACGTGACGGCCGGGCGCGCGGCCGATGGAGCCGTCCACGGGCGGTCACGGGCGGTCACGGGCGGTCACGGGCGATGGAGCGGTCCACCGGCGGTCACATGGCACCCGGCCTGCGAATCGACATCGAAGTGACGTGAACAAGGCGTGATGGTGCGGCCGATCCGACCGGGGGCGGCCACCACCGGGTGACGGCGACCGGGGCGGCGGCGGGCGCACGCTCAGGCCGGCGGGGCGACCTGGCCGCACCACACGTCGACGGGGATGCCGCCGTTGGAGGTGTGCACGGCGGAGGTGAAGGGCAGGCCCAGCCGGGCGACGGGGGTCTCCTTCGCCGCCAGCACGGCGATCCGCCACCCGGCGCCGGACGCTCGCAACACCTGGCCGAAGCGGTCGTACAGGTCGCGCACGTCACCGCCGCCAGCACCGGCTCCGGCCCCGGCACCACCACCCTCGCCACCGACCCGGCGGCCGTACGGCGGGTTGGTCACCAGCCATCCGGCGCGCGCCGGCAGCGTCAGATCGGAGATCGACCGGCGCTGCACGTCCACCTGCTCCCCCACCCCGGCGGCGGCGGCGTTCTCCTGCGCCGCGGCCACGGCGCCGTCATCACGGTCCGAGGCGAGGATCGGCGGGCAGCGGTCGATCACGTCGCCGTCGGCACCGCGCAGCAGCCGGCCCCACGCGTCGGCGGAGAACGTCGGCCACTGCTGGAAGGCGAACGAGCGGCGCCGGCCGGGCGCCATCCGCCGGGCGATCATCGCCGCCTCGATGGCGACGGTTCCCGACCCGCAGAACGGGTCCACCAGCGGGCTGCGCCGGTCCCACCCGGAGGCCAGCACCAGCGCGGCAGCCAGCGTCTCGCGCATCGGCGCCCGGCCCGCCGGGCCGCGCCAGCCGCGCTTGAACAGCGCCGGTCCGGTGGCGTCCAGGCTGACGGTGACCACGTCGTCGAGCACGCGGACCTGCACCACCTGATCGCCAGCCGGGCGGCCGATCACCGCGGCGGCCCGCTCCGCAACCGCATCCGAGTGGTACAGCGCCGAGGACTTGGAGCATGTCGCCTGCACGTCCAGGACGGCGTCGTCCGCCAGCCACTCCCCCCACTGCACCCCCTTCAGGCCGGCCTCCAGCTCACCCCAGGTCGTCGCCCGGAACCGCCAGACCCGCACCAGCACTCGGGTGGCCAGGCGGGAACGCAGGTGCACGGCCCACAGCTGCGGCCATGTCACCGAGCACTCCACGCCACCCTTCACCGCCCGCGCCGGGCGGACGTCCAGCCGGGTCAGCTCGTCCAGCAGCAGCGCCTCCAGGCCCGGTGCGGCGACGACGAACGCGTCCAGCCGGCTGCGGCCGCTCATGGCAGCAGGGGCAGGCGCAGGTTCGGGTACGCCCCGGCGTCGAGCGCCGTCGGCCCGTCCGCCCGCAGCCGGTGCCAGCCGGCGGCGGCGATCATCGCCGCGTTGTCCGTGCACATCTCCCGGCTCGGCAGGAAGCCGCGGATCCCGCCCTCGGTGCACACCGACAGGAACCGCTCGCGCAGCAACGAGTTGGCGGCCACTCCCCCGCCGAGCACCAGCCCGCGAGCCCCTACCGCCTCCGCGGCGCGCCGGGCCTTGGCCACCAGCACGTCCACCACCGCGGCCTGGAACGACGCCGCCACGTCGGCCGCCGACACGTCGGGGTGCTTGCGGACATGGTTCATCACCGACGTCTTCAACCCGCTGAAGCTGAAGTCCAGCCCGTCGTGCAGCATCGCCCGCGGGAAGGCGATGGCCTCCGGGTCGCCCTGCAGCGCCTCGCGGTCGATGGCCGGCCCTCCCGGGTAGCCGAGGCCGAGGAAGCGGGCAACCTTGTCGAACGCCTCACCCGCTGCGTCGTCGATCGTCTGGCCCAGCAGGCGGTAGCGGCCGTGGTCCTGCATCTCGATCAGCATCGTGTGCCCGCCGGACACCAGCAGCACCACCAGCGGGAACTCCAGCGTCGGGTCCTCCAGGAACGCGGCGTAGAGGTGGGCCTCCATGTGGTTCACGCCGACGAACGGCACGCCCCACGTCAACGCCAGCGCCTTGGCCGCCGACACGCCGACCAGGAGGGCGCCGATCAGGCCCGGCCCCACCGTGCAGGCCACCGCGTCGATCCGCTCCTCCCCCACGCCGGCCTCGACGATGGCCCTGGCGATCATCGGGTTGAGCAGGTCGAGGTGGGCGCGGGAAGCGATCTCCGGCACCACCCCGCCGAACTCGGCGTGCAGGTCCACCTGGGTGCTGACGGCAGAGGAGACGATGTCGTAGCCGCCCATCACCAGCGCAGCCGCAGTCTCGTCGCAGCTGGTCTCGATGCCCAGCACCAGCGTGCGGTCGTCGACCGTGATCCCGCTCATCGCCCGGCCTCCGGGCTGAGCCGCCGCAGCAGCGCACGGAAGTCGTCGTCGAGGATCCCGTGCCGCCACATCACGATCGCGTCCTCCGTGTTCTCGTAGTAGCGCTGGCGGATGCCGGCCGCCTCGAAGCCGAAGGCGGCGTACAACGCCTGCGCCGCATGGTTGCTGACCCGCACCTCCAGCGTCAGCCCCGTGCACCCCCGCTGGATGGCCGCCCACGCCAGCTCCGCCAGCAGCCGGGTGCCCAACCCGCCCTGGCGAGCCGTGGGGACCACCGCGATGTTGGTGACGTGTGCCTCGTCCACCGCCAGCATCATCCCCGCGTAGCCCACCACCTGGCCGCCGTCGCGGGCCACGAGGTACACCCGCTCGCCCCGGGCAGCCATGCCCAACTCCGTCTGGAATACCGACGCCGTCCACGGCTTGGGGTAGGACACCTGCTCGATCTCCATCACGCCGGCCACATGGCGGCGGCGCATCGGCTCGACCACCAGCGCGGCGCCCGGACGGCGGGGCAGCAGGCGGCTCAGCACGCTCATCGCGCCGACTCCCGCGTGGACCAGTTGATCTGCGCGTCCGGCGCCCGCAGGTACAGCGGCTGGATCTCCCACGGGTTCACCCATTCCTCCCGCAGGGCGCGGGCGTGGGCCAACTGCACCAGCGGGGCCGCCGACGGATGGGCCAGGAACTGCTCGGCGAAGTCGCAGGCGGCGCCGCCGGCGATCTCCTCGCGGTAGCGCAGGGCCCCGTCGCCGACGCACACCACGTTCTGGCCACGAGCCATGAGGTCCGCCGCCAGGTCCGCCGCCCGGCCCACGACCGGTTCGGTGACGCGTTGGACGCCACCCGGCACCGGCTTGTAGAACGCGTAGAACAGCTCACCCTTGCGGGCGTCGATGACCGCGGCGATCGTCCGATCGGCGTGGCGCAGGGGGAAGGCCAGCAGGTCCAACGAGCTGATGCCGATCATCGGGATCCGCAGCGCCTGGGCCATCGCCTTGCCGGCGGCCAGCCCGACGCGCATTCCGGTGAACAGGCCGGGCCCGATGTCCACGGCGATGGCACCGAACTCGTCGATCTGCACGTCCGCCTGGGCACACAGGAACTCGACGGCGGGGATCAACGTCTCCGCGTGACGCCGCCCGCGGGACACCTCGAACATGCCGAGCACGCCTTCGTGCCCGCCGATGGCGACGCTCACCTGCTGGGTGGCGGTCTCGATGCCGAGGATCAACATGCGTACTCCTCCGTCGCCGCCTCGATCCGCGACCAGCGCTCCGCCCACGCCCGGCCGCTGCCGCTGAGCGTGATGTCGCGGGCGTCCTCGTCGTCGGGGTCGGCGTCCAACTGCACCAGCAGATGCTCGCCGAGGGAGCGGGCGACCACGTCGCCCCACTCGAGCAGGACGATGCCGTCGTACTCCAGCAGTTCCGCCAGCGCGAGATCGGCGACCTCGTGCTGGGTGGACAGGCGGTAGATGTCCGCGTGGTGCAGGGTCAGCTTGCCCGGCGTGTCGTAGCTGTGGACCAGCGTGAACGTGGGCGAGGTGATCGGTTCGGTGACGCCCAGCGCCTGGCCGAAGCCCTTGGCGAACGCCGTCTTGCCGGCCCCCATCTCGCCGGCGAGGACGATGAGGTCGCCGCGGCGCGACACGGCTGCCAGCGCGGCAGCAATGGCGTGGGTGTCGGCGAGCGAACGGGCGCGCAGGTGGAGCATCGTCGTTGAATGCTAGACACCATGACGTGGAACCCGGTGGGGCGATCGTCGTGGACGCACGAGGTCTCGGCAAGCGATACGGCCAGAAGGTCGCCGTCAGTGCCGTCGATCTGGCCATTCCCCGGGGCGCGTTCTACGGCCTGGTCGGCCCCAACGGGGCAGGCAAGACCACGCTGATCCGCATGATGGTGGGCCTGCTCCGCCCCGACTCCGGCACCGTTGCCGTGCTCGGGCAGCCGGTATGGCCGGAGCCCGCCGGGGTGAAGGATCGGGTGGGGGTGCTGCCGGACGACCTGCGCTTGTTCGAGCGGCTCACCGGCCAGGAGCTCCTCACCTACCTCGGCCTCCTGCGCGACCTGCCCCGCGACACCGTCGACGAACGCACCACCGCCCTGTTGGCCACCTTGGGCCTCACCGACGACGCGTCGACGCTGGTGGCCGACTACTCCACCGGCATGCGCAAGAAGGTCGCCCTCGCCGCCGCGCTGCTGCACGCACCGCACGTGCTGTTCCTCGACGAGCCGTTCGAATCGGTCGACCCGATCTCCGCTCGGGTGATCACGGAGGTGCTGGATACCTACCGCCACCGGGGCGGCACCGTCGTGTTCTCCAGCCATGTGATGGACACCGTGGAACGCCTCTGTGACCATGTGACGATCCTCGCCGCCGGAGCCGTCGTGCGCAGCGGCACATTGGACGACGTGCGCGGCGGGAAGCGGCTGGACGATGCGTTCGCCGATGCGGTGGGGACCCCGCTGGACGCCGCCGGGGAGTTGGACTGGCTGCGGGCGTGAGCGCCGACCTCCTGCGGCTGGCCCGCCTCGGCGCCCGCATGCGGTGGACCATCACCCGCAACTCCCTGCGACGGCGCGGCCGAGCCCTGTTCGTGCTCACACTGGTGGCCTCGTCGATCGGCGCGATGGCCGGGTTCGTCACCTTCGCCGGCAGCGCGTTGATGGATCCCGACCCGCGGCGGGCCGTCCTCCTGTTCGGCTTCACGATGGGGCTGGTGGCCTGGATGTTCGGCCCGCTGCTGATGGGTGGCACCGACGAGACGGTGGACCCCGCGCCCCTGGCGCTGTTGCCGCTGCGGCGCCGCCAACTGGCCGCGGTGATGGCCGGCTCGGCGGCCACCTCACCGGCCACGGTCGCCGTCGCGGTCGCACTGCTGGGCGCCTTCACCGCGGGCGCCGGCGGTGGGGTGATATCCGCCGCCGTGGCCCTCGTCACCGTTGCCGCGCTGTTCGTCGGGGGTCTCGGCGCCTCGCGGTCGCTCGCGTCGTTGATGGGCCTGGCCAACCGCACCCGCCGCGGTCGCGACCTGTCCGTCGTGGTCGTGTCGCTCACCGGCGTGGCGCTGTGGGCCGTCAGCCAATCCGCCGGGCCGCTGATCCAGTCCGGCGCCGCCTCGGCGGACAGCACCTTGCTGGCGGTGCTGGCCGCCCTCCCCCCGGGGTGGGCGGCACGCGCCCTGCTGCACTGCCACGACGGCAACCCGCTGGCGGCGGCGCCGTGGGCGGCGGCCACCGTCGGCGTGGCCATCCTGCTGGTGGTCGCGTGGGCACGGCTGGCGGGGCGCCTGCTGATCGGCGGCGCCACCCGCGTCCCGAACCGGCGGAGCATCCGCACCCAACAGCAGATCTGGCCGCGAGCCACCAGCGCCACGACCGCCTGCCTCGCCAAGGAATGGTGCTACCAGTGGCGCTCACCGATGCGGCGCACCCAGACGATCATCGGCGTAGCCCTGTCCGTCGGCTTCCCGGTGCTGCAGGTGCTGCCCATCCCGGACCCGCCTCCGGCGATGGTCTACACGGCCCTCGCCGGCCTGCTGTTCTCCGCCAACAACGCCTTCAACGTCGTGGGCTTCGACAGCCCCTCGCTGTGGCTGGAGTTCTCCGCCCGCGGCGGGGTGCGGCGCGAGCAACTGGTCGCCCGTCTCGTCACCTACGGCGCCGGCACCGTCGTCGGCCTGGTCGCCGCCGGTGTGGTGGTGTGCGCGGTCAGCGGCAACTGGTCCGAACTGCCGCCGTACCTGCTGCTCACCCCTACCGGCGTGCTGTGCCTCATGGGGGTCGGGGCCTTGGTGTCGGCCACGGCACCATTGTCGGCCGTCGACGGCGACAACCCGTTCAAGCGGCCGGTGGGTGCCACCGGGTGCGGGTACGCGATCACGGTGATGGGGGCGATGGCGGGCCTCGGTGTGCTACTGGCCCCGGCCGTAGTCGGCGCCATCCTGCTGGACGGAGCCTGGAGGTACCTGCCGGTGGTCGCGTCGCTGGGATGGGGCTGGGCGGTGTGGCGGGTGGGCACCCGCGCCGCAGTGCGGCGGCTGAACGAGCGCGGCGTGGACTTGCTGGCCGAGCTCAGCCCTCGCCTGGCGTCGTGACCCGGCGTTCCAGCCGCTCCGAAAGCCCGCACACCACCTCGTAGGCGATCGTGCCCAGCGCGTCCGCCCAGTCCGTCGCCGTGATCCGTTGCCCGCCCTGCTCACCGAGCAGCACCACCTCGTCGCCGACCGCCACCTCGTCGTCGCCGCAGTCCACCATCAACTGGTCCATGGTGACGACACCGGTGATCCGCCGGCGCACCCCGCCGATCAACACCTCGCCGCCCATGGTGTGCAGCCGCCGGGGCACCCCGTCGGCGTAGCCGAGCGGCACCGTGGCGACGGTGGAGTCCCGCCCGAACGTGTGCCGCAGGCCGTAGGAGATGCCCTCGCCGGACCGCACCGACTTCACGTGCGACACCCGGGCCCGCAGCGACAGCGCCGGCCGCAGGCCCAACCCTGCCACCCGGTCGTCCAACGCCGGGCCCGGCGAGATGCCGTAGATCGCGATGCCGGCGCGCACGAGATCCCGCCGGGCTCGCGGGTGGGCGATGGCGCCGGCCGAGTTGGCGGCGTGCACGAGCGGCGGCTCGATGCCCTCCATCCGCAGCAGAGCGAGCACGTCGTCGAAGCGGGCGAGTTGCACGTCGGTGAACGGGCTGCCCGGCTCGTCCGCCACGGCCAGGTGGGTGAAGACCGCCGCCAGGTGGGTGGCCGGCGAGGCGACGATCCGCGCCGCCACTTGCACAGCCTCCACCGCCGACGCACCCACCCGGTGCATCCCCGTGTCCACCTTCAGGTGCACCGGATGGTCGCTGACACCCACGGCCTCCAGCGCAGCCACGCCGGCCTCCGAGTGGACGGTGAGCGCCAACCCCGCTGCCACGGCCGCCGCCATCTGCTCGGGCGGCTGCGGCGACAGCACGAGGATCGGGCAGGCCAACCCGGCATGCCGCAGCTCGACGCCCTCCTGGACCAGCGCCACGCACAGCCCGGTGGCGCCGCCGGCCAGCGCGGCCCGGGCCGCGGTGACGGCACCGTGCCCGTAACCGTCAGCCTTCACCACCGCCCAGACCTCCGCCGGGGCGACGAAGGACCGCAGGACGGCCACATTGTGCTCGATGGCACCGGCGTCGACGTCCACCCACGCCCACCGGCTCATTGCAGCTCCCCGAGGACGGTGGGCAGGTGCTCGGCGATGTCGCCGGCGACCAGTCCGTCGGCGGACGACTCGTGTGCCGCCCGGCCGTGCAGCCAGGCGCCCGCCGCTGCCGCTTCCAGTGCCGGCACGCCCCGGGCCAGCAGCGCGCTGATCACGCCGGACAGCACGTCGCCGCTGCCGGCGGTGGCCAGCCGCTGGTCGCCGGACGTGACCACCAGCGTGCGGCCGCCCGGCCCGGCGACGACCGTGGCGGGTCCCTTCAGCAGCACGACGCAGCCGGTGTCCGCCGCCAGCCGGCGGGCCGCCACCATGCGGTCGCCGGACGGCGGGGCGCCGGTGAGCATCGCGTACTCCCCGTCGTGGGGCGTCAGCACCGTGGGCAGGGTGCGGCGGCGCAGCAGCGCGGCGGCGCCGTCGGCGTTCCAGGCCATGGCGAACAGGCCGTCGCCGTCCACCACCACCGGCACGGCGGCCTCCACGACCAGCCGGCGGACCTCCGACGTCGCGGCCTCCTCGCGGCCGAGGCCCGGCCCCACGACCAGCGAGTGGAAGCGGTCCAGCGAGTCCAGCACCGTGCCGGCCCAGCCGACCATCGGCACCGGCCGCTGCACGACCTCCACCGGCGCCGAGGTGACGAGCGCACCAGGGCTGGAGAGGTGGACGATGCCGGCACCCGACCGCATGGCCGCCCTGGCCACCAAGGCCGCGGCGCCCGTCATGCCGATGCTGCCCGCCACCACGCGGACGGCGCTACGCCACTTGTGGGCGTCACTCTCGCGGGGCGGCAGCCACCCGGCGACGTCCGCGCCCTGCACCAGCGCTGCGTGCGAGTGCCGGTGCACGCCCTGGCCCAGCCCGATGTCCGCCACCTCCACCGCCCCGGCCAGGTCCGCTCCCGGCGGGAACAGCAGGCCGGGCTTCAGCGCGGCGAACGTGACGGTGCGGTCGGCGGCCAGCACGGGCCCAGCGGCCCCGGTGAGCGCGTCCACCCCGCTGGGGATGTCCACGGCGAGCACCAGCGCGTCGCCGACGTGCGGTGGGTTCCACTCGCCCCGGAAGCCGGTGCCGTATGCGGCGTCGATGACCAGGTCCGCGGCCGGCAGCACCTCGGGGCAGTCGGCGGCGTCGAACACCCGCACCTTCACGCCGCGGGCCGCCAGCCGGGCCGCGGCGACGCGCCCGTCGGCCCCGTTGTTGCCCGTGCCGGCGATCACGTGCACCACCCGGCCGTAGGTGCCCCCCAGCATCCGCAACGCAGCCCTGGCGACAGCACCACCGGCCCGGTCGATGAGCACCTCGGTGGGCTCGGGCGCCTCTGCGTCCACCGCCCCCATCTCCTCCGGCGTGACGATCGGGACCATGCGGGCAGCCTACGTGCCGTCCGTCAGCCGGTCACTCGGCGATGACCGTGGCGATGGCCACCGTGGCCGTGTGGGTGATGCTCAGGTGCCAGCGGGTGATCCCACGGTCCACGGCCAACTCCTGCGCCCGGCCGGTGACCCGCAGGCCCGGTGCGCCGGACTCGGCGCGGGCGACCCACACCTCGTGGAACCCGAACGCACCGAGGCCCAACCCCATTGCCTTCATCACCGCTTCCCGGGCGGCGAAGCGGGCAGCGAGTGATGGCACAGGGTCCGCCTTGGGGGTCACGTACGCCAGTTCCTCCTCGACGAAGAGGCGCTCGCGCATGCCCGGGGTGCGGGCCAACGAGGTGCGGAAGCGCTCCACGTCCACGGCGTCGATGCCGACACCCTTGACCCCCGCCGGGTAGGCCATGTCAGCCCCGCCGCCAGTGGTCGGCGGTCTCGGAGATCGGCAGGATCAGCAGGTCGGCCACCGGCATGTCGGCCAGCAGGTCGTCGCGGAACTCGCCTTCGGTCTCCGTCACCCAGTCCACCAGGCGGTCGTAGCGGCGGTCGTAGCCCTGCAGCACGCCGCGCATCACCGCCGCCGGCAGGTGGTCGTGGAAGCGCACGTGCAGCAGTGTGATCCCGGTGCAGTGACCACCCTTGACCTCCGGCACCAGCAGCACCGTGCGCCCGTCGCTGCGGCCGCGGGCCACCAGCACTTCCTTCTCGCTGGCCACCCGGCGCTTGGTGCCGCGCAGTTGCGACTGCTGCTCCACCCTGCTGGGCACTTCCAGCGACAGGCCACCTCTGTCGACGATGGCGATGGTGGCGCCACCGTGCAGTGCGGGGTCGCCGTCGATCGCGTAGCGGGTGTAGCCGACCACTGCGTCCACTGCCGGGTCCAGGTCGGCCAGCACCTTCAGCGTGCGGTAGCTCAGCCGGTCGCGCCCGGCACCGGCCTGCAGCGTTGCCTGCACGAGCGAGCGGTCCAGCACGCCCTCGTCGTTGCGGCTGATCCCGACCGTGACCGTCTTGGCCTGGTGCTTGATGGCGTCCACCGGCCGGGTGAGCTCCTCGATGGCCCGGGTGAGGGCCGCGGTGACATCGTCCACCAGCAGGCTTGGGGTGGCCACCCGCCCAGTGGCCCGCTGGTAGGCCTCGAGCGGGGCGTCGGTGGCCAGATCGCGCAGCACACCCACCAGGCGGACCGCGGTGGACGCCTCCAGATGGCCGTCGTACCCACCGGCCCGCAGGCCGTCGAGGAACCGCTCCGTCGCCGGCACGATGCCTCGGCGCACAGCGGCCAACACGGCGTCGCCGTCGGCATGGTGCGCCAGCGCGTCCTCGATGACCTCGCGGGCCTCGCGCAGCGGACGGGCCGACGCGTCGATGGCCAGCGCCGCCTCGTAGCCGAAGAGGTGGCCGGTCATCGCCGAGAGGATGAACGCCAGCGAGGGGTGCAACGGCGGCACGGTCAGCACGGCGCTGGCGGCGGCGAAGCGCTCGTCGGCCTCCGTGGCCACGACGATCGGGGTGGCCTTGTGGGCCTTGTAGATCGCGACCTCCTTGGCCACGTCGTCGGCGGTGCCGCCCACCAGCCCGGCAGCGCAGACGAGGATCAGCGGCTCGCTGGACAGGTCGATGTGCTTCTTGTCCTCCGTGACGTCGGAGGCGATGGACTTGTAGCAGAGCTCGCTGAGCTTGATCCGCACTTCGGCCGCGGCCACGGTGTTGGGGCCGTTGCCGACGATGGCCCAGTAGCGCTTCTGCGGGGCGAACCGGCGGGCGGCGTCGGCGATGGCCGGCCGGTTGGCCAGCACCCCCAGCATCGCGTCCGGCACGTCGCGCAGCGACGCCAGCAACGCGGCGCGGCGCTCGTCGGTGCCACGGCCGGCAGCTTCGCTGATCGCGCAGGCCAGCAGCACGCCGGCAGCGACCTGGGCGTAGAACGCCTTCGTGCTGGCGACGCTCATCTCCACGTCGCGGCCGTCGCTGGTGTACATCACCCCGTCGGCCTTGTCGGTGAGATCGCTGTTGCGGCGGTTGACGATGGCCAGCACCGCGGCGCCGCGGCCGCGGGCGAGGTCCACCGTGCGGTTGGTGTCCGTGGTGGTGCCACTCTGGCTGACGGCGACGATCAGCGTGTCGGACAGGTCAAGACGGAGGTGGAAGCCGGACAGCTCCGTTGCCGTGATGGCGTCCACGTCCATCGTCCCGTCGCACAGGACGTCGAGCATCTCGGCCATGCTGCGCCCGGCAACGGCGGCGGTGCCCTGGCCGATGACCCGCACCCGGGTGATCGAACCGTCGGCCAGGCGGGCGGCGACGTCAGCGGGAAGCGCCCGCTCGCCCACCTCGGCGCGCAGGCCGGCCGGACCCTCCACCAGCTTGCCGCGAACGGTCTTGCGGAAGCTCTGGGGCGCCTCGCTGATCTCCTTCAGCAGGAAGTGCGGGGCGTCGCCGCGGTCGATGTCGCGGGTGGTGACCTGGGCGGTGACCACGTCGCCGGCGTCCAGCGGCAAGGGGCTGCCGTCGTAGGCCAACCGGCGGATGCCGTCCAGCTCGCCGGCGCGGCGACCGTCCAGCACGAACACCTGGCCGCGGCTGCCCGACGGCGACGGGGTTTCGCCGTCCACCCGCACGTACTGCATGGTCTCCTCGACCACGCCGTAGGGCTCGCTGGCCACCACGAAGAGGTCCTCGCCGAGGCCGACGTAGAGCGCCTGGCCGCTGCCGCGGAGGGCGAGGTACACCTCGTCCGGGTCGTCGGCGGCCTGGGCGGCGATGGCCACGCTGCCCTCGAACTCGGCGACGGTGCGGCGGAAGCTCTCCGCCAACGGGTGCCCGCCGGCGGCATGGATGGACATGACGGCCGGGATGACCTTGGCGTCGGTGGTGATCGGGCCGGCGATGCGCAGGCCGTGGTTGACCTTCAGGTCGGCGTGGTTGTCCACGTCGCCGTTCAGCACGGCCACCGTGTACGGGCACGCCGCACCGGCCGCTTGCTCCATCTGCTCGCCGTTCACCGGGTGGCAGTTCGGTTCGCTGATGATGCCGACACTGGCCCAGCGGGTGTGGCCCAGCACCGTGGCCCTCGCCCCCGGGTTGCTGAGCGCCCGGCGCAGGAGGGCATCTGCCTGGACGGCGGCCCGCAGCGCCTTGACGTTGTCGCCGAGCTCGCCGATCTCCGCTGCAGCCTTGTAGACGAACCCCAGCGACTGGCCGGCTTCGCGCACCGACCCGCTCTGGAACAGGGGGTCGCGGTTGCGCTCGGTGATGGCCGCGGCGACGGAGGGGTCGGCCAGCTCGAGGCCGTGGCCCCACACGAAGACGTGGATGCCGGCACTGTCGCGGCCGCGGACCTCCATGCGGTCGATCGCACTGAGCGCCTGCTGGACGGAGAGGTAGCCGGCGACCGCCGCCTCGCCGGCGTCACGCCCGGCCAGCGCGCCCACCTCTGCGGCGGTGCGCAGGCGGTCACGGCGCACCGCCCAGACGGCGTCGCGCAGGGCCAGCAAGGCCGCGCTCGCCAGTTCCAGCGCATCCGGGGCGACGCTGCCGTCGGCCTCCAGCGAACGCTCCTCCGTGACGATCCGGGCATCCAACTGGTCCAGCCGGGCGGTGAGCGCGGCGACCAGTTCGTGGCGGCCCACCAGGGCCCGCATCCCCGGCATGCCGTGGAGCAGGCGATCCACCTCGGCGACCGCCGCTGCCGCGGCCGACACCTCGGTGGCGGCCACCGCCGCATCCAGCAGACCGATCACCTCGGCGTCGGTGGGGGTCGGCCGGCTACTCGGCCGGGACACGATCGCGACGATGCCACACATGTCGGAAAGGTTACCGAGCAGGCATGTCGCGGTGCCGTCGGCCGCCGGATCCACACCACATCCTGACAATCCGTTGATGTTCAGGGGCTGGATCGTTGCGGCGGGTTCTGCGCGATTCCGGACGTCGCAAGGCTGGCGACGCCTCAGGCCCAGCGGGCGCGCACGGTGGCGGCGAGGTTGTCCGCCACCGACCGGGCCACATCGTCCAAGGCCGCCTCCACCATCACACGGATGAGCGGCTCCGTGCCGCTGGCCCGCAGCAGCACACGCCCCTCGCCGCCCAGCCGGGCCTCCGCGGCAGCGATCTCGGCCGCCAACTCCTCGGCGATGTGCGGGTGGCGCTCGGCGACCTTCACGTTGACGAGCACCTGGGGGTAACTGGTCATCACGCCGGCGGCCAGGTCGGCAAGTGGGCGATGATGCCTGTGGACGAACTCGGCAAGGCGTAGGCCCGCCAGCAGGCCGTCGCCCGTGGTGGCCAGGTCGCGGTAGATGATGTGGCCGCTCTGCTCGCCACCCACGCTGTAGCCGCCGGCGTCCAGCGCCTCGAGCACGTAGCGGTCGCCGACCGCGGTGGTGACCACGCGGATGCCGGCTGCGTCCATCGCCCGGTGGAAGCCGAGGTTGCTCATCACCGTGACGACCACGGTGCCGTGACGCAACGCGCCCTGCTCGTGCAACTGGAGCGCGGCGAGCGCGATCAGGCGGTCGCCGTCCACCACCTGGCCGAGATGGTCGACGGCGATGACACGGTCGCCATCACCGTCGAAGGCCAGACCCAGCGCCGCGCCGGCCTCCACCACCGCGGACTGCAGCGACGCCGTGTGCGTGGCACCGCAGTGGTCGTTGATGTTGCGGCCGTTGGGTGCGGCGTGGATGACGGTGATGTCGGCGCCCAGCGCCCGGAAGACCTCCGGGGCCACCGCGCTCATCGCCCCGTTGGCGCAGTCCAGCACCACGCGCAGGCCGTCCAGCGACACCGCGCCGTCCACGCGGTGACGCACATAGTCGTCGGCCCCGTGCACGGCGCCGACGGACGGGCCGGGCAGGGCGGGGTCGGCGGCATCGGGGCCGTGCAGGGCCGCTTCGATTGCCCGCTCCACCTCGTCGGGCAACTTCAGGCCGCCGGCGGCGAACACCTTCACCCCGTTGTCGTGCCACGGGTTGTGCGACGCCGTCACCATGGCGGCCGGTGCCGCCAGCAGGTCGGACAGGTAGGCGAGCGCTGGCGTCGGCAGCATGCCGGCATCCACCGGTTCGGCCCCGGCGGCCACCAGGCCGGCGGCCACGGCCGCGGCCAGTTCCTGGCTGCTCTCCCGGGGGTCGCGCCCCACCAGCCAGCGCCCAGGGCCCAAGACGGTGGCCGCGGCACGGCCCAAGTGGGCGGCGAAGGCCGGCGTCAGTTCGGTGAGTGCCACGCCGCGCACCCCGTCCGTGCCGAACCTCAGGGTCACGGCCGCACCGCCTCCCGGAAAACGGCGACCGCGCCCGGACCGGGGTGCGGTCGGGGCGCGGTGCGCATCGGATCTCGGCAGGGGCCGGCGCCGACGAATCAGCGCTTGGTGTACTGCTTGGCCTTGCGGGCCTTGACGAGGCCGTACTTCTTGCTCTCCTTCTTCCGCGGGTCGCGGGTGAGGAGGCCGGCCTTCTTCAGCGCCGGGCGGCTCTCCGGGTCGATCTCGACCAGCGAGCGGGCGATGGCCATGCGCAGGGCGCCGGCCTGGCCGCTGGAGCCGCCACCGTGGATGGTGGCGTCCACGTCGTAGGACTCCTCCACCTCGGCGACGCGCAGCGCCTCGGTGACGATCATCCGCTGCATCGCCGTGGGGAAGTACACGTCGAACGCCTTGCCGTTGATCGTGTGGGTGCCGTTGCCGGACCGCAGGCGGGCACGGGCGACGGCCTCCTTGCGGCGGCCGGTGGTCTGGGTGAGCGGCTTGGTGGCCATGTGCATCTACCTCTTCAGGCTCAGCGGGCCTTCGCCGCTGCGATCTCGTGGACGACGGGCATCTGGGCGGCGTGCGGGTGCTCGGGCCCCGCGTACACCTTGAGCTTCTTCATCTGCTGGCGGCCGAGCGGGCCCTTCGGCAGCATGCCCTTGACGCTGCGGCGGATGGCCTCGGCGGCGTCGCGGCCGAGCAGGTCCGAGTAGCGCTCGGTCTTCAGGCCGCCGGGGTACCCGCTGTAGCGGTACACGTTCTTCGCGTCGGCCTTGCCCTTGGTGAGGACCACCTTGTCGGCGTTGACGATGACCACGTGGTCGCCAGTGTCGATGTGCGGGGCGAAGATCGGCTTGTGCTTGCCGCGCAGGATGCGGGCGGCTTCCGTGCAGAGACGGCCGAGCACCATGCCCTCGGCGTCGATGACGTGCCAGGCGCGGGTGATCTCGCTCGCTTTGGGTGAGTACGTGCTCATCGTGAAACCTTTGACATCGAGGGGCAGCCGGGGCGGCCCTGTGCCGGCGATGCTCGCCGGGGAACCGTGAAATGATACGGGCCGATCCGCCCCTCTCACAATCGCCGGACGCGAAAAGCCCTCAACGGCTCGGGCCGCCGTCGGCGTCCGAGTAGCCGACTTCCCACAGCATCAAGCCGTGAGGAGGCGCCACCTGGCCCGCTGCCGCACGGTCGCGACGCAGCAACATGCCCCGCATCTCCCCTGCGTGGAGGCGACCGAGACCCACGTCCACCATCGTGCCCACCAGCGAGCGGACCATCTGGTGGCAGAACGCCGTCGCCCGGATCTCGAAGCGCAACAGGCCGGGCAGGTCGCCCGGCACCTGGCTGGGCACCTCGAACCACTCGGCGCTGATGATCCGGCGCACCAGCGACACGGGCTGCTGCCCCTCCACTGGCTTCGGCCGCCGGCAGAAGGTGGAGAAGTCGTGCTCCCCGATGATCGGGTCGCACGCCAGGTTCATCGCCCACAGCGCCAGCGGCTGGCGGATGTGCCATGCCGTGCGGGCCAGGAGAGGGTGATGCACGGGCGCGTTGTGGACCAGGTAGCGGTAGTGGCGGTAGGTGGCGCTGAAGCGGGCGCTGAACTCCGGGTCGGCCGTGAACGCCCCGTCCCGCACGGCGATCTCCGGCCCGAGCATCTTGTTGAGACGCCGCTCCAGGTCGGCCAGGCCGGCATCGTCCATGCCGTCCGGCACGTCGCCACTGACCACCTGCCCCCAGGCGTGCACCCCGGCGTCCGTACGGCCCGCCCCGACCAGCGGCATCGGCACCTGCAGGACACGCTCCATCGCGGCCCGCAGGTCGCCCATCACGGTGCGAACACCTTCGTGCTCGGCGAACCCGTGGAAGCCGGAACCGTCGTAGGCGACGGTGAGGCGGAAGCGGCGGCCCATCGCCGTCAGCCTACGGCCAGCGCGTCGGCCGACGGTGTGGCCGCGGCGGCCAGTAGGGCGTCGGCGAGCGCGGCCCACGCGGTGGCGTAGTCGGTGGCCGACGGCCCGTTGAGGATCAGCACGAACGCGACCTCTTGGTCACCTGCGGGGAAGTAGCCGGCCAGGGCCTTCACACCGGTGAGCGAGCCGGTCTTGGCGCGCAGCACCCCCTCGATCCCCGCTGATTCCAGCTGCCCCGCCAGCGTCGTGCCGTCCTCACCCGCAACCGCCATCCCCTGGCCGAGCACATCGCCCATCGGCGCGCGGCGCAGCACGGCCAGCAGGGTGCCGCAGGTGACCTGGTTGTCGCGTGACAGACCCGAACCGTCCGTGAGCGAGACCCCGTCCAACGGCACCCCCCAGGCCAGCAGGCGGTCGGTGATGGCCTGCAAGCCGGCGGGCCGGGTGCCCTGACCGGCGACGGCGACGCCGATCTCCTTCACCAGCAGTTCGGCGGCGCCGTTGTCGCTGGTGGACAGCAGCTCGTGCACCAGGGTTGCGAGCGGCGCCGACTGCACCGCGGCGATCGGCGCGCCGGCGGCCGCACCGGCGCCCCGCGACGTGGAGGGCTCACCGCCCACGCTCACACCCCGCTGGCGCAGCAACTGGTCCAGCACGGAGGCGGCGTTGAGGGCGGGGTCTGCGCCGACGGTGTCGTTGCGGCTGGTGGTGTCGTTCACCGTGAGCGCGCTGATCGGCGGGAAGTCGATCGTGCCGCGGAGGTCGGCCGACCAGCCTGCTGGATAGCGCTCCTCGTCGTACCGGCCGTCGTCACCGACCACCCGCCCGGTGACGGAGGTGACCCCGGCGGCGACCACCGCATCGGCCAGTGCCTCCATGCTTGTGGTCGTGTTCGGCGGGCGCTTGCGAGCCGCGGTGGGCGTGGCGTACCAGGCCTCGCTGAGCACCGGGTCGCCGCTGCCCACCAGCACCAGGTCGCCAGCGACCACGCCGGCGGCCGGCGCCGGCCCGCGGACCTCCGTGGTGAAGACGTACTCCGGGCCCAGCACGTCCAGGGCCACCGCCGTGGTGATGACCTTCAGCGTGCTGGCGGGGATGACCGCCAGCGACAGGTTGGTGCCGGCCAGCGGACGCCCGTCAGCGGCCAGGCCGACGCAGGATGACCCGTCGGGGTAGCTGAGCAGCGGCGCGGCAGCGAGGAACAGGGTGTCCTCGCGCACGTCGTCGGCCAGCGGGGTGGGCGCCCGGCGCACGCTGAGGAGGGGCGCGTCGAGTGCCGGTGGCAGCACAGGTGTGATGGTGGTGGGCGGTGGTGGCGGCTGGTCCGCCCGGCCCCGGGCCACTGCCGTCAACCCACCCAGCGCGGCCGCAGGCACCAGCGCCGCGGCCAGCAGGAAGGGGAGCGGGTTGCGCGACGCCATGGCTCGCCCAGGCTACGGCGGGTGGGGCGGCCGGGCCGGTCAGGGGCGTTCGCTGTGGCGCGACCGGTGGTCCAACCAGCTCAGCACGGCGAGCAGCAGGAAGGCCACCACCATCGTCCAGCCGACCCAGGTGATGCTCGGCTTGCCGGCCTCGTGGGGGATGGCCGGCACCAGCGCCAACGACACCACGGCGGCGATCACGAAGAACACAGCGCGGCGGTCCATCAGTTGAACACCTCCACGACCCAGTAGGTCAGCACCGAGACGGCGGCCGCACCGGGGATCGTCAGCACCCACGCCCACACCACTCGTCTGGCCACGTTCCACCGGACGGCGGACATGCGGTTGGCCGAGCCGACACCGACGATCGCCCCCGTGATGGTGTGGGTGGTGCTGACCGGGATGCCGTTGTGCGAGGCGAAGAACAGGGTGGCAGCCGCTGCGGACTCGGCACACACACCGCCCATCGGCTCCAGGCGGGTGAGCTTGGTGCCCATGGTCTTCACAATCTTCCAGCCACCGAACATCGTGCCCAGCGCGATGGCCGCATGGCAGGACAGCACGATCCACAGCGGCAGCGTCTCGGGGTCCTTCAGCACATCGCCGCTCAGCCGGCCGGCGCCGATCAGCAGGGCGGCGATGATGCCCATCGTCTTCTGCGCGTCGTTGGCGCCATGCCCGACGGAGAATGCTGCGGCAGAGACCAGTTGCAGGCCGCGGAACGTTCGATTGACGGTCCGCTTGGCCTTGATCCGGTGGACCAGCCAGGACACCAGCACGATCAGCGAGAAGGCCAGCAGCAGGCCGATCAGCGGCGAGTAGATGATGAACACGGCCGTCTTCTGCAGCCCTTTCAGGCCGACCACGTGGCCACCGGCCTTGGCGACGCCGGCGCCGATCATCCCGCCGATCAACGCGTGGGACGACGACGAGGGCAGCCCCATCCACGCCGTCAGCACGTTCCAGAACACGGCCCCGGTGAGGCCGGCGAACACCAGCCCGATGGAGATGACATCGGTGGACACGATCTTGGCGATCGCGTTGGCCACCTCCAAGGGCAGCAGGAGGAACGACACGAAGTTCCAGAACGCGGCCCAGATGACCGCTTGCCAGGGCTTCAGCACGCGGGTGGCGACGATGGTGGCGATCGAGTTGGCTGCGTCGTGGAACCCGTTGGCGAAGTCGAAGATGAGCGCGATCGCGACGACGATGACGATGAGCCACAGCGGGGTCATGGGCTTGGCCTCAGGCGTGCTTCACGGCGATGAACTGCACCACGTCGCTGGCGTCCTCTATGGCGTCGATGGCGGCTTCGATGGCCTCCACGATGTCCTTCCACTTCAGGATCTCGAGGGCGTCGTGGCGGCCGTTGAACAGCTCGGCGGTGACCCGCCGGTACATCCCGTCGGCCTCGCTCTCCAGCCGCTCGATCTCGTGCGCCTTCGCCGGCACGTTGCGCAGGGTGCGCAGCGAGCGGACCAGTTCGGCGCACGTCGCACCGGCCTTGGTGAGCAGCGCCAACTGCTCGTCGACACCCGGCACCGCGGCCGAGATGTTGTGCAGCTGGAGGTGATCGGCGACGGCCCGCATCTCGTCGAGCACGTCGTCGAGGTTGTTGGCCAGGGCCTGGATGTCCTCGCGGTCGAACGGGGTGACGATCGAGGTGTCCAGCAGGCGGCGGATGCGGTCCGTCACCTCGTCGCCGGCGCGCTCGGCGTCGAGGATTGCCCGCACGCCCGCGTCGGAGACGGGCAGCGTCCCGACCAGGCCCTGGAGGGCGACGGCCGTGGCGGCGATGCGGTCCGCCTGGTCCTCGAAGAGCGGGTAGAAGCTCTCGTCACGCGGGATCAGTCGGAAGCGCATGAGGCACGACTGTACGCCGTAGGTGAACGGTGGCTGAAAACGCGGTGAACGAACGGCAAACGGGCGCGGCCCGGGCGGCCGGAGCCGCTGGACCGCGCCCGTTCGGCGGCGGTGGGTCGACCTTTCGGGTCAGACCAGTTCGATGCGCGCCATCGGGGCATTGTCGCCCTGGCGCGGACCAAGCTTCAGGATGCGCAGGTAGCCACCGTTGCGCTCCGTGTAGCGGGGGGCGATGTCGTTGACGAGCTTGTTCGTCATCTCCTTGTCGCCGAGGTAGCCCTGGATCTGGCGGATGCGATGGACACGCATCGGGCCTTCGTCCTGGGCCTTCTTGCCCTTGGTGATGAGCTTCTCGGCGATGGGGCGCAGGGCCTTGGCCTTGGCTTCCGTGGTGGTGATGGCCTCGGCGGCGAACAGCGAGGCGGCCAGGTTGGCCATCATCAGCCGCTGGTGGGCAGCGCTGTGGCCGAAGTTCCGGGCTCGGCGCGGGGTGGCGGGCATTTTCGGGTTCTCCTCTTACACGTTCTCGATCAGCCGCGCAGGGTCAGGCCGCGCTCGTCGAGCTTCTGCTTGACCTCGTCCAGGCTCTTCTGCCCGAAGTTGGTGATGTTCAGCAGGTCGTCCTCGGTCTTGGTCAGCAGCTCGCCGATCGAGTTGATCTGGGCGCGCTTCAGGCAGTTGCGCGGACGCTCCGACAGGTCCAGGTCCTCGATCGGCAGGTCCAGGTCGGGGGACGCCGCAGCGGTGCTGGCGACCTCGCCGAGCTCCAGGCCCTGGGGCTCCTCGCTGAGGTTGGCGACGAGGTCCACCAGCGACCGCAGGGTGGCGCCGGCGGAGGCCAGCGCATCGCGCGGGGCGATGGAGCCGTCGGTCTCGATGTCCAGCACGAGACGCTCGTAGTTGGTGCTCTGCTCCACACGTGTGGGCTCGATCTCGAACATCACGCGGCGCACCGGCGAGAAGATCGCATCGATCGGGATGACGCCGATGGTGCGGTTCTGGGCGTCGCGGTCGCTGCTGAGGTAGCCGCGGCCACGGGTGACGGTGAGGTCCACGGCGAGGCGGGCCTTGCCGTTCAGCGTCGCGACGTGCAGATCGCCGTTGAGGATCTCGATGTCCGACGGGCACTTGATGTCGCCGGCGGTGACCTCGGCCGGGCCACGCACGTCGAGGCGGAGGGTGACTTCCTCCTCGGCGGTGCTGGTGAGCACGATGTCCTTCAGGTTGAGGATGATGTCGGTGACGTCCTCGGCGATGCCGTTGATCGTGTCGAACTCGTGCAGGGCATCGTCGAAGCGCACGGCGGTGATCGCCGCGCCCGGGATGCTGGACAGCAGGGTGCGACGCAGGGAGTTGCCGATGGTGTGGCCGAAACCGGGCTCCAGCGGGCCAACGGCGAACCGCTGGCGCGTGGGGCTGTCGTCGCCGAGGGCTTCGACGGTGGGGCGCTGGATGACGAGCATGCGGGTGCCTCTTTACTTCGAGTAGAGCTCGACGATGAGCGATTCGCGGACAGGAACGTCGATGTGCTCGCGCTGGGGAAGGTCGCGAACGGTGACCTGCTTGCCACCGTCGCCCTGCTCCAGCCAGCCGACCACCGAGCGGTCGAGCACGTCGAGGTTGTGCTGGATGACGATCATGTCGCGCGCCTTCGGCGACAGGGAGATGACCTCACCCTTGCGCACCCGGTAGCTCGGGATGTTGACCCGCTTGCCGTTGATCTGGATGAGGCCGTGGCTGACGAACTGGCGAGCCTGCGGGCGGGTGCTGGCCCAGCCGGCGCGGTACACGATGTTGTCGAGCCGCTGCTCCAGGAGGCGCAGCAGGTTCTCGCCCGTGGGGCCCTGCAGGCGGACGGCTTCCTCGTACGTGTTGCGGAACTGACGCTCCAGCACGCCGTAGATGTACTTCGCCTTCTGCTTCTCCTGCAGCTGGGCGAGGTACTCGCTGCCGGCGTTGCGGCGGCGGGTGCGGCCGTGGGCGCCGGGCGGGAAGGGACGGCGCTCGAGCGCCTTACGACCCTTGTCGTTCTCGAAGATGTTGGTGCCGAGGCGACGCGAGACGCGCACCTTCGGGCCGGTGTAGCGAGCCATGTGTGATCAGGTCCTGCGGCGCTTCGGCTGACGGCAGCCGTTGTGGGGGACGGGGGTGACATCCTTGATCGAGGTGACTTCGATCCCGGTGTTCTGGATGCTGCGCACGGCGGTGTCGCGGCCCGAACCCGGGCCCTTCACCTGCACCTCGACACGGCGCAGGCCGTGCTCCATCGCGGCGCGGGCGGCCTTCTCGGCGGCCTGCTGTGCGGCGAACGGGGTGCTCTTGCGGGAGCCCTTGAAGCCCACGCCACCGGAGGACGCCCAGCTGATGACGTTGCCCTCGGTGTCCGTGATGCTGACGATGGTGTTGTTGAAGGAGCTCTTGATGTGAACGACACCGTTGGTGACGTTCTTGCGCTCGCGCTTGCGGGGGCGACGACCGCCCGGCTTCGGCTTCGCCATTACTTCCTCACAGCCTTCTTCTTGTTGGCGACGGTCTTCTTCGGGCCCTTGCGGGTCCGGGCGTTGGTGTGGGTGCGCTGGCCTCGCACCGGCAGGCCCTTGCGGTGACGGACGCCCTGGAGGCACCCGATCTCGATCTTGCGCTTGATGTCCTGGGCCACGTCGCGGCGCAGGTCGCCCTCGACGGTGAGGTTGGCATCCACCCACACGCGGATCTGGTTGACCTCTTCCTCGGTGAGGTTGCGGACGCGCTCGTTGGGGTCCAGCCCGGTCTCCGCGCAGATGCGCTGAGCCGTCGGCTTGCCGATCCCGAAGATGTAGGTGAGCGAGATCTCCAGCCGCTTCTCGCGGGGGATGTCGACGCCGGAAATACGTGCCATCGTGTTACTTCCTCAGCCCTGGCGCTGCTTGTGACGGGGGTTCTCGCAGATCACCATGACGCGCCCATGGCGACGGATGACCTTGCACTTCTCGCAGATTTTCTTGACGCTCGGTCGAACCTTCATGGGTCGTGCCTTCTCGTGACCTGATTACTTGTATCGGTATGTGATCCGACCCCGGGTGAGGTCGTACGGAGTGAGCTCTACCTGCACCTTGTCCCCGGGCAGGATGCGGATGTAGTGCATCCGCATCTTTCCGGAGATGTGCGCCAGCACCTTGTGGCCGTTGTCGAGCTCCACCCGGAACATGGCGTTCGGGAGAGACTCGAGAATCGTGCCTTCGAGCACGATGGCGTCGTCCTTGGGCTTCGGCAGAGGGGGCCTCCTCGATCAGTGGAATGGTCGGTGACCGGCGGCCGGACACCGTGCCAGGTGAGACGGGACGTGCCGCGACACGTCAAGGCTCACAGGGCCGAGGGGCAATGCTATCGCCCGAGGGCGGCAACGCCAAGTCCCTCTTCGCGCGAATCGCGAGCCGCACCATACCCCACCCGTCCCCGCTCACCGGTCATTTCCCCGCCGTCTCCACCCAACCCCCATCCGAGTGCCTGGGCGCCCATCCGAGTGCCTGCCCCATCCGAGTGCTCACCCCCACCCCGGGGTCCGAGTGAGCACTCGGATGGGCACGTGGCACTCGGATGGGGCACCTGGCACTCGGATGGGGGAAGGGCGGCGGGGACGGGCGGCAGGGGACGGGGCGGCAGGGGACGGGGCGGCAGGGGACGGGGCGGCAGGGGACGGGCGGCGGGGAAGGGCGGCAGGGACGGGCGGCAGGGAAGGGCGGCAGGGGACGGGGCGCCCAGGGCCATGGGGCGACAAATTCGCAGGACGGGGGGTGGGCCGGGGGACGAGACTGGGCGGGCCATGGCTTCCACCGGCGGCGCGACAGCCGCCCCACGCTCCCGCTGGCGCGCCCTCCTGGCGCTGCTGCGGCCCCACGCCCGTCGTTGGGTGGGCCTCGGCGCGCTCGTGGCGCTGGCGTCCGGGTTGCAACTGGCCGGGCCGGTGATCGTCCGCCGGGTGGTGGACGAAGCGGCCGGCAATGCCGATGCCGGGCGGCTGGTGGCGCTGGCCGTCGCCCTGCTGGTGATCGCCGTCGCCGCCCAGGCCCTCCTGGTGATGGTCGCCTGGTTCGCCACCACCACGGCCTGGTTGACGGTCAACGAGCTGCGGCTGAGCCTGGTGCGCCACGTCCTCGGCCTGGACCACGAGTTCCACCGCACCCACACCCCTGGCGAGCTGATCCAGCGGGTGGACGGCGACGTCACCTCCGTCAGCGACTTCCTCGGCCGCGTCGTGCCCAAGCTGCTCGGCGGGGTGGCCATCGTGCTCGGGATGATCGGCGTGCTGGCGGTGCTGGACTGGCGGCTGGCGCTGGGCGGGCTGGCCTATGTCGGCATCGCCGGGGCCATCGTCGCCCGCGGCCGGCACCGCGCCGTCACCGAGGCCAGCGACGAGATGGGCGCATGGGCACGGGTCTACGGCGGCATCGAGGAGCGCCTGACGGCCTCGGAGGACCTGCGGGCCAACGGCGCCGGGCCGCACGCCATGTGGCGGTTCGTGGAGGAGAGCGCCGGGGCCATGCGCAGCGCGGTCCGCCGCGAGTCCGCGTACCTGCGCCTGTGGTGGGCTCTCCAGGCGGCGGTGGCCGGCGGGACGGTCGTGGCGCTGGTGGCCGGTGCGGCGCTGGTGGGCGTCGGGGCCATCAGCCTGGGCACGGCGTTCCTGCTGTTCCAGTACGCCCTCCTGATCGACCAGCCGCTGGAAGACCTGGTGCACGAACTGGAGACCGTGCAGAAGGCCAACGGGGCGATGATCCGGGTCATCGACCTGATCGGCATCGAGCCGAAGATCGTCGACGAGGGGACGGTGCTGCCGCCGAGGGGGCCCCTGTCGATCGAGTTCGACCGGGTGGAGTTCGACTACGGCGACGAGCGGTCGGTGCTCCACGACGTACGCCTGCAGATCGAGCCCGGCCGGTCCGTCGGCGTCGTCGGGCGCACCGGCAGCGGCAAGACCACGCTGTCCCGCCTGGTGCTCCGGCTGGTGGAGGCCCGCCAGGGCGAGGTGCGCCTAGGCGGCGTCCCCGTCGCCGACATCCCGATGGCCGAGCTGCGCCGGCGGGTGGCGCTGGTGCCCCAGGAGGTGGAGCTGTTCAGCGGGTCGATCCGCGACAACGTCACCCTGTTCGACCCCGCCCCCAGCGACGCCGCAGTGGCGGACGCGCTCCGCCGCGCCGGCCTGCCCCGTCTTGCCGACGGCGACCTGCACCGGCCGCTCGGCGCCGGCGGCACCGGGCTGTCCGCCGGCGAGTCGCAGCTGCTGGCGCTGGCCCGCGTCTGGCTGCGCGACCCGGACCTGGTGGTGCTGGACGAGGCCACCGCCCGCATCGACCCGGCCACCGAGGCACTGCTGGAGGGGGCCATCGCCGAACTGCTGCGCGGGCGCACCGCGCTGGTGATCGCCCACCGGCTGAGCACCCTGCGTCACGTGGACGACATCGTGGTGATGGAGGGCGGCCGGGTGGTGGAGCACGGCACCCGCGCCGACCTGGCCGGCGATGCGGACACCCGGTTCCACCGCCTGCTCACCCTCGCGTTGGAGGAGGTGCCGACATGAGCGAGCCGACCGTGCTCGTGACCGAGGCACCGGACACGTCGCACATCCCCGTGTGGCGACTGGCGTGGCGGGTGTCGCAGCACCACAAGGCGACCTTCTGGTGGGGCTGGGGCCTGTTCGTCGCCTTCTTCACCGTGCCCGTGCTGACCGGCTGGCTGATGGGCCGTGGCTTCGCCGCGCTCCAGGACGGGCGCACCACCGTCGTCTACGCCTACGCGGGCGCCGTCCTGCTCAGCGAGACGCTGCGGATGGCAGTCATCCACGGCGCCGCCATCGTGTGGACCCAGGCCTGGGTGCACATGCAGTCGTTCCTGCGGGCCAACCTCCTGGCCGCCCAGTTGGCCAGCGGGGGCGAGCAGGCCGGTCGGCCGGTGGGCTCTGCCGGCGAGGCCATCACCCACTTCCGCGACGACGTCGAGGACGTGACGATGTTCGTGGACGGCCTGGTCGACGTCAGCGCCGGCATCGTGTTCACGGTCGGCGCGGCGTTTGTGCTCGGGACCATCGACATGTCTGCGGCGGGCATCCTGCTGGTTCCGCTGGCCGGCATCGCGCTCGCCACCCGCTTCCTCGACACGCGGATCAAGCGCTACCGGGCGGCCGACCGTGCGGCCGCGGGCGCCGTCAGCGGGTTCGTCGGGGACGTGATGGCGGCGGCCACCACCGTGAAGGTCAACGGGGCCACCGACCCGGTCGTGCGTCACCTGGGGTCGCTGGTGGAGGTCCGCCGCCACACGGCCGTGCGGGACCGGGTGCTGGACGATGGCGTGCAGGCATTCGCCCGGGGCGCGTCGGACATCGGGCTGGCGCTGGTGGTGCTGGTCGGTGCGACCGCGCTGTCGTCCGGCCGGCTGACCGTTGGCGGGCTGGCCGTCTTCACCTCCTACCTCGGCTACCTCAGCTTCCTGCCACGGATGACCGGGCGGGTGCTGGCGCGCCGCAAGCAGGCCGGCGTGGCGCTGGACCGGATGCGCCGCCTGGTGGCCGACGAGGACGCGGCCAACGCCACCCGCGCGGTGGACCTCCCCGTGGGGATGCGCCAGACCCGCGAGCGACCCCATCACCATCGGCCGGCACGGGTACCGCTGCGCGAGCTGGAGGTGACCGGCCTGACCGCCGCGTTCGCCGACGGCTCGGGCGTGCACGACGTGTCGTTCCGCGTGCGTCGGGGCGATTTCGTGGTGGTCACCGGGCCGGTGGGCGCCGGCAAGACGACCCTGCTGCGCGCCATCCTCGGGCTGACCCGCGGGATGCGCACCGCCGGCGAGATCCGCTGGAACGGGGAGGTGCTGGCCGACCTGGCCGCGTTCATGGTGCCGCCCAACGTGTCCTTCCTTCCCCAGGTGCCGCAGCTGATCAGCGACTCCGTGGCCGACAACATCGGCCTCGGCCCGACGACCGCGGACTCGCTGGAACTGGCGCTGGAACTGGCGGCCGTGCGCGGCGAGGTGGACGCCATGGCCGACGGTCGGGCGACCCTCATCGGGCCGCGTGGCCTGCGCCTCTCCGGCGGGCAGCGCCAGCGGGTGGCCACGGCACGGGCGCTGGTCCACTCCCCCGAACTGGTGGTGTTGGACGACCTCTCCAGCGCGCTGGACGTGGAGACCGAACTGGAGCTGTGGTCCAACCTGGCCGCCGCCGGCATGACCGTGATCGCCGTGTCCCACCGCCCCGTCGCCTTCGAGCGCGCCGACCTCGTCGTCCGCCTGGAACCCGAACGGCAGGTGGGCTGAGCGAGCGGCGCCGCGGCTACCATCGGCGACGAACGTGAAATCGGTCCCGTGAGGCCGATACGTGAAAGGCAGACCATGTCCCGAGAAGTGCTGAGCGCGTCCGACGTGCGACGTGCGCTCACCCGCATCGCCCACGAGATCGTGGAGCGCAACCAGGGTCTGGAGGGGGTGGTGCTGGTCGGCCTGCAGCGCGGTGGCGTGTGGATCGCCGACGCACTGGCTGCCCTCCTGGCCGAGATCGACCCGGCCCACCCGGTGCCGGTCGGCACGCTGGACGTCAGCTTCCACCGCGACGACGTGGGCCTGCGCCCGATCGTGCCGGGCAGCGTCACCGACATCCCCGTATCGCTGGGCGGCTGCACGGTGGTCCTCACCGACGACGTGCTCTACACGGGCCGTACGGTGCGGGCCGCGCTGGAGGCGATGAACGAGTACGGCCGGCCGCGGGCCGTGCAGTTGGCGGTGGTGGTGGACCGCGGGCACCGGGAGCTGCCGATCCGCCCGGACTTCGTGGGCAAGAACCTGCCGACCAGCAGCGAGGAGCAGGTCAGCGCCACGAGCGACGGGGTGGTGATCCGGTGAAGCACCTGCTGTCCATCGCCGACCTCTCCCCCACCGAGATCCACTCCCTCCTCGAGCTGACCGACCACATGGTGGAGATCAACCACCGGCCGATCCCCAAGGTGCCGGCGCTGCGCGGCAAGAACGTGGTGAGCCTCTTCTTCGAGGACTCCACCCGCACCCGCACCAGCTTCGACACGGCGGCGAAGCGGCTGAGCGCCGACACGATGAACTTCGCCGTGTCGTCCAGCAGCGTCAACAAGGGCGAGAGCCTGAGGGACACCGTGGAGACCATCGCCGCCATGGGTGTCGACGCGTTCGTGATCCGCCACAAGTCCAGCGGCGCGCCGCAGATGATCACCCGCTGGACGAACGCCTCGATCGTCAACGCCGGCGACGGCTGGCACCAGCACCCCACCCAGGCGCTGCTCGACAGCTACACGATCCGCACCGGCCTCAACCGGCGGGACGGCTTCGACGGGCTGCACATCGCCATCGTCGGCGACATCAAGCACAGCCGGGTGGCCCGCAGCGACGTGCAGGCGTTCACCGCCCTCGGGGCGCGGGTCACGCTGGTCGCGCCGCCCACGCTGCTGCCCCCGTCGATCGCCCTGCTGGGCGGGCACGACTGGCCGGTCGACGTGTCCTACGACCTCGACGCCGTGCTCCCCGACGTGGACGTGCTGTACCTGCTGCGCGTGCAGCGGGAGCGGATGGACGACGCGCTGCTGCCGTCGCTGGAGGAGTACTCGGCGATGTACGGGCTGGATGCCCGCCGGGCCGCCCGCCTGGCGCCGCACGCGCTCGTGATGCACCCGGGGCCGATGAACCGGGGCGTGGAGATGGTGGTCGATCCCGCCGAGCTTCCCGGCAGCGCCATCCTCAACCAGGTCACCAACGGGGTGGCCGTCCGCATGGCCGTGCTCTTCACCCTGCTCGGCTCCGGCAGCGACCTCAGGGGGGACGCATGACTCGGGTACTCATCACCGGCGGCACCGTGCTGGA
This sequence comes from Acidimicrobiaceae bacterium, assembly GCA_020637295.1. Lineage (GTDB taxonomy): Bacteria > Actinomycetota > Acidimicrobiia > Acidimicrobiales > Ilumatobacteraceae > UBA668. The sequence goes on along the minus strand of JACJWF010000003.1, from coordinate 105,551 downwards.
CCAGACCGGCGAGCGCCGCGCCGACGTGGCCGTGGATCCGGCGTCGGGCCGGGTGACGGAGGTCGGCACGTCGTTGGCCGCCGCCGACGGCGACACCGTGCTGGACGCCACCGGCTGCTACGTCACGCCCGGTTTCCTCGACCTCCACGTGCACCTGCGCGAGCCCGGCAAGGAGGAGGCCGAGACCATCGAGACCGGCTCGCGGGGTGCCGCCCTCGGCGGGTTCACCGCCGTCGTGGCGATGCCGAACACCGATCCGGCGCAGGACTCCGTGGCCGTGGTGGACTTCGTGCGGGCGCAGGGCGAGCGGGCCGGGCTGTGCGAGGTGCTGCCATCCGGCTGCATCACCGTCGGCCGCGCCGGCCAGCGCCTGGCCCCGTTCGGCGAGTTGGCCGCCGCCGGCGTGCGCATCTTCACCGACGACGGCAACGGCGTGCAGGACCCGATGCTGATGCGCCGGGCGCTGGAGTACGCCGGCCCGTTGGGCATCACCCTGGCGCAGCACTGCGAGGTGGCCGCGCTGACGAAGGGCGCAGTCATGCACGAAGGCGCGTGCTGCAGCCACCTCGGCCTGCCTGGCTGGCCGTCCGTCGCCGAGGAGATGATGGTCTTCCGCGACATCGAACTGGTGCGGCTGACCGGCGTGCCGATGCACTTCCTCCACCTGTCCACCGCACGGTCGGTGGCACTGGTCCGGGCGGCGAAGGCCGACGGCCTGCCCGTCACCGCCGAGGCGACGCCGCACCACTTCACGCTGACCGACGAGATGCTCACCGGCTACGACCCGCTCTTCAAGGTCAACCCGCCGCTGCGCACCCGGGCCGACATCGACGCGCTGAAGGCCGGCCTGGCCGACGGCACGATCGACGCCATCGCCACCGACCACGCCCCCCACGCCCCGCACACCAAGGAGCAGCCGCTCGACCAGGCGCCGCCCGGGATGCTCGGCCTGGAGACGGCGCTGGCGCTGGCGGTCACCGAACTGGACATGCCGCTGGCCGACGTGGTGGCCGCGCTGGCCTGGAAGCCGGCGGCGATCGCCGGCGCGGCCGACCGCCACGGTCGCCCCGTGGCCGCGGGCGAGCCTGCCAACCTGGCGGTGTTCGACCCGGCGCACCAGTGGACGGTCAGCGCCGCCGGCATGGCCAGCAAGAGCCGCAACACCCCGTACGGCGGCCGCGAGGTGCGCGGCAAGGTGCGTCACACGATCTTCCGCGGCACCCCCGTGGTGATCGACGGCGCCGCCCAGCGCTGAACATCGTCTTCCGCTCACAGGGGTGGCGCTCGAACTCCATTCGATTCGTCAGCGACAAGGTTCGTGGCATCTGGCCGCAATGGATCTTGTCGTTGGGCGAACCAGAACTCAGGCGGAAGGGCCCCACGTCGTCCGGGCGGCTGCGGTCGTCTACAGACGGGTCAGGATCTCGGGGCCGTGGGCGCCGACGACGACCGTGTGTTCCACGTGGGCGGCGAGCGAGCCGTCGGTGGTGACCACGGTCCAGCCGTCGCTCAGCTCTCGCACGTCGTCGCGGCCACCCGCGATCAGCATCGGTTCGATGGCCAGCACCACACCCTCACGCAGCGTCGGCCCGCGGCCGGGGACGCCGCGGTTCTCCACGTCCGGGTCCTCGTGCATGTCCTGACCGATGCCGTGGCCGCAGTAGTTGTGCGGGCTGCCGTAGCCGGCCGCGGACACCACGCCCTCGATGGCCGCGCCGATGTCGCCGAGGGTGTTGCCCGGGCGCATGGCGCGGATGGCCGCGGCCAGCGCGGCCTCCGCCGTCGAGATCAGCCGGTGCTGCTCGTCGGTCGCCGTGCCGACCACCATCGAGAACGCGGCGTCGCCGTGCCAGCCGTCGACGATGGCACCGCAGTCGATGGACAGCAGGTCGCCGTCCTCCAACACACGCGACCCGGGGATCCCGTGGATCACCTCGTCGTTCACCGAGGCGCAGATCACGGCCGGATAGCCGTAGTAGCCGAAGAAGTTCGACTCCGCGCCCCGCAGGTCCAGCACACCACGCGCCACGAGGTCCAGATCGCCCGTCGTCACCCCCGGCACCGCCGCGGCCCGGATGGCCTGATGCATCTCCGCCACCACACGGCCCGCCGCACGCATCGTGCGCAACTCCTCCGTGGAACGCACGGGCAGGGCACCACGCAGGCGGCGGCGCGCCATCATCATCGGTCAGCCGCGCTTGGCGGCGTCCACCGTGGCGACGAGGCGGTCGAACACCTCGTCCGGCGACGCCGTGCCGTCCACGACCACCAGCCGCCCCTGGCGCTGGTAGTACTCGATCAGCGGCGCGGTCTGCTCCTCGTACAGGTCGAGGCGGCGGTTGACCGCGTCGGGCGTGTCGTCGTCGCGTTGGGTGACGTCGCCGCCGCACACTTCGCAGATCCACGGCGACTTGTCGTGCGTCTCGGCCACATAGTTGGTGCCGCAGTCGCGGCACACCCGGCGTGACGAGATCCGCTGCAGCACCAGGTCGCGCGGCACGTCCAGGTCCAGCACGGCGTCGATCGGCAACTGGGTGGTGATGAGGTCCAGCGCCTCGGCCTGGCCGACGGTCCGCGGGAAGCCGTCGAGGATGTAGCCACGGCCGACGGTGTCCGGCTGGGACAGGCGCTCGCGGACGATGCCGATCATGATGTCGTCACCGACGAGGCCACCGGCATCCATCACCTGCTTGGCCAGCATGCCCAACTCCGTGCCCTCACGCACCGCGGCCCGGAGCATGTCGCCGGTGCTGATGTGCGGCACCACGTAATGGCGCGACAGTCGAACGCACTGCGTTCCCTTGCCTGCGCCCTGACGGCCCAGCAGGATCAGCCGGGCGCCCGGGATCACTTCAGGAAGCCCTCGTAGTTTCGAAGCATCAACTGGCTGTCCACCTGTCGCATGAGTTCCAGCGCCACACCCACGGCGATCAGCACGGTGGTGCCGGCGAACGGGAAGTTCCGCACGTCGAAGAACCACAGCAGCAGATAGGGCAGGATGGCAACGACGGCCACGAACATCGCGCCCGGCAGGGTGATGCGGTTGACCGCCTTGCCGAGGTAGCGCTCCGTCTGCGGGCCGGGACGAACGCCGGGGATGAAGCCACCCTGGCGACGCAACTGATCGGCCTGGCGAATCGGGTCGAAGGCGATCGAGTTGTAGAAGTAGGCGAACGCGATGATCATCAGCGAGAACAGCACGATGTAGACCCAGTTCTGACTGTTCACCAGGTACTGGTCCACCCAGCTCTGGATCTTGCCGCGCCATGAGTCCTTCGACGCACTGCCGAGCAGGTTGGTGAGCAGCACCGGCAGCAGCAGGATCGAGCTGGCGAAGATGATCGGGATGACGCCGCTCTGGTTGACCTTCAGCGGGATGTAGGTGCTCTGGCCGCCGTACATCCGCCGGCCGACCACCCGCTTGGCGAACTGGACCGGGATCTTGCGCTGGGCGAGCTCGACCCGCACCACCGCCAGGACGATGCCGATGCACAGCAGCATCAGCAGGGTGAACACGAACCAGCTCTTCTCCTGCCACACCCGGTAGAAGTTCAGCGGGAGGTCGCTGACGACGCTGGCGAAGATGACCATGCTCATGCCGTTGCCGATGCCGCGCTGGCTGATCAGCTCGCCGAGCCACATCAGCACGGCCGTGCCACCCACCAGGGTGATGATCACGAGGTAGCCACGGGGCCACATGCCGTCCGGCAGCAGCTTCAGGTTCTGCGGGTAGTTCTGCGCGGCGCCGAAGAAGGCGTTGCCGTTGCCGTTGCCGAAGATGAACGTCAGCGCCGTGGCCTGCAGGAACGAGATGCCGATGGCGAGGTAGCGGGTGTACTGGGTGATCTTGCGCTGACCGACCGCACCCTCCTGCTGGAGCTTCTCCAGCTTGGGGATGACCACCCCGAGCACCTGCATGATGATGCTCGCGGTGATGTACGGCATGATGCCGAGGGCGAAGATGCTGAAGCTGGCGAACGCGCCACCGCTGAACAGGTTCAGGAAACCGAGTGCACCCTGGGTGTTGGCCGCTTCCTTGAACTGCTTCACCTGGTCCGGGTCGATGCCCGGCACTCGGAGGGCGACACCGAGGCGGTACAGCACCACCATGCCCAGCAGGAACAACAGCTTGTTCCGCAGGTCGGGCACCTTGAAGACGTTCTTCAGATTGGAGAACACAGGCTGGTTCCTCGGAGGTCGGTTGGCGCGACGCGGTCGGGCCGGATCAGCGGTTGGTGAACTGGTTGCCCTTGACCGGCGGGCGGCCCTGCTTGAAGGGCAACGGCAACAGGGTGACGCTACCCCCCGCAGCGGTGATGGCAGCGTCAGCGGTCTTGGACACGGCGTGGGCGGACACGTGGACGGCGCCCGACAGCTCGCCGCGGCCGAGCACCTTGACCAGGGTGTCCTTGCGGACCAGGCCCTTCGCCACCAGCACCTCGGGGGTGATCGTGGTCTCGCCGGTGCCGGCGATCTGGTCCAGGTTGACCGGGCTGTACTCGACGCGGAACGGGTTGTTGAAACCCTTCAACTTCGGCACGCGCTGCTTCAGGCCGGTCTGGCCACCTTCGAAGCCGCGGCCGACCTTGCCGCGGCCACGAGCCTTCTGGCCCTTGGTACCGGCGCCGGCGGTCTTGCCGCCCTTGCCGCCGATGCCGCGACCGACGCGCTTCTTGGCCTTCGTGGACCCCGGTGCGGGGCTGAGTTCGTCGACTCGCATGGTGTCAGCTCTCCGTGTCAGTGGGCGCGGCTTCCGTCACCTCGATGAGGTGCGGGATCCGGGCGATCATCCCGCGGATCTCGGGACGGTCGGGCAGGGTGTTGGTGTCGCCGATCTTGCGCAGCCCGAGGGCGCGCAGGGTGCCACGGCTCTTCGGCTTGTTGCCGATGGCCGAGCGCACCTGGGTGACGACGAGGTTCTTCTCGCGGCTCATCAGTGGGTCTCCCCTGCGGCGATCTGCTGCTTGCGCTCCGTGTACGCCTTGAGCACGCCCTTCGGGACGAACTCGTCGGCGGGGAGGCCACGGCGGGCGGCCACCTCGTCGGGGCGCTGCAGGTCCTTCAGACCGTTGATGGTGGCGCGGGCCACGTTGATGGCGTTGGCCGAGCCCAGCGACTTGCACAGGATGTCGTGCACGCCGGCCTCTTCCAGGATGATGCGGGCGGCGCCACCGGCGATGACGCCGGTACCGGGGGCGGCGGGCTTCATCAGCACGCGGCCGGCGGAGTTCACACCGAGCACCGGGTGGGTGATGGTGGAACCGGCCAGGGGCACCTCGAAGACGTTCTTCTTGGCCTCTTCGGTGCCCTTCTGGATGGCCAGCGGCACTTCCTTGGCCTTGCCGTAACCGAGGCCGACGCGACCGTTGCCGTCACCCACCACGACGAGCGCGGTGAAGCTGAAGCGACGGCCGCCCTTGACGACCTTGGCGACGCGGTTGATGTGGATGACGCGCGACTCGCGCAGACCACTGGGGTCCGGCGTGCGCTCGTCGTTGCGGTTGTTGCCGTACGAGGAGGGGGCGGCCATCAGAACTCCAAACCTGCTTCACGGGCCGCAGCGGCAACTGCGGCGACACGGCCGTGGTAGAGGTACCCACCACGGTCGAACACGACCTGATCGATGCCGGCGGCCTTCGCCCGCTCGGCGATCATGGTGCCGACGCGGGTGGCGGCGGCCACGGACGAGCCGTTGCCGTCGGCGCGCACGCCGGTCTCGACGGTGCTGGCGGCAGCCAGCGTGGAGCCGGCGTCGTCGTCGATCAACTGCACCGAGATGTGCTTGTTGGTGCGGTAGACGGCGAGACGCGGGCGGGCGGCGGTGCCGTGGATCTTCTTGCGCACCCGGCGATGGCGGGTGATGCGGCCGTTGCGGCGCTGCTGGGCGATGTTGCTCATGGCGTGATCCTTCTCGAACTCACTTCTTGCCGGTCTTGCCGGCCTTGCGCAGCACCCGCTCGCCGAGGTAGCGCACACCCTTGCCCTTGTACGGCTCGGGCTTGCGGATCGAGCGGATGTTCGCGGCCACCTGGCCGACGAGCTCCTTGTCGATGCCGCGGACGATGATGCGGGTCTGCTGGGGCACCTCGAAGGAGATGCCCTCCGGCGCGTCGACCACCACCGGGTGGCTGAAACCCAGGTTGAGGCGCAGCTGGGTGGGGCTGAGCGCCTCGGCGCGGTAGCCCACGCCGATGATCTCCAGCTCCTTGGCGAACCCCTCGGTGACACCGGTGACCATGTTGTTCACCAGCGTGCGAGACAGGCCGTGCAGGGCACGGTTCTGGCGCTCGTCGTTGGGGCGCTCCACCAGCAGGACACCGTCGTCCTTGCGGACGGTGATCTCACCGGGCAGCGAACGCGACAGGGTGCCCTTGGGCCCCTTCACGGTGACGGAGGCGCCGTCAATGGTGACGTCCACACCGCCGGGGACGGCGACCGGGACCTTACCGATACGAGACATGACGAACCCTCTCTCTCACCACACGTAGCAGAGGACTTCGCCGCCCACGTTGCGCTTGCGCGCCTCGCGGTCGGTCATCAGCCCCTGGCTGGTGGACAGGACAGCCACACCCAGGCCACCGAGAACTCGGGGCACCTCGGCGCTCTTGCGGTAGATCCGCAGGCCGGGGGTGGAGATGCGGCGCAGGCCGCTGATGGTGCGCTTGCGATCGGCGGAGTACTTCATCGAGATGGTGAGCACGTCGCCGGGGGTGCTGGTGGACGGTGCCACGGCGAACCCGGAGATGTACCCCTCCTTCTCGAGAATCGTCGCCAGCGCGACCTTCTGCTTGGAGGCGGGCATGCGCACCTCGTCGTGCATCGCCGTGTTGGCGTTGCGGATACGGGTGAGCATGTCGGCGATGGGATCAGTGAGCATCTTCTCTCCTCACCAACTGGCCTTGGTGACGCCAGGGATCTCGCCGGCGTGCGCCATCTCGCGGAGGCACACTCGGCACAGGCCGAACTTGCGGAACACCGAGCGGGAACGGCCGCACCGGCGGCAGCGGGTGTAGCCGCGCACCTTGAACTTGGGGGTGGCGTTCGCCTTGTTGATCAGCGACTTCTTTGCCATTGCGCTGCCCTTCCCTTACTTCTTCTTCTTCGCGGGGGCACCCTTGCCACCGCGCACCGGACCACGGCGCTTCTTCTTCGGCGCCACCGCGCCGGCCTCGTCGCCCTTCTTGAAGGGGAACCCGAACGCATCCAGGAGCGCCTTGCCCTGCTCGTTCGTGATGGCCGTGGTGACGATGGTGATGTCCATGCCACGGGGGGCATCGATCTTGTCGTAGTCGATCTCCGGGAACACCGTCTGGTCCGCGAGGCCGAACGTGTAGTTCCCCCGGCCGTCCCAGCTGTGGGCCGGCAGGCCACGGAAGTCGCGGATACGGGGGATGGCCACGGCGATCAGCCGGTCCAGGAACTCCCACATCCGGTCGCCGCGCAGGGTGACCTTGCAGCCGATGGACTGGCCCTCGCGCAGCTTGAAGCCGGCGATGGAGTCCTTGGCCTTGGTGATGATCGGCTTCTGGCCGCTGATCTTGGTGAGATCGGCGACCGCACCCTCGAGCAGCGACGGCTGCTGGGTGGCGCGACCGACACCCATGTTGATGACGATCTTCTCGATCTTCGGCACCTGCATGGGGTTGTCCAGTCCGAGGCCGCTCTTCAGCGAGGCGCGGATCTCGTCCTGGTACTTCTGCTTCAGGCGCGGAGCTGTGGCAGTGGCAGTGCTCACCCGATCACCTCACCGGTGCGCTTGGCGACGCGCACCTTGGTGCCGTCGTCGTTGACCTTGTAGCCGACGCGGGTGGGCTTGCCCTTGTGCACCAGCATCACATTGCTGGCATCCACGGGCATGTCCCGGTCGATGATGCCGCCGAGCTCGTTGGCGCGGCGGGGCTTCTGATGCTTCTTGGCGCGGTTCACGCCGCTGACGATGACCTTGTTGTCGGCCGGGTAGACGTGGACGACTTCGCCCTCCACGCCCTTGTCCTTGCCGGAGATCACCACGACGGTGTCGCCCTTCTTGAGCTTCATGGTCACAGCACCTCCGGGGCCAGCGACACGATGCGCATGAACTTCTTGTCGCGCAGCTCACGACCGACCGGCCCGAAGATGCGGGTGCCGCGGGGCGTGAGGTCGTCCTTGATGATGACGGCTGCGTTCTCGTCGAAGCGGATGTAGCTGCCGTCGGGACGGCGCTTCTCCTTCTTCGTGCGGACGACGACGCACTTCACGACGTCGCCCTTCTTGACGGCTGCGCCCGGGATGGCGTCCTTCACCGTTGCGATGAAGATGTCGCCGATCGAGGCGTAGCGGCGGCGAGTGCCACCGAGCACCTTGATGCACAGCACTTCCTTGGCGCCGCTGTTGTCGGCGACGCGGAGGCGGGACTCCTGCTGGATCATGTCACTTCGCCCTTTCCAGCACTTCGACGACCCGCCAGCGCTTGCTCTTGCTCAGCGGGCGGGTCTCCATGACGCGGACCTTGTCGCCGATGTTGACGTCGTTGGTCTCGTCGTGGGCGTACAGCTTCTTGGTGCGCAGCACGAACTTGGCGTACTTCGGGTGGCGCACGCGGTCGGTGACCTCGACGACTGCGGTCTTGTCCATCTTGTTGGACACGACCACGCCTTCGCGGACCTTGCGTGCGCTGCGCTCGGTGTTCTCGGACATCACTTGCCTGCCTCTGCCAGCTCGATCTCGCGGGCACGGATATGGGTGTTGATGCGGGCGATCTGCCGGCGCACCTTCTGGATCTCGGCGTTGTTGTCGAGCTGGCCGGTGGCGTTGCGGAAGCGCAGGTTCAGCGCCTCCTGCTTGGTGGCCCGGAGCTCCTCGACGAGGTCGCCGAGGGCCATTTCCTTCAGCTCTGCGTTGCTCTTGGCAGCCATCAGAACGCCTCCTCACGGGTGATGATGCGGGCCTTGATCGGCAGCTTCTGGATCGCCTTGTTGAGGGCGGCCTTGGCGGTCTCCTCGTTGGGGAACGACAGCTCGAACAGCACCCGGCCCGGCTTGACGACGGCCACCCAGAACTCCGGGTTGCCCTTGCCCGAGCCCATGCGGGTCTCGGCCGGCTTCTTGGTGACCGGCTTGTCCGGGAAGATGTTGATCCAGACCTTGCCACCACGCTTGATGGCGCGGGTCATGGCGATACGGGCGGCCTCGATCTGGCGGGCGGTCAGCCAGCCCGGCTCGAGCGCCTGGATGCCGTACTCGCCGAAGGCCAGCGAGGTGCCACCCTTGGCCATACCACCGGTACGGCCACGCTGGTGCTTGCGGTGTGCGACTTTGCGGGGCATCAACATGGGTCAGTCCTCCCCACGGAAGTGCGGGGCTTCGTGCGCCGCGCCGTGCGTACGGCGAGCGATCTCTTCTTCCTCGTCGAGCAGCTTCTCCAGCTCCGGATCCGCTTCCTTCACCAGCGGAGCAGCTTCCTCGACCTCTTCCTTGCGGCGAGCGCCGGACGACACGACCTTGCGCGGCGCGCCGAGCCCGGCGGCCTCGCCGACGGCCATGGCGGCCTCACGGCTGATCTTGTCCTCGGTCTGGGCCTTGTAGGGCACCACGTCGCCCTTGTAGATCCACACCTTCACACCCACGCGGCCGCTGGAGGTGCGGGCCTCACGCATGCCGTAGTCGATGTCGGCGCGCAGGGTGTGCAGCGGAACGCGGCCCTCGCGGTACCACTCCGTGCGGCTCATCTCGGCGCCGCCGAGACGGCCCGAACACTGCACCCGGATGCCGAGTGCGCCGGCCTTCTGGGCGTTCTGCACGGCGCGCTTCATGGCCCGGCGGAAGGCGATGCGGTTGACCAGCTGGTCGGCCACGCCCTGGGCGATGAGCGCCGCGTCGAGCTCGGGGGTCTTGATCTCGACGATGTTCAGCTGCACCTTCGGGTTGCCGGTGAGCTGGGTGAGCAGCGCACGCAGCTCGTCGGCCTGGGCGCCGCGGCGACCGATGACGATGCCTGGGCGAGCGGTGTGGATGTCCACCCGCACCTTGTCGCGGGTGCGCTCGATCTCGATGCGGCTGACGGCGGCGGACTCCAGCCGGGCCATCAGCGCACGGCGGATCTTCCAGTCCTCGGTGAGGTAGTCCTTGTAGTCGCGCTCGCTGAACCAGCGGCTCTTCCAGTCGGTGGTGACACCGAGACGGAAGCCGTAGGGGTTGATCTTCTGGCCCATTTCAGTTGTCCTCCTTGGCGTCCGCATCGCTGTCGCCTGCGTCGGACTGCGACTCGTCGCCGGCGCCTCCCTCGGCGCCCTCGGTCACGGCTTCGGTCTGCTCCACCGCGTCCTCGTCCACCTGGTCGACGAGCTCGTCGTCGGCCTCGGTCTCCTCGGAGACGGTGGACTCGGTGTCCTCGCCACCCTTGATGGCCTGGGCGCGCTGGCGGCTGCGCTCCACACGGGCGCGGCGGCCGGCAGCACCCGTCGCGGCGGCGCCACGGCGGCGACCGGCGGCGGTGCGGCGGGCCTCACGGTTCTGCACGACCTCGATGCGGTCGTCGTCCATGCGATCGACCACGACGGTGATGTGGGCGGTGCGCTTGTTGATCCGGCCGGCGCGGCCACGGGCTCGCGGGGTGAACCGCTTGAGCGTCGGGCCCTCGTCGGCGAAGCACGCCCGGACGTACAGCTCGTCGGCATCCTGCTCGTCGTTGTGTACCGCGTTGGCGACTGCGCTGGCGAGCACCTTGCGGACGGCCACGGCGGCCTCCTTGTCGGTGAACTGCAGCACCTCGTCGGCGTTGCGCACCGGCAGGCCACGGATGAGGTCGAGCACGGCGCGGACCTTGCTGGCCGACATGCGCACGTACTTGGCGCTGGCCTTGGTGCCGCTGCGCTCGCCGGCGACGAACGACTTCTCGTTGAGCTTGGGACCAGTCATCAGCGGCGACCCTTCGAGTTCTTCTCCTGGCCGGCGTGGTACTTGAAGGTCCGCGTCGGGCTGAACTCGCCGAGCTTGTGACCGACCATGCTCTCGGTGACGTACACCGGCACGTGCTTGCGGCCGTCGTGGACGGCGATGGTGTGCCCGACCATGTCGGGGATGATGGTGCTGCGGCGGCTCCAGGTCTTGATGACCTTGCGCTCACCGGCCGCGTTCTGGTCGTCCACCTTCTTCAGCAGGTGGTCGTCGACGAACGGGCCCTTCTTCAGGCTGCGCGACATGGCCTCTTACCTCCGGCCCTTCGACGTGCGCCGGCGGCGCACGATCAGCTTCTGCGACGGCTTGTTGGTGTTGCGGGTGCGGACGCCCTCCGGCTTGCCCCACGGGGACACGGCCGGACGGCCACCAGAGGTGCGGCCCTCGCCACCACCGAGCGGGTGGTCCACCGGGTTCATGGCGACACCACGGGTCTGCGGGCGGATGCCCTTCCAGCGGTTGCGGCCGGCCTTGCCGACCTTCAGCAGCTCGTGCTCGCTGTTGCCGACCTCACCGACGGTGGCCCGGCAGTCGATGAGCACGCGGCGCATCTCCGTGCTGGGCAGGCGCAGTGTGGCGAACTCGCCCTCCTTGGCCACCAGCTGGACGGCCATGCCGGCCGAGCGGCCCATCTTGCCGCCGCCACCAGGGCGCAGCTCGACGTTGTGCACGGTGGTACCGACCGGGATGAAGCGCAGCGGCAGGGCGTTGCCCGGCTTGATGTCGGCGTGCTGGCCGCTCTGCACGTGGTCGCCCACGTTGAGGCCCTTGGGGGCCAGGATGTACGCCTTCTCGCCGTCTGCGTAGTGCAGGAGGGCGATGCGGCAGGTGCGGTTCGGGTCGTACTCGATGGCGGCGACCTTGGCGGTGACGCCGTCCTTGGTGCGCTTGAAGTCCACCAGGCGGTACTGCCGCTTGTGCCCACCACCGCGGTGGCGGGAGGTCTTGCGACCGTAGGCGTTGCGGCCGCCGCTCTTGCTGAGCGGGGCGGTGAGCGTGCGCTCCGGCGAGGTCTTGGTGATCTCGCCGAACGTCGAGGTCGTCTGGAAACGACGACCGGCGCTCGTGGGCTTGCGGGAACGAATGGCCATGGTGATGCGCCTCAGTTCTCGAACAGCGGGATCTCGTTGCCCGCTGCCAGGGTGACGATGGCCCGCTTGGTGTCGGGCTTGCTGCCGGTGCGGTTGCTGCGCCGGGCACGGCTGACCTTGCCCTTGCGGTTCAGCGTGTTGACCTTGGCCACCTTCACGCCCCAGATGGCCTCGACGGCGTCGTGGATCTCGGGCTTGCTGGCGCTCGGGTGCACCTTGAACGTGTAGACGCCCTGCTCCATGAGGGCGTAGCTCTTCTCCGACACCACGGGTGCCAGGATGATGTCGCGGGGATCCTTCATCACTCGCTCGTTTCGCTGGTGTCGTCGGCGGCCTCGGCCGCGTCGTCTTTCTTGGCCCGGCTGCCGGCCTTCTTGAACCCGGCGGCCTTGGCGGCCTCCTCGGTGGCGAACCAGGCCTCGGCGATGGTGGCCTCGTAGTAGCGGCTGCCCGGGAGGTGGTACAGCATCGAGTCGGCGTTGCCCTTGATGTCGAAGCCCTCGGGCGCCTCGCCGTCCTCGGTGGCGCCATGGCTGCCGGCGCCGAACGGCCCTTCCGCCGACGCACTGGCCGGGGCGACCTTGGCGGCGCCGATGGGCTGGCCGGACGGCAGGGTGGCCTTGGTGAACACGACGTAGTCGTTGCACAGCACGTCGTAGGCGTTCAGTTCGCCGACCTCGATGAGCTGCACCTGGGGCAGGTTGAGGAAGCTGCGGATGGCGTTGACGTCGTTGGTGTCCACCACCACCAGCGCCTTGCCGTCCACCCCCAGGGCCGACAGCGCCGACACGGCCTGCTTGGTCTTCGGGGCGTCCCAGCCCCACTCCTCGACGACCACGACCTTGCCCTCGGCGGCGCGGTCGCTGAGGGCCGAGCGCAGGGCGAGCTTGATCATCTTCTTGGGGGTCTTCTGGTCGTACTTGCGGGGCTTGGGCCCGAGGGCCACGCCACCACCGCTGTAGTGCGGCGCACGGATGGAGCCCTGGCGGGCGTTGCCCGTGCCCTTCTGCTTGAACGGCTTCTTGCCGCCACCCGACACCTCGGCGCGGGTCTTGGTGCTCTGGGTGCCGGCCCGGCGGGCGGCGAGCTGGGCGGTGACCACCTGGTGCATGACGGGCACGTTGGGCTGGATGCCGAACACGTCGGCGTCGAGCTCCAGCGAGCCGGCGTCCTTGCCGCCAGAGGTCTTCATGGTGACGCTGGCCATCAGGTCACTTCCCCTTCACTGCGTTGCGGACGATGACAACCCCGCCGTTCGGGCCGGGGACGGAGCCCTTGACGAGCAGCAGGTTGCGCTCGGTGTCGGCCTCGACGACCTCGAGGTTCAGGGTGGTGACCTGCTCGTGGCCCATGTGCCCGGCCATCTTCAGGCCCTTGAACACGCGGCCCGGGAAGCTGCAGGAGCCGATGGAGCCCGGCGCACGGTGGTGCTTGTGGTTACCGTGGCTGGCCCCCTGGCCGGCGAAGTTGTGACGCTTCATCGTGCCGGCGAAGCCCTTGCCACGGCTGACGGCCGTGACGTCTACACGCTCGCCCTGGGCGAGGGTGTCCACCGTGATCTCCTGGCCCACTTCGAAGCCGTCCACGCTGTCCAGCCGCAGTTCCACCACGCGACGGCCCGGCTCCACGCCGGCCTTCTGGAAGTGGCCCGCTTCGGGCTTGGTGAGCTTCTTCGCATCCTTGTGGCCGTAGGTGACCTGGAGCGCGGTGTAGCCGTCGCGCTCGGTGGTCTTCACCTGCACGATGCGAGCCGGCTCGACGCGGAGCACGGTGACGGGAACGACCCTGTCGTTCACCCACACCTGGCTCATGGCGACTTTCTCGCCCACGATCGCTTTGAGTGCCATGTCGGCAGCCTTTTCGGTCGGACCCGGCGGACCGGGCATCTGGATTACACGCAAATGCTCCGCAGGCCAGACGGCCGGCGGAGCACCGGATTCGGTTGTCGCCGTGCGGTTTCCCCGGCCGGAGCCGTGTTGGGGACCTGCCCGACTTCGATTGACGCGCACCAGGCGGTACGCACAAGGACGAAACTCTATCGGTGCTGGTCAGCGCGCGGCAACCCCGGGCACCGCGATCGCGAGCTGCGGGAAGACGGGCACCTCGTCGGGCGGCTCACCCACGACCACCACGGCGTAGGGCGTGCCGTCGGGGCGACGGACCACTCCCCACTGCGCGATCGAGTCGGTCCGGCAGCCGTCCGTCGTGGTGGCATAGTCCACCGGGCCAACCAGCAACCGCTGCCAGGCAGCCGCGTCCATCTCCGGGCCGCAACTGCGCTCCATGAACGCGGTGTTGGCGGCGACCAGGCGGTGGTCGGGCGAGTACACCGCCTCAGGAATACCCGGCGTGAGCAGCCCGATCACGGTGTCGGCCACCGCATCCACGGGGGCGTCGAGGTCCATCGCGGCCAACTGCTGGAGGCTGCTGTGCAGGTTCTCCCGCCCCACCCATGCAGCGCTGTAATGACGCGCCCGGTCGTACGCCCGGCTGGCCGAGGCCGCCAGGTGCTCCACCACCGGCACGACATCGGGCGTGTACGGAGCACCCCCCAGGAAGCGCACCAGCATCAGCACGCCCCTGGTCCGGCCATCCCCGGTGATCAGCGGCGCGGCGACGTAGGACTGCACCAGCAGACGGTCGGCGAACTCACGGAACTGCTCTGGCACGAAGTCCAGCGCGGTCGCCACGGGCACGTGGTGGACGACCTCCGTCCGTCCCGTGTGCAGCGCGTCGACGCCGAAGGTCGGGGCCACCTTCATCATCGACGCCGACAGCATGGCGTCCACGATCGCCCTCCGCTGGGCATCCTTGTCGAAACTGGCAGCGCACTGCAGTGAGCGGCCCTGCGTGGCGAGGAGCACGTTGCAGGTGTCGCCGAACTCCTCGGCGAGCCACCGGGTGATCAGTTCGAAGGCGGGCCGTGCGCTGAGTGTGGTGGCCTCCACCACCAGCCTCAGTTCGTCCTCCAACGACGCCGCGGGCGCAGCGCGGGGGTGCACCGCGTGGACCAGGTGGCCCTGCGCGTCCAACCTGGAGCGAAGCATCTCGACGGCCGATTCGGAGATTTCGTAGCCGTTGCCGACACGGACGGCCACCAGGTCACCGGCACGGACGTAGCGATACGCAGTCTGGTAATGCACTCCGAGGGCCCGGGCCGCAGACTTCAAATTCACGGCCGGACCTCCCATCGCATCCTCGGTGCCGACATTCGTTCATCGGCAGGAAAGCTCGCCACCCAAAGTGGCTTCTGCAAACACAGTCGGTGACAGCCGGCACGGAACAACATCGATGAGAGGTCCGGTCACGGGAGAACAGTGGTCGGCGACGCGGTGGTCGCCGGATCGGTGGACACCGGGCTGGTGGACACCGGGTCGGTCGGCGCCGAGGTGGTGGTGGCCGGGTCGGTCGTCACCGGGTCGGTGGCAGTCGGCCCGCTCCCACCAGGGTCGCCCACGGCGGGGACGGCCGGGGCGGTGGTGGGAGGCGGGCCTGGGAGGTCGGTGACGATGTCCACATTGCTGTCGTGGACCGAGATGTTGGCGGCGTGAGCCGTCACCACCAGCGCTGCGCCCATGACCGCCAATCCGGCCAGGACGACCCGGCGGCGGGCACGCCTGCTGCGGCGTGAGCGAGCGAGGTGAATGCTCATTCGTGGTCACCCCCGGCCGGTGCCGTGGTCGCCGTGTCCTGCGCGTCGTCGACGGCGGCGGCGCGCTCTGCCAGGTAGGCGTAGACACGCGGCCCGTCGAACACGAAGTACCGGTCGAGCTCGGACCCGCGGTGATGGAGGATCTCCGCCTCGGCGTTCTCGGCCATGGCGGCGAGCGACTCGAACGAACCCAGCCACACGGCCTCGGCACCCAGCCCCGCCGGCACGTCGGTGACGGTGTGGATGTCCGCACCGAAGCGGGCCTCCAGGTAGGCGGCCTCGCCACGACGGCGGGCGATCCACAGGGAGATGTCGCCCCACATCAGCACGCCCATGAACACGGCGAGGGCGACGAGGCTGACGGTCCGCAGCCCGTGGATGTCCATGTTCCAGCCGCCGATCGACACGGTCATGTCATGGTCGACGATCTGATTGACCGTGGTCGCTGTGGACTGCACCGCTGCAGTGTCCGCTTGCGAGGTTCCACCGGTGAGGCTGCCGTTCTCGATGGCCTGGACGACTTCGTCGGGGGCCAGCGGGGAGAACCCGTGAACGGTGGCGGCGTCCGGGCCGAGGTCGAACACCAGCGTCGCTGCCGACACGTCGTGGCGCAGCGGTCCGCCGGAGATGCGACCGGCGATGGTCAGGTCGGAGGTGACGCCCACGACCACGGCCACCTGCACGGCGCCGGTGACTCCCGTGGTGTCCGCCAACTCGGCGGCAACCCGCTGGGCCTGAGCGAAATCGACCCCGATGCGAGCCGTGGCGGCGGTGCCCTCGAAGGGCAGGTGCTCGTCGACGAGCAGCCGCGACCAGCCGGCGTCGGACGACAGCAGCACCTGCGTGGTGAGCTGAGCGTTGTCCGACGTGATGTCCAGGGAGGCTGCCAGGAACGAGAAGTCGACGGCCACGTCGATGCGGTCCAGCACCTTCAGGTACACGGGGTCACCGAAGCGCATCGTGTCGCCGTTGTAGACACCCGAGCCCGCCGGGATGTCGCCGTCATAGGAGAAGTGGTAGGTGGACGTGTACGTCGCCGGCACATCCATGGTTTCGACGGTGGGGTGCGACCAGGCGTACCCGGCCACCAACGCCGTGACGATGGTGACCGTGAGCCACCATCCGAGTGATCCTGCTGCGTGCGGCGCTTTGGCCGCATCGCTCCGCTGCCTGTTCATGAGATCCGTCCTCTCATTGCACGGCGCCGGTGCCGTGCGTGGGGTGAGCGGGGACGGATCATCATGATCGCCCCCACGCCGAGAATCAGCACGACCATCCCGGTCACCCCGGTGAGCCGCTGGGTCACGTTTGCCGCTCCGGGCAGACGCACCGACTGCTTGCCGAGGATGTCCGTCACGACGGGCTCGTACTGATCGATGAAGTTGTTGTTGTCGCCCTGGGTGGCGTAGCGGCCCCCAGGATGGATGGCGATGATCCGGTGGATGACCACCTCACCGCCGAGGAGTTGGGACTTGTAGGCGATGATGTCGCCCACCGCGTAACGATCGTCACGGGTCAGCAGCACCACGTCGCCCTGCCGGAGTGTGGGGTACATCGAGTTGCCCGTCACCTGCACGTAGCTGGCGGCGCCGCCCACGCTGGTCGGCACCAGGAACAGCAACGCGGCGAGGGCCGCCGCGATCTGCACCACTCGGTACAGCGTCGTCCTGAGCATCGGATCCGTCCTTCCGGTCCCTGTCGAGGCGGGTGGGCTGCAGACCCACCCGCCTCGTCAGGACGGTCAGCCAGGCGAGTTCTGCAGGTCGTAGGCGACGACGTCGAGCGTCTCGACGTTGCTGAACAGCACCGGATCGAGCACGACGCAGCTTGCCGAGCCGGCGGTCACCGAGCAGTCGTAGAACGTCTCGCCGTCGTCCAGGCTGATGAACACCTGGGCGTTCGACGAATCGACGACCAGCGGGTTGACATCACGCTGGATGTCGAAGGTGACCCGGCCGACGTAGATCGGCAGGCTGGCGGCCTCGTAGCCGACGCTGTTGACCGTGTACCCGGACACCACGCTGGTGCCGGCACCGGCGTTCCTGTCGGCCACCGTGTTGGTCGCGGCGAAGGCCGTGCCGGCCGTGACCACCAGAGCGGTGAAACCCGCCGCCATCATCCGGCGCCGCTTGCTCCTCGAGATCTTCATGGTTCTTCCTCCCGTGTGGACTGGATCAGGCTCCGTTCCGGTCCTTCCGGTGGTGTGCCTGCTGACCCACTGTTGAGTTCGGCAGGTGAGGAGCACAACAAAAGGTGTGGCGTTTACAGCGTTTCAGCACGCTCCGTGGCAAACGAGTGACCCTACGGAAACCGTTTCCGAAGCCACTGTGCAACCGTGTCCAAAGCCTCTAGCCGATGCCCTTCGAGGTAGTGCGGGGCCCCTTTCATCTCCACATACGTGCAGTCCGCGGCCCCGGACGCCTCGACGATCTCCTTGGCCTGCCAGACGCGGATCTCGGTGTCGGCGGTGGGATGCACCAGGATCGTCGGCACCGTCACCCTGGGCATCGTGTCGGCCAACTTGGCGTGGCTGGACAGGCCGGACCACGTGCTCAGCCAGCCGCGGGCCGTCATGGTACGGGCCAGGCCGCCCCGCCCGTAGTTGGCGTCGAACGGGTCGGGGAAGGCGAACAGGCTGCCCATCGGCCGCTCGTCGGGGTCGATCGACAGGTCCAGGTACGCCGGGTCGGCCAGCGTGCGGTAGATCGTGTGGTACTTGGTGAACACCGCCCGGCGGCGGAACTCCCGCCAGGTGGCCGGGTCGGCGTCCTTGTCCACCCCGCGCAACCGGGCGCCGGCGTCGGTGGCCTCGGCGATGCTGGCCTTGGCGATGGCGTCGATGCGGGCCACGCGCTCGACCTGCGCGGCGCGGTAGCGAGCCAGCCAGTCCCGGTCATAGACACAGGGCTCGGGCCACGGCCGCCACCCGTTGTCGGGGTTGTACATGTCCAGTTCGGGGACCGTGCTGAACGGGTCGCTCTCGTCGGCCACGCTGGGGTCGATGACCTGCAGCATGAACACCCCCTCCCCGGGGTGGGCAGCCATGCCGATCCAGCCGTCGCCGATGCCCAGTTCCGCCTGGGCCATGGCCATCAGGCTGCCGCCACCGGAGTTGCCCAGCAGCACCACGGCCTCCGCACCGCGTCGCTTCATCTCGTCGTACACGGTCTTCACGTCCACGATGCAGTTCTCGTGGAGGCAGTCGGTGTCGTTGTTCTGGTAGCGGGTGCCGAAGCCGAGCACGGCGTAGCCGGCGGCAGCCAGCAGCGGGCAGGCATAGTGGACGCTGAAGTCGCCACGGGGGTGGCTGAGGATGACCGCGGTCTTCCACGGCGTGCCGGCGGGCGGGGTCCACAGCACGCCGCGCACCAGCGCTCCGTCCGGGCTGACCAGGCGGATGCTCTCCCGGGGGATCTCCACGCCGGGGTCGTCCTCCGGGAGGGGCCAGTAGCTGTAGCCGAAGGGTCGCTTGCCACCCATGTGCACGTCCAGGTCCTGCATGGCCTCGCACCCTAGGACGGGCGCGCCGGCGGTTCGTCAGCGGGCGAGGTCCAGTTCGTAGTGGTCGCCGTGGGCTCGGAGCGGCCCCGGCGAACGCCCATGGCGCCGGGAACCCTCGACGAACCGGAGTGCGCCTCAGCCCGCTGCAGCGTGGTACTTCGCAAGCAGGGTGAGAAGTCGCTGACGAGTTTCGTCGGTCAACCCGCCGCCGGCGTCAACCGACGCCTCTGCAAGAATCACCTGATGGTCGTCGAACGCGTTGAGATACTGCCCGAGGCCGCGTAGCACTTCCGGCTTGGGACCGAACAACGCGGTGGCCAGTAGGACGAAAAGCTCCGAACGCTCGACGTCGGGAACAGCACGGAAGGACAACTCCGAACCCAGTGTGTCCAGATACTGCGCGAGCCGGAGTCGATAGCCGTCGACAATGTCGGCAAGACCGTCGGCGATCCCTGCCCATCGAGGGGATTGGGCCGTGAGATAGGTCTCGCCTCGGGCCTGAGCCACAGTGGCAACCGCGGCGGCCACATCAAGACTTGCAAGAGACTTGCCCACCCTGGCGCACATCTTCTGCGTATCGGTCAGTGCCTCATCGATGTCAGCGTGCGACAAGAACGCTCGGGCGACCTCCCGACACGTGTGCCCGAGGCCCGCGTCGTACGTCTGCCCCTCGGTGATCCAGGGTGAGTCGAGCAACTCGCGATGCACACCGGTACGGCGCAGGAACATGAAGGCCAACGCCATCCCGACTTCCGTGCAGCGGTCTCTGTCTGCGGTTTCGCTGCTGATGACGTCGGCAATCATCGTCCCTCGGTTGGAGTAGTCGGAGTTGGGGAATGGCCAGGCGCCGCTGCCGGGGCCAATAAGGGTATCGGCCGGAGCGTAGTCATCCTGAGCGAGTTCCAAGTGCAACCCATCGTGACCAGCCTTCCTCGTTCTTGCCCGGAAGGTGTATCAGGGCCACGCCAGGACCATCTCCGGGGGCAGTCCCGCCTCCCTCTACGTACTGTTCTTTCCACGAAGCATCGATGTCGGTGACCCGCTCCGGGCCGTGGGGGTGACCCACAAGTCCGTGTACGCCTTCCTTGCTCACGACCGCGTTGGCGAGGAGCACATGCGCTTGCGTCTCCCCGACCAAGCCTGTGATGAGGTCACGGAACACCTGCGTCTTCTCGGTCATCGCTGGCACAAGGACAACATCAACGAACAGGTCTCGAAGTATGTCGCGAACGCGAGAGTCGAGGAAGTCGATGCAGATTGTGACAGCCAGGAGCATCGAGGTCTTCCCCGCGAAGACCCTGAGCCGCGGCTGCGCTCGATGCGTGAGGTCCTCGCTGAAGTGCAGCTTCTTGTTGTCCTTGCCGATCTTGCGGTCGATGAACGGCACCGTCTTGTGGTGTACCGGCAAGACGGTGCGGGTGCTGGTGTGAGTGTCGTCGTGCAGCAGTCGTACTGAGGCCGCCATCCAAGCCGTGTTCGCCCGGCGCTGCTGACCATCGATGTGATGTGAGCTCCCGAGCACCGCCACCGCCGCCGCATTCGTCTGGCTTGCCCACTTCTCGACCATCCGGTCTCGTGCCTCAGTCGGAACTGACAGCTCAGGGAACAGCACAAGATCTGCCCCGGCCCCGTGAGCCAGATCAAGGCACTCCAGAAGCTTCTCAGTGTGGTCGACCGATGTTGGCCGCACGTCGAAGAACCTCTCCCTCACAGTGTCCTGGTCGTAGACATAGTCATCCGCCAGGGATGAGGTCGGGAGGCAGAGCGCGAAGGTGAGTCCGTCGTTGAGGTCGAGCATGGTCTGGAGGGCATCACAGATCGAGAAATCGAACTCGACCCGCAGTTCAGCAACCTCTGGCGGGGCAAGTGCCAGATTCCGAAGTCGCATGCCTCGCTGCCCGGCGGGCAGGTTGTACGGGTCGGTGGTCCGGCGAGAGTCCTCCAACCTGTCAACGAGGGGCGAACTGATCGGAACGGGATCACGCGGAACAAGCGGTCGGCCGATGGCCTCTCCGTGGCTATTGCCCCGTCGACCAGTGTCGTCCTTCAAGAGGTAGTAGCTCTCCGCCTGCCGGATGAACGTCGTGCCGCACGCATCGCCGAGCGCCATGGCCAATGCATCGGCGACCAAGACGTCGTCTAGGTCGCTGAAGCTGTCACGGAGATCTCTCACCCTTGGCATGAGATCAGCATTGAACTTCAGCAGGTAGTGGCCATCGCTGAACAGCGACAGCAGCTCCTCCCGAAGCCTGGAACGCCTGCCAGGCAAGCTGTTCTCCCTTGCCCTGCCAAGCTGCTCGCGGTGGCCGACTGTAAACAGCAACATGGCGTGGGCGGCCTCGAAGGTCGATGGACCGGTCCCCAGGTATTCGAGCAGGTGCTCCAGGCTCGTCCATTGGTCCAGGCTGTTCTGCGTGGCAGCGCCGCTCATTCACTTCTCCCGACAAAGAATGGGCGGCATTCTGGCCTGAGCGAATGGTCAAGAGCAACCTGAAGTCCGGGGTCTGCAGGCCCCCTGGCCTCGCCTACGATCGGACGGGCATGACGAGACCCTCAGAGACGCGCCGATGAACGCGCCGTTGTGGCACGAAGGTGGTTCGTCGTTCGCGCACGAGAAGGAGGCCCTGGCGTTCGTCAAGGAGAGCCTGCCGGCGTACGAACCGTTCCGGGCGTGGGCCAACCTCGAATTCATCGCCGGCGACGGGTCGGTGAACGAGGTCGACCTGCTCGTGGTCACGCCGTACGTCTTCGCGCTGGTGGAGATCAAGTCGTTCCCGGGGAAGCTGTTCGGCGATGGGCAGACGTGGCGCAACGTGCGTGCCGATGGCACCGAGCGCCTGTACGACCACCCGCTCCTGTTGGCCACCGCCAAGGCCAAGCGGCTGCGCTCGTTGCTGGCACGCCAGAAGGTGTTCAAGGGCAGTCAGCCGCCGTGGGTGACGGCGATGGTGTTCCTGTCGGCACCGGACCTCGACTGCCGACTGCACGACGTGGGCCGAACCGGGGTGGCGGGGCGCGACCTTGCCCCGGCCCCGCCCCTGCAACCGAACGGCCCCGGTCAGGGAACTGGGTTCGCTCGGTTGCCCGGCATCATGGCGGCGCTACGCGAGCCAGCGTTGGTGCAGGCCCGGCCGACGGCGATCAACAAGCCGATGTCGCGCCGCATCGCCGACGCCATCGACGCGGCTGGCCTGAAGCCGGTGAACCGCGGCCGCAAGGCGGGCGACTGGGAGATCGGTGAACTGCTCGACGAAGGCCCTGGCTGGCAGGACTTCGAGGGCACCCGGCCGCGCCTGGGCGCCCGCCGCCGCATCCGCGTCTACCTGGTGGGTGCCGCCACCACGCGCGAGGAGGAACAACGCCTGCAGCGCGAGGCCGAGCGCGAGGTGCGGCTGCTGGAGGGCCTGCATCACGACGGCATCGCCGCGGTCACCGACCTGGTGCGCGCTGATCGCGGCCCGGCGGTGCTGCTCGACCGGGTGCTGGGCGAGGAGCCTCTGGACCGTTGGGCAGCCGAGCATCTCACCGAGCTCGACCTGTTGCAGCGGGTCGAACTGATCCGACAGTTGGGCGAGGCCTTGGCCCACGCCCACTCCCGCCGGGTCACGCACCGGGCGCTCACCCCGAGGTCCGTCCTGGTGCGCCCGCCGCGGGTGCCTGGCGCGCTGCCGCAGTTGGTGATCGGGCACTGGCAGTCGGGGTCGCGCGAGCTGGCGACCCGGCTGACGCGCGCGGAGGTGACGCCCACCTCGCTCGGCGGCGACCTGGCCGAGCGGCTGGCGGCGGCGGAGCAGGTGTACCTGGCGCCCGAGGCCTACTCGGCCGAGGACCCCGACCCGATGGCGCTGGACGTGTTCTCACTCGGCTCGCTGGCCTACCTGCTGCTGGCGGGTCGGCCGCCGGCTTCCGACCTGGCGGGCCGCGACGCGGTGTTGGCGGCGAACCGTGGGTTGCCACTGGCGGCCGCTGTGGACGGCCTGCCGGACGAGCTCGACATGTTCGTGCAGATCGCCACCGCACCGGTGCCGGCCGACCGCGAACCCGTGCCCGAACTGCTGCGCCTGCTCGACGGGGCGCTCGACGAGCTGACGGCACCTGCCACCAGTTTCGAGCCCGACGGGGTGCGTGCCGACCCGCTGCTTGCCCACCAGGGCGACGAGCTGGAGGGTGGTTGGCAGGTCTGGCGGCGGCTTGGCGCGGGCTCCACCGCGGTGGCCTTGCTGTGTTCCCGCGAGGGCAGCGCCGAGCCCGAGGTGCTGAAGGTGGCCAAGGACGAGGAGTACGCGGAGCGTCTGCGCGACGAAGCGCGGGCGCTGGAGCACCTGTCGCACGCGTGCTTGGTGAAGTGCAACGGGCTGGACACGGTGGAGGGGCGCACCGTGCTGCGCCTCGAACCGGCGGGCGATCCCAACGACAAGCTCGGCCTAACCCTGGCCGACCGGTTGCGCGCCCAGGGCCGGCTGGGGCTCGACCTGCTGGAGCGTTTCGGCAACGACCTGCTCGACGTGGTCCAGTACCTGGACTCCGAGGGTGTAGCGCACCGGGACATCAAGCCGGACAACCTCGGCGTGCGCCCCCGCCGCGGCGACCGCAGCTTGCATCTGGTGCTGTTCGACCTGTCCCTCACCAAGGCCCCGGACACCAGCCTGGGCGCGGGCACGCCGGGCTACCTCGACCCGTTCCTCGCCGAGCGTGAGGTGAAACGGTGGGACCCTGCCGCCGAGCGCTACGCGGCCGCGGCCACGCTGCACGAGATGGCCACCGGTGTCCGCCCGAAGTGGGGTGATGGTCGCACCGACCCGATGCACCTGGAGGCACAGACCCCCACGTTCGACCCCGAGCTGTTCGAGCCTGCGGTCCGCGACCGGATCCTCCGCTTCTTCACCAAGGCGTTGCACCGCCGGCCGCAGGAACGTTTCGACACGGCAGAGCAGATGCGCGAGGCCTGGCGGGCGGTGTTCGCGGCGGCGGGCCGCGCCACGGTGACGGCCGACGACCAGGGCGCCGACGATGCCACGCTGGAACGGTTGGCGTCGACGGCCGCACACGACACACCGGTCACCGAGCTAGGCCTGTCGGGCTTGGCGGCGAGCGTGCTGGAGCGCCGCGGCATCACCACCGTCGAGCAACTACTGGCGTTGCCCGCCTTCGAGTGGAGCCGGTCGGTGGGTGTAGGTCTGCGGGTGCGCCGCGAGGTCAGCGATGCGGTCACCCGCCTGCGCTCGTACATCGACGTCGACCCCACGGACGACGGCGAGGGCATCGCCTCGATCGACCGGCTGGCGTCGTTGCTGATCCCCAAGCCGCAGACGGTGCAGGCCACCGCCGATCAGGCGCCACTGGGCCTGCTGCTCGGCCTCGACGCGCAGCTGCAGTTGGCGGCCGGTGAGATGCCGGCGTGGCCGTCGGTCACCGAGGTACGAGCAGCCACCGACCTCGACCGGGCGGGGTACGACGGCCTGCTGGAACGCGCCCGTGGCCGATGGGTGAAGCAGCCGCTGATCACCCAGGTGCGTGCGGACATTGCCGTGTTGCTCGACCGTGCCGGCGGTGTGCTGCCGGCGGACGAGCTGGCCGAGGCGCTGTTGGTGCAGCGCGGCTCGGTCGCCACCGGCGGCACCCGCATCGCCAAGGCGAGGGCGGTGGTGCGCGCGGCGCTGGAAGCCGAGGCCTATCGCACCACCAACCGCTTCACGTGGCGCCGCCTGGGTGGTGGCGCGTCGGCGGTGGTGGCTCTCGGTTCCGACGAGCTGGACGCCGAGGAACTGGCCGACTATGCGGCCACGCTCGGCAACGCCGCCGACCAGTTGGCGGCCACCGACCCGCTGCCCACGGCGGCCGCCACGCTCGAGCGGTTGTGGGCGGTGCCGACGCCGGCGGGCCTGGCACCCCCGGCGGACTTTCGCCTGGCTCGCCTGGCCGCGGCGGCGTCGGCGCAGGCAGCGGTGTCGAGCCGTCTGGAGATCTACCCGCGGGGCATGAGGGCCGAGCGCGCCATCGTCCTGGCCCGTTCGGCGCTGCTCGGGTCCGGCACGCTCAGCGAGGACGACGTGCGCCACCGTGTACGCACCCGCTTCCCGCTGGCCGAGCAGCTGCCCCAGCGCCCCCAGCTCGACCGCATGCTCGACGAGTTGCTCGGTCTGCAGTGGTTCGAGGGCGGCAACACGCCGTCGGGCATCGTGCGCCCGCCCGGGTTCTGGATTCCCCCGGCAATCGGGGGCGGCCTGTCCACGGTGTTCGGTGCGTCGGGCGTGCGGCACCGCACCGGCACGATGATCTCCGCGGTGGCGCACGAGCGCGAGGAGGCCCTGGCGGTGCACGCCCGTCTGCAGCGTCAGGAGGCCGAGGGCGGCTACCTGGTGATGACGGTGGAGCCCCGCTGGCAGCGCCGGGCGATCGAGTTGCTGCGTGGCTACGGCCCGCACACGGTGGATGTGGACGGCTGGCTGGTGGGGGCGATGCGCGCCTACACCGACCGCCGCACCATCAAGTGGCCGACGGCCATCCTAGGGACGGATGCCGCGGGGCCGGAGGGCGAGCGGTGGCCGAGGCTGCTGACGGTGGCGAAGGATGCGATGGCGCCGTTGCAGGACGGTCTGCTGGCGCAGCGGCATCTGCTGTTCGTGCACCCGGGCCTGCTGGGGCGCTACAACCTGTTGGGCATGCTCGATCAGCTTCGTGAACGCACGTGGCGGCCGCAGCCGGGCCAGGCACTGCGCACGGTGTGGGTGCTGGTGGCTGCCGACGACCCAGCGGCTACGCCCACGGTGGCGGGCCGCGCCGTGCCGGTGAGCACGCCGGCGGAGCATCTGGTGCTGCCGGAGCCATGGCTGCACAACCTGCACAAGACCGAGCCGGGAGTGGCCTGATGATCGTTGCTGCGGCCCTGTTGGCCGACACCCGCAAGCGCACCAACGCACTGGTGGACGACCTGCGGGCCCACGCCGACCGGCCCACCCTGGAGGCCGAGTACCAGCGCGCCATCGCTGCCGGCCGCACCTCGTTGCCGCTGCCGCAGTGGGCGGAGGGCGTGTTCGCCCAGGTGGCGGTCAGCTGGGTGCTGGGGTGTGTGTTCGTGAGGTTCTGCGAGGACAACGGGCTGGTGACCGACGCCCTGTTGGCCGGCCCCGGCAACCGGCGGGACCTGGCCCGCGAGCAGCGGGCCGACTACCTGCGCCGCTTCCCCGCGCACGACGACCGGCACTGGCTGCGGCACGTGTTCACCGAGTACGCCGGCCTGCCGGCCACGGGCGACATCTTCGGCGCGCACAACCCGCTGTGGCTGCTGGAGCCGTCGGCGGACGGGGCACGCGAGCTGCTGGCGGACTTCCAGCGCATCGATGCCGCGACGGGCGAGATCGCCCACGACTTCGCCGACCCCACGTGGAACACCCGCTTCCTCGGCGACCTCTACCAGGATCTGTCGGATCATGCGAAGAAGCAGTTCGCGCTGCTGCAGACCCCGGAGTTCGTGGAGGAGTTCATCCTCGACCACACGCTGGAGCCGGCGCTCAAGACGTTCGGCCTGCGCTACACCGACCTGATCGACCCCACCTGCGGCAGCGGCCATTTCCTGCTCGGCGCCTTCCACCGCCTGTTCGAACGGTGGGTGGATGCCGAGCCGGGCACCAACCGCCGAGAGCTTGCCCGCCGTTCGCTGGACGCCGTGGCAGGGGTGGACATCAACCCCTTCGCCGCGGCCATCGCCCGCTTCCGCTTGCTGGTGGCGGCGCTGCAGGCGGGCGGCGACCGGCGCCTGGCCGATGCCCCCACCTACCCGGTGAACATCGCCGTCGGCGACTCATTGCTGCACTCCGTCACCCAGCTCACCCTGGCCGGCATCGGCAAGGACGACGACGTGACCGCCGCCGCGGCGCACGGCTACTCCACCGAAGACCTGGAGGCCGCCCGCACCCTGCTGTCGCGCCAGTGGGCGTGCGTGGTAGGCAACCCGCCCTACATCGTGGTGCGCGACCCGGCGCTGAACGCCCTGTACCGCAAGAAGTACGCCACCTGCCATCGGCAGTACTCCCTCGGCGTGCCGTTCACGGAGCGCTTCTGGGAGCTTGCCCGCAAGGGCGACGGTGATCGCGAGCGTGCAGGCTTCGTCGGCATGATCACCGCCAACTCATTCATGAAGCGCGAGTTCGGCAGCAAGCTGATCGAGCAGTGGCTGCCGAACCACGACCTCACCCACCTCATCGACACCAGCGGCGCCTACATCCCCGGTCACGGCACACCGACCGTGATCGTATTCGGCCGCAGCCGCCGCCCCCGGTTGACGACCGTGCGCGCCGTGATGGGCATCCGCGGCGAGCCGAGCACACCCGCGGACGCGGCGCAAGGCCTGGTTTGGACGAGCATCGTCGACACGCTCGATCGCCCCGGTGTTACGACCGACTTCGTGAGCGTGGCTGACCTGGAGCGAAGGCGACTGCACACCCACCCCTGGAGTATCGGAGGCGGCGGCGGCGCCGAATTGAAGGACCGCCTTGAAGACGACCGGGGCCGACTGTCCAAGGCGATCGAACACATCGGCTACACGGGGCAGACGAACGCAGACGACGCTCTACTCGCGAGCAGAAGGCAACACGCGCGAGCGCTCATGAACCCCGGGCTACTTCGGATGGTGGTCGTGGGCGAGACGATTCGCGACTGGAGAATCAGCGAATCTGAGTGGTCGTTCTTCCCGTACAAGGACGAGCACGTCATCAACATTGACACTGAAATCGAAACCCTGAGGAGGTTGTGGCCGTTCCGCACGACGCTGTGGGCACGCGCCACGTTCTCCAAGTTGACCTACCGCGCCGAGGGCCGACCGTGGTGGGAGTGGCATCAGATTGCTCTGCACCGGCTTCGTACCCCCCTGTCCATTGCGTGCCCCCGCGTTGCGACTCACAACCACTTCGTTCTGGACAGAGGGGGCACCGTCTTCAAGCAAACGGCTCAAGTGATCAAGTTGCCGGCGGGGACAACGGAGGAGGAGCACCTCGATCTTGTGGGCGTGCTCAACTCGTCGACGGCCTGCTTCTGGCTGAAGCAGGTGGCTCACAACAAGGGCAGCACCGTCGACGCCAAGGGCGCTCGCCAGACGACCGACCCGTTCGAGAACTTCTACGACCTCGACGGCTCGAAGTTGCAGGCGTTCCCGCTGCCCAGGTCAATGCCGAGGGCGACGGCAGTCGCACTCGACTCGGCCGCGCAAGAGTTGGCATCACTGTCGCCAGCCGCCATCGCCGAGCACACCGCCCCGTCTGCCGATGCGTTGGCTGCAGCGGAGGCCGAGTGGGAACTCACTCGTCGGCGGATGATCGGGCTGCAGGAACATCTCGACTGGGAGGTCTACCGCCACTACGGGTTGGTCGACGACGACCTCGTCGCGGTGGAGGAGCCGCCGTTGGCGTTGGGTGAGCGGGCGTTCGAGATCGTGCTGGCCCGCAAGGTCGCCGCCGGCGAGGAGGCGACCACCTGGTTCACCCGCCATGGGTCCACGCCGATCACTGCACCGCCGGCGCATTGGCCGGCGGAGTACCGTGCGTTGGTGGAGCGGCGGATCGAGGTGATCGAGACCAACGCCGAGATCGTGCTGATCGAGCGGCCGGAGTACAAGCGGCGGTGGAACACCACGCCCTGGGCCGAGCAGCAGCAGGCGGCATTGAAGACCTGGCTGCTCGACCGGCTGGAGAGCCCGGCGTACTGGCCCACACCGGCAATCACCTCCACCGCACGGCTGGCCGCCCTGGCACGGGCCGACGAAGAGTTCATGGGTGTGGCCCGCATCTACGCCGGGCGCGACGACGTGGACGTGGCGGCCTTGGTGGCCGACCTGGTGAAGGGTGAGGCAGTGCCGTACTTGGCGGCGCTGCGCTACACCGAGGCCGGCCTGCGCAAGTGGGCGCAGTGGTGCCACACGTGGGCGCTGCAACGGCGGGAAGACGCCGGCGAGGCCGTGGGCGAGATCCCCGTGCCGCCGCGCTACGCCAACGCCGACTTCACGGGTGTGGGCTGGACGCACCGCGGCAAGCTCGACGTGCCCAAGGAACGGTTCATCTCCTACCCCGGCGCCTCCACGGACACCGACCCGTCGCTGGTGGTCGGCTGGGCCGGATGGAACCACCTGGAACGGGCCCGGGCGCTGGCCACCTTCTACCTCGGCGCCAAGCGCGACGGCCGCGACCCGGCCGGGCTGACCCCGCTGCTGGCCGGCCTGGCCGAACTGGCGCCATGGCTGCGCCAGTGGTACGACGAACCCAACACCGACCCCGCGCTGAACCGGCCGGGCAGCCAGATCGCCGGCCTGCTCGACGTGGAAGCCCGCACCCTCCACCTCACCCACGACGACCTCGAAGGTTGGCGCCCGGCGCCCACCGCACGCGGTAGACGGCGAACGACATGACCCTGCTCTCCGAACTGATCGACATCCCCCAAGAGGTCCACAAGAGCGACTTCGTCATCAGCCTCAAGTCCGCCATCGAGCAGCCGGAACGCACGCTGGCCGACTATGTGGTCACCCCGCAGCTGGCCGAATGCTTCGACCTCGCGCTGTCGCTCATCACCTCCTCGGTCGCCGACCGCACGAGCAAGTCCAGCTACCTACACGCCAGCTTCGGCGCCGGCAAGTCCGCCTTCATGGCCGTGCTGCACCTGCTGCTCCGCGGCCACCCGGCGGCACGGGCCAAGCCCGAGCTTGCCCCCGTGATCGCCAAGTACGGCGACCGCTTGGCCGGCCGCAACTTCCTCCTCGTGCCGTACCAGGCGGTGGGCGCCGACTCGCTGGAGCAGGTGGTGCTGGGCGACTACGTGGAGTACGTGCGGGCACTGCACCCAGAGGCCGCGCTGCCGGCCGTGTACCTGGCTGACGGCATGCTCGACGACGCCGTGGTGAAGCGCGGCGAACTGGGCGACGAGGTGTTCTTCCGCCTGCTGAGCGACGGCGACACCGACGACGACTGGGGCGACCTCGGCGCCGAATGGACGCCGGAACGGTTCGAGGCCGCCCTCGCCGCGCCCCCCACCTCCGCCGAACACGACCTGCTGGTGAGCGCCCTGTTGCGCAGCCATTACCGCGCCCTGCCCGGCCAGGCGCAGACCACGGCGCACGGGTTCGTGCCCATCGACGACGGGCTGGAGGCCATCAGCCGTCATGCCAGCTCGCTCGGCTACGACGCCGTCGTGCTATTCCTCGACGAGCTGGTGCTGTGGCTGGCGTCGCGCATGAGCGACGTCGCCTTCGTCAGCCGCGAGGGCGCCAAGGTGGTGAAGCTGGTGGAAGGCGACGCGCAGAAGCGACCCGCTCCCATCGTCAGCTTCATCGCCCGCCAGCGCGACCTGCGCGAACTCGTCGGCGACCATGTGCCCGGCGCGCAGGCCCTCACGGCGGTGGACATCCTGCGCCACTCCGAGGGCCGCTTCGACACCATCACCCTGGAAGACCGCAACCTGCCGGCCATCGCCGCGCAGCGCCTGCTGCGCCCGCGTTCCGACGCCGCCCGCCACCAGCTCGACGATGCCTTCGCCCTGGTGAAGCGCCAGCTGGAAGAGCGCGGCGAACGCGACGTGCTGCTCACCGACACGGGCGACCTCGACGCATTCCGCCGCCTGTACCCGTTCTCGCCCGCACTGGTGGACGCGCTGGTGGCGCTGTCCGGCGCGATGCAGCGCGAACGCACCGCGCTGAAGGTGATGCTGCAACTGCTGGTGGACAACCGGGACCGGCTGCAGGTGGGTCAGCTGATCCCCCTCGGCGACCTGTTCGACGCCATCAACTCTGGCGAGCAGCCACTCACCGAGGTGATGCGCGCCCAGTTCCAGCAGGCCTCCCGCATGTGGACGCAACGCTTCCAGCCACTGCTGCTGCGCACCCACCTCCTCACCCCTGAGGAAGCCACCACCGTGCCGGTGGAGCACCAGTACGTCACCGACGCCCGCCTCGCCAAGTCATTGCTCGTCGCCGCGCTCGTGCCCGAGGTCGGCCCGCTGCGCGCGCTCACTGTCAGCCGCCTCACCGCGCTCAACGCCGGGGTGGTGCGCGCTTTCGTGCCGGGCGCCGAACGCCAGCAGGTGCTCGACAAGCTGCGCGGCTGGGTGGCCGAGATCGGCGAACTGCGCCTCGGCGACGACGACCACGACCCGACCGTGGCGGTCGTGCTGCAAGGCATCGACACCGCGCCGATCGTGGACGCCGCCCGGGTGGTGGACAACGACGGCGAACGGCGCCGCCGGATGCGCGACCTGCTGAGCGACATGCTGGAGATGAAGGGCGGCGACACCCTGACCCCGCAGCTCGAGCTGGTGTGGCGCGGCACTACACGCACCATCGACGTGGTGTTCGCCAATGTGCGCAACCCCGACGAACTGCCCGACGACTCGTTCCGCTCCGGGGCCAACCCGAAGCTGGTGATCGACTTCCCGTGGGACGTCGGCGAGTTCGGCCCGAAGGACGACCGCGCCCGCGTGGACACCTACCGCCGCGACCGGCCCGCCGAGTGGACCGGCGTGTGGCTGCCGAACTTCCTCAGCAGCGCCTCGCAAACCCTGCTGGGCAAGCTGGTGCGGCTGGAGTACATCCTCACCGGCGAGACGTTCGAACGCCTGGCCGCG
The DNA here is from genome assembly GCA_020637295.1 of Acidimicrobiaceae bacterium. Lineage (GTDB taxonomy): Bacteria > Actinomycetota > Acidimicrobiia > Acidimicrobiales > Ilumatobacteraceae > UBA668. The sequence goes on along the minus strand of JACJWF010000003.1, from coordinate 73,773 downwards.
CACCTCTCCCCGTCCGACCGGCCGCTCGCCCGCGCCCAACTTGCCAACGAACGGGCCGCCACCGCCGAACGAGTGCGCGCCATCGTGCGTCAGGCCTACGGCATCGACCAGCCGCAGACCGGCACGGTGGACAACCAGCTCCAGCCCGGCGACCAGTTCGCCTCGCTCGACCCGGCGCTGCACCTGCGGCCCCCCACCGGCACCACGCTGCGCAGCTACGCCGAAGGCATCGCCGACCAGATGTTCTCCTACCGCTACCCCAAGCACCCGGAGTTCACCGAGCGCATCACGGCCGCCGACCTGCGCCACACCCTCACCCAGGTCACCGCCGCCCTCGGCCAACCGAACGGCCGGCTGGAGAACGTGGAGGCGCCGCTGCGGCGGGTGCTCACCAAGGTGGCCGGCCCGTTGCGCCTCGGCACGATGCACCCCGCCCACTTCGTGGTCGACCTGCAGCACTGGCTGGATCTCGTGGAGCGGCGACGCGCCGAAACCTCCACCGTCACGCTTACCGTGCGCGTGATGCGTTCCTGGCTCGACGGCGCCGACACCCCCTCCGACCGCCGCGGCCTCTCCCCCGACGTGGCGGACCTGGTGATCCTCGTCGTGGCCGCCGCGACCAACCGTTCCTTCGTCGACGGCGGCCGCACCGTGAAGCCCGACATCGGCAAGCTCGGCGCGGACTGGGAGTTGCGCTCGGAGGAACTCCCCGCCGACGACGTGTGGGCCGAAGCGCTGCAGCGCGCCGGGCACATGGGCATCGTGGTGGCCAGCACCCTGCGCTCGGCAACCTCGGTGGCCGACCTCAACGAACGCATCCACCGGGACCTGATCGGCAACCGCGCGGAGTCGATCCGCGAACTGCCCACCTCGCTGCAGCGCCTTGGGGCAGTGGTCGATCTGCCGGAGACGTCGCCCCGCAGGCTCACGGCCGAGGCCGCCGCCCGGCTGGAACAGCGCCTGCATCTCTCGCCGGACAAGGCCACAGCTGCTCTCGCCCAGCTCGACGTGCCGACCACGCCCACGGCGCTCGGCACCTCGATCAAGCAGGCACCATCGGTCACCGCCGCCGTGCAGGGGGCCAACCTCGAACTGCTGCGCGAAGCGACCGCGCTCGGAGGCGAATTCGCCGCCGATGCGCATGCGATCCGCGCCCGCCTGCAGGAAGCGGCCAACGCGGACGAATCCACCATCGCACTCGTCACCCGCCTGCGGGAGGCCGAGGCCGCTGCGACCCAGCTCATCACCAAGGCCGCACGGGGCGCGTCCGCGGACGCGCCCGCGGGCGGCTCGGCAGCCGCCTCCGGGTCGGCGACGCCCGCGTCGTCGTCGCCGCCGACGGTCGCACGCCAGCGAGCCGAGCAGGAGCTGACCGCGATCGCCGAGCAGCTGCAGGCCGTCGGGCTGCAGCTGCGGTGGACCATCGACGAGGGCCCGGATGCCGGCCGCTGATGCCCAGCAACTCCTGGCGCTCGTGAACTCCGTGCGCCGCCAGGAGGACCGACGCCTGGCGATCGCCGTGCGGGTGGACCCCGTGTGGGCCGGGCCGGACACGCTCGACGGGCCCGTGCCGATCCGGATCGTCCCCTGCCCGTCGCCACTCGCCGTGCGGGAGGCGCTCGCCGAGCATGAGCGCACCGACAACGACCAGGTGGTGATGCTGCTCACCGGGTGCGGCGACAGCGAGCTCGGGCCCGATGTCGTCGCCCGGCTGGCGAAGGGCCGGGTGGTGTCCCTCGACCCGTTCACCTCGGTCCTTGGGCTATTCCGGGCCGCGGTGCTCGACCCCGCCCTCACCCGCAGCGAGCGCTGGCTGGTGGACGAGCTGATCGAGCTGGCGCCGCCCGGAGGCTGGCCACGCGAGGCACCGGTGCCTGGCGTACTCGACCTGGAGACGGCGTGGCGCGCCTGGCACGGCGCACGCCTCGGGTTCACCGACATCCCGGCGACGCTGACCGATGTGCTCGCCGTCGCCGAACGCCCCGGGGTGCCGGCCCGAGTGGCGGCGCTCACCCCCGAGCGGCGGGCCAGCCTGGCCGGCCGTTGGGCCCACGGGGCCGCACCCACCGCCGTGCTGGTGGAGCTGATCGCCGGCGGGCGAGCCGCCGATCTCGTGTCCCTCGGGTTGGTCGCCGGCGCGCTGTGGGAGCCCACCGACGACACGGCCCTCGCCCAGAGCCAGGTGCTCGGGCGCGTCCGCCTCGAAGGCACGATCGGCCGCGACACCGTCGATCAGCGCTCGGCTGCGGCGTGGGCCGCCGCGGCCACGGCGATGCTCGGTCACGGCGCCGCGTCGCTGTGGATCGACCGTGCGGAGCAGATCCTCCACGAAGCCGCCGTGGCCGACTTGGCGGTGTTGTCGGACCTGTTGCCGTCCGGCTTCGAGCTGCGCCTCGAGCGACTCGCTGCACAGATCACGGCCGGCCGGGTGGCCGACGCCGAGGCCACCGTAGCCGCACTCGCCCGGCACCGGCAGGGCAGCCGCCGCAACCGCCGCCTCGCCGCGGCCACTGCCGCGGTGCGGCTGCTGCGGCGCGCCGAGTACCGCAGCGCGCCGAGCACCGTGGCGGCGCATCTGCAGGCGTACGCCAGCGACGGCGCCTGGGTGGAAGCCGCCCGGCGTGCCCTGGTCGACGCCGAGCAGCGCGTCACGATCACAGCTGCGTATGCGGCGATCTGCGAGCGCACCGTGGTCGAGCAGCGGGCCACCGACCTCGCCTTCGCCCGCCACCTCGCCACCTGGTCGGCGAGCGAGCCGGCGCCGAACGACTCCATCGTGCCGATCGAGCAGGTCCTCGACCGAGTCGTCGCGCCCGTGGCCGCCGCCCAGCCGGTGGTAGTGCTGGTGTGCGACGGGATGGCACTCAACGTGCTTTACGAACTGCTGCGCGACATCGCCGACGACGGCTGGACCCCCGCCGCACCCGTCGACGTCCCGGGCTGGCCCGTCGGTGTGGCGATGCTGCCGACCGTCACCGAGGTGAGCCGGGCCTCGCTGCTGGCCGGCGCCCGCATCGAGGGAGGCCAGGCAGAAGAACGCAACGGCTTCGCCAACCATCCCGGCCTGCGCACCGCGTCGGCCGGGCACAAGGCACCCGTGCTGTTCCACAAGGCGCAACTGGTGGCCCCCGCCGGTTCGGCCCTCTCCGACACGGTTCGTTCGGCACTCCTCGACCCGGCGCAACGCGTCGTGGGTGTGGTGGTGAACTCGGTCGACGACCATCTGTCCCGCGGCGACCAGGTGCGGGTCGACTGGACGTTGGAATCGCTCGGGCCGGTGCCCTGGATCCTCGACGCAGCGGCCGAAGCCAACCGGGTGGTGGTGCTGACCGCCGATCATGGCCATGTGCTGCACGGCGAGGGAGCCGCCAGCCGCCCCCACACCGACGGTGGCGAGCGCTGGCGGCGTGCCACCGGCGCCGTGCAACCCGACGAGATCGAGGTGCACGGGCCGCGGGTGTTGAAGGGCGGCACGGCCGTGCTGGCCGTGGACGACCGGCTGCGCTACGGCGGCTTCAAGTACGGCTACCACGGCGGCGCCTCCCTGCACGAGGTGGCTGTGCCGGTGACCGTGCTGGCACGGGTGCTCCCCGAGGGATGGGAACGCCGGCCGTTGCTGCCGCCCGCTTGGTGGGCCGGCAGCGGCAACGACGTGCCCGCGACGGCGCAGCCCCCGCTGCCGTCCCCGCCCAAGGTGGTGCGACGGCCCACCACCGTCGGCCAGAGCGAACTCTTCGAGCCGGCCGACGTGGAGTCGCCCTCCGCACCGACCACACCCGCCATCTCGTCGACCCCCCACGACGGCCAGCAAGGTTGGCTCGGCGGGCTGTTCGCCTCGCCCACGTTCCAGGGGCAACGCCACCGCGTACGGCTGCCCCGGCCGATGGACGACGATCGTGTCGGCCGCTACCTCACCGCCGTGGCGGCGCAGGGCGGCACGATCGAGCTGCCGGCACTGGCGGCGCGGCTCGGTGAACCGGCTGATCAGCTGCGCATGGCGCTCACGCTGGTGCAGCGACTGGTGAACATCGACGGCGCCGAGATCCTCGCCGTGCGCGCCGGCACGACCGTGGAGCTGAACGTGGAACTGCTGCGCCAACAGTTCGAGGTCGGGCAGTGATCTCGGCAGTTCGCCGACGCGAAATCGTCGACGCACTTCGCCGCGGCACCGTGCCCCAGCGGGGGTTGGACGCGCTGGCCGTCGGCACCGAGCGCTTCGCCACCGCCGTCGGCAACGAACTGGACACGGTGGCTGCCGGCGGCGCTCACTTCAAGGCGATCCGCGGCGAGTGGGGGTCGGGCAAGACGTTCACGGTGCGCTGGATCGCCGAGCATGCACGCCTGCGTGGTTTCGCCACCGCCGAAGTGCAGATCAGCGAAGGCGAGACCCCACTCCACCACCTCGAGACCGTCTACCGCCGTCTGTGCGAGCGCCTCACCACCGAGGACACCCCGTCGGGCGGCGCGCTGCGCACCATCGTTGACTCGTGGTTCTACGCGCTCAACGACGACGTGCTCGCTGCCGTCGCAGTGGACGCTCACGATCCCGAAGCCGTGCTCTCCGCCACCGCCGCGCTCGCCGAGCGCCGGCTCGGCTCCGTCGCTGCCCAAGCACCCGCGCTCTCCGCGGTGCTGCGCGGGTACCGCCGCGCGCTGGCCGACGGCGACGCTGCTGCGGCGGAAGGCCTGCTGGCCTGGCTGGGCGGGCAACCGCATGTGGCGGCGGCAGTGAAGCGGCAGGCGGGCATCCGCGGCGACCTCGACCACGACGGCGCGCTTGCCTTCCTCGCGGGTCTGCTGACCATCCTGCGCGGCGCCGGCTACTCCGGCCTGGTGTTGGTGCTCGACGAGATTGAGACGCTGCAACGGGTCCGCTCCGACACCCGCGACCGGGCACTCAACGCGCTCCGGCAGCTGATCGACGAGATCGACCAGGGGCGCTTCCCCGGGCTGTACCTGGTGATCACCGGCACACCCGCGTTCTTCGACGGCCCGCAGGGCGCTTCACGTCTGCCGCCACTGGCGCAACGGCTGCACACCGACTTCACGACCGACGTCCGATTCGACAACCCGCGCGCGATCCAGCTGCGACTGCCGGGTTTCGACATCGCCGCGCTGTGCGAGGTGGGCCGCAGGGTGCGGGACCTTTACGCCGACGGCAGCGAGCACGGGCAGCGGCTGCGCGCCACCTGCGACGACGCGTACATCGAGACGCTGGCCCGAGCCGTCACCGGCAACCTGGGTGGCCGCGTCGGCATTGCCCCACGGCTGTTCCTCAAGAAGCTCGTTGCCGACGTGCTCGACCGGGTCGACCAGTTTGCGGACTTCGATCCGCGCCGGGACTACACGCTCACCCTGTCCGACGGCGAACTCACCGAGGTCGAGCGCAACGTCCGTGCGGCCGACACCGTGGACGACATCGATCTGGAGCTCTGAGTGAGGGAGTCCGGCTTCGACCTGCTGCACCCCGCGGTGCAGCACCATGTGGTCAACTCGCTCGGGTGGCGCTCCTTGCGCCCGCTGCAGGCGGCGACGATCGAGCCCATCCTCCACGGCGACCATGTGCTGGCGATGGCCCCCACCGCCGGCGGCAAGACCGAGGCCGCCATCCTCCCGGTGCTGTCGCGGATGCTCAGCGAGGGCTGGCGCGGCCTGACGGTGCTCTACGTGTGCCCGTTGCGCGCGTTGCTGAACAACCTGCACGTGCGGCTGGACGGCTACGCGCAACTGGTGGGGCGGCGCGTCGGGCTGTGGCACGGCGACGTGCCCGGCCCTCAACGGCGCAAGCTGCTGGCCGACCCACCCGACATCCTGCTCACCACGCCCGAGTCGTTGGAGGCGATGCTGGTCTCGACCGGGGTCGACCACCGAGCCTGGTTCGCCAACCTGCAGACCGTGATCGTCGACGAGGCCCACGCCTTCGCCGGCGACGATCGCGGATGGCACCTGCTGGCGGTACTGGCGAAGGCATCCCGGCTGGCCGGGCGTGAGCTGCAGCGCATTGCCCTGTCGGCCACGGTCGGCAACCCGACCGACGTGCTCGGCTGGTTGACCACCGGCTGTGCACGGCCGGCCTCGGTCGTCAACCCACCCGCTCCGGCCGGGCCACAGGCAGAGGTGGTGCTCGACTACGTCGGTTCGCTCGCCAACGCCGCGCTCGTGCTCTCACGCCTGCACCAGGGCGCCAAGCGTCTCGTGTTCGTCGACAGCCGGGCCCGGGCCGAGAAGCTGGCTGCGCTGCTCCGCACCCACGACGTGACCACCTTCGTGTCCCACGGCTCGCTCGGCGTCGACGAACGACGGCAGGCCGAGCAGGCCTTCGCCAAAGCGACCGACTGCGTGATCGTGGCCACCTCCACGCTCGAGCTCGGCATCGACGTCGGCGACCTCGACCATGTGGTGCAGATCGACGCGCCGCCATCGGTGGCATCGCTGCTCCAGCGGCTCGGACGCGCCGGCCGGCGCGCCGGCTCGCGCCGCAACCTCACCCTGCTCGCTACCGACGACACCGGTCTGCTGTTCGCCACGGCGGTACTGCTGCTGTGGGCCGACGGCTTCGTCGAGCCGATTACACCGCCACCCATGCCGCTGCATCTCGTCGGCCAGCAGGTGCTGGCGCTCGCCCTGCAGGAGGGGCAGGTCGGCCGGCACACGTGGCAGGGCTGGCTCGGCACCCCGTTCGCGCTCGGCCTGGCAGCCGCCGACCACGCCGCCGAGATCGTCGCCCACATGATCGATGAGGGCTACCTGGTGGACACCGGCGCCGGCATGTTGAGCATCGGCCTCGCCGCCGAGGCGGACTACGGGCGACGGCACTTCATGGAACTCCTTGCGGCGTTCACCTCGCCTCCGCTGTTCGCTGTGCACCACGGCCGCAGCGAGATCGGGCATGTGCCCGACGACGTGCTGCTCACCCGGCCGGCCAACGGGGTACGCGCCCTCCTGCTCGCCGGCCGCAACTGGGAGGTGATCGACGTCGACTGGCGACGGCGCGTGATCGCCGTCAAGCCGTCCGAGGAGCGCGGCATCGCCCGCTGGACCAGCCCCGGCGGGCACGTGAGCGCGGAGATCGCCCAGGCGTGCCGTCGAGTACTGGTTGGGGCGGAACCGGCCGCGGTGACCCTCAGCCGCCGCGCCGTCGACAAGCTCGCCGAGGTGCGCACTGCTCACCCGTGGGCCCGGGCCGACGCCACCACGCTCGTGCGCGGCGAGCGGGGCACCACCTGGTGGACGTTCGCCGGCGGGAAGGCCAACGTCTGGTTGGCAGCCGCCCTCGAAGCCGCAACCGGTGCCTCGTGCCGACCGGCCGGCCTCAACGTTGCCACCTCGGCCACCCTGTCCCGCGCCGACCTGGACATGGTCCGGTCCACCACCATCGTCGAGGGGGGGGGGGCGCCCCCCCCGACGACGACGCTCTCGCCGGCCTCAAGTTCAATGAAATGGTGCCAGTGAACCTCTTGCGCGCCGAACTGACCACTCGCCTACGCGCCGACGCCGCCGTACGCCACGCCACCGAGAACCCGCTCGACGAAGCGTGGCTTCCCAACGCCTGACCAGCCCGCAGAACGGAGAACGATGAAGCAACTCCAAGCCTCCGAGGTACCGCTCCACAAGGTGTTCTCGAGCGACTACCACTTCAAGATCCCCGACTACCAGCGGCCGTACGCGTGGGAACAGGACCAGGCCGGGCAGTTGCTGGACGATGTCGTCGAGTCGATGGCGCGATCCGCCGACGAGCCGTACTTCCTCGGGTCCCTCATCCTCGTGAAGCAAGCAGGCGTGGCCTCGGCGGACGTCATCGACGGGCAACAGCGGCTCACCACCCTGACCATCCTCTTCGCCGTCCTCCGCGATCTGACCGCGGTGCATGAGCTACAGACAGAGCTCAGTGACTTCATCCGCGAACGGGGAAGCCTCAGCCAGGGCCTCAAGCCGGAACCGCGGCTCGCCCTGCGGCCGAAGGACCGGCAGTTCTTCGCGACCCACGTGCAGGTTCCAGGAGCGATCGGCGGCCTGCTCGAACTGAAGCCCGACAGCCTGAAGACGGATGCCCAGAAGGCGATCCAGGCGAACGCCCGCCTCTTCTGGGAGCAGCTTTCAGACTGGGACGACGGAGATCGCCTGGCATTGGTGCAGCGATTGAGCACACAAACCTGGCTGGTGGTGGTCAGCACGCCGGACCTGGACAGCGCGCACCGCATCTTCAGCGTGATGAACGCCCGGGGCCTTGACCTCTCCCCGACGGACATCTTCAAGGCACAGCTCATCGGCGACCTGCCTGACGACCAGTCGGCGGCGTACGCGGAACGTTGGGAGAACGCCGAGGAGGACCTCGGCCGCACCGGTTTCGTGGAGCTGTTCATCCACCTTCGGATGCTGGTCGCCAAGACACGAGCGAAGCGGGAACTGCTGAAGGAGTTTCCGGAACAAGTGCTGTCGAAGTACACACCCGGCAACAAGACAGAGTTCATCGACGATCTGCTGCTGCCCTATGCCGCGGCCCTGGAGACAATCAACAGCCAACAGTACGAGGCAACTGCCGGTGCCGAGGCAGTCAACCAGTGGCTGCGCCGCCTCGGGCAACTCGACAACAGCGACTGGCGCCCTCCCGCGATGTGGGCACTCCGCCACCACGCGGACGACCCGGCCTGGCTCGACGCCTTCCTCCGCCACCTGGAGCGGCTGGCGGCCGCGATGTTCATCTGCCGCACCTACACCACGCCTCGGGCCCAGCGGTACATCGATCTTCTCGGACAGCTCGACGAGGGAGCGGGTCTCGATGCACCAGCCTTCTCGCTCAGCCAGAACGAGCGAGCCGAGACGATCACCCGTCTGAGCGGCGACCTCTACCTCGAGTCCAAGACGCGCAAGTACGTACTGCTTCGCCTCGACGAGATGCTGGCGAACACATCGGGCGCGACGTACCAGCATGGGCTCATCACTGTCGAGCACGTCCTGCCCCAGCATCCTGCACAGGGTTCGCAGTGGCTCGAATGGTTCACTGACGACGAGCGCGCAACATGGACTCATCGGTTGGCCAACCTCGTCCTGCTAAACCGGGCGAAGAACGCCGAAGCGCAGAACTACGAGTTCGAACTGAAGAAGCAGAAGTACTTCACCGGGAAGGCTGGAACATCGAACTTTGCCCTCACGAGCCAGGTGCTCAACCACACCGTGTGGGCACCCACCGAGTTGGAAGCACGCCAACTCCAGTTGCTGCAGACCCTCCGAGCCGGATGGAGGCTCAGCGATGACGATGCCTGACGACTATCGACAGCCCGCCCCGAGTTGTTCGAGACCGGTGGCTTCGTGATGCGGCGCCGACGCGAGGCTGGCACGCCGACGGGCGAGATCGAGATCTACTCGAACGGTCGCGGACTCGTGGTAGCCGGTTCCACCACCGATGTCACCGCCTTCATCGACAGCATGATGGCTACCACGCGAGAGGCGGGTGGGCGGGCCCGGCACATGGTCGTCGACTCGCTCCAGATCGCCGCCAACCTCGTCGCGTATCAGCAGACCCACCGGGAGTACATCGAGTTCTCGGCGCGAGCCCTCAAGCTCCTGAAGGAGCACGGCGCGATCGCCAACGGAGACGGCAGCTTCCGAAGCTTTGTCCGCAAGGCGGGTCAGTTCGCCGGCAACCTCGACTGGAAGAGGGTCGACCTCGGCCCCGAGAGGGCGCTGAGCATGCAAGCCGCGGCAGGCCAGATGGCCCTCAAGGCAGCAATCCGGGAGATCACCGACGCTGTCAAGCGGGTCGAGGGCAAGGTCGACCAGCTAGTCCGTCTGGTGCAGGCGGAGCGGTTGGGTGCCGTGCTCGGAGACAGAGCGACGCTAAAGCCATTGGTCGAGCGCTACCGGCGTTCGGGCGAGTTCAGTGCAACCGACTGGTCGACCGTGGACCACCTCGGTCCACTCATCGCCCGCGACATCGAGACCCTCCGCGCCTACTTGATGCAGCGACTCGCCTCCGTCGACGAGAGTCCGCGCGTCGCCAGCCGCGCGAGTGAAGCCGACGACCTCGCTGACGAACTCCTGCAGCAATTCGTTGCGCTCCTGGTCGTTGCTGAGCAGAACTACGCGCTGTGGCAGGAGCTGCGGCTGGGGCACGCCATCATCCACGAGCCGAGCGCCGTAGCCAGCCTCGCCGCCGACATCAACTCCCAACTCGCAGAGCTCGAGCGAGTCGATCAAGAGCTGGCTGACTGCCTCGACGAAGTCGTCGATCGACTGGCACGTCCGACCGGGTACGAAGGCTTCGCTCCGCTGAACAAGCGGAAGCTCTCGGAGCATACGGCTCGTCTCGAGCACATCACAGCGTGGTTCGCCGACCAACGTCACCTCGACCACGAGCCTCGAGAGTCAGTCGGGTACCCCACCCTCGTGGAGTCGGCGACCAAGGCAGCAGGCGTGCTCACTGCGGCCGTCCGCCGTGTCAACCGACCCGCCACCGCCGCCGCCCAGAGTGAACTCGGCACGCCGCCTCTCGAGACCCAAACGCCACCCGAACTGAAGTCGTGACCATGTCCGTCTCGCTGGACGCGCAACGGCCCCGCCGCTCACGATCGCTCGTGGCAGGCGGGGCCGCTGGTGATTCCCCCCGGAGTCGGACCGTGCGGCCCGCGTCCGTGGCAGCGTCAGCTGCTCTGGATCTTGATCTCGATGTCCACGCCGGCCGGCAGTTCGATGCGCTGCAGGCTGTCGATGGTCTTCGCGTTCGGGTCGACGATGTCGATCAGGCGCTTGTGGACGCGCATCTCGAAGTGCTCGCGGGAATCCTTGTCGATGTGCGGGCCACGGATGACCGTGAACCGGTGCTTGTCGGTGGGCAGCGGGATCGGGCCGCGCACCGTTGCATTGGTACGAGTGACCGTCTCGACGATCTTGCGCGTCGACTGGTCGATGATCTCGTGATCGAACGCCTTGAGGCGGATGCGGATGCTCTGTGCCATGTTCAGTACGCCCGTCTCACTTGGTGATCTTGGTGACGCGGCCGGCGCCGACGGTACGGCCACCCTCACGGATGGCGAACCGCAGGCCCTCGTCCATGGCGATCGGCTTGCCCAACTCGACCGTGATCGTGATGTTGTCGCCCGGCATCACCATCTCGGTCCCCTCCGGCAACTGGATCGTCCCGGTGACATCCGTGGTCCGGAAGAAGAACTGCGGCCGATAGTTGTTGAAGAACGGCTTGTGACGGCCACCCTCCGACGCGGTCAGCACATACACCTGACCCTCGAAATGGGTATGCGGAGTGATGCTGCCGGGCTTGCACAACACCTGCCCACGCTCCACCTCCTCCTTCTTCGTCCCACGAAGGAGCGCACCGATGTTGTCACCGGCCTGACCCTCATCGAGCAACTTGCGGAACATCTCCACACCCGTGCACACCGTCTTCTGCGTCGCCCGCAACCCGACGATCTCGATCTCGTCACCCGTGTGAACCTTGCCCTGCTCCACCTTCCCAGTGACCACCGTCCCACGACCCGTGATCGTGAACACATCCTCGATCGGCATCAAGAACGGCTTGTCCAGATCACGCTGCGGCTCCGGAATCGCCTCATCACACGCCGCCATCAACTCCATCACCTTGTCCTGCCACGCCGCGTCACCCTCCAGAGCCTTCAACGCGCTGACACGAACCACCGGACAATCATCACCAGGGAACTCGTACTCGTTCAACAGCTCACGAACCTCAAGCTCGACAAGCTCCAACAACTCCTCGTCCTCCACCATGTCAGCCTTGTTCAACGCCACCACGATGTACGGCACACCCACCTGACGAGCCAACAACACATGCTCACGCGTCTGCGGCATCGGACCATCCGTCGCCGCAACCACCAAAATCGCACCATCCACCTGCGCCGCACCCGTGATCATGTTCTTGATGTAGTCAGCATGACCCGGCATGTCCACATGCGCATAGTGACGATTCGCCGTCTCATACTCGATGTGCGCAATCGAGATCGTGATCCCACGCGCCTTCTCCTCCGGCGCCTTGTCGATCTGATCGAACGGCGTGTACTGCGCCAACCCCTTATCCGCCAACGTCTTCGAGATGGCGGCCGTCAACGTCGTCTTGCCGTGGTCAATATGACCCATCGTGCCGATGTTCACATGCGGCTTCGTGCGCTCGAACTTGGCCTTGCTCATGGTGCTCTCCGCTTTCGGGGATCAAGTGGGTTGTCAAAGAACGCAGGGATTGTAGCGGTGGCTGGACGGCATCTCCACCCGGCATCGTGGTGGCCGCCAGTCGTCACACGCCGATCAACTCGTACTCCACACCGAGCAGGTCGTACGTGCGCCGCGCCCGCAGGTCGCGGGTGAGCAGGACGCAACCGTGTGCCCGAGCAGCCTCACCCACCAGCCCGTCGTAGACCGCGCCGCCGACGATGCCGATGGACCCGAAACGGGCGAGCAGACTCGGCGCATCGGCTGCGTCCAGGGCGACGATCATCGGGAACACCTGCGCCAGCAGCCCGGCCGCGGTGGGCCCATCGAGCGCCAACTGGCCGGGCAGCCGGGTCAGGACCGAGTACGTCTCGAACGCTGCGTGGCCGGCAAGGCTCGGTCGGCGCGCCTGCACCACGGACCTGCAGTCGGCATGTGCCGCGTGCGCCGCATCAAGCGCGGCGACGGCCACGCTGGTGTCGACCGCCCACGACCTACCTCTGGTCGGCATCGCGGAGGCGCTGCACATCGGCGTCGGTGAGCATCGGGCCGTCGCCCCGCTCGATGACCGGCCACCCGTCGACCATCACCACTCGGCGGCCTCGGCGGCGAACTGGCTGGAGGTGGATGCAATCGCCGACCACCTCGATCTCGACTTCGGCGTCGGCGCCCAACTCGAGGCGGTCGCGGATGTCCTTCGGAATGACCACACGACCCGCTCGATCGATTGAAACCACCATGGGTACCATCGTACCATCACCAGGCGCCCCCCTGCCGGGGAACCGGCTGCGGGCGAGGCCAAGGGTTCGGCCGTCTCTGACAGACTCCACGGCGTGGACGTGGACGTGCTGCTCCGGTTGACGGCCCTCACCAAGCGGTATCCCGCCGTCACGGCGCTCGACGGGCTGACGCTCGAGGTGCCCCGCGGCCTCATCGGCCTGGTCGGCGCGAACGGCGCAGGGAAGTCGACGATGTTCCGCCTGCTGCTCGGCCTCACGCAGCCCACCGAGGGTCACATCCAGGTCTGCGGTGTCGACGTGGCCGCCGACCCGATCGAGGTGCGGTCGCGCCTCGGCTACATGCCCGAGCATGATTGCCTACCGCTCGACCAGACGGCCGCCGACGTGGTGTCGACGTTCGGCGAGCTCAGCGGCCTGCCCCGCCGGGCGGCGCGTCAGCGGGCCTCCGACATCCTCGACCTGGTCGGGCTGGACGAAGCCCGCTTCCGGCCGATCGGCGGCTTCTCCACGGGCATGCGCCAGCGCACGAAGCTGGCCCAAGCGCTGGTGGGCGACCCGGAACTGGTGCTGCTGGACGAGCCGACGGCCGGGCTGGACCCCCTCGGCCGGGAGGAGATGCTGGCCCTGGTGGCCCGTCTCGGCACCTTCGGCATCTCCGTGATCATGGCCACCCACCTGCTCGACGACGTGCAGCAGGTCTGCGACCACGTGGTGATGATCGACGCCGGCAGGTTGGTCGTGGCCGGGGAGACGGCCTCGCTGCTCGACCGCACGGGCGCGGTGACCGTGGACGTCGGCCGGCACCACGACGAACTGGTCGCAGGGCTGGCCCGTGCGGGCGTGGCCGCCGCGGTGGTCAACGGTGCGGTCGAGGCCACGGTCGACGGCGACCTGCAGCTCGATCTCGTCCGCGACGTCGTCGCCGATCTCGGGCTGCCCCTGTTCCGGCTGTCGACCCGGCTCACCTCGCTGGACGAGGTGTTCCTGCGGAGTGCGGGAGGGCCGGAATGAGCGCCGCGGCCGAGAGCCCGGGCGCCCGGCGCGGCGCCGTCTACGACCGGTCGTACCGGCCCTACGAAGGGCCGCGGGGCCGGCGGGCGGCCGCCACTGCCGCGCTGTATCGCGCGTCCATCCGCAGGGCGTTGGGCCTGCGGAGGTCGTGGCGACAGAAGGTGGCGCCGTTCGTGCTGCTGGCGGTGGTGAGCGTGCCGGCCATCGTCAACGTGGGCATCGGCTACATCACCCGGGAGCGGCGGCTGCCCATCGAGATCATCACCTACCGCGACTATGTGGGTGTGTCGTCGGCGCTGCTGCTCTTCGTTGCGCTGGTTGCTCCGGACGTCATGTGCCCAGACCGCCGCCAGCGTGTGCTGCCGCTCATGTTCTCGCGACCGCTCGTGGGCACCGACTACGTGGTGGCCAAGGTCGGCTCGATCACTACCATCCTGTTCGCCTTCTCCTTCCTGCCGCAGGTGGTGCTGTTCGTCGGCAACATGCTCGTCAGCGACAGCGCACTCGACTACTTCACCGGGCACCTCGACGTCTTGTGGCACGTGCCGGCATCGGTCGCCCTGTTGGCCGTGTACTACGCCGTCGTCGGGTGCGCGGTGGCGTCACTCACCGACCGGCGGATCGTGGCCGGGGCATCGGTGATCGGGCTCTTCCTCGTCACGTCGATCGCGTCCGCGGTCATCGTCGACAACGGCCCCGATCGCGGGCCGAGCCCGGGCTCGCCCGGGGCACTCGTCAACGTGCTGCGGCTGCCGCTCTACCTTCGCGACCTGGTGTTCCTCGGCCATGTCGACCCGGCGTCGCCGCTAGGCGGCGTGGACCGCGGTGGGATGTACGCGGTCGGGCTCTACGTCGCGGTCCTCGGCCTCGGCCTCGGCGTGCTCTGGCGTCGTTACCGGTGGGTGGAGCGATGACCGACCACCCGCTCCCTCCGGAGGCCGTCCACGGCACCGTGCCGCCCGACCAGTTCGACCCCGCCTTCGTGGCCGATGCCACCGTCGAGGCGCGGGACGTGTCGGTCTGGTTCGGGCCGAAGGTCGCGCTCTCCGAGCTGAGCTGTTCGTTCGGCGCGGGGGTCAGTGGCCTGCTCGGCCCGAACGGGGCCGGCAAGACCACGCTGATGCGGGCGATCACCGGGCTCACACGCGTGAACGAAGGCAGCGTGCTGGTCGAGGGCCGCAACCCGCGGACCGACCGCCAGGTGCACCACCGGATGGCGCTGGTGCCGGAGGACGAAGCCGTGCCGCCGGGCCTGACGGCTCGCCAGTTCGTGCGGTACATCGCCGACCTGCGCCAGGTGGCCGACCGCAGCGCCCCCGACGCGGCGTTGGGCGAGGTCGGCCTCCTCGATGCGGCCGACCGGCGCGTCGACACGTTCAGCAAGGGCATGCGCCAGCGCACCAAGATCGCCGCTGCGCTCGTGTGCGACCCACGGGTGCTGGTGCTCGACGAACCGCTGAACGGCGCCGATCCGGTGCAGCGTGCCCACCTCATCGCGCTGTTCAGACGGCTGGGGGCTGCCGGACGCACCGTCATCGTCAGCTCGCACGTGCTCAACGAAGTGGAGCGGATGGCCGAGCGCGTGATCGTCCTGGTGCACGGTCGGCTCGCTGCCGCTGGCAGCCATCGCGCGATCCGCGACGCGATGGACGACACGCCCCGGCACGTGCTCGTGCGGTGCGACGACGGCCGCCGCCTCGGGAGCGCGCTCGTGGGCCTGGCGGCCGTGACAGGTCTGACGTTCGACCCCAAGCGTGACGGCCTGGTCGTGCAGACGCTGCAGGCACGTGAGCTGGCCGCCGCCCTGCCTCGTCTCGCCAGGGACGCGTCGATCCGGCTGCACGAGGTGCGGCCGCTGGACGACTCGCTGGAGAGCCTCTTCCGGGAGCTCGTGCGATGACCGATGCTGCACCCGTCGCCGCCGCAGGCCGGCAGCGCCTGACGCCCCGGCTGGTGGCGATCATGCTGTACGCCCGCCGCTCCTGCTTCCCACCGAAGCGGTGGCTGGCGTTGCTGATGCCGTGCGTGGGCGCGCTGCTGTTCGGTCTGCTCGCCCGGGCCATCGACCTCCCGCGCGACCGGGCCTTCGCCAACGTGGCGGCCGAGGGCATCTTCAGCCTGGCCATGCCCATCACCGCGCTGATCATCGGCGACTCGGTGCTGGGTGCCGAAGTGCGCGCCGGTACGTTCCACTTCACCTGGCTCACGCCTGCGCCGCGCTGGCAGATCGTGGTCGGGCGCTGGATCACTGGTTCCGCGGTCGCGATGGTCACCATCGCACCCGCGTCGGCACTGGCCGCGGTCGTCGCTGGCAGCACGCGGAGCGCGGGCGCGGCCTACGTGGCGTCGGCCGTGGGCAGCGTCGCCTACATCGCCCTCTTCATCGCCATCGGCTGCATCACCCGGCGCACCGCGGTGTGGGCGCTGACCCTCGTGTTCCTGGTGGAGCGGCTGCTCGGGGAGGCGCTCACCGGCATCGCCCAGCTCTCGCCGACGTGGGAGTCGCGTGCCATCTTCGTCGGCCTCATCGACAACCCTCCGGCACGACTCATCCGCGACGGCATCCCCGCAGGGGCCGACGCCGTCGTGCGCCTGGCCGTCGTCGCTGCGGCCGCGCTGGCACTCGCGGTCTTCCGCATGAAGCGCATGCGCCTGAGCGGCGCCTCCGACTGACCCCGCCCCAACCAGCGAAGTGACGGCATCGCACCCCGCCCCACCAGGGAAGTGACGTGATATATCACGTCACTTCGGCGGGGGAGGGGGCCGTGGGGCCGGTGAGCTGGAGGGGCAGGCGCTCCAGGCCGCGGAGGATGAAGCTGGGGAAGTAGCGCAGCTCGTCCGCCCCGACCACGTCGAAGCCCTCCACCCGGCGGGCGATCTCCTCCAGCGCCACCCGAGCCTCCAGCCGCGACAGGGGCGCACCGAGGCAGAAGTGGATGCCCTTGCCGAACGCCAGGTGCTGCGCGGCCTTTGCTCGTCCGGGGCAGAACGCCTCGGCGTCCGGGCCGAACACCTCCGTGTCGCGGTTGGCGGCGGCGTAGACGGCGACGACCATCGACCCCTTGGGGATCTGCTGGCCGCCGAGCTCGGTGTCCGTGGTGACCTTGCGGAACATGCCCTGGGTCGGGGTGGACAGACGCAGGGCCTCCTCCACCACCGCGTCGGCACGGTCGGGGTCGGCGCGCAGGGCGGCCCACTCCCCCGGGTGCTGCCAGAGCAGCAGCATCGCCTCGGCGAGCAGTTTGGTGGTGGTCTCATTGCCGGCGGTCATCAGCTGGCTCAGGATGCTGAGGATCTCGGCGGTGTCCAGGGGGCGGGCGTCCACGCCGGGCTCGTCGATGCGGGCAGCCAGCAGGTCGCTCAGCAGATCGGCCTGCGGCTCGGCGCGACGGCGGTCCAGTTCGGCGGCGAAGTAGTGCTGGAACTCGTTCACCTGGCGCTCGGCGGCGATGCGACCCTCGAGGTCCAGCTGGGTCCCGATGCCGGCGATGAACGCGTCGCTCCACCGCTTGACGTCCGGGTAGCGGTCCTCCGGCACGCCGAGCATGGTGGCGATGGCCTTCACCGGCAGCGGCACGGCAAAGTCCTGCACGAACTCGATCTCCGTGCGGTCGCCCCAGGCGTCGAGCAGGTCGGTGACGATGCGGCGGACGAACGGCTCCAGCGCGGCCACGGCCTTGGGCGTGAACGCCTTGCTGACCAGCCCGCGGAAGCGGGTGTGCTCCGGCGGGTCCTCCGTCAGCATGGTGCTGACGCGGGGGTAGCCCTCGGCCACGACGTCCTTCAACCGCTGGTCGGCGGGGCCGGCGGCGGAGGCGATCGACGGCCCACCGAACCGGGAGGAGAAGGTGGCCGTGTCGCGCAGCACCTGCAGCACGAGGTCGTGACGGGTGACGAACCACATCCCCATCTGCGGCACGAAGGCCACCGGCGCGCCGGCACGCATCTGCGCGTAGTGCGGGAAGGGGCACTGCATGGTGGCCGGGTCGAACGGGTTGAACTCCACCGTCGCGCTCATCGCCGCAGCGTAGGCCACGACAGAGATTCTTGAGAGCGGCTACAGTTGCGAGGCACATCAGGGCATGTCCCGACTTTCTCGAAGGAGCACACCATGGACCTCGGCCTCGCCGGCAAGAAGGCACTCGTCACCGGTTCCACCAAGGGCATCGGCCGCGGCATCGCCGAGACGCTGCTGGCCGAAGGCGCGTCGGTGGCCATCTGCGCCCGCAATGCCGACGAGGTGGCGGCGGCCGTCGCCGAGTTGGGCGGGAGGGGCACCGTGGTCGGCGGCGTGGCGGATGCCGGCAACCCGGAGGCCCTGCGCGCCTGGGTGCGCGACAGCGCCGAGCAGCTCGGCGGCATCGACATCTACGTGCACAACACCTCGGGCAAGCCGGCCAAGACGCTGGAGGCGTGGGAGAACAACTTCCACATCGACCTGATGGCGCTGGTGCACGGTGTGGAGGAGGCCACCCCGTTCCTCGCCGCCGGCGGTGCCGGCGCCGTGGTCACCATCGGCACCACCGCCGCTGCGGAGCACTTCGCCCGCGGCGCCAACAGCTACAGCGCCTTCAAGGCCGCCGCCACCAACTGGACGCTCGGCCAGGCCCAGGTGCTGGGCGCCCAGGGCATCCGCTGCAACGTGGTGTCGCCCGGGCCGATCATGGTGCCCGGCGGCGACTGGGACCGCATCAAGGGCGCGATGCCCGAGTTCTTCGAGGCCACCGCCAAGGTGCACCCCGGCGGGCACATCGGCGAGGTGGCGGATGTCGCCGACCTGGTGACGTTCCTGGTCAGCCCACGGGCCAAGCACATCAGCGGCGCCAACGTCACCGTTGACGGTGGCTTCCTGAAGCGGGTCAACTACTAGCCGTCGAAGTCCTCGAGGTCGTCGACGTCGTCGATGGCGGAGACTGTGTCGAGCGCGTTGGCGTCCAGCTCGGGCATCGCCTGATAGCCGTCTGCGGCATCGGCATCAACGTCCACCACGGTGAACACGATCTCCTCGTAGCCCTCGTCGGGCATGTCCGGAAGGTCGGCGTCGGTGTCGGCGTCGGACATGCCCTCCACGTCGGCGTGCACGGCGTCAGCGAGCTCCCACTTGAGCTTCCCGTTCGTGAACTGATCCACCTGGTCGAGGAGGACGTCCTTGAACACGGCGTCGCCGTTGTCGGGGTCGCTCGCCGTGGCAGCGAACCCACCGTCGGCATCGTCCGCCTCGACCTTGGCGGGCCACCCGTTCTCGAAGTTCCAGTTGAGGCCCGAGTCGGCATCGCCGGGGTGTGCGACATGGGCGTCGCCCGGCTGGGCCACGGGGACGGCGAACTTGAAGACGCCTTCGACCACCTCGGACCTGTCGTCGAGATCCAGACCGTCCAGCTTCTGGCCATCCACGTCCATCGTGAGGTCCTCGCCGAAGAGGACGTGGTCGTGCCCCGGGGCGATCCACTTCGGCTCGACGGCCAGACCGTCCGAGTCGTCCATCTCGTCCAGCTTCCCGGTGGGGAGGCCCGACGCAGGGTCGCGGGGCGACACGATCCCGTGCAGATCCAGACCGTCCAGCTTCTGGTCGTCCGCGTCGTCCAGTCGGTCGAGCAGGGCCTCCTTCAACGTGCCGGCTTCCTCGCGCCCCCCGAGGAGGTGCTCCTTCGGCCACACGGCATCCTTCACCGGCTCGTCGAGCAGACCGAGCTTCTCGATCTCCTCAGGAGCGGCGGCCCGCCCCGTCACACCGGCGACATCGCCAGGTGCGGTGAACCGGTCCTGCGGCACGACGAACTTGAAGACGCCCTCGACGACCTCGTTCGAATCCTCGGCTGCAATCTGCTCCTTGGGGTGGACGGGCTTGGCAGGGCGCTGACGGTCGCTCATGGTGTTCCTCCTCGGCGGTGTGTGCGAAGTGTGCGGGATGGGGTGCCAAATGTCAGCCGGGAGAGTTCCCGGTTCCGGGCAGGCGAGCCACGAACAGCAGGCCGGCGACGTCCACGTCGCCCTCGCGGCGCAGCACGCTGCCCTCCACCGACACCTCGGCGAAGCCTGCCGTGGCCAGGGCCCGCCGAGTCCACTCCGGTGAGTGTGCGTAGCGACCTGACGGCTCCAGCCGGTACCCGTCATCCGGCTCGCGCTCGCCGGCCTCCAGCGAGAAGACCAGATGCCCACCCGGCAGAAGGGCGGTGGCCGCTGCGACGAACACCGGGTGCAGGTCGCCGATGTAGTTCAGCGTGTCGGCCGAGGTGAGGAGGCGGAACGTCGCCGGGTGCTGCACCAGGAACTCCGTGAGCTCCGCCTGCTCCAGGCGGTCGTAGCACCCTCGCTGGTGCGCTTTCGCCAACATGCCGGCGGAGAGGTCCACACCCACCAGATGGCCCACGAGGGCGCGCAGGTGCACGCCCACCTGGCCCGTGCCGCAGCCGAGGTCCGCGGCGATCACCGCACCGGCGCCGGCGCCGGCGCCGTCGGCGCCGTCGAGGAGGCGCGCCACCAACGCCGCCACTGCCTCCGGAGTGCGGTATCCGAGCTTGCCGAGGTGCTCATCGAACCCGTCGGCGTAGGAATCGAAGAGCGCGGCGACGTACCTCGGATCGGCGCGGTCGGGGCGACCCCCGTGGTGCGCTGCGTGCAGGTGGGCGGCCGTCGGGTCGGTGGGGTCCAGTTCGTACCAGCGGTCGATCGCCTCGTCGGCCACCGCGTTCTCACGCGCCCGGCGGGCGGTGATGCCCAGCCGCCGCCACGAGGCGACCTCGCGAGGGGCCAGCGCGCAGACGCGCCGGCAGGCGTCGAACGCCATCCGGTGACGCCCCGTCTGGGATGCCCGCCGGTCGATGCTGCGCCACACGTCCACGTCGTCCGGGCATCGGCGGGCGGCTGCGACGCAGACGGCGAGCGCGTCGTCGACGCGACCGTCGTGGTGCAGTAAGCCGGCGAATTGCAGCTGGATGTCCGCCCGATCGGGAACGGCCGTGGCCAGGCGTTGCATCAGGGTCAACGCCGCGGGCTGGTCCCCCGCAGCCAGATGAGCGCGAATGAGATCGTGAACGACCGTGATGCGAGTGTCGCCGGCATCGACCATGGCGCGCAACAGGCTGACGGCTTCCGCCGGCGTGCCGCCGTCCAGGTGGCGCCGGGCCCGTTCCTGCGGCGAATCGTCGTGGGGCGATGGGGCCATGCGGCACATCCTGCCCGCGCCGCCAGGCCGGCGTCACCGGGGGAACTCCCGGTCCCGCCCCCGGTCCATCCCCGAAGTGACGGCACCACACCCCGCCCCACCAGGGAAGTGACGTGATATATCACGTCACTTCGGGGTGGGGGGGTGGCTGGGGGCTATTCGCCGCGGACGCGCTTGACGATGTCGTTGGCGATGTTGCCGGGGACTTCCTGGTAGACCGCGAACTGCATGGTGTAGGTGGCGCGGCCCTGGGTGGCCGAGCGCAGGTCCGTGGAGTAGCCGAACATCTCGCTGAGCGGCACCTGGGCCTTGACGACCTGGGTGTTGCCCCGGGCCTCCATGCCCTCGATGCGGCCGCGGCGGCTGTTGAGGTCGCCCACCACGGAGCCCATGTACTCCTCCGGGGTGACCACCTCGACCTGCATGATCGGCTCCAGGATGACCGGCTTGGCCATCTCGGCCGCCTTCTTGAAGGCCATCTGACCGGCGATCTTGAACGCCATTTCCGAGGAGTCCACGTCGTGGTACTGGCCGTCCACCAGGGTGGCCTTCACGTCCACCGTCGGGTAGCCGGCGAGCACGCCGCTGTCCAGGGCGCTCTGGATGCCCTGGTTGGTCGGCTGGATGTACTCGCGCGGGATGCGGCCGCCGGAGATCTTGTCCACGAACTCGTAGCCGCCGCCGGGGTTGGGCTCGAGGTCGATCTTCACCACGGCGAACTGGCCGGAACCACCGGTCTGCTTGACGTGGCGGTACTCGACGGACTCGACCTTCTTGGTGATGGTCTCGCGGTAGGCCACCTGCGGCTTGCCCACCGTGGCGACCACGTTGAACTCGCGCTGCATGCGGTCCACCAGGATCTCGAGGTGCAGCTCGCCCATGCCGGAGATGACGGTCTGGCCGGTCTCCTCGTCGGTGCGGACACGGAACGTCGGGTCCTCGTCCGACAAGGACTTGAGGGCCTTGCCCAGCTTGTCCTGGTCGTCCTTGGTCTTCGGCTCGATGGCCACGTGGATGACGGGGTCCGGGAACTCCATGCGCTCCAGGATCACCGGGTTGGCGCGGTCGCACAGGGTGTCGCCGGTGGTGACTTCCTTGAAGCCGAGGCCGGCCACGATGTCGCCGGCCATGGCCACGTCGAGGTCCTCACGCTGGTTGGCGTGCATGAGGAGGATGCGGCCGAGACGCTCGCGCTTCTCCTTGGTGGAGTTGTAGACCTCGTCGCCCTTGTTGACCTGACCCGAGTAGACGCGGAAGTAGGTGAGCTTGCCGAACGGGTCGGCCACGATCTTGAAGGCGAGCGCGGCGAACGGGGCGTTCTCGTCGGCCGAACGCTCGACGATCTCGTCCTCGTGGTGGGGCTTGGTGCCCTGGGCCGGCGGGATGTCCAGCGGGCTGGGCAGGTAGTCCACGACGGCGTCCAGCATCGGCTGGACACCCTTGTTCTTGAAGGCCGAGCCGCACAGGATCGGCACGAAGTCGAACGCCAGCGTGCCCTTGCGGATGGCCCTCTTGACCTCGGCCTCGGTGAGCTCCTCGCCACCGAGGTACTTCTCCATCAGCTCGTCGTCGCTGGTGGCGATGGTCTCCAGCAGTTCCTCGCGGTACTGGGCGGCCTGGTCGGCCATGTCGTCGGGGATGTCGACTTCGTCCCACTTCGCGCCGAGTTCCTCGTCGCGCCAGATGAGGGCCTTCATCTTCACCAGGTCCACCAGGCCGGCGAAGGGCTTGTTGCTCTCCGGGCCGCCGGCGCCGACCGGCAGGTGCAGGATGGCCGGGGTGGCCTCCAGGCGGTTCTTCACCATGTCGACGGTGCGGTAGAAGTCCGCACCGATGCGGTCCATCTTGTTGACGAAGCACATGCGCGGGACCTTGTACTTGTTGGCCTGACGCCACACGGTCTCCGTCTGCGGCTCCACACCGGCGACCGAGTCGAACACGGTGACGGCGCCGTCGAGCACGCGCAGCGAGCGCTCCACCTCGATGGTGAAGTCCACGTGGCCGGGCGTGTCGATGATGTTGATCCGGTGGTTGTTCCAGATGCAGGTGGTGGCGGCGGAGGTGATGGTGATGCCACGCTCCTGCTCCTGGGCCATGTGGTCCATGGTCGCCGCGCCGTCGTGCACCTCACCGATCTTGTAGCTCTTGCCGGTGTAGTAGAGGATGCGCTCCGTCGTGGTCGTCTTGCCCGCGTCGATGTGGGCCATGATGCCGATGTTGCGGGTGCGCTCGAGGGGGAATTCGCGCTTGGCCATCTGGATCTCTCTCTTCGTCGTCCGCCAGCACCTGCGCTGGCGATGTGCCGCTGGGCGCGCAAGCGGGCCGAACCGGCCCGAGGCACAAGGGACGATGCTACCGGCCGACGCCCGTCAATGCGACGGATCGCACCCCGGTTCAGCAGCCCTGGGGTGGCGCGGCCACCGCGGCCGGCGGGCCCACGGTGCGGCCACCCTCCGAGTCGACGGCCACCAGCCGCACCGTCCACACGGTGGACGCCGGCAAGCCCCGCAGCGAGGCCGCCTGCGGCGTGGGGTCGGCCGGGTCGGCGGGGCCGGTGAGCGTGCCCATCCAGGTCCAGCTGCCGTCCACCTGCCCCAACTCCACGTCGTAGCTCACCACGCCCGGCAGGTTGCCCGGCCACATCGGGTCCAGCGTCCAGCCGGCGCCGCCACCGGGGCAGATCGGCGTGAAGTGCGGCTCCGGCACCTGGCCCTGCAGCGCCCCCTCGCCATCCACGCCGCCGAGCGGAATGGTGGTGACAGCGGCGCCGTCGACGGCGGACCCGGGCGGGTCGGTGGCCCCCGTGGCCGCCGTGTCGGCGGGGCCGTCGATCCAGTTGCTCCACACCACGTGGCTGAGCGTGCCGACGGCGAGGCCGACCACGCTGAGGACGGCAATCGCCACTGCCACCGTGCGCAGCGACCGCATCCACGGCCGGTGCGGCCGGTCCCCCGCTGCCCTCGTGGCCGGCAGCATGGACGTGCCAGGGTCGGCGGCCGGGCGGGGCGCCGCGGCCGGCATTGCTGCAGGTTGCGGCACCGGCGCTGCAGCGGGCGCAGCAACGGCACTCGCAGCGGCAGTTGCCGGCGCTCCGACGGCGGCATCCGCACCACCACCAGCACCACCAGCACCATCCACGGCATCCACAGCATCCGCTCGGGGGGTTCCGCGCTGGCGACGGCGTCCCAGAGCCAGGTGGCGGCGGCGCCCTGCCGGGACCTCCTCGTCGTCTTCGTCCGGCGGAGGTTGGGGCAGGCGCTCGCCTGCGGACGCCCGCATGGCGATGCGCGGGTCCTCGTGCGGCATCACCGGCCGCACGCTGGTGTCGGGCGCCGGGTCGGCGCTGACTCCCTTCGCCGAGACGGCGCGCACCACGGTGCCCGGGGAGTGCAGCAGCGGCAGCGCACGTTCCACCACGTCGGCCACCTGCGGTGACGTGAGCAGGGTGTGCGACGCGCGGGTGATGACCCGCGTGACGGTGGCGCCGCTGCAGACCAGTACACCATCGATCGCCTGCGGGGCCGCGGCCGGCAGCACCGCGTCCAGGAAGGCGAGCACCGGCACCACGGGCGACCCGAGGAGTTGGGTCATCAGGGTGGCTTCGACCCTGGCAGTGTCCAGGTCGCCGTGCAGTTGGTGCTGCCCGGCCCACAGATGGCCGTCACGGAAGGAGATGGCGTCGGCGTAACGACGGGTGACCACGAGGAACGCGCCGCCCGGGCCGACCACCATGTGGTCCACCGTGCCCTTGGAGCCAGGCAGGGTGAGGTCGTGGAGGACCGCGTAGGCCGGCGGCAGGTTGTCCAACTGCCCGGCCATCAGGCGCAGGTCGGCGGCGACGCGTTCCAGCCACGCCGCCTCGGTCGCCAAGCGCTCCGCCGTGGACCTGCGCTGGGACGCCAGTTGGAGCGCGTTGCTGCCGGCAACGCCACCTTCGATCACGACGGTGCTATCGGCACCCGCGAAAGGGTTCTTGACCGGGACTTGAAGGTCCCCCGACAGTCACTCGCGGCTGAGCTCGGTGCGGGCGGTGGCGTCGAGGTCCTTCGCCGCGTCGGCCGCCGGCTGGCGGCCGAGCGTCCGGAACGTCACCGTGTGGACCTCGGCGGTGAACGGGAAGGCGCCCTGGAAGTCGCCCACCACAGCGTTCACCGGGCCGCGGGCGATGTCCGTGCCGATGGAACCGAGCATCCGCACCACCTTCGGCACCAGGGCCGACCCGACCTCCGCCCCGTCGCACAGGAGGGTGATCGTGCCGCCGGACCCCTCGCGCAGGAACCGGGCCGTCAGGGTGTGCCGCCCGGGCGGCAGCGCGACGGGCCCGGTGGCCCGGGTGGGGCGGCCGAGCGCGTTGTAGTGGAAGTGCATCTGCCCGTCCTGCACCCACCAGCAGTGGCCCACGCTGTGGGTGCCGCGGGAGTACAGCACGCCCTCGGCGCCGGCGGCGCCCGCCGGCACGGTGACCTCGGCGACGACCTCCCAGTTGCGGCCGCCGAGCGTCGGCGACACGTCGCTCGGCAGGTGGGCCATCGGCGGGCGGTACACGTACTCGGCCGGCTGGCCGGGGGCGAAGTGGTGCGGCGTGCCGGGCCGGGGCGCGCCGCCGAACAGCTCGATGGTGCGCTCGTCCAGCGGCAGCACGCCGTGGGTGTCCGCCTCCGCCCACCAGGCGGCCACCATCTCCGCCAGCTTCTCCGGGTTCGTCGGGCCGAGGTCGTGGCACTCGCTGAAGTCGGAGGTGAGGTCGTACAGGCCCCACACGTCGTCGTCGAACGGCACGCCCGGCTCGTGGTAGGTGGTGGCCTTCCAGCCGTCCACGTAGATGCCGCGGTGGCCCATCTGCTCGAAGTACTGCACGCCACGGGGCGCGGCGGCCGCGCCGTCGGCGAACGTGGGCAGGATCGACGCGCCGTGCAGCGGCATCTGGGAACGGCCGTTGAACTCGGCGGGCACGGGCGCGCCGGTGAGGTCCAGCACGGTGGCCGCCAGGTCCACCGCATGGCAGAACTGGCTGCGCACCGAGCCCTGCTCCCCCGCCGGGATGCCGTTCGGCCAGTGGACCACCAGCGGGTCGCGCACCCCGCCGCCGTAGGTGTTCTGCTTGTACCAGCGCAGCGGGCTGTTCCCCGCCTGGGCCCAGCCCCACGGGTAGTTGCTGTGCGAGTGCGGGCCGCCGATGTCGTCCAGCCGGTGCTCGACGATGTCGTCGATGTCCTCCCACATGGCGTTGAAGAAGCTGAACTCGTCCATCACGCCGAACGGGCCGCCCTCGCGGCTGGCGCCGTTGTCGCTGAGCACCATCACCACGGTGTCGTCCAGCATCCCCTCGCCCTCGAGGAAGCCCACCAGCCGGCCGATCTGGTCGTCGGTGTGCTCCAGCATGGCGGCGAACGCCTCCTGCAGGCGGCAGGCGAACTTCCGCTGGTTGTCGGTGAGGTCATCCCACTTCGGCACGCCGGGGTTCAGCGGGGCCAGCGTGGTGCCTTCGGGGATGACGCCCAGCTCCAACTGGCGCTGGTACCAGCGGTCGCGCACCACCTCGTAGCCCTCGTCGAAGGCGCCCTTCCAGCGGTCCAGGTACTCCTGCGGGGCCTGGTGCGGGGCGTGCATCGCGCCGAACGCGAGATAGAGGAAGAACGGCCGGTCGGGCCGCACGCTCACCAGGTCGCGCACCCACTCGATGCTCTTGTCGACGATGTCCTCACTCACGTGGTACCCCTCGGCGGTGGTGCGCGGCGGGTCGATGTGGTGGTTGTCGTGGGTGAGCTCCGGTGAGAACTGGTCGGTCTCGCCCTGCATGAACCCGTAGAAGCGGTCGAAGCCCTTCTGCAGCGGCCAGTTGGTGTGCGGGCCGGCGGCGCTGCACTCCTCCATCGGCGCCAGGTGCCACTTGCCGGCGGCGTAGGTGGCGTAGCCGTGGGGGCGCAGCAGTTCCGGCACGGTGGCCGCGTGGGGGCTGATGCCGCCGCGCATGTGCGGGAAGCCGGTGTTCCAGTTGCTGACGCCGCGCATGCCCACGCTGTGGTGGTTGCGGCCGCTCAGGAGGCAGGCCCGCGTGGGGCTGCACAGCGCGGTGGTGTGGAAGTTGTTGTAGCGCAGGCCGCCGGCGGCCAGGCGGTCGATGTGCGGGGTGCGCAGGGTGCTGCCGTAGCAGCCGAAGTGGGCGAAGCCGGTGTCGTCGAGGACGATCATCACCACGTTCGGCCCGCCCGTGCCTGCCGGCGGCTCCGGCCACCACGGGGTGGACTCGGCGATGGTGCGCCCGATGACGCCCGGGAAGTCCGGCTCCGCCGGGTGGACCGCGCTCACGACCAGCCCCCGGCGTAGCTGGTGAACTGGCCGGTGGTGAAGCGGCTGGTGCCGTCCAGGTACGGGGCGCAGAAGTGAGCGAACTCCTCCATGGTGCCGAGGCGGCCGAGGGGCACCATCGCCTCCAACTTCTCCAGCACGCCCGGCTCGTCGACCTTGTTGGCCCGGCGGAACTCGGGGAAGTCCATGAAGTTGGTGCCGACCGCGTTGACCTGCACCCTGTGGCGGGCCACCTCGTCGGCCACGTTGCGGACCAGGTGGGTGGCGCCGGCGCGGGCGGCGGAGTACAGCGGCGCGCCGGGCGTAGGGCGGGCGGCGCTGGCGCTGGTGATCACCAGCACCTGGCCCTGCTGGGCCTCGATCATCGGCGGCAGGACCGCCTTCATGAACTCGTAGGGGGCCACCATGCAGCCCTCCATCACGGTGCGGAAGTCCTCCACCGAGGAGCGCATGAAGCGGCCGGTGACGATCCGCCCGGAGAAGGCGACGGCCGAGTCCAGCCGACCGAAGCGCTCGAGCGCGGCGTCCACCAGCCGCTGGGCGCTGCCGGGGGCGGCCAGGTCGCGGCACCCCTCCACGGCCACCACGGCGGCGCCCAGTTCGGACACCTCGTCGGCCAGGCCGATCGACGGGTCGCCCAGTGCGAGGTCGAAGCCGCGGGTGGCGAGGAGGCGGGCGAGGGGCGGGCCGACGTAGAAGCCGGCGTCGGCCACGAGTGCCACGGGGCGGGCGGGAGCAGCGGAGTTCATCGCCGCATTCAAACAATTGTCATTCGGACTGTCAACTATGGGACGGCCCTGCTACCGTTCCCCCATGGCTTCCACCCCAGCCGCTGCTCCCGCCACCCCTGCTGCTGCCGCAGCGCCGTCCCCCGGCGACGTGGACGGCCGCCGCCTGCGCCGCGACCGCAACCGCGACGCCGTGGTCCATGCGCTGCTGGCCCTGTACCGCGAGGGCAACCTGGACCCGTCGGCCGACGAGATCGCCACCCGCTCCGGCGTGTCCGCCCGCTCCGTGTTCCGCTACTTCGATGACGTGGAGGACCTGGCCAACGCGGCCATCACCCACCAGTTGATGGACGTCGCCCACCTCCTGCCGCTCACCTGCCCGCCTGACCGCCCGCTGGCCGAGCGCATCGCCGCCGTCGCCCAGCAGCGCGCCGCGCTCTACGAGGCCATCTTCCCGGTGGCCCTGGTCAGCCGGCTGCGGGCCCCATTCAACCGGGCCGTCGCCGCCCGCCTGGCCCAGAACCGGGCCGAGATGCGAGCCCAGGTGGCCAACTTGTTCCGTGCCGAACTGGCGGCCTTGCCCGATGGCGCCGCCGCCCGCCGCCTGGCCGCCGCCGACACGCTGGCCAGCTACGAGACCTGGTCGCTGTGGCGCACGGACCAGGGCCTGTCCGCCGCCGACGCCGAGGCCACCATGGTCGACGCGCTCACCTGCCTGTTCACCGCAACCGCCTGAGGAGCCCGCCGATGCAATCCCTGCGCACCCCCGACGACCGCTTCACCGGACTGCCGGACTTCCCGTTCCAGCCGCACTACGTGACGGTCCCGGACGGGGAGGGCGGCGAGCTGCGGGTCCACTACCTGGACGAGGGCCCGGCCGACGCCGCGCCCGTGCTGCTGATGCACGGCGAGCCGAGCTGGTGCTTCCTGTACCGGCACATGATCCCGGTGCTGGTGGCAGCCGGGCACCGGGTGGTGGCGCCGGACCTGGTGGGCTTCGGCCGCAGCGACAAGCCCACGGAGCAGGCCGACTACACCTATGCCCGCCACGTGGCCTGGATGCAGGCGGCGCTGTTCGACCGGCTGGACCTGCGCGACATCACGTTCTTCGGGCAGGACTGGGGCGGCCTGGTCGGCCTGCGCCTGGTGGCGGCCGCGCCGGACCGGTACTCGCGGGTGGCCGTCGGCAACACCGGCCTGCCCACCGGCGACGCCACGCCCAACGAGGCCTTCCTGCGCTGGCGGCAGTTCTCCCGCGAGTCGCCGGCGTTCCCGATCGGGGGGATCATCAACGGCGGCTGCACCACCGACCTCTCCCCCGAGGTCGTCGCCGCCTACGACGCCCCGTTCCCCGACGACACCTACAAAGCCGGCGCCCGGATCTTCCCGTCGCTCGTGCCAGCGAGCGTGGACGACCCGGCCCGGCCGGACCAGCTGGCCGCGTGGGAGGTGCTGCGGGCGTGGACGAAGCCGTGGCTGTGCACGTTCAGCGACTCGGACCCGGTGACCAAGGGCGGCCAGCGGGCGTTCATCGGCACCATCCCGGGTGCCGAGGGCCAGCCCCACGTCACCATCGAGGGCGGCGGCCACTTCCTTCAGGAGGACCGCGGCCCCGAACTGGCCCGAGTGCTGGTCGACTTCATCGCCGCCACCCGCTGAGTCCCGCCCCGAACCATCCCCTCCGGCGGTCCTCGCCGTACCCGCCCGCCCCGCCCATGTCCTGGTTCCGCGCCCATGGGCGCGGAACCACGTCAGATCTGGCGTGAAATCGCGCCCACGGGCGCGGGATCAGGTCAGGCGGAACGAGCCTCCGGTCACGCCGGGCGAGCCGGGGCTCGACAGCGAGATGCATACAAGTAAGATACAAGTATGCGTCAGGATGCCTGGGACCCCGATCAGTACCACCGCTTCGCCGCCGAGCGCAGCCAACCGTTCTTCGACCTGCTGGACCTCGTGCAGCCGGGACCCGACGGCATCCGCCTGGCCGCCGACCTCGGGTGTGGTTCCGGCGAGCTGACCGCCCTGGCCGCCGAGCGGTTCGGCGTGGCCGAGATGGTCGGCGTGGACAGTTCGCCGGCGATGCTGGCGGAGGCGGCCGCACATGCCCGCCCGGGCCTGACGTTCACCGCCGGCGACATCGGGCAGTGGACCAGCGCCGGCGACCACGACCTCGTCCTGGCCAACGCCAGCCTGCAGTGGGTGCCGGACCACCCGGCCGTACTGGCCCGCTGGGTGGCGGCGCTACGGCCCGGCGGCCAGCTGGCCGTGCAGGTTCCGGCCAACCACGACGCCCCCTCGCACACCGTGGCGTGGGAGGTGGCCACCTCACCCGAGTTCGCCGCAGCGCTCGGCCCCGCCGGCCCGCCGCCGGATCCGGTGGCCGCCAACGTGCTGCGGCCCGAGGAGTACTCCGCGGTGCTGCACGAGTTGGGCCTGGACCG
This sequence comes from Acidimicrobiaceae bacterium, assembly GCA_020637295.1. Taxonomy (GTDB): domain Bacteria; phylum Actinomycetota; class Acidimicrobiia; order Acidimicrobiales; family Ilumatobacteraceae; genus UBA668. The sequence goes on along the minus strand of JACJWF010000003.1, from coordinate 43,205 downwards.
CCCCCACGTGCGCCTGCAGGTGTACCCGCACGTGCTGCCCTCCAGCCGCGACGTGGTGGAGTGGGTGAAGGGCACCACGCTCACCCGCTTCCAGCGGGTCCTGCCAGCGGACGCGTACGCCGAGTTCCTCGCCCGCTACGAGGCCCGCCTGCTCGAGGTGATCGGCCACCACCAGCCGTACCTGTTCCCGTTCAAGCGGATCCTGATGTGGGGCCAGGTTCGGGCGGCGTAGGGTCGGGCCCATGCAGGTCCAGGTCGCCGTCGACTGTCACGATCCCCACCGCCTCTGCCGCTTCTGGGCGGCGCTGATGGACTACCGGGTGGAGCAGGACCCGGCCTTCGTCCAGCGGATGCTCGACGAGGGGCAGGCCACCCAGGAGGACACGATCGTGTTCGACGGCGTGCTGTGCTGGGCAACCGCCGAGGCCTGCAGCGACCCGGAGGGAAAGGGCCCACGCCTCCTCTTCCAGCACGTCCCCGAGGCGAAGGCGGTGAAGAACCGGGTGCACCTGGACCTCCACCCCGGCCGCGGCGAGGGTGCAGCGATGGTGGAGAAGGCACTCGGCCTCGGCGCCACCAAGCTGTGGGACGGCCGGCAGGGCCCGATGGCGTGGACCACGCTCGCCGACCCCGAGGGCAACGAGTTCTGCATCAGCGCGTGAGGCGCCGCCTCAACCGGCGAGGGACTCCACCACGGCGTTGCCGCAGCGACGGCCGCTGAACAGGGCGCCCTGGATGGACGGCGTGTCGCGGTGGTCGCCGCACACGAACATCCCGTCGCCCAGCGCCACCCGCCGCTTCGGGTCGAACGGTGGGCGGTGCTCGGGCTGGCCGTGGTGGATGGCATCCACCCGCAGCACCCGCCAGTCGGCGACGCCGCGCCCCCACCACCTGGTGAGCTGGGCGCGCACCTCGGCCGCGAGCACAGCGCGGCCCTCGTCGTCGGCAGGTGCGACACCCGGGCAGGCAGCGACGACGAGCGTCTGACCGTCGGGCGCGTACTCCGGGGCGACGGAGCTCATCACCGCCACGTTGAGCGCCGGCCCGCTGTGGGCACCGTCGAGGATGATCAGCTTGTGGTGCACGGGCGGCGCCGGCGCGGCGAACCACACCGCGGCGACGGGCCGGCTGCCCGGGTCGGCGACCGCCGTGTGACCGGTCTCGTCAGCCAGCAGGCGTGACGCCACCGGGCCTTCCGTGGCCACGACCACGGCGTCGGCGCGGACCACCCGCCCGCCCGCCAGACGCACCTCGCCCTGGCCGACGGACACCACCTCGTGGCCCAGGCGCACCGCCCGGTCGGGCAGGCGGGCGGCCAGTTGCTCGGGGATGGCCTGCATGCCCTTGGCCGGCACACCGGCATCGCCGACGGCCAGGCAGTGCAGCACCACGTCGCTCATCCGGGCGCTGCCGGTGAGCCCTTCGTCGAGCTGGATGCCGCCGAGCAGCGGGCGGAAGAAGCGGTCGATCATCCGGGTGGTGAAGCCGATGTCGCGCAGCGACTGGATGGTGGTGCGGTCCGGGGCGCGCAGCAGGTCGGCGGGGTCCTTCTTGCGCAGCCGGTGCACCAGGCCGGCCAGGCGCACCTTGTCCAGCATCGCCCCCACGGGCGCCACGCCGCTGGCCACCATCAGGCTGGGCCGGCGGCGGGGGTCCGCCATCGTGTACAGGCGCCGCCCGGTCCACACCAGCGCGCCCGGGTCGAAGCGGCGGAAGTCCAGCGCGTCGAGGTCCAGTTGGGCCTTCACCTCAGGGTAGGCGGTGAGCAGCACCTGGAAGCCACGGTCCAGCGTGAACCCGTCCACCACGTCGGTGCGCAGGCGCCCACCGACTCCGTCGCCCGCCTCCAGCACCAGCACCGACCGGCCGGCGGTGTGCACCGCGCGGGCCGCAGCCAGCCCGGCCAGCCCGGCACCCACGACGACGGCATCGACCTGGTCGGGCAGCTGGGCGGCACTCATCGCACGGACGCTACCGACCGGCGGCCGTGCCCGCCTTTCCGAGCGACAGATCCGTCCCTGGACGACCGACGCGCTGAGTCAGGCACCCCTCGACCGACGGCCGAGGATGAAGCCGACGATGCCGCTGACGGTGCCGGCAATTAGCCCGGTGATGATGGATCCAGCCACGCCTGCGACTCTACGCGGCGCACGCGGCGATGCCGGTCAGGACTTCGGATCGGGCCGCGCCAGCCCGAGGACGGCCAGCACGTTGTTCACCCACCCGGCGTCCTTCCTGACCCTTCGCCGCAGCGCCCGGAAGACCCACTCCGCGTTCAGCGCGACGCCGACTGTGAACGCCGGCACGAACACGCCGGCCAGATCCGCCACTCCGCTGACGAGCAACGCACACGTCGCGCACAGCGCCACCCACCGGCGCCAACCCGCAACCTCGACCGACACACCCACACCGACGAGAGTGAGGATGCACACCGACAGGACCCTCATGGCTGACCGCCGGGATGATCCTGGCCAGGCCGTGGCGCTGATTCGGCACCGGCCGTTGTCGCGACATCAGGCTTCGCGGCGCTTCTCATATGCAGCATCGACGCGGCGATGACGCCAACGAAGGTGATCCAACAGACGACGAGTGGCGCCCCCGACAGCCATACCGATGCTGCGATAACAAGGAGGATCAGCTCAAGTACTCGGCCTCGCCAGCTGCCTCGTTGATGAGTATCGGATTCGGGGGGTGGCCTCGATGCGATGGAGGCAAATCTCTCGACGCCGATCACTAGAGCGCTGACTCCGAGGAAGGAAACAAAGGTCAGCCACCTTGAAGTCGATACCACCCATACCAGGAATGGCAACGCGTATAGGAAGGCCTCCAGCAGTTGACGATACCCGACATGACGACGGTGATGTGGTGCCTGCATGCTCATCGCTCACATGTATTTCGCAAGGTGGGTCCAAATCCCGATCCAACACGAAGCGAGTGCTACATACCCCAAAGCCTTCCAGGTCGGGCTGAAGGGAATCCCAATCTGCCTTCCAAGAAGACCTCTGAGGTACCACGTTGTGCCCCCAACGGGTACGCCTGTGACGCACGCCCGAAGCGTGGCTGGGAGGTGGAGGATTCCGGCCCAGGCCCCCGACGCGAGCGCCTTAAAGCTGTTCCAGGCGGAGATGCAGATTTCTTTGCGGCCAGTCATCCGGGCGCTGTAACCCTTCGCCTTCATCTGCGGGGTGAACGTCGCGATGAAGGTCTTCTTCGTCAACGTGCCCTTGCCATCACCGGGCTGGACGTGCCCATCGCCGTACCGTTCCTGTACACGGTCCACACATCCGTCCACCCACCCGAGATCTGATACCAGGAGCACATCCCACTCAAATCGAACTCGTTGATGGGGTCGGTTGGGTAGGTGTAGTTATTCGGGGTGCCTCCCTCGACGGGGTCGACTTCAAGGAAGCGGCCGATCGCCGGCGTGTAGGGGCGGGCACCCATCTGGATGGTCGGTTGCAGCCCGGCTGCGTGCTCCAACCTCTTGTCGTGCTGGCCGACCCAGGTGTTGTCGAAGGTGCCGGCCTGGTTGTCCGGCACACCTCCGGCGATGCTGTTCCCGTACGGGTCGTAGAACATCGTCGCACCCTGCTTGACACCGGCAGCGTTCGTGACGGCGACGATGTCGCCGTGGATGTTCGGATAGGACCACACCCCGACACCAACATTCGCCGATACCCCACCGGGCAGGCCGATCGTCTCATCGACGACCACGTTGGAGGTGTTCAGGGTGTAGCTCGACGCGTCACCCGGACCCGTGTACCCGAACCGGTAGGCGGTCCCGTTCTCGGTCCTGGTGACGATCCGGTCGGTCGCATCGCTCGTGTAGGCGACGGCGGTGCCACCCGCCGAGATGCCTGTGTTCCGGCCTGCGTAGTCGAACGACAAGTTCTGCCCGGCAATCGCGGTGGTGTTCCCACGGGCGTCGTACATGATCGCGCCACCGTACCCGGTCTACTTACATAGCGTCAGACTCTCGTCCCCGAGGTCGGCGCAAGGCCTCCCACAAGCCACGATGAGCCAGCCTGGGGCCTATCGGCCACCGCCAGCCAAGTGTCGCAAACAGTAGGAACGCAAGGTTCCGGAGAGCTTCGATTCCATAAACTAGCTTGACAAGCTCGCATAGAACTGTCCCCAGAGCAATGATTCGGGGAATCGTCTCTTCGTAGAGGCGGACGTAAATTATGGAGAGAGCGACCAGAAGAACCTCTCCGACAAGGAAGAATGCCGACATTAGCTCCACCCGCCATTGGCACCGAACAGACGCTGAAGCCCGCCCACGACTGCCCCCAAGAAACCTCCAGCGACAGCGCCGAATTCTGCACCGGATGCTGCGACGGAGGCACAGCCCGTCGCAGCACCCGCAGGTGCGCCGGAACCGAGGGTGATCGCACCTAGGACCGTGCCCCCTAGGATCGCGCCTAGTACGCACCCACCAAGAAGGCCGGCAACGGCGCCATGCCCCCCGCCGGTAAGAGCTCCACGCCAGGCGCCTCTCACCACCCTGCCAAGTCCTCTCATGGGGCTTCTGCAGATCTCTCGATACTTGGTAACAGTCCGGCCAAGTAGATATACCTTCTTGCCAAACACCTTCTGAATTGCGCGAGGGACCGCAGCGCGCACGCTGTAGAAGTAGTCGTGGCTGACCGCCCGCCACGAGATCTTTGTACCGATGGCCTCCCTCCGAGCCACACCCGTCAAGCAGTACTCACCGGTCAAATCGAACTCGTTGATGGGGTCGGTGGGATAGGTGTAGTTGTTCGGGGTGCCTCCCTCGACGGGGTCGACTTCGAGGAAGCGGCCGATCGCTGGTGTGTAGGGGCGGGCGCCCATCTGGATGGTGGGTTGCAGGCCGGCCGCGTGCTCGAGACGCTTGTCGTGCTGGCCGACCCCGGTGTTGTCGAAGTTGCCGGCCTGGTTGTCCGGCACGCCTCCGGCGATGCTGTTCCCGTACGGGTCGTAGAACACCGTCGCACCCTGCTTGACACCGGCACCGTCCGTCACAGCGACGATGTCGCCGTGGATGTTCGGATAGGACCACACCCCGACACCAACATTCGCTGACACCCCACCCGGCAGGCCGACCGTCTCATCGACCACCACGTTGGAGGCGTTCAGGGTGTAGCTCGACGCGTCACCCGGACCCGTGTACCCGAACCGGTAGACGGTCCCGTTCTCGGTCCTGGCCACAATCCGATCGACCGCGTCACTCGTATAGGCGACGGTGGTGCCACCCGCCGAGACGCCCGTGTTCCGGCCCGCATAGTCGAACGACAAGCTCTGCCCGGCAATCGCGGTGGTGTTCCCACGGGCGTCGTACATGATCGCGCCACCGTACCCCGACTGGGTCGCCGACGTCAGCCGGTCCGTGTTGTCGTAACAGTACGAACCGACAGCGCCGCCATTGTCGGTGAGGCTGCGGACTGCACGCCTCATTGTGGGCTCCGTTCAACGACAGGGATGTGTTGACCTGCTGCCTGAGACGGGAGCCATCATCGCTTTCCGTGGTCGATCAGCCACCGGATCATGCGCCGCCCCCCCTGTGCTGTCAAGGAGTTTTCTGAGTGATCGCTCCTCGGGATGATTCGGTTCTCTCCGGGCCTTCGGACCGGGTCCGTCTCACGCGTGATACATTCCCCACATGAGGACCGTCACCATCAGGGAACTGCGCAACAACGGTGGTGATGTGATCGATCGCGTGCTGGGCGGGGACACCATCGTGGTCACGCGCGACGGGCATGAGGTGGCAGAGCTCCGCCCACTGCGGCCCCGTCCGCTGGATGCGGCAACGCTGCTCGGCCGGTGGCGCAACCTGCCAGCGGTCGACCCCGGTCGCTTCCGCGAGGACGTCGACGCAGCACTGGACGCGTCGCTGTGAACGAAGCTCCCGACGGGATCCTGGACACGAACACGGTCATCCTGCTGCCGCGCATCAGCGACCCCGCCCTCTTGTCGTCACGCCCGACGATCACCACCATCACACTCGCCGAGCTGAGCGTCGGCCCGCTGGTGGCCACGGACGAGCACGAACGCGCCGCGCGGCAGGCCCACGTCCAGCAGGCGGAGCACGACTTCGAGCCGCTGCCCTTCGACACCGCCGCTGCGCGCGCCTTCGGGCGAGTCGCCGCCGGTCTACGAGCCGCCGGCCGGAAGCCGAAGGCCCGCGCCTACGACGCACTGATCGCATCCATCGCCGTCGCCAGCCGGCTGCCGCTCTACACCGTCAACCCCGACGACTACACCAACATCGCCGATCTCGACCTCCGCCCGGTGCCGCATCCCGACCGTCAGGACCGCCCCCACTAGGGAAGGCATCAGGGTGCGATCGCCGCGGCATCCGCACCGTCGCCCTCGATCGCGCGAGGCTGCTGCACGGCGAGGGCCTGCTCGATGCGCTCGACGGTGTCCAGCGTCGGCGACATCAGGCCGTTCTCGTACTTCGACAAGTTGGCGGCCGTGATGCCGGTCGCTGCGCCGAGCTCACGCAGGGTCAGCCCTGCCGACAACCGCAGGCGGCGCAGACGCTGGCCGTGCTTGCGGCGCGCTGCCACCTGGAAGTCGCGGCGGGCACGGCGGATCGCCTCCTCGAGCAGTGCGTCGACGCCGTAGCGCTCGCCCCAGCCGATGATCGTCTCGGTGTTGCGGGCAACGGTGCCCCACGGCTGGCTGCGGATGGCCGCGACGACGCGCCGCCACTCGCCCACCGTGCCGCGGTCGAGCACGGTTGCGAGGGCTTCGAACGGCCAGTCCTCGACCGGCGCTGTGAGATCGACATCCACGTTGCGGAGCGGGGTGCTCGTCACGGGGTCACCACTTGCTGAGCCAGGTCGGTCAGCACCGCGCGCACGGCCTTCCAGTCGTGCCAGCGGCTGTCGAGTTGCTTGTAGGTGGAGAGTTGCGTGATGACCGCCGCATCCCTCGGGCGCGGATCGGCGAGTTGGCGGACGAGTTGGGTCACGATGGACCCGCTGCCGACCCGGTCCGCGTAGAACTCGTCGATCTCGTCGAGGACCGCGGCCGCCTTGGGGATGCCCATGTGGTCGGCGAGTGCGGCGATGTCGAGGTAATCGCGAGTCTGGTTGCGCTGGACCGCCAGCCACGCCTTGATCCGCAGCGTCTCCGGCTCGGTCGGCACCACCAGCGAGCGCCCGCGAATTTCCACGCGCTCGGTCTCCAGCGGACGTTCCCGGATCATCTGGCGGACACCCGTCTCGATGTCGCCGAGGCTGCCGAGGATGATCTTGCCGTGGCCCACCCTGGCGGTGCTCCAGTCACCCATCGCCTCGAGGTTGTCGAGCACGGTGTCGAACCGGGACTTCAGATCGCTCAGCACATGATCATGGTCGAGTGAGAGTCGGTGCCGCGCGTGGTGTGCGGCCGCACTGCCGCCGACGAGCACGGCGCCCGGGACGACCTGTTGCAGCCGGGCGGCGCTCTCCAGGACATCGTCGAGCGACGGCGGACCGGGTGCAAGGTTCGAGCCACGAGGCACCACACCAGACTCCCCCATGGAAAGATCGGGCCGGCGAGACTGCGTCATGTCGTTATCGTATCCAACAACGGAATGGGTCGCGCCAGCGCGTTTCGCTGACTCATGTCGGCGTTGGGCAGCAATCCCCGCCCGTCAGGTGGCGACGGCGGCGAGGAGCGCCTCCAGCAGCGCCTGGTCGAAGGGGGACTCGGCTTCGGTCTCGGTGCCGGCCGCGGAGCCCTGGCGGCAGCAGACCAGGCCGATCGACGGCACGACGTAGATCTTCTGGTCGGCCGCACCCAGGGCGGCCACGGCGTCCTCCGGGAGGCCGGGCGACAGGGAGATCGCTCCGAGCAGCCACCACAGGTAGCCGTAGCCGGCGTTCTGCGGGATGGGCGTCCAACTCTCGTCCAGCCAGCCGTCGGGCAGCACCCGGGTGTCGCCCCACATGCCGCCGCGCATGGCCATCAACCCGAAGCGGGCCATGTCCCGCACCGTCAACTCCAACCCCCACAGGCGGTCGCCCGTGGGGTCCTGAGTACGCCGCTGCCGCCACGTCGCCTGCTCGCTGGCGCCCACGGTGTCGAGCAGCCACGCCCGGGTGAGCGAGTCGATGTCCTGGCCGGTGGCGGCCTCCAGCACCGGGCGCAGCTTCTGGTAGGCGTTGGTGTTGTACTCCCACACCTCGCCCGGCGCCGTCTTGGCCTTGAGTGTCAGCGGGCCGAGGCCGCTGGTCATCGTCAGCAGGTGGCGGACGGTGATCAGCGCCTCGTCGGCCTCGGCCGCGGCGGACCAGCCGGCGCCGAGGTAGCTGGTGACCGTGTCGTCCAGCCCCAACAGGCCCTCGTCGCGGGCGACACCCACGAGCGTGCTGGTGACGCTCTTCTGGCAGGAGGCGATGTCGCGGGTCCACTCCTGGTCCGCGCCGCGCCAGTAGGCCTCGGCGACGATCCGCCCGTGGCGGAGCAGGATGAAGCTGTCGCTGGCGCGGCTGCCCACCAGGTCCACCAGCGCGGCGATGCCCTCCTCGGTGAACCCCGCGTCCGCGGGGGCGACCGTGGCCCACTCCCCCGCCCCGTGCGGCGGCGGCACGTAGGCGTCGTCGGCCGCGTCGGCCAGCGTGGGCGGCGGCTCTCCCGCCACAGTGGTCACCACCGTCGCCGTCGGGGTCGGGTCGCCGGTGGTCGGCACTGATTCCGGCGGCGCCAGTGTCTCGACGGTGATCTCCCCGTCGTCCGCGCATGCCGCCAGCACGGTCGTCGCCGCGGCCGCCGCTCCGCCGCGCAGCAACGCCCGCCGCGTCCAGGTCCGTTCCGTCACGGCGCCGACTCTACGACCCGCTCACCGGCCGTCGCGGGCGTCGGCCACCGCAGCCGAGCGGAGGGCGCCGTCGAACGTCGCGACGTCCGCTCCGTGTGCCCGGGCGCACCACAGCACCACGCAGTCGGGCATCTTCAGCCGGCTGGCGACCCTCAACCGGGCCAGACCCACGGGGTCCAGCGGCTGGGTGGACAGCACCATCCCGATCGCCTCCAAGCTGGACACCACCTCACCCTCGCGGCCGGTGCGGGCCGGGTGCACCAACACCTCGGCAAGCGTCAATGGATGGACGATGAAGCGTTCCACGGCGGCGAGGACATCGATGGCCTCCTGATGATGGGGATCGCGGTCGTCGAGCCAGCCGATCAACACGCTGGCGTCGGCGACGGTCAACGGGGCCATTCGTCTCGCAGGCCGTCCAGATAGCCGGCCGGGAAGTGATGCCCGCCGGCCAGCGCTTCCACCAGCACCCGCCGCGGTTCGCCGCCGGCCTCATGGCCACGACGCACCAGCATCGCCACCAGGGCGGACGGGCTGAGCTCGGGGTGGAGGCGCTGCTCGATCTCCAGGATCTCCTCCAGGTCACCCGTGGCCGTGATGGTGATGCGCTGCTTGACGGTCGGCACGAGGGAGAGTGTAACACCGAAGCGATGGCTGGTGCAGCACCGATGCACTCCGGCGAGCACCGACGCCATGCGTCACATTGCCGCGTCATGACTCGTTGCAGCCCGCGATTCACCGGCAAGATGGTCGCCTCATGCTCCTCCGCCTCCTGCGCGCCTACCTGCGGCCGTACCGCAAGCTCCTCGTGGCAGTGGTGCTGTTGCAGGCGGTCACGGTGGGCGCTGCGCTGTGGTTGCCGTCGCTGAACGCGGACATCATCGACATCGGGGTGCGCAACGGCGACACCGGCTACATCTGGCGCCACGGGGCGTGGATGCTGGCGGTCAGCGCCGTCCAGATCGTGTTCGCCATCGCCGCCGTCTACTACGGGTCGAAGGCGTCGATGGCGTTCGGGCGCGACGTGCGCTCGGCCCTGTTCCGTCAGGTCACCGACTTCTCCGCACGCGAGGTGGCCGAGTTCGGCGCACCCAGCCTGATCACCCGCGTCACCAACGACGTGCAGCAGGTGCAGACGCTCGTCTACATGACCTGCACCCTGCTGATCGGCGCCCCGCTCACCGCCGTGGGCGGCCTGGTGATGGCCATGCGAGAGGACGTGGAACTGACGTGGATCCTCGCCGTGGCGATCCCCATCCTCGTCATCAGCATCGGCAACATCATCTTCCGGATGATCCCGACGTTCCGCCTGATGCAGGAGCGCATCGACGACATGAACCAGGTGCTGCGCGAGCAGATCACCGGCATCCGGGTGGTGCGGGCGTTCGTGCGCGAGCCCTACGAGACGGACCGGTTCCGCGACGGCAACGACCGCCTCGCCGCCACGGCGCTGCGCGGCGGCCGGCTGATGGGCCTGATGTTCCCGACGGTGACGCTGATCGTCAACGTCAGCAGCGTCGCCCTCCTGTGGTTCGGCGCCAACAAGGTGAGCGACCTGGAGATGCCGCCCGGCTCGCTGATTGCCTTCCTCACCTACCTCACCCAGATCCTGATGGCCGTCATGCTGGCCACCTACATGGCCGCGCTGGTGCCCCGTGCCTCGGTCAGCAGCGAGCGGATCAACGAGGTCCTTTCCACGCCCAGTTCCATCCGTGGCACCGACCACCCGGTGGCGCCGCAGCCCGGCCCGCCGGCGCTGCAGTTGGACACGGTCGGCTTCCGCTACCCGGGCGCCGAGCACAGCGTGCTGTCCGGTGTGGACGTGCGGGCGGAGGCCGGCACCACGCTGGCCGTCATCGGCTCCACCGGCGCCGGCAAGACCACGCTCGTCAACCTGCTGGCGCGGCTGATCGACCCCACCGACGGCGCGGTGCGGGTGAACGGTGTGGACCTGCGGGAGATGGACCCCGCGGTGCTGTGGGACCGCATCGGCCTGGTGCCGCAGCGGCCGTACCTGTTCGGCGGCACGGTCGCCAGCAACCTGCGCTTCGGCAAGCCCGACGCCACGGACGATGAGATGTGGGCGGCGCTGGAGGTCGCCCAGGCGAAGGGCTTCGTGGAGGCCATGGGCGGGCTGGAGGCCACCATCGCCCAGGGCGGCGCCAACCTCTCCGGCGGCCAGCGCCAGCGGATGGCCATCGCCCGCGCCCTGGTCCGCAAGCCGGACGTGTACCTGTTCGACGACTCGTTCTCCGCGCTCGACATGGCCACGGACGCCCGGCTCCGCGCCGCGCTGGGGCCGTGGGCCGGCGACGCCGTGGTCGTGGTGGTGGCCCAGCGGGTCAGCAGCATCCGCCACGCCCACCGCATCCTCGTGCTGGAAGACGGCGAGCCCGTCGGCCTCGGCCCCCACGACGAGCTGATGGTCACCTGCCGCACTTACCAGGAGATCGTCAACTCGCAGCTCACCGCGGAGGAGTCCGCCGGGGTGGTGGGGTCGTGAGCCAGCAACCCGCCCGTCCGCCGAACAGCACCGCCGAGATGCGCGGCGGGCGGATGAGCACCGTCGGTGTGCCCACCGAGAAGTCGAAGGACTTCGCCACGTCCAGCAAGCGCCTGCTTCGCCAGCTCGCCCCGGAGCGGTGGAAGGTGGTGCTCATCGGGGTCCTCGCCGTCGGCAGCGTCAGCCTGCTGGTGGCCGGGCCGAAGGTGCTCGGCCACGCCACCAACGTCCTCTACGACGGCATCATCCGCCGCTTCCAAGGTGGCCCGGGCATCGACTTCGGCGAGCTGCACCTCACCCTGTGGATCGCCGTCGGCCTCTACGCGATCGGCTACCTGCTGGCGTACGGCCAGGCCTGGCTGGTGGCCGGCGTGGTGCAGCGCACCATGCACCGGATGCGCGGCGAGGTGGAGGACAAGCTGAACGCGATGCCGCTCGGCTACATCGACGGCCAGCCCCGCGGCGACCTGCTGAGCCGGGTCACCAACGACATCGACAATGTCGCCCAGAGCATGCAGCAGAGCATCAGCCAGTTGCTCACCGGCCTTCTCACCATCGTCGGTGTGCTGATCATGATGCTGACCATCTCCTGGCAGCTCGCCCTCATCGCCATCGTCACCGTGCCGCTCTCGATCTGGACGATGAAGACCATCGCCGGGCGGGCCCGCGACAAGTTCATCGCCCAGTGGCGCCACACCGGCATGCTCAACGCCCAGGTGGAGGAGACGTTCACCGGGCACGCCATCGTCAAGGCGTTCGGCCGCCAGCACGAGGCCCAGGCCCGCTTCGACGCCACCAACGACGAGCTGTACGAGGCCGCGTTCTCCGCCCAGTTCATCAGCGGGTGCGTGCAGCCCTCCACCGTGCTGCTCAGCAGCCTCAACTATGTGGCCGTCGCCGTGGTCGGCGGGCTGAAGGTGGCCAACGGGTCGCTCGGGCTCGGCGACGTGCAGGCGTTCATCCAGTACTCCCGCCAGTTCACGATGCCGCTCACCCAGACGGCCAGCATGATGAACGTCCTCCAGTCCGGCATCGCCTCCGCCGAGCGGGTGTTCGAGCTGCTCGACGCGCCCGAGCAGGTGGCCGACCCGGCGGCAGACCCGGACGCCCCGCCTATCCGCGGCGCCGTGGAGTTCCAGCACGTCTCGTTCCGCTACCGCGAGGACACCCCGCTGATCGACGACCTGTCGCTGACCGTGCAGCCCGGCCAGACGGTGGCCATCGTCGGCCCCACCGGCGCCGGCAAGACGACGCTGGTGAACCTGATCATGCGCTTCTACGAGCTGAACGGCGGGCGCATCCTGCTGGACGGCAGGGACACGTCGACCATGACCCGCCACGAGCTGCGCAGCGAGATCGGCATGGTCCTGCAGGACACCTGGCTGTTCTCCGGCACCATCCGCGAGAACCTGCGCTACGGCAACCTCGACGCCACCGACGAGGAGATCCTCGAGGCCGCCAAGGCGTGCTACGTGGACCGCTTCGTGCACTCCCTCCCGCACGGCTACGACACCGTGCTGGACGACGAGGGCACCGCGGTCAGCGCCGGCGAGAAGCAGCTGCTCACCATCGCCCGCGCCTTCCTCGGCGACCCGGCCATCCTGATCCTCGACGAAGCCACCAGCTCCGTCGACACTCGCACCGAGGTGCTCATCCAGCGGGCGATGAACCGCCTTCGCGGCGGGCGCACCAGCTTCGTCATCGCCCACCGCCTGTCCACCATCCGCGACGCGGACACCATCCTGGTGATGGACAACGGGGCCATCGTCGAGCAGGGCTCCCACCAGGAGCTGCTGATGCGCCACGGCGCCTACTACGAGCTGTACAACGCCCAGTTCGCCGGCGCCGCGACGGACGTGTCCTGAGCGACCCGCCGCCATCCGGCGCTCAGCCGGTGGCACGATCGTGCCGATGAACCGATGCATGGGTTCACTCGACCGACGCTCCTTCCTGCGCGGCGCTCTCGCCGCCGGCGGCGCCGCCTGGGTCGGCGCGGCCGGCGCGTGTGCCGCCGCCGACGCGCCCGCTGGCGCACGCGGCGGCAACCCGGGCGACGGCCCGTACGGCCCGTTGCAACCGGCCAACGGCGACGGCCTGATGCTGCCCGCCGGCTTCACGTCCCGCCTGCTCGCGGCCTCCGGCGAGACCGTGCCCGGCACCGGCCACACGTGGCATGCCAACCCCGACGGTGCCGCCTGCCTGCCGGCCGCCGGCGGCGGGTGGTACCTCGTGTCCAACGGCGAGACGGGAGGCGGTGGCGGCACGGTGGGCACCCTGCGTTTCGACTCCGCCGCCAACGTCGTGGACGGCTACACCATCCTCTCCGGCACCACCCGCAGCTGCTCCGGCGGCGTCACCCCGTGGGGCACCTACCTGTCCGGGGAGGAGCACCCAACCGGCGGCGTGTACGAGTGCGACCCCACCGGCCCCGGCCAGGGCGTGCACCGGCCGGCGCTCGGCACCTTTGCGCACGAGATGATCGCTGTCGACCAGCGGCGCGGCTGGATCTACATGGTGGAGGACGACCCGGCCGGCCGCCTCTACCGCTTCCGGCCCACCACCCGCGGCGACCTGACCGCCGGCACCCTGCAGGTGGCCCACGTGGTGAACATCGGCATCGGCACCTCGCTGGCCTGGGCGGCAACCGACCCGGGCAGCCCCGCTCGTGACACCGGCAGTACCGCGTTCGCCGGCGCCGAGGGCGCGTGGATCGAACGCAACCAGCTGTACCTCACCACCAAGCTGGACGTGCGGGTCTGGCGGGTGGACCTGCGCGACCAGCGCCTGACCGTCTTCTACGACCACGCCGTCACACCCGCCGCCCCGCTGGACGCCGTGGACAACCTGGTCGGCCACCGCCACTCCGGCGACCTGTACGTGGCGGAGGACGGCGGCAACATGGAGGTCTGCATCCTGCCGACCATCGGCCGCGCCGCCTGCTGGACGTTCCTGCGCTTCGTCGGCCACGACCAGTCCGAGGTCACAGGCGTGGCGTTCGACCCGTCCGGCACCCGCCTGTACCTCAGTTGCCAGCGAGGCCCCGACGGCTCCGGCGGCGTCGGCCGCACCTACGAGGTGACCGGCCCGTTCCGCCGCAGCCTCCCCGAGCGGGTGATGCGCCGCCGGATGTGACCGGCCTCGCCCAACGGGCCTCGACCGCCCGTGACACGTTCGCGACAAATCCGCGGCCAACTCGTAGCAAACCGTTCGGCCAGCTGTCAGACTGCGCACACCTACGAGGTATGGGAGCGGCGATGAACGTCGTGATGTTGGTGGGCGAGGTGACGGACCGGCCCTTCCGGCCCGGCAACGGCGCACGCACGGTCGTCAAGATCAAGACCAAGGGTGCCGGCGGGACGCCCGACCACTTCGAGTTCGATGCGTTCGGCCAGCCCGGCGACTTCGGGGCGCGGTTGTTCGTCGGCGACGTCATCGCCATCACCGGTCGCCTGGAGGACCGCACGTACACCGAGGACGGCGAGCAGGTCACCGAACTGCGAATCGTCGCCCAGTTCATCGAGCTGGTCACCCGCGCGGGCGACCGCGCCGGGCGGCACGGGTCCCAGGGTGGTGGCGCCCACGCCGAGCCCGCCCACCACGACGCCGACTGAATCCTCGCCCGGCGAGCCGCGCCCTGGTGCGAAGATGCACCCGTGGCGGCTGCCCTTCCACCGATCGCACCCGAGGCGCTCACCTGGCGGTTCTCGCGCGCCTCGGGGCCGGGTGGGCAGCACGTCAACACCTCGTCCACCAGGGTGGAGCTGGACTGTGACATCGCTGCGGCCGGCTTCCCCGCGGCCCTGACGGAGCGGCTGATCGCCCGCCTCGGGCCGGTGGCGCACGTGACGGTTGCCGACACCCGCTCGCAGCATCGCAACCGGCAGCTCGCCGAGGCCCGCCTGCGCGCCCAGTTGGAGGCAGCGGCGGCGGTGCCGCGCACCCGGCGGCCGACCCGCCCCGGCCGTGGTGCGGTGGAGCGCCGGCTGGCGGCCAAGCAGCGCCAGTCGGGCCGCAAGGCCGACCGCTCCTGGCGGCCGGACGAATGACCACCCCGGTCGCTGCTGCCGGCGCATCCGCCCGCTACGAGCGGACCGTCGTGGTGGACTGGAGCGCTCGGGCCGCCCCGGCGCACGGGAAGGACACGATCTGGATCGGGGTGCACCATCCCGACGGCTGCGTCACCGCCGAGAACCCGGCCACTCGCGCCGAGGCCGCCGATGCGCTGATCGCCCTCCTGGCCGACGGGGTGCCCACCGTCGTCGGCTTCGACTTCCCGCTCGGCTACCCCGCCGGCTTCGCCGCTGCCGCGGGCCTCACCAGCGCCCACCCTGGCGGCTCACCCTGGCGGGCGGCCTGGGCACACCTGGCCGAGCAGATCGTCGACGGCCCCGCCAACGCCAACAACCGCTGGGACGTTGCCGCCGACCTGAACCGCCGCCTCGGCACGAACCGCTTCTGGGGCGCTCCACCCCGCCGCGCCGGCCCCCACCTGACCACCCGCAAAACCCGGCCACCGGACCCGGCCACCCCCGCAACCCCTTCCGACCCGGCCACCCCCGCAACCCCTTCCGACCCGGCCACCCCCGCAACCCCTTCCGACCCGGCCACCCCCACAACCCAGACCGCCCTGCCCGACCCGGCCGAGTTTCGTCACGTGGAGATTCGCCTACGGGCCCGCAACACACGCCCCTTCACCGTCTGGCAACTGCTGGGGGCCGGCAGCGTGGGCAGCCAGGTGCTGACGGGGATCCCCGTCGTCCACCGCCTTCGCCATCACCCGGCCCTGCGCGACCGCACCCGCATCTGGCCGTTCGAGACCGGCCTGCAACGACCGCACGCCACCGTGGTCCTGGCCGAGATCTGGCCGACACTGGTCGACGTCGACCACGTCGACCACCCCGTGAAGGACGCCCGCCAGGTGATCGCGCTCGCCGACGTACTGGCCGACCGCGAGCGCGCCGGCACGCTGGACCTTTGGTTCGCCCCCGCCGTGCCGGCCGCAGCGCGCGAGGACGTGCTGACGGAGGAAGGCTGGGTGCTCGGCGTGGAGTGACGCTCTGCGGCTCGGGCCGTCAGCCGATCAGGGCGCCGGTCTCCCCGTCGACGAAAGTCGTCGGGTAGGTGACCTGCGGCAACTCGGGCGACAGGCTGATGACCCGCACCACCGTACGCCCCGACGGGTTCACCGAATCCCATGTCTCCAGCCGCCAGATCACCCCGTCGCCGTCCACCGTGATGGCCACGTTCAGCAAGCCGCTCGGCTCCACACCGAACTCGCTGACGTACTCGGCATGCGCTGCCGGCTCCTCCGCGGCGAACGAAACCATGTCGAAGCCCAACTCGTAGCGCGTCGCCGAGTGCCCTTGCACGGACGTATCCCTCGTCTCCACCACCTTCACGAACGGGCGTAGTGCGTCGGGCACGAAGTCGTTGAACCAGACGAAACCACCGATGTGGGCCAGTTGGTCGGCTTCCGGGCTGCGTTGGGCGCGGTACCAGGCGCCATCCGGCGTCTGCACGAAGACGAACCTGTCGCTGCCCAGGATGTGCTGGGCATTCATCTGCTCCACGCCCTGGTCGACTGTCCAGTCGAAGACGGTCATCGAGGCATCGGCCACCACGTGGACCTGGATACCGGGTTCAGTGATCTCCTTGGTCACCGAGCCGTACTCCGGCCGGTGGCTGAAGGTCGGGAGGTCGGAGGTGAGGACGTACTTCCTCACCACGTACCAGCCTCCGGCGCCGAGGCCGGCGACCATCGCCAGGATCAGCAACAGCTTCAGACCACGCTTGGCCCCGTCGCCCTTGTTCTTCTGCGGCTTGGCCGTGGCCGGCGGCTGGAGCGACATCTGGTACTCCATCAGGGCCCGCTGGAACGACGACATGCCGGAACCGGGTACGCCACCGGCCGGTGCAGGGCGTTCGGTGACGGTGCCTCCCGAGGGCATCCGGACGGCGGCAGCCGGCGGCAGTCGAGGGATGGTGGCGGCCGCAGCCGGGTCCGGTGACATGACCCCAGCATCGGCACGATCCGTGAGGACCTTAACGGCACTTGACGAACTTGCCGAGCGACCGCCTCACCCACCGTGGGCGACGTGAAGGCCCAGGTCAGAGCGGGTGCACGTCCACCAAGGTGTCGTTGAAGCAGGCTCCGTTGCCGAGCGGATCGCCGGTGGCAGGGGTGAGCCAGTTGACCCCCTTGCCGTCGGGGTGTTCGCGCAGCCAGACACCCTTGGCCATCACCGCCACGCCGGGCCGCACCGAGGCCTGCACGTCCAGCGGGACGATGATTTCACCCTGGGCACTGCGAACCCGCACCTGCTGCCCGGCGGCCAGCCCGCGGGCATGCGCGTCCTGCGGGTGGAGGGTGACGGACGGAGCCGGGCTCTGGAATTCGCCGAACATCGAGTTGATCAGCTTCGAGGTGGCCGGAGAGATCAGCGTCAGCGGCGGCCCGCTCGGGAGCGGCACGTAACGGGGCACGCCCTGCTCGGGGTCCGCCAACCGTGCCTTCCCGCCGTGCGCCGGCCCCGGAGCGGTGTCGACGAACTGGCGAGCCGGCACGATGGCCCGGCGCGGACCGGGGTCCGATGCCGCGGTGACGGCCGGCGGCACGTGCCAGTCGAACCCCAACGCGGCCGCGAGCGCCAGACCGGTGGCGTCGTTCGACCGCGCCTCGCCCACGGGCGGGATGGCCGGCACCACCGGCTGCACCATGTACGACCCGTAGGAACCGCCGATGTCCTCGATCTCGAAGCTGGTGGTGGCCGGCAGCACGACGTCGGCGAACCGGGCCGTGTCCGTCATCACCTGCTCGTGCACCACGGTGAACACGTCCTCCCGTCCCAGGGCTGCCAGGACCGCGGCCTGGGCCGGGCACATCACCGCCGGGTTCGCCCCCTGCACGAACAGCACCTCCGTGGGGTCGTCGGTACCCGGTCGCAGCCAGCCGCCGATCTGGTGCATCGGCAGGTGCCGGCGCGCCGGCCCGTCCAGCGCCTCCTTCGGCCAGCGGCTGCGGGCGTCCACCGCACCGGTGCTGACCGAGCCGATCACCCCACTGCCGGCCTGGCCGAAGTGCCCGCCCAGCACGGGCAAGGCCAGCACTGCACGGCATCCGGCCCCGCCGTTGGAGTTCCGTTCGGTGCCCCAGCCGATGCGGAGCATCGAGGGGCGGGTGGTTCCCCACCATTCCGCCAGCGTCACGATGTCGGCCGCGGGCACCCCGGTGACGGCCTCGGCGGCGGCAGGCGTCCACTCCGCAGCAGCCGCCAGGAACTCCTCCGCGCCGTCGGCGTGGGCTGCCAGGAAGGCGTGGTCGATGTGGCCGTGGCGATCCCACTGGTGGGCGACGGCCATCGCCAACGCCACGTCCGTACCAGGGCGCACGGGCAGGTGCAGGTCGGCGCGGGCGGCCATCGCCGTGCGGCGCGGATCCACCACCACCACCCGGGCACCGGCCTGCACCGCCTGTCGCACCAGCGGCGGGAGGTGGGTGTTGCTGACGGTGGGGTTGGCGCCCCAGACGATCACCAGCCGGCTGTGCACCACATCGGCCGGGTCGGCAGAGCGCATGGTGCCGAAGACGCTGACCCACGACTCGCCCATCGTGTGCGCGCAGATGGTGTGATCCACCACGGTGGCCCCGATGGCGGCGAACAGCGCCTCGGTCATGCTGGCGCGCTCCACGCGGGCGGCGGAAGAGTTGTAGGTGTACGCCGCGATCGCGTCGCCGCCACGCCCTGCCAGCGCAGCCGTCATCCGCCCGGCGATGAGGCCCACCGCCTCGGGCCAGGAAGCCTGACGGAACTCGCCACTGCCCTTCTCACCCACCCGGACCTGGGGGTGCAGCAGGCGGTCCGGGGAGTAGACGCGCGAAGCGTGCCGCTTCACCTTCGCGCAGATCCAGCCGCCGGTGTCCGGGTTGGCCGGGCCGGCGTTCACGTCCACGATCCGCGGGCCGTCGGCCGTGTCCTCCACCGTGACGGCGAGCGAGCAGGCATCGGGGCAGTCCAGCGTGCAGGCGGTGTGCACGACCCGGCGGGTGGCGGTCATGTCGAGGGTCTACCGCGGCCCCCGGCGGCGCGCAAGCACATTCACGGCCGGGGCCGGGTGAGCGCCGAGGCAGGGCCAGCCCCTAGATTGCAGCCGTGATCGCAGTGGTCGTGGTGCGCGACGGGGTGCTGCCCCAGGGGGCTGACGAGGCCGCCGCCGAGTGTGGCGGCCGGGTGCTGCTGGCCGGCTCGGGCACCGTCATGGCGGCCGAGGCGCTCGCCACGTCGCTCGCCGGCCAGGTGTACCTGCTCGAACTGGCGGCGACCGGGTTCCAGCCGGCCCACTTCGCCGCCGCCATCGCGCCCCATCTGGCCGGCGAGCCGCACGTGGTGCTGCCGGCGTCCGCAGACGGGCGCGACCTCGCCCCCCGGCTGGCGGCGCTCCTCCGCCGGCCCCTGCACGCCGGCGCCATCGCCGTCACCCCGTCACGGGTGGACCTGGCCCGCAACGGTGGTACCGAACTGCACCGCGCCACGCCCGCGCCGGAGTTCCTCGCCACCCTGCTGCCCGGGGTGCGCGGCGTCACCCCCTGCCCCGGCGCCGAGCACACCGTGGAGGTGCTGGCCCCGCTGCCGGCGGCAGCCGCCCCCGCCGCCGGCGGGCCCACCGACCCCACGGTCGTCGCCGTGCTCCCGCCCGACCCCGCCACCATCGACCTCTCCGAGGCGCCACGGATCGTCGCCGCCGGGGCCGGGCTGGACGGCCCGGAAAGGATCCCCCAACTCACCGCCGTCGGCCGGGCCATCGGCGCCAGCATGGGCGCCACCCGGGTGGTCACCGATCGCGGTTGGGTGCCCCACGCCCGCCAGATCGGCACCACGGGTGTGGTGGTGGACCCGTCCCTCTACCTGGCGTTCGGCATCAGCGGTGCAGTCCAGCACACCTCAGGGCTGGGCACCCCGGCGCACACGATCTCCGTCAACACCGACGCCCACTGCCCGATGATGCAGATGGCCGACCTGGCCGTCGTCGCCGACGCCAACGAGACGCTCGACCACCTCGAACGGCTGCTCGGCCGGCCGGCGGAGGGCGACGCCGGCACCATGCAGGAGGGGGTGGCATGACCGACGTCGACGTCATCGTGGTCGGCGGCGGCCCCGCGGGTAGCTGCGCGGCCATCACCGCTGCCCGCGCCGGGCTGGACGTGGTGCTGATCGAGCGTGGCCCGTTCCCGGGCTCGAAGAACATGTACGGCGGGGTGGTGTACCCGCGCATCCTGGACGGGCTGATCCCCAACTGGTGGGAGGAGGCGCCCGTGCAGCGCTGGGTCACCCGCCGCAGCACGATGCTGCTCACCCCCACGCAGGCACTGACGGTGGACTTCCGCAGCCAGGCCTGGGGCGCCCCGCCCTACAACGGGGCCACCGCCTACCGCCCGGACTGGGACCACTGGCTGGCCGGGCACGCCGAAGCCGCCGGTGCCCAACTCATCACCAGCACCGTCGTCACCGGCCTGCTGCGCGCCCCCTCCGGCGCGGTCACCGGCGTGCGCACCGACCGGCCCGACGGCGACCTCACCGCCAAGGTCGTCATCGCCTGCGACGGGGTGAACAGCTTCCTCGCCAAGGAGGCCGGGCTCTACGAGCACACCGACGCCAAGCACTTCACCCTGGGCGTGAAGGAGACCCTGGCGCTGCCCAAGGAGGTCATCGACGAGCGGTTCGCCGTGCGCGACAACCACGGGGTGGACATCGAGATCCTCGGCGGCACCGGCGGGGTGAACGGCGGCGGCTTCCTCTACACCAACCTGGAGACGCTGGCAATCGGCGTGGTGCTGAAGCTCACCAAGCTGGGCGCCCAGAAGGCCCGGCCGGAGGAGATCATCGCCGGTCTGAAGCGCCACCCGGCCATCGCCCCCCTGGTGCAGGACGGGGAGTTGAAGGAGTACAGCGCGCACGTCATCCCCGAGGCGGGGTTGACGATGATGCCGAAGATGATCGCCGACGGGCTGCTGGTGGCCGGCGACGCCGCCGCCCTGTGCCTGGCCGCCGGCATCTGGCTGGAGGGTGTGAACTTCGCGATGGCCAGCGGGATGTACGCGGGCGAGGCGGCGGCAGAGGCCGTGCGCGCCGGCGACCTCACCGCCGTCGGGTTGGCCGGGTACCAGCGGCGCCTCAGCGACACCTTCGTGCTGAAGGACCACCGCCGCCTGAAGCGGGCACCGGAACTGGTGCTCAGCGACCGGGTGCAGCACCTCTACCCGCAGATGATCGCAAACGTCGCGGAGCGCATGTTCCGCGTGGACAACCCCGATCCCAAGCCGGGGCTGCGGCGGATCCTCGCCCAGGAGCGCAAGCGGGCCGGTGTGCGCCGCCGCGACCTGGCCCGCGACGGCTGGATCGGGTTCAGGAGCTTCGGGTGAGCGACACCGCACGCGGCGGCATGCTGGAACCCCACGCGTGGGGCGGCCTCTCCTTCCAGGAGCGGATGGCCACGGCGGAGTTCCGCATCCACCACACCCCCCACATCGTCGTCGACGGGCGGGTGTGCGCGGACTGCTCCACCCGCGAGTGCGTGGTGGCCTGCCCCGCCGCCCTGTTCGTGCCCACGGCGGAGGGCGGCATCGTGTTCAACCACGAGCAGTGCTTCGAGTGCGGCACCTGCTACCTCGTGTGCAACCGCGAGGGGGCCATCACCTGGAGCTACCCGGAGGGCGGGCACGGTGTCGTGTTCCGCCGCACGTGAGCGTGCCGCAGCCATGAGCAGCCCGATCATCATCGCCTGCCTCAAGTGGGTGGCCCATCCCGGCGAGCCTCACGACGAGCGGTTCGCCGGCGCCAGCCCCGCGGACAGGGCCGCTCTGGAACTGGCGCTGCAACAGGCGAAGGAGTTGGGCGGCACGGTCACCGCGGTCACCGTCGGCCCGCCGGCCACCGAGACGGTGCTGCGCGACGCCGTGGCGGCCGGAGCGGATCGCGCCGTCCGGGTGGACGGCCCCGCGGCGATGCTGAGCAGCGACGTGGCAGCCGGCATCGCCGGTGTCGCCGAGGGTGCTGCCTGGGTCTGGTGCGGCGACTACTCGCTGGACCGTGGCACCGGCAGCGTGCCGGCGTTCCTCGCAGCGGCGCTCGGCGCCCAACAGGCGCTCGGCGTCATCGACGTCCAGTTCGCCGCTCCCGGGCCGGCGGCGCGCGTCACCCGGCGGCTGGACGGCGGCCGGCGTGAGGTGCTGGACGTCACCGGCCCCGCCGTCGTCAGCGTGGAAGGCGCCGTGGCGGATCTTCGCCGCGCCGGCCTCGGGGCCCTGCGGGTGGCGACGAGTGCATCGATCGACGTCGTGCCGCTCCGCTCGCCCGCCCGCCGCCTGAAGGCGGTCGTCCAGCCGTACCGCCCCCGGGCGATGGCCCTGGCGGCGCCGGACGGCTCGCCCCTCGAGCGGCTGCGGCTGCTCACCGACGCCGCGGCGGCCACCGCCGCCCGGGGTGAGACGGTGACCCTGGCCCCGCCGGACGCTGCGGCGCGCATCGTCGCCGCGCTGCGCGGCTGGGGCTACCTGGACAGCTGATCGAGCACCCGCCCGCCGTCGGTGCCGTCTGCGTCACGGCACAGCGATCACTGTCACCCCACAGACGGGACGTACTTCTGTGCCGTGACGGTGATGTCTGTGTCGTGACACAGAGGTGTGGGGCCGGAGCCGGCGCGGGTGGGGGCAGGGGCAGGGGCAGGGGCAGGGGGCAGGGGGCGGGGGCAGGGGCACACGGGGGATGGCGCACCGGCGCGACTAGCCTTCGGCTCCGTGAGTGCCGCCACCGTCAGCCGCCTGGACGACGTGGGCAACGCCCTGCTGGAGGCCGCCGATCGGTTGCTGGCGGCGGAGGGAGCCGGGGCCCTCACCATCCGGCGGATGGCCGCAGAAGCCGGGGTCAGTACGATGAACGTCTACTCCCGCTTCGGGGGCAAGGACGGCGTGGTCGAGCAGTTGTTCCTCAACGGGTTCGCCCTCCTGGCCGCTCGGCTGGACGCCGTGCCCACCACCGACGACCCGCTCGCCGACCTGCAGGGCTGCGGTCAGGCGTACCGGTGCTTCGCCCTCGACCAGCCCACCCTGTACTCGGTGATGTTCGACCGTGTGGTGCCCGACTTCGACCCTGGCGAGCAGGCCATGAGCGCCGCGTTCGCCACACTCGGCCACCTGGCCGCCCGGCTGCAGCGGGCGATGGAGCACGGCCTGTTGCGCCCGGCCGATCCGCTCCATGCCGCGGGCATCGTGTGGAGCACGTGCCACGGCGTGGTCTCCCTGGAGTTGAAAGGGATGAAGCCCGACGTCATCGACTGGCCGGCCGTCTACGCCGGCGCCACCGCCGCGATCATCGCCGGGATGGCCGCATGAGCTACTTCTCGCGGCGCGGCATGGTGGTGGTCGCGGCCGTGGCCGTGGTCGCCCTGCTGGTCGGAGTCATCACCAACATCGGCGACGAACCGGCCGACAGCGGCGCCCAGCGGTCGCCCGCCACCACGCTGGTGGCCGGCACCACCGGTACGGATCCGAGCGGCACCGACGGCTCCGCCACCACCGGTGCGGGCAGCGTGGATGCCACCACCGACGCGCCCACCACCATCTCGCCCACCACGGTGTTCACCCCGCGCACCGACGTCCTGGTGGACCCCGCCAGCTTCGGCCGGCCGTACAGCCAGGCGGTGCCCGGCGTCCTCACCTTCCGCGGCAACCCCACCCGCAGCTACTACGGCACCGGCCCGATGCCGCGCACCACCCCGCAGGTGCTGTGGTCCTACCCCGGCAACGGCCCGATGTGCGGCGAGAGCAGCGAGTACGGCAACGTCCGCACGTGGTGCGGCACGGGCTGGACCGGCCAGGCCGCGGTGTTCGAGCGCGATGGCCGCACCTGGGTGGTGTTCGGTGCCTACGACTACAAGATCCACTTCGTCGACGCGGCCACCGGGCAGGACATCATCCCCCCGTTCGCCACCGGCGACCTGGCCAAGGGCAACGTCACGGTGGACCCCGACGGCTACCCGCTGATCTACGCCGGGTCCCGCGACAACTACCTGCGGATCATCGCCTTCGACGGCACCGAGCCGCGCGAGCTGTGGAAGCTGAACGGCCGCACGGAGGACCGCAAGCACAACGACGACTGGGACGCCGCGCCGCTGGTGCTCAACGGCTACCTCATCGAAGGCGGGGAGAACAGCTGGTTCCACGGCGTGCAGCTCAACCGCGGCTACGACGCCAACGGGACGGTCACGGTGAACCCGGCGCTGGCGTTCAGGGTGCCCGGCTGGGACGCCCAGCTCATCCAGGACCTCGGCTCGCAGGACCCCAACCGGGTCAGCCTGGAGGCCTCCGTGTCGGTCAGCGGCGACACGGCCTGGCTGAACAACTCCGGCGGGCTGCTGCAGGGCTGGGACCTGTCGTCGCTGCGCACCGGCAGTGGCCAGGTCACCCGCACCTTCCGCTTCTGGACCGGCGACGACAGCGATGCATCCGTCGTGCCCGACGACGAGGGCTACCTGTACGTGGGCGTGGAGGTGGACCGCAACAACCGCCGCGCCCAGTCCGTCGGCCAACTCCTGAAGATCGACCCGCGCAACCCGGACGACCCCGTGGTGTGGAGCATCGACGTCAACAACGGGGTGGACAGCGGCACCTGGGCGACACCGATCGTCACCGGCGACGTGGTGCTGTGGAACACCAAGCCCGGCAAGGTCTACGGCATCGACCGGGCCACCGGCGAACTGCTGTGGAAGATCTCCGTGCAGGGCCCGGTGCTCAGTTCACCGGCACTGGTGGACGGGGTGCTGATCCAGGCCGACGCCAACGGCACCATCCATGCCTACGACGTCGCCAACCCCCGGGTAGAACCCACGGAGATCTGGGCGGTGGACCTCGACGGCAACATCGAGAGCACCCCCGTGGTCTGGAACGGGCGGATCTACGTGGGAACGCGCGGTGGCTACTTCTACTGCATCGGGCTGCCGGGGTGAGCCGGACGCTCGGGCGGACCACCTGGACGGACCACTGGGCGCCCACCCGGCGGCCACTGCTGGCGGTGCCGGTGGGTGCCTGCGAGCAACACGGACCACACCTCCCGCTGGACACGGACATCCGCATCGCCACCGCGCTGGCCCACAGCCTGGCGGACAAGTACGACGACGGTGACGTGCTGGTCGCGCCCCCGCTGACCATCACGTCCAGCGGGGAGCACGCCTCCTTCCCCGGCACCCTGTCCATCGGCGCTGAGGTGATGGAGCACCTGGTGGTGGAACTGGTGCGCAGTGCCGACTGGAGCGCCGGGGTGGTGCTGGTCAACGGCCACGGCGGCAACCGGATCCCGGTGGAGCGCGCCGTGCGCCTGCTGGAGGCCGAACACCGCCGGGCGCTGGCCTGGTGGCCGCGTGTGGACGGCGGCGACCTCCACGCCGGGGAGACCGAGACGTCGATGATGCTGGCGCTGGCGCCGGACCTCGTGCGCCCGGCGGCCGCCGAGCCGGGCAACACCGCACCGCTCGCCGACCTGATCGACGCGATGCGCGCCGGCGGGGTGCGGGCAGTCAGCGAGAACGGGGTGCTCGGCGACCCGCGCGGGGCGTCGGCGTCGCACGGCCGGGCCATCCTGGCCCGCCTGTCGATCGACCTGGTCGCGGCCGTCGACGAGTGGTGGCAATGACCGGCCCGGCGGCGACCCGCTACCGCCTGGACTCCACCTGGCAACGCCCCGGCGACGGGCGCACCGTCATCGGCGGATCACCCCTGCGGTTGTTCCGCCTGTCACCCGGCGGCGCCCACGTCATCGCCCAGGTCGAGGCCGGCGACCCGCCCGCCACCGCCGCGGTGACCCAGTTGCTGGATCGCTTCGTGGACGCCGGCGCTCTGCACCCGGCCCCAGTGGCAGGCCGCGGGCTCTTCACCGCCGACGACGTCACGGTCGTGATGCCGTGCTACGCCGCCAACCCCCTGCCCCCGACCGGCGTGCCGGTCGTGGTCGTGGTCGATGACGCCTCCCCGCGCCCCGTGACGCTGCGACCCGGGACGCCTCCCTCGGGGCCCGGCGCCGGCCCGGAGCTGCGCCTGGTGACCATCCGCCACGACGCCAACCGCGGGCCCGGGGCGGCGCGCAACACGGGGCTGGCCGAGGTGGCCACGCCACTGGTGGCCTTCGTGGACACCGACGTCACCCTCCCCGACGGCTGGCTGGAGCCCCTGCTCGCCCACTTCGCCGACCCCAGGGTGGCACTGGTCGCCCCGCGGGTGGCGAGCGCGCCCGGGCCGGGCCCGACGGCCGGCTACGAGGAACGCCACAGCCCGCTCGACCTCGGCGACGAGCCGGCCCGGGTGCAACCGGGCACGAGGGTCAGCTATGTCCCCTCGGCCGTCGTCCTCTGCCGTGCCGACGTCGTGCGCGCCCTCGGCGGGTTCGACGAGGACCTGCGCTTCGGGGAGGACGTCGACCTCGTGTGGCGCCTGCTCGCCGCCGGCCACCGCGCCCGCTACGAACCGGCCGTGGTCGTCCTGCACGCACCCCGGCCGGACTGGCCATCGCTCTGGCGGCAGCGCCGCAACTACGGCCGCAGCGCGGCGCCCCTGGCCCAGCGGCATCCCGGCGCGCTGGCGCCGGTGCGGATGAGCGGCTGGAGCCTGGCTGTCTGGCTGCTGGTTGCAGCCCGGCGCCCCCTGGCCGCCGCGGCGGTGGCTGCCGGCACCAGCGCAGCGCTCGTGCGCACGCTGCGGTCGTTGCCGCCCTCGACTGCGGCCCACCTGGCGGCGATGGGGCACCTGGCCGCCGGCCGCCAACTTGCCGAAGGGCTGCGGCGGGTGTGGTGGCCCCTCGCGCTGCCCGCCCTGTTCACCCGCAACGGGCGGCGGGTGGTGGCCGCGGCGGTCACCGTGCCGTCGCTGGTGGAAGCGGCCCGTCGCCGCTCACCACGGCCGCTGGCCGACCTGCCGGCGCAGGTGGCCGAGGAGGTCGCCTACGGCGTGGGCGTGTGGGAAGGGGTGGCGGCGGCGCACTGCGCCGGCCCCCTCCTGCCGGCGCTCAGCGGGTGGCCGCGGCGAGACGACCGCTGATGTCGGCGCACTCGAGGCAGACGTCCTCGGGGATCAGCCCGATGCGCATCAGCCGGTTGAACACCACGCAGCCGAGGCAGAACGCGAACACAGCCTCCAACGAAGCGGCGACCACCAACCCGGCCACGAGCACATAGCTCATCACGGGGGCACCCAGGCCCCACGCAACCAGCGCACCCCCGCTGAACGCCAGGCCGACACCCTGGGCGAAGCGCTTCGGCGGGCCGGGCACGAAGCGGTGCTCCACCCCCAGCCGGGGGGTGACGACGCGGGTGACGAACTGGCCGAGCGGGCTGAACCGGGGGCCGCTCAGGACCCGGGCGAGGAAGCCGTACGCCAGCGGCACCAACACCCACCACTGGCGCACGGCGAGGAAGGCGACGCCCTGGGCCACGGCCCCGGAGGCCACCAGGCGGGCCGAGGTCTCGTTGACCGGGTTGGGGAAGTCGAACCACTTCGAGCGCATGGCCGTCATGATAGCCGATAATTCCGACCAGCAAACTCGGCTTTCACGGCGGGGGGCTTCCCCGGCCTGTTCCGGTTGCCGTCGGTGGCAGGGCGGCGGCGGGGCGGGCGGTACGGTGACGGGCCATGACGCTGCGGCTGACGGTCCGACGCCTGGAGTGGACGGCTCACGTCCGGGCCACCGCCGCCGCCTACGGCTCGGCACTGCTGCCGGTGGTGAAGGGCAATGGCTACGGCTTCGGCCGAACGGTGCTGCACGAGGTCGCGGCCGGGCTCGCCACCCAGGTGTGCGTGGGCACCGTCCACGAGGTGCACGACGTGCCGGCCGGGCTGCAGCCCGTGGTGCTCACGCCCACGCTCCATCCGCCCGCCGCTGGCGGTGCACGGCAGGGCCCGGCGGCCGTGCTCACTGTGGGTCACGCGGCGCACGTGGCCGCGCTGCGGGGACGTCCTGGCCCAGTGGTCCTCAAACTCGGCTCCTCCATGCGGCGCTACGGCGTGGAGCCCAACGATCTGCCCGCGCTCCAGACCGCGGCCACCGACGCCGGGCTGGAGGTCGTCGCCTACGCCCTCCACCTGCCGCTCGCCGGCACCGACGCCCATCGGCGGGCCGAGATCGAGTCGTGGCTGGCCCGCCTGCCGGCCGACGGGGTGCCCCTGTGGGTCAGCCATCTGTCGCCCGAGTCGTTCCACGCGCTGGCAGCAGCGCACCCTCACCGGCCGCTGCGCATCCGGGTCGGCACGGCGCTGTGGCACGGCGCGCCCCGGGGCGACTTCCTGCACCTAAGCGCCGACGTCCAGGCACTGCGGCCCGTGCGTGGCGGGGAAGCGGCCGGCTACCGGCTCACCCCGATCCCCCACGACGGCACGCTGGTGATGGTGGGCTGCGGCTCCTCCCACGGGGTGGCCCCGCTCGCTCACGACGATCCGGCGCGGCGCAGCCCGTTCCACTTCCGCCGTCATCGCCTGCACCTGCTCGAGCCGCCACACATGCACACGTCGATGTGCATCGTCCCGGAGGGCGGCCCGGTGCCGGACCTCGGCGACATCGTGGACGTGCAGCAACCCCTCATCAACGTCCGTACCGACGACACCGTGTGGCTCCCATGAACGACACCCCCCATGCCGAGCACCTCCACACCGTGGGCACCCCGGCCCGCGACCGCCTGATCGGGCTGGACGTCACCCGTGGCGTCGCGCTCATCGGCGTGTGCGTGATGAACTACCACGGCTACCTCAACTCGGGCGCGGCCCAACTGGACCGCAGCACGTTGGGGAAGTTCTTCAACCCCTGGACCGGGCCGCTCTCCACCCGCTTCGCCGCCGTGTTCGTCGCCGTCGCGGGGATCGGCGTGGTGCTGCTGGCCCGCCGGGCGATCGCCTCGGGCGACCCCGCCCGCGTCGCCGCGGTGCGCTGGCGCCTGGCCCGCCGCGGCCTCATGCTGCTGGCCGCCGGCTACGTGCTGGACTGGATCTGGTCCGGCACGATCCTGTGGTACTACGGCGGGTTGTTCCTGGTGGGCGCGGCCGTCGTGACGCTGCGCGACCGCTGGGTGCTCGCCCTCGGTGCCGCGTCGGTGCTCGCCTCGGCCGGCATCCAGTGGTGGTCGGTGCAACGCACCGCCGGCGGGCACTCCACCGCCTGGCTGCTGCAGGGCCACTCGGAAGCCACCCAGTCACCCCGCGACCTGCTGTTCGACCTCTTCGTCCGCGGCACCCACCCGCTGGTCCCGTGGCTGGGGTTCTTCTGCCTCGGCATCCTGCTCGGCCGTCGCCTGCCGTGGCCGGTGACCACCCGGGTGAACCTGGCCTTCGCCGGCACACTGTGCCTGGCCGCCGGCTACGGGCTCTCTGCCGCCGTCGGGTGGCATCCCCACCTGGCATCCACCCACCCGTTCGATCGCGGCCTGTTCTACGTGCTCTCCACCGTGGGCTCCACCCTGCTGGCGGTCACCGCCATCAGCTGGCTGGCCGAACGCACCCGCAGCAACGCCGTCACCGAGGCACTGGCGGTGGCCGGCCGCACCACACTCACCCTCTACGTCCTCCATGTGCTGGTGTTCCGGCTGGTGGTGGACTGGCTGGGCTGGCTGGACGTCAATGCCGGCCTGGGCACGGCCCTTGCGTTCGCGGTGGCCTACTGGGCGGTGGCGGTGCTGCTGGCCAACCTGTGGGCGGACCGGGTGGGCCAGGGCCCGCTGGAGTGGGTGTACCGCACGCTCAGCGAGTGATCTCGTTGAACGTCGCGTCGCAGGTGCGCGGGTTCTGCGAGTTGTAGCCCTGGAGGAACCAGGTGCGGCGCTGCTCGGCGGACCCGTGCGTCCAGGACTCGGGGTCGATCCGGCCCTGGGTCTTCTGCTGGATGCGGTCGTCACCCACACCCTCGGCGGCGTCCAACGCCTCCTGCAGCTCGGCCTGGTTCTCCAGCACGTCGTTGGACCCCACCCACACGCCGGCGTAGCAGTCCGCCTGCAGCTCCAGCGCCACCGAGTACTGGTTGGCGCGTGACGGGTCGTTCTGCTGGGCTCGCTGCACCTGGGCGTTGGTGCCCAGCAGGTTCTGGACGTGGTGGCCGAACTCGTGGGCGACGATGTACTGCTCGGCGAGGTCGGAGGTGCGGCCGACGAGCATGGTCTCCAGTTGCTGCATGAAGTCCAGGTCGAGGTACACCAGGTTGTCCAGCGGGCAGTAGAACGGCCCGGTCTCCGAACTGGCCTGGCCACACCCGGTGCTGACCCCACCGGTGAACCAGACCATGTCCGTGTACTGGTACTCCGTGCCGTAGTACTGAGGGAGGGCAGCCGCCCAGTACTCCTGCACGCTGTTGTTGGCACCGCAGAGGATGCGCTCCAGGTCGCCTTCGCACTGGCCGCCGCCGGAAGACGCCGCCGGCACATCGGCGGCGGACTGGGTGCTGCCGGCGCCGAGCAGCTTGGGCAGGAACAGGGCCGCCACCAGCACGATGACGCCGAGCAGGCCGCCGCCCGCCTTGGCCCCGCCGGGGAAGGTCATCCCGCCGCCGCCGCCACCGCTGGAGCTGCCACCCATTCCGGGGAACGGGAAGCCGAGGCCCCCGCCGCCACCACTCGACTGGCCGCGCACGTCGCGCACGCGGGACTTGTCGGTGCTGCGAACCTTGGTCATTCGATCGATCTCCTCACGTGTCGGAGCCGGACTCTAGGCGGCGCTGGGGCGGCGGCGCGCCCGGCGAACGCCGCGGATGGCCACGGCCCCGGCACCGATCAACGGCCCGCGGTCGCCCAACCGCGCAGGGGTGATGCGGGCGCCGCGGGAGAACGACAACTTGGCATGGTCGTCGAGCGTCTCCTGCGCGGAGTTGAAGAACGTGGCCCCGAAGCCGAGGGCGACGGACCCGCCCACCACGGCCAGATCGAGGTCCAGCAGGTTGCACACCGATGCGACGGCGCGACCCACCAGGCGGCCCGTGCGCTGCATGATCTCGTAGGTGGGCTCGGTGATGGCCCGGCCGGTGATCGCCTCGATGGCCAAGCCGGACGCCTCGGCCTCCAGGCAGCCGCGGGCACCGCAGGCGCAGCGCCGCCCGTTGGGTTCCACCGTGATGTGGCCGACATGGCCGGCGTTGCCGTCGGCGCCGTCGAGCAGTTGCCCGTTGAGGATGATCCCACCGCCCACGCCGGAGCTGATGACCATCGCAAGGAAGCTCTCCTTGCCCTGCCCGGCACCCAGCCAGCCCTCGGCCAGTGCCAGCGCCTTGGCATCGAGGTCGCCGAAGACCGGCAGCATCGTCGCGTCGGACAGGCGCTCGCGCAGGGCGAAGTTGCGCCAGGAGACGATGTTCAGCGGGGCGATCGTCTCGCAGTTCGGGGCGATCGGCCCGGTGGCCCCCACACCCACGGCGATCGGGCGCAGGTTGTGGTGCTCGCGGGCCCGTGCCAGCTGGCCGTCCAGCATCACCATGAGCGTGGCGAACAGGCGGTCGGCGTTGAGGTCGTGGTCCACGACGATCTGGTCGCGGTCGATCAACTCGCCCTGCAGCGTCACCAGGCCGGCCGACATCCGGCTGCCGCCGATGTCCACCGCGAGGATGACGTCGCCGGCGGGCGGGACCCGCGCCGGCTCGGCGGTGGCGACGCCGTCCTCGCGGGGAACCGGCCGGTCAGCCGACACGGCGGGCCGTCTCCACCAGGTTGATCTCGTACAGCACCAGGTCCAGCGCGTCGGCGGACACCATGCCGCTGAAGCGCTGCGGGTGCTCGGGCGTGATGCAGCAGGCCAACGGGTTGAGCAGGGTCCACGGGGTGGGGTGGGCGAACTGCACCACGCTGTAGCGCTCGCCGGTGTACCCGGGGGCGGCGACCACGCGATGGATGCCGGTGGGGATGACACCGTTGGTGAGCCGCTCCAGCATCATCCCGGTGTTGATGATGACCTGGCCGTCGGGGGCCACGGCGTCCACCCAGGCACCGTCCACCAGCACCTGCAGGCCGGGCGCGGTGGCCCGCGGCAGGGCGGTGATGAGGTTGATGTCGCCGTGGGCACCGGCCCAGACGTGCCCGCTGCTGCCGCCCTCGGGCGCTTCCGCCATGGCCGGGTAGCGGATGGCCCGGGTGAGCGTGGCCCCGTTGGTGGTCATCTCGTCGAAGAAGGTCTCGTGGCAGCCGAGACCCTCGGCGATGACCCGCAGGAATCGTCGCTGGAGTTGCTCGATGGTCTCGTGGAACGTGGTCAGCACCGCGGCGATGCCGGGCACGGCGGCCTCCGGCAGCACCTGGTCGCCGTAGCGGTGGGGGTAGCGGGTGCGCAGCGGATGGCCCATCGGCAACGAGGTGCCCCAGTTGAGCATCTCCTTCCAGTCCGGCACGTCGCTGCTGGCGGCGGTCTCCACCAGCAGCCCGGTGTAGCCCGTCTGGCCGTGGCTCTCCGGGGCGACGAAGCGGGACTTCACCTCCGGTGCGAGCTCGAAGAACTCGCGGAGCATGCCGTACGCCGTGTCCAGCAGGTCGTCGGACAGGTCGTGGCGGGTGTAGACGAAGCCGGTCTCGAGGCTGCGGCGCACGCCGTCCACCACCGCCCGGCGGGGGGCGCCGGTGGACTGCTCGAAGGCGAGGAGGTCGACCTCCAGGATCTCGGTCATGCGGGCAACGGTAGCGGTCAGAACTCGCTGGTGACCGCCGGCGCAGCGGCCGTGGCGTACAACGTGCCGGTGTTGATCCACCACTGGTCGGCCGAGAAGGTGATCTCCTGCACCCGCATCTGGCTGGGGCAGCAGTTGGGGTCCGAGCCGGAGTACACGGCGGTGGCCACCGTCGCGCCGCCCGGGTGCATGTCCACCGCTCCGTGGTCCAGACCCTGCAGCCCGCCGAGGAAGGTGACGCCGCCGGGCAGCGGGTCCAGCACGTCGAGGTCCAGGTAGCCACCGGTGCCGGCGTAGCGGTACCCCACCCACACCTCGGCGCCGTCGTCGAAGTGGTAGTCGCCGAGCACCACGGTGACGTCGGCCCAGGTGCCGGCGGCCGGCTCGACGGCCTCGTAGCGGCTGCGCAACTGGGCACCCTCACGGAAGAACACGAAGACGCCGAAGCGGCCGTCGTCGTTGCGCCGGGCGACGAAGGTGGTGACGCCGTCCTGGTAGCTGGGCATCTGCTGGCAGTCCACCACATGCCATCCCGGCATGCCCGGGTCGCTGCCGTCGCAGAGGTAGCCCGACGGCATGGTGAACGTGGGCGAGCCCATGTACTGCAGGTTGGTGGGCGCCGACAACACGCTGCCGCCGGCCGGAGCGGCCGTGGTGGGCGTCGTGGGCGCCGCTGTGGGGGCCACCGTGGTGGCAGCGGCAGTGGTGGGCGCCGCCGTCGTGCTGGTGGCCGCGGCGGTGGTGGACGTGGCCGAGGCGATGGTGGAGGTGGTGGTGTCGGCGAGCGATGTGGCCGCGGCGCTGGTGCTGGCCGCCGTGCCGGTGGTGTTGGCGTCGCTGCTACAGCCCACGGCGGCGCCGCCGATGACGAGAGTGCCGGCGAGGACCAGGCCGTGGGTGCGCTTCATGACAGCTCCTTTGGTGTGCTTCACACCAGATGGATGCGGTTCCACGACCACTCTGGCACTTTTCGCCGGAAAAACCTTTCCCGACGGCCAAACCGTGGCATCGTCACCGGCGTGCCTCACCTGTGGAGACGATCGCCGCTGTGAGCCGCGGCTGGACGGAGGCGGGCGCAGTCCCGCTGGAGGTGGGCGTGGAGGATCTCTTCCGCGCCCACTACACGCGTCTCGTCCGCGCGCTCACACTGGTGTCGGGTTCGCAGGAGTCAGCGGCCGACGCGGTGCAGGAGGCCTTCGTGAAGGCGCATCTGCACTGGCGCAAGATCCGTGGCTACGACGACCCCGTCGGCTGGATCCGCCGGGTGGCCATCAACCGGCTGCGCGACGACCACCGGCGGGCCACCCGCAAGGAACGGGCCGAGCAGCGCCTCACCACGGAGGCCGGCGTGGTCGGCGCCCAGTGGGCGGCCGACGGCCAGGCAGAGCGCGGGCTGGGCGACCTCGGGCCACTGCTGGCCACACTGCCCCGCCAGCAGCGGCTGTGCCTGGCGCTCTACTACGTGGACGGCCTGTCGGTGGCCGAGGTGGCCACCACGCTCGGCATCAGCGACGGTGCCGTGAAGTTCCACCTTCACCAGGGACGCGAACGGCTGCGCGCCGCGCACGACCGCAGCCAGGAGGACAACTGATGGACGAGTTCGAGGATCCCATGCTGGAACGCCTGCTGAGCGGCGGCGCCCCTCTCGACGTGGATGGCGCCTACGGGCAGGTCACCCGTCGCGTCCGCCAGGTGCGGCGCCGCAGGGTGATGGTGGCCGGCACCGCCGCGTGCGTGGTGCTGTTCGCAGGTGGTGCCGTGGCGCTGAACCGCACCGACCCCGCCGCGCCCAGCTTGCAGCCCGCCGGGTCGTTCGACTCGCCGGTGGACGGCAGCGACGACTCGTCGTCCGTGGCCACGACGGACACCACCGGCACCAGCTCCACCGAGGGCAGCACCGCCACCACCGACGATGCGGCCGGCAGCACGCCCACCACCGATGGTGCGGCCGGCACGCCCACCACCGCCACGTCGAGCACTACGGCTACCTCCGGCACCACCCCGACGTCCACCGCCGGCACGCCCACGTCGCCGCCCACCACGGCCCCGCCCGCCCCGCAGAACGCCACGTACGGCGGCATCGGTGGGTCGGTCACCGTCCGGCTGGCCAACGGCGCGCTCAGCCTGCAGGGCACGTCGGCAGCGTCCGGCTACTCGACAGAGATCAAGCAGAACCGCGCCGACCGGGTGGAGGTGATCTTCACCGACGGTGACCACGAGACGAAGATCCGCGTCGATCTGGTCAACGGCTCGATGGTGCCGCGCGTCGACGAGCAGTAGCGGCGGGGCGCGCCTGGGCAGTTCCTTGGACGGTTCTTGGATGACGGGGCCAAACCGTGCCCGGCTGGGCGGCGTGACTGCTGCACACGGGAACGAAAGGAACCACCCAATGAACCACCGCCGCATCATCGTCCTCACCGCAGTGGGCGGGACGCTCTTCATGGCCGCCGCCGGCTACGCCGCCGCCAGCAGCTCCGAGCACCGTTCGCCCCGGCCGGTCACGACGGTCACCGACGACCAGAGCACCGACAGCACCGTCGCGGACGACGGCAGCGCCGGCAGCAGCATCGACGACCCCGCCACCCACGACGCCGGCGACGACCACGGCGGCAACGGCAACGAAGCCGGCGACGACCACGGCCGCAACCGCGGCGCCGACAGCGGCACCGACGACGACCCCGCCACCCACGACATCGGCGACGACCACGGCACCGACGACCCCGCCACCCACGACATCGGCGACGACCACGGCACCGACGACCCCGCCACCCACGACGCCGGCGACGACCACGGCGGCAACGGCAACGAAGCCGGCGACGACCACGGTGGCGGCGGCAACGAGGGCGGCTCCGGCAAGGGCGGCAAGGGCGGCGGCGACGACCGGGGCGTCGACGGCTGATCCTCGGCAATACTGGCCGGGTGAACGAGCAGCGCGGCGCCACCGACTGGAACCCGGTGCTGCGCGGCGAGTTCGCCAAGCCGTACTGGCAACAACTGCAACGGTTCGTGGCGGGCGAGCGCGCCCGCCACACCGTTTTTCCTCCCGAGCCGGAAGTGTTCGCCGCTCTGCACCTGACGCCGTACGCCACCACCCGGGTGGTCATCCTCGGGCAGGACCCGTACCACGGGCCGAAGCAGGCCCACGGGCTGTGCTTCTCCGTCCGGCCGGGCGTGGCGATCCCCCCGTCGCTGGCCAACATCCACAAGGAACTGCAGGCAGATCTGGGGATCGACCCACCCGGCCACGGCAACCTGGATGCGTGGGCGCGCCAGGGCGTGCTGCTGCTCAACGCCACGCTCACGGTGCGGGCAGGGCAGGCGGCCTCCCACCAGGGGAAGGGGTGGGAGACCTTCACCGACGAGGTGCTGCGAGCCGTGAACGGCAAGCCCCACCCGGTGGTCTTCATCCTCTGGGGAGCCTCTGCACGGCGGAAGACCTCACTGATCGACCCGTCGCGTCACACCATCATCCAGTCCGCGCATCCCTCCCCGCTCAGTGCCCACAACGGCTTCTTCGGGAGCCGGCCGTTCAGCCGCACCAACGCCGCGCTGGAGGCCGCCGGGCTCGACCCGATCGACTGGCACCTGCCCGCCTGACGCCCCTCCCCACCGACGGCGCGTCGTCTTGCGACGATCTGAACGGAACGGCCCAACAGCCTGACCATTCCTTGCGGGATGTTTGGACGTGTCTTGGACGAGTGCGGACGGTCCGTTGGGCGGGCCTCGTGTTGACTGCTCTGCATCGGGCACCAGCCACTCGAAAGGACCCCCATGAAGCGCACCTGGATCACCGGCCTCACGATCGTCGGCATCGCCGGCACGGGCGGAGCGGCGTTTGCAGGGATGAGCAACGACGCCCCGTTGCCGCCGCCCTTCAGCGGCGACACCAGCCAGGCGACCGGCAGCACCGAGGCCATGCCCCCCGAGCACACCACCTACCAGGTTGGGCCGGTCGGCACCGTCACGGTGGAGCGGGACGGCGACGTCCTGAAGATCGAAGGCGTCACGATCAGCGACGGTTGGTCGCTCGTGGCCACCAGCGTGCCCGGCAGCCATGTCGGCGCCCAGTTCACCGACGCCCTCCAGCTGGTCACCTTCAGCGCCGACCTCGTGGACGGCCAGGTGGTGGTGAACGTCACCAACCAAGCGGCGCAGGGTGACCACCACCGATCCGCTGCCGCCGATCAGCGTGGACACGGTGCCGGCCCAGCACGGCCCGGCCACCCCGCCGCCCGGTTCGGCCACCCCGCCGTCCAGCGAGCACCAGCCGCCGGCGGCCCGCCGGCCACTCCGCCGGCCACCCAGCCGAGCGCCACCCCGCCACCGAGCAACACCACGGCGCCGTCCGCCCACGACGACGATGACGACGAGCACGAGCACGAGCACGAGGACGACGACGACCACGGCGGCGAGTACGACGATGACTGACGAGGAACGCGCGGCACGTCTCGCCGCAATCCGCGCCAATCGCGGCCAGGCGCCCATCGCGCCGGCCCAGCAACGCCGGGTGGTGGCGGCGGATTCCGCCCCGCCGCCACCACTTCGGCACTCCCGCCCCTGCTGCCGCCGGCGCCGCCAACGGCACCGATGCCGTTGGCGCCTCCCCCTGCGGCAGTTGCCGCGGCCCCGGTGACCCACGCCCCGACCCCGGCCACCATCAGCGTCGGCACCCCTGGCGTCGAGACCCCTCGTGCCGGCGGCCCGCGGCAGACGGCTCGGCGCCGCCGGCCGCACGTCGCCGCCGGGGCCCGCATCCTCACCACCGGGCTCGCCGCCTCGGCGGTGTTCGGGCTCACCACCGTGCTGGCCGAGCAGAACCAGCCCGCCAGCGACTCCACGGACACCGGCAACGGCAACGAAGCTGGCGACATCGTCCTGCCGGTGGACCCGGCCACCACGCCCGCTCCGGCGGCAGACACCGCGCCGGCGCCCACCGACCCGGCGGCGACGCAGCCGCCGGTCATCGTGCTGGCCGTCCCCGGGATGGACCCGGGCACCACCGTCACGGTCACCACGGTGCCCGGCGAGGTGCCTTCCACCGTGCCCGGCCAGCCGGCACCCAACCCGGCGGCCCAGCCGTCGGGCGGTTCATCCGGCGGTTCGTCGGGCGGTTCCTCGGGAGCGCCGGCAGCCCCCCAGGCTCCGGCGCCCGCGCCCACCCCGGCGCCGACGCCGGCGCCCACGGCCCCGCCTGCACCCGCCACCACGGCTGCGCCGGCGCCGCCGCCCCCCCCCCCCCCCCCGCCGCCCGCCACCACCAAGCCCAGCGGGTGACGGACGTGCCGATCACGACGCCCATGTCCGGGCGCGCCCCTGCACCCGGCATGGCGCCGACCTCCGAGCCGGTCGTCCTCCAGCGAGACTTCCGGGTGATGGGGTGCTCCGCGCACCTGGTGGTCCACGGCGGGACCGAGTTGCTCCTCGCCGCCGCCGTGGACCGCCTGCGCGAACTGGAGTCCTGGTGGAGCCGCTTCCGTGAGGACAGCGACATCACGGTCGCCAACCGCCGCGCCGGCCTGCCCACGGAGGTGCACGAGGACACGCTGGCCGTCGTGGCCCGGGCGATGCTGGCGTGGCGGCAGACCGCAGGGAAGTTCGACATCACCACACTGCCGGCCGTGCTGGCTGCCGGCTACACCCACAGTGCCACCAGCCATCAGCCGGCGCCGGCCCTCGGCGCCCGGCGAATCGGTCTCGGCGCGCTCGTGGCGGTGGACTACGAGGCCGGCACCCTCACCGTCCCGCCGGGCGGGGCCATCGACCTCGGGGGCATCGGCAAGGGGTTCGCCGCCGACCTCGTGGCAGAAGAGCTCGTGGAGGCGGGCGCCACCGGCGCCCTCGTGAACCTCGGTGGCGACATCGCCCTCGTCGGCTCGCCCAGCGACGCCCCCTCCTGGCACCTCGGCATCGACGACCCGCGGGCCACCGGCACCCACGTCGCCACCCTGCGGATGGCGTGCGGCGGGATCGCCACGTCCGGCACCACCGTCCGCCGCTGGCAGCACGACGACGGCACCACCACCCACCATCTCATCGACCCGGCCACCGGTCGTCCGGCGTCCTATGGCATCCGTACGATCACGGTGATGGCCGCCGA
The DNA here is from genome assembly GCA_020637295.1 of Acidimicrobiaceae bacterium. Classification (GTDB taxonomy): domain Bacteria; phylum Actinomycetota; class Acidimicrobiia; order Acidimicrobiales; family Ilumatobacteraceae; genus UBA668. Next base: position 4,155 of record JACJWF010000003.1, on the reverse strand, counting down.
TGCCGCAACCGCCGAGTCGTTCACCACTGCCGCCATGACCATGACGCCCACCGACGCCATCGCCATGATCCAGAAGTTCGGCCTGGCCGCGCTCGTCGTCACCGACGACCATCAGGTCCTGACCACCCCCACCTTCGAGGAGTTCCGAGCATGAACGAGCACGCCTTCTGGTACCTGTCCCGCGCCAGCGGGATGGTCGCCTGGGTGATCCTCGCCATCACCTGCCTGTGGGGCATCCTGCTGATCACCCGCATGCTGAAGCCCGCCGACCGTCCCGCCTGGCTGCTGGACCTCCACCGCTGGCTGGGTGTGCTGTCGCTGGTGACCACCGGCGCGCACATGGCCGCGCTGGTCGGCGACAACTATGTCCACTTCGGGTGGCGCGAGCTCTTCGTGCCCCAGGCCAGCGAATGGAAGCCCGGCCCGGTGACATGGGGCGTCCTCGCCTTCTACGTGATGGTCGTGGTCGAGTTCACGTCACTGGTGATGAAGAAGCTCCCGAAGCGGCTGTGGCACGGCATCCACCTGCTGTCCTACCCGATGTTCGTGATGGCGTCGGTGCACGGGTTCTCCGGCACCGACGCCGGCAACAAGGTGTTCATCCTGTCGGCCACCGCAGTGATCGCGATCTTCGCGTTCACCCTGCTGGCCAGGGTGTTGCAGGGCCGGGCCAAGCAGGCCCAGCGGGCGGCGAACCGTGCTCAGCCCGCCGGGCTGGGGTAGCTCGGCGGTTCTTCACCCGGTGGTGGGGTGAGGTAGATCGCCACTGCACCGTTCGGGTCGAACAGGTGGTCCTCCGTGGGGCACTCGCCCGGCAGGTACCGTGCGCCACCGTCGACGTACTGGTACATGCCCTGGCCCTCCTTGCGGATCTCGTCCGGCCCGGTGGCGTTCGGATCCCACCAGAAGATCGTGGCATCGTCCACGCCCTGGTAGTCCGGCACGCCACCCCAGTAGCCCTTGTCGCCGTAGCTGAGGTACGGCTGGCTGACCGCCCGCGTGCTGCCGGGCCAGGCGAACAACGCGTCGCGGAAGTTCGCGGCCGTCAGGTCCGGCCCCACCGCCTGCACCATCGCGAAGAACAGCGCCGGGTTCGGGGCGATGACACCGATGGTGTCGTCGGCCGGCGGCGGCGAGCCGGTGAACCACTGGTAGACGGAGTACGCCCCGGTGGCGTTGGGGTCGCCGCGGACGGCCAACTGGGTGACGCCGAATGCGTGCTGCCACTGTGCCTGGTCGTAGGTGCGGGCGAACGCGGTGACGTCCACCAGTGTGCTCGCCGCCACGAACCACTCGGGGAAGTACTCCTGGGCGGTGGCCTCACGGGTGAAGTCCCGCGGGGCCACGGGGTCCGTGCTGAGGATGATGGTGGTGACACCGGCGGCCTTCATCTTGCCGATCACCTGCGAGGCCTGGGCCTGGATGGTTGCAGGGTCCAGTTCGTAGGCGACGATCTCCGCCAGCGGAGTGCCCATCGCCTCCATCTGGTCGGCGAACCGTTGGGCAAGTTGCGAGGACGTGTCGCTGCTGTCCAGGTACACCAGGCCGAAGCGCCGCTCCTGCCCCTGCACCGCCTCGCCTCCGTGCGATGCCGGCTTGCCGATCATCTGCTTCTGGAGGAACTCCAGCACCAGGGTCTGCTTCTGGATGGCACTGCCGTCCAGGCCCCAGACGTAGGGATCGCGGTCCTCGTAGAACTCGGCAGGCTGGCCGGGCGTGCAGCCCACGCAGAGGATCTCGCGGGAGGCCAACTCGTCGGCGAAGGCGTTGGTGAGCGCCGGGCCACCGAGCACCGCGAACGGGTGGTACTGCTCGGCGATCGCCGCGGCATCGGCACGGGCGGCGACGTCGTCGTTGGCCAGGCCGGTGCCCTCGTAGGTGACGAGGTTGATCTTGCGGCCGTACATCTCGTAGTACGTCTCGTAGTACTGCACCAGGCCGCGCATGGTCTCGAACTGCTGGGCGTTGGTGTCGTCGGCGGCGATCGCATCCGTGATGTAGGAGATGATCGGGTCGCCCTCGAGGCCCTCGTAGTAGACGACGGTGATCTCGTCGGCGGTCACCCCGTCGGCCGTCGAGCCTCCGTTGTCGCCGCTGAACGGGGCGTAGCACTCCGGCGCGAAGTAGTCCGGCACCGCGACGCGCCCGGCGGCGGTGTCGCAGCGGTCGCCCCAGTCGATCTGGTCGGCGACGCCTTGCTCCACCGCCTGGGAGTACGTCAGCGGGTAAGTGATCTCACCGCCACCACCACCCGTGGTGGGTGCGGACGTGTCGCCCACGGTGGTGTCGGTGCCGGCACCGGTGGTACCCGGCGCATCGGTGCTGGCGACCGTGGTGCCCGACGACGAATCGTCGTCGCCCCCCGTGGCCACGAACACACCGATGCCGATGGCGGCGACCGCGACGATGCCGGCGATCGGCCCCCACCGCTTCAACTGGCGGTTCCCCCCGGACGCCCCCGCGCCCGACGCACTTCCTGGTTGCATGGCTACCCCCTTGTGCCACTGCGCTGACGCGCACTCTGATTATTGCCCAAGTAGCTCTCCTGCACGGCCGGGTCGTCGAGGACGGCCGGCGGCGGGCCTTCGGCCAGCACCGCACCCTGGTCCAGTGCGATCAGCCGGTCGCTGATCGAGGCAACCAGCGGGATGTCGTGTTCGATCACCAGCAGGCCGGCACCCATCTCGTCGCGCAGCCGGCGCAGCACCGGCGCCAGCGCCTCCACCTCGCGCTGGGCGATGCCGCTGGACGGCTCGTCCAGCAGCACCAGCACCGGCCGGTGGGCGGCCAGGCAGGCCAGGTCCACCACCCGACGCGTGCCCGTGCTCAACTCGCGGACGAACGCGTTGCGGTAGTCGCCGAGGTTCATCAGGTCGATCAACTCGTCCACACGCAGGGCGGTGCGTTCCTCGTCGTCGAACACGGCGGGCCACCGCACCGCGGCAGCGAGCGCGCTGCGGTTGCGGATCCACCGCTCCAGCGCGACGGCCAGCGTCTCGCTGACCGTCATGTCGGGGAACAGGCGGGCGTCCTGGAAGCTGCGGCCCATGCCGGCCGCGGCGCGGCGGTTGGCGCCGAGCGCGGTGATGTCCAGGCCGTTGAGCCGCACCACACCGGTGTCCGCCCGCACGAAGCCGCTGACGAGGTCGAAGACCGTCGTCTTGCCGGCGCCGTTGGGGCCGATCATCCCCACGATCTCCTGCTGGCCCACCGTGAAGGTCACCCCGTTGACGGCGCGGTTGCCGCCGAACGCGCGAGCCAACTCGGTGACCTCCAGCAACGGCGGGCTGCCGGCCGCGGAGGCCGACGGCTCGGCGACGGCACCCTGGGTCGTCGCGCCGCCGTCGCCGTTCGCGCGGCCGTCGCCGTCCCGGCCGCCAGTTCCCTCCGCGCTCGTGGCGGCGCCGGCGAGGAACACCGAACGCAGCAGGTCCGTGCGCGCCAGCAGTTCCTCCGTCGGCCCGTGGAACCGGACCACGCCACGCTCCAGGAAGTACGCCCGCCCGGCGATGGACAGGGCGACGTTGACGCTCTGCTCCACCAGCACCACCGCCGTGCCGGCGGCCGCCACCCGCTGCACCAGGGGCAGCAACTGGCCGACCACCACCGGTGCCAGCCCGAGGGACAACTCGTCGATCAGCAGCACCCGCGGCCTGGCGACGAACGCCATGCCGAGCGCCAGCATCTGCTGCTGCCCGCCGCTGAGATCCGCCGCGGGCGCGTGCAGCCGGTCGCGCAGCACCGGGAAGTGGCCCAGCACCTCCTCGATCGCCTCCTCGGTGCCGGCCGCGTCGTCGCGTCGGGTCCAGCCGGCGAGGTGCAGGTTCTCCTTCACCGTCAAGCCGCCGAAGACACCCTGCCCGCCGGGCATCTGGCTGACGCCGAACCCGGCGATCTCGTTGGGCGGGGCGTGGGTGATGTCCCGCCCGTCGAGCACGACCGCGCCGCGGTCGGCCTCCACCACACCACTGATCGCCTTGAGGAGTGTGGACTTGCCCGCCCCGTTGGTGCCGAGGAGGGCGACGATCTCGCCCTCCTTCACATCCAGGTCCACGCCGAACAGCACCTGCCGCCCGGCGTAGCCGGCATCCACCCCGCGGACCAGCAGCAGGTCGGCGTGCCCGTGGCGCCGCTGGTACAGCGCTTCACTGCGGG
>JACJWF010000029.1 GCA_020637295.1 Acidimicrobiaceae bacterium | reverse complement strand
TGGCACATGGCGACGGTGGACAGCAGGTTCAGCCGCAGGGCGGGCTCGTAGGCCTCCAGCGGGGTGGAGGCGAAGGTGCCGGGCGGCGGCCCGCCGGCGTTGGCGACGAGGATGTCGATGCCGCCCATCGCCAACTCGGCCTCGGCCACCAGCGCGGGCACGCTGTCGATGTCGCTGACGTCGCCGACCACGGTGCGGTGGCCTGCGCCGTGCAGGGTGGCCAGCGCCGCGGCCAACTTCTCCGCCGACCGGGACACCAGCGTCACGGTGGCGCCCTCCGCGGCCAGCGCCTGCGCGCACCCCAGCCCGAGCCCGCTGGACCCGCCCGTCACCAGCGCCCGGCGTCCCGTGAGTCCCAGTTCCATGTGCCCGATGGTAGGCGCGCGCCCGACCGCCCCTCCGCCCCCTGTCGAACTTGTCGCGGGTGTGACCGACGATTGTCGTGGTCGAGCCGCGACAAGTTGGGCTGGGGGACTGGCGGGGCCGGGGTCGGGGCCGGGGCCGGGTGGTGGGTCCTAAGCTCCGGCGGCATGGAACCGCTGTGGACGCCGACGCCGGAACGGATCGCCGCCTGCCGGATGGAAGCGTTCCGCAGCAATGTGGCGGTGGACCATCCGGAGGTGGCGGACTCAGTGGCGCTGCACCGGTGGTCCGTGGCCCACCCGGCTGGGTTCTGGGCGGAGGTCTGGCACTCCTGCGGGGTCATCGGCGACCACGACTGGGTGGCATTCGAGCCCGGCGACGGGTCGGTGCTCGGCGGCCGCTTCTTCCCCGGGGCGCACGTGTCGTACGCGGAGAATGCACTGGCGGCACGGCCCGGCGCGGGCGAGGAGGCGATCGTCGCCTACACCGAGGCCGGCGACCGTCGCTCGCTCACCTGGGCGGAACTGCGCGCCGAGGTGGCTGCCATGGCCGCCGCGCTGCAGGCCGACGGGGTACAGCCAGGCGACCGCGTCGCCGCGTACATGCCGCATGTCATCGAGACCGTGGTCACGTTCCTCGCGGCCAACGCAGTGGGCGCCACGTTCACGTCCACCTCGGCGGACTTCGGCACGGCCGGCGTCGTCGACCGCTTCGGCCAGACCACGCCGACCGTGCTGGTCGCCGCCGATGGCTACCACTACGGGGGGAAGTCGTTCGACTGCCTGGACCGCATCGCCGAGGTCGCCGCGCGGTTGCCATCCGTGCGTCGCACCGTGGTGGTCGGCGTGCTCGCCAAGGCGCCCGACGTCGCCGCCATCCCCGACGCCGTGAGGTACGAGGACTACCTGGCGCCTCACCGCGGTGCCGCCTTGGAACCCCTGCGCCTGCCGGGCGACCACCCCGTGTACATCCTCTACTCCAGCGGCACCACCGGGAAGCCGAAGTGCATCACCCACCGTGCGCTCGGCGTGCTGCTGATGCACCTGAAGGAGCACCAGCTGCACTGCGACGTGCGTGCCGGCGACCGGGTGCTGTACTTCACCACCTGCGGCTGGATGATGTGGAACTGGCTGGTCAGCGGGCTGTGCTCCGGTGCGACCATCGTGCTGTTCGACGGCAGCCCGTTCCAGCCGTCACCGTCGACCCTGTTCGACATCACGGCGGCGGAGCACGTCACCCTGCTGGGCGTGTCGGCCAAGTACATCGACTCGGTCGACAAGGCCGGCCTGCGGCCCGCGGACACACACGACCTCTCCGCCCTGCGCACGATCTGCAGCACCGGCTCGCCGCTCAGCGCCGACGGCTTCCGCTGGGTCTACGAGGCGGCGAAGGCCGACGTGCACCTGGCGTCGATCAGCGGCGGCACCGACCTGTGCGGGTGCTTTGTCGGCGGCGACCCGACCCGCCCGGTGTTCGAGGGGGAGATCCAGGGGCCGTGCCTGGGCATGGCGGTGGGCGTGTACGACGAGGACGGCCGTGCCGTCACCGAGCCCGGGGTGAAGGGCGAGCTGGTCTGCACCGTGCCATTCCCGAGTGTCCCGGTCGGCTTCTGGGGCGACGACGCGGCGGCCACGAAGTTCCGTGCCGCCTACTTCGACCGCTTCCCCGGCGTGTGGGCGCACGGCGACTTCGCGTCCTGGACCGAGCGTGGCGGGATGGTGATCCACGGGCGCAGCGACGCCACCCTCAATGCCGGTGGTGTGCGCATCGGCACCGCCGAGATCTACGCCCAGGTGGAGCAGGTGCCGGGCGTCGTGGAGGCCGTCGCCGTCGGGCAGGAGTGGGACGGCGACACGCGCATCGTCCTGTTCGTCAAACTCGCCCCCGGCACGGAGCTCACCGACGACCTGCAGGCGGAGATCCGCCGCCGGCTGCGGGCCAACGCGTCGCCCCGCCACGTGCCGGCCCGCATCGCCGCGGTCACGGACGTGCCGCGCACCCGCAGCAACAAGATCAGCGAGCTTGCCGTGGCCGACGTGGTGAACGGCCGCGAGGTCCGCAACACCGAGGCGCTGGCCAACCCCGAGGCACTCGCCGAGTACCGGGATCGCCCCGAACTGGCGGTGTGAGCGAAGGGTCAGGCAGGCTCCGGTTGCGTGTAGCGCCAGGTGGCGGGGCGGAACACCACCTCGGCGGACGAGGCCGAACCGTAGAGGACGCCGGCCACGGCGATCAGCCCGCGGCCGACGCCCGAGGCGAGGAACCGCTCGGTGGCCGCGGCGACGGCGTGCGAGTCGGCCCAGTGCGGCTCGACCGGCTTGCGGGCGCCGGTCTCCAGGTGCAGCCGGGCGAACAGGACCTGCTGGCAGTAGGCGGCCCAACGCTGCCGGCCCTCCTGGTAGTCGGGCCGGTCGCGGTAGCCGACCACCACACCGTCGCCACCGTGCAGCCGCGGGCGGGCGACGCCGTCGGCACACGGCAATTCCGGCAGGCGGGCCATGTTGCCGGTGAGCTCGTTGCCGTAGGGAGCGACGGCCATCGCTGCCTGCACCGTCACCTGCGTGCTCACGCAGTCCTCCGGTCGCACACCGACGACCTCCAGGTACATCGTCAGCAGTTCCTGCGGCGTTGCCGGCAGGTGGGGGAAGCGGGCGGGCACCAGCGCCGGCAGCTGCGGCCGGGGCTGCACCTCCGCAGCGATGCTGTGCCAGTTGAGCACCTCCACATGCAGACCGGCGGGGGCGGAATGGACGAGTGGGAGGTGGGCGCCGAGCGCGGGCAACGCTGCGTCGGCACCTGGATGTGTGTGAAACGCGACCACCCCAAGTGGGCGTAGCTCCGTGGCCGACCAGAAGTGCGTCCCATCGGCATCGGTCGATTCCAGACGCGCTGCGGCCGACAGCACCCGGGCGACCGCGACGAGCTGACGGTCACCGATGCCGAGGCGCGTGCACACGTCCACGGCCAACTCCTCGTCCATCACCGCCGTCTCCCCGACCCGTCGCCGCACCCAGTGCTCGTCGATGCCCAGCCACACCGCCTGGACCGGCACCTGCGGCAGTCCGGACGGCAGCGGCGCGTGCACGATGTCCCACTCCACAGGTGCCTGCGCTTCGTCGCTGCGCGTCCTCCGGTCGTTCGGGTCCAGCCGGTCCGGAACCCGGTACACGCCGTACAGCAGGTCCGGCCGCGCCGCCAGGCCGCTGCGCTGCAGCACGTCGGCCACCTCGGCGAGCTGCGACGCGCCGGTGGTGACGACCCGGGTGATGAGCGGGCCGGCCGGCGGTCCGGCGAGGTACGGGCTGCGGGCGGCGTCCCGCGCGGCGCGCTCGGACTGGCCGATTGCCGCGGCCCGCGCCGGGTCGGTCTCGCCGCGGTCGAAGTCCTCGGCGATCGCCTGGCGGGCGTCGCCGATGGTGCCCTTCACGCCGGCCACCATGTCCCGCAGCCCGGCGCGGAAGGCGCCCTTGGCCGTCGTGGGCATGGGTGCGCCCGCCGCGGGGGCCGCCCCGTACCGGGCGTGCTCCACGGGCCCGAACAGCACCGTCGAGTTGCCGGCGTCCACCTGCCGCTGTGTGGCAGCGGCCATTGCCGCGTTCGCCTCTGCCTGCCGGGCTGCCACGTCGGCCAGGTTGCGCTGCACCGTGGCCTGTTGCTCGGGTGTCAGCTGGGACAGGTCGGTGTTGCCCTGCAGCGTCTGCTTGAGGTCCTTGAAGAAGCCCATCGTGCGAACGTAGCCGCTCGCGTTCCCGTGCTTCGTCGGCCTCCGTCAGGCCCGTTTCGTGAGCGCCCACACCCACAGGCCGGGCAGGTCGCCCGCGGCGGCCTTCAGCGCATCCGGATAGAACAGCGCGCTCGGCGACGCGGCGGTCTGCGCGTCGGTGAACTCGGGCTCGCGGCAGTCCGTCACCTCGAGGCCGGCGGTGCGGAAGGCCCGCAGCCATGTGGCCGCAGAGTGGTAGTGGTTGCGCACCCAGCGCATTGGCTCGCCGTCGACGATGCCGCCGAAGAAGGCCTGGCCGCCGAGGAGAGCGGAGCTGGTGTGCGGGTCGGTGATCACCAGGGTGCCGCCCGGCCGCAGCACCCGGCCGAGCTCGACGATGCCGTTGGTGGGGTCGGCGAGGTGACACAGCGCCAGCGCACACACGGCGACGTCGAAGGTGGCGTCGTCGAACGGCAGCGCCGTCAGGTTGGCCTCGTGGAACGCAGCGCCGGGCACCTTCTCGCGCGCCACCGCCAGCATCGCCTCTGACTGGTCCACGCCGTCGACGGTGCAACCCTGCGCGGCCAGCCAGGCGGCGTGGCGCCCCGTGCCGCAGGCACCGTCGAGCGCCCGGACGTCTGCACCGAGGTGCGGCGTGAGCAGGTCGTGCACGTGCGGTTCCTCCGCCTCGATCAGGGGGTTGTGGCCGTCATACGAGGCGGACCATCTGGCGTAGCCGTCGAGCAATTCGTGCTCCAGCGGCGACAGCGCCAGCGAGTGCGGGAACTCGTGCCGGTTGGCCAGCAGGGCAGCCAGCTCGGCTAGCCGTGCCTCGTTGAACTCGGCGTCCTCGTACCAGCGGCGCAGCATCGACATGCCGAGGATGCCGGCGAAGTAGTGCGCGGCGAGGATCTCCGCCGCCGGCGCGCCCGCAGGCTCCGTGTTTTCCATGTGCGGATGGTAGGGCGGCACGGCGCCGCCGCCGCCCCGAATACTCGCAGGCCGCGGCTAGGCCAGCACGAAGCCCTCGTAGCCGTTCGCCGCGACGGCGTCGCACTGCTCGCGGTACGGCGGTAGGCCCGGCAGGGGCATGAACACCCGGGTCTTGCCGGGCACGTTGGCGCCGAGGTACCACGAGTTGCAGGTGGGGAACAGGGTGGCATCGGCGACGGCGTTGACGTACCCGACCCACTGGTCCTGGGCATCCTCCGTGGCTTCGATGCGCTGCTGCCCGCCGGCCCGCATGGCCGCCAGGCAGTCGCCGATCCATTCGACGTGCTGCTCGATCGACATGATCATGTTGGTCAGCACGCTCGGGCTGCCGGGGCCGGTGATGACGAAGAAGTTCGGGATGCCGTGCACGCCGAGGCCGAGGTAGGTGCGCGGCCCGGCGCTCCACGCCTCCCTCAGCGACAGCTCCGGCCCGCGGATGTCCATCCTCAGCAGCGTCCCGGTCATCGCGTCGAACCCGGTGGCGAAGACCAGCGCGTCGAGCGCGTAGTCGGCCCCACCTGCCCGCAGGCCGGTGGGCGTGATCTCCTCGATGCCGCCGTCGTGGATGTCCACCAGCGTCACGTTCGGCCGGTTGTAGGTCTCGTAGTACCCCGTGTCGAAGCACAGCCGCTTGCAGGCGATGACATGGTCCGGGCTCAGCAGGGCGGCCACCTCCGGGTCCGTGACGATCTCGCGGATCTTGCCGCGGACGAACTCGGCTGCGGTGAAGTTGGACTCCTTGGACAGCAGGGCGTCGGTGAAGCCGCCGAGGTAGGTGAAGCCGCCGATGTCCCACCGTCGCTGGTACTCGGCGGCGCGTTCCTCGTCGCTGACGTCCATCGCCCCGACGGTGCCCCTCGGGTACTGGGCGCCGAAGCCGCCGGAGAGGGTGCGGTCGATCGCCCGGATCTCGTCGTAACGGGCCTTCAGCTCGGCGAGCTCCTCGGCAGGCATCGGCCGGTTGTGGGCGGGGACGGTGTAGTTGGGTGTGCGCTGGAACACGTACAGGTGCTCGGCCTGCTGGGCGATGATCGGGATCGATTGGATGCCGGACGACCCGGTGCCGATCACCCCCACCACCTTGCCGGTGAAGTCCACCTCGTGGTGGGGCCACTGGCCGGTGTGGTAGCGGTCGCCGGCGAACGTGTCCCGCCCCGGGATGTCCGGCCAGTTGGTGCTGCTGAGGCAGCCGACGGCGGACACCAGGAAGCGCGACCGGAGGGTGCCGGCGTGCTGCCCGCTCACGTCCACGGTCCATGTCGCGGCCGTGTCGTCGAACGTCGCCGCGTCCACACGCGACATGAAGCTGATATCGCGGCGCAGGTCGAAGCGGTCGGCCACGTGCTGTGCGTAGCGGAGGATCTCCGGCTGGGCTGCGTAGCGCTCCGTCCACACCCAGTCCTGCTGCAACTGGGCGTCGAAGCTGTAGCTGTACTCCACGCTCTCCACGTCGCAGCGGGCGCCGGGGTAGCGGTTCCAGTACCACGTGCCGCCGACGTCGTCGGCCGCCTCCACGGCGCGGGCCGTGAACCCCAGTTGGCGAAGCCGGTACAGCATGTACATGCCGCCGAACCCGGCCCCGATGACGACTACGTCGTAGTCGATTGCCTGCTGGTCGCCCATCGCCACCACCCCCGACGCCGGAGTGTAGGAAACCGGTCGGAGGGTTTCCGGCTCGGAGGCGAGCACGAAACCCTCCGACTGGGTCAGCGTGTGGCCAGCCCGGCCACGGCGGCGATGCCGTCGTAGACGTCGGTGAAGCGCGTCGTCAGCGGTGAGCAGCCGGCGCGGATGATGTCCGGCTCGCGGAAGTCGAAGATGATCCCGCGGCCCGCCAACTCCTGCACGATCGCCTTGGCGTTGGGGACGGCGATGGCCACATGGTTGCCGCGCCGGTCCGGGTCCCGTGGCGTGGGGGTGGGCAGGCCGAACTGGTCGCACAGCTCGATGGCGAACCATGTCAGCGAGCGGCCCTTGGCGTGGATGTGGCCCATGCCGGCCTCGGCCGACAGGGCGATCCCCACCTCCGCGGCGGCGAGGGCGAGGATCGACGGGGTGCCCAAGAGGACGCGGGCGATGTCCGGCCGCGGCTGGAACGTCGGCCCCATGGCGAACTGGTCCACCGTGGCGAACCAACCCCAGATCGGCTGCTCGATCACCGGCTGCAGCTCGGCGGCCACGTACGTCCAGGCCGGCGCGCCGGGCCCGCCATTGAGGAACTTGTAGCTGCATCCGATGGCCAGCTGCACCCCGCAGGCGTGAAGGTCGATCTCGATCGCGCCGACGGCGTGCGACAGGTCCCACACCACCAGGGCGCCGGCGGCGTGGGCCCGGGCGGTTTCGGCGGCGACGTCCACCAGCTCGGCGGTGCGGTAGTCGATGACGCTGCGCACGCAGACAGCGACGTCGCCGAGGTCGTCGAAGCCGTGCTGCACCCGGTGGCCGGTGGCGTTGGCGATGCCGTCCACGACATAGCGGTCGGTGGGGAAGTCGTCGGCGCTGATGGCGATGGTGCGCCGCCCGGGTCGCAAGGCGATCGCGGCGTGGACGAGCTGGTACACGTTCATCGTCGTCGTGTCGTGGACGACCACCTCGCCGGGCGCGGCGCCGATCAGCGGGGCCAGCACGTCGCCGACCCGCTGCGGGTAGTCGATCCAGTGGTCCCAGCTGCGGATCAGCCCGGTGGCCCAGTCGTCCTCGTACACCTCGCGCAGCCGCTCGATCGTCCGCTTCGGCGGCATGCCCAGCGAGTTGCCGTCGAGGTACACGACCCCCGGGTTCGGGATGTGGAAGCGGCCGCGGAAGTGGGCCAGGTCGTCGTTGGCGTCCAGCACCAGCGCATCGTCACGGGTGATCACGAGCGTCGAGTCTGCCACTGTGCACGCTCCCCACCCACCCGGCCGGCACGCTCCCCACCCACCCGGCCGGCACGCTCCCCACCCACCCGGCCGGCGCGGTCACACGAGGTCGATGAAGCTGGGGTGGCGGATGAAGCCGTCGTTGGTGATCTCGGCGATCTCCACGATGGCCCGCAGCTCCGGCCGCACCCAGGTGACGTCGGCCTTGAGGTAGGACCGCGGTGGCAGGGAGGAGAACGGGCAATCCCGCTGGGCCAGGCCGCGGAGTTGGACGGCGAGGGCCTCCAGCCGTGCCTGGGTGAAGCCGGTGCCGACGGCGCCGCAGAAGCGCAGCGACCCGTCTGCCTCCGGCAGGCCGACCAGCAGCGATCCGAAGGTCGTCGAGCGCGACCCGGTGCCCACATCGAACCCGCCGACGACCACTTCCAACCGTTGCCGGTTCTTCACCTTGCGCCAGTTCGGCGAGCGCTTCCCCGGCTGGTACGGCGAGCCGAGCCGCTTGGCCATCACACCTTCCAGGCCCCGGGCCGCGCTGGCCGCCAGGAGGGCAGCGCCGTCGCCCACACGGTGCGCCGGCACCATCCAGTTCGGCCCGGCTTCCACCAGCGAGGTCAGCAACGCCCGCCGCTGCTCGTAGGGCAGGGCGATGCAGTCGGTGCCCTCGATCTGCAGCACGTCGAAGGCGTAGAACGCCACCTGGGTCTGGTGACGCTGGAGCATCCCGAAGTTGGGCCGGCCCTCCGCGTCCAGCACCACCAGCTCACCATCGACGATGGCCGACCCGGCGTTCACCGCCTCGGCGAAGCCGGCCAGCTCCGGGTAGGTGCCGGTGACGTCGATGCCGGTCGAGCTCTGCAGCCGCACGGCACCGTCGCGCACGAACGCCAGCGTGCGGTAGCCGTCCCACTTGATCTCGTACGCCCACTGGTCGTCCTGGCTCGCCGGCGGCAGGTTGCCGATCGCCGCCTTCATCGGCGCGACCGGGAACGTCAGCGCCATGGGAGCCGCCGCTACTTCTGCGGGATGCGGTCGGAGATGACTCCGTCGGCGGCCAGCCGGTCGACGGTGGCGTCGTCCAGGCCGAGCAGTTCCTTCAGCACGCCGCGGTTGTCCTCGCCGCGGTACTGCGGCACGCCGGCGGTGCGGATGTCGCTGCCCTCGAACCGCCATGGCGCGTTGGGGATGCGGATGGTGCCGTCGCCGCGATCAGGGATCTCCACGGTGACCTCCCGCTCCGCGCCCCAATCCGTGTCGCACACCTCGTGGACGGACCGCAGCCGCCCGACCGCCAGCTTGTTCTTCGACATGACCTCTTCGATGGCGTGGGCGGACGGCATGGTGCGCGCCCAGTCGTGGAGGGCGTCCTCGATGTCGTCGAGGTTGGCCAGGCGCAGCGCCGTGGTGGCGAAGCGGGGGTCCTCGCACAGCTCCGGCCGGCCGATCGAGAACATGTAGAAGTCGAACGTCTTGTTCTCCGCCGGGTGCCCGCTGACCACCACCATCTCGCCGTTGGCGGCGGTGAGCACCGGGTAGTCCATCGGCCGGAAGCTGCGGATCTGCCCCTCCGGCACGGGGTCGTCCCACAGGTGGTCGTGGGCGTGCTCGTTGACGTACAGCATCGTCTGGGCCATCGAGATGTCGATGCGGTCACCGCGGCCGGTGCGCTCCCGCTGGTACAGCGCAGCGAGGATGGCGGCGCCGCACTCCAGCGCCGTGTAGACGTCGGCGTGGCTGTGCGGGTCGTTGGCGTACTGGCCGCGCGCCGCGGGCTCGGAGCCGGAGTGGCCCTGGCGGGCGTCGCCCTGGGCCTTGGTGAAGCCGCTCTCCGCGCCCACCACCGGCGCGTACGCGCGACGGTGCACCCACGGACCGGTCTGGCCGTAGCCGCTGACGCTGGCGAGGATCAGCCGCGGGTTGCGGGCCCGCAGGACGTCCCAGCCGAGGCCCAGGCGGTCCATCACGCCGGGGCGGAAGTTCTCCACCACCACGTCGGCAACCTCCACCAGCCGCAGCACCAGGTCGCGCCCCTCTTGCGTGTCGAGGTGGATGCTGATGCAGCGCTTCCCGGCGTTCTGCTGGGCGAAGTACGACGAGATGCTGTTGACCCGCGGCCAGGTGGTGCGGGTGATGTCGCCCTCCGGCGGTTCCAGCTTGACGACCTCGGCTCCAAGATCCAGCAGCATTCGTGTCGCGTGCGGGCCGGCGAGTACCCGGGTGAAGTCGAGGACGCGAATTCCGGAGAGCGGGCGGTCGGTCATGCGCACGCGACGCTACTCAGCCCGCCCACCCGTCGTAGAAGGGGGGCATCTCGCTGGCCCTGCCGGTGAACGCGGCGTCGCGCTTGTCGAGGAAGGCCTGCACCCCCTCCTTGCCGTCGCCGATGCTCGTGTAGAACATCGACAGCGAGTCCACCTGGTGGGCCGCCAGCGGGTGCGGCTGGCCGGCGTTGCGGTACATCATCTGCCGGGTCATCGCCACGGCGACCGGCGACTTGCCGACGGCGAAGCGGCGGGCCAGCGTGCGGGCCTCGTCGAGCAGGGCATCCGGCGCGACGACGCTGCGGACCAGGCCGCCTTCCCTGGCCTCCTCCGGCATCAGGATGTCCGCGCTGTAGCACCACTCCAGCGCCCGGCTGATGCCGACGAGGCGGGGGAGGAACCAGGTGCTGCAGGCCTCCGGCGTGATGCCGATGCGGCCGAAGACGAACCCGATGCGGGCCTTCTCCGACGCCAGGCGCACGTCCATCGCCAGGGTCATCGTGGCGCCGATGCCGACGGCGGCACCGTTGATCGCGGCGATCACCGGCTTCTTGCAGGCGAAGATCGCCAGCGTGACGCGGCCGCCGGTGTCGCGCACCCCGTCGACGATCACCGGGTCGTCGAGGCGCTCCGTCATGTCGGCCATCGTCGGCTGCAGGGCCTCGTCCAGACCGAACACGTTGCCGCCCACGCTGAGGTCCATGCCGGCGCAGAAGGCGCGGCCGGCACCGGTGACGATGACGGCCTTCACCGCGTCGTCCTCGCTGGCCGTCTCGAAGGCGCGGACCAGCTCGTTGGCCATCTCCACCGTGAACGCATTCATCTGCTCGGGCCGGTTGAGGGTGAGCAGCAGGATGCCGTCCTCCTCGAGGGCGAGGTGGAGGGTCTCGTAGGTGTCGTCGGCGATGCTCACGCCGTCCAGCCTATTGACTGGAGTCAATCTCAAGAAAGTGGCGGACCCAGGTGTGGAAGCGCTGGTTGGCCAGCTCGTTGCGGCCGAACACGAAGTCCTGCGCAGCACCGGCCATGGCCGGCAGGTTGCTGCCGATCGCCAGCCCGGTGGCGTAGTCCTCCTCCTGCACCACGAACTCCAGGTAGCGCACACGCTCCAGCGCCTTGTCCAGGTCGGAGGTGTCCGCAGGGTCCAGCGGGCGGCGGCGGAGGTGGGTCTGGAAGGTGATGCTGGTGCCGGGCGCGGCCCCGGGGAAGACCTGGCTCATCAGCAGGCCGTCCCGGTCGCCGGCGAAGGCCGTGTTGGGGAACAGCGCGGTGACGGTGCCCATCAGCTGGTGCGGGCGCGGGTGCTCGTGCGCCGATGTCATGCCGCCGTCGTGCAGGCGGTGGGTGGCGAAGTGGAACCGCTGGTGGGGGCCCCAGGCCTCGAACACCTGGGCGTTGCCCCGGTACACGCGGCCCAAGGTGTCCTTGTGCAGCGCGCTGAAGTGGTAGCCGTCGAAGTAGCCGTCTTTGGCCACCTTCCAGTTCGGGCCGGGCAGCTCGCTGACGGCCACCACGTGCTGGTCGGCGAGGGCGAGGTCGTCGAGGATCGGGCCGAACCCGTCCAGCCATGTGTCCAGGTCCGGCGGCGCCGCGGGCTCGCCGGCCGTGGGTGTGGCGCCGAGGGTGGCGAACACCAGCCCGTGCCGTTCGGCGGTCGGCAGTTGCAGCAGCCCGTCGGTGGCGATGTCGCCGAACTGGTCGCGGTGGGGCACCCCGACCAGCCGTCCGGCGGTGTCGTAGGTCCAGCCGTGGTAGGGGCAGGTGAGGCGGCGCTCGCTGCCCGCGCCGTCGCACAACCGGGCGCCGCGGTGCACGCAGGCGTTGACGAACGTGCGGGCCACGCCGTCGGCACCGCGGGCGACGAGCAGCGCCGTTCCCAGCACGTCGCGGGTGACGAACGAGTTCGGCTCGGCCACGAGCGCACTCGGTGCGAGCACCACGGGGACCGCCCGGAAGATGCGGTCCACCTCGGCCCGCCAGCGGGTGGGGTCGCGGTACTCGGCCGCCGGCACGTGCAACTGGCCCTCCGCCAGTTCGCTGCCGCCCGCGGCCATCGCGGCCACCAGCCGCTCGCACAGCGCCAGCGCCTCCTCACGCTCCATGCCGGCGACCGTACCCCACCCGCCACCGACCCGCTTCTCCCGGCGGTCTCCCAGGCTGTGTGTCAAGAATGCCGACGCGTCGCCGCTGGTCGCAGCCCGACAGCCCTTACGTAAAGGCGGAGGGGGGTGGGCGCGTACGCTCGGGCGCATGCACGACGACTCGGCGTTGGTGGAGCGGCGGATCCGGCGCGAGCTGATGGAACGGGTGATGCCGGCCATGTACCGGGCGTCCGTGCCGCTGGCCGTCACCGCGTGGGAGGCCCCCGGCGAACCCGTGCCCTACGCCCAGGCGGTGGCCGCGCTGGACACCGAGGGCCGGCCGTTCACCGTCGGCGATCACTACGGCCGCCCGTGGGGCACCACATGGTTCCGCTTCGCCGGCGAGCTCCCTGCGGGCTGGTCCACCACGGCCGGCTGCAGCCCCGAGTTCGTTGTCGACCTCGGGTTCCACCCGGACGCTGCGGGCTTCCAGAGCGAGGGGCTGGTCTGGTTGCCGGGCGCCGACGGGCAGGGCCTTCCCGTCCAGGGCATCCATCCCCGCCGCACCGCCGTGCCGCTCGCCGGGATCGCCGGCACGGCGGGGCCTGTCGAACTGATCGTCGAAGCGGCCTCCAACCCGGCCTTCCCCCAGCGGCGGATGACGGCGGAGGGCAACCTCGGCTCGCTGCGCACCGCGGGCGACCGCCCGCTGTACCGCCTCCGCCAGGCCACGCTGAGCCTCCGCGACGACGAGGTGTACCACCTGCTGCTGGACATCGAGGTGCTGCTGGGCCTGATGACCGCGCTCGCCCCGGCGGAGGCACGCCGCCAGCGCATCCTGCGCACCCTGCAGGCCGCGTTCGACGCGCTGGACCTCGACGACATCGCCGGCACCGCTGCCGCGGCCCGCGCCGTCCTGGCGCCGGCGTTGGCCCTCCCCGCCCGCAGCGGCGCGCACCGAGTGGTGGCGGCCGGGCACGCGCACATCGACTCGGCCTGGCTGTGGCCTGTGCGGGAGACGATCCGCAAGTGCGCCCGCACGTTCGCCAGCGCCACCCGGATGATGGACGACGACCCCGCCTACCGGTTCGTGTGCTCGCAGGCAGTGCAGTACCAGTGGATGGAGGACCACTACCCCGCGCTGTTCCAGCGGATCCGCGAGCGGGTGGCCAACGGCCAGTGGCAACCCGTCGGCGCGATGTGGGTGGAGGCGGACATGAACCTGCCGAGCGGGGAGAGCCTGGTTCGCCAGCTCGTCCACGGCCAGCGCTACTTCGAGGTCCGCTTCGGCGTGCGCTGCAAGGAGGTGTGGATCCCCGACGTGTTCGGCTACCCGGCCTCGCTGCCGCAGCTGTTCCGGGGGGCCGGCTGTGACCGCTTCATCACCCAGAAGCTCAGCTGGAACAAGCAGAACCGCTTCCCCCACAGCACGTTCCGCTGGCGCGGCCTCGACGGCTCCGAGGTGCTCACCCACTTCCCGCCGGTGGACACCTACAACGCCACCGTGGTCGGCGAGGAGCTGGTGTTCAGCGAGCACAACTTCAAGGACCACGGGTGGAGCGACTGGTCGCTGATGCCGTTCGGCCACGGCAACGGCGGCGGCGGCCCGACGAGGGAGATGATCCAGCGCGCCCACCGCTTCGCCGACCTCGATGGAGCGCCACGGGTGACCATGGGGACCACGGAGGACTTCTTCGCGCAGGTCGAGGCGGAACGCGACGCCGGTGCCCCTGTGCCGCGGTGGGACGGCGAGCTGTACTTCGAGATGCACCGCGGCACACTCACCAGCCAGGCCCGCACCAAGGTGGGCAACCGCCGCTGCGAGCAGCTGCTGCGGGAGGCCGAGCTGTGGTGGGCGGCGGTGCCGGCGGGTGTGCCCGACACGGTGACCGCCGAGCTGGACCGGCTGTGGAAGGACGTCCTGCTCCAGCAGTTCCACGACATCATCCCGGGGTCGTCCATCACCTGGGTGTACGAGGACGCGGAGGCGGAGCACGAGCGGGTGGCGGCACGGCTGGAGGAGCTGATCGCCGAGGCGCTGGCGCAGGTCGCCCCGTCGGGCATGATCGCCAACCCGTCGGCGTTCACCCGCACGGAGGTCGTTGCAGATGCAACGGGTGCGCTGGTGGTGGTGAGCGCGCCGGGGTTCGGGTTCGGTGGCCCGGCGACGGTCGAGGACCGGGTGGTCACGACGGAGCACTCCTTCACGAACGGCTTTCTGTCCGTCGCCTGGGACCTGGCCGGCGAGATCACCTCCATCATCGACGTGCACGCCGGCCGCGAGTTGCTGCCCGATGGCCGCCGGGTGTCGCTGGAACTGGCCCCGGACCACCCCGTCGAGTACGACGCCTGGGACGTCGAGGCGTGGACCCGCGGCCTCGGCCGGCCGGTGGGTGGTGTGCACTCGGTGACGCTGAGGGAGGACGGCCCGCTGCGGGCCACGCTGGAGGTGCGCCGGGCGTTCGGCCGGTCCACCGTGGTGCAACGGGTGGTGTTGCGGGCGGGCTCGCCGCGCCTGGACCTGGCCTTCGACATCGACTGGCACGAGGACGAGGCACTCCTGTCGCTGCACGTCCCGCTGGACGTGCACGCCCGGGAAGCCGCCTGCGGCATCCAGTTCGGGCACGTCGTGCGGCCCACCCACCAGAGCACGTCGTGGGACGCGGCGAAGTTCGAGGTGTGCGCCCATCGCTGGGTGGACCTGGCCGAACCTGGCTGGGGCGTCGCGATCCTCGACGACGGCCGCTACGGCCACTCCGTGCAGGAGCCCGACGGTGGTGGTGTGCGCATCAGCCTGCTGCGCGCCGCCAAGTACCCGGACCCGGAGCAGGACCACGGCCGCCACGCCGTCACGATCGCCGTCATGCCGCACGGCCCCGGCCTGGAGGCCGTGGTGCGCGAGGCGGAGGTGCTGAACACCCCGCTGCGCTGGGTCGCCGCAGGGCCGGACGCCGCTGCGGGTGCCTCCGCTGCTGCCCCACCGCTCGTGGCCGTCGACGGTGAGGGCATCGAGGTGTCAGCCGTGAAGCGTGCCGACGACGGCAGCGGCGACCTGGTGGTCCGCGTGGCCGAGGTGTGTGGCGCCCGCCGGCCTGTCACCCTCCGGATGCCCGCCCGCATCCAGGCCGCGTCGCTGTGCAACCTGTTGGAGGAACCGCACACCCCGTTCGAGGTCAGCGACGGCATCGTCGTCCACACTCTGCGCCCATTCGAGGTCGCCACCCTCCGCCTCTCCACCACCCCCTAACCCTGCCGCCCCCGTTGCCCGCCCCCGTTGCCCAGGGTCCGAGTGCCTGCTCACCGATCCGAGTGCCAGCCGGCATCCGAGTGCCGACTCCTACCCCGGGGTGGGGGTGAGCACTCGGATGCGTCGTGGCACTCGGGTCAGTGACGTGGCACTCGGGTGGGCGGTGTGAGACTCGGACCGGTCGGGGGTCGGGGGTCGGGGGTCGGGTGTCAGGCGTGGAGAGGGTCGGGGGTCAGGCGTGGAGGGGGTCAC
>JACJWF010000028.1 GCA_020637295.1 Acidimicrobiaceae bacterium | reverse complement strand
ACCCGGTCGGGTCGGACTTCGGCACCGTGCTGAGCGGGGTGTTCGACATCGTCATTCCGGCGGGCAATGCCCAACTGGTGGGCGACGAGACGGTGGCCGGCGTGGCCGCCAAGCACTACTCGTTCACCATCGAAGGCCTCGGCGCCGGCACGGGCACGCAGGTGGAGACCAACCAGGGTGACATCTGGGTGGCTGCCGACGGCGGGTACCTCCTCAAGTACCAGGTGGCCACGACCATGCGCACCGCGGCGGAGGGCACCACGGCGGCAGAGGTCTTCCAGCTGACCTTCACGCTCGAACTGACCTCGGTGAACCAGCCGGTGTCCGTGCAGATGCCCGCCGCCTGCCCCGCCCCCACGACCGACACCACCATCGGCTGAGCTGCCGCCCCAATCCCGCCGTCCCCTCCGCCCCATTCCCGAAGTGACGCGGTGACACCCCCGCCCACCAGGGAAGTGACGTGATATATCACGCCAGTTCGGGTTGGGAGGGTCCGCGAGACTGGGCGGATGGCGGCGTCCGACCAGTTCATCGACACCATGCCCGAGCGCGGGTACGACGAGGTGCTGGCGCCGGCGTACGACGCCTGGCTGCCCCCCGGCACGGTGTTCGCCGACGACGAGGTCTACCTCGGTGCCATCCGCCGGGCGGGCGGTGCCGCGCTGGAGCTCGGCACCGGCAACGGCCGCTTCCTCGTGCCGGCCCGTCAACAGGGCTTGGACGTGGAGGGCTTGGAGTCGTCGCCGCACATGCTGGCCAGGTGCCGCGCCCACCTCGCGGCCGCGGGGCTCGACGCCGTGCTGCACGAGGGGACGATGGCGCCGCTGGCCCTGCCGCGCCGATATGCCGCGATCGTCTGCCCGGCGGGCAGCTTCGGGCTGGTGGTGCACAACCCGCTGGCCGCGCTGCGCAGCTACCTCGCTCACCTGGAACCGGGTGGCGTGCTGGCGTTCAGCGGGTCGGGCGATGTCCCGGGTGCCACCACCGGGTTCCAGTGGCGGCTGCGGCGCTCCGGCACGGACGAGGCGACCGGCCTGACGTACGTCACCCACGAGGCCATCGGCTCGGACGACACCGCGACCCAGGTGCACCTGGTGTTCAACCGCCTCGAGGTCTACGACGCCGCCGGCGGGCTGCAGGACACGTGGTTCCGCCGGATGCGTCTGCGCTGCTGGCCGGCCGCGGAGATCCAGGTGGCGTTGCGGGCGGCCGGGTTCGCCGAGGTGCAGGTCCACGGGGGCGACGACGGTTGGGTGGCGCTCGCCACCGCGTGACCGTGCCGCAGTACGGTGCGTGATGTGCTGAACCCCGTTGGTGCGCTCCGCCATCTTGCCGCCGCCGCGGCCGCTGCGGCAGCGCCGGTCCTCGTGGTGGCCGGGGTGCTCGGCCAGGGAGTGCATCCGGAGCGGTTCGACGCCAAGCAGGTGGTCGTCGCGCCGCGCGGCGACGGGGTGCGCATCCGCGAGGTGGTGGATCAGGACTTCGGCAACCACCAGCGCCACGGCTACGAGCGGGTGATCCCCAACGACTTCGGCGCGGCCGCGGACGTGACCGCCTTCTCACCCGATGCGCCGGACGACCTCTCCGTCGTCAACGAGGGGTACCAGACCCGTATCCGCATCGGTGACCCGGACACCACCATCGACGGGCAGCACCGCTACGTGCTCACCTACACGTTGCCGTCGGCGCAGCTGTCCACCGGCCAGCTCGCGCTGGACATCATCTGGCCGGACGAGCCGTTCGAGACCGGCCGGTTCGAGGTGGTGCTCACCGGCTTCGAGCTCCGCAACCCACTGTGCAACGTGGGCCGAGGTGGCACGTCCGGCGGTTGCACCTTGCAGCAGGTGGGCGACGAGTACCGCGTGGTGTTCCAGCCGCTGGAGGCCGGCGACGGCATCACCGTCGGCGGGCAGATCGTCCGCACGTTCACTCCGGCGGAGGTTGCTGTGCCGCCGATCCCCGCCCGCCGTGGCGACGCCTCCGGGCTGCTGGTGGCGGGCGTCGGTGTCACGGGGGTTGGCGCCGCGGCGGGCACGTTCCTCCTGGCCCGCCGGCTGGGGCGCAACAAGGTGGCCGGTGGCGGCGCCGCCGACGCGGCCTACGGCGGTGGCGGCCCGGCGCTCCTGATGTCCGACTCGGCGATGGAGGACTTCGTCACCACCGAGTTCGTGCCGCCGCCGTCGATGACGCCGTGGGAAGGGGCGATGCTGCTGCGCGAACGGGTGGACAACCAGACCGTCGAAGCCTGGTACGCCACCCAGATCGCCAAGGAGGCGCTCGTCCTCCAGCCCGGATCGCCGGCGACGTTGGCCGCCGGGCCGAAGCTGCAGATGCTCGGCGGGGAAGACCGTGCCCGGCTGAACGCCCTGGTGTCCGGCTCGACGCCCACCATCACGCTGGACAAGTACCAGCCGCGCCTCGCGTCGCTCACCGCCAAGGTCCGCAAGGCGCAGATCGCCAAGGCGAAGAAGTCGAACTGGTGGGAGAAGTTCCCGCCCGGCAGCCAGGTGCACTTCCCGGCGGCAGTCTCCGGCGTCGTCGCGGTGGCGGCCCTCGGCGTGGTGCTTGCCGTGTGGGCCGGTTGGCGCCAGCACGTGCTGGTTGCATTCGGCGTGGCGCTCGGTGGTACGGCCGCCGTCGCCATGGCCGCGTACCTGCCGCTGTTACCGGTGCGCAGCGTGCAGGGCTCGGCGTTGGCCATCCGTGTGGAGTCGTTCCGCAGGTTCCTGCTGGCCAGTGAGGGCAAGCACGTGGACTGGGCCTGGCAGCAGGGGATCCTGCGGGAGTACACGGCCTGGGCGGTGGCCCTGGGCGCAGCTGACGCGTGGGGCGATGCGCTGGCGGACAGCACGATCCCGCCGCCACAGCTGAGCCAGTTCACCACGCCGTTCCTCGTGCACACCTACTGGTCCAGCCTGCAGACGTCCAGCCGGATGCCCAGTAGCAGCGGCTCCGGCGGGTCGGGCGGCTGGAGCGGTGGCGGCGGCTTCTCCGGCGGCTTCTCCGGCGGCAGCGTGGGAGGTGGCGGTGGCGGCGGCAGCTCCGGCAGCTGGTGACGACCTCGTCCCGCTGCGCCGCGCTCGTGGCGAGCGGCTGATCCGCGCCACGTCGGCCCTCGTCGTACTTGCCTTTGCGGCGTTGGCATGGCTGGGTCTGCTCGGTGGAGGGCGACCGCACATCGCCTCGTGGAGGGTCGTCGTGAATGCAGCGAGGCAGGACACCTTGGTTGTGGAGCACGTGACGGTCGATGGCGGAACGCGGGGGATCGGCTCGATGACCCGCCTTGCTCGGTGACCCTGCGCTCGCGGTGGATCGGTTGGAGGTGGTGTTCGGCGGCGTGGTGTTCGGCGAGCTCGCCTGCGAGGTGGATGTTGTGGACGTCGGCTGCCGGGTCGAGCAGACCGATGTGGGCTACCGGCTGGTCGTGGATGACTTCCCCGCCGGGGCGATGTTGTCGGTGAGCGGCCGGGTCGCCGGTTTCACGGACCGGATGGCCGCGACGGGTTCCGACGCCGGCAGTGGAGACTTTGGTGAGGATGACGACGTGAGTGGCGTGCGGGTCCTGCTCGTGCTGGGGACGCTCATCTGCTGCCTCGCCGCGGCATGGGTCGCGCGCTCCGCCGTCGTCCGCCGGCGAGCCCGGGGTGACGACGCAGCGATCGCCGCGTGTGCGCTGCCTGGCCCGCTGACGGACGACGAGGTGGACTGGATGCTCGACCAGCTCGACCCGACGGAGGCGGTGATGTTGTGGCGGCGTTCGATGACGCCGGCCGTGGTCGATGCGTGGTTCGCCACGATGATCGCCAGGGGCGCGCTGGTGCCGGGGAACCGCCAGTGGTCGCTCACCCGTGGCGCCGGCGACGCGCTGCTGGAGCTGCCGGAGGAGCTGAACGAGGCGTTGCTCAGTGGCGAGATGGTGGTCGGCGAGCCAATGCCGGGCGGCCCCGGCCTCTGGCGTGGCATCGTGCGGACGGTGCAGGCGCGGGTGCGCGGCCGGGGCTGGTGGCTACGCGGTGGCCCCGGCGGGCCCACGCTGTTCCCGTGGCGGCTCGCCGCCGGGCTGGTGGTTGCATCGCTGGTGGCGACGTGGTCGGTCGTCACCGGTTGGTCGAACGACTGGTGGTTCGCCGGCGCGATGGTGCTCGTGGTGCCGGCGGGCCTTGCGATGCTCGCCGAGCTGGACCTCGGCGCCTGGCTGTCGCCGGTCGGCCACCAGGGACTGGCGGAGCTCGGCGCGCTGGACGACGTGCTCCGCAGCGGACCGGCGGCGGTGGACCGGGCGTGGCAGGCCGGCCGGCTGCCGGAGATGGGCGCGTGGGCGGTTGCGCTCGGCAGCAGTGGGTCATGGGCCGCCGCGCTGCGGGCCAGTTCGGTGCCGCTGGACGAACGTCGGACGCTGGCCGCGCCGTTGTGGCCCGGCGTACTCGGCAGAGTGTGGTCGGCGGCGTATTGGCCGACCCTGCGGTTCCACGGCTTCGACCCCGACGGCCAGGTCCCGCTGCCCTTCGAGCTCGTCCCCGACAACGAAGTGACGGCATCCCACCCCTCCCCACCAGGCAAGTGACGTGATATATCACGTCACTTCCCAGGTGGGAGGTGGGGTGACCGCGTCAGTTCGCCGTCAGTTCGCGTCAGGTTGGGTCAGGTGTGGACGACGGGGACGGGCTGGGGCGGGGGCGGTCCGAGGTAGCGGGCGCTGGGGCGGATGATCTTGTTGTCGGCCGCCTGCTCCAGGACGTTGGCGCACCAGCCGATCACCCGGCTGGAGGCGAACGTCGGCGTGAACATGTCCGCGGGGATGCCGCACAGCTGCATCACGACACCGGCGAAGAACTCCACGTTGGTGCGCAGTTGACGGTCGGGCTTGTGCGCCGCCAGCAGGCGGACCACGCCCTCCTCGGTGGCGATGGCCAGGGCCACCAGGCGGCGGGCCTCGGCGTCACCGTCCGCGGCCAGCCGCCGGGCGACGCCACGCAGCATCAGCGAGCGGGGATCCTCGCCCTGGTAGACGGCGTGGCCGAAGCCCATGATCTTCTCGCCGGCGATGATCTTCGGGCCGACCACGTCGTCGATGCGGTCCTCGGTGCCGATCTCGTCCAGCAGGTCCAGCGCCCGGCTGGGCGCGCCGCCATGGAGCGGCCCACTCATCGCCCCGATGGCGGCCACGACGGCGGCACCCATGTCCGCCCCCGTGCTGGCCACCACCCGGCCGGTGAACGTGGAGGCGTTGAACCCGTGGTCGACCGTGGAGATGAGGTACTGCTCCACCGCCCGGGCGTGCTCCGCCGAGGGCGCGGTGCCTTGCAGCATCCACAGCCAGTTGGCGCCGGCGGCCAGATCGTCACGCGGCGCCACCGGCTCCAGGCCGTGGCGTAGGCGGTGCAGCGCCGCCAGCAGGGTCGGGCTGACGGCCGTGAGGAACAGCGCGTCAGCGCGGCGCTGGCGGGCCTCGATGTCGATCAGCGGTTGCAGCCCGCGGGCGGCCGCGGCGAGGGAGAGTGCCGTGCGCAGGCCGTCGAGCGGCGCGCCACCCGCGGCGGCGATGGCCGGCAGCACTTCCATGATGGCGGACGGGATGGCCCGCAGCGGGCGCACCTCCTCGGCGAAGGCCGCCCGCTCCGCGGCGGTGGCGGGCAGGGTGCCGTCGATCATCAGTTGCCACACGTCCTCCAGCGGGCGGCGCTCGGCCAACTCCACAGCCGAGTACTGGCGGTAGTGGTAGAAGCCTTCGCTGCCGCGCACGTCGCCGACCTCGGTGTCGGCCACCACCACGCCCTTCAGGCCGCGAGGCACCTCGGCCGGGCCGATGGTCGCCACCCGCAGCAGGTCGCGCAGTGACACCACGCCGACGGGGTGCCCGTGATCGGTCACCGGCATGTGCCGGTAGCCGCGCTCGCGCATCAGCCGCAGCGCCTGCTCCACCGGTGTGGCGACGTCGACGGTGTCGACCGGGGCGGACATCACGGTGGCGACACCGATGCCCGGCGTGTCGCCGTTGGCGCTGGCGCGCAGCACGTCGCGTTCGGTGACGATGCCGACCGCGGTGTTGCCTTCCACCACCACGACGGAGCCGACGCGGTGGTCGTGCATCCGCCGGACGGCGGTGTGGAGGGGCTCTGTCGCGGTCGCCGTGACGGGCGGGGAGGTCATGAGAGTGGCGATCGAGGTCATGGTGAGCAGCCTGATCGCGGCCGGCAATGAAATCAACGTTGATTATCGTCAAGCCGTTATCCTCTCGGTGTGACCATGCTCAGCAGCCGCCAGGCCGCCCACCGCCTGGGCGTGAAGGTGGAGACGCTGTACGCCTACGTCAGCCGCGGCCTGCTCACCAGCCACCGCGACGAGGCGCATCGGGCCAGCGTGTTCGACGAGCGGGAGGTGGAGCGCCTGGCCCGCCGCGGCCGCCCTCGCGCGGCCAGCCGGACGCCGACGCTGGACATCGACATCGCAACGGCGATCACGTCCACCCACACCCCGACCGGCGGGTACGAGGTGCGCTTCCGTGGCCACCCTGCCGCGGAGTTGGCGGCCACGGTCGCCTTCGAGCAGGTGGCCGAACTGCTGTGGACCGGGGAGCTCACTGCCTCGCCCGCCCCGCCCTGGGCCGGCTCGACCGTCACGGTCGCAGGCGAGCGGATGATGGACCGGGTGCGCGTGGCCGCGCCGCCGCAGTGGCGCCCGGCGCCGGGGACGGTTGGCCGTCGAAGGGTGGCGGCCGAGGGCGGCGCCTCATCGCCACCATCGTGGACTCGTTGCCCGTGCTCGATGACGGGCGCGTCCCCGCCTCCACCTGCCGGGTGCGCGTATCGGGCACCATCGCCGGCCGCTTGTGGCGCCGTCTCTCGCCGCGGCGGGCCACGCCGGGTGCGGTGCGTGCGCTCAACGGTGCGCTGGTGCTGATGGCCGATCACGAGTTGGCCGCCTCCACGCTGGCGGCCGCGTCGCGGCCTCCACCCGAGCCGGCCCCACGCCGTCGTCGCCGCCGGCCTCGGCGCGGTGTCCGGCAGGTTGCACGGCGGCGAGAGCCTGCGGGTCCGGCGCCTCCTCGTCGAGGCTGACGGGGCCGGCGCCGCCAGCCGTCGACGGCGCGCTGCAGCGGTACGGCCGGCTGCCCGGGTTCGGCCAGGTGATCTACCCGGACGGCGACCCGCGCACGCCGGTGCTGCGGGCGTTGGTGGACGAGGCCTGGCCGTCCTCACCAGCCCTCGTGACGGTGGACGAGGTGGCCGCCGAGGCCCGCCGCCGTCACGCAGCGCCGCCGAACGTGGACTTCGCCCTCGCCACGCTGGGCCGTGCCGCGGCAATGGCCGACGACGCCGCGGAGGCGATCTTCGCCGTCGCCCGCATCGCCGGCTGGTTGGCCCACGCCCTGGAGGAGTACGACGAACGCCCCCTCCGCTTCCGCCCCAAGGCCACTTACATCGGGCGGTGAGCGGGATGGGGAGTAGGTTGCGGCCGTGCCGATCACGACGGAGGAGCCCACGGCCCCGCCCGTCACGGCGCGCCGCCAACCGCCACTGGCCGGTCGGGGCGGTGTCGTCGCCGCGGTGGCAGGGGCGATGGTGGTCGCCGTGCTGGCCGGTCTCGGGCTGCTGACGGGCGGCCGGCTGCGGCTGGAGGTCTGGCGGGCCGACTACCGGGTCTTCCCTGACGGAATCCGGCTGAGCACCATCGTCGGCGTCGACTTCGGGGACCGGCCGCACGACACGCTCGAGGTTGTCGTCACGGAGGAGAACGGCATACCGAACCATTCGTCGTGCGCGCCGAACCCGGCAACGTCCAGATCTTCCCGAGGTCACCGGCGAGGTGATCGGTCCCGACCCGCGGGCGTGGTGCTGCGCGGCAACGACGATCGGCACAGCGGCCTGCAGCGCATGGAGCACATGTACGTGCTGCCGCGCATCCTGACGGAGGGCGAGCGGTGGGAGTTCACGGCGTTGGTCGCACCGGAGGACATCGATGCCGAGACCGGCATGGTGGCCATCCACGGTGTGGAGCTCACCGACATCGTGTGCTCCGTGAGCGGTGCGTCGGGGTCGGCGTGCGAGTTGGTTCCGTCGGCGCCTGGCGACACCGTCCTTCGTGTCGCCCGCTCCACGCGGGCTCGGAGATCCGTGTCGCGGCGACCGTGGGGTCACTGGTGGACAGCACCGGCAACTTCATCGGGAGCGTCGGGACCCAGAACTCCTCGCGGTGCTGGCCGCCTTCGGCGGTGTCGTTGCGCTGATCACCGGCTCGTCACCAACTGGTGGTGGCAGCGGCGCCGCCGTCGCCGCTGGGCCAGCGCCGTGTGCCCGGTGCAGCAGGCGTCGAGGCCCCTGCGTGGGTGATGGCGGCCGCGCTCCGGGGCGCGTGGACGATGAGGTGGTGGACCGTGGGCGGCGCAGGCGGTGGCCGATGGTGTGCTTCGCGCCCACCGCAGCACGCCCACCCTGTCCGCGGGCGCGCGTCTTCACGACCTTTCGCCGGACGAATGGGGTGGCGTGCGCCGCCGTCGAGCCGTCCGGCCCGCGGGCATCGACGAGTTGAGGAGCCCGTGGAAGCGGATGGAGCGGGTGTTGCTGGCGAAGGGTCGCGCGACGGCTGGTGGGCAGGCCCCACCGGGCGCCAAGTCGGCGTTCTGTCCGTGTCGGTCGGCGTTCTCGCGGCAGCCATCGCGTGGGCAGTGTGGACCGGATGGTCGAACGACCACATCGTCGGCGCGGCGATCATGGTGGCGATCCCCGCGGCCGTGGTGGCGGTCACCCATGTGTGGACGCAACGCTGGCTGACCTCGGCAGGTCGGGACGCCGCCGCCACTGCGGAAGCCTGGCAGCGTCGCCTGAACCGGCTGGACGCGAGGCGGGTGGAGGCCATGGTCGCCGATGCCGAGCCAGGGGGCGAGGAGGAAGTGGTGACGACGCTGGCGCTGGCTGCCGCGGCGACGGGCCGCGCCTATGCGTGTCGCCACGCGGTGGGTGATGCCGACCTGTCGCTGCGCCTGAAGGTCCGGGTGGAGCAGATCCTCGGCGCGGTGCGGATGGGCGAGCTGCGGCGCCTGCTCGACGAATCCCAGTCCCTGGTGGAGGTGCCGGTCAGCCCATCGCGGCGATGATGGCGGCGATGTCGTCCTCGGTGGTCGTCGGGTTCACGAAGCAGAAGCGGAACACCGTCTCGCCGTCGTGCACGGTGGGCACCACGAAGGCCGTACCCGCGGCCAGCGCGGCGTCGCTCCACTCCTGGTAGCGCTCGGCCGCCCAACCGGTGCGGCGGAACAGCACCACACTCAGCTCCGGCTCCATCACCAGGTCGAGGTGCGGCGCGTCGGCGATCATCCGCGCCGCCGCGCGGGCCAGCTCCAGCCCGCGGGTGACCGCCTGGTCGTAGGCGCGGGTGCCGTGGGCGGCGACGCTGAACCACAGCGGTAGCCCGCGGACGCGGCGGGTCATGTGGATGGCGAAGTCGCTGGGGTTCCACTCGCCCGTGGCGTCGAGCGTCTCCAGGTACTCGGCGTGCTGGGTGAGTGCGGCGCCGGCCAGCTTCGGCTCCCGGTAGACGATGGCCGCGCAGTCGAACGGCGAGAACAGCCACTTGTGGGGGTCGACCACGAAGGAGTCGGCGCGCTCCACGCCGTCGAACAGCGGGCGGCCCATGGTGGACGCCATCGCCGCCCCGCCGTAGGCGGCGTCCACGTGCAGCCACGCGCCCATCTCGCCGGCCACCTCGGCCGCGCCCGCCAGGTCGTCGACGATGCCGGTGTTGGTGGCGCCACCGGTGGCAACCACGGCGAACACGGTGATCCCGTCCGCGGCCGCCGCGGCGCAGGCGTTCCGCAGCGCGGGCCCGGTGAGGCGGCCCCGGTCGTCGCCGGGCACGGTGACCATCTCCACGTCCGTCACCATCGCCGCCAGACGGATGGAGGAGTGCGCCGAGGGCGCGCAAGCCACCGCCAGCCGCTGGCCGCGCCCGTGCCGCCGCCGCCAGGTCTCCCGCGCCGTCGTGAGCGCAGCGAGGTTGCCGGCGGTGCCCCCGGAGACGAACACGCCGCCGGCGCCCTCGGGGAAGCCGGCCAGGTCGGCCAGCCAGCGCAGGGTTGCGTTCTCGGCAAAGATCGCCCCGGCACCCTCCACCCACCAGTCGCCGTAGATCGACGAGGCGGACACCACGAGGTCGAACAGGGTCGCCGCCTCGCTCGGCGCCGTCGGCACGAACGCCAGGTACCGGGGGTGGTCGCTGGAGATGCAGGCCGGGGCCAGCACCTCGCGGAACAGGGCGAACGCCTGCTCGTACCCCAGCCCGTCCGGGGTGATCATCGTCCCGGTGGCGGCGGCCAGTTCGGTCGGCGAGCGGGGGGCATCCAGCGGCGGTGGCGACATCGCCATCCGGTCGACGACGTAGTCGACGATCTCGCGGGTGACGGCCGCCGTCGTGTCGTCCCGGCGGTGCAGAGGTGAAGGCCCGGCCACGCCCCGAGCGTAGGTCCCCGTGCCGGGGTCCACCGGCGCACCGAACCCGAAGTGACGCGGTGCCACCCCTCCCCAGCAGGGAAGTGACGTGACATATCACGTCACTTCGCGGTTTGGGGCTGGGTTTGGGGCTGGTTGGGGCGGGCTTGTCAGACGGTGTCGAAGTAGCGGCGGCGTTCCCAGTCGGTGACGCCGTTGAGGAACAGGTCCCACTCGAACTCGGCCACCGTGGCGTAGTGGTCCACCAGGCCGTCACCGAACGCAGCCCGCACGAACTCGCTGGCGCGGAAGCGGGCCACGGCGTCGCCGAGGTGCTGGGGGATGGCACCGGCGGGGCGCTCGTAGGGGTTGCCGGTCTCCGGCGGGCCGGGGTCCAGTTGCCGTTCGATGCCGTCGACGATGCTGGCGATCAGCCCGGCCAGCACCAGGTACGGGTTGGCGTCGGCGCCGGCCAGGCGGAACTCCATGCGGATCGAACCCGGCGTGTGGCCCACCACCCGGGCCGAGGTGAAGCGGTGGTCGATGCCCCACGTCTGCCCCCAGCCGGCGGCGTCCTGGCTGCGGATGCGGCGGTAGGAGTTCACCATCGGGGCGTACCAGGCCATCAGGTCGGGGGCGTTGGCCAGCGCGCCGGCCACGGCGTGGCGCAGCACGGGCGACACATGGTGCGGTTCGCCGTCGGCCCAGAAGGCCGGCGTGCCGTCCAGCGCCCGCAGCGACAGGTGCACGTGGCAGGAGTTGCCAGGCCCGTTGTCCAGCGGCTTGGCCATGAAGCTGGCGGTGCGGCCGGCGCGGGCGGCCATCCGCTTCACCGCCATCTTGTACAGGGTGTGCCGGTCGGCCATCGCCATCGGCTCGCCGTGCACGATCGTGGTCTCGATCTGGCCCAGCCCCCACTCCAGTTGGGTGGCCTCCACCGGCACGTCGGCCGCGGCCAGCACGGCTCGCAGGTCGGAGAAGAAGCCCGCCAGGTCGTCGCCCTCGGCGATCAGGAAGTCGCTCGGCCGGTGGGTCACCGGCTGCAGGCCGGCGTAGTCGCGGCGGTACAGGTCGCCCGCCGTGCCTTCCACCAGCAGGTACTCCAGTTCGGTGCCGACCGACGCCGTGTACCCGGCGGCGCGCAGCCGCTCGATCTGGCGGCGCAGCAGGTGGCGGGGGCACGGCGGGGTGTCGGTGCCGTCGGGCTCGCGGGCGTGGGCCAGGCAGATGGCGGTGCGGTCCAGCCAGGCGGCGGGGCGCAGGGTGTCCAGGTCGGGGAGCAGGTAGAAGTCGCCCATCCCGGTCTGCATGCCGGTGTACGGCAGCACCCCGGCGGCCAGCAGGTCGGCGGACTGGCCGATGTCCCACCCGTAGACGCAGGTGGAGACGGCGACGCCCTCGGCGCAGGCGGTGGCGAACTGGTCCACGGGCACACGCCGGCCGACCAGCCGGCCCTGGATGTCCGGGGTCGCCACGATCACGGTGTCCACCCCGTCGAGCGCGGGGCGGGAGGTGGGGAGGTTGCTCATCGGGTGAGCCACCCGCCGTCGACCGGCAACTGGATGCCGGTGATCCACGAGGCGTCGCTGCTGAGGAGGAAGGAGATGGCCGCAGCGATGTCCGTCGGCTGGCCGACCCTCGGCACGAGGAGGCGCTGCGACATGAACTCCATCGCCTCCGGTGAGGTGATGCCTTCCAGCGACACGAAGTCCGTCGCCACCGGGCCGGGCGCCACGGCGTTGACCCGGATGTTCTTGCGGGCCAACTCCACCGCCAGCGCCTTGGTCAGCATGATGACGCCGCCCTTGGACGCGTTGTAGTGGACCTGGGCGTACCCCTTGGAGGACACGACCACCAGCGACTCCACGGTGCTGAGGTTGACGACGGCCCCGCCGCCCGCAGCCTCGATGGCCGGGTTGACCTCCTGGGTGACCAGCCACTGGCCCTTCAGGTTGACGTCCACCACGAGGTCCCACTGGGCCTCGGTCAGCTCGTCCAGGCTCTCCATGGTGACGAGGCCGGCGTTGTTGACGAGGTAGTGGATGGCGCCGAACTCGGCCACCGCGGCGTCGCGTGCCGCGGCGATGGTGGCCCGGTCGCGCACGTCGCAGTGCACGGCCAGCGCCCGCCCGCCGGCGGCCTGTACCTGGCGGACGGTCTCCGCCGCGCCGTCCGCGCTGATGTCGGCGACGGCGATGGCCGCGCACTCACCGGCCAGGCGCAGCGCGGTCGCCCTGCCGATGCCGGAGCCGGCGCCGGTGATGAACGCCACCTTCCCACTGTGGTCGAACGACATGACGTCCCCCTTCGCGCTGCCCGTGGCGATGCGCTTCCGTGAATGGTCCTACAATGGGTCCATTATGTCGCAGATCCCCGAGCAGGTCGACCTGGTGGACGGCCGCCGCCTCACGCCCACCGGTCGCAGCGGTGTAGCCCTCCGCCATCCGGACACCGGGCGCCTGCTGGCGGACGGCCTGGCCACCGACGCAGCCACGGTGGATGCCGCACTCGCCGCTGCGCACCGGGCGTGGCAGAGCCGTGTATGGACCGACCTGCCGCTGGAGGAGCGGGCGCAGCGCCTGGAGGCCTGCGCGGCGGCGCTCGAACCGCTCACCACCTCCGGCGCGCTGGCCGAACCGGAGAGCCTCAACACCGGCATCCCCATCAGCGTCACGGGCGCGATGACCGGTGGCCTGGCCGGCTACTTCCACGGCGCTGCCCACTTCCTGCGCACCCGCGGCGATGTGGAGGAGCGGCCCGGCCGTCACGGCCGGGTGGTGCTGCACCGGGCGCCGAGGGGCCCGGCTGTCGTCATCGCTCCGTGGAACGCGCCCTCGCCGATCATCGTGGGGCGTGCCGCGTTCGCCATTGCCGCCGGCTGCCCGGTGATCGTCAAGCCCAGCGAGTGGGCGCCCTTCACCGCCGACCTGGTGATGGCCGCCCTGGCCCAGGTGGACCTCCCCGCCGGGCTGGTCCAGATGGTGCACGGTGGTGCCACGGTGGGTGCCCAGCTCGTGGCCGACCGGCGTGCCCGTGTGGTGGCGTTCACCGGTGGCCTCGCTGCCGGCCGGGCCATCGCCGCCGCCGCCGCACCGAACTTCGCCCAGTTGCAGCTGGAGCTGGGCGGCAACAACCCGGCCATCGTGCGGGCCGACGCCGACCTGGCCGCTACCGCCGCGGCACTCGCTCGCGGGATGACGAAGTTGAACGGCCAGTGGTGCGAAGCGCCGGGCAAGCTGATCGTCCACCGCTCGGTCGCCGCCGAGCTGCTGGAGCGCCTGCTCGCCGAACTGGCATCGCTGCCGATCGGCCCGTGCCTGGACCCTGCCACCGTGATCGGGCCGATGTCGCACGAGGCCCGCAAGACGGCGCTCGAGGCGCACATCGTGGCCCAGGTCGCGGCCGGTGCCACGGCCCACCGGGTGCACACCGTGCCGTCGTCCGGCGGCTGGTTCGTGGCGCCGGCCGTGCTCACCGGGCTGCCGTCGTCGGCGGCCAGCACCGAGGTGTTCGGGCCGGTCGTCACCCTCCACGAGTACGACTCCGACGACCAGGCCTTGACGATGGCCAACGAGGCCGGCGACGGCCTGGCCGGGTTCGTGTTCACCGCCGACGTGGATGCCGCGTTCGTGTTGGGCACCCGGCTGCGCGGCGGCGAGATACGCATCAATGGCACCGGCCTGTTCGACCTGTGCGACGCGTCCACCCAGAGCTTCTGGGGCACGAGCGGGATCGGTGGCCACGGTGACGTCGAGGTGTTCGAGATGTTCCGCGGCAGCCGCATCGTCGGCATGGACGACCCGACGGCGCCGATGTGAGCAGCACCGTATGAACGACATCCGCCGCACCACCGTGGAGGAAGTCGCGGCCCTGCTGCGGTCGCGCATCCACCGCGGCGAGTTGAGCCCGGGCGACCGGCTGCCGGCAGAGCGCGACCTCGCAGCGCAGCTGAGGGTTGCCAGGGTGACGGTGCGCGGTGCGCTGGGCGCGCTGCAGCAGGAGGGCTACCTGGAGGTGCGGCGCGGGGCCACCGGCGGCCGCTTCGTCACCGAGCTTGCCGAGCCGTACGGCCGGTGGCGGTCCACGATGGCGGCCGACCTGCGCGAGTTGACCACCGTGCTGGAGTACCGCGCCGCGCTGGAGCGGCAGGTCGCCGTGCTGGCGGCCGGGCGGCGGACCAACGTCCACCTGCGGCGGATGCGCCGGGCGATCACCGACCTGGCCGAGGCGGCCTCACCGGAGGACTTCCGCCGTGCCGACGACGCGTTCCACACCGCCCTCGGCGCGGCAGCCAAGAACCACCTGCTGGCGGCAGCGGTGGCGGACGCCCGCGGGCGGCTGTTCTCCCCCACGGACCGGCTGGGGTTCGAGGCGCACGTGGAGACCTCCTCGGCCGCCCACCTGGCGATCTACGAAGCAGTCGCCGCCAAGGACGCCGCAGCCGCGGCCGCGGCGATCGAGCGACACCTCACGGAGACGGCCGGCGAGTTGGTGGAGGTGCTCAAGCCTCGAGGCGCAGTTGCACCGCGGCCCGCTGGGCGACGTGGTCCTTGATGAAGCCGCTGATCACCGCCTGGTGGGCGGGGTGGTCCCGGTAGGCCAGGTAGCCAGCCTCGTCGGCGAAGTCGGCCGTCACCGCGTAGTCGAAGTTGCCCTGGTTGATGCCGGTGTCGGCGCCGTGGCGGTAGTCGACGATGGCGTCGATCACCTCGGGTAGGCCGCTCAGCGCGGTGGCGGTGGCGGCGACATGGGCGGGGGTGACGTCGTCGTTCCACTTGAACAGGGCGATGTGCCGGATCATGACGTGTCCTGACTACTGGAGGCCGGCGTAGGCGCCGCCGTCGACGGGGATGGCGGCACCGGTGACGAACGCGGCGGCGTCGCTGCAGAGCATGGCGCACAGGCGCCCGAAGTCGCCCGGGTCGCCCAGCGTGCGGGCGGGAATGGCCTGGGCCACGGCGTCGGCGTTCCCGCCGTACAGCGCGGTGAGCCGCTCCGTCGCGTGCAGGCCGGGTTGGAGGGAGTTCACCGTCACCCCGTCGGCCGCCACCTCGATGGCGAGGGTCTTGAGGAAGCCGGTGAGCCCGGCGCGAGCGGTGTTGGAGAGGATCAGCGTGCCGATCGGCTGGCGCACGGAGACCGACGTGATGGCCACCACCCGGCCCCAGTGGCGGGCCCGCATCGCCGGCACGCTGGCCTGGCACATGGCGACGGTGGACAGCAGGTTCAACCGCAGCGCCGGCTCGTAGGCGTCGATGGGGGTGGAGGCGAACGTGCCCGGCGGTGGCCCACCCGCGTTGGCGACCAGGATGTCGACCCCGCCCATCGCCACCTCGGCCTCCGCCATCAGGCCCGGCACGCTGTCGATCTCGCTGACGTCGCCGACCACGGTGCGGTGCCCCGTGCCGGGCAGCGTGGCGAGCGCGGCGGCCAGCTTGTCGGCCGAGCGGGACACCAGCGTGACGATCGCCCCCTCGGCGGCGAGCGCCCGCGCGCACCCCAGCCCCAGCCCGGTGGACCCGCCTGCCACCAGCGCCCGTCGCCCCTTGAGTCCTAGTTCCATGCCCCGATCGTACGCCCTCCCCTCCCCTCCCTCCCCTCCCCTCCCCGCCCCCTCCCTCCGGCCCTCCGCTTCCCGTCCCCTCCTGAAGTTGTCGCGGGCGTGACCGGCAGATTCCGTGGTCGGGCCGCG
>JACJWF010000027.1 GCA_020637295.1 Acidimicrobiaceae bacterium | reverse complement strand
GATTATGTCCACAGCGCCCGCCCCATCGAAATCCGTGCTGAAGGCGGTGGATGGGGTGTGCTCCGCTACCAGTACGTGGGGAGTGCATCGGCGATCGGGGCTGTCCACCAGGGTCGTCGGCGCTGGAGGTTCGCGGCGAGATCGTGGAGCTCGCGTTGTTCCCCGTCCGTCAGAGCTGACAGCTCGGCTGAGAACACTCGGGATCCGTCCTCCGGGTCTGGAATCGTGACGTCGCCCGTAGTGTCCGTCCAGTCCGCGTGGTGGGTCCGATGCACGAAGGGCCCAGCCGGGTACGGCGTCCAGAAGGAGAACGCGTCCTCCGTGGCCGAGACGACGGGGAGTCGCTCGATCCGTTGGGTGTACCTCTCCGTGCCATCGGAATTGAGCCGTGTCATGAGCACGCCGTTGGGGAACCTCTCGTCCACCACTCTCTGAGCGAGGCTGATGTTGAGGACGTCGAGGGGGAGCATGTAGCGACGGCACAGGAGTCGCGCAGTTGCGGGCTCATGCAGAGCTGCCACCATCGATGCGGGCAGCGATCTGAACTGCAGGAGGTTGACACCGGCGAGGCGAGCTGTGTGTTCGTGCCACTGTTGCCAGATGGTTGTGTGCGAGTCGGGAGCGAGCAGAAGGAACGAGGCGCTGACCGCTTCGCCACGTCGGATCAGCTGGCGGGCAAGTGCTGTGTTTCGCATCACTTGGTTGCCGCCGTCGCGGAACCAGCACCCGAACCCAGCCGGAGTCGCTGTTGGCAGATCGAGCGCTGTGTCGTATCGGCGCCGGTGCTCCCGGTCGTGGTTGGCGAGCTGGAAGCAGCCGTCGGGGTCACCTCCGAAGGGGAGTGGCGCGTCGCAGATGTGCTTGCGGGGGTTCTGCGGAGAGGCGTAGGCGGAGCAGCTCGAGAATGAGTCCTCGCAGAGCTTCACCTCGATGAAGAGCAGATGCTGTCCGCCTCCTCGGAGTTGCACGCGGACGAGGCAGTCGACCTGGGTGACGTGCGGTGAGGCGTGGGTCGATTCGCCGAGTTCGTCGGCGGGATCGACGTACTCGAAGACCGCAGGTTCCAACACTTCGCAGTGCTCGTGGCCAATGATGTGTTGGGCGATGGCGGTCCATGCGTCGTTGCTCAGCGGCGCCAGCATGTTCAATGCGAAGGCCTGACTCGAGCGCACGTGTCCGATGTAGTCGTGCACGAGACCCTGGGCAGCGAGGTGCTGCTGCGCTTCAAGGGCGGCGGGCAGCAGGGCAGCATCGTCGTTCGGATAGTTGTGGCCGTGCTTGAGCTGGATCCCGACGGTGGTGGCTTCGCTGACGGCGTGTTGGTGCAGTCGAACGGCCCACCGCGCCGGAGTTTCGCCGGCTCGTTTCGCGCCAGGCGGAAGCTGGAACGGTGCCAACACCTCCAGCCCTTTCGCGGTGTCGGCGTCGTTCATGGTGACGAACTGCCATCGGATGGTCCGATGGAGTGCCTCAGCTTGGGCGGCGGTGTACGGGGAGATGAGCTGGCCGCCGGCCTCCTTCGGCGCAACGACGAAGTTGATCGTCGGGGCGCCCGAGTTGGACGTGTGGAGCGCTGTGCCGATCTTGGCCATGTTGGCTCGGCTCCACAGCCAGTAGTCGAGCCCTTGGAACACGAGCATCGTGTCGGGCCCGATCTTGGTCTCAACCACGTTGATTCGGCCGCAGTCGTCGACGCCGAGGAAGTCGATGAACGCCGACCGATCCGAACCCGGCCGCCAGGCGGGGAACTCTCTCTTCCAGGAGCGAAGACCGAGTTGCGCGGGCCGCAGGTGGGATTGAAGCCGGTGCTCACGATGCGTGTTGTCGACACCCTCCAACCGATCCGCGGCAGCCAGCGCGGTCGCGGCGATCAGCTTCAGGATCAGATGATCGGGTGCAGGTCCGTTGAGCGTCACCTTCAGCGGTTCCTTACCGTGGAACTCGCTCTGAGCATCGACTCCCGCGACAATGGTGAGGCGGGTCTTGCCAGGTGTTATCTTCAGCACCTGGCGGCCGTGCACATGCCAGGCCACGTAGCTGTTCCTCGCAACAGCGTCGATGCCAGGCACGGTCCTCAGCCATTCGAGGAGCGGCTGAACCCATGCCGACTTCTCGTCCAACTCGGCAGGGGCTTCCTCGACCCAGTGCCGGTAATGGTCGATCGACTCCGACTGGGTGAGTGGCGAAGGCTCAGCGACGTGATCCTTTGCATACGTGAGCACCCGTACCGGTGGCGCGAACCACGGCGCGCGGAGCAGCGAGGGTCCGGCAAGGGCTTCCGGCAGGAGCACAGACAGCTGTCGGTCACCCCGGTACGCCAAGCCCCACGCGAGCGCAAGA
Organism: Acidimicrobiaceae bacterium; assembly: GCA_020637295.1. GTDB lineage: Bacteria > Actinomycetota > Acidimicrobiia > Acidimicrobiales > Ilumatobacteraceae > UBA668. The sequence continues at coordinate 16,099 of JACJWF010000027.1, read as the reverse complement.
TCAGCGCCCGATTGATCGACGTGGGGTCTGGCGACCACGAGAAGACGATCGTCGTCGGCGAAGAACGAGCACAACGTCGAGAGCCGGCCCTTCACCTCGAACGGCTCCACCGGACCGCCCGCCAGCCGGGCCAAATCGAACGGCGACGCCGTCACCCCCGGCACCACGAGCGAGATCCCGCCGCTCGGCTGCCCGGCACCAAGCGCCTCGGCCGAAGACTGCACACGAGCTCGCAGCACCGCGAATACCTCAGGCAGCGGCGCGTCGTCGACTTCATGTGTGGACCAGTAGGCGGAGTACGGCGTCGTCTTCTCCAGCCGCCAGAAGAATGCCGGCCACGGAACCTTCAGACCCTTCGTCTCCATCCGTCCCTTGGCGATGTCGAAGCCTTCAGCCGGCTCGGGGTAGTACGACTTCGGGAAACCTTCTGACCCGTCTGGGGCCTGCCAGACGCCGAGCAGCCTCGACCAGTCCTTCGGGTCAATGTGCAGGGCAACGAGCATCGGTTCTCCTCTGGAGCCGACACTAGGTCGTGGGTGTGACGCAGAAACTGGAGGACACTCCGCGCAGCGTTCTTGCTCAGCTTGCGCCCCTCAGGACACCGTCGGCAGAGGTCAGGGCGAAGTGGGCCGCAAAGCTACCGTTGGGCGTGCACTTGCATTCGCTACCGCATCACAAGGACCGCCCTGCCAGCGTGTTCGAGCGGTTGTTCGGTCGCGGAGCTGACGACCTGGCTCCGACCGAGCGGGTGCTCGCTGAGGCACACCGAGAGATGAGCACCCTGCTCGATGACTTCGAGCGGCGCTGCACTGGTTGGTACGACCCACCCACGGACGTGATCGGGACCGCGGTGCAAGCCGACCTCCAAGGAGTCGCTGAGGCGGTGGGCCAGGTGGCGCGTTCGCTTCCTCGGCCCGACGAACCCATGCGTGTGGTCCTCCTGGGCCGAACCCAGGCCGGCAAAAGTACGCTGTTCAGCCACCTCACCGGTTCGGACGTCTCGCCTGTAGGCAACGGTGCGCAGCGCTTCACCCGGTCGGTCGTCGCAATGCCACTGGTGGGTCGTGCGGACGTCGTAGTGGTCGACACGCCGGGAGTCGGGGCGTTGGACGGGGATGAGGATCGCGAGGTGGCCCTCGACGCAGCACGCCGGGCCGATCTCGTCGTCTGGGTGGCGACCAGTAACTCGCAACCGAGCGAGACCGCCGCTGCGTTGTCGCAGGTGGCGACGTGGGGGGCACCGATGATGCTCGTCATCAACTGCCGCGAGGACCTCGTTGACGACGACGCAATCGACCAGTTCTTGGCGTACCCCGAGACCACCTTCGCAGAGCTCGATGGGCACCGTGCCCGCCTGGCGCGATTCCTCGACCCGCACGGCCAGCGGCCGCTGCAAGTGTTCCCCGTGCATGCGGCTGCCGCCCTCCTCGGTGGACGAGCCAACCCGATTCATGCCGACCTTCTACGGGAGAGCCGCGTCGGCACTCTGGTGACAGCCATCTCTGCCGAGGCCGACGAGCGCCGCCACCCCAGGCGGGCCGCCGCCATCGTCGATACTGCACGGCGGGCGCTCGTGGATGCGGCCGAACGGCTGACGGCCGACAGCGAGCGACTCGCGCTCGTTGCCGATACGTGTCAGGACGAGGGTTCGGACTTCGACCGGAGGACTGCCCGGCTGTTGGCTGACGCCGACCTACAGGTTCAGGGCGAGATCGAAGGTCTTATGCGCCGGTTCGATGATTGGCCGGATCGGCAATATCAGCGCAAGGACGACGAACTCCAAGAGGAGTGGGACGCGGACGAGCGGAAACTACGCGAGGACGCGGACGAGCTACTGCGAGCCACCGACGCTCGCCTGCGGCGGCGCCTACGCCAACTCGACGAGGAGGTTGCAGCCGCCTGGTCGAAACGGCTCGAGATCAAGCTGACGAAGCAGAGCCGGATCAGCGCCACCGGCCTCGCTCCCCGATGGTTGGAGGCGGCGGGGAGGACCGCGGCTGGTGCTGGGACGGCGCTGGGGGCGATGGTCGGCGGGGTCGTGGGGAACGCCCCTGGCGCCTACATCGGCGGCGTGATCGGCTGCGTCGTGGGTGAGTGGGTCGGCTCGCTTCTGCGATTCCGGCGCAGTCAACTGGCTCGCCGTCGGAGCACACTCCAGGAATCGGTGCGCGACGCACTGCGGGCGGTCAAGCGTGACATCGACGCAGGCTGGGTCTGGTGCCGGGAATCCATCCAGCAGGACCTCACAGCGCATGCCTCCGAGCGGAGCCGCGCCATCGAGCGCACCGCTGCTCTGGCCCGCCATGCAAGCCTGGCCGCCGAGTCGGCCTCCTTGGCCGTCGCCTCAGCCGATAGCTACCTGCTTCGCGCTCTGCTCCGCTTGGAGGGCCGCGATCGGCTCGCGGACTACATCACCAGCGTGAGTCGCCGCCCTGGATTCGCCTACCTCGTCCCGCTCGCGAACAGCACCGCGCTCCAGGAGTTCATGCAGTGGCCCCCGAACCACGTGCTCGAGCAAGTCCGCCCCATCCCCGACGATGACGCGGCGACGGTGTTCCGACGAGCTGCCTACGCCCTCGACGCCGGACGCCGCCACGCCGTGCTCGTACCCGATGGCGACGGGATTCGAGCCAAGATCCCTGAGCAACTATCGGCCGAGTTCCTCGCGGCCGAGACCGCACTGGTGTCAACGGTCATCGAGGTTCCTCTTCACTTGTGCTCCACCACCGCTCATCTCACGGAGGCCGTCGCGTGACCCTTCTCATTCAAGCCCTTCCGGAACTCGGAGAGTCCGCGCTCGGACGGCTCCGTGACGCCTTTCGTACCTCGAGCGACGAACGAATCTCCGGGCTGCTGGCCCGTATACCGTCGCTGTCCGGACCGTTCCGCCTCGTGGCCACCGGCGAGTACAACGCTGGGAAGTCGAGCCTTCTCAAGGCTCTCACCGGCGCCGAGATCCCGATCCACTCTGATGTCACCACTTCGGAGGTGCACGAGTACTCCTGGCATCGCGTTCTCCTGGTGGACACGCCGGGCGTTAGGGCCGGCGAGGCCCTTCACGACGAACGAGCCGAAGTAGCTCTGCGCGATGCCGACCTCGTGGTCTTTGTGATCACGGTCGACCTATTCGACGACGCGACCGCCGACCACCTGCGGCACGTCGCGTTCGACCTTGGCAAGCTCGAACAGATGGTAATCGTGGTGAACAAGGCCGCGACGATGTCCGCCGCCCCGGGTGTTCGCGACGCAGCGGTGCGAGAGGTCCTCGGCGATCGGTGGTCCGGTGCCCTGGTGGAGTGCGATGCGCGTTCGTCGTTGGAGGCAGCGACGGCGCCGACTCCAGACAGGGCGGCGTATCTAGCCAAGCGTGGCAACCAGGTCGGCCTGGAGAGGGCGCTGAACGACCTCGTCACCACTCAGGCGAACGTCGGTCGTCTCAAGCTCCCTTTCGAAGCTGCTCTTGCAGCGGTCGCCGATGCACAGCCGCTCCTCGCCCCCGAGCCAGACGAGGAGGCCTTGTCGACCCTGCTCGATCGTCGGCGGCAAATCCTGGCCGAGTCACGTCTGAGGCTCGGCAACCGATTCGAACAAGCTTTCGGCACAACCCGAGACCGGATAATGGCAGCAGGCGACGCGCTCGTGGCCGCCGCCAGCGAAGACGCCGTTCCGCAGGCCGCCGTCGACGAGTTTGAACGCGAGGCCCGCGCTCATGCTGAAGCGCTCGGCGAACTCGTTGCCCGAGCGTTCCAGCGAGAACTGGATGAACTGACGGCCGAAGAACGGGGGTTGCTCCAAGGCCCCGAAATGAAGACGATCTTCGATGCCGGCTTGCTCGAACCGAACTTCGATCTCCCGATGGGTCCGTCCGCCACTTCAGGGTCCCGCGAGCCGCAGAGTCCCTTCAGGCGCATCATCAGCGACTTCGCTGCCGAGCACGGGCGGGATTGGCTCAAAGGTGCAGTGCAGCAAGGGAATCGCCCCGGATCGCCGCTTCACAGCATCGTCTACAAGCTCGGAAAGTTGGGAGGACACAAGTTCAAGCCATGGGAAGCGGTGAAGTGGGCCGGGCGCATCCAAGGCGCCCTCGTCGCAGGGAGCTACCTGTTCGAGTTCGGCAGCCAGGTGAGAGCCCTTCAGCGCGAAGAGGGCGAACTCCAGCGTCATCAGCACGAGTTGCGGGCGCTCGTTCGCGAAGCCGCCGACGCCCTGATCGACGCAGCTCGCGAGGAACTGGCGCCGACCGTTGCTCAGTTCTTCAGCGAGGCAGGTCGGTCGGTGACCGAGATCGAGGAGCGTCTCGACAGCCTCGTCAGCGAACGAGTCCGCCTCCGAGGCGAGCTGGAGGACATCCGGAACGACTCACGCGGCGCCCTTGACATGATCGCCCGTGCGTCCAGCGAGACGTTGACGCGATGAGCGCGGCGTCGGTCATTGCCATCGTCGCATTGCTGACGGCGGTCCTTGCCCTGCTCGTCAGCATCCGCACCGGGCAGCGCCTCGTGGCGACCCAAGCTGAGCTCGCTTCCGTCAACGCCGCCCTCGATCAGGAACGACAGACCACGGCCGAGTCCATCGTCGGAGCCCAGCGTTCAACAGTCGAGGAGGTCGCTGCCCTCCTCGAGAACGTGCTGGCACAGGTCGACACCGACATCGCCGCCAAAGTCGCCGAGGCACTAGCGCTTCAGAGCCCTCGCCTGGGGTAGGGGTGGGTGCCGTGGCCGCTCGTACCCAGCGCGATCTGAACTCATCCCCATTGGCTGGTGCCCACCGGCCGGGTCGCGAAGCCGACCTTGCGGAAGGCATGGAGCACTGTTCGGGCGCTGATCCCAAACCGTTCCCCGATGTCGGCCAGTGAGAGGCCCTGCTCGTAGAGCTGACTGGCCTCGGCGATGTCGGCGTCAGCGAGGAGCCGGTACCGGCGCGGCACGTCGTGGCGTTCGAGGATTTTTGAGACCGTCTGGCGCGTGATGTCGAAGGCTTTCGCTAGGCAGTAGACGCTCTCGCCTGTCCGGTATCGGGTGATCAACTCGAGCTGGGCGTCCTCTCGCAGCCGACGCTGTCGTTGCCGTGGATCGGGTTCGTCGACTCGTCCTGTCCAGGAGGGAAGTGAGAGAAGGTGCACGAGCTGGTCTCGAACGTCCGTTTGGTTCTGATAGTGTCCCAGAAGCTCCACTCCGAAGACCCCAGGCCTCGTGCCTGGGGTTTCGTCGTTTCCGTGGGCGGTGCGCACGGTCGGCGACCAGGTTGCGGTGACATCGGCGCACCTCGGCGTCGGGGCGGCCGTCAGCGCTCCCGCAGTCCCGAAGTCGGCGATTGCCACTTGCGACACCGACCAGTCCCTGGGGTCGGTGGTCAGGTTCTGGAGATCCGGCCTGACGGCGAGCCGGATACCGAGCGTGATGTCCGGGTCTCCGCAGCTGCCGGTACTGATCGGCCCGCCGCAGAGCACCTTCTGCAGTCGCCACTCGACCGGTGGACCGTCACACTCGACGGGCGCGGGATCGCCCGAGGGGGACCGGAAGACGCACGTGCCCAGCAGCTCCTGCAGCGGTATCCGGGTGATGCCGTACAGCGTGGTGTCGCCCGGCGCGGTCAGCCGGGCCTCGATCTCGATCGTCTCGGGCAGCCGCCACCCGTTGCTGTTGCAGAGGGTCGGATCCGGCAGCCGCCACGTCTCCCAGCCCGAGTGGTGCTGCAGCAAGATCTCCGGGAACGGGTCCCGCCCGTCCGCGGAGAACTGCCCGGGGTTGGCGACCCAACAGTCCTCGATGCCGGGGATCCTCAGCAGCAGGCTGCCCTCGGCGACGGTGCGGTTGTAGCCGAGGGTCGTCCCCCCGACATAGACCCTGTACGAGGCCGGCGTCTGCATCACCCAGTGCTCCCGGACTCCGTCGAGCTCCCACGAGATGCACAGGACGTAGTCCTGGCCGGACTTCAGGTACAGGTCCCACACCCGGTAGTGCGTGTAGTCGCGGTCGAACGGGTAGCCGGGGTCGGCCAACTGGGCCGGCGGATATGCCGGTGGTCCGACGCCGGGGTTACGGGGGGTGAGGAAGCCGATGAGTTTCTGCTGGGAGTTCGTCGGGCACGCGCCCCTCCCGGGGGAACCGTGGTCCTGCGAGGTGGTGAACAATGTGACCGTGACGTTGTCGTTCTGGCGCTGGGGGACGATCACGGTTGCCCGGTAGCCATCCACGGGGATGACCCGCACCGATGGCTTTCCAGCGAGGTAGTGGCCGTCGAACCTCCGAGTGACGGTGTGCGACCTGCTCCCGACGTACGCGGTGACCTCCACCTCGAAGTACCCGTTGCGGTCGATGCCGGTCGGGGCGGCCGGGCCGTCGAGGCGGAACGCGAGGCAGGTGTGCACCCCGTCTCCGACCGACGTTCCCACGAGGGCGCCGGCCAGCACGCGTTGCTCGTACCAGCCGACCTCCGTCGGCATCGTCCGCTGGTCGAGGACGGAGTCGATGGCTGCCCCGTTCCGGATTCGCAGCCGCGCGTCGGCGACGTCCAGCGGCTGGTTGCTGGTGAGGAGCACCGGCAGCACAGTGCCCGATGGCCAGGCGAGGTCACAGCGAACCTGGTCGCGTATGGCCTGAGGTGGGTCGGGGAAGATGTCGAAGGCCAGTGGGGGAGGGGGCGCGCTGCCCCCACCGAACAGCACCGTGGCGCCGATGCCGGCCGGGCACTGGGGCACCGGTTGGTCGGCGCAGAGGTCGAGGAACCGCCAGAGCGTGCCGATGGCCGGGGATGCGTCACCCACGGCCGGACCCGCTGCGCTGGGCGTGGTGGCAGGGGTGCCGGTCGTGGCATCGGCCGTCGTGGTTGGCGCGGTCGGGGTGGTGTCGCTGGGCCCGCCGGACGTCGGCTGATCGGCGATGGTCGGTGCGGGGCCGGGAGGGCCTCCGGCGGAACCGGCGGCCATCCATGCGGGTTCACCCGGCAGGAGCGGCGGTGGGAGTGCGACTGTCGCCGGCACGAGCACGGCGTGTGAGCCGACGTCGGTGCTGCCGTCGTCTGCCCCCGCGAGGCGGTCGGAGACGGGGAACCCCGGGCCGGGGTCCTCCATGACGACCTCGTGGTCCTCGGTGATGACGTCGGTGAGCCACGCGGCGACGAGCGCCACGCCGACGAAGAGGCCAACCAGGCCGATGACGACGAGTGCGGTCTTCTTCCTCACGGTGTCATCCGATCGCGCAGTTGTGCAGGGTCAGCGCGGTGGAACTGCCGAGCGTCGAAGGGTTCCCGCGCCCGTCGGTCGCCGTCACGACGAGCTCGATCGGTCGGTTGGCGGTGACCTCGCCGTCGCCGAACGGGCCGACGGTTGCGGTGTAGCCGTCCGGTCCGTCGGGCATCATGGCGACGGTGACGGCGCCGCTGCCAGTGTCGTAGCGCAGCCAGACTGCAGCCACGCCGGACGGGTCGGCGACCATCACGGAGACGCCGGCGACATGCGGCTGGGTCGGGCACCCACCGTAGTTGGCGTCCTCCCAGATGTCGGTGGGCTCGGCGGCGAGGAGGTCGATGGCCGGCCCCGTCGTGTCGGGTGTGGTGGTGGAGGTGGTCGTGGTCGCGGCCGTGGTCGGCGACGTGGAAGGTGATGTCGTGGGTGTCGGCGGGACCGAGGTCGAGACCGGTCCGTCGGCAGGGTCCGATGCAGGAACGGTCGACGGCGGTGCGTCGGAGGTCGACGTCGACGCGTCGTCGCGTGGATCGGTGGTGCTGTCCGGCGCCGCTGCGCAGGCCGTCACCGGCAACTCGTCCACGGACGCGTCCGCCACGATCCACTCGGTCTCCACCCACACGCGCTGGTCGGTGTCGAACGGTGCTCGTACCTCGACCCACCTGCCATTCGCTGACCGACCGGTGAGGTAGACGCGGTCGCCCCGGTGGAGGTCGTCGAGCGGTGCCTCATCGGGACAGCTCGAGTACGGGACCGCGTCGAAGGTCGCAGTGACCCGTGGCTCCGCCACCATGTCCACGGCGCCGGTGCGCGCTGCGGCGATGCCCGTTCCAACGGCCGCCGCGGCGACGGCTGCAACGGTGGTCAGCAGCTTCCAGCCGACACCACCTGCCGGCGAACTGACACCAGCCGATCCATCCACGCTGCGACCCCTCGTCCGTCAGTGGCATCCTCCGTGCCATGCGGGCCGGGGTCCAGGGTCGTTCGGCACTTCGGCTCGCGTCCGGCCTGGTGCTCGCGTCGGCGTCAGTACAGGAACATCGGCTTGCCGAGGAGGTGGGACACCCGTGGCTTGTAGCGGTCCACGTCGTACAGCTCGGCCACGTCCACGCGCTTGGTGCCCGTGATGGCCGTGTCCGCCGGCACCGTGGTGTACACGCCGTTCTGCAGCGCCACCATCACGCCGGTGTGGCCGCGCTGCAGCTGCTGGACGGCGAGGTTGCCGTAGGACGTGGCCACCATGCGGTCCAGCGAGTCCGGGGCGCCAGAGCGCATGAGGTAGGCCAGTTGCTGGTTCACCACGTCGATGCCGGTGATGTCCTTCAGCGCAGCGCCGACGATCTGGCCGATGCCGCCGAGCTTCTTGTGGCCGTAGGCGTCCTCCTGGCCGTACTCCACGATCTGCCCACCGAGCATCGTGGCCCCCTCCGACACCACGACGATCGCGTAGTTGCTGGGGTTGGCGGCCCGATCGGCGGTGACCATCTCGGCCAGCTTCTCGATGTCGAACGGCACCTCGCTGATCAGCGCCCGGTCCACGTCGGCCAGGTACGCGGCGACGAGCGCGGTCTCGCCGCTGTTGCGGCCGAACAGCTCGATGACGGCGATGCGCTCGTGGCTGCCTGCCGGGGTGCGTAGGGCGTGGATGGCCTCCACGCTGCGGGTGACGGCGGTGCTGAAGCCGATGCAGTAGTCCGTGCCGAACACGTCGTTGTCCATCGTCTTCGGGATGGACACCACGTGCACGCCCTCCTGGTGGAGGCGCACGGCGAACGACAGGGTGTCGTCGCCGCCGATCGGTACCAGCGCGTCGATCTTCTCCCGGCGTAGCACCTCCAGCACATGGGCGGTGCAGTCGGCCCGCTCGTGCTCGCTGTCGAATGCGAAATGGCCGGCGAGGTGGGCCGGCAGGTCGTGCTCGCGAACCTTCTGCGGGTTGGTGCGCGAGGTGTGCAGGTAGGTGCCGCCGGCGCGGTCGATGGTTCGCACCTTCGCCCTCGTGAGGGGTTCGATCCACTTCTCCCGCGACCCCTCCGGGTCGGCCAGGTCGTAGTGCAGGAGGCCGGCCCATCCGTTGCGGATGCCGACGACCTCCCAACCGATCGAATCCGCCTCGTTGACGACCGCCTTGATGCACGGGTTCAGGCCGGGAACGTCACCGCCGCCGGTCAGGATGCCGATACGCACGTTGCCACCTCTCTCGCTGGTGCCCCCATCCTTGCAGCCGCCCGCAGACGCAGCCAGCCGACGTGCCCGATGCCACCGCGCGACGATGGGCTGCCCGCCACGACCTTCCGACAGGAGCGCCCGATGACCGACCGACGGCTGCCCCGGCCGAGTGCCTTTGCCGACCTGCTGCGCTTCCGCACGCCCACGCTGAACGTCACCGCAGCCCGCCTGGCCCGAGCCCATACCATCGCCGACCTGCGGCGGATCGCCAAGCGGGTGACGCCCAAAGGCCCGTTCGACTACACCGACGGCGCCGCCGAGGAGGAACTGTCGCTGGCCCGCGCCCGCCAGGCGTTCCGAGACATCGAGTTCCACCCGGCGATCCTGCGCGACGTGTCCGCGGTGGACACCACCTGCACCGTGGCGGGCGGCCCGTCGGCGCTGCCGTTCGGGATCGCTCCCACCGGCTTCACCCGGATGATGCACTCGGCGGGGGAGAAGGCCGGCGCGGCGGCGGCCGGCGCCGCCGGCATCCCGTTCTCACTGTCCACCGTCGGCACGGCGACACCGGAGGAAGTGGCCGCCGCCAACCCGAGCGGGCGCAACTGGTTCCAGCTGTACATGTGGGCCGATCGCGACCGGTCGATGGACGTGATGGGCCGGGCCGCCGCGAGCGGGTTCGACACCCTGCTGCTGACCGTCGACGTGCCGATCGGCGGGGCCCGGCTGCGCGACCGGTACAACGGGCTGACCATCCCGCCGACGCTCACCGGGCGTACGGTGCTGAACGCCATCCCCAAGGTGCGGTGGTGGTTCGACTTCCTCACCACCGAGCCGATCGGGTTCTCCACGTTCAAGGGGTTCGACGGCACCGTGGCCGAACTGCTGGACCTGATGTTCGATCCCACTGTCGACTTCGATGACCTGGTGTGGATCCGCGACCAGTGGCCCGGGAAGGTGATCGTGAAGGGCATCCAGACGCTCGCCGATGCCCGGCGGGTGGCTGATCTCGGTGTGGACGGGGTGCTGCTCTCCAACCATGGCGGCCGCCAGCTGGACAGGGCACCGATCCCGTTCCACCTCCTCCCCGCGGTGCGGCGGGAACTGCCGGCCGACATCGAGGTGTGGATCGACACGGGCATCATGTCGGGAGCGGACATCGTCGCTGCGATCGCGATGGGCGCCCGGTTCACCCTGGTGGGGCGCGCCTACCTCTACGGCCTGATGGCCGGCGGCCGGGCGGGCGCCGACAGGGCCATCGCCATCCTCGCCGACGAGGTGCGGCGGACGATGAAGCTGCTCGGGGTGCGGGCCGTCGAGGAACTGGAGCCGGGGCACGTCACCCAGCTGCAACGGCTGGTGCCGCGCACTGTGTGACGGCTCAGACGGGAGCCGGGTACAGCGTGGGGATCCGCTCGGCGCGGTACACGAACCACGGGCCGGGGCCGCCGATGCGGAGCTCCCACACCACGGTCCCGCCGTCGGTCCCGTCGGGCACGACCTCCACCAGTTGGGCGTTCAGGCCGCTGTAGCCACCGGCGTAGAACCCGTTGGTGACCAGGACGTTCCCGTTGGGCAGAGGGTCGGCGTCGCCGACGGCGAACGAGAAGGCCGGCGCGCCATCGACCGTGCTCCCGAACTCCCACGACTCGCTGGCCGTAGTGGGCACCTGGCCGTCGCCCTCCAGCGTGATGGTCATTGCCCGGCTCTGCTGCGGGGCAGGGTCCTCGTTGGCGTTGTCGTAGATGATCAGGCTGCCATCCGCCAGTACGTCGACGGAGTGCTGGTGGGTGAACTGCCGCCCGGTGTACGGCACAGTGCCGTCCTCGCCGAGTTCCCACAGCAGTTCGCCCGCCGGGCCATTGGCGTCGTCCTCGTAGCGGATGGCGAGGATCTCGTTGAGGTGGCGCACGGACACCAGCAGGGCGTTGCGGGCCTCGTCCAGCACGATGGCATTGGAGTGGGTCCAGTCGATCACCGTGCCGGGCGCGTCCGGGTAGACGCTGACGGGGAAGACGTTGGCGTTCTGGAACGCCGTGCCGCAGAAGTCCCGCCGGACGGGGTCGCCCATCGGGTCCAGCAGGTCCCACAGGTCGTAGGCGGACAGCACCGCACCGGACTCCACGTCGACGACCACCACCACGTCGCTGAGGATCGAGTAGGTCCCGCCGAACGTCGCCGGGTCCTCGCCGCACATCGGCTCGGCCACGTTGACCACGTGCACGGCACTGCTGAGGCTGGCCAGGTGTCCGTCCGGCAGCAGGTTGGTCTCGTGGTGGAGCGCATCAGTGTCCACGGCGATGGTGGGCGTGTCGTTGCCGACCTCGCCCTCGTACAAGCGGGAGGTCAGCCGCGACAGAACATTGCCGTCCATGTCCGCGAACACCACCTCGGTGTCGAGGCTCTCGTACATGAGCGTGCCGTCCGCCAGGATGCGGGCGTCGGCGATCGGGCGCGGATGCGTGAGGTACCAGACGACCTCGCCGTGGTCGTCCACGGCGACCAGGAGGCCGGCCGGCTGCTCTCGCTCCTCGTCGGGGGCCACGATGTCCGCCGTTTGGACGGGGTCGAAGAGGGTGAACCCCGGTGCCATCTCGCCGATGACCTGCTCGCCCACGGTCAGCTCGGGCAGCGTGAAGGGGAGCGGCTCGGTCGTGATGTCGACGGTCGCGGCCTCGCCGTCCAGTGCGCCGTCGGCGCTCATCGGCACGGCCTCGATGGTCTGGATGCGGTCGGCATGGAGCCCGCGGATCGGCACGGTGTGGTCGGTGGCCAGGGTCTCGGTGGTGACCACGGGCCGGGCCGCGCCGTCCTCGATGATGGAGATGGCCAGCCGGGCGGGGACGTCGGTGGTGACGTGCAGCGTGGCGAGCAGCACGTTGGCCGGGTTGGCCTCGACCTCGATGGCGCCGATGGTGGGTGCAACCGCGGCCTCGGTGGTGGGCGGCCCGGCATCAGTGGACGTTGGCGCCTCCGTGGCCGGTGCGGTGGCCGGCACGGTGTCGCCGGAGGCGGCGTCGTCGCTGCACGAGGCGACGAGGAGGAGGGACGCGACAGCGAGGGGCACAGCGAGGTGACGCACGGGGGCACAACGTACCGGCCGGCGGGGTAGCGTCCGCGCTCGATGCAGCAGGAACGGGTCCTGATCCGCAGGTTCGGCCTGCTCACGGCGCTCGGCTTCCTGCCGCTCGGCCTGCTGGTGCCCACGTACGTGCTCCTGCTGACGGCTCGTGGCTTCGGCCCGACGGCGATCGGGGCGCTGATCGCCGCGACGGCTGTGGTCACACTGCTGCTGGAGCTTCCCACGGGGGGCCTGGCGGACGTGATGGGTCGCCGCGTCGTGCTCATCGCCAGCTCGCTCGTGATGGCCGCCGGCTTCGTGCTCTTCGCGATCGGTTCCACCCACTGGGCGATCGTCGTCGGGCTGGTGCTGTATGCGTCGGGTCGGGCGCTGTCGAGCGGGCCGCTGACGTCCTGGTTCGTGGACGAGGTGCACGCCGTGATCTCCCCCGAACGGCATGACGACGTCCTCACGCGCGGTCTGGCCCACTCCTCCACGGCCACGGGCATCGCGCTGGCCGCCGGGAGCATCTCCGGTGGCTGGCTGGCCTCGCTCGGGGTCCACTTCGGGCTGGCCTCCGACGGCGACGGCCTGCTGATCGGCCTGTCGGTGCCGGCGCTCCTCGCCGCGGTGCTCTTCGTCGTGCACGCCGCACTGCTGCTGGTGCTGATGGACGAACTGCCCCGGCCGCGGACGTCGGTGCGTGACCTGGTCGCGTCCGTCCCCGGCACGGTGAAGGAAGGCGTGCTGCTGGTGGTCCAGCGCCCCGTGCTGCGCTGGTTCTCGCTGCGCTGGACCGTCGTCCCCGTCGGATTCCTCGCGTTCGAGCTGATCTCACCGGTCCGCCTCGGTGAACTGCTGGACCGGCCTGGGCAGGCAGCCGGCGTGTTCGGCGTGGTGGTCGCTGTGGCCTACATCGGGCAGTCCGTCAGCGCGCTGGCGGCACCACGCCTGGTGCACCGCGTCGGCCGCCTGCGGGCCAGCGCGGCGCTGACCGTGCTGACCGGTCTGGCCTTCGCGCTTGCCGGGCACGGCGGCACCGTCTGGCTGGTGGTGGCCGTCCTGCTGGCGATGACGATCTCCGGGCCGGTCAATGCGTTGAACGGCCCGATCGTGCACGCCGCGGTCAGTGCCTCGCACCGCGCCACGCTGCTGTCCGTGGAGTCGCTGGCCACGCAGATCGCCGTCGCCGGTGGAGCCGTCCTGCTGGGTGCCATCGTCCACTCGGCGGGCACGGTGGCGGCGTTCACGGTGGCCGGGTTGTTCACGGTGGCCGGCGCCATCCCGCTGCTGGGCGTGTGGCGCAACCTTCCTGCAGACGACGCCAAGGTTCGTCCCCCGTTCACCTGACGGCCAGTGAGGCGCCACACCGGGGGTTCACCATGGGGGCATGGCACGCATGTCCTGGTGGGAAGCGATCAGCGCCGCATTCGTGACGGAGATCCGCCAGCCCGATGGCTCCCGCCTCCTCGTGCCGCACACGGTCGTCGGGTGCACGGACTGGATCGTGCCGATCGTGCTGCCGGCACCGCACGTGCCCTCGGACGACGAGCCGTACGCCGACGTTCACTAACGTCCGGCGCATGGAGATCTCGCTGGAGGGGAAGGTCGCGCTCGTCACGGGCGCCTCGAAGGGCATCGGGAAGGCCATCGCCGCCTCGTTCGCCGCGGCGGGAGCGAAGGTGATGCTGTCGTCGCGCAAGCAGGACCAGCTGGAGGCGGCCGCTGCCGAGATGAGCGGCGAGACCGCCGTGTTCGCGGCCAACGCCGGCGACACGGCGGCCGCCCGGGCGTGCGTGCAGGCCACCCTGGACCGCTTCGGTGCGTTGGACATCCTGGTCAACAACGCGGCCACCAACCCGTACATGGGGCCCACGATCGCCGTGGACGAGGGCCGCTTCGACAAGACCTTCCAGGTCAACCTGCGCGGCCCGGTGTTCTGGTGCCAGGCGGCGTGGGACCTGGCGATGAAGGACCACCCCGGCGTGATGCTCAACATCGCCTCCGTCGGTGGCCTGCGGGCCGGCGGCGCGCTGGGGCCGTACAACCTCACCAAGGCCGCGCTCATCCATCTCACCCGGCAACTCGCGCATGAGCTGGGGCCGACCCGGGTGGTCGGCATCGCCCCCGGCCTGGTGAAGACGGACTTCGCGGCCGCGCTGGTCGAGGCGTTCGGCGATCGCCTGGCCGGGCAGCTCCCGGTGAAGCGTCTCGGCGAGCCGGAGGACATCGCCAACCTGGCCACCTTCCTGGTCAGCGACCTGGCCTCGTGGATCACCGGCGAGACCTACGTCATCGACGGTGGCGCCGGCGTGGTCGGGTCGGCGTGAGCCTCGACGTCCCCGGCGTCGACCTGGCGGTCCTGCGCGGGTGGATGGACGGGCGTGGCCTGGGCGAGGGGGACCTCACCGGGCTGGAGTTGATCGCCGGCGGCACGCAGAACGTGCTGCTGCGGTTCACCCGCGGCGGGCGCACGTACGTGCTGCGCCGGCCACCGCTGCACAAGCGGGCCAACAGCGACGAGACGATGCGCCGCGAGGCCAGGGTGCTGGCCGCAATCGCCGGCACGCCGGTGCCGCACCCCGGGTTGATCGCTGCCGAGGCCGACCCGGAGGTGATGGGCGCAGCGTTCTATCTCATGGAGCCGATCGACGGGTTCAACGCCACGCTCGGCCTGCCCGAGCGGTACCGCAACGACCCGGACTGGCAGCACTCGATGGGCCTGTCGATGGCCGACGCCATCGCCGCACTGGCCAACGTGGACCATGTGGCCGTGGGCCTCGGCGACCTCGGTCGTGCGGACGGCTGGGCGGAGCGTCAGGTGGGCCGCTGGCGCAAGCAGCTCGACGGCTACTCGGAACTGCCCGGCTACCCGGGGCCGCAGATCCCGGGCGTGGACGAGGTGGGGAGGTGGCTGGACAGCAACCGACCGGCCGACGTGCGGCCCGGGCTGATGCACGGCGACTTCCACTTCGCCAACGTGCTCATGCGCCACGACGAGCCGCGTCTGGCGGCCATCGTCGACTGGGAGCTCGTCACCCTGGGCGACCCGATGCTCGACCTCGGCCACCTGCTGGCCACCTGGCCGTCCCGCGAGGGCGTGTCCGTCAGCGTGGACGCGCCCGGCCTCCCCACACGCGACGAGGTGGTGGAGCGCTACGCCGCGCAGGTGGACCGGCCGGTGGACGACGTGCGCTGGTTCCACGTGCTGGCCTGCTACCGGCTGGGCCTGATCCTCGAGGGCACGCACGCCCGGGCCTGCGCCGGCATGGCCCCGAAGGAGATCGGCGACCAGCTCCATGCCCACACCGTGAGCCTGCTGGAGCAGGCGCTGACCCTGATCTCCTGACGGTCGCCCCTCAGCGGGGCAGGCCGTCGATGTTCAGCGTGGTGCCGGTGGTGTAGCTGCTGGCGGACGACGCGAAGTAGAGGGCGGCGCCGACGATCTCGTGCGGCTCACCGCCGCGCTGCATGGCGAAGCCGACCTTGGCTCGGGCGTTGAACGCCTCGAGATCCCACGCCTTGGAGATGTCGGTGAGGAACGGGCCGGGCACGATGCAGTTGACCCGCACCTTCGGGCCGAAGGCGGCGGCGAAGCTCTGGGTCAGGCTGTTGACGCCGGCCTTGGCGGCGCCGTACGGGGCCTCGCCGGGGGAGGGGCGCTGCGAGGCGATGGACGACAC
>JACJWF010000026.1 GCA_020637295.1 Acidimicrobiaceae bacterium | reverse complement strand
TCGTACGGCACGGGGGTCAGTTCGACCAACTCCACCGGGGCGGTGAGCTCGGTCCACTCGTCGTCGGTGGCGGGGCGGACGGACTCGGCAAGACCCAGCACGTCGGCACCGTGGCCCCGGTCCACGGCCACGCTGATCATCCTGCCGCCCTCCACCCACGCCACGAGGTCCCAGCCGTCCAGGAAGGTGCCGTCGGTCCCACGGGCCAGCACGGCGGGCAGACCGTGCACCGTGGTGGCCTCCGTAGCCCCGAGCAGGTCGCCGAGTGCGTCCAGTTCGCCCCCGTCGGGCGCCGGTGCGCTGCTGACCGACACGGTGAACCGGCCGGGGTAGACCACGCTGGTGCAGCGGCACAGGTAGCGGGCGCCCGAGTCCGCCGCCTCGATCAGCCCGAGCGCGGTCCAGTAGCTGCTGAAGGGGTACAGCGGCTCCAACCCCAGGAGGCGGGCGCGGTCCATGACGATGAGGCCATGCGGCGTCCAGCGCACCACGTTGGCCAGCGCGACCGTGGCGTCCAGCCCGAGCCCGATCGACTGCACCTCGTACCACTTGTCGCCGACCGGGCCGAACACGACCTCGATGCCGCTGTCGCCGCTGTCCTTGTAGTCCGCAGGCGCGCCTTGGACGGCCTCGATCGCAGTCCAGTCCGGCGACACGGAGCCGAAGACGTCGCGGGGGTCCTCGTCGGCGACGGCGACGATCGCTGCCCGGGCTCCGTCCCAGTCGCCGGTGGCCCACGGGACGTTGCCGGGATCGCCGAGCACGTAGCCGTCCTCCGGGAACTCCAACGCCGTGAGGACGTCCGCCACCCGACCGGGGAAGATCGGCCGGTCGAGCACCAGCCGCTCGGTGAGCGTCGTCTCCACCGCCGCCACCTGCCCCACCGTCATCTCCGGGCGGTCGCGCCACGGCTGCCACAACCACGCCAACGTCCCCAGCAGAAGGGCGCCGACCACCACCCAGGCCGCCGGCAGGAGCAGCCACTGGTCGTCCGCCGGCCGCCGCCGTTCCTTCGCCGCTCGGTCACGCCCCGGGGAGGGGCCGAACGCAGCGGCATCCGCGTCGATCAGCTCGATCACGTCGAACTCGTCGCCCTTCGCCACGGCGGACAGTCTCCCAGATCCCGGCCGTTAGCACTCGCGGCTTGCGGTTGCTAACGACCCGCGGGCGCGCCTAACCTTGGCACTCAACCGGGCCGAGTGCTAACCGGCCCATTCCACCCAACCGAGTGCTCTTGCCAACGGAGGCCTGCACCCATGAACCTGAAGCCCCTCGATGACCGCATCGTCGTCAAGCCCAACGAGGCCGAGCAGACCACTGCGTCGGGCCTGGTGATCCCCGACACCGCCAAGGAGAAGCCGCAGCAGGGCGAGGTCCTCGCCGTCGGCCCGGGCCGCTGGAGCGACGACAAGGGCGCCCACACCGCGCTCGACGTGAAGGTCGGCGACACCGTGCTGTACAGCAAGTACGGCGGCACCGAGGTCACGGTCGACGGCAAGGATCTGCTGATCCTCACCAGCCGTGACGTGCTCGCCATCGTGGAGAAGTGATGGCCAAGCAGCTGAAGTTCCACGACGAGGCTCGCCGCGCCCTCGAGGCCGGCGTCAACAAGCTCGCCGACACCGTCAAGGTCACGCTGGGGCCGAAGGGCCGCAACGTCGTCCTGGACAAGAAGTTCGGTGCGCCCACCATCACCAACGACGGCGTGTCCATCGCCAAGGAAGTCGAGATCGACGACCCCTTCGAGAACATGGGCGCCCAGCTGGTGAAGGAAGTCGCCACCAAGACCAACGATGTCGCCGGTGACGGCACCACCACCGCCACGGTGCTGGCCCAGGCCCTCGTCGGCCACGGCCTGCGCAACGTCACGGCCGGTGCCAACCCGATGGGCCTGAAGAAGGGCATCGAGAAGGCCGTCGCCGCCGCGGTGGACAGCATCAAGGGCCAGGCCGTCGTGGTGGAGGACAAGGAGCAGATCGCTGCTGTCGCCACCATCTCGGCCGCCGACGCCAGCATCGGCTCGGTCATCGCCGAGGCGATCGACAAGGTCGGCAAGGACGGCGTGGTCACGGTGGAGGAGAGCAACACCTTCGGGACCGAGCTCGAGTTCACCGAGGGCATGCAGTTCGACAAGGGCTACCTGTCGCCGTACTTCGTGACGGACCCGGACCGCCAGGAAGCCGTCCTCGACGACGTGTACATCCTCCTGCACTCGGCCAAGATCAGCACCGTCCAGTCGCTGCTCCCGGCGCTGGAGTCCGTGATGAAGACCGGCAAGCCGCTGCTCATCATCGCCGAGGACATCGAGGGCGAGGCGCTCGCCACCCTCGTGGTCAACAAGATCCGTGGCACGTTCAACAGTGCGTCGGTGAAGGCCCCCGGCTTCGGTGACCGCCGCAAGGCGATGCTGCAGGACATGGCCGTCCTCACCGGTGGCCAGGTCGTCAGCGAGGAGGTCGGTCTCAAGCTGGAGAACGTCACCCTCGACCTTCTCGGCCGCGCCAAGCGCGTCATCATCACCAAGGACAACACCACGATCGTGGACGGCGCCGGCGAGGCCGACGACGTCGCCGGCCGGATCAACCAGATCAAGGCCGAGATCGACAACACGGACAGCGACTGGGACCGCGAGAAGCTGCAGGAGCGCCTGGCCAAGCTGGCCGGCGGTGTTGCCGTCATCAAGGTCGGCGCTGCCACGGAGGTGGAGCTGAAGGAGAAGAAGCACCGCATCGAGGACGCCGTCTCAGCCACCCGTGCGGCCATCGAAGAGGGTGTGGTCGCCGGCGGCGGCACCGCCCTCGTCCGGGCCCGCAGCGCCGTGAAGTCCGTGGTGGAGTCGCTCGAGGGCGACGAGGCCACCGGCGCCCGCACGGTGTACGACAGCCTCACGGCCCCGGCCCGCCTGATCGCCGACAACGCCGGCCTGGAGGGTGCCATCACCGTCCAGCAGGTGGAGAGCGCCAGCGGCTCGATGGGCCTCAACGCGGCCACCGGCGAGATGGTGGACCTGGTGAAGGCTGGGATCATCGACCCGGCCAAGGTCACCCGCGCCGCGCTGCAGAACGCAGCGTCCATCGCCGCCCTGGTGCTCACCACCGAGTGCCTGGTCGCCGACAAGCCGGAGAAGGCCCCCGCCATGCCCGCCGGCGGCGGCATGGGTGGCGGCATGCCCGGCATGGGGATGATGTAAGGAGTCTGCACTCCTGACGACCCCGGTGGCCTCACGGCCCCGGGGTCGTTCCCGTTTTCGGGGGTAGTGTCCTCGCCCGTGGACGACAGGCGACCCGGCAAGCGGCCGTTCTGGATGCACCAGGCGGTCGAGTACGTGCTCGGCCTGGCGCTGGTGGCCAGCGCGATGCGCAACCCCACACCCGTCGTGCCATCCATCGCCGGCGGCGCCATCGTGCTGTGGGCGGCGCTCACGTCGGGTGCGCTCGGGGCCTTCCGCCTCATTCCCCGCGCCGCGCACAAGGTCGGCGACCCGGTGCTGGACGGGCTCCTCCTCGTCGCCGCGTTCCAGCCGTGGTGGTCCGTGGAGTCGTCGGCCCGGATGCTGACGGCGGCGATCGCCGTGGTCCACCTGTTCGTCTGGTTCCAGAGCCGCTACGACGAACGGAAGAAGAAGCCCGCCGGGTCGAAGTCGCCGAGCAGTGGCGACCGGGCCACCGACCTCGGCCGGGCCGCCGGCCGGTTGGTGGGCAACGGCGTCAATGCGGTCCGCAAGGTGCGCGATCAGCAGGACCGGTAGCCTCGCCGTATGGCGTTCGAAGCCCCGGCACCCGATCTCGACAAGCTCCTCGCCGCGTGGGAGGAGTTCGAGCGTGGCGAGCAGACGCCGGGCAAGGTCCTGGCCTCCATGAAGACCGCCGGCCTGCCCACCGTGCTGCGCCAGTTGAAGGACAGTGGCTGGACGCCCTCGGCCTGAACACGCTCGCCGGCCAGGGGGCGCCCAGTTCATCCCGCGCCCCGACGGCTGGCGGGACGGCGCGCCTGCTCCGTGGCCGGTGCCCGCGCCGTCGCTGAGCACGGCCGCGGTCACGTCGTCGGTGGCCGGTCTGGACGTGTCCCACGACGAGCCCGATTTCGACGGGGCCAAGCCGTCCGCCGTGCTGGCGGTGCTGGCCGACGGCCCCCACGGCGCGGAGGTGCTGCTGACCCGCCGGTCGATGGACATGACCAACCACCGCGGCGAGGTCAGCTTCCCCGGCGGCCGGCTGGACCCCGGCGAGACCTACGAGCAGGCCGCCCTGCGCGAGGCGCACGAGGAGGTCGGGCTGGACCCGGCGGACGTCACCGTGGTCGGCCGCCTGCACCCGCTGGGCACGTGGGTCAGCAAGAGCTGGATCGTGCCGGTCGTGGCCCGTGTGCCCGAGCCCCTGCCGCTCCAGGGGCGCACCATGGAGGTGGACCGGGTGCTGTGGGTGCCGCTGCACGACTTCACCCGGCCGGGCACGTTCCGCGAGGAGTGGTGGCACACGGCCATCGGCGAGCGCACGATCTACTTCTTCGAGCTCGACGACGAGACCGTGTGGGGCGCCACCGCCCGCATGCTCCACCAACTCCTCACCCTGGCCTACGGGCCGCCCGCCACCCGCACCGCGAGGTAGTAGGTGCGGGCCCAGTTGCGGCACGACGCCCGCAGCCACCACGCCCGGGTGGCGCAGTGGCCGAGCATGTCGGCGTAGAACCGGTCGTCCACCCGCTTGCGGTTGGTGGCGTTCCAGTACGTGCGGCCGGTGCCGTAGCGACGTTCCAGCAGGCGCAGGTTGCGGTAGCCGAAGTCGTGCCGCCGGCACGGGCCATGGAAGTCGTACGACCAGCCCGTGTTGCCCACGAGTGGCGCCGAGCAGTAGTCGGTGGACCAGTCCAGCCGAGTGTCGCCGCCGCGGGCGGCAACGGCCAGGAAGTCCGGCAGGGTCACCACGAACAGCATCTGCTGGACGGTGCGCCACTCCGATGCGGCACTGGAGGGCCGGGTGGTGGCGAGGGGGCCGGCGTGTGCCGGCGAGGCGGCGGTCAGGACACTCGTGACCGCGACGAGCAGCGCAAGGCGGAATCGCATGGCGTGCTCCTTGGGTTGGCGCCCGGATGGGCGTGGGGCGGGAGTCAACCGTGCCCGGGCGCCGGTCACAACCCGCGCTGCCGCGTTGCAGTTGCGGCAGGCCGCTGCGACGATGGCAGCCATGCGTACGTGGAAGGCCGTGGCCGTGCTGGGTCTCGTCGGGGCGCTCAGTGTCGGCTGCTCCGGCCCCAACCCGTTCCAGTCCGCCTCCGAGACCACGGTGGTGCAGGACCAGGGGGCGCCCCCGGTGACCAACAACGACTTCATCCCGACGGAGCAGAACCTCAGCGACTGCATCGGCGCGGTGGAGAAGCCGAATTGCGGCAGCGAGTCCAAGGGCGGCTGGCGGATGTACCTGGTGTTCGCCGCGCTGGTGTTGGGCATGGGTGTGGTCGGCTGGCGGATCGCCGTCGGTGTGCGGGCCCGTGATGCGGTGGTCAACAGCCTTCCGGAGGACACCCCGCCCACCGCCCCGGCGGGCTGAGCGTCGGCGAGTACGCTCGACGTTCATGAACATGCGGACGTTGGCCGTTGCCGTCCTGCTCGCCGCCGGCAGCCTGGCGGCGTGCAGCACCACCCGATCCGGCGGCGAGGCCGTGGACGGGGGCAGCACCACCTCGGTCGATCCCGCTGCCACCGATCTCACCACCACCACCGAGACCCCGGTGGAGACCACCGCCGCCCCGGATGCGACTGCCACCACCGCTGCTGTCGCCACCACCGCCGCGGCCACCGCCCCGGCTACTGCGCCGCCGACCCCGGCGCCCACCACCACGCCGTGCCGCAACGTGCCCACCCTGTTCGTGCCCGACCTGGCGCTGGATTCGGTGGACGTCCGCCGTGGCGATTGCGGCCAGGGCGTGAAGGACGTGCAGGAGCAGCTGAACTACCGGGCCAGCGCCGGGCTCAGTGTGGACGGCCGCTTCGGCCCGGCCACCGAGACCGCAGTGCGGAACTTCCAGACCTCGGTGGGTCTGCCAGCCACGGGTGTGGTGAACGGCAACACCTGGGTCGCCCTCGTCGACGACGGCACCTGAGTTCAGAGCAGGTCGCCGCAGAACGCCACCGTGCCGCTCACCAGCGCGTGCGGCGCCTCCCACGGCACGAAGTGGCCGCAGTCGCGCAGCAGGAACGGGCCGACATGGTCCGGGAAGACCACCGCGGCCATCCGGTCGTAGGCGGGGTAGAGCACATGATCGCTCGGCCCGAACAGGATCAACGTGCGGGTCTGGTCGTTGCGGGTCAGGCCGGTCGGTTCGCTGCGGGCGGCCTCGGAGAACGTGCTCTCGTACCCGCCGAAGCTGGCCCGCAGGTGGGCGGCGTCGGCGAACGGCTCGGTGTGGAAGTCCACCTCGCCCGGCCCGGCGAAGGCGCCCGGGTGCGCCCAGAAGCGGCTGGTGTAGAACGTGGCGATGTAGCGGCGCCGTTCCTCCGGGGTGCGCAGCTCGGCGGCCAGGCCGTCGGGGTCTGTGCCCTGGCGGAGGAAGTAGTCCGCCGCTTCGCGTGGCGGCCGGGTGCCCTGGATGCCGGCCATCTCCTCCTTCAGGTACGGCAGCGGGCTGTTGAACAGGACCATCCGGTCCACCCACTCCGGGTACCACAGCGCCAGTTGCTGGATCACCGGCCCGCCGAGGTCGCCGCCGAGCAGCACCACCCGCTCGTGGCCGAGGTGGTCGTGGACGAGGGCGTACAGGTCGCGGGCGTGGGCGGCCACGTCGTGGAACCCGTCCGGCCCGAGGTCGCTGTCGCCGAAGCCGCGCAGGTCCGGCACGATCACCTCGAACCCGGCGGCGGCGAGTGGCTCGACGACCTTCCAGAAGATGCGCTTGGTCTCCGGCCAGCCGTGCACGCAGACCAGCGGCACGCCGCCGACACCCTCGTGCACGAACGCCTGGCGGAAGCCCCGCGGTGAGGCGGTGTGGACCGCGAAGGCGGTGGGGTCGATCATGCGCGCATCGTTCACACGACGAGTTCGTACTCCACGCCCAAGGCGCCGTACGAGCCGGCGGCGCGGCTGTCCCGGGTGAGCAGAGTGGCCCGATGGTGCCGGGCGGTGACGGCGATGAGCGCGTCGTACACGGCCCCGCCGGCCACGCCTGCCGTCGAGAGTTGGGCGACGAGGCGCTGCTGGGCGCTGGCGGGAAGCGCCGCGATGGAGGGGAACCGGTCGGCGATGAGTGTCGCCGCGTCCGCAGGCGCGAGCCGCGCATCGCTGGGAAGGCGAGTGAGCACCGAATACGTCTCCAGCGCCGCGTGCGCTGGCAGGCCGACCTCCCGCTCGCCGACGCGTTCCCGCACCACTCGGTGGGCGGTGTGCGACGACTGCACCAACGGCACGGCGACGCTCGTGTCGGCGAGCCAGGTGGTCATCGACGAATCGACTCCAAGAGGTCGAACACATCGGTGTCGTCGATGGTGGTGTCGGAGACGGCGACGAGGTGGCCGCCGCGCTGCTCGAGACGGGCGGTGCGACCGCTGGGTGCGACGTGCAGGCCATCGCCGTACTGGGTGATGTCCACCACGGAGCCGGGGGCGAGACCGAGACGATCGCGCAATGCCTTCGGCACGACGATGCGGCCGACGCTGTCGATGGTTGCTTCCATGGGAATACGGTACCAGTGAGCTCCCAGGCGGGCGCACCGTAACCTGCGGGCATGACCCCGGAGGACTTCCGCCGCCACGGCCACGCGCTCATCGACTGGATCGCCGAGTACCTGGAGGGTGTGGAGCAGCACCCGGTGGGCAGCCGGGTGCAGCCGGGCGACATCCGGGCGTCGCTGCCCGAGCACCCGCCCGCCGTGCTGCTGGAGGGAGGGGCCGAGCCCTGGGAGGACATCCTGGCGGACCTGGACCGGGTGGTCATGCCGGGCATCACCCACTGGCAGCACCCCAGCTTCTTCGCCTACTTCCCCGGCAACACGTCGTACCCGGCGATCCTCGGCGACCTGGCGGCCTCCGGCCTGGGCGTGCAGGGGATGAGCTGGGTCACCAGCCCCGCCTGCACCGAGGTCGAGACCCTGATGATGGACTGGATGCAGGAACTGCTCGGCCTGCCGGCGGCGTTCCGTAGCACCAGCGCCTCGGGCGGCGGCGTCATCCAGGGGTCGGCCAGCGAGGCCACGCTCACGTCCATCCTCGCCGCCCGCTGGAAGGCCACGGGCGGGGCGGTCAACCACGACGGCGACACGTCCCGCCTCGTCGCCTACTCCACGTCGCAGTCCCACTCGTCCATCGAGAAGGGCCTGCGCATCGCCGGCATCGGCACCGAGCACTGGCGGATCGTCCCCCACGACGCGGACTTCGCCATGCGCCCGGACGAGCTGGCCCGCATGGTGGCGGAGGACCGCGCCGGCGGCCTCGTGCCGTTCTGGGTGTGCGCCAACCGGGGCACCACCAGCTCGCTGGCGTTCGACCCGTTGCCGGAGATCGGTGCAATCGCCCGCCGGGAGGGCCTGTGGTTGCACGTGGACGCGGCCATGAGCGGCATCGCCGCGCTCGCCCCCGAGCACCGCTGGGTGAACGACGGGATGGAGCTGGCCGACAGCTACTGCACCAACCCGCACAAGTGGATGGGCGTCAACTTCGACTGCGACCTGTTCTACGTGGCCGACCGGGTGGCCCTGCTCGGCGCCCTGAGCATCCTGCCCGAGTACCTGCGGTCCGCCGCGGCCGAGAGTGGCGCGGCCATCGACTACCGCGACTGGCAGATCCCGCTCGGCCGCAGGTTCCGGGCGCTGAAGCTGTGGTTCACCATCCGCAGCGGCGGCGTGGCCGAGGCCCAGGCGATGATCCGCCGCCACTGCGAGCTCACCCGGCAGTTGGCCGACTGGGTGGCGCTGGACGACCGCTTCGAGATCGTCGCCCCCCACCCGCTGAACCTGCTGTGCGTGCGCCTGAAGGCCGGCGACGCCGCCACCGACGCGATGATCGCCGCGGCCAACGACACCGGCCTGGCCCTCTTCACCCGCACCGTGCTCGACGGCCGGGTGGCCTGCCGCATCTCCGTCGGCGGTCGCACCACCGAAGCCCGCCACGTGGCTGCGGCGTGGGAACTGCTCCAGTCCCTCGCTTGACCCGAGTGCCACGTCCCCGACCCGAGTGCCACGTCCCCGACCCGAGTGCCACGCCGCATCCGAGTGCCTACTCGCACCTCGGGGTGGGGGTGAGCACTCGGATGGAAGCTGGCACTCGGATGCGGGGCTGGCACTCGGACGGGGAGGGGCTGGGGAAGGGGGCGGTGGTTTGTCGGGGCGGCCGTTGCAGCACGTAACCTCAGCGCGATGGCGCAGCGCGACGAAACAGTCCTGGTGGTCGACTTCGGGGCGCAGTACGCCCAGCTCATCGCCCGCCGGGTGCGCGAGCTGCGGGTCTACAGCGAGATCGTCCCCCACCGCATCACCGCGGCGGAGGTCCAGGCGAAGAACCCGAGCGCGATCATCCTCTCCGGCGGCCCGAAGAGCGTGCACGTGGAGGGCGCCCCGGCGCTGGACCCCGCCATCTACGACCTCGGCATCCCGATCTTCGGCATCTGCTACGGCGTGCAGCTGATCGCCCAGCAGCTCGGCGGCACCGTCGGCCGCGGCCTGCGTGGCGAGTACGGGCGAGCCAGGGTCACGCTCGCTGACGGGGTGCACAGCGAGCTGCTCGACGGCCTGCCCCACGAGCAGGACGTGTGGATGAGCCACTTCGACGCCGTCACCGTGCCCCCGCCGGGCTTCACGGCCACGGCCAGCACGCCCGACGCGCCCGTGGCCGCGCTCGAATGCCTGGAGCGCAAGATCTGGGGCGTGCAGTGGCACCCCGAGGTCGTGCACACCCCGCACGGGATGGCCGTGCTGCAGCGATTCCTCCACGACCTGGCCGGCTGCAAGGGCGGCTGGACCATGCTGTCGATCATCGACGAGCAGGTCGCCGCCGTGCGGGCAAAGGTGGGCACCGGCAAGGTCATCTGCGCCCTCAGCGGCGGGGTGGACTCCGCGGTCGCTGCGGCCCTCGTGCACCGGGCCATCGGCCACCAGCTGGTCTGCATCTACGTGGACACCGGCCTGATGCGGCTGAACGAGTCCGACCAGGTGGTGGAGACGTTCAAGCGCAACATGGGCATCGAGCTGATCCACGTGACGGCCGGCCCCCGCTACTTCGAGAAGCTCGAGGGCGTGGTGGAGCCGGAGGCCAAGCGGAAGATCATCGGCGAGCTGTTCGTGCGCATCTTCGAGGAGCACACCGGCGGGCTGCAGGACGCCGAGTACCTCGTGCAGGGCACCCTCTACCCGGATGTCATCGAGAGCGGCGGGGCGGACGGCACGGCGGCGGTCATCAAGAGCCACCACAACGTGGGTGGCCTGCCCGAGGACATGACCCTCCAGCTGGTGGAGCCGCTGCGCGACCTGTTCAAGGACGAGGTCCGCCGGCTGGGCAGCGAGCTCGGCCTGCCGGACGAGATCGTCCTCCGCCAGCCGTTCCCCGGCCCGGGCCTGGGTGTGCGCATCCTCGGCGAGGTCACGCCCGAGCGGGTCACGATCCTGCAACAGGCGGATGCCATCGTCCGTGAAGAAATCCACAAGGCCGGTCTGGAGCGCGAGCTGTGGCAGGCCTTCGCCGTCCTCGCCGCCGACGTGCACAGCGTCGGCGTGATGGGCGACGAGCGCACCTACGCCAATCCGGTCATCATCCGGGCCGTGACCAGCGACGACGCGATGACGGCGGACTGGGCCCGCCTGCCCTACGACCTGCTGGAGACGATGTCCAACCGGATCATCAACGAGGTCCGCGGGGTGAACCGGGTGGTCTACGACATCACGTCGAAGCCGCCCGGCACCATCGAATGGGAGTAGCCGCTTCGCAACCCATTCGTAACATTGGTAGAGTGCTGACCGTCATGACCTTCCGCCGTCGCACCATGCGGCTGGCTCGGCTGCTGGTGGCCGGCCTGACCGTCGTCACGAGTTCGCTCGTCGGCCCCCACCTGGCGTGGGCGGACGGGGTGGACCAGGCTCAGCAGAACGTCGACAAGACGCTTGCAGAGCTGGAGAACCTGCAGGACCAGCTCGGCCAGCTGGACGAGGACTACAGCGCTGCGCTGGACCGGCAGGACCAGTTGGCCGCGGAGATCCAGCAGGCCCAGGCCGACGTGGACAGCATGGCCGCCCAGCTCGGCGGCGTGGAGCAACTGCTCCGCGACGTGGCGCTGAAACGCCTCACCACCGGCGGCACCAGCGACCTCAGCCCGCTCTTCGCCGACGCCAGCGCCTACATCGAGGCCGAGCAGCGCGATGCACTCGGCAACATGGCCCAGGACGTGGGCGATGTGCGGGTGGACGACCTGCAGGCCCTCCTGAAGGACCTCAACCACGCCCGCGACGTGCTGGCCGACAAGCAGGCCGAGGCCGCGCAGATCATTGCCACGCTGGAGAGCAAGCAGCAGCAGTACAACGAGCTGGAGCAGGTCTTCCTGGCCAAGTACGAGCAGGCCAAGGCCGACCTCGGTGCCGCCAAGCTGGAAGCCGAGCAGGAGCGCCGCGCGGCCGCTGCGGCCGCCGCCCAGCAGGCTGCCGCCGCGCAGGCGGCCGCCAACTCGAACACGGGCAGCACGTCGTCTCCGGGCCGCGGTGGGGGCGGGAGCACGGGCGGTTCCACGGGAGGTTCGTCCGGCGGTTCGTCCTCCGGCAGCGGCTCGTCGTCCGGTGGCGGCTCGTCGGGCGGTGGTTCGTCCGGCGGAGGCGGTGGCGGCACCTACATCCCGCCCGTGTCCGGCAAGGCGGGCATCGCCGTCAACGCGGCGTACGGCCAGTTGGGCGTGCCCTACAAGTTCGCCGCCGAGTCGCCCGGTGTGGCGTTCGACTGCTCCGGCCTCACCAAGTACGCCTGGGGTCAGGCGGGCGTCTACCTGCCGCACCAGAGCGCGGCGCAGTACGCCAGCATCCCGCACATCCCGAAGGACCAGGCCCAGCCGGGCGATCTGGTCTTCTACTACTCGCCCATCGGGCACGTGGGCATCTACATCGGTAACGGCCAGATGATTCATGCGCCGCAGACCGGTGACGTGGTGAAGATCTCCGTCGTGCACTGGAACAAGGTCGTCGGCGTCGGCCGGCCCGGCTGACGTTCCCGCCGCGCCGCGGCGCTACGGTTGCCCTTCGTGCAGGGCATCGACATCGAACCGGTTTCCGCCTGGCTTGCCGCCAACATCGAGGGTGCGGTCGCGCCGTTCACGTTCGACCTCATCGCCGGCGGGCGCTCCAACCTCACGTTCCGGGTCACCGGAGCGGACGGCACCCGCTTCGTGCTGCGCCGCCCGCCGCTGGGTCATGTGCTGGCCACGGCGCACGACATGGCCCGCGAGCACCGCATCATCGCCGCCGTCGGCACGACGGGTGTGCCGGTGCCGCCGGCGCTCGGGTTGTGCACGGACGAGGCCGTCAACGGGGCGCCGTTCTACGTGATGGGCTTCGTGGACGGGGTGGTGCTGGACAGCGCGGAGAAGGCGGACCTCCTGACCCCCGAGCACCGGGTGGCCGCCAGCCACCACCTCATCGACGTGCTCGCCGACCTGCACGCGGTGGACGTGGACGAGGTGGGCCTCGGCGACCTCGCCAAGCGGGAGGGCTATGTGGCCCGCCAGGTGAAGCGCTGGAGCACCCAGTGGGAGAACTCCAAGACCCGCGAGCTGCCGGCCATCGACGAGGTGGCCCGCCTGCTGGCGTCGCGGATGCCCGAGCAACGGGGCGTCTCCATCGCCCACGGCGACTACCGCTTCGGCAACTGCCTCACCGACGTGCAGCACGGGCGGATCGCCGCCGTCCTCGACTGGGAACTGTGCACCCTGGGCGATCCGCTCGCCGACGTCGGCTACCTCGGCGTGTACTGGTTCAACGGCGACCTGGCCACCAGCCGGGCGAACGACCCGACGTCCGCCGGCGGCTTCCCCACGTACGGCGACCTGCTGGAGCGCTACGCCACCCGGACCGGCCGCGACCTGTCGGAGATCGACTACTACGTGGCGTTCTCCTGCTGGCGCCTGGCCGTCATCAGCGAGGGTGTGTACGCCCGCTACCTGCACGGCGCGATGGGCCAGCAGGAGGGCGTGGACCTCACGTCGTTCAAGGTCGGCACCGAAGGTCTGGCCGAGCGTGCCCTGGCAGCGATGCAGCGGTTGACGTGAGCGACGCGCTGGAGGGCTGGTCGCAGTCGTCGTTCACGGCGGCGGGGCTGACGCGGGACGTCTACCGGCGTGGTTCGGGGCCGGGCGTGGTGGTCATCCACGAGATCCCCGGCATCACCCCGAAGGTCGCCCAGTTCATGAACGAGGTGGTGGACGCCGGCTTCACCGTGGTCGCGCCGTCGCTGGTCGGCACGCCCGGCCGCGACGTGTCCAACGGCTACGTGCTCGGTTCCATGCTGAAGGTGTGCGTGGCCAAGGAGTTCGCGAACTGGGCGCTGGACCGCACCTCGCCGGTCATCGGCTTCCTGCGGGCGCTGGCCCGCAACCTCCACGACGAGGTCGGCGGCCCCGGCGTGGGCGCCGTCGGCATGTGCTTCAGCGGCGGCTTCGCGCTGGGGATGATGGTCGACGACATCATGGTCGCACCGGTGCTCAGCCAGCCGTCCATGCCCTTCGCCGCCGGCTTCGGGTCGCGCAAGGTGCGGCGCTCCGCCGACCTCAACCTGTCGCCCGACGACCGCCTGGCCGTCGCCCGCCGCGCCGCCGAGGGCTGCCAGGTGCTGGGCCTGCGCTTCACCGGCGACACGCTGGTCGGCACCCGGTTCGACTCCCTGCGGGAACTGCTCGGCGACCGGTTCATCGCGGTGGAACTGCCCAGCACCACCAAGCGCGACCACTCCGTCCTCACCGAGCAGCGCGACGAGGCCAGCGTTCAGCAGGTCCTCCAGTTCCTCCAGGGGAAGCTGCACGGGTGAAGGCATGGTGGGTGGTCCTCGTCACCGCGGTGGGGAGCGCCTGCAGCCACGACTGTTCATCGGTGGGCTACGTCTCAGGGGTCGAAGTGCAGCTGCCGGCCGGAGCGTGGAGCCTCTCCGAGTTCTGCGTGGATGATCACTGCCTGTCGGATGCGGCGTTGTCGGCGAACTCGCGCTTCGTGGACCTCGTCGACGAGCCTGCGGAGTACTCGTGGCGGATCCGGCTGGTCCAGCCGGACGGCACGGAGCTCGCCCGCCAGGGGACGGTCACCACGAAGTCGGTCCGCCTGAATGGTGCCGGCTGCAGCCCGGTCACCGCGAACGCCGTGCTCGTTGTGGACGAGGCCGGCGTCGTGACCGTCGGAACTCCCTAGCGATCGGAATGCGGAAGACGACCAGGGCTCGCCCGGAAACTGTGTCACACCCCTTGTTTAGGGTTGCGGGTATGGAGGTCGCTGAGGTTCTGGGCCGGTTGCACGGGTTGATCGACGAGCTCGTGGCGGCTGATGTGGCGGCTCTGGATTCGGATGTGTTGCAGGTGTTGGCGGAGGGTTTGCAGCGGGAGCAGTCGCGGCTCGCGGTCGCAGCGGCGGATGTGTTGGCGGTGTGGGAACCACATGGTGGGTGGCGGGCGAGTCGGGCGCGGACGGCGGGGTTGGCGTTGGGGAATCGGGTGGCTCGTTGCCATCACGAGATGGCCGCAGAGATCGGCCGTGCTGGGAAGTTGGCGCGGATGGCCAGGGTGCGGGCGGCGGTGTTGGATGGCCGCTTGTCGATGGATCATGTGGATCTGATCTGCAAGTACGCGACGGATGCCCGGTGGGAGTTGTTCGTGCGGGATGAGGAACTGCTGGTGGACACGTTGGCCGGGCTGGGGCTGTTCGCGGATGGTCGCAAGGTGGTCCGCTATTGGGCTGACCATGTCGACGACGAGCTGGAGGAGCGGTCGCGACCGCCGGTGTCGGATGTGTCGATGTCGCGCAGCCGGGACACGGGTGAGGTGACGGTCCGGGGGAGCTTGGCGCCGATTGATGGTGAGGTGTTCGCCGCGGAGTTGGAGCGTTTGTGTCGGGAGGTCCGGTTGGAGGACGCGGCGGCGGGTGTGGAACGCACGGCGGGGCAGCGGCGGGCCGCAGCCCTGGTGCGGATGGCAGCCCGGTCGGCGTCGTCGACGGGTGTGTCACCGCGGCCGTTGTTCCAGGTGATCGTCGGTGACCGGACGATGGCCCGGTTGTGCGAGCTCGCGTCGGGGGTGGTGGTGCGCCCACACGACCTGCTGCCCTATCTCGATACGGGCCTGGTGGAGTCGTTCCTGTTCGACGAGCAGCACCGTCTGGTCGGGGTGTCGCGGCAACGGACGTTCCGCGGCCGCCTGCGTCGGGCGATCCAGGCTCGTGACCGCCGTTGCCAGCACGACTCGGGCTGTCCGGTCCCGGCCACCGACCTGGTGTCAGACGTGGACCACATCCGCCCGTGGGCGGCGGGTGGTGTCACGAGTGATGTGAACGGTGAGGTGGAGTGCACGGCGCACAATCGGGTGCCGCATCTGCACGGGCCGGCGAAGCAGCCGAGGTATCCGGCGGGGCCGTACACGTCCGACGATGGTGGCCTGCTGCAGATCCGCCAACGCCTGCGATGGCAGATCTACAACGACCCCGACGACCCCCTCAACCCCGAGTTGCCCCACGCCCTCTGACGGGCGGGAACTGGCGACGCCGAGGTGCGCTCCTGCGGCTGCCCACCGGGAAGCGCCCTGAGGGCACCTCTGCGCAACCGGCAGGTCTGGGCCCGGCTACTACCCTTCGCCTATGGCTGCAGCGCGCCGTGCCAGACTCCGCCTGCGCCTTCTGGCGGCCGCTACCTTGCTTGTCCCGGCCGGGCTGTCGTGCTCGAGGTCGTCCGCGCCATCGGTCCGAGACGCGGAGGTGATGTCGGTTGAGCTTCCGGCAGGCGACTTCGATGGCTTCGCGCTTGAGCTGTCGGGCAACCTGCCCGTGTCACAACTCGCGGTGAACATGGCCGCGTGCAGCAACATCCCTGCCTGGCTGTCTGACAGGGCACTTGACCTTGTCGTGATCGTGGCCACCGATCCGAGCCTTACTGCCGCAGCCGAGCTCGTGTCGCACGGGGACTTCAACCGGGGATTCGTCGAGAGCGTGGTCAAGCTGCAGCTCACAGGCCATCCCCAGTTCGACGACGCCTATCAGCGTGCAGGGATCACGTCCGATCAGCTTGCGCGCTTCGAGCAGGCGCTGGAAGCTGCCCACCCCAGTGAGCAGGAGCACTTCGTTGCGTACGCCGTCCGTGTCACCTTGTCGACCGTAGTGCTGCATGTCATCGACATCAGCGCCGTTGACGCTCAGGAGCTCAGTCCGGCCTCGGAGTATCAGAGTCGCGCGGTGACCTACGTCGACGGGGCTGTGGTGACAGCCGACTGCGAGGCGACGTCGCCCGCGGCCGGTTCGGGCTGAGAGACCGACACAACCTGGCGCCGGCGAGCGCATGACGCTGCACCGGGCCGGAGATGAGCAGCGCGTTGCTGGACGCGCCGCAGTGCACGGTTCAGTTGTGCGTGCAGTGCTGCGCTACTTCTTCTCCTCGTCGGCTGGCGCCATAAAGGCTCCATCGACGGCCGAGAAGATCGATTCTCTCCACAGACTCCAGTCCGCCGGGTTCCGATGTCGATTCCACAGCGTGATGAAGAGGGCGAGCAGGGCCGGGTCCGCTCCCTCCTCACGTGCACAGAAGTGGAGCAGGTGGCAGGCGGCGCGGTATGCCTCGTCGACTGTCAGGTTCGCTGGCAACGGGCGCTCCTGCTTCGGCCGCCGGACCCACTCTTCGAAGGCGGTGTCCTGCTCTGCCAGCGTGACAACGAGATCTGCCGACGCGGGGCCGAATGTGTCGACGATCGGAGGGATCTCCCATGAGTCGGTCATGAGAACGACCTTGAAACCGGCCGAGAAGTCAGCTGACATCCCGGTCTGAAACGCGTCCCGGCGCGACCCGTTCACGCAGACGCGCAGCCCCAGCGGTTCCAGCTGCTCGCGCAGCTGTCGCAAGCAATCGAACGCGTTCGTGGACTCGGCCGACGCCTCCCCGCGTGGTGAGCGGAGCAGAACACGGTGCCGCTCACCCAACGATGAGTAGACGACGTCCCATTCGGTCGTTGTCCCAGCGGCATCGACGACGGTGACGGCGGCGGGAAGTCTGCTCACAGGAGCGCAGACTGCCTGGTCGCGCTCGGCCGGTCAACCCACACGTATCGGCAGCTCCGCACTACACCACCTGAACGTGGAAGGAGTCGAGCGCCTCAGCCGGGATGCCGAGCGTCCCGTCCTCGAGCTTCACCCGCGGCAGCCGTTTCTCGTACATCGCTTGCACCACGACACGGGTCGGCACGCCCAGCCGGCGAGCAGCCTCAGCGGGCAGCAGCACTTCTTGCTCGGTCATTGCGCGCCCCCTTCGTCGAGGCCCAACTTACCGTGGAGCATTCGGATGACGGTCGCGAGTTCGTCCTGTAGCCCGGGTGCTGCGCCACGTTCGCGGAGCACGAAGCGAGCGTCCTCGATCGCTTCCAGCACGCGGAAGGCCTCGTCCAGCGACAGCGCGACACCGCGAGGAACGGGGTGGCAAGCCCAGGACGAACACAGATCACTTCATCTGTGCGCGTCCACCGTCGCCGTCGAACTCAGCAGCAGCGGCGGGCGACTTCGAGGAAGGTCGGGCCGTCGTCGGTGTCGAAGTCGCGCAGGTTGGCCAGGCCGGTGCTGACGCGCTCGATGAAGCCCCACTGCCACACGGCCTCGGGGTCGACGTCGCAGCGGGCCCCCAGCCACTCGGCGCGCTGGCGGGTGAGGCGGGCGGTGTCGCCGCGGATCAGCTCGCCGTTGTACTCCCGCATCGGGATACCCAGGTCGTGGGCCCGCTCGGAGCGCAGGCCCTCCGGGTCGACGAACTTGCACCCGCCGCGACCGGCGCCACCGGGCACGGTCAGGGTGTTCCAGCCGTGCGCGTCGCCGTGCACGAGCACGGCAGTTGCTGGGTCGAAGGCAGCGGCGCGCTCGTCGCAGTACGCCATCGCCCGGTCGATCACCAGCCGGTCACATGGCCGGCCCAGTTGCTCCCACGTGGTGGTGATGAAGCCGGCCAGCCACTGGGTGGCATACACCCCGTCGGGCAGGGCGGCGTCCGCAGGCACGGGGCGCCAGAACTCCAGCAGGGTGGCGGACACGGCCTCCAGGATCTGCGGCACGGTGCGCCCGAGCGCGCCCAGGTCCGGGCCCAGGCGCTCGAGCAGCATCATCCGCCGAACCGGGTCGTGGTCCAGCATCGCCACGCACCCACGCCCGCCGGCCAGGCCGTGGGTCAGCACGCTCCGCTCGAAGCCGCGCTCGTCATACGGCTCCGGCACGAACGCCTTCACCACGCAGTCCAAGCCGTCGGTCGACCGCCGAGCCGCCACCACCACGGCCGCGGTTCCGCCGCTGAACACCTCCCCGTAGGTCAGCCCCCACCGCTCGGCCACGCCGGTCAGCAGGGCGGGCAGGTCGGCCAGCCACGCCGCGCCGCGCTCGCCCAGCGCGGCCAGGCGCTGGGCGACCAGCGGGGGCGGCTGGATCACTCGCCGAGGCCGGCGGCATCGCGGGCCAACTGACCCGCCGCCTTGTAGTCGGCCTTGCCGTTGGGTGCCCGCGGCACCTTGTGCACGAACACCACCTTCTTCGGTGCCTTGTAGCCGGCCAGCTGGCCTTTCACGCCGGCGATCACGGTGGCCTCGTCCACCGAGGCGCCGTCGGCCAGAGAGACCACGGCGGTGACCGCGTTGCCGAACTTCTCGTCCGGCACACCGACGACCAAGCAGTCGACCACGCCGTCCACCCGCTTGGCAGCCTCCTCGACCTCCTCCGGGAAGATCTTCTCCCCGCCGGAGTTGATGACCTGGCTGCCCCGCCCGAGCAGGATCAGCGAGCCGTCGTCGGCCACCATCGCCATGTCGCCGGGGAACGAGTAGCGCACCCCGCCGATGGTGCGGAACGTGCGGGCCGACTTCTCCGGGTCCTTGAAGTAGCCCACCGGCACCATCCCGCCGGCGGCCACCATGCCCACCTCGCCCGAACCCGGCAGCACCTCGCGGTCGTCGTCGGTGAACACCTTGGTGGTGGGGTTCTGGGTGAACTTGGCCGTGGACGGCGGCACGCCCTTCATCGAGATGCTGCTGCCCATCGAACCCTCCGACGAGCCCATTGCATCCAGCAGGATGGCCTGCTCGATCCGGTCGAGCAGTTGCTCTTTCACCTCGGCGGTCCACATGACGCCCGACGAGATGATCATCCGGATCGCCGACAGGTCGTACGCCGTGCCGCGAGCGGCGGCCTCGTCGATCGCGGTGATGAGCGGCTTGGCGAACGAGTCACCGACGATTACCAGGTTGGTGACCTGCTCGGCCTGGGCCTTGGTCAGCACCTCATGCGGGTCCAGCGAGCGGCTCTCCAGGGTGACCACCGTGGCGCCGGTGAGTTGGGGGATCATCGCCCCCAGCCACACACCGGTGCCGTGCATGAGCGGCGCGCACGGCATGGACACGATGCCGGCCCCACCGTCCACCACCTGGCGCACCTGGCCGGCCACTTCCGCAGCGTCGGCGGGCGGGGCGAGGCCAAGCAGGGGGAACCCCATCGTGGTGAAGGCCCGTGACAAGCCACCCATGTCGTACATCACGCCTTTCGGCATGCCGGTGGTGCCACCGGTGTACAGCATGTAGATGTCGTCCTC
Organism: Acidimicrobiaceae bacterium; assembly: GCA_020637295.1. Classification (GTDB taxonomy): domain Bacteria; phylum Actinomycetota; class Acidimicrobiia; order Acidimicrobiales; family Ilumatobacteraceae; genus UBA668. The sequence continues at coordinate 1,727 of JACJWF010000026.1, read as the reverse complement.
GCTGCGCTCGATGCGCGGCATCGGCGCGGTGGAGGCGATGACCTCCTCGTATCGCCGGGCGACGGCCACCTGGCCGGCGCCGCCGTCGTCCACCTCGATCAGCAGCTGCAGCTTGGGCAGCCGCGCGCGGATGCGCTCCACCCGGTCGCCGAGGCTGGAGTGGAAGACCAGCGCCTCGGCGTCAGCGTTGTCCAGCAGGTAGACGAGCTCCTCGTCGAGGTAGCGGTAGTTGACGTTCACCGGCACGCCGCGCATCTTGAACGCCCCGTAGTGCGCCTCGAGGTACTCGTTGCCGTTGTAGAGGTACAGCCCGATCTTGGAGTCCGGCCCCAGGCCGGCCGCCGAGAACGCGCCGGCGATCCGCGCGGCCCGCTCGTCGTACTCCCGCCACGTGAGCCGAACGTCACCGGCGACCACGGCGGTGCGGTCCGGCATGGCGTCGGCGATTGATTCCCAGATGGTGGCGAAATGGAACTCCATGGACCGGAGGCTAGTTGCCCCGGTCAGCCCACGGGTTTGCCGTACATCTCGCGCAGCGGGTCGCTGATCAGTTCCAGCCGCTCACCGTCGGGCCCGCGGAAGTACAGCGACGACCCGTCCACGTGGGCGGTCTCCACGCCGGCGGCTTCCAGCCGGGCGCGGGCGGCCTCCCACTGGCTTCGCTCGATGGAGATGGCCAGGTGGTGATGGCCGCCCAGCACCTCCTGGTACGGGCCGAGGTCCAGGCCCGGCAGGTCGAAGTACGCCAGCGTGTTGCCGTGGCCGATGTCGAAGAAGAAGTGGGTGCTGCCCTCGTAGTCGCGGTTCTCGAACATCTCGATCAGCGGGAAGCCCAGCAGCCCGTCGTAGAACTGCACGGTGCGTTCGACGTCGCTGCAGATCAGCGCCACGTGATGCACGCCGCGGGCGGTGGTGGCAGGTCGCTGCGCCGCCGGCTTGAGGTACTCGGCGGCGATCTCCTCGCGGCGGGCGGTCAATTCGGCTCGGTTCATGGCGACACCTCCTGGGCCCGAGCGTATTCGCCGATCGCCGACCACACGGCCGGGGTGTCGAACCCCAGCGCCCAGAAGGACACCCCGCCGATCCGTTCTTCGCGGGCGATGTCCACCCGCGCCACGGCCCCGGCCGCGCTCACGTAGTGGACCACCCGCGTCTGGGTGCAGCTCGTCACACCGTCGCTCGCCGGTCGCTGGTAGGTGAACGTGTCCTCGCCGGTCGCCTCGTCGAACGTGCTGACGGCGCCGTACTGGGTGATGAGGTTGGCCACCTCGCGCAGGTTGGGGTCGGCCCGGCCTGGCGCATCGGCGGGGCACACGCCCGACGTGGCGGTCACCCAGTTGCGCCCGTAGAGCGGGATGCCGAGGACCAGCTTGGTGTCGTCGTCCACCACCTTCTTGGCGGCGCGGACCACGGTGCGCACCCAGTCCACCGGGGCGATCGGGCCGGGCTCGGCGAAGGAGTAGTCGTAGGCCATGATGCGGATGCGGTCGACGATCCGGCCCATGGCTGCGTAGTCGTAGACCCAGGCGCCGAGGTCGGTGCTGCTGCCGTCCTGGTAGATCGGCGGCACGGACACCGCCAGCACCTTGCCATCGGCGTGCAGCGCGGCGGCCAGTTCGGTGAGGAACTGCACCCAGGCAGGGCTGGTGGCCGCCCAGGTGCTGCGGTCGTCGGCGAAGGCGAACTTCTCGTAGTCCAGGTCCAGCCCGTCGAAGCCCTGCTGGCGT
>JACJWF010000025.1 GCA_020637295.1 Acidimicrobiaceae bacterium | reverse complement strand
GCGCCAGCAGGGCTTCGACGGGCTGGACCTGGACTACGAGAAGTTCGCCTTCGCCGACGACCGCAGCACGTGGGCCACCACCAGCCCGGCATGGGTGGCGTTCCTCACCGAGCTCGCCGCCGCACTGCACTCCGAGGGCAAGGTGCTGGCCGTGTCCGTGCCGCCGATCTACCACGACGGCAGCAGCACCGACCTCGGCGCCTGGGTGTACGACTACGCGGCCATGGGTGGCATCGTCGACCGCATCCGGATCATGGCCTACGACTACTCGTTCGCCGAGCCCGGGCCGATCGCCCCGCTGGACTGGGTGCGCACCGTCGTCCGCGCCGCCAAGAACGTCGTCGAGGACGACAGCAAGCTGGTCCTCGGCATCCCCCTCTACGGCCGCAACTGGGTGACGGCCACCGCCGGGGTGTGCCCCGCCGACGCCCCCGGCCGCGCCGACCCCAACCTGCACGAGGTTGCCGCGCTGATCGAGCAGTACGGCGCGGTCAGCACGTTCGACGAGGCGACCGGCGAGGACACGTTCACCTACCAGCGACCGGCGAGCGACGGCGTGACCAGCTGCACCCAGGAGCGCGTGGTCCACTACGTCAGCGCGCAGGGCGCGGTGCAGCGGGTGGACATCGCACGGGAGGAACGGATCGGCGGGGTGTCCTTCTGGGCGCTCGGGTTCGACACCCCGGCCGTGTGGTCGGCGATCGGCGAATACGCTCGGGCCCAGGAGGTGACGTCATGAACCGAGCCGAATTGACCGCACGCCGCGAGGAGATCGCCGCCGAGTACCTCAAACCGGCCGCGGAACGACCCGCCACCACGGCACGCGGCGTGCATCACGTGGCCCTCATCTGCAGCGACGTGGAACGCACCGTGCAGTTCTACGACGGCCTGCTGGGCTTCCCGCTGATCGAGATGTTCGAGAACCGCGACTACGAGGGCAGCACGCACTTCTTCTTCGACATCGGGCACGGCAACACGCTGGCGTACTTCGACCTGCCGGGCCTGGACCTCGGGCCGTACGCCGAGGTGCTCGGCGGGCACCACCACCTGGCCATCTCCATCGAGCGGCCGCAGTGGGAAGCCGCTCGGGCCCGGCTGGAAGCGGCCGGGGTGGAGACCGCCCACGTGGACGGGTCGTCGCTGTACTTCCGTGGTCCGGACGGCGAGCGGCTGGAGCTGATCAGCGACCCGCTGCGGGAGATGTACGGCAAACCAGTGGGCTGACCTGGGCCACTAGCCTCCGGGCATGGAGTTCCACTACGCCACCATCTGGGAATCGATCGCCGACGTGCTGCCGGAGCACACCGCCGTGGTGCACGGCGACGTGCGGTTGAGTTGGCGGGAATACGACGAGCGCGCCGCCCGCATGGCCGCCGCCTACAGCGCTGCCGGGCTGGGGCCGGACTCCAAGATCGGCCTGTACCTCTACAACGGCAACGAGTACCTCGAGGCGCACTACGGCGCCTTCAAGATGCGCGGCGTGCCGGTGAACGTCAACTACCGGTACCTCGACGAGGAGCTCGTCTACCTGCTGGACAACGCGGACGCCGAAGCGCTGGTCTTCCACTCCAGCCTCGGCGACCGGGTGGAACGCATCCGCGCCCGGCTGCCCAAGCTGCAGCTGCTGATCGAGGTGGACGACGGGGGCGCCGGCCAGGTGCCGGTGGCCCGCCGCTACGACGAGGTCATCGCCACGACGGCACCGATGCCGCGCATCGAGCGCAGCGAGGACGACATCTACATGCTCTACACCGGTGGCACCACCGGCATGCCCAAGGGCGTGATGTACGACATGGGCGGCTTCACCCGCGCCTTTGTCGGCATGGGCTTCCCGCTGCTCGGCCAGGCACCGCCGGCGGACCCGGCGGAGATCGCCGGTGCCGTGGCGGCGGTGGTCAACGCCACCGGTGGCGTGGTGTCGCAGCCGTGCGCCCCGCTGATGCACGGCACGGGCATCTGGTTGGGCGTGATGATCCCGCAGCTGATGGGCGCCACCGTGGTCACCCTGCAGAGCCGCTCGCTGGACCCCCACGAGGTGCTCAGCACGGTGCAGCGGGAGAAGGTCACCAACCTGGTCATCGTCGGGGACGCCTTCGCCAAGCCGATGATCGCCGCCTACGACGAGGCCGCCGCCGCCGGCCGGCCGTACGACCTGTCGTCGATCCAGATGATCATCTCCTCCGGCGTGATGTGGACCGCCGAGGTCAAGGAGCAACTGCTCGAGCGGATCGAGCAGGCCGTCCTCCTCGACGCGATGGGCTCGTCCGAGGGGTCGATGGGCAGCAGCATCTCGATGAAGGGCGTGCCGCCGTCCACCGCCAAGTTCACCCAGAACCCGACCACCAAGGTCTTCACCGAGGACGGGCGGGAGGTCCTGCCCGGGTCGGGCGAGGTCGGCATGGTGGCCGCCGGTGGGATGGTGCCCGTGGGGTACTTCAAGGACGCGGAGAAGTCGGCCCGTACCTTCCGCACGATCGACGGGGTGCGCTACTCGTTCCCCGGCGACATGGCGATGGTGGCCGACGACGGCACGCTCGTCCTGCTCGGCCGCGGCAGCCAGGTCATCAACTCCGGCGGCGAGAAGATCTTCCCCGAGGAGGTCGAGGAGGCCGCCAAGCGGGTGGAGGGCGTGGTCGACTGCCTGGTCGTCGGCCTGCCAGACGAGAAGTTCGGCAACGCGGTCACCGCCGTGGTCTCGCTGGCCGACGGCGCCTCCGTGGACGAGGCGACCGTGATCGCCGGCGTGAAGGAGCAGCTGGCCGGCTACAAGGCGCCGAAGAAGGTGGTGTTCGTGGCCAAGGTGCCGCGGGCACCGAACGGCAAGGCCGACTACAAGACCGCGGGTCAGTTGGCCCGCGACGCCGCCGGCCTCGGCGAGTGATCCAGCCGCCCCCGCTGGTCGCCCAGCGCCTGGCCGCGCTGGGCGAGCGTGGCGCGGCGTGGCTGGCCGACCTGCCCGACCTGATGGCCGGGGTGGCCGAGCGGTGGGACCTGACGTACGGGGAGGTCTTCAGCGGCGGGACGGCGGCCGTGGTGGTGGCGGCTCGGCGGTTGACCGACGGCCTGGACTGCGTGGTGAAGGCGTTCGTGCCGGAGCCCTACGACGAGCGCGGCTTCGAGCGCAGTGTGCTGACCCACGAGCTGGCCGGCGGGCGTGGGTGCGTGGCGATGCTGGACCACGACCCGGTGCGGCGTGTGATGCTGCTGGAGCGCCTGGGCCCGGACCTGGGCGCGCTCGGGCGCACCGTGCCAGAGATCCTGGAGGCAGTGTCCGCCACCCTGCTGGAGTTCTGGCGCCCCGTGCCGGCGGACGCCGCGCTGCCCGACGGGGTGTACGCCACACAGTGGCTGGCCGCCTTCATCACCACCACGTGGGAGCAACTGGGCCAGCCATGTGACCGGCTGGTGATCGACCGGGCGGTGGCGTACTGCGACGAGCGGGCCGCCGCCTACGACCCCGCGACTGCCGTGCTCGTGCATGGCGACGCTCACGGCTGGAACACCCTGACCGTGCCCTCGTGCGCCGGCCGGTACAAGTTCGTCGACCCCGAGGGCCTGCGGTCGGAGCGGGCCCGCGACCTGGGCATCCCGATGCGGGAGTACAACGGCGAGTTGATCCGCGGCGACACCGCCCGCCTCACCCGCCAGCGTGCCGAGTGGCTGGGGGCCCGCTGCGACGTCGACCCGGAGGCGGTGTGGCAGTGGGGCTTCATCGAGCGCGTCAGCACCGGCCTGGCCAACCTGCGCGACTTCGACACCGACGACGGCCCGACCTTCCTCGAAGTCGCCCGCCGCTGCTGCTGAGCGCGCCGGCGTCGGTGGACGCCCGCAGATGAGGTGATCTGTGCACTTCCCCCCTGGGCGCGCCGCAATGATGTTGCCCCCGCCCTCACGGTGGCCTCTCAGGATGAGACGAGCGAAGTGCTGCCCATGACGGGCTCGGACGCGCCGGGTAGGTGCCACTGCGACTGGTCGATGGCGACCAGCGCGTTCGCCGTCATCGGATTGCTTCTTCGGTGGTTGGTCCGCGACCCACATGGTGACCCAATGACCGAGCGAAGTGCTGCTGCCCGCTCAGGGTGGTCGCCGAGCTGGGCGTTGGCGACGGTCGGCGTGTCGTGGTGCCCGCACCGGAGTAGGAAACGGCGGTCGTCGGGTGCCGCTCGAGGACGGGACGCTGTGCATCCCAGCTGAGGCGCCTCGACTCCTTCCACGTTCATGCGGTGTCGTGCGGAGCTGCCGATTATCGGGTTGACCTTGGGAGCGCGACCAGGCAGTCTGCGCTCGAAGGCCTGAGCAGAAGCCGCCGCCGTCACCGTCGTCGATGCCGCTGGGACAACGACCGAATGGGACGTCGTCTACCATCGTTGGGTGAGCGGCACCGTGTTCTGCTCCGCTGACCCGCGGGGAGGCGTCGGCGAGTCCACGAACGCGTTCGATTGCTTGCATCAGCTGCGGCGCAGCTGGAACCGCTGGGGCTGCTCGTCTGCGTGAACGGGTCGCGCCGGGCGCGCGTTTCAGACCGGGATGTCAGCTGACTTCTCGGCCGGTTTCAAGGTCGTTCTCATGACCGACTCATGGGAGATCCCTCCGATCGTCGACACATTCGGTGCGCGGCAGATCGTCGTTGTCACGCTGGCAGAGCAGGACACCGCCTTCGAACGAGTGGGTCCGGCGACGAAGCCGAGCGCCCGTTGCCAGCGAACCTGACGAGTCGAAGAGGCATCCTCAGCGGCCGGCCGCACGCCTGCCTGCTCCAGCTTCTGCCCTCGTGAGCGAGGGAGCGGACCCGGGGTCGCATCGCCCTCTTCATCGACGCTGATTGGAATCGACATCGGAACCCGGCGGACAGCCGGTCTGTGGAGCTGGATCGATCTTCTCGGCCGTCCAGCGACACCCAATGGCGCCACCACACGAGGCCGCAACCAGCGCAGCACGTCGCTGCGCACAACTGAGTCTCGTGACTGCGGCGGCGGTGCAGCAACGCGCGCTCATCTCCGGCCCGGTGAGCGTCATGCGCAGCACGGCGCCAGGTTGCGTGGCGGTGGTGTCGGTCTCTCAGTGTCGAGATCGATCCGCGGGCGTCGTCCTTTGTTGAGTTGATGTCGGCTGTCACCACCGCGGCGTCGACGTGAGTGCTGGCAGCGCGACTCTGAGATGCCGAGCACGTCAGCTGAGCTCCTGACTGTGGATCGGCGCTGAATGTCGATGTGATGCAGCACTACGGTCGACAAGGTGACGCTCGGACGGCCGCCGCAACGACGTGCTCCTGCTCGGCTGGCATCCAGCGCCTGCTCGAAGCGCGCAAGCTGATCGGACGTGATCCCTGCACGCGCTGATAGGCGTCGTCGAACTGGGGATGGAACGTGAGCTGCAGCTTGACCACGCTCTCGACGCACCCCGTCGTTGAAGTCCCCGAGCACGACACGAGCTCCCGGCTGCGGCACGCAGCCAGGCTCGGATCGGTGGCCACGATCCGACAGCAGTCGCGCGGTTGCCCTGTCAGACAGCCAGGCAGGGATGTTGCTGCGGCGCGCCATGTTCACGCGAAAGTTGTGTCACGGGCAGGTTGCCCGACATGGCTCCTGCGCTTCGTCATCGAAGTCGCCTCGACAGCTCAACCGTGACATCACCTCCATCGTCGCCGGACCGGGATGGCGCGGACGACTGGCGGCAACGACAGCCCGGCCGGGACTGGGCAAGGTAGCGGCCGCCAGAAGGCGCCAGGCGGAGTCTGGCACGGCGCGCTGCAGCCGCTCGGCAAGGGTAGTAGCGCATACCAGACCTCCACGGTTGCGCAGAAGGTGCCCACAGGGTTCATCCCGGTGGGCAGCCGCAGGCTTTGCGCACACTCGGCGTCGCCAGTTCCCGCCCGTCAGAGGGCGTGGGGCAACTCGGGGTTGAGGGGGTCGTCGGGGTCGTTGTAGATCTGCCATCGCAGGCGTTGGCGGATCTGCAGCAGGCCACCATCGTCGGACGTGTACGGCCCCGCCGGGTACTTCGGCTGCTTCGCCGGCCCGTGCAGGTGGGGGTGCCGGTTGTGGGCCGTGCACTCCACCTCACCGTTCACGTCGCTGGTCTCGCCGCCTGCCGCCCACGGGCGGATGTGATCCACATCCGACACCAGATCGGTAGCAGGGACCGGGCAGCCGGAGTCGTGCTGACAATGGCGGTCACGAGCCTGGATCGCCCGCCGCAGGCGGCCCCTGAACGTCCGCTGCCGCGACACCCCCACCAGACGGTGCTGCTCGTCGAACAAGAACGACTCCACCAGCCCCGTATCGAGATAGGGCAGCAGGTCGTGCGGGCGCACCACCACCCCCGAGGCGAGCTCGCACAACCGGGCCATGGTCTGGTCACCGACGATCACCTGGAACAACGGTCGCGGTGACACACCCGTCGACGACGCCGACCTCGCTGCCATCCGCACCAACGCCGCGGCCCGCCGCTGCCCTGCCGTGCGTTCCACACCCGCCGCCGCGTCCTCCAACCGGACCTCCCGACACAACCGGTCCAACTCCGCAGCGAACACCTCACCATCAATCGGCGCCAAGCTCCCACGCACCGTCACCTCACCCGTGTCGCGGCTGCGCGACATGGACACGTCCGACACCGGCGGCCTGGTCGTGGCGCCGAGCTCGTCGTCGACATGATCCGCCCAGTAGCGGACCACCTTGCGACCATCAGCGAACAGCCCCAGCCCGGCCAACGTGTCGACCAGCAGTTCCTCATCCCGCACGAACAACTCCCACCGGGCATCCGTGACGTACTTGCAGATCAGATCCGCATGATCCATCGACAGGCGGCCATCCAACACCGCCGCCCGCACCCTGGCCATCCGTGCCAGCTTCCCGGCACGGCCGATCTCGGCGGCCATCTCGTGATGGCAACGAGCCACCCGGTTCCCCAACGCCAACCCCGCCGTCCGCGCCCGACTGGCCCGCCAGGCACCACGCGGTTCCCACACCGCCAACACATCTGCCGCCGCGACCGCGAGCCGCGACTGCTCACGCTGCAACCCCTCCGTCAACACCTGCAACCCGTCAGCATCCAACCCCGCCACATCAGCCGCGACGAGCTCGTCGATCAACCCGTGCAACCGGTCCAGAACCGCAACGACCTCCATACCCGCAACCCTAGACAAGGGGTGTCACAGAGTTTCCGGGAGCATCGCCTCCACATCGGTGACCGCGGTGAGGCGGTCACCGGGCGCCACCGGCACCCCCTCGTACGGGCCGATCAGCAGGCCGCGCATCCCGAGCTCCGTCGGGGCGCGGTAGTCCGCCTCGTACGAGTCGCCCACGAACCAGGCCTCACCCGGGGCCACATCCAGGTCGCCCAGCGCCCGCTCGTAGATCGACCGGTGTGGCTTGCAGAACCCGTGCTCGACCGACAGCACCATCGTGCCGAAGCAGCCGCGCACTCCCATCGCACGCAGAAGGCCCGGCACCATCGCCGGGTCGTGCGTGTTGGACACCACGCCCAGGCGGCAGCGCCCGGCAACCCGGTGCAGCATCTCGGCAGCGCCTGACACCGGCACCACGTGGACCTGCCACTCCGCCACGAACGACGACCCGAGCTCGCGAGCGTCATCACCGTCGATCGCCAACCCGCACCACTCGCCGAACGCCCGGGCCGCATCTGTCATCGAGAACTCGACACAGGTTGCCGCAGCTGCCACTTCCAGCCGCGCCGACGAGGCATCCCACGCGGCCACGAACTCGTCGTGCGTCCCTTCGAAACCCAGCGCGCCGGCTGCCTGATGGGTCTGCGGGTAGGCGAGACGACCGCGGTCGGGCTGGTACGTGACCAGCGTGCCGAAGACGTCGAACAGGATGGCGCGGGGCGGAGGCACGCCACCGGCCTTCACCCGTGCAGCTTCTCCTGGAGGAACTGGAGGACCTGCTGGACGCTGGCCTCGTCGCGCTGCTCGGTGAGGACGGAGTGGTCGCGCTTGGTGGTGCTGGGCAGTTCCACCGCGATGAACCGGTCGCCGAGCAGTTCCCGCAGGGAGTCGAACCGGGTGCCGACCAGCGTGTCGCCGGTGAAGCGCAGGCCCAGCACCTGGCAGCCCTCGGCGGCGCGGCGGGCGACGGCCAGGCGGTCGTCGGGCGACAGGTTGAGGTCGGCCGAGCGCCGCACCTTGCGCGACCCGAAGCCGGCGGCGAAGGGCATGGACGGCTGGCTCAGCACGGGCGCCACCATGATGTCGTCGACCATCATCCCCAGCGCGAAGCCACCGCTGAAGCACATGCCGACGGCACCCACGCCGGGGCCGCCCACCTCGTCGTGGAGGTTGCGGGCCAGCGCCCGCAGGAAACCGATGACCGGCGAGGTGCGGTCCAGCGCCCAGTTGGCGAACTCCTTCGCCACGCACACCTTCAGCATCGAACCAATGACGTAGCCGTTGGACACGTCGCGGCCGGGCGTGCCCACCAGCGACGGCGCGACCACCGTGAAGCCGGCGTCGACCACCTCGTTCATGAACTGGGCGACCTTCGGGGTGATGCCGGGGATCTCGTGGATGACCACCACGCCCGGCCCCGAACCACGCCGGTAGACGTCCCGCGTCAGCCCCGCCGCCGTGAACGACGACTGCGACCAGCCTTCCAGCACGTCGCTCACGTCAACCGCTGCATCGCTGCCAGGGCACGCTCCGCAAGGCCTTCCGTGCCGACCTTGAACGAGGTGAGGTCGACCCCCTCCTGCTGGCCCATCGCGCCGTGCAGGTAGCGGGCGTACACACCCTCGCTGATGACGGCCAGGCGCCAGCAGGAGAACGCCACGTAGTAGTCGATCTCCGACAGGTCGCGGCCGGTGCGGGTGGCGTAGCGCTCCAGCAGGTCGCCGTACGTGGGGAAGCCGCCGGCGGAGGTCGGGTCGTTGGCACGGCTGGTGGCCAGGTCGCCGTTGAACCAGTACACGCCGAGGTAGCCGACGTCGGCGAGCGGGTCGCCCAGGGTGCACAGCTCCCAGTCGAGGACGGCGGCGATCCGCCCGTGCTGCACGTCGGTGAGGCAGTTGCCGAAGCGGTAGTCGCCGTGGGCGATGGAGACACCCCGTTGCTCGGGCATGCGCGACGCCAGCAGGCGGGCCACCTCGTCGATGGCCGGCAGCTCGCGGGTCTTGGAGTTCTCCCACTGGGTGCTCCACCGCTTCACCTGGCGGGCCACATAGCCCTCCCGCTTGGCCAGGTCGCCGAGGCCCACCTCGTCCACGTCCACCGCATGCAGGTCGGCGAGCACGTCGATGAGGTGGTGGCTGGCGGTCACCCGGTGCTCGGGGGTCAGCAGGTCGGCCTTCTCCGCGCTGTCCAGCACCACCCCGTCCACGAAGCCCATCACGTAGAACGGCGCCCCGTTGACGGCCTCGTCCGTGCACAGCCCGAGCGCCGGCGGCACCGGCACACCCGTGGTGCCGACGGCGGCGATGATGCGGTGCTCGCGGGCCATGTCGTGCGCCGTGGCCAGCACATGGCCCAGCGGGGGCCGGCGGAGCACGAAGCGGGTGCCATCCGCGCCGGTGACCCGGAACGTGAGGTTGGAGCGCCCGCCGGCGATGAGGTCGAACGTGAACGGCGCCAACGCGCCCTCGATGTTCGCGGCCAACCAGGCGGAAACCGGTTCGATGTCGATGCCCTGCACGAAGGGCAACCGTAGCGCCGTGGGGGCGCGTGAGCGTCAGCCGGGTCGGCCGACGCCGACGACCTTGTTCCAGTGCACGACGGAGATCTTCACCACGTCGCCCGTCTGCGGGGCATGGATCATCTGGCCGTTACCGATGTAGATGCCCACGTGCCCGATGGGCGAGTAGTAGAAGACCAGATCGCCCGGCTGGGCCTGATCCTTCGGGATGTGCGGGATGCTGGCGTACTGCGCCGCGCTCTGGTGCGGCAGGTAGACGCCCGCCTGGCCCCAGGCGTACTTGGTGAGGCCGGAGCAGTCGAACGCCACACCGGGCGACTCCGCGGCGAACTTGTAGGGCACGCCCAACTGGCCGTAGGCGGCGCTGATGGCGATGCCGGCCTTGCCCGACACGGGCGGCACGTAGCTGCTGCCACCCCCGCCCGACGAACCACCACCCGATGAACCACCGCCGGACGAGGAGCCCCCACCGGAGGACGAACCACCGCCGGACGAGCCACCCGTGGACCCGCCGGTGCTGCCCCCGCCACCGCGACCGGGCGACGAGTTGGTGCCCGAGTTGGCTGCGGCCTGCGCGGCGGCGGCCTGCTGAGCTGCTGCGGCCGCAGCCGCGCGGCGCTCCTGCTCGGCTTCCAGCTTGGCGGCACCGAGGTCGGCCTTGGCCTGCTCATACTTGGCCAGGAACACTTGCTCCAGCTCGTTGTACTGCTGCTGCTTGCTCTCCAGCGTGGCGATGATCTGGGCGGCCTCGGCCTGCTTGTCGGCCAGCACGTCGCGGGCGTGGTTGAGGTCCTTCAGGAGGGCCTGCAGGTCGTCCACCTGCACGTCGCCGACGTCCTGGGCCATGTTGCCGAGCGCATCGCGCTGCTCGGCCTCGATGTAGGCGCCGGCGTCGGCGAAGAGGGGGCTGAGGTCGCTGGTGCCGCCGGTGGTGAGGCGCTTCAACGCGACATCGCGGAGCAACTGCTCCACGCCGCCGAGCTGGGCGGCCATGCTGTCCACCTCGGCCTGGGCCTGCTGGATCTCCACGGCCAGCTGGTCCTGGCGGTCCAGGGCGGCGCTGTAGTCCTCGTCCAGCTGACCCAGCTGGTTCTGCAGGTTCTCCAGCTCGGCGAGCGTCTTGTCGACGTTCTGCTGCGCCTGGTCCACACCGTCGGCCCACGCCAGGTGGGGGCCGACGAGCGAGCTCGTGACGACGGTCAGGCCGGCCACCAGCAGCCGAGCCAGCCGCATGGTGCGACGGCGGAAGGTCATGACGGCGAGCACTCTACCAATGTTACGAATGGGTTGCGAAGCGGCTACTCCCATTCGATGGTGCCGGGCGGCTTGGACGTGATGTCGTAGACCACCCGGTTCACGCCGCGGACCTCGTTGATGATCCGGTTGGACATGGTCTCCAGCAGGTCGTAGGGCAGCCGGGCCCAGTCCGCCGTCATCGCGTCGTCGCTGGTCACGGCCCGGATGATGACCGGGTTGGCGTAGGTGCGCTCGTCGCCCATCACGCCCACGCTGCGCACGTCGGCCGCGAGGACGGCGAACGCCTGCCACAGCTCGCGCTCCAGACCGGCCTTGTGGATCTCTTCGCGGACGATGGCGTCGGCCTGTTGCAGCACGGTGACACGCTCGGGCGTGACCTCCCCGAGGATGCGCACACCCAGGCCGGGGCCGGGGAACGGCTGGCGGAGGACGATCTCGTCCGGCAGGCCCAGCTCGCTGCCCAGCCGGCGGACCTCGTCCTTGAACAGGTCGCGCAGCGGCTCCACCAGCTGCAGCGTCATGTCCTCGGGCAGGCCGCCGACGTTGTGGTGGCTCTTGATGACCGCCGCCGTGCCGTCCGCCCCGCCGCTCTCGATGACGTCCGGGTACAAGGTGCCCTGCACGAGGTACTCGGCGTCCTGCAGGCCGCCGGTGTGCTCCTCGAAGATGCGCACGAACAGCTCGCCGATGATCTTGCGCTTGGCCTCCGGCTCCACCACGCCGGCCAGCTTCTCGAAGTAGCGCGGCCCGGCCGTCACGTGGATCAGCTCGATGCCCATGTTGCGCTTGAACGTCTCCACCACCTGGTCGGATTCGTTGAGGCGCATCAGCCCCGTGTCCACGTAGATGCAGACCAGCTGGTGGCCGATGGCCCGGTGGACGAGGGCCGCGGCGACGGCGGAGTCCACGCCACCGCTGAGGGCGCAGATGACCTTGCCGGTGCCGACCCTGGCCCGGACGGCGGCGACCTGCTCGTCGATGATCGACAGCATCGTCCAGCCACCCCTGCAGCCGGCCAGGTCGTGCAGGAACCGTTCCAGCACGGCCATCCCGTGCGGAGTGTGCACCACTTCGGGGTGCCACTGCACGCCCCAGATCCTGCGCTCCGGGCATTCCAGCGCGGCCACCGGCGCGTCGGGCGTGCTGGCCGTGGCAACGAAGCCCGGCGGGGGCACGGTGACGGCGTCGAAGTGGCTCATCCACACGTCCTGCTCGTGGGGCAGGCCGTCGAGCAGCTCGCTGTGCACACCGTCGGCGAGGGTGACCTTGGCCCGCCCGTACTCGCCGCGCAGGCCCCGCCCGACGGTGCCGCCGAGCTGCTGGGCGATCAGCTGCACGCCGTAGCAGATGCCGAAGATCGGGATGCCGAGGTCGTAGATGGCGGGGTCCAGCGCCGGGGCGCCCTCCACGTGCACGCTCTTCGGCCCGCCGGAGAGGATGATCGCGCTCGGGTTCTTGGCCTGGACCTCCGCCGCCGTGATGCGGTGGGGCACGATCTCGCTGTAGACCCGCAGCTCGCGCACCCGGCGGGCGATGAGCTGGGCGTACTGCGCCCCGAAGTCGACCACCAGGACTGTTTCGTCGCGCTGCGCCATCGTCGTGAGGTTACGCGGTGTCACGCCCGGCCGGGTAAACCGCCGCTTGGATGACGGTCAGGGAACCCGCAGGATCCGCGCGGGGTCCTGGACCGCGCTGGCCAGGGCACCCGGAATCGCGGCGACCGTGGTGATCACTGCGCCGAACACCGCGGTGGCCACGTACTGCGACGGAGGAAGGCTGCCCGACCGTGGGCCGAGCAGCACAGCACCGATCGCCACTCCGATGGAGATGCCAAGTGCGCCGAGGACGCCGGAGTGCAGGATGCTCAGCACCACGACGTCGCGCCGGCGGAATCCGAGCGCCCGTCGTCGGGCATGATCGCGTCGCTGCAGGAGGGCACTCAGCACCGAAAGCGCCGCCACGATGGCCGAACCGGCGGCAACCAGGGCAACGGCCGTTGCACGGGCGCCATCGTTGCCGGACGCAGTGACCAGCGTCTGTACCTCGGCGACGCGCTCGTCGTAGTCGATGGAGTAGTAGTCCGGGCCGAACGGGCTGAACAAACGGCCGATGGCGGCGGCCACCGCCGGAACATCCGCGGGTTCGTTCACCACCAGCACGACGGAGAAGAAGCGCTGCGCCTGCGGATCTCCGATGGTCACCACGCTGCGTCCGAGGAGGTTGCTGATCTCACCGAGTCCCTCGGCACGGAACTGGCCCACGGTCGGCCACACCCTCCCTTCCGACTCGAACGCGCCCAACCCCGGGTCGACCAGCCGCAGGGCGGTCGCGGCGGGCAGCGACACCATCGCCTCCCCCGTACTCGGCACGCGCCCCTCGTCCACAACGAGGAAGGGGCTGGCGCCGCGGAGCGTGACGACCTCGAAGAACCCTACGGTCACGTCGCGGTCCGGGACGGCGCTCGTGGTCGCCGTGGACACCTTGGAGAACGCCACCGCGTTGGAGATTCCCGGGAGTTGCGCTACCGCTCGAACGATCTGGCCATCCAAGCCAACGTCCTCTCCCTTCGCGGAGCGAATGGTAATGCTCCGCACGTCGGGAGTCCGCAACGATTCTGCCAGTTCGGCATTCCTGTGGGCTGCCCCACCGATCACGTAGACGGTGACACCGGCGACCAGAGCTCCGACAGCAACCGACAGCAGGGACGTCGACCATCGCCGACGTGCCTGCAGCGCTGCAAGATGAAGCAGGCGTACGAACCTCACCGGCGGGACACCGGGAGTTCGATCGACTGGTCGGCGCGAGCGACAATCCGACGGTCGTGGGTCACCACCACGGCAGCGCGGCCGGGTCGGCGGCCGAAGTCGAGCAGTGCCGACAGCACCACCTCGGCCGTGACGTCATCGAGGTTCCCCGTGGGTTCGTCGGCGAGGACCATCGTCGGGTCTTTGAGCAGGGCCCGAACGAGTGCCACCCGCTGGCCCTGCCCTCCCGAGAGCCGGGAGGCCGGCCGGTGGGCCAGGTCCCCAATGCCGAACTGTTCCAGCAGGTCACGCATCGTCGCTGCGGCGGAGCGTCGGCTGCGCTGCAACGGCAATCCTTCCAGCAAGTTCTCGGCGACGGTCATCGCCGGGTCCAGCAGCGCATCCTGGAACACGAAGCCAACATGCCGCGCCCGCCAAGCGGCTCGCTCGGCATCGCTCGCGCCGCCCACATCACGCCCAGCCAGCTTCACCGTGCCCGACTCCACCCGTAGGAGCAGGCCGAGGATGTTGAGCAGGGTGGACTTTCCACAGCCGGACGGCCCCGAGATGGCAGTGACGGACCCCGCGGCAAACGACGCGGTCACATCCTGCAGCACAGTCCGATGCCGAGAGTACGAGAAGCCGACGTCATCGAGCTGCAGGAGCGCGTCAGTGCTCACGACGTCGGGATCTCGATGAGGTCGCCGTCGGAAACACCCGACACCACAGCAGTCGCTCCCACAACGGCAGTGATGGAGACGCTGACGATGTCCCCGCCCGCCAATCGAACTACAGGCGAGCCATCTGCCGCGGTGAGGATCGCACCGACCGGCACCGTCACACCTGCCGTCGGCGGCACCAGCTGGAGCGTCGCCGGCCACGAGGTCACGCGGTCGGCGGGCACCTCGGCGCACCACCCGCAATCCTGGGGGGCTGTGGTGAACACAACCGAGATCGCCAGCCGGCCGTCGTCCGTCCTGACACCGGCGCCGGCAGTCGCGCCGACGACCTGTGCATCCCCGATCGCCACGGTGACGGCTGTTCCGGTGGGGATGGCTGCCGATCCGGGTGATGCCAGATACGACCCGGCGGGAATCCCCTGCAGCACTCGCAGTACCTCCTCGCCGTCGACGGTGCGGGCCCCAACGTCGAATCCGGCCGCGATCGACACAGTGGCCGGGAGCTCGGGCAAGAAGAGCACTTCCCCCAGGCGAATGCTCGCTGCGTCTGGAAGGAGACGATCCTTCCGGAACGCTCGATACGCCGCCGCCGTGGCTGATGACCACTTCCCGTCCGGGGTGGCCGCCAGGTATCCCTGATCGGCAAGGAACTGCTGCACCTGCTGCACGTCCAAGCCCTGACTCCCCGGCCCAATGTCGCGGTACGCGGGCACTGAACCGCCGATCACGAGTACTCGTGTCTCGTCGATCGAGTACACGACATCACCGGCGGCGATGGTCGTTGCCACTCCCGGCGGCGTCAACGCCCAGGTGACGGTGCCCGGCAGTCGGTTGAGCACCTGCACGGCGACGTCCCACTCGAGGCTGACCTCGACCGAGCGGACGTCCTCCACGGAGCCACGGCGCGCCGTGATGGTGAGTGGTGCAGCCGCCTCGGGTTCGACAGGGTGGGTGTCGAGCGTGCGGCGACCGAGCGCATACCCACCGAGCCCCACCGCACCGACGACGATGACCGTGACGGTGGCCGCGATCACCTTTCGCATTGCCCGCATCGCTGCCCCCTCGCGTGCCGTCAGTCGCTACCCCTCCGCTGCACCAGAAGTGAAGCACGCGGTGTAGGCGGTGTTGAACGCGGGATCATTCGAGTTGGCCAGGACGCTCCAATTGCTGCTCGGGTCCGCCAGACCGCCACTGGCGATCCACTCGTCCTCCGACACCGGCGTGCCCGTCTCGAACCCCGCCGAGTCGAGACAAGCGAGGAACTCCAACTCCAGCTGGTACGAGTCCAGCAGCTCGGCACGGCTGGGAGTGGGAACGACAGCGCTGGCGATGGGGAGGCACGCGAGATGGGCCGAGACATATCCATTCGATGTCGTGTCATACCCCCGCGCCATGAACGTGCCTTCCTTGCCTTCGGCTTCAAGTGTGGTGAACGGGATGTCGTAGCCATCCATGCAGCGGTCGTAGATTCGGCGAAAGGCCTCCCCAGGGCTTTCGCCAGGAAGCTGCAGGTTCTCAGGCTGATCTCGGCGTGCGCCGCTGCTCTCGTCGGCGCACGCCACCAGCGAACACGCGAGGAAGAACGCCAGAATCCATGCGGCTCTCAATGGCAGGTCGCCGCTCCGTTGGGAGTGGCGGACCAACTGCCACCGTTCGGCCAATCCAGCGTGTACCAATACCCTGGGCCGAAAACGAAGGTGACGCCGTTCAACGTGTGGTAGTGGAGTACGGGGGTTCCGAGCGTGTAGGTGCGGGTCCGCACGGGACAACCCAGCCAACCCGAGGCCGCCTCTGCCGGCGCGTTGCCGACGAAACCGATCGAGCTTGCGGCGAGCGCGGCCGCTGCCACCTTCTTCGTGATTCGTGAACGGTTCATGCCCCCAACCTTCCTGTAGTGGTTGCGGCATGATCCCCCACCCCCCCGACACTGAGAAGTCAATAGGTTTTTCAACCATACCAGTCGCTACGTCGCCACCGATTGCAGCAGCTCCCACCCTGCGGCCACGTGGCGGGCCTCGGTGGTGCGGCCGCCCACGGAGATGCGGCAGGCCACCTGGCCGTCGAGGACGGTGCGGGTGAAGAGGGCCAGGCCGGTGTCGTTGGCCGCGGCAATCATGGCGTCGGTCGCGGTGTCACCGGCCTTCAGGCGCACGCACAGCAGGTTCAGCGGGTGGGGGGCGACGATCTCGAAGCGGTCGTCCAGCGCCACCCACTCGGCCAGCTGCTGGGTGAGCTGGCAGTGGCGGCGGATCATGGCCTGGGCCTCGGCCACGCCGCCGCTGCGGATGGTGAACCACAGCTTCAGCGCCCGGAACCGGCGGCCGAGCGGGATCTGCCAGTCGCGGTAGTCGATGGCCGCGCCGCTCTCCGCCGCGGCGGACCGCAGGTACTCGGGGAGGATGCTCAGCGCGCCGAGCAGGGCCACACGGTCGGCCACGTAGAACAGGTCGCAGTCGAAGTTGACGCCCATCCACTTGTGCGGGTTGGTGCAGTAGCTGTCGGCCAGCTCCATCCCGTCGTTCACCCAGCGGTGCTCGGGGGCGAGCGCGGCGATGCCGCTCATGGCCGCGTCCACGTGCAACCACAGGCCCTCCCGGCGGGCGATTGCACCGATCTCCGGCAACGGGTCGAACGCCAGCGAGCTGGTGGTGCCCCGGTTGGCGCACACCCAGAACGGCACGAGGCCGCCGGCGCGGTCCTCCGCCACCATGCGGGCCAGCTCGTCCGGGCGCATGGCGAAATCCGCGTCGTGGGGGACGATCCGCCAGTGCTCGGTGCCGATGCCGGCGATGCGCAGGCCCTTCTCGATGGACGAGTGGGACTGCGACGTGGAGTAGGCGACGAGGCGGGACGTGTCGCCGTCGTGGTTGACCGCCCCGCCGGTGGCCTTCCAGCGGGCGGCGAGGATGGACGTGAGCGTGGCCTCGCTGGCCGACCCCTGGATGACGCCGCCGCCCGACGCGCTGGTGCTGCGGAACGCCGCCGGCAGGCCGAGCAGCTCCTGCATCCAGTCCATCATCAGGGTCTCCACCTCGGTGCAGGCCGGGCTGGTGACCCAGCTCATCCCCTGCACGCCCAGGCCGGAGGCCGCCAGGTCGCCGAGGATGGCCGGGTACGACGTGTTGCCGGGGAAGTAGGCGAAGAAGCTGGGGTGCTGCCAGTGGGTGATGCCCGGCATGACCACCCGGTCCAGGTCGGCCAGGATGTCCTCCCACGGCTCGGCGCTCGCCGGCGGGTGCTCGGGCAGCGAGGCCCGGATGTCGCCGGGCTGCACCCTGCTGCCCACCGGATGCTGCTCCACACCCTCCAGGTACTCGGCGATCCAGTCGATGAGCGCGTGGCCGTGGCGGCGGAAGTCCTCCGGGGTCATGCCCGCAGGTTACGGTGCGCCCGCCTGGGAACTCGCTGGTACCGTATTCCCATGGAAGCAACCATCGACAGCGTCGGCCGCATCGTCGTACCGAAGGCGTTGCGCGATCGTCTCGGCCTCGCCCCCGGCTCCGTGGTGGACATCACCCAGTACGGCGATGGGTTGCACATCGCGCCCAGCGGACGCACCGCCCGCCTCGAGCAGCGCAGCGGCCACCTCGTCGCTGTCTCGGACACCGCCATCGACGACACCGACGTGTTCGACCTCCTCGAGTCGATCCGCCGATGACCACCTGGCTCGCCGACACGAGCATCGCTGTGCCGCTGGTGCAGGCGTCACACGCCGCCCACCCCCTGGTGCAGGATCGCGTCGGGAAGCGCCAGGTCGGATTGCCCGCCCATGCGGCGCTGGAGACGTACTCCGTGCTGACCCGGCTGCCCGGCGACGCTCGGCTCACGCCTGCGGACGCGGCGACACTCATCGCCGACCGGTTCCCCTCCATCGCGGCACTTCCCACCAGCGCCCAGCAGCGCCTCGTCGCCCAACTCTCGACGGCCGGCGTGGCCGGCGGGGCTGTGTACGACGCGCTCATCGCCGTCACCGCCCGGCACCATCGGGCCACCCTGCTCACCCGGGACAGCCGCGCCGCCGGCTCGTACGGCGCCTTGGGCGTGGAGTACGAACTCGTCGTGTGAACGATGCGCGCATGATCGACCCCACCGCCTTCGCGGTCCACACCGCCTCACCGCGGGGCTTCCGCCAGGCGTTCGTGCACGAGGGTGTCGGCGGCGTGCCGCTGGTCTGCGTGCACGGCTGGCCGGAGACCAAGCGCATCTACTGGAAGGTCGTCGCACCGCTGGCCGCCGCCCGGTTCGAGGTGATCGTGCCGGACCTGCGCGGCTTCGGCGACAGCGACCTCGGGCCGGACGGGTTCCACGACGTGGCCGCCCACGCCCGCGACCTGTACGCGCTGGTGCACGACCACCTCGGCCACGAGCGGGTGGTGCTGCTCGGCGGCGACCTCGGCGGGCCGGTGATCCAGCAACTGGCGCTGTGGTACCCGGACTGGGTGGACCGGATGGTCCTGTTCAACAGCCCGCTGCCGTACCTGAAGGAAGAGATGGCCGGCATCCAGGGCACCCGTGCGCCACGGGAGGCGGCGGACTACTTCCTCCGCCAGGGGACGGACCCCGACGGCCTGGCCGCCGAGCTGCGCACCCCGGACGAGCGGCGCCGCTACATCGCCACGTTCTACACCAGCCGCTTCTGGGCCCACCCGGGCGCGTTCGCCGGGCCGGGCGAGGTGGACTTCCACACCGAGCCGTTCGCCGACGCCGCCCACCTGCGGGCCAGCTTCGGCGGCTACGAGAGCACGTTCTCCGAGGCTGCCCGCAGCGAACCGGCGGGCCTGACCCGCAACGACCGCACCCGCACGCTGATCCTGTTCGGGCCGAGCGACCATGTGCTGTACCCGGCGTTCGACCGGATGGCCGCGGTGGTGTTCCCGAACCATGTCGGCCCGTTCCTACTCCGCGACTGCGGCCACTTCGTGCCGTGGGAGGCGCCGCACGCGCTGGTGAGCGGCACGGTGGCGTTCTGCGGCGACCTGCTCTGAGCTCAGGTGCCGTCGTCGACGAGGGCGACCCAGGTGTTGCCGTTCACCACTCCCGTGGCGGGCAGACCCACCGAGGTCTGGAAGTTGCGCACCGCGGTCTCGGTGGCCGGGCCGAAGCGGCCGTCCACGCTGAGCCCGGCGCTGGCCCGGTAGTTCAGCTGCTCCTGCACGTCCTTCACGCCCTGGCCGCAATCGCCACGGCGGACGTCCACCGAATCCAGCGCCAGGTCGGGCACGAACAGGGTGGGCACGCTGCGGCACGGCGTGGTGGTGGGCGCCGGGGTCGGCGGCGCAGTAGCCGGGGCGGTGGTGGCGACAGCAGCGGTGGTGGCGACAGCAGCGGTGGTGGCGACAGCAGCGGTGGTGGCAGTGGCATCCGGGGCGACGGTGGTCTCCACCGGGGTCTCGGTGGTGGTGGTGAGGTCCGTGGCGGCGGGGTCGGCCGAGGTGGTGCTGCCCCCGTCCACGGCCTCGCCGCCGGATCGGGTGGTGCTGCACGCCGCGAGGCTGCCGGCGGCCAGCAGGACGGCAACAGCCAACGTCCGCTTGTTCATGAACGGCGAGCGTACTCGCCAGGCGTCAACCAGCCGGGGCAGTGGGCGGGGTGTCCTCCGGCAGGTTGTTGACCACCGCATCGCGGGCCCGCACGCCGACGGAGATCCGCCAGCCGACCACACCCATGCCCATCACCAGCGCGGCGAACACCAGGTACATCCGCCAGCCGCCCTTGGACTCGCTGCCGCAGTTCGGCTTCTCCACCGCACCGATGCAGTCGCTGAGGTTCTGCTCCGTGGGGATGAAGTCGTTGTCCGTGCCCACGGTGACACCCTGGTCCTGGGCCACGGTGCTGTCCGCGGCCTGGAACGGGTTGGGGCCGCTGCACCCCACGCTGAGCGCCCCGACCAGACCCAGCACGGCGGCGGCCTTCCACGTACGCATGGGTGCCATCGTCGCAGCGGCCCGAGCCAACCGCAACGCGGCCCGGCGGGTTGTGACGGGCGCCCGGGCACGGTTGACTCCCGCCTCACGCCCACCCGGGCGCCAACCCAAGGAGCACGCCATGCGATTCCGCCTTGCGCTGCTCGTCACGGTCACGAGTGTCCTGACCGTCGCTTCGCCGGCCCACGCCGGCCCCCTCACCACCACCCGGCCCGCCAGTGCCGCGTCGGAGTGGCGCACCGTGCAGCAGATGCTGTTCGTGGTCACCCTGGCGGACTTCCTTGCCGTCGCCGACCGCGGTGGCGACCCCCGGCTGGACTGGTCCACCGACTACTGCTCGGCTCCGCTCGTCGGCAACACCGGCTGGTCGTTCGACTTCCACGGCCCGTGCCGGCGGCACGACTTCGGGTACCGCAACCTGCGCCTGCTGGAGCGCCGCTACGGCACCGGGCGCACCTACTGGAACAGCACCAACCGCAAGCGGGTGGACGACCGCTTCTACGCGGACATGCTGAACCACTGCGCCACGCGGGCGTGGTGGCTGCGGGCGTCGTGCCGCAACTGGGCCCGCACCTTCTACCTGGCGGTGCGGGTGGCCGGCGGCCCATAGGCCAGCGTGAGGAGTTGGTGCAGCATGCGGGCGGTGGCGCCCCACACGGTCTCGTCGTCGAGTTCGAAGAAGTAGATCGCCCGCTCGCCCACGGCGGTGTGCCAGTGCTCCTCGCGGAACGTGCCCGGTCGGGTGAGGTCGTGCAACGGCACCCACAACACCCGGTCCACCTCGCTGGTGCGCCCCTGGAGCGGCAGGGGCTGGGGCACGTGCGCCACCACCGGCACGATCCAGCTCTTGCTGACCCAGGTGCTCAGCGGGTGCAGCCGGCCCACCAACGTGACGTCGGCGGGGTCAAGGCCGACTTCCTCGTGGGCCTCGCGCAGGGCCGCCTGCTCGTAGGTCTCTCCGGGGTCCAACCGGCCGCCGGGGAAGCTCACCTCACCGCGATGGTTCGTCATGTCCATCGACCGCCGTGTCAGCAGCACCTCGGCCCCGTGCGGGCCGTCGGCCAGCACGGCGAGCACGGCGGAGTGCTTGGCGCCGTCGAAGTCCGGCTCGTCGTGGGACACGTCCAGCCCGGCCACCGACGACGTGACGGCCGCCGTGCTCAGCGACGGGGCCGGTTCCGGCCAGGGTGCGGGCGCGCCGTGCCGCCAGCCGTCGGGACGCGGGATGAACTGTGCGCCCCCGGGCCGGCGAGGGTGCTCAGGTCGTGGGGCTCCAGCCACTGTCCTTCAACTGGCGCAGCACGGTGAGGAGGCCGGCGGTCTTCATCGACGCCAGCACCTTGCCCGGCGACTGCTCGCCGCGCTCGAACTCCTCCCAGGCGGCGAGGAGCTTGTCGAGATCGGGGGCCGGTGCTTCGAACGCCATGGGGCGAGGCTACCGGCGCGGCGTCACTCCGCCTTCGACTCGCGGGTCCGGCGCACCGCATTGACCCCGTTGCCGACGAGCCGGCCGGCGGCCCGGCCGAGGTCGGTGGCCCGGTCGCCGCTGCTCGCCGACTTCGACCCGGCGGGCTTCTTCTTCCGCTCGTCGTAGCGGCTCTGGAACCAGACGAACAGATGGACCACCGCGATCGCCGCCGTCAGCATCCGGGCCGACGACTCCACCGACCACCACGGCTGGAACGCTGCGACGAGCAACAGCCCGTCCAGCACCGGGTCGCCGACCTTGTGCGCGGCGCGGGGCACGATGCGGAAGGCGCCCAGCGCCCCCGAGGTGAGCGCCGCCCACAGCACGATGACCCCACCGGCGATCGACGGCACGACGGGCGTCGGGTTGCGCATCGCGCTGGCCACCAGCGCCAGGCCGAGCAGATATTCGACCGCCTGGTGCATCCAGAAGGGCCGCTTGCCGGGACGGTCAGCCATGGGCCGAGCCTAGGCCGAAAACGCAGAACGACCCCGGGGCCGTGAGGCCACCGGGGTCGTTCGCAGGGCGAACCCTTACATCATCCCCATGCCGGGCATGCCGCCGCCCATGCCGCCACCGGCGGGCATGGCCGGAGCCTTCTCCGGCTTGTCGGCGACCAGGCACTCGGTGGTGAGCACCAGGGCGGCGATGGATGCCGCGTTCTGGAGCGCCGCCCGTGTGACCTTGGCGGGGTCGATGATCCCGGCCTTCACCAGGTCCACCATCTCGCCGCTGGCCGCGTTGAGGCCCATCGATCCGCTCGCGGACTCCACCTGCTGGACGGTGATGGCACCTTCGAGGCCGGCGTTGTCGGCGATCAGGCGGGCAGGGGCGGTGAGGCTGTCGTACACCGTGCGGGCACCGGTGGCCTCGTCGCCGTCCAGCGACTCCACCACGGCCTTCACCGCGCTACGGGCCCGGACGAGGGCGGTGCCGCCACCGGCGACCACACCCTCCTCGATGGCCGCGCGGGTGGCCGAGACGGCGTCCTCGATGCGGTGCTTCTTCTCCTTCAGCTCCACCTCGGTGGCGGCGCCGACCTTGATGACGGCAACACCGCCGGCCAGCTTGGCCAGGCGCTCCTGCAGCTTCTCGCGGTCCCAGTCGCTGTCGGTGTTGTCGATCTCGGCCTTGATCTGGTTGATCCGGCCGGCGACATCCTCGGCGTCACCCGCACCATCGACGATGGTGGTGTTGTCCTTGGTGATGATGACCCGCTTGGCGCGGCCGAGCAGGTCGAGGGTGACGTTCTCCAGCTTGAGACCGACCTCCTCGCTGACGACCTGGCCACCGGTGAGGACGGCCATGTCCTGCAGCATCGCCTTGCGGCGGTCACCGAAGCCGGGGGCCTTCACGGCCGAGCTGTTGAACGTGCCGCGGATCTTGTTGACCACCAGGGTGGCCAGGGCTTCGCCCTCGATGTCCTCGGCGATGATGAGCAGCGGCTTGCCGGTCTTCATCACGGCCTCCAGCGCCGGCAGCAGCGACTGCACCGTGCTGATCTTGGCCGAGTGCAGCAGGATGTACACGTCGTCGAGCACGGCCTCCTGGCGGTCCGGGTCCGTCACGAAGTACGGCGACAGGTAGCCCTTGTCGAACTGCATGCCCTCGGTGAACTCGAGCTCGGTGCCGAAGGTGTTGCTCTCCTCGACCGTGACCACACCGTCCTTGCCGACCTTGTCGATCGCCTCGGCGATGACCGAGCCGATGCCGGCGTCGGCGGCCGAGATGGTGGCGACCGCGGCGATCTGGTCCTTGTCGTCCACCGTCACGGCCTGGCCCTTGATGCTGTCCACCGCTGCGGCGACGGCCTTCTCGATGCCCTTCTTCAGGCCCATCGGGTTGGCGCCGGCGGTGACATTGCGCAGGCCGTGGCCCACCAGGGCCTGAGCCAGCACGGTGGCGGTGGTCGTGCCGTCACCGGCGACGTCGTTGGTCTTGGTGGCGACTTCCTTCACCAGCTGGGCGCCCATGTTCTCGAAGGGGTCGTCGATCTCGACTTCCTTGGCGATGGACACACCGTCGTTGGTGATGGTGGGGGCGCCGAACTTCTTGTCCAGGACGACGTTGCGGCCCTTCGGCCCCAGCGTGACCTTGACGGTGTCGGCCAGCTTGTTGACGCCGGCCTCCAGGGCGCGGCGCGCCTCGTCGTGGAACTTCAGCTGCTTGGCCATCACTTCTCCACGATGGCGAGCACGTCACGGCTGGTGAGGATCAGCAGATCCTTGCCGTCGACCGTGACCTCGGTGCCGCCGTACTTGCTGTACAGCACGGTGTCGCCGACCTTCACGTCCAGCGCCGTGTGGGCGCCCTTGTCGTCGCTCCAGCGGCCGGGGCCGACGGCGAGGACTTCGCCCTGCTGCGGCTTCTCCTTGGCGGTGTCGGGGATCACCAGGCCCGACGCAGTGGTCTGCTCGGCCTCGTTGGGCTTGACGACGATGCGGTCATCGAGGGGCTTCAGGTTCATGGGTGCAGGCCTCCGTTGGCAAGAGCACTCGGTTGGGTGGGATGGGCCGGTTAGCACTCGGCCCGGTTGAGTGCCAAGGT
This sequence comes from Acidimicrobiaceae bacterium, assembly GCA_020637295.1. Classification (GTDB taxonomy): domain Bacteria; phylum Actinomycetota; class Acidimicrobiia; order Acidimicrobiales; family Ilumatobacteraceae; genus UBA668. Next base: position 3,505 of record JACJWF010000025.1, on the reverse strand, counting down.
TAGGCGCTCCGGCGGCTCGTTAGCAACCGCTACCCGCGAGTGCTAACGGTGCGGATCTGGGAGACTGTCGCCCGTGGCCCGTGCGGACGAGTTCGACGTCATCGAACTGATCGATGCCGACGACAGCGCGTTCGCCCCCGCGGGCGGGCGGGAGCGGCCGGAGAAGGATCGGCAAGCCGGGGCCGGCGATCAGTGGCTGCTGCTGCCGACGGCGTGGGTGGTCATCGGCCTCCTGCTGATGGGTGCCCTGGCGTGGGTCTGGCAGCCATGGCGGGAGCGCCCCGAATTCACCGTCGGCCCGGTGACGTCGGTGGAGACGACGCTCACGGAACGACTGGTGCTCGACCGGCCGATCTTCGAGGGGCGCATGGCCGACGTGCGGGTCACGCTGGATGTCCCCACGGACGGGTACGTACTGGCCGATCCCACCGCTGCGCCATGGACCACCGGCGGTTGGGCCGACGCCCGCGCCGCCATCGTCGCCGTCGCCGCGGAGGACCCCCGCTACGTCAACGACTCGGTCTCGACGGACTGGTCCCCGATCACTGCCATCCAGGGTGCCCCGGCCGAGTACCGCGACGGCGGCCAGAGCGGCATCCAGGTGGTCTTCGGCCCGGTCGGGGAACAGTGGTACGAGGTGCAGTCGATCGGCCTCGGGCTGGATGCCACCGTCGCACTCGCGGCCGTCATCCGCTGGACCCCCCACGGCCTGATCGTGATGGACCGCGCCCGCCTCCTGGGGCTGGAGCCGCTGTATCCGTTCAGCAGCTTCTGGACGGCCATCGGGCTGGTGGAGGCGGTGGACCCGGGGGCCCGCTTCCTGTGCCGCTGCACCAGCGTGGTCTACCCCGGCCGGTTCACCGTGTCCGTCAGCAGCGCGCCCGCTCCCGACGGCGGCGAACTGGAGGCGCTGGACGACCTGCTGGGCGACACCGAGGCTGCGACGGTGCACGGCCTTCGAGCCGTGCTGGCCCGTGGCACGGACGGCACGATCCTCGACGGCTGGGACCTCGTGGCGTGGGTGGAGGGCGGCAGGATGATCAGCGTCGCCGTGGATCGCGGCCACGGTGCCGACGTGCTGAAGCTCGCCGAGTCGGTGCGGGCGGCGACCGACGAGGAGTGGGCCGAACTCACCGCCCCGACGCCACCGGTGGAACTGACCCCGGTGCCGTTCGAGACGCTGCCAGACCCGCCCACGTCCTCCACTGCGGTCGTCGTCGCCGACAACGGCGCCACCATCAGCATCGAGGCCGACGGCGGCGGCGCGACCCTGTGCGTCACCACTGGTGCCGGGCGGTGGACCTGCACCGCCGCCGAGTTCGCCGGCACCGCATCGATCGTGCTCGTCGGCGAGGGCGTCAACACGTTCGCCGTCGCCCTCACGAACCTGGCTGCCGGCGAGAACCCGCCCCTCCTGCAGGTCACCCATCCCGCCGGCGACGCGATCGGCGTGCAACTGGCCTGGGTCGACGACGGCTCGCTGCCGGGCCCTGTCGCCGCGCTTGCCGTCGACCCCGGCGACCATGTGCAGATCGTCGACGCCACCGGCGGCGTCCTCGCCGAACTGGACGTGTGACGCTCAGCCCAGCAGGCGGGTGCCCAGCCGGGCCGCCATGGTCACCACGGCGTGCAGGGGCAGGCCGACGACATTGCTGACGCTGCCGTTCACCCGCTCCACGAACACGCCACCCGTGCCCTGGAGGGCGTAGGCGCCGGCCTTGTCCAGCGGCTCGCCCGTGCCCACGTACCACTCGATGTCGGCGTCGGCGAGGGGCACGAACGTGACCTCGGTGGTGACGACCTCCACCTCCGTGCGGTCGCCGAGGCGCACCGCCACCCCGGTGTGGGTGGTGTGGGTGCGCCCGGAGAGGTGGCGCAGCATCGCAGCCGCGGCCGCGGGCGGGTCGGGTTCGTCGTTCGGCTTGGCGAGGATCTGGTCGTCGACGTCCACGGTGGTGTCGGCGGCAATCACCAACTCGTCGGGTTCGGCTGCCACGGCGTGGGCCTTCTCCGCCGCGAGGCGGCGCACGTAGGCCACCGGACCCTCTCCGGCGCGGGTCGACTCGTCGATGTCCGGGCTGGCGGTGCGGAAGGTCACCCCGAGGCGGTCCAGCAGCTCGCGGCGCCGGGGGGAACTGGAGGCGAGGACGATTCTCATCCGCCGGACACCGCCATCTCGCGAGCGTCGTCGGGCACGGTCATGTCGTCGAGGTGGTCGAGGTAGCCGTCGGGCAGGGCCACCCGGATGGGGCCGTTGGTGTGGCCGCGGCGGATGCGCGCCCCACCGTCCACCAGCGCCACGGTCGGGTCCAGCTCGGCCAGCAGGTCCTCCAGCTCGGCCATCGATGCCACCCGGGCGAACCGGCCACGGATCTCGCCACCCACCGGGTAGCCGGTGAGGTACCAGCCGGTGTGCTTGCGGAAGTCGCGCATGGCCAGGTACTCGTCGCCGCTCATGTGGGCCAGCAGGCGCCCGGCGTGCCGGTGCATCACGTCCGCCACCTCGCCCAGCGGCGGGGCGGGCGCCACGGGCCGGCCGGCGAGCGCGTCCACCAGGTCGCGGAACAGCCACGGTCGCCCGAGGCAGCCGCGGCCGACCACCACGCCGTCGCAATCGGTCTCGGCCATCATCCGCACCGCGTCGGCGGCTTCCCAGATGTCGCCGTTGCCGAGGACGGGGATCTCCGGCACGGCCGCCTTCAGCTCACCGATGGCGGCCCACCGGGCATCGCCGGCGTAGTGCTGCTCGGCGGTGCGGGCGTGCAGGGCGATCGCGGCGACGCCCTCCTCCACCGCGATGCGGCCGGTGGTGACGTGGGTGAGCAGGTGGTCGAACAGGCCCATGCGGAACTTGATGGTGACCGGCACCCCGTACGGTTCCGCGGCCTGCACGGCAGCCCGCACGATGGCCCGCAGCAGGTTCGGCTTGGCCGGCACCGCGGCGCCACCGCCCTTGCGGGTGACCTTCGCCGCCGGGCACCCGAAGTTCATGTCCAGGTGGTCGATCAGCCCCTCGCCGCACAGCCGCCGGGCGGCCTGGCCCACCAGCACCGGGTCGCTGCCGTAGAGCTGCAGGCTGCGCGGCTGCTCGTCCGGGGTGAAGGCCATCATCCGTTGGGTCTTGGGGTTCTTGTGGACCAACGCCGCGGCCATCACCATCTCGTTGACGTACACCAGCCCGGGCGCGAAGGACCGGCACATCGCCCGGAAGGCGGCGTTGGTGACCCCGGCCATCGGCGCCAGCACCACGGGCGCCGCCGGGGTGAACGACCCGAGACGAACCTGCACGACCCGCCACGGTACCGCCCCCGCCTGCGCACACCCCCCGATGCCAGCCGCCTTGCCCTGCCCCGTCGGCCCGGCCTGTGACCTGATTCCGCGCCCATGAGCGCGCTTCCACGTCACGCGTGACCTGATGTCGCGCCCACGGGCGCGGGATCAGGTCAGGAACACCGGACGGTCACCGGGTGGCAACCCGGCGCCGCGGTGGGACATCGGGGGATGC
>JACJWF010000024.1 GCA_020637295.1 Acidimicrobiaceae bacterium | reverse complement strand
GTATCCGAGAGTGGTCTCGATGTCGCAGCGGTCGTGCCGACGCGGGACCAGGGTTCAGTCGCTGCCGGTCTCCACCAGGTGGCGGAGGTTGCGGAGGTTGCGGCGCCAGATGGGGCGGAGGACCAGCTTTCCACCGACCAGCGCGCCGAGAGGGCCGCCGAGCCACCAGGGGAAGGTCAGGGTCTCGGCCCAGGTGAAGCGGGTGCGCCGGCCGAGGTCGATCGGCTCCAGGGTGAAGCGGCCGTCGCCGGTGACCACGCCGGTGTGGCGCACGCCCATCACCCGCGGCGCCTCCCACTCGGTGATCTCCATCCGGTCGACCAGCGTGATCGGGCCGACCTTGGTGTCGCACAGGAACTCGGTGCCCACGCCTCGCTGCTGCTCCCCGGTGAAGCGGATGGCGACGGCGTCGTGCATCCAGTCCACATGGCGCTCCACGGGCTCGACCACGGCCCACACGGCCTCGGGGGTGGCGTCGATGTCCACGGACACGACGATGCCGCGGGAGAAGCGGCGACGGCCGGTGGCGGCGTCAGGCATCGACGCGGGCGGCGCGCAGCTGGTCGGCGGCGGCCTCCGGCGGCACGATGTTGATCATCACGCCGGTGCCACGCTCGAACCCGGCCGTGGTGATCAGCGTCGGGAACAGGTGCACATGCCAGTGGAACGCACCGTTGTAGTGGTGCGGCGCGGTGTGGAACACCAGGTTGTAGGCGACGTCGCCGTGGACGGCGCGCAGCGCCTGCAGCGAATCCCGCACGGCCACGCCCATCGCCCGCAGCGTGGCGTCGTCGGAGTCGGTGAGGTGCAGGTCGTGGCTGCGGGGGATCAGCAGCAGTTCGTACGGGGTACCCGCCCAGTACGGGCTGACCACGACCACCTGGTCGTTGGCCAGGACCACCCGCTTGTCCGCATCCAACTCGGCCTCGATGGTGGCGCACAGGATGCAGCCGCCGTCGAAGCGGCTGAACGCCCGCTGCTCGTCGAGGATCTCGCCCGGCACGAACGGCAGACCCAGCAGCTGGCCGTGGGGGTGGGCCAGCGAGGCGCCGGCCTCCCGGCCGTGGTTGATGATGGCCTGGGTGTAGCGCACGTTGCGGCTGGCGGCGTGCTGCTGGAAGCGCCGCTTGAGCATCAGCATCACGTCGCCGGCCTGCTCGTCGGTGCCCTCGTGGGCGCCGCTGTCGTGGTACGGGGTGTAGACGAAGACCTCGTGGATGCCGCTGGCCTCGGCCTCGACGTGGACCGGGCCCTGGTGGTGGACCGCGAACGGCTCGTCGCCGTCGAACGCCGGGTACAGGTTGGGGATGACCCGCATCCGCCAGCGACCACCGTCGTCGGTGGTCTCCAGCGCGGGGAGGGTGGCTTCCTCGTTGCCAGGGCAGAACGGGCAGGGGCGGCCGGGATCGGCTTCCACCCAGGGGGAGCGGGGAGCGAAGTCGGAGGGCCGCTGGGCCCGATCCGCCACGATCGTGACCCACCGCCCGGTCAGAGGGTTGAGACGAAGCTGACTCACAGTGCCCTCAGCCTACGAGATCGGTGGCGGGACCGGAGGGACGCAACCCGGTTTTCGGTCACGTGCGGCGATAGACGGTCACGTGGCGTGAGGATTCGGGCCCGAACGGTGCTCGATCGAACCCTTCCCACCGCTGATCGACGTGCAGACCGGCCTCCCGCGCCATCGCATCCAGTTCGGCGAGGGTGCTCCAGCGGATGCTCCACGGGCGCAGGCGGACACCTCCGGCCTCGGTGAACTCCACGTACTGGCCCTCGGCCGTCTGCGCCACGGGGTCGGTGCGGCTGACCGCCAGCACCACCCGGTCGGCCGACAGGGAACGCACGCCCACGTGCTCTCTGGTGCCGTCCGCAGCCGGCACGAATGCCTCGACCACGAACACCCCGCCGGGTCGCAGGCGGGTGGCAACGGCCCGGAAGCAGGCCGCCTGCCGCGCTGCGCTGCGCAGGTTGAACAGGGTGTTGTAGGCGACGAAGGCAAGGGCGAAGGGGCCCGGCGGCAGGTCGTCCACCATGTCGCCGGCCACCGTGCGCACCCGATCGCCCCCCGGCTTGCCGGCCAGGCGGGCCAGCATCGCCCGGCTGGCGTCCACGCCGTGCACCTCCAGCCCGCGGGCGGCCAGCGGCAGCGCCACTCGGCCGGTGCCCACCCCGAGCTCGAGGATCGGGCCGCCCCCTGCCAGCTCGGCGAGGTCTGCCAGGTCGGCGAGGTCCGCCAGGGTGGTGACCATCGTGTCGAGGTCGCCGAGGTCGCCGTACCAGTCGTCGTAGACGTCGGCGAACGCGTCGCCGTAGCTGGTGTCCCGGTAGCCCTCCACCCGCTCATCTTCCAGGGGTGGTGCCACCCCCGGCAAGCCCGTCGGCCAGAATGGCGCCGATGAGCCAGTGGGCGGGGATCGAATCGGACGCCGCGGTGGCGCGCCGCCCGCCCGCGCCGTCGCCGGCTACCGGCCAGGGGAGCGGCAACGGGGCCGCCGGGAACGGGGCCACCGGCAACGGCAGCGGCCGCCCCCGCCCGCGCCTGAAGCGGGCGGAGCGGCTGATCACCGGCAGCATCGACGGCGCGGCCCACGTGCTGCAACGGCGCGGCCGGCACGTGCTGGTCGGGTCCGCCCTGCTGATGATCCCGATGACGGCGCTCACGCTGTGGCTGTCCGTGCTGGCGTACGACGACTTCGACCGCTTCGATTCACTGTTCGGCGACCGCGGCTGGATCGGTGCCGAAGCCGGCGGCGCGTTCTTCGCGCTCGCCGTCCAGTCGCTGACGGCCCACCTCGTGGGCGCGTACTGCGCGGCCTACCAGGTGAAGTACCAGCTGGGCGGCGACCCGGGCATCCGCGAGCCGATGGTGGCGACGCTGCGCCGCGTGCCGCTGCTGCTCATCACCTGGGCGCTCACCCACTGGTGGGCGCTGCTCGTCGCTCTCGGCGTCATCAACGCCGAGCTGGCGGACCTGGCCGGAGTGGCCTTCTTCCTGATCCCCCTGCTGACCATGCTGTCCGCGCTGGTGGTGCTGGTGGTGCCGGTGATGATGGGCGAGCGGGTGGGCGTGCGCGCCATCCCGCGGGGGATCGCGCTCGCCCGCCGGCGGTTCGGGCCGGTGATGGGCTTCGTGCTCGCGAACGGCCTGATCGGAGGCTTTCTCGTCACCTTCATCGCGCTCCTTCCGGCCGCCGCCGAGGGCACCGGCCTGCTCACCTTCGGCAGCGTGCGCTGGCTGGTGCAAGGCGTCGCCGCCCAGGTGGCAGCGCTGGTGGTGGTGCCGTTCACCGCGCTGGCGGCTGCGGAGATGTACCTGCAGGTGCGGGTGCATGCCGAAGGGCTGGACATCGTGCTGGCGGCCGATCGGGCGTTCGGGAGCCCCGGATGAGCGCCGGCGCCCTGCTGGCGGCGCGGGCTGGGCTGTGGGCCGGTCGGCTGCTGCTCGCCGCCCCGGACCCGTTGCCGCCGGTGGACCAGGACCCCGACGACGTGCAGGACGCCGCCTGCCGCATCGTGGAGCGCTCGCCGGAGGTCTGCCGGCCGCCCACCACCCAGACCGTGCCCCGCAGCACGTCCTCGCCGCCGAGTGGATGGTGGAACGTGCTCGGCGTGCTGCTGTGGATGCTGCTGATCGCCGGGCTGCTGCTGGTGGTGTGGGTGATCGTCCGCAACCTCGGCGGGCTGGAGTGGTGGCGCCGTCGCCGGCAGCGTTCCGGCGACGGCGACGGCGATGACGCCGGCACCGACGAGATCGAACAGGAGGGGGTGGCGGTCGACCGCAGCCGCGAACCCGTGAACTGGCGGGCCGAGGCGGAGGCCCACCGTGCCGCCGGCCGGTTCCGCGACTCGCTGCGGTGCCGCTACCGGGCGCTGGTGGGCGACCTGGCCCGCCGAGGGTTGATCGACGAGATCCCTGGCCGCACCACCGGCGAGGAGCGCGCCCAGTTGAGGGTGGTTCGCCCCGAGTCCAGCGACCCCTTCGAAGCCGCCGCCGACCTCTTCGACGAGGCCTGGTACGGGCTGGTGCCGGTGGGCGCCGCCGACGACGACCGCTTCCAGCACCTGGAACACGACGTGCTGGAGCGAACGAGGGGGCGGGTGTGAGCCGCCGGTCCGCGGTGCAGGAACGTGGCGGCGGGGCGCGCACCGCGCTTGCGGCCCTGGTGATCGTGGTCGCAGCGGTGGTGATGATGCTCCTGATCCGCGCCACCCCCAGCTCGGAGAGCTTCGACCCGCGCAGCGGGAACGCGATGGGCACCCGCGGCTTGGTGGTGCTGCTCGAGAAGTACGGGGCGGACGTGCAGGTCAGCCGCTCCGTCCCCGCGCTCGGCGCCGATGCGCGTGTGTTCGTCATTCGCGACCGGCTCACCGACGCGGAGCGCGCCGACCTGACGGACTTCGTGCGCGCCGGGGGCCTGGCCGTGGTGGCCGATCCGGACAGCCCGCTGACGGCGGACCTCGGGTCGTCGCCGTTCGACTTCTCCGACGCCAGCACGCCCGCCGATCCGGACGCCGCGTCGATTGCCCGCGACGACTGCGACATCGGCTCGCTGGCCCACCTCAGCGGCATCTACGTGCCGGCCGGCGTGCGCTACTCCGTGCCGGCGGACGCCACGGCGTGCTTCGGCCGTGGGGCCACCGCCTACGCCGTCGCCCGCCCGCTGGGCGAGGGCACGCTGGTGGCGCTGGGCGGCAACCTGCCGTTCGTCAACGCCTACCTGCGCTACGCGGACAACGCGGCGATGGCGACGGCTCTCTTGGCTCCGGTGGACGGCACCCGCGTCACCATCGTGCTGGGCAACGGCGCTGCCAAGACCGCGGCGGACATCGGCACCGGCGAGACGACGCTGTTCGGCCTCGTCCGTCCCGGTGTCTGGATGGCGCTGGCCCAGCTGGCGGTGGCGTTCGTGTTGCTCGCGCTGGCGCGTTCGATCCGCCCCGGGCGGCCGGTGCGCGAGCCGGAGCAGGTGCCGATTGCCGGCAGCGAGCTGGTGTCGGCCACGGGCAACCTGATGCAGCGGGCCGGCCACGCCAGGAAGGCGGGGTGGCTGCTGCGCGGCCGCCTGTACCGCACGCTCTGCCGCCGTCTGCACCTCTCGCCCACGGTGCCGGTGGCCGACCTGGACGCTGCCGCGGCTCGCCAGTTGGGTACCCGGCCCGGCGAGGTCGCCGCGGTGCTGGACCGTGAGGCGTTCGACGACGCGTCGCTGATGGCGCTGGCCGCCGACCTGGAGCGCATGCGTCTCGCCCTGTTCGCGCCCATCGATCGCGAACCCGATCGCGAACCCGATCCCGAACCCGATCCCGAACCCGAAGGAGTCACCTCGTGACCGACCACATCTCCGCCCCGCAGGAGCGTTCGCCCCTCGATGCCGTCCTCGCCGTGCGCGACGAGGTGGGCAAGGTCGTCGTCGGTCAGCAGGGGGTGCTCACCGGCGCGATCGCCGCGCTGCTGGTCAACGGCCATGTCCTGCTGGAGGGCGTGCCCGGCGTGGCCAAGACCCTGCTGGCCAAGAGCCTGGCGGCCGCGTTCGACATGGAGTTCAGCAGGGTGCAGTTCACGCCGGACCTGATGCCGTCCGACGTCATCGGTCAGCAGATGGTGGCCCAGCAGCCCGGTGGGCAGGTGTCGTTCACGTTCCGCCAGGGGCCCGTGTTCACCAACCTGCTGCTGGCCGACGAGATCAACCGCACCCCACCGAAGACCCAGGCCGCGCTGCTGGAGGCGATGGAGGAGCGCCAAGTCAGCTTCGACGGCACCACCCACCGCCTGCCCGAGCCGTTCCTCGTGCTGGCCACCCAGAACCCGATCGAGTACGAGGGCACCTACCCGCTGCCGGAGGCCCAGCTGGACCGCTTCCTGTTCAAGCTGAACATGGGCTACCCGACGGCGGAGCAGGAACTGACCATGCTCGGCCGCCACGACCAGGGGCTGGACCCACACGACGTGCGGGCGTCGGGCGTGCGCCCGGTGGCGTCGGCCGCCGACCTGGCGGCCGGGCGGCGGGCCATCCAGCAGATCCGGGTGGAGCCGGCAGTGCAGCAGTACATCGTGGCGCTGGCCCGGGCGACGCGGGAGTCGCCGTCGCTGGCGTTGGGCGTGTCGCCCCGAGGCACCACCTGGCTGCTGCACGCATCGAAGGCCTGGGCCTGGCTCAGCGGCCGCCAGTTCGTCACCCCTGACGAGGTGAAGGCCGTGGCCAAGCCGTGCCTGCGCCACCGGGTGATGGTGCGGTCCGAGTTGGAACTGGAAGGCACCACGGCCGACGCCGTGCTCGACGGCCTGCTGGCCACGGTCCCCACGCCGCGCTGATGAGAGGTCGCGCCTACCCGGTGCCGTCGGTGTGGTTCGCCGCGCTCGCCGCCGGGTGCGGGCTGGCGCTGTTCGCCTGGCCAGGCAGGAGTTGGACGGCGTTCTGGCTGGTGGACGCCGCGCTGCTGGTGGTACTGATCGTGGATGCCGCGGCCTGCCAGTCGCCGTCGCTGATCTCGGTGGGGCGTTCGCTGCCGGAGGCGATGACGCTGGGGGAGGACGCCACGCTCAACTGGGCGGTCGCCAACCGGGGGCGCCGCCGGGTGAAGCTGACGGTCACCGATGCGCTGTGGCCCAGCCTGGCCGCCGAGCGCCGCAGGGTCACGGCCTCGTTGCGGCCCGGCGATGTGCTGCGGGCGTCCACCGTGCTGCGGCCCACCCGTCGCGGCCGGTTCCCGCTGGGCGACGTCACCGTGCGGGTGGAGAGCCCCTGGCGGCTGGTCAGCCGGCAGGCCACCAGGGTGGTGGAGGGCGGGCTGCGGGTGATGCCCGCCTACCCCAGCAGGGAGGAGATCCAACGCCGCCTGCGCGTGCCGCGGGTGATCGAGGCCGGGGCGCGCAGCATCCGCACATCGGGCGGCGGCACGGAGTTCGACCAACTCCGCGACTACCGGCCGGGCGACGAGTTCCGCCGCGTGGACTGGCCGGCCACGGTGCGGCTGCAGCGACCGATCGTGAAGCAGTTCCGGGCGGAGCGCAACCAGACCGTGGTGCTGCTGCTGGACAACGGCCGGGTGATGGCCGGCACGGTGGGCGAGGTGCCCCGGGTGGAGCACGCGATGGACGCGGTGCTCGGTGTGGTGCAGATCGCCATGCGGGTGGGCGACCGGGCCGGCCTGGTGACGTTCGACCAGCAGGTGCGCAGCATCCTCGTGCCGAACAACGCCCGCAGCCAACTGGGCCGGGCGGCCGAGGCGATGTACCTGCTGGAGCCGGACTACGGCGAGAGCGCCTACCAGTTGGCGTTCAACGCGGCCACCGCCCGCTTCCGCCGGCGCTCCCTGTTCGTGGTGCTCACCGATCTGGTGGAGGCCGTGGTGGAGCAAGCGCTGCTGCCGGCGCTGCCGATCCTCACCCGCCGGCACCTGGTGGTGGTGGCCGCCGTGCAGGACCCGGCGGTGGCCGCCTGGGCCCGCGAGGGCAGTCACCAGTGGCCGAGTGAGGTGTACCGCAGTGCGGCCGCGGTCGGCTCGCTGGACCAGCGGGCTCGCGCCGTGGCGCGCCTGCGGGCGGCCGGGGCGGTGGTGGTGGACGCCGAGCCCGGCCGTCTCGCCGTGGAACTGGTGGACACCTACCTCGAACTGAAGGCCGCCGGCCGCCTCTGAGCCCACCCGTCGGGCCCCGCCACCTGCCTCCGACCCATCCGGTCCCGCCGCCGAAGTGACGCGGTGAAACCCCCTCCCACCAGGGAAGTGACGTGATATATCACGTCACTTCGGGGTTGGGGTTGGGGTTGGGGTTGGGGGTGGGGGTGGGGCGGGGTCGGGGGTGGCGCGGCGGAGGCGGAGGGCGGCGACGATGGTCCAGCCCCAGAACAGGGTGAACGCCAGCACGCCGATGCCGATGCGCACGCTGGTGGGCCACGGGCGGCCGGTGACGAAGCCCTCCACCAGGGCCGCCATCAAGAACGCGACCACCAGACCGACGAGGACGGCACCCATGCGGCGCCCCTCGTCCACCAGGGCCTCGAACCGGGGCCGGTCGCCGGGGTCGATGATCGCCCAGCCGATGCGCAGCCCGGCCGCGCCGGCCACGATGACGGCCGACATCTCCAGCATCCCGTGGGGCAGGATCAGCCCCCAGAACTTGTCGGCCTGGCCGGCATTGGTGAACAGGCCACCAGCCACGCCGACGCTGGCGCCGTTCCAGATGAGCAGCGCGGCGGTCACGACGCACAGCAGGATGCCGGCGGCGAAGGCGAGGAACCCGATACGGATGTTGTTGAGGAACACCTGGGTGGCAAAGTTCTGCGACGGCTGGTTGGAGTAGTACTGCTCGAAGTCCTGGTCGATGTACTGCTGGGCGGCGGCATCGGGGGCGGCGGCGTCGAACGCCGTGGGGCTGACTGCCAGCCAGATCTGGAAGACGGCCCAGGGCAGCAGGGTGAGCACGGCGGCGACGGCGATGTAGCGGCGCAGGGAGTAGATGGCCGCGGGGAACGTGACGGTGACGAACTGGCCGAGCGAACGTCGCACCTCCACGTCGCGCTGGCCGTAGAGCAGGCCGTGGGCGTCGGCCACCAGCAGGGTGAGCCGGTTCACCACCATCGGGTCGCCGTGGTACTCGACGCGGGCGGTGGCCAGGTTGGCGCCGGTGCGCTGGTAGAGGTGGATCATCTCGTCCAGTTCCTCGGGCGACATCGTGCGGATCCGCCGCGCCTTCTCGGTGAGCTGCTGAAGGCGCCACCAGGCGCCCTGGTTCGCCGCGACGAATGCATCGATGTCCACCGAGCGCCCAGGGTAACCGCCCACTGATGGCCTAAGGTCGCGGTCACTGATGGCCTAAGGTCGAGGTCACTGATGGCCTAAGGTCGAGGTCACTGATGGAAGGCATCGTCACCCCCGAGGCGGTCGTGCTGGACCTGGAGACCGCGGGCGTGGCGTCGCGCGTGCTGGCCGGCCTCATCGACACCCTCGTCAAGCTGGGGATCGTGTGGGTGGTGCTGATGGTCGTGGGCATCGCCGGGCTCACCGACGACTCCTCGGCGGCCACCGTCGTGGCCATCCTGATCGCCGCCATCCTGCTCGGCTACCCGGTGGTGTCCGAGACGCTGATGCGCGGGCGCACTGTGGGCAAGCGGGCACTCGGCCTGCGGGCGGTCACGGTGGAGGGTGCGCCGGTGCGCCTGCGTCATGCGACGCTGCGGATGATGGGCGGGCTGGTGGACCAGTTGCTGCCCCCGTTCGGCATCACCGGCGCGCTGTTCGTGCTGGCCACCAAGCGGCACCAACGGGTGGGAGACCTGCTGGCCGGCACGATCGTGGTGAAGGACCCAGACCGCACCGTGCTGCCGCCGGCCATCTGGTTCCCGGTGCCGCCGGGCCTGGAGCAGTTCGCGGCGACGATCGACCCGACGGCGATGACCGACGCCCAGTACACGGTGGTGCGCAGCTTCCTCATGCGCAACCGCGAGCTCACCGCCGACGCCCGCTACGCGGTGGCGGCCGACCTGGCCCAGCGGGTGGCCCGCACGGTGCGCCACGACGGTGCGGGCCGGGTGCATCCGGAGATGTACCTGCTGTGCGTGATCTCCCGCTACCAGCGGCGCAACTTCCCGCAGTACCAGCCGTCGGCCTGGCAGGGGCGCTGACTGCCCGGGCCGTCGTAGCCTGGAACCCGTGGACCGCACCTACCTCGACCATGCCGCGACCACGCCGATGCACCCGCGGGCCGTGGCGGCGATGCTGCCGTACCTGGACGGTCTGTTCGCCAACCCCAGCGGCTCGCACCGCTTCGCCCGGGAGGCCCGCGCCGTGCTGGACGACGCCCGCGACCGGGTGGCCGGCCTGCTCGGCTGCGCGCCGGGCGAGGTGGTGTTCACCGGCGGGGGCACGGAGGCCGACAACACGGCGGTGCTCGGCGTGGTCGAACGGCACGGCGGTGTGGCGGTCTGCCCGGCGGCGGAGCACCACGCCGTGCTGCACGCGGTGGAGCACCTGGGCGGCCGCGTGGTCGCGTGCACGTCCACCGGCACGGTGGACCTGGATGCCCTCACCGATGCGCTGCGGGCCAGCCCGCCCGTCGGCGTCGTCAGCGTGATGGCGGTGAACAACGAGGTCGGGTCGGTCACCGACCTCGCCGCGGTCGCCGCCGTGGTTCGCCGCGAGGCGCCGCGAGCGCTGCTGCACACCGACGCCGTGCAGGCACCGTCCTGGCTGGACCTCCGTGCACTCACACCCCTGGTGGACATGGTCTCGCTGTCCGCCCACAAGTTCGGAGGGCCGAAGGGCGTCGGGGTGCTGGTGGCGAAGGACGGGGCCACCTTCGTGCCCCGGCTGATGGGCGGGGGGCAGGAGCGCGAGCGGCGCAGTGGCACCCACAACGTCGCCGGCATCGTTGCCATGACCGAGGCGCTGGCAGCCACGGACGAGGCCCGTCCCACCGAACTGCCGCGCATCGAGGCCCTGCGCGACCGCCTGGTCGCCGGCGTGCGCGACGCGCTGGACGGGGTGCACGAGACGGTGGCCCCGGCTGCCAAGGTGGCCGGCTCGGCACATCTGTGCATCGAGGGGATCGAGAACGAGGCGCTGCTGTTCCTTCTGGACGAGGAGGGCGTGTGCGCCAGCGCGGCGTCGGCCTGCGCGGCGGGGGCGATGGAGCCGTCGCACGTGCTGGCCGCGATGGGGGTGCCACGCTCGCAGGCGATGGGGGCGGTGCGCCTGACGCTCGGCCGCACCACCACCGCGGTGGACGTGGACCGTGGCGTCGAGGTGTTGGTGGGTGCAGTCCTCCGGTTGCGGGGCAAGGCGGCGGGCCGGCCGTGAAGGTGCTGATGGCGCTGAGCGGCGGGGTGGACTCCTCCGTGGCCGCGGCCGAACTGCTGGCCGCCGGCCACCAGGTGGTGGGCATCACCATGCGGCTGTGGGGTGGCGACAGCGACACGGGTTGCTGCTCGGTGGCCGACGTGGACGACGCCCGCCGGGTGGCCCAGCAGTTGGGCATCGACCACCTCGTGTTCAACTTCACGGAGGACTTCGAGGCGCATGTCGTGGGCCCTTACGTGGACGCCCATCGGCGGGGCATCACCCCCAACCCGTGCATCGAGTGCAACCGCCACCTCAAGTTCGACCGCCTGGCGGAGCGGGCGGATCTGCTGGGCTTCGACGCCGTCGCCACCGGCCACCACGCCCGCATCGTGGAGCACGGCGGGCACCGCTACGTGGCTCGTGGCGCCGACCCGGCGAAGGACCAGAGCTATGTGGTCCACATGCTGCCCCAGCGTGAACTGACCCGCACCATGTTCCCGATCGGGGGGATGACGAAGGCCGACGTCCGTGCGCGCGCCGCCGCGCTCGGGCTGCGCACGGCGGCCAAGCCGGACAGCCAGGACGTCTGCTTCATCACCGACGGCGGTGGGCGCGAGGCCTTCCTCGGGGCGCGCATCCCCCTGCGCCCGGCCCGTGTCGTGGACGAGCGCGGTGCCGAGGTCGGCCGTGTCGCGGCGGTGGAACTGGTGACGCTCGGCCAGCGGCGCGGCGTGGGCCTGCCCGGCGGCGGGCCGAAGCGGTACGTGCTGGCGGTGGACAGTGACGCCGCCACGGTGGTGGTGGGCGACGAGGCCGGCCTGCTGCGCAACACCCAGCCGGTGCTGGCGATGACCTGGGCTGCCGGCCCGCAGTGGGGTGAGGTGAGGGTGCAGTGCAGCGCGCACGGCATGGCCCACCCCGCCGTGGTCGAACCCGACGGGGCTGACGGCCAGGGTGGGGCGGGCGGCGAGGGCGGGCGTGTGCTCGTCCGCTGGCGCGAGCCGCAGCGGGTGGTGTCGCCCGGGCAGTCCGTGGTGCTCTACGACCCGACCGACCAGCGGGTTCTCGGCGGCGGCCTGGCCGGTTGAGGCCCCGATCGGGCGCCGCGGTCAGCCGCCGCGCCGGGTGTGGGCGGCCAGCGCGGTCAGCGCCCGCCCGGGCCGTACCGGCGCGGTGAGGTAAGACTGCACGTGCACCGCCGTGCCCGCCGGTCGGCTACGCCCGGCGCGCAGTTGGGCCAGCACCATCTCCCGGGCGCGGATCTCCACGGCGTGCCCGCCGGCGGGGCCGGTGAGGTCCAGCGCCTCGGTGCCGGCGAGCGCGAGGCCGAACGACGCCACGTTCGCCGTGGGCAGCATCAGGCTCTCCCCGAGCACCACCGGGTCGTGCAGCACCACGCCGGCCGGCACCAGCACCAGCCAGCGGCGGGCCAGCGCATGCAGGCGGCGCACCACGGGCAGGGTGAGTGCGG
The DNA here is from genome assembly GCA_020637295.1 of Acidimicrobiaceae bacterium. Taxonomy (GTDB): domain Bacteria; phylum Actinomycetota; class Acidimicrobiia; order Acidimicrobiales; family Ilumatobacteraceae; genus UBA668. The sequence continues at coordinate 17,505 of JACJWF010000024.1, read as the reverse complement.
CGGCCACGGCGGCCAGCGCACCGCCCAGCGCCCACGCCCCGTTGCCGAGGAGGACGCCGGCGGCCACCACGGCCGCGGCCCACACCAGCCACACCAGCACGGCCGCCGGAAGGATGACCGCCGGGGTGCGCAGCGGGAAGCGGCGTTCCTGCCCGTACGCGGAGGCTTGCACGAACGCCTCCGCGGTCTCGCCGGAGAGGGCGACGGCGGCGGTGACCACGGCCACCCCGAGGGCGGCTCCGCCCACGGCGGTGCCCGCCCCGCCGACGAGCGCCAGGGCGGCCACCGGCACGGTGAGCGGGGCCACCATGCGCACGCCGGTGAGCGCCGCGGAGGACGGCACCACCACGGCGACCACGCCGGCGGCGACCACCACCCACCACAGGATCGAGGCCGTCACGCGCCCGGCCGGTGCGGCGTGCTCCAGCCCGCCGGAGATGGACGCGGCCAGCAGCGGGGCGAGCGCGACCCAGAGCGCGCGGAGCACCCACAGCATCGTGCGGGGGCCGGCAGCGGTGTCACCGTTCGAAGTCACGGGAACAGATTTGTCGATCGGGTGTGCACCGGGCCAACGTATCGGGCACCCGCTGCGCTTCGCTGCGGGCGCGTTGGTCGTGGAACGATGGCCACCGGAGCGTTGCCCAGTACGGAAAGGAGGTTCCCGAACATGCCGTCAGTCGAACTGCCCCACGGCGCCACCACCGGCATCGGGGGCTTCCCGCACCGGGCGGCCGCTGACGCGGCTCGTTGCTCGCTCGCCAACCTCACCATCCCGGCCATCCCGTCGTTGCCGCGCCGCAGCCCCGCCGAGGGCGCCATCGCCCAGGCCATGGTCGGCATGCAGGGAATCACCGATGGCCAGTACGGCTCGCTGTCGGTGGACCCCGCCCGGGTGGATCCGCTGGCGCCGCTGTCCACGGACCTCCAGCACGATGCGTTCGTCGGGTTCCGCACCTTCCTGGAGCTGGCCCGGGGCCTGGAGGGCTGGGTGTCCTGGCGGCTGGTCGGCCCCGTCACGCTGGGCATGGCGCTGGTCCGGGCCGGTGTGCCGGCCAGCGAGGCGTTCGAGGCGGCGGTCCGCACGGTCCGCGCCCGCAGCCAGCACCTGATGGAGGCCGTCGCGGCCGAACTGCCGGCCACTCGCCAACTCGTGTTCGTGGAGGAACCGGACTTCGCCGAGGCGATGAACCCGGGGTTCCCGCTGGCCCCGGACACCGCCATCGACCTGGTGTCGGGCGCGCTCGCCGCCATCGAGGGCTCGGCGATGGCGGGCCTGCACGTGTGCGGAGGGGGCGACATCGCGTCGCAGCTTGCGGCCGGGCCGGCGGTGCTGTCGTTGCCGGTGCGTGCAGATCTGGCGGAGTCCGCCGGGTACCTGGTGAACTTCATGGAACGCGGTGGCTACGTGGCGTGGGGCGCCGCCCCCACCTCCGGCCCGCTGTCCAGTTCCTCGGAGCGTCCGTGGCGGAACCTCAGCCACCTGTGGTGCGAACTGGTGGAGCGCGGCGCAGACCCCGGCCTGCTGCGCCGTCAGGCGCTGATCACCCCGGAGTGCGGGCTCTCGGCGCACACCCCGGCGGTGGCCGAGCGGGTGTTCAAGGTCACCGCAGAGATCGGTCGCCGCGTGCGCGACCAGGCCACCGCCACCCGCTGGGCGCTCGGCGCCTGACGCCGCACTACCATCCGCCCGATGAGCGACTTCGAGCCTGATCCCCCGCCGACCACCCCGATGCCGCCGGCCCCTGGCGCGCCGCCGTTCGTGTCGCCACCACCTCCGCCCGCCGCCTACGGGGTGCCGCCGGGGTACGTCCCCACCGGGTATCCCGCGGTGGGCTCGGGGCAGCAGCCACCCCGGCCGGCAGTCACGGTCGGGGCCGGGCTCATCGCCGGTGGCGGCGCGCTGATGGTCCTCGGGTCGTTCCTCAACTGGTTCACCATCGAGGGGCAGTCGTTCACCGGCTTCTCCAGCGAAGGCGACAACATGAAGGACGGCCCCGTCTTCGTGTTCCTGGGTGTGCTCGCGCTGGCGTTCGGCATCACCCTGCTGGCGGCCCGCAAGGTGCTGGCGGTGGCCATCCTCGCCGTCGCGTTCGCGGCGTTCGCCGTCCTGGCGGCGCTCGCAGACATCACCGACGTCTCGGACGCCAAGGATCTGGCCACGGCGTTGGGTGTCGACATGTCGTTCGGGCCGGGGTTGTGGATCATCATCATCGGCGCGCTCATGGCACTTGGCGGGGGCATCGCCTCGCTGGCGAAGCGGCGGGCATGGCCGCGGACGATGTGACCGACGCGTCGGCCGGCGACGCCTCGCCAACCGACCGGATGGAGGCCCTCCGGGCCCGGATCCGCTATCACAACGAGCGCTACTACGCGGACGACGCGCCGGAGATCGCCGACGCCGAGTACGACGCACTGGTGCGCGAGTTGGCCGCGCTGGAGCAGCAGCATCCCGACGCGGCGGGCGCCAGCCCGACCGCCGAGGTCGGGGCCGGGGCGCTGTCCACCGCGTTCGCGCCGGTCACTCACCGGGTGCCGATGACCAGCCTGGACAATGCGATGGAGGACGCCGAGCTGGTGGCGTGGGGCGAGCGCGTGGCCAAGGGGCTGGACGGCGCTGCGGTGCGCTACGCCTGCGAGCTGAAGATTGACGGGCTGGCGATGAGCCTTCGCTACGAGCACGGCCGGTTCGTGCAGGCGGCCACCCGTGGCGACGGGCGTGTGGGGGAGGACGTCACCGCCAACGTGGCCACCATCGAGACCGTGCCGAAGCTGCTGGCGGATGTGGCCGGCCTGCCCGAGGTGCTGGAGGTCCGCGGTGAGGTGTACCTGCCGATCGCTGCGTTCGAGCGGCTGAAGGCGGCGAAGGAGGCCGAGAACGCCGAGCGCCTGGCCGCCGGGCGGAAGCCGGAGCCGGTGCCGGTGAACCCGCGCAACGCCGGGGCGGGCAGCCTGCGCCAGAAGGATCCGTCTATCACTGCCGCTCGCGGCCTGGCCTTCTGGAGCTACCAGCTGGGCGAGGTGGTCGGTGGGCCGGAGTTCGCCACCCACTCGGACACGTTGGACTTCCTGCGCACGCTCGGGTTCCCGGTGAACCCCGAGATCCGGGTGGTGGACACGTTGGAGGACGTCTACGCGTTCTGCCGGCACTGGCAGGAGCACCGCCACGATCTCGGCTACGAGATCGACGGCGCGGTGGTGAAGGTGGACTCGCTGGCCCAGCGCGAGGTGCTGGGCTTCACGTCGCGCGCGCCGCGGTGGGCGATCGCGGTGAAGTTCCCGCCGGAGGAGCGCACCACGGTGCTGCGCGACATCCAGGTGTCGGTGGGCCGCACTGGTCGGACGACGCCGTTCGCCGTGCTGGAGCCCGTGTTCGTGGGCGGCTCCACCGTGAGCATGGCGACGCTGCACAACGAGGACCAGGTGCGCCTGAAGGACGTGCGCCCCGGCGACACCGTGGTGGTCCGCAAGGCGGGTGACGTGATCCCCGAGGTGGTCGGGCCGGTGCTGTCGCTGCGGCCCGAGGGCAGCGAGCCGTGGGAGTTCCCGAAGCTGTGCCCGTGCCCGCTGAAGACGGAGTTGGTGCGCCCGGAGGGTGAGGCGGACACCAGGTGCGTGGAGCCGGAGTGCCCTTTCCAGCGCGACCAGCGGATCATCTACTTCGGCTCCCGTGGGGCGATGGACATCGAGGGGTTGGGCGAGCAGACCGTGCTGCAGCTCAGCGATGCCGGCTTCGTGACCGATGCCGCCGACATCTACTCGCTCACCCGCGACCAGTTGATGACCCTGCCGAAGTGGGGGACGCTGAAGGCCGACAACCTGTTGGCGGCCATCCAGGGCTCGACGACCCGGCCGCTGCCCAAGCTGTTGACGGCGCTGGGCATCAAGGGCCTCGGGCCTTCGGCCAGCGAGGCGCTGAGCCGTCGCTTCGGCTCGCTCGACGTGATCATGACCGCCACCGAGGACGATCTGGCCGCCACCGACGGCGTGGGCCCGGTGATCGCCGGGTCGATCGTGCGCTGGTTCGCCAAGGAGCCCAACCGGGCGATGGTGGAGAAGCTGCGGGCGGCCGGGGTGGACTTCGGTCGGGTGGAGGTCAGCGTGGCGCCGCAGGTGTTGGTGGGCAAGGCGGTGGTGGTCACCGGCACGCTGGACGGCTTCACCCGGGAGGAGGCCGAGGCGGCGATCAAGGATCGCGGCGGCAAGAGCCCGGGCAGCGTCAGCGCAAAGACCTTCGCAGTGGTGGTCGGTGCCGAGCCCGGGGCCAGCAAGGTCACCAAGGCCGAGGCGCTGGGCGTGCCGATGCTGGATCGTGACGGGTTCCTGCACCTGCTGGCAACCGGCGAACTGCCTGGCTGACGACTGGCTGACGTCTGGCTGGCGTGGCCGGCGCCGCTGCCACAGCCGGTGCGTGGCGATCTCCTCGCCGTCGCCCCCGAGCGCGCCGTCGGGGCGCAACGGCGCCGGTCAGAACACCTCGAACGACCAGGTGTAGCTGCGGCCCGTCGAGCGGCCGTCGAGCGTCTTCCAGTAGATCACCTGCACCACATGGCGGCCCTGGGTGAACTCGGGGATCGCCGCGTTGGGGCTGGGCACGAAGGTGAGGGTGGCGTTCCCCGGCTCGTAGATGGTGACCGCCGGCAGGGTGACCTGCTGCCCGGCCTCGCCCTTGTACTCGTTGCGGTTCACCGTCTCGAGCTCCAGCCCGTCGATGACCAGTACCCCTTCGTAGCCGGTGGCGAGATCCACGAACACCCCGCTCTGCGACGGCACCTGGGTGGCACCCTTCACCGGGGCGATCTCCTCGATGGCGGGCGGCAGCTTCTGCGCCTCGTCGCCGGTGACGGCGAGGTCCAGCGCCCAGAAGATCCCGACGATGCAGGCGGCGATGGCGAGGCTGGCGAACAGGATCGGCCAGTTGACGGGTTTCAGCGGGCGACGCACGGCGCACAGTCTCGCCCGTCCGGCGCCGGTTCGCACCGCCAGGGGTCACGCCGGGTGCACGGTGACGACGGGTGACGTCGCGGTAGCGTCGGGGCCGCCATGGTGGATCTGCCCGAACGACGTCCCCCCACCCGCCAGGGGCTGCTGGCCGGCCGCTACCGCCTCGGTGCCCGGCGCGGTTCCTCGGTGGAAGCTGCCGCCTTCGAGGCGGTGGACGAGCAACTGCAGCGCGACGTGCTGGTGAAGATCGTCCACCCGGACCTCACGGCGCAGCGGCGGGTGCGCGGCGCGCTCGAGGCCACCGTCGCCGCGCTGGCCGACCTCCACCACCCCAACCTGGCAGCCCTGCTGGACCACGGCCTGGCGACCTGGAACGGGCAGGAGGTGCTGTACGTCGTCAGCGAGCACCTCACCGGGGGCAGCTTGCGCGACCTCATCGACCGTGGACGCACGCTCACCCCGTCGCAGGCCGTGGTGGTGGGGCTGGACGCCTGCAAGGCGCTGGACGCCCTGCACCGGCGCGGCATCTTCCACGGTGACGTCCGCCCGGCCACCATCGTGTTCGGGGCGGACCGCCGCCTCCGCCTGGTGGATGCCGGCGTCACCTTCCTGGCCATCGAGGCCACGGGTGGGGTGGTCAAGCGCAGCAACGACGTGGCCCGCTACACCGCGCCGGAGATCGCCAGCGGCGCCGGCGCCCAACCGCGCAGCGACGTCTACTCCCTGTGCCTGGCGCTGGTGGAGGCCATCACCGGCACGGTGCCGTTCGTGGGCGACTCCACCGTGGCCACCCTGGCCAACCGGGTGGACCGCCTGCTGCCGGTATCGGCCGATCTCGGTGCGCTGGCGCCCGTGCTGGAGCGCGCCGGCCGCCCCGACCCGGAGGACCGCTCCACCGCCGCCGAGTTCGGCCGAGCGCTGGTGCAGGCCGCGGAGCACATGCCCCGCCCGGAGCCGTTGCCGCTGCTGGTGTCCAGCCTGTTCAGCCCGAGCGGCGCAGATGCTGCACCGGTCCGCGAGCACGAACCCGCACCTGCACCTGCACCCGAGCCCCAACCCCAACCCCAACCCCAACCCCAGCCCGGGGCCGTGGTCGAGCCTCCGGCCGTTCCGGGTGAACCGTTGCCGCCACCAACCGGCCCCGCGCCGGCAGCCGACGCCATGCCCCCCATCCAGCCCGCGGAGTCCACCGCGGCCATCTCCCTCACCACGCTCACCGGCGGCGATGAGGCGCCCGCTGCGGCTGCCGTGGGCGGGCCCGCCGTCGAAGGAGAATTGCTCGACGAGGCCGACGAGTTCCCCGACCCCCCGCCCGCCGCCGGGCCCAGCCGCCGCTGGTTCATCGCCCTGCTCGCCGTGCTGGCCGTGGCCGGAGGGCTGCTGGCCTGGTACAACACCCGGCCGGACGAGTTGCTGGTCCCCGAGGTCACCGGCATGGAGGCCGATGCCGCCCGCAACGTGCTGGCCGATTTCACCGTCGTCGCCGTGGAGGAAGCCAGCGAGTCCGTGCCCGTGGGCCAGGTCATCCGCACCGATCCCACCGGCAACACCAGGGCGGACAAGGGCAGCACCGTCACGATGTACGTCAGCACCGGCCCGGCGCCACGCGTCCTGCCGGAGCTCACCGGGCTGACGCTCAGCGACGCCAAAGCCAAGCTGGAGGGCATGGGCCTGGTGGTGGAGCTTGCCGACCCTGTGTACGACGAGTCCGTCCCCAACGGCACCGTCATCAGCTGGTCGGTCCCCGAGTCGCCGTCGCTCACCGCGGGTGCCACCGTGCTCATCGGCACCACCGTCCGCCTCGTCACCTCGGCCGGGCCGGCGCCGCGCACGGTGCCCGACCTCACCGGCATGACCCTGGAGCAGGCCACTGCCACCCTGGCGTCGGTCGGCCTGCAGATCACCCAGCTTGCCGACGAGTACAGCGATCTGCCCGTCGGCCAGGTCGTCCGCCAGGATCCTGCCGTCGGGGCCAGCGCCGAGCGTGGTGCCACCATCGGTGTGGCCCTGTCCAAGGGGCCGGAGATGGTCTCGCTGCCGCCGCTCACCGGGCTGAACCACGACCAGGTGCGAGCCGCGCTGGAGAACGCCGGCTTCGTGGTCGGCACCGTCTACGGCAACACCTCGCTGCCGTTGAACAAGACCGTGGTCGACGGTCAGGAGGTGACGGCCGGGTTCACGGCGCCGAAGGGCACCGTGGTGGACCTCGTCTACATCCCCGACGAGCCGGAGCCCACCACCACGACGGTCGCGCCCTGAGCCGGAGGTGCCCCGGTTCTGCGGGGCACCCGGCGCGTCACTAGGGTCGGCGCCGTACAAGGAGGTACGCATCCCATGGGCAGTCTCGACGGTCGCGTGGCCATCATCACCGGAGCCGGCCGGGGCATCGGCCGTGAACATGCGCTGTTCTTCGCCGCCGAGGGCGCCAAGATCGTGGTCAACGACCTCGGCGGGGCCAACGACGGCACGGGCAGCGACCTCACCCCGGCCCAGCAGGTGGCGGAGGAGATCAAGGCGATGGGGGGCGAGGCCGTGGTCAACGGCGACAACGTCGCCGACTGGCAGGGCGCCCAGCGGATGATCAACCAGGCCGTGGAGACCTTCGGCGACCTGGACATCCTGGTCAACAACGCCGGCATCCTGCGCGACCGTGTCCTCGTCAACATGACCGAGGAGGAATGGGACGCCGTCATCGCCGTCCACCTGAAGGGCCACTTCGCCCCCAGCCGCTGGGCCGCCGCCTACTGGCGCGAGCAGCACAAGGCCGGCATCACCAAGCCGCGCAACATCGTCCACACCAGCTCGACGTCGGGCCTGTTCGCCAACCCCGGGCAGGCCAACTACGGCGCGGCAAAGACGGGCATCGCCACGTTCAGCCAGATCATCGCCAAGGAGCTGGCCCGCTACAACGTGAAGAGCAACACCATCGCCCCCGGTGCCCGCACCCGGCTCACCCTTGCCACCCCTGGCCTGGAGGACATCATGAAGCCGCGCGAGGGCGCGTTCGACCCGTGGGATCCCGCCAACATCTCCCCGCTCGTGGCTTACCTGGCGTCGGAGGGCTGCGCGTTCTCCGGCGAGACCTTCCTCGTCCAGGGCGGCAACGTCACCATCGTGGAGAGCTGGAAGCGGGGCGCGGCGGTGGACCGCGACTCGAAGTGGACGGTCGCCGACCTCACGGCAGCGTTGGCGCCTCTCGCCCCCCAGTGACCGGGCGGTGACTTCCCGCCGCGACAACCTCCAGCCCCGGCCCGACCCGACGATCCCGATCCTGTCGGGTGGGGTCGACGAGCTCGGTGTCGTCCCCTGGCCGATCGTCCTGCGGCGGCGGATCCACGCCCGGGTCCGCCTGGACTACCGCTGGGCGGTGGTCTGGGTGGTGCTGTCCGGCCTGTTCGCCGTCGGGTTCACCATCACCCTGCTGGTGGTCACGCTGGAGAGCATCGCCACCGAACTGCACTCCGACGTCGGGGTGCTCAACTGGGCCATCGTCGGCCCGATGCTGGCGTTCGGCGTGGTCGGCCCGGCCTTCGGCAAGGCCGGCGACCTGTGGGGGCACAAGCGGGTCTTCCTCGGCGGCCTGTTCTTCGCCGCGGTGTTCGCCGCCGCCTCGGCGCTGGCCTGGAGCGCCGGCACGCTGATCCTGTTCCGCACCCTGTCCGCCACCGCCGGCTCGGCGTGCGGGCCGTCGGCGATGGCCTACATCAACCGCCTGTTCGGCCCGGAGGAGCGCATGCGCCCGCTGTCCGTGTGGAGCTTCGTGACGGCGGGTGGTCCGGTGGTCGGCGTGGTGGCAGGCGCCCCGCTGGTGGACTCGCTCGGCTGGCGGTTCATCTTCTGGGTGCAGGCACCGATGTGCGTGCTCGCCTTCCTGATCGCCCTGTGGCTGCTGCCACCGACGGACCGGGTGGAGGGCGTCCGCTTCGACGTGTGGGGCTCGGCGACGCTGGGCATCGGCGCGGCATCGCTGCTGGCCGGCATCAGCCAGGGCCGGGCCTGGGGCTGGACGTCGGTGGCCACGCTCGGTTGCTTCGCCATCTCCGCGGTGGCGCTCACCACCTTCGTGCGGGTGGAGCAACGGGCGCTGGCCCCGCTGCTGGTGCTCAGCTGGTTCCGCACCCGCAACATCGTCTTCCCCGTGCTCAGCCAGATGCTGACCAACTTCGCCTACATGGGCGGGTTCGTGCTGGTGCCCCAGTTGCTCGGCGAGCGCGGCCTGGGGCTGGAGAAGGGCACCGTCGGCCTCTTGGTCATCGCCCGCCCGCTGGCGTTCTCGATCATCGCCCCGCTGGCCGCGCTGGTGACGGTGCGCGTGGGCGAGCGCGTCGCCGGCGTGGTGGGCGCGCTCGGGGTGGTGACCTCGATGGTGCTGTGGTCGCAGGTGGGTGTGGGCAGCGCCTACGCGTTCATCATCACGGCGTCGGCGTTCTCCGGCATCGGCCTGGGGATCGCCTCGCCGGCGCTGACGTCGCTGATGTCCAGCGCCGTGGACGAAAAGGACATGGGTGTCGCCGGCGCGATGCAGCAGCTGATGACCCAGCTGGGCGCGGTGATGGGCTCCGCCGTGTTGGTGACGGTGAGCGTGACGGCCAGCGAGGGCAACGTCGGCCCCTTCCACACGGCGTTCCTCGTCGGGGCCGTGGTGGCAGGCGTGGGTGCGCTGGTGGCGCTGCGGGTGCAACCGATGCTGCGCCGCGACTGAGCGCGGCGCCGCGGGTCAGGCCGTGATGTCCTTGATCTCGGTGGCGATCTGCTTGGCGATGTCGTCCTGCGGCATGGCCGTCTGCATCGCCATCATCTTCATCATGTCGCCCTGGACCTTGATCTTCCCGGACATGAACGCCTGCATGCCCGCGGCCTGGTCCTGCAGCACGAAGATGGCCCGGGCGGTCTCCCAGTCCGTGGTCAGCGTGAGGTCGGGGGTGTCCAGTTCGCCGAGCTCCATCACCACATCGCCCGACGAGGTGTCCAGGTAGCTCTTCACCGTGCCGTCGCCGAACGGCACGTCGGTGATCACCTGGTTCATGCGGATGACCGTGGTGACCTTCGAGGCCTGGTCGGCGTACTTGGCGCGGATGTCCTTGGCGGCGTTCATCCACTCGTCGGAGAGGAACGGGTAGGTCATGTCGGCTCCTTGATCGGGATCGTCACCGGTGGCCGGGACGCTGTGACGGACGGCAACTTAGCCCGCCGCAGCGGCATGGTGATAGGCGAGCCGCACGGCCAGTGCCTGGCGGATCTCCGGGCCGGCGTCGCGGGCGAACTCCTCCCGGTAGGTGGCGTCGGTGCCGAGCACGACCGTGAAGTACATCCCGCTGAAGACGGCGAGGAACCCAGCCACCCGCAGCAGCGGTTCGGTGAGCACGAGCGTGCGGCCGCCGACCCGCCAGTGGGCCAGCACGTGCACGTCCGGCACGGTCGTCCAGAAGGCCGTGGTGGATTCGGGGATGGCCAGCACGCCGAAGACCAGGAAGAACACGAAGAGGGTCAGCGCCACGATCGTCACCAGGATCGCCTGGCTGAACACGCTGACCAGCCCGAGGTTCAGGCGCTGGCGGGGGCTGAGCGCCCGCTCCATCGGGTCGCCCTCGGTCGGCAGGGGCAGGCCTTCGGCGGGGGTTCCGGCCACCAGCCGGGCGACCTCCGCCCAGTCGTCGAACTCGTTGACCACGCGGATCCCGGCGGGCACGCGGGACAGCATGAACGCCGAGCCGAGCACGAAGAACAGGGCCAGCACCACCAGGTACACGGGCCCGTCGAGCGTGCCGGCCACCTGCCACACCTCGGCGTTGATGAACAGGAACGTGGTGAAGAGCAGGAGGAGGGGCAGGGCCCGGGCCATCATCCGCCCGACCGGCCCGAGCTGGCGGAACGTCTGCGACGCCGCCCACCCGGTAATCGGGATCAGGCCGTAGCTGGTGACCACGTAGATCACCACCAGCACCGCCGCGCCTTCCAGCACGGCCTGGATGGCGTCGCCCCACTGGGCGAACACCACCGACGGCAGCGCCGGGCCGACGAGGAAGGCCGCCAGCTCCGCCCAGCCGAGCTCGTGGGGGCGGGAGGCAATGGGCCGGTGGCGGAGCAGGTTGGTGAGGAACCAGGTGGCCAGGAGGATGACCACGACGGCCAGCGCGGCGGCCATGTTGCGCTGCCATGTCCAGTGGGCGAGGTCCAGGCCGTTCAGCCCGCCGGCCACGTAGGCCACCACCAGCAGCGGCACGGCGCGGCTCCAGATGTCCCGCCCGGCGGCGTACGGCTCGATGAAGTGGGGCACGCCGCGCCGGATGAACCAGCGTTCCAGTTCGTTGCGCCCGGTCGCCACGGTCGGAGTGTACGAAACCCCACCCGGCAGGTGGGTGAACAGATCGTTCAACCCTTTTCGTTTCGGGGGTCCGCGCCGGTAACGATGGTCCGGATGGCACGCATCCTGGTCACCGAAGAGATTGCCGAAGGCGGGCTGGATCGGCTCCGCGCCGCCGGCCACGAGGTGCAGGTCGAGCTCGACCTGTCCAAGCTGGCGCAGGCCCTGCAGGGCGCCCACGCCCTGATCATCCGTTCCGCCACCCAGGTGACGGCCGAGGTGCTGGAAGGTGCGGACTCCCTGATGGTGGTCGGCCGGGCCGGCATCGGCCTGGACAATGTGGACGTGGAGGCCGCCACCAAGCGCGGTGTCATGGTGGTCAACGCCCCGCAGAGCAACATCGTGTCCGCCGCCGAGCACACCATGGCGCTCATCCTCTCCCAGGCCCGCAACGTGCCCCAGGCCCACGCCGCGCTGGTGGCCGGGCGCTGGGAGCGCAGCAAGTGGGAGGGCGTGGAGCTGGCGGACAAGACGCTGGCCGTCATCGGTCTCGGCCGCATCGGCAAGCTGGTGGCCGACCGGGCGAAGGCGTTCGGCATGCGCCTGGTGGCGTTCGACCCGTTCGTGTCGGCCGACCGTGCCCGCCTGATGGGCGTGGAGCTGCTGTCGCTGGACCAGGCGGTGGCGGAGGCGGACTTCCTCACGGTCCACCTGCCGAAGACCAAAGAGACCACCGGGCTCATCAACCGCGACCTGCTGCTGAAGGCCAAGCCGTCGCTGCGGGTCATCAACGTGGCCCGCGGCGGGATCGTCGACGAGGCCGCCCTGGCAGAGTGCATCCGCGACGGCATCATCGCCGGTGCCGCGGTGGACGTGTTCTCGACGGAGCCGTGCACCTCCTCGCCCCTGTTCGAACTGCCCAGCGTGGTGGTCACCCCGCACCTCGGGGCCAGCACGCGGGAGGCCCAGGACAAGGCCGGCGACACCATCGCCGACATGGTGCTGCTGGCGTTGGCGGGGGACTTCGTGCCGTTCGCCGTCAACGTGGACGCGGCGGAGGCCAACGAGACCCTGCGGCCGTTCCTGCCCCTGGCGGAGCGCCTCGGCCGGCTGTTCGCCTCGCTGGTCGGCGGCTCGCCGTCGACGATGGAGGTCTGCACGGAGGGCGACATCGCCGGCTACGACACCCGCATCCTCGCCCTGGCCGCGCTGAAGGGCTTCTTCGACGCCATCAGCGACGAGCAGGTCACCTACGTCAATGCCCCGCAGCTGGCCAAGGACCACGGCATCGACGTGCGCGAGACGAAGTCGGCCCAGTCGCCGGACTACGTCAACCTGGTCACCATCACCGGCGGCGACCACTCGATCTCCGGCACGCTCGTCGGCCGCCACAGCGACCAGCGGATCACGTCCGTCGACGACCACAGCTTCGACGTGCCCCCGGCGGAGCAGATGCTGATGGTCAAGAACGACGACCGCCCCGGCGTCATCGGCACGGTCGGCACCCTGCTCGGCAACGCCGGCATCAACATCGCCGACATGGACGTGGGGCGGGCCGCCACGCCGGGCACCGCGGTCATGCTGATCGCCCCCACGGCGCCGCTGCCCGACCATGTGATGGCCACCCTGCAGGGCTCGCCCGGCATCATCAGCGCCGTCCAGCTGCGCGGCTGACGCGGGGCCTGCCGCGCGTCGCCCGGCTCAGCGGGGGGCGCGGGCGCGCAGGGCGTCGCGGGTGCGGGCCGCCTCGGCCCGGGCCGCGTCGGCGAAGTCGTCGCCCGCGGACGCGTAGAGGATGGCCCGCGAGGAGTTCACCACCATGCCGAACCCGTCGCGGGTGGCGCCGGCGTCCACGATGGCCTCGATGTCGCCGCCCTGGGCACCCACGCCGGGCACCAGGAGGGGCAGGTCGCCGACCACGTCGCGCACCTGGCGCAGTTCGTCCGGGTAGGTGGCGCCCACCACCAGGCCGCAGTCGCCGATCTCGTTCCACTCGGTGGCCACCCGGCGGGCCACGTGCAGGTACAGCGGTTCGCCGTCCACCCGAAGGTTCTGGAAGTCGCCGCTGCCCGGGTTGCTGGTGCGGCACAGGACGAACACGGCGCCGTCGGGGTGGTGCAGGTAGGGCTCCACCGTGTCCGTGCCCATGTACGGGTTGACGGTCACCACCTGGGCGCCATACCGGTCGAACGCCTCCTTGGCGTACTGCTCGGCCGTGCTGCCGATGTCGCCGCGTTTGGCGTCCAGCACCAGGAGCACGTGGGGGTGCTCGCTGCGGATGTAGGCACACAGGCGCTCCAGGTCCGCTTCGGCGGCGATGGCGGAGAAGTAGGCGATCTGCGGCTTGAACGCGCACACCAGGTCGGCGGTGGCGTCCACGATCTCGCGGCAGAAGTCGAACACGGAGCCGCGGACGGCGGAGGGGAACCGGGTGGGGTCCGGGTCCAGGCCGGCGCAGAGCATCGAGCCCGACCGGGTCCACGCCTCGCGCAGCGGTTGGTGCAGGGACATCGGTGCGCAGTTTACGCTGGCCCGATGGCGAGTGGAGCGGTTGCCGGCGCGGAGTACGACCTGGTGGTTCGGGGGGCGGAGGTCGCCGGCGGCCTCGGCCGGCCGCTGCTGGCCGCGGACGTGGCCGTGGTCGGCGACCGGATCGTGGCCGTCGGTGAGGTGGCCGGCCGTGGCGGGGTGGAGGTGGACGGGCGCGGCCGGGTGCTGGCACCCGGGTTCATCGACGTGCACACCCACGACGACTGGGCCGTGCTGTCGGAGCCCGACCACGCCTGCAAGGTCCTCCAGGGTTGCACCACCATCGTGGTCGGCAACTGCGGCACCAGCGTGGCCCCGGGCGGGGAGCGCATGGTGGCCGGTGGAAGCGGCTTCGCCACCATCGGCGGCTACCTCGATCACCTGGCGGCCAACCCGGCGTCCGTCAACACCGCGGCGCTGGTCGGTCACGGCTCGGTCCGCACCGCGGTCATCGGGTTGCGCGACCACCGGCCGGCTACGCCCGCCGAACTCGCGGCGATGCGCGGGCACGTGGAGCAGGCGATGGCCGACGGTGCGGTCGGCCTGTCCACCGGCCTCATCTACGAGCCCGGCAAGTACGCGCCGGAGGCCGAGTTGCAGGAGATGGCGGAGGTGGCCGCGGCGGCCGGCGGGATCTACGCCACGCACATGCGCAACGAGGGGCGCGGCCTGCTGGACAGCGTGGCAGAGACGCTGCGGGTGGCGCAGCGCACGGGCGGGAAGGTGCAGATCTCCCACCACAAGGCGTCCGGCCGCGGGGCGTGGGGGCTGGTGGCGCAGTCGCTGGCGATGATCGACGCGGCCGTGGAGGCCGGGGTGGACGTCATGGCCGACCAGTACCCGTACACCCGCGGCAGCACCCTGCTGGAGCAGGTGGTGCGCAACGGTGGGCTGGACGGCACCAGCGAGGAGGAAGACCTGACGCCCGGCCAGGTGCTGATCGGCGCCGCGCCGCACCATCCGGAGTGGGAGGGGCTGACCCTGGCGCAGTTGGGCGAGCAGTGGGGGTGTTCCGGCCGGGCCGCCGCCGACCGGGTGCTGGAGGGCGAGGGCCGGGCCTGCATGGTGATCCTGGACACGATGACCGAGGCGGACGTGGAGACCGTGATGGCCCACCCGTCCACCATCATCGGCAGCGACGGCATCCCGCTCGGCGGCAAGCCGCACCCGCGCCTGCACCACACGTTCCCCCGGGTGCTCGGCCACTATGTCCGCGAGCGGCACGTGCTGGACCTGCCGGATGCCATCGCCCGGATGACCGGGCGGTCGGCGCTGCGGTTCGGCCTGGTCGACCGGGGCGTCATCCGCGAGGGGGCGTTCGCCGACCTCGTGCTGTTCGACCCGGCCGCGGTGGCCGACACGGGCACCTTCGCCGACCCCACCACGGTGCCGGCGGGCATCGAGCGGGTGTGGGTCAACGGGGTGTGCGTTGCGGCCGACGGCGTGCACACGGGCGCCCGGCCCGGGCAGCCACTGCGTCGCGGCTGAGGCGTTCCTGCCAGCTCAGTGCTGGCAGTTCCACACGCCGTTGTCCTCCAGCACCGGCTGCTTGCAGCCCTCGGGGACCGGCGGGATCGGCTTGCCGGGGGGCCAGTCGGAGGGGATCCTTGCGCCGGGTGGCAGCGTCGTCTGGGTGCTCGGCGACGTGGTGGTGGGCGGCTTCGTCGTCGTCGGCGCAGGGGTGGTGGCGGGCGCGGTGGTCGCCGGGGCCGCGGTGGTCGCCGGTGGGGCGGCGGTGGTGGGCGTCGCCGGTGCCGCGGGCGATGTTGGCGACGTGGGCGACGTGGCACGGGGGGCAGTCGGGGTGGCCGCGCCGGGCCCGGCCACCGCCGGGTTGGTGACATCCGGCCCGGCCGTCGTCACCGGGGCAGCCGGGTCGCCGGGCAGGGTGGTGCCGTCGAGGGCGATGAGGGTCAGCGGCATCGTGGTGGTGCCGTCGGACTGGACGTCGTGCGGCGTGCCACCCTCGGGGATCGACGGCAGCGTCGCCGCGGCATCGTCCGGAGGGCGCAGGGCCCACCACGCCGCGGCCGCCATGCCGACCGTCAGCATGCTGACGAGGACCGTGAGAACGACGAGTCGGCGAGCCATCGCCGGGCTATCGGCGGCCAGGCACCCGCGCTCGATCCAAGATTCGTCAAAGCTTTCGGAGCGTCACTCCGTGACGGAGATGGCCGCCGTCGGGCACAGGTCCGCGGCGGTGCGCACCTTGTCGTGCAGTTCGGCGGGCGGTTCCTCCTGCAGCACATAGAGGTAGCCGTCGCTGCGCACCTCGAACACCTCGGGGCAGACCTGCATGCATGCGCCGGTGCTGGCGCACACGTCGTAGTCGACACTGACCTTCATCGAACTGGCTCCCTCTTGCTGGGTGGGTTCACGCCTTGGCCCGACGGTAGCCGTCCGCCTCGGCCCCTTCCGCACTGGCGTAGCAGCGCTCGGGCACCGTGCGGTCGTAGAACCGCCCGCCGGGCAGGTGGTAGATGCCCGAGTTGTCGTTGGCCTTCACCGGGTAGCCCTCCGGGCACTGCCCGTCCACCGGCTCCACCCACATGGGCGCGGCGTCGGGAACGGCGGCGACGGCGGCGACGGGCTGCCCGCCCGCCGGCGGCTCCTCCGCGGGGTGCTGGATGGCGGGCGCGGCGGGCGCGTCCGCGGGCGGCACGTCGACGAACGTCGTGGACGGCAGGGCGCGGCGGGAGCGGAGCAGGAGCGCCGCACCGCCGCCGGCCAGCGCGAGCAGGAAGATCCAGCGGAACCGGCGGCGACACCTCATGCGGCCAGGCTAGTCCTGCCGGGTGGCGGCTGCCTGATGGCGCTCGTGGGCGTGCAGCACGGCGCGCAGCGCGGCGGTGATGGTGGAGGGGTCGGTACCCACGCCCCACTTCACCGCGCCGCCGTCGGCGCTGGTCTCCACGTAGGCGACGGCCATGGCCTCGCTGCCCTTGCCGATGGCGTGCTCGGCGTAGTCCAGCACGTCCACCGTGCTGCCCAGGCCGTCCTGCATGGCGTGGACGAACGCGTCGATCGGGCCGTTGCCGTCGCCGGTGATCGTCACCCGCTCGCCGGCGATCTCCAGCTGGGCCGTGATGGTGGTGGTGCCGGTGGCGGAGTCGCTGCGCAGTTCGTGGCTGCTGAGCCGGAAGCGCGGCTGCTCGGGCAGGTACTCGGCGTGGAACGCGTCCCACATGACGCCGGGCCCGATCTCCGTGCCGGAGTCCTCGGTGATGTGCTGGATGGTCTTGGAGAACTCGATCTGCAGGCGGCGCGGCAGGTCGAAGCCGTGCTCGGTCTTCATCACGTAGGCCACGCCGCCCTTGCCGCTCTGGCTGTTGACCCGGATGACGGCCTCGTACGTGCGGCCGAGGTGCTTGGGGTCCAGCGGCAGGTAGGGCACGCCCCACTCGGGGTACTCGCCGCCGTTGGCCGCCGCCTTGGCGTCGAGGGCCTCGAAGCCCTTCTTGATGGCGTCCTGGTGGCTGCCGCTGAACGCGGTGTAGACGAGGTCGCCGACCCACGGGTGGCGGGGGCCGACGGGCAGCCGGTTGCAGTACTCCGCCACGCGCCGCAGGGCGTCGATGTCGCTGATGTCCAGTTCGGGGTCCACCCCGTTGACCATCAGGTTGATGGCCAGGTTCACGACGTCCACGTTGCCGGTGCGCTCGCCGTTGCCGAACAGGGTGCCTTCCACGCGGTCGGCGCCGGCCAGCATGGCCAGCTCGGCGGCGGCGGTC
>JACJWF010000023.1 GCA_020637295.1 Acidimicrobiaceae bacterium | reverse complement strand
TCGCCCGCTGCGCCATCTTCATGATGGGCGACAGCACCGACACCGCGTCACGACACGTCTTCGGGCTGAGCCCGCGCT
This sequence comes from Acidimicrobiaceae bacterium, assembly GCA_020637295.1. GTDB lineage: Bacteria > Actinomycetota > Acidimicrobiia > Acidimicrobiales > Ilumatobacteraceae > UBA668. Next base: position 32,131 of record JACJWF010000023.1, on the reverse strand, counting down.
CCACGAGCGACGACACGAACAAACTCGACCTCGAGCCAGTCGATCGAGGCGATCCGCCGGCCGCCGAACGCCGGGCGCACGTACAGCCGCAGCGTCTTCTCGTAGCCCCGGCGGGTCGAAGCGGAGAGGCGAGCGGTGGTGGTGAACCAGGCGTCGGCCCACTCGTCGAATCCGGCGCGGCGTCGCTGCGGGTCGACCCACTCGTCGCGTTGGATGTCGGTGTCGATGCGGGCGAGGAACTTCTCGGCGTCGTGCTTGCGGTCGAAGGTCTTGCTCCGTGCCCGGCCCTTGGCGTCGCGGTAGCGGGCCTTCCACTTCGTGTCGCGGCTGATCCGCTTGGTGGTGACGCCGGTGGTTCGATTCGTCACCAGCGTGAACTTGGTCGGTTCGACGAACCCCATCGGTCACCTCCGCACGGGTGCTCGTAGCGATCGGGGCCGAGGGAACGGCGAGGCAGCGACCGTGACGACGACGCGCACGCCCAGGCTACGCGTCACCGTCGACCCTGCGAGTCGGAGAGATCGACGACGGCGATCCGGGATCCGGCGACCCAGGCGTTGACGTCGTCCACGTCGAAGCGCACAAGATGGCCCCACTTCACGTACGGAATGCGGCGCTCGTACACGAGTCGACGGACGTGACGGACCGATACGCCGAGGTGCTCGGCGACGGCCTCGATCGACACCAGCCGCGGGAGCTGGCCGGCGCGTGCGGGCTGGGGCATCGAAGGCAGGGGAGTGGTGTGGGCGGGCATGCCGGCAACCTCGCGTCGGGACGTCCCGGATCACCGCCCGACCGTGTTCAGACGTGCCCGGGACGTCCAGCATCAGCGCCAGAGGTTCCATCACGGCGACCCGAGTCGCCCACGGAAGAACGACGTGACCAGATCCGAGTAGGCGTCCCAGGAGATCAACATGAGGACGAGAAGCGAGACGGCCAGGGCGGATCGGGCGGCTCGTGCGATGTGCGATGGAACGAGGTCGAGGTAGTCCGCTGCGTGGAGCAACACGAAGGCGACGGCTACGACGACGGGCACGACGACGACCACGGCTCCATCGTGACGAAGGGGTGCCACGGTGTTCGCTGGACCTGCCGGCCGAGGCGCTGGGAGGCAGTGCGGGCACTTTGGTGCAGATGTGCAGAAGTCGAAGAACACACGTGACGAGCCGCCGGTTCCGAAGGCATGAACCCTGCATGGGGATCAAGGTTGCTGTGCAGCTCGGGCGAGTGAGGAAGGCTGCTGGCCTACGGGGACGCGGGGAGGATCAGGCTCGGCGGCTCGCGTCGATCGAGATGGCCGCGCGCCCAGCGAACCATCTCGACGAAGTCGTCCTTGATCGGCTCGCGGACCTTCTCGGCGTTCACCTCGAGGATCCGCAGTACGTCATCGGCCAGCCGGTACATGCGATCCCTCGACTTGTAGGTCATGGCGTATGGCCATGCGACGCCCGGATCGCGCTTCGTCGAAAGGTGCGATGTCTGGCTGCTCATGAACGCGTGCCAACCCGACCAGTCCACGGTTTCGAGGCCCGCCGTCTCGCCAGCGGCGAGGAAGTCAACGAGACGGAAGTACCCGGACTTCGGCTGGAAGCATGTGAACTCGATCAGTGTCCGGCCGTGCATCAGGGCGCTGTCCTGGAGCACCACCGTCAGCGCTCCGCTGTCGTACCGGTTCGTGAACTCGATGGCGGCGGTGAGCAGCCAGTGAAGGTCGGTTCGCACGTGCCCGTTCTCCGCGATCAGGGCTCGCAGCATCAGATCGTCGGGCGTCGTCGACATCGCATTCGATGGTACGGGCAGTCCGGCAGGGCCTTGCATCGTTCCTGCTAGAAACAATGGCATGGCAGAGGGCATCGAGAATCCCATTCTCAACGGGCCGTACGATGCTCCTTCGCGCCACTTCGAGCTCGGGCCGAACGGTCCGACGGGCACGATTCTCGACGGCCGGCGTCCGAGCGAGTCGTTCATCCCGGTTCCTGCGCCGCGGAAGGGGAAGAACAAGGGGCAGCAGGCGTTGGATCTCGACGTCTCGGGTGAGCGGCGGGAGAAGAACGATCTGATCAACGAGATCCGGTATCACGTCGGCCTGTGGCGTCAGCGCGGCTACCCCGGCGTGACGCCGATCTCGCGCAAGCTGCTGCAGCACTGGGCTGACCCGAACCGCGAGAACCGAGTGATGTTCTGCCAGCGGGAGGCGGCCGAGACGGCGATCTTCCTCGCCGAGGTGTCGGGTCGGCAGGGCACTCCCGACTTCCGGCAGCGGCTCGACGCCGAGAACGCGTTGCACAACAACCGCCTGCCACGGGTCGGGCTGAAGATGGCGACCGGCACGGGCAAGACGGTCGTGATGGCGATGCTCATTGCGTGGCAGACCATCAACAAGGTCTACTCGCCCCGCGACGCCCGCTTCTCGAAGCGGTTCCTCGTGGTCACGCCGGGCATCACGATCCGCGATCGGCTCCGGGTGATCCAGCCGAATGACCCGGACAACTACTACCGCCAGCGCGACCTCGTGCCCGGCGACCTGTGGGCGGCGCTCGGCCAGGCCGAGATCATCATCGCCAATTACCACGCCTTCCTGCCGCGCACCGCCAAGGAGATGCAGGGCGTCGCTGCGAACACCCGCAAGATCCTGACCTATGGCAAGAAGGTCGATCCGTTCGTCGAGACCGGCGATCAGATCGTCGCCCGGGTGCTGCGCTCGTTCGGTGGGAAGGGGAAGCTGAACGAGATCGTCGTGCTCAACGACGAGGCGCACCACTGCTACCAGAACAGGTCGATCGACGACGAGGAGCTCGACAAGGACGAGCGGGAGCGCAACGAGGACGCTCGCCGATGGTTCATCGGTCTGCAGCAGGTGGCCAAGAAGGTCGGCATCAAGAACGTCTACGACCTGTCGGCGACGCCGTACTACTTGCAGGGCTCCGGCTACAACGAGGGCTACATCTTCCCGTGGGTGGTCAGTGACTTCTCGCTGATGGACGCCATCGAGAGCGGGATCGTGAAGGTCCCCCGTGTCCCGGTCGACGACGACGCCGCCAGCCACCTCGTCACGTACCTGCGGCTGTGGGATCACGTGGGCACGCGGCTGCCCAAGCGTGCCGGCAAGAAGGCCGGAACCGACGGTGACTGGGTGCCGCCAGACACGCTTGAAGGGGCGATGCGCTCGCTCTACCGGTCGTATGCGGCGTCCTTCGAGCGGTGGGAGCGCACACTCAAGCCGCTGGGCGAGCCGCCGCCGGTGATCATCGTGGTGTGCCCGAACACGATCGTGTCGAAGCTCGTCTACGACTGGATCGCCGGCGCCGACATCGAGGCCGAAGACGGAACCATTCGTGTCCGCAAGGGTGAGCTGGAGCTGCTCTCGAACGTGGCCGATGGCGCCTGGCTGACACGGCCCCGCACCGTTCTGATCGACTCGGCTCAGCTCGAGAGCGGCGAGTCGATGAAGGACGACTTCAAGAAGGCCGCTGCGCACGAGATCGAAGCGTTCAAGTCGGAGATCCGCCGCCGAGACCCGGGGGCCGACGTCGACAACCTGACCGACGAAGACCTGATGCGCGAGGTGATGAACACCGTCGGCAAGAAGGGAAAGCTCGGCGAAGGAGTGCGCTGCGTCGTCAGCGTCAGCATGCTGACGGAGGGCTGGGACGCGAACACGGTCACCCACATCCTCGGCGTGCGCGCGTTCGGCAGCCAGCTCCTCTGCGAGCAGGTGGTCGGCCGTGGGCTGCGTCGCCGTGACTACTCGATCAACGACGACGGCAAGTTCGAACCCGAGTACGCCGAGGTGTACGGCGTGCCGTTCGCCTTCATCCCGACTGACCGCGTGTTGAAGCCGATCACACCGAAGTCGCCGGCCGTAGAAGTGCGTGCCCTGCCCGAGCGTGCGCATCTGCGGATCACGTTCCCGAAACTCACCGGGTACCGCGTCGAGTTGTCGCCGACGCCGCTCGCCGCAGACTTCACCGACGAGTCGAAACTGCACGTCGACAAGACCAGCTACGCCGCCCGCGTCGACGTTGAAGGCATCGTCGGTGAGGGCGCCGAGCATCGTCTCGCCGACACCGGTTCGGTTCGCCCGCAACAGGTCGCGTACGAACTGGCCAAGCAGGTGCTCGCCAACCGGCACCTCGGCCTCGGCGGCGTGCCGATCCATACTCGCTTCCCGCAACTGGTGAAGATCGCCAAGGACTGGCTGGCGGAGTGTGTGACCTACGAACCGGGCTGTGACGCGTCGATGCTCGTCACGATCGCCGAATGGCGTGCCAAGGCCGCTGAGCGGTTGGAGAACTCGATCGTCCGGCTCGAGAACGCGCACCGCGAGACGCTGCGTCCGGTCCTCGATCGGTTCGACTCTGTCGGCACCACCGACCATGTGTCGTTTATGACTCGCAAGGTGGTGATCGACACCGTGAAGTCACCGATCAACCGGGTCACCCTCGATGGGATCAAGGGCAACTCGTGGGAGGAGACGGTCGCTCACCGCCTAGAGAAGCATCCGGAGGTCGTGTCGTACGTGAAGAACGACGGTCTCGACTTCATGATCCCCTATCTCCACGCTGGTGTGCAGTACGACTACAAGCCGGACTTTCTCCTACGCCTCGGACCCCGCGATGCCGACGACGAGACCGAGCGCTACCTGATCATCGAGGTGTCAGGAACGCGCAAGGATCAGGACAAGCGCGAGGCCAAGGCCGAGGCCGCCGAGCATCGCTGGTGCGCGGCAGTCAACAACCACGGTGGCTTCGGTCGCTGGGGCTACGTAGAGATCTCGAACATGAAGCACGCCGAATCGGCGATCAACGAGGCGATCAACCGCCTCCACATGAACGTGCTCGAAGCAGCACTGGCGGACTGAGGAACACATGGCGGCGAGGAAGCAAACATCGACGAAGAAGACCCACACTCCGGTCGAGGCGACCGTCCATCAGGACAAGCGGGCCAACATCCCCACCGCCGACGCACAGGACTTCCTGCCGCCCGAGGCCGAGCAGCCCAAGACACTGCTGTACCCCAGGGACCCGTCGCTCGACCCACAGCTCGTCTGGAAGGGCAAGGACGAACAGGACGCCCACGACCTCGAGGTCGTCGCACCTCCGATCTTCATCCAGGAGAAGATCGACCCCAGGGTGCTCATCGAGAACCTGCGCCAGACGTCGAAAGCCGGCGAGGCCGAGCCGGAACTAACCCTGTTCGACAGCTTCGACGGGCTCGACGGATTCGACATCGTCGACTTCTACCAGCACGAGGCGAACTGGTCGAACCGTATGATCCTCGGCGACAGCCTCCAAGTCATGGCGTCACTCGCCGAACGAGAGGGCCTTCGTGGCAAGGTCCAGATGATCTACATCGACCCTCCATACGGCATCAAGTTCGGCTCGAACTGGCAAGTCTCCACCCGAAAGCGAACGGTGCATGACGGCAAGTTGGAGGATGCCAGCTTTGAGGTCGAGCAGATCAAGGCCTTTCGCGATACATGGGAACTCGGCATCCACTCATACCTCTCCTATCTTCGCGACCGGCTTGTGGCTGCACGCGAGCTACTGACCGATAGCGGCAGCTGCTTCGTTCAGATCGGCGACGAGAACGTCCACCTTGTCCGCAGCCTCATGGACGAGGTCTTCGGAAGCGAGAACTTCGTTAGCCAGATCGTTCTGCAGACGACGCAGGGTGCGGGAAGTCAGGTGGGTACAACGGTGATCGCTGCAGTCCACAGTTATGTCCTTTGGTACGCCTACGACCGGTCTTCACTCAAGTACCGACAGCTCTACGATGACAAATCGCTGGATACCGGCTCAGGCGCTTATGACATGGTCCAGCTGATTGACGGCTCAGTCCGGCGCCTAGAGTCGGCGGAGCGCACCGACCCCGCACTGATTCCTCGAGGAGGTCGCGTCTACACCGCTGACAACATGACCAGCCAGAGTCAGCGATCGGACGGGCAGTTCCCGGTGACTGTTGGCGACACAACCGTGACGTTGAGGACCGGCTACTGGAAGACCAATCGCGAGGGCATGCAGCGACTTGCCCTCGCGGATCGGCTGATCGCTCGATCGAACAGCATCCGGTATCGACGCTTCTTGGATGACTTCCCCGTGTCGCCGATCCACAACGTCTGGACGGACGTGGCCGGGCAGTACCAGTTCGGAGGAGAGAAGGTCTACGTTGTCCAGACCGCACTGAAGATCGTGCAGCGATGTGTCCTGATGGCGACGGATCCAGGAGACCTCGTCCTTGACCCAACATGTGGGTCGGGGACGACGTCGTTTGTTGCTGAACAGTGGGGGCGTAGATGGATCACCGTCGATACCTCCCGGGTAGCCCTCGCCCTCGCTCGCCAACGCCTCATGGGGGCCCGCTATCCTTTCTACGTCCTCTCCGACTCAGCGGAGGGGCAACGACTTGAGGCAACCCTCATTTCCTCGGCCCCGGCGCTCGGAAGTCCCTCACATGATGTTCGACGCGGGTTCGTGTATGGACGGGCCCAGCACATCACGCTTCGGTCAATTGCGAACAACCCTGACATCAAGGAGGGGATGGGTCGCCAAGAAATCGAGGCGGCGATTCGACGACATGCGGACTACGAGTTGTTGTACGACAAGCCGCACGAGGACAAGTCGAAGGTTCGAGTGGCGGGGCCGTTCACGGTGGAGTCGTTGTCGCCGCACCGGTCGTTGGCGTTCGCCGGGGAGGTGCCGGACGATCTGCCGAAGTCAAAGTTGGTCGCCGACCAAGATGTGGGATCGGCTTCGTTCGAGGGGATGATTCTGGAGAACCTTGGCCGGGCGGGCATCCAGAACGGTCGACGCAACGAGCGGTTGAACTTCGCGTCGGTCGACTCGTACGCCGGCGACTACGTGCAGGCGGTCGGCGAGACCAAGGTCGACGATGGAGCCGAGCTGCAACGGATCGGAATTGCAATTGGCCCGCAGTACGGCACCGTGGGTCCGCCGTTCATCAAGAACGCCGCCCGCGAGGCACTGAAGGCCGACCCTCGGTTGGACTTGTTGGCGGTGCTGGCGTTCTCGTTCGACCCGCAGGCGCTCGGCGCGGATCAGGAGTACGTGTCCAGCACGGAAGGTTTCGCCGACGTCGCCGCCGAACGCAACCTGGGTCGGCTGCCGGTCCTGCTCGTGCGGATGAACAATGACCTGGTGATGGGCGACGACCTGAAGAAGACCGCGTCAGGCAACCTGTTCACGGTGTTTGGTGAACCCGACATCGACATCCGTGTCGACGGCGACGAGGTGACGGTGGAGATCCTCGGAGTCGACGTGTACGACCCGTCGACCGGCGAGGTCCGCAGCCGAGACACCGACCACATCGCGCTCTGGATGATCGACACGAACTACAACGAGGAGTCGTTCTTCGTCCGACACTGCTACTTCACCGGCGGCAACGATCCCTACGAACGCCTGAAGCGGGCACTCAAGGCCGACATCGACGAAGACGCCTGGGCCACCCTGTACCAGACCGTCAGCCGGCCGTTCCCGAAACCAGAGACCGGCAAGATCGCCGTCAAGGTCATCAACGACTACGGCGACGAGGTGATGCAGGTCTTCCAGGTCGACTGATGATGTTGGGAGAGCACTATGGCAACTAGACCGCGGCCACTTCGGTTGGAAGTTCATGATCTTGGCCAGATTGCCGATGCCGCAATCGACTTCGGCGACCTGACGGTTTTGGTTGGACCGCAGGCCACCGGTAAGAGCATCCTGCTGCAGTGCTTGAAGCTCGGCCTCGATGGCCGCGCGGTACGTCGGACCATCAAGGAGAACGGTTACAAGGTCAACGACTGGAGGCAGTTCGTCGACTTCTTCTTCGGCGAGGGCATGAATGCTTTGTGGCACGAGAAGTCGAGAGTGCAGGTGGGTACGACAGCGGTCGACGAGTCGTTGCTCAAGGCACGGAATATCGATGCGGCCGAACACAGGCTCGTGTATGTGCCTGCGCAGCGCACCCTCGCTGTCCCGGGAGGCTTTCCACGGCACTTCCGAGACTTCGGCCCGGATACCCCCTTCGTGGTGCGACGGTACGGCGCACAGCTGAACGATGACCTCGTGAATCAGCGATTCCTGCAGTCCGGTCGCCTCTTCCCGAATACTGGCCGAATGCGCAGCGCTCTGCGCGACCAGGTAACGAAATCGGTGTTCCACGGGGCTGAACTCGTTCTAGACAGCATCGGGCCACGTCAGGAGCTACGGCTTCGATTGCCCGACGGCTCGGCTCTCCCGATGATGGCGTGGACCGCGGGCCAACGTGAGTTCGTGCCTCTGCTGCTCGGGCTCTACTCGCTCCTGCCGGCTGGAAGCGTCTCGAAAGACGCAGGCACGGATTGGATCGTCATCGAGGAGCCCGAGATGGGTCTGCACCCGCAGGCAATCCTGACGGTCATGACGCTCGTGGTGCATCTGGTGGCTCGGGGCTATCGGGTCGTGCTGTCGACCCATCACCCGCTCGTACTGGACGTCCTCTGGACAATCGCCCAGATCCGGGACTCGGCAGCGCCGAACAAGGCGAAGGCACTCTGCAAGGCCCTGATGGGACGCATTGACCCTGGCATCGAGTCAAACACGGCGCAGATCATGAAGAAGGACCTACGAGTGCACGCCCTGGACTACAACAAGCAAGGTCGAGTCACAAGTACCGACATCAGCTCCCTCGACCCCGCTGATGCGAACGAATCGATTCGCGGCTGGGGAGGCCTGACAGGGGTGAGTGCACGACTGCTGGAGTCCGTAGCCGAGGTCAGTGCATGACCTGCACCATTGGGTGGGGGCAGGGCAAGCAGGGCATCGCGTCAGCGCATCGACGGCTGATCACTGACACGCCAAGGCGGAGTGCATGCCTCGATGATGACTTCAAGGCATGTGATCCGAACGAGAGGCGGTGGGACTATGTGGTCGAGCGGACCTCGGGCGCCGGTGCAGCGATTGAGGTTCACTCGGCCAACCTGTCGGACGCCAAGGTGATGGTTGCGAAGAAGGCATGGGCCGTCCGAACGCTTGCCCAGCACGAGCCGGGACTCTTGGTGGATGCCTGGCACTGGATCGTTCCGCCACACGCCAGCTTCAGCTTCCCACCTACTAGCCCGGCGGCGCGACTTACGGTCAAGGAGGGGATCAAGCTGCCGAGGCGGAACATCGGACGCGGACAACTCTGAGCCGGCCGTCCGGCTGGGCACCTACGCGGAGCACGCGCAGACCGTTCGAACCTCGCACGAACGGCATGACTTCCCCGGCTTGGCGGTGAAGTCCCGGACCTTCAGCCGGGCCGCTGCTTGGACAACAGTCTGCTCGGAGGCGGCGAGTGCCGGGTCCGCGACGTCGACGTCGGTTCGCTTCACGTTCTTGAGGCCGTGGACGTAGGCGCCACGGATATCGAGGCCCTCTCGCCGGCCAGCGTTGGCGTAGATCTGCAGCTGGAGGTCGTGGTTGCCGTCGCCTTTGGTGGAGGTCTTGTAGTCGAGGATGGCGAGGCCCGTCGGTACGCCACCCTCGTTGTCGAGGATGACGTCGGCTCGCCCGCTGATCGTCACCCCGTCAAGACGCAGTTCGAACGGCCGCTCCGACTCCCACACGCGGAACAGGTCCTCCTCGAACTTGGTCACGTAGTCGCCGATCAGGCGACGGGCGGCTTCCCTCATCTCGCGGTGTGCGACCTTGTTGGCAGTCGGCAGGAAGAAGCGATCGTCGAGCATGCGATCGATCTGCTTGGCCGACGGCACGGCCCCGTTCTCCCGAGTGTGGTCCGCAACGGCGCGGAGCATGTGGTGAACCGCCTTTCCATAGCCGAGTTCGGGCGCCAGACGCGGTTGGAATCCGAGTAGCCCCCTGAGTCGGTACTCCATGCCGCACGAGAGGTACTGGGAGAGTTCGCTGAACGACAGGGTGACGTCGAGCTCCTCGTCGGCCCGTCGGGGCTCGATGGTGGGGAATCGGACTTCGTCCGGTAGGCATCGCCGGCCGGTCATCTCGTTGAAGTAGGGGCTTGGGGCCGTGCGGTTGGTGGTCACGCGCTCGTGGCGCGAAACGCTCAGGAAGTCCCGCGAGCGCGTGGTTGCGACGTAGAACAGTCGGCGTTCGTCCGCATCGGATCCTTCATAGCGGTCTGCGTCGAACAAGGTCCGGGGGAGCTGCCAGTCCTGGGTGCTCCCGGTCTTCGACGAGGGGAACCGCTTGGCGGTCATCGCCGGGACGAACACGACCGGCCACTCCAACCCTTTCGCGCGGTGCACCGTCGTGAGGTCGACGGCGTCAAGGTCGACGTCCAGTTCTCCGTCGAAGCCTTCGTAGGCCCCCTGTGCGTAGTTAATGATGTGGAGTGCCAGGTTCTTGTAGTGCCATGGGCCCCTGTCCTGGCCTCCGACCTGTTCGCCCGGCGCGGCGGCGTCGGGACGCGCTCGGCGCCGGACTGACTCGTAATCGGTGAGGAGCATCGTGAAGCGGGCCAATATCCCGAGTCGGTTGATCGTGAGGTCGTCGGTGGGGTCCCACTCCCGTACGTCGAGTACATCGCAGAGCTCGTAGAACTCACCGACGAGGTCCGATGGCTTCTTGTCCTGGTTTGCATGCTGACGCCATCCGCGCAGGAAGGTGCGGACGGCGCCGACCCTCGGGCCGTCGACACCGAACAGCGCCTGGTAACCATCGAGGAGGTCGTCCTCGGTGACGGGATGGCCGTTGCCGTAGCCGGAGCGCCATTCGATGTCGGCCAGCCAGCAGACCGTCTGGCCGAGCAGGACTGCCTCCGGTGCGTCGAACAGTCCGGTGCGACCCCCTGGCTGTACCGGAATGCCGAACGTCGAGAACGCCTCAATGAGGGCCGGGTAGGAGGCTCGGCCGCGGACGAGCACGGCGATGTCGCGGTACGCAACGCCGGCATCGTGAAGATCGAGGATCATGTTGGCGATCCATCCGGCTTCCTCGGCGGCGGTGTCTGCTGACCAGCACACCACGGTGTCGCCGCTGTCGCTCGGTGGTCGGTCGGGCAGCATCTTCTTCGCGAGGCGATTCGGAATCGACGTTGCGAACTTGTTCGCGGCGGCGATGATCTCGGGTCGACTCCGGCGGTTGGTCGAGATCGTGAACTCGGCGACGTCGGGATAGCGATCCCGGAATCGCACGATGTTGCCCACGTCCGACCCGCGCCACTGGTAGATGGCCTGGTCGTCGTCGCCCACCACGCACAGCTCCGCACCACCGCTCACGAGCAGCTCGATCAGTCGCTCCTGCGCCGGATTGACGTCCTGGTATTCGTCGACGATCAGGTGGCGGAGCGTTACGTGCACAGCCTCGGCCACCTGCAGGTCCTCGAGGGCGGTGACCGCTCGGACGATCTGCTGCCCGTAGGTCAACAGGCGATAGCGCTCGAGCATGTCAAGGTAGTCGCCGAGGATCTCGCCGAACCGTCCGGGCACGGTCGCCGGATCGATCAACTCGTTCTCCACGACGTCGACGCTGCGAGCGAACGTCTCGATGCCGGCAAACAACCTGTTCCGCGGGTCGAGTTCCCGGACGCCCAGCCGATTGGCCTCACGCGAGAGCAGAGCCGTGAACTGGTTCTCGTCGAGGACGTCGTACGTCTCGTAGCGCGGCACATAGTGCTGGAGCAGCTGGAAGCAGAACGAGTGGATCGTCCCGACGAACAGGCCGACGAGGAGATCCAGCGAGGCACGCCCGAGACGCTCCTCGACCCGTTGGGCGATTCGCTGCTTCAGCTCTTCCGCGGCCCGCTCGGTGAAGGTGAACGCAACGATGCCTCGGGGTTCCACACCATCAGCCAGGAGATCGGCGACGCGCTGTGAGACGACCTCGGTCTTGCCGGAGCCAGCGGCAGCGATGATCTGCATGTGCGTGCCGCGGTGCTTCACCGCCTTCAATGCGTCGCCCTTCAGTTGCGGCACAGCCATGCATCCACCCCCGCCAAGTTTCGCGCCACCTGATGCATCGGCACGGCAAGGAAGATCATCAAGCCGCCGGTCGACGAGCACGCAGCGTGGCCGAGGGGCAAACGTTGCGAAACCATGAACGCCGTGCGCCGCGTCCTCCTCGCGTCCTGCTGCCAGGCGCGAACGAGGCGCATCCGCCCTGAGTTGGGCATATGCGCCTCGAACTGCGTGGAGCTGGGGGGAATCGAACCCCCGTCCATCAGGCGACGTACGCCCGTGCTACGACCATTCCCGACTCACCCTCTGACGCAGAGGGACCGGCGGGTCGGCTGGCTTCCGGTTACCCGGTTGCCCGCGGCTCGTCTTTCCGAACGGTCATCGGTCTTTCCCGACGCCAGCGGTCTTTCCCGCTGCCATCCCCCGCTTCTGTTGCCGGGCTGCGGTGGATCGGCCCCGTGCGCCATTTCTGGTCACGATGTCTCTTCACTACCTGATCAGATCAGGCGGCGAGAGCGAACTGCTCGTTGGCAATTCTTTGGGTTGCCCCGTTTAGCGAGTCTGAGCAACTCGGGTCGCACGCTCGCACGACGAATCTGATGTCGAAACCAGTCAGCCCCGTGGTGTGAACTGCCCTCACGCTACCGCCCACCGGGCGCGGCCGGCTTCACAAATACAGGCCGCGGATGTCCGGCAGGACGCCGGTGTAGGCGAGGACGCCATCGGGGCTGGGGCACACCGGGTTCGCCGCTTCACCCGGCGCCCACGGCTGCGGGCAGGGCAGGTGGCTGAGGTGGGCGATCCAGCGGGAGATGTAGTCACCGGTGGCCCACACGCCGAGGCCCAGCAGATGCAACCGGTCCGACGAGTACCACCCCGATGAGTGGCCGGCGTACGTGCGCCAGTCGGCGATCACCAGGTCGGGGAACTCGGGTGACGCGGCCAACTGGCGGAGCACATCGTTCTGTGCCCAGTACCGGCTGACCACCGGCCCCTCGCTGTAGGTGAGCCAGAGGATCATCTTCGCCCCCTTGGCCCGCGCCGCGTCGATGATCTGGCGAACGTGCGTCTCGAAGTTGGTGATCACGTCGTTGTAGCCGGTCTTGATCACCACGATGTCGAACGGGCCCTGCCAGCCCTGGATCGCCTTCAGCGCGGTGTTCGGCTTCACGTTCGTGTACGAACTGATGCAGGACTCCCGCACCAGGCGGCGGCACGGCTCGGCGTCGTACACGTACGAATAGCCCTGGAACGTGGCTTTCGCCTGCGGCACGATCGTGAACCCGCCGAGCGAGCTGTCGCCGATCATCAGCACGTGCGGCACGGGCGGAGTGTTCGGAGGAACCGGTTGCGTGGCGGCCACCGGGGTACCGGTGAACCAGCCCTGCAGGTCCACCACCAGCTCGGCGCCCCGGTTGGAGAAGAAGGCCATGCCGCGGTCGCTGACCGGCACGATGGCCTGGTTGGCGGTGGTGGCGTTGCGATGGGCGGTGTTCAGCGTCGAGGTGCCGGGCCGTGTGGTGCCGGCAGGGTAGGCGGTGATGTAGCTGCGGGCATCGGGGGCGACAGCGGTGACATTGGTGACCAGCGCGGCGGCCTGCACCGGCAGGGGGATCTCGCGGGTGCCGCCCGGCCACACCCGGGGCGGGTCGGTGCGGGTGTCCAGCAGGCGCTGGGGGACAACGGGCACGAACAGTCCGTCGCTGCTGTCGTCGGCGGACTCTCCGGTGAACCACCCTGTGATGTCCACGATCAGGTGCCCGCCAGGCGAAGCCGTGACCACGAACCCGTCTGCCGACACCGGTACGACCACGGCTCCGGCTCGCGGCGCGCCCGTGCCGTCCACGTTCATGAAGGACGTGCCGTTGGCCTCGGCGCCGGCGGGGTGCGCGGAGAAGAAGCCCCGCGGCGCGCCCACGCTGGTGACGTTCACGGCCACGGCGGTGGCGTCGGACGGTACGCCCTCGGGCAGCGCCACGGTGACGGCCCCGCCCGGCTCCAGCGGGTCGCCGGTGCGGGTGTCCAGCAGGCGGTCCGGTGCGAGGGGTTGGAAGCGACCCGCCGTGGCGGACGTGGCCGGGGTGAAAACGCCCAACAGGTCGAGCACCAGGTCCACGGGGGTGGACGAGCGGATGTCCACGGCACCGCCCTCGCCCAGCGGTACGACCGCGCTGTTGCTGACTGCGCTGCGGGTGGACAGGTTGAGCACGGAGGTAGAGGGCACCGGCCCGCCGGCCGGCCAGATCTGCACGTACCCGCCGGCCGCGGCGGGTGGTGCGGACACCGCCACCATCACCGCAGTGGTGGCCTCGGGCACCCCGGCCAGCTCGCTGCCGGCGCCCACCAGTTGCACGCGGACGGTGCCGTCCTCCAGCACGGTGCAGCCGCACTCCTCCAACCGGGTGTCGGCGGCGCGCAACGGGCCGATGGGCTGATAGGCGGCGGTGCTGCCGGCCGGGGTGGGTGCGGCGACCGCAGCGAGGCGGGCTGGAGTGGGAAGGGGCGCGGCCGCGACGGGTGTTGCCCCGGCGAGCATTGCCACGGCCGTCACCAATGCGCCCGTCCGTGCCGCAGTGCCGCTGCGCCCCCGTGCAGCCATTCGCGGGAGCGTACTGGAACGGGAATGCCTGGTCGGGTTCTTCGGCGGTGCCGGATCTAATGACATTCATCGTGACAGAACAGCAGCTGGTGTGGCATGCTGCCGACCACCGGAGGGGAAGGACGTCACCATGCGCTACGGCCAGATCGACAAGGACTACGCCATCCGCCTGGCCACCACGCCGCCGGACGACGACGGGCCGATCTGGATGGTGAACCTGATGCGCTACCGCGAGCGCGCCGACTACGCCGACGGGCGCCAGACCACCCTCACCGGCCGCGAGGCCGACGACCTGTACGCGCCGATCGGGCCACTCACGGCGATCGGCGCCGAGCCCGTGTTCGTGGGCGACGTGGACACCCAGTTCCTCAACGACACGCCCAAGTGGGACCGCGTCGGCATCGTCAAGTACCCCAGCCGGCGGGCGTTCATCGAGATGCAGCAGCGGCCGGACTTTCAGGCGCTGCACGAGCACAAGGACGCCGGCATGGCCGAGACCATCGTCATCGGCTGCCTCCCCATGCCCGTGCCGGAACTGCCCGCCGACGCGCCCTCGTGGGACGACGTGCCCTTCCCACCCACCGCCGAGGACGGCGACGTGATGGTGGTGCACGTGCTGAAGTTCAAGGAGCCGGAGAGCGTCACGGAGATGGCCACCTACACGGACCACGCGGCGAAGGTGGCAGTTCCCAACGGGGTGCGCATCGCGGCGTGGCTGCAGGCCGAGGGCACCATCCTCGGTGACGGCCGCACGTGGGACCAGGTGCGGTTCAATGCCTTCCCCAGCCGCCAGGCGTTCATGACCGTGGCGTTGGACCCGGAGCGCCTGGCCGCCCAGGCCGCCCACCGTGAGGTGGCGTTGGCCGACACCTACACGCTGATCGTCCGGCCGACGATCAACCGGCTGCACGCCTCCACCCTGGAGTAGGCGTCACCCCGGCAGGCCGTTGGCGGCCACCACCCCGCGATACCAGTGGGCCGACGCCTTGGGCGTGCGGGTGAGCGTGTCGAAGTCCACATGCACCAGGCCGAAACGCTGGTCGTACCCAAAGGCCCACTCGAAGTTGTCGAACAGCGACCACTGGTAGTACCCACGCACGTCCACGCCGTCGTCCATGGCCGCCCGCAGCGCGGTGAGGTAGCGGGTGAGGAAGGCGATGCGGCGCTGGTCGTCGCACACCCCATCCACCACCGGGTCGTCGTAGGCGCACCCGTTCTCCGTGACGTACACGGGCGGCAGGTCCGGATAGTCGTGGTGCAGGCGTACGAGCAGTTCGCGGAACCCGTCGGGGGTGATCGGCCAGCCCATGTCGGTGTGTTCCGCCCGCACCGGCGCGGGGCGCACGCTGCGCACGGTGGGGAACGACAGCACGGGCTGGTTGCCGGGCGCCCCGGCCTGAGCGGGGTCGGGGTCCAGCCCACTGAACAGGCTGTCGAAGTAGCAGTTCAGGCCGATCCAGTCCAGCGGCCGGGCGATCTGCTCCAGGTCGCCGGGCAGCACGGCGTCGGCGAGGGCGCCGAACCCCTCCATCACGTCGGCCGGGTACTGGCCGGTCAGCAGTGCATCGAACCACCAGCGGTTCTGAATGCCGTCGATCCGGCGGAGCGCGTCCGCGGGCGCGGGCGGCTCGCCCTCGCTGCGGGCCAGCGACGGGTTGATGACGATGCCCAGCGAGAGGTCGTTCCGCTCCGCCCGCATGGCGTCCACGGCCAGGCCGTGGGCCAGCAGTTGGTGGTGGGCCACGGTGACCGCGGCCTTGTCGTCGCGCAGGCCCGGCGCGTGATGGCCGTCGGCGTGGCCGAGGTAGGCGTAACACCACGGCTCGTTGAACGTGGCGATCATCGGCGCCCGGTCGCCCAACTCGCGGGCGATGAGCGCGGCGTAGTCGGCGAACCAGTGCACGGTGTCCCTGCTGCGGAAGCCGCCGTGCTCCTCCAGCGCGGACGGCAGGTCCCAGTGGAACAGGGTGATGTTGGGCACGATGCCGCGGGCGAGCAGACCGTCCACCAGGCGGTGGTAGAAGTCCAGCCCCTCCCGGTTCACCTCGCCGAACCCGCCCGGCAGCACGCGGGACCAGGAGATGGAGAAGCGGTACGACTGCAGCCCGAGGTCGGCCATCAGCGCGAGGTCCTCGTCCAGCCGGTGGTAGTGGTCGCAGGCGATGTCACCCGTGTGGCCGTGCGCCACCTTGCCCTCGGTGTGTGAGAAGTCGTCCCACACGGACCGGCCCCGGCCGCCATCCTCAGCCCCGCCCTCGATCTGGTAGGCCGCCGTCGCCGCCCCCCACAGGAACCCTTCCGGGAACCGGACCGTCGTCGTGCGCTCGCTGCTGTGCCCCTGGCTCATACGCCCCTTGACGGTACCGACCCCGGTCCGCTTCCCTGCGCCGCCCCGTCGGCGAATCTCCACGTGACGAAACTCAGGGTGTGACGGCGAATCGAAATCGAACTGACGAGAACGCGGGCACATGTGAGTGGACGGACCGGCTCGCCCGGGCGGAGCGGAAGGCGGCCCCGGCGGGCGGCACCGTCAGGACACCTTGGAGATGGTGTCGCCCCGGCGAACCGTGCCCGGCTGCACCACCACTGCGCAGATGCCGCGCAAGTTGTACTGCTTGCCGGTGACACCGTTGATCCACCGGTGGGCGGCCAGGCCGAAGCGGCGGGTGAACTTGGCGCAGCCGGTGTGGGGCTTGGCCGTCACCTCGATGACTGCCGTGCCGAGCGCCAGGCGGGTGCCGGGCGGCACGTTGTCGTACGACAGGTCGAGATCCACGAACAGCTGGTCGCCGGCCAGATGCATGCGCTCCCGGCCACCGGCCACCAGCTCGGCGCAGCGGCTGTTCATCAGGTTCAGCTGGGCCTCCGGCTCGGCCGAGCCGTCCGGCGTGCTACGGCTGCCTCGGGCCTTCCAGTTGTCGCCCACCAGCCCCACCGTCAGGTCCAGCTCGCCGACCTCCACCACCTCACGATCGTCCACCGCCGGCCGGCGGACGATCAGCTCCACGGTGCCGGACTCCGCTGGCGACCGGCGCACCTCCGCCAGCCACGCCGCGGCCACGGCCTCGTCCAAGCGGCCCGACGCCGCCGCTGCCGCCTGCCAGTACTCCGTCATCAACTCGCGGCTCCACGCCGGCTGGCGCACGTCGCCACGCGGCCCGAACTCGGCCATGTAGGGCTTGATGTCCAGCACCGGCGTGCCGTCGATGGCATCCAGCCCGCGCACCTCCACCACGCCGCCCGGCCGCACCGCCATCAGCTCGCAGACGCACGTGCCAATCCGGTTCGGACGGTCCTTGGCGCGCTGGGCGAGGATGCCCACCATCGGCCACTCCGGGTTGCCCCGCGGGTGGCGGGCCCCGCGGCACACGCCCGCGGGATCCACCCGGTCGAACACGAACACCACCTCCACATGGGAGAAGTCGCGCAGCCCGTCGGTGGCCGCTGCATCGACCACATCGAGGTCCAGCTGGATCGTGCTGTTGACCAGATCCCACTGGTCGTCGACGGCGTCGGCCCGCTCGTTGCGAACGTGCCCGATGGGCTGCACCTCGAATGTCATGCCGGGCAGTCTCGCGTGCGCACGCCTCGCCGTCGCGCCGGGTTTCGACCTACGGTTCGCGCCCATGATCCGAGTGAGCGTCACCTACCCCAGCGGCGAGGGCAGCACCTTCGACCACGACTACTACGCCAACACCCACGTACCCATGTGCGTGGCCGCGTGGAGCCCGGTGAAGGCCGAGATCGACAAGGGCGTCAACGGCCCCAACGTCGCCGCCGTGCACTTCTATTACGACTCGATGGAACAGTTCCAGGCGGCGATGGGCTCACCGAAGACCGGCGAGATCATGGCTGACGTGGCCAACTACACCAACATCGCGCCCGCCATGCAGATCAGCGAGATCGTCGGCTGATGCCCTTGCGGCCGTGACGGCCCGGTTCACCCGCGCCGAACTCCAGGCGTTCCACGGCCACCTGGTCGACGACCTGGTGGCGCCGCGCCCGCGCCTCCTGTTCGTGGGCATCAACCCCGGCCTGTGGACCGCGGCCGTCAACGCCCACTTCGCCCGCAAGGGCAACCGCTTCTGGCCCGCCCTCCACGCCGCCGGCATCACCCCGACGCTGGTGGACGCCAGCGAGGGCATGCAGCCGGCCGACCTGCGCATGCTCGCCAAGCTGGGCATCTGCATCACCAACATCGTGCCCACCGCCAGCGCCCGAGCCGACGAACTGACCCGCGCCGAACTACTGACCGGGGGCGAAGCGCTCGATGCCAAGGTGGCGGCCATGCGTCCACGCCCCAAGGTGGTGGCCGTGCTGGGCCTGACCGCCTACCGCCAGGCGTTCTCCCGCCCGAAGGCACAGCAGGGCCGGCAGCCCGAACGGCTGGGCGGCGTGCCGCTCTGGGTGCTGCCCAATCCCAGCGGCCTGAACGCCCACGACACCGTTGCCAGCCTGGCCACCGCTTACCGGGAGGCGTGGGATGCGGCCGGGTGACGGCTACCGGCCCGGCGCCTCGCGCAAGCGCACGCTGAGGCAGGTGACACAGCCCTCGAGCTTCACGTACTCGGAGATGTCCACCTCCACCACCTCGTAGCCGCGCGCCCGCAGCAGCGCGGCAGACTGTGGGCAGCCGGCGGACATCAGCAGCGTGCGGTCGTCCAGCAGCACCACGTGAGCGCCACCTTCCTCCGGCATGGCGAGGAACGACGGGAACGCCGACGTGTCGTCCACGGCGGGCTCCCACCCGATGATCGTGCCGTCGGGCAGCGCGGTGACCGCCGACTTCAGGTGCAGCACCTTGGTGATCGGCACGGCCACCACCGTGGCACCCACGGGTTCCAGCGCAGCGGCCACCTGGGCGATGCCCTCGGCGTTGGTGCGCCCGCCGAGGCCCACGTACACGGTGGACCCGACCTTCAGCACGTCGCCGCCGTCCAGCGTGCCCGGCGCCTCCACCGCCACGCAGCGGTAGCCGAGCGCCTCCACTGCGGCGGCCGCAGCCGCGACCTCGGGCTTGCGTTCGTCCGCACCCGGCCGGGCCAGCACCGCCACGTCGCGGAACACCACCATCGTGTCCTCCACGAACGCGCTGTCCGGGCAGTCCGGTGCGGCGGGCACCTCCACGGTGTCCCAGCCACGCGCCCGCAGCGCCGCCACGTACCCCTCCCACTGGCGCATCGCCAGCGCGACGTCCACCGGGGTGCGCTCCATGTGGGTGAGCAGGCCCTCCGCCAGGCGGGGGCTGGGTGGGCGGACCAACGCCAGTTGCGACATCGCTTACTCCTTGCCCTTGGCCCGCCGGCCGAGCGCCTTGGCGATCTCCATCTTGGAGTCGCGTTCGGCCAGCACCTGACGCTTGTCGGCCTTGCGGCGGCCCTTGGCCATGCCCAGTTCCACCTTCACCCGGCCCTCCTTGAAGTACAGCGCCAGCGGGATGAGCGACAGGTGCTCGTTGGCCACCATGCGGTCCAGCTTCTCGATCTCCTTGGCGTGCAGCAGCAGCTTGCGGGCACGGTCCGGGTCGTGGGCGCCGAAGCCCTTGGCCATCTGGTACGGGGGGATGTGCACCCCGTCCAGCCACACCTGCCCGCGGATGATGCGGGCGAACGCGTCGGCCAGTTGGGCATGCCCCTCGCGCAGCGCCTTCACCTCGCTGCCGGTGAGCACGATGCCGGCTTCCACCGTGTCCAGGATGCTGTAGTCGTGGCGCGCCCGACGGTTGCTGGCGATGATCTTGCGGTCTCCACCCTGGGTGGTGCGGTCGCGGTGCGGGGCCATGGGACGGCCAAGGGTAGCGGTACCCTTCCGCCCGATGGCCGTCGATTCCCCTGCCAACCCGCCCGCCGGCGCACCCGCCCCGCTGCACTTCCCGGCCGGGGCGTTCGCCGAGATGATCGCCCACGCCTACGCCGGCTACCCGCTGGAGGCCTGCGGGCTGCTGGTGGGGAAGGGCCAGCGGGTGCACCGCTTCGTGCCCACCACCAACGAGACCGCCAGCGCCCGCGTCTACGCCATCCCCGGCAAGGAGATGCTGCGGGCCGAGATGGCTGCCGAGGACGACGGGCTGGAGATCATCGGGGTGTTCCACAGTCACACGCACAGCGAGCCGTACCCCAGCCCCACGGACGTGGCCCAGGCGCCCGATCCCAACTGGCACTACGTGATCGTCTCGCTGAAGCGGGAGGCGCCGGAGACCCGCAGCTACCGCATCGCCGGCGGCGAGATCGCCGAGGAGCCGGTTGCCGTGGCCTGACCGCCCGGTCCCGGGTAGAATCTCGACCGGGCTGATCGGAATACTCGGCGAAACCACCGGGTTGCACGAGGCACTCGCAGGAGGGGTCCCGGATGGTCATCAACGAGAACGTGCTGGACATGATCGGCAACACGCCGATGGTGGACGTCAGCCGCCTGTCGCCCAACCCGAACGTCCGCATCGTCGCCAAGCTGGAGAGCCAGAACCCGTTCGGTTCGGTGAAGGACCGCATCGCCCGCCAGATGATCGAGGCCGCCGAGAAGGACGGGCGCCTGCACCCCGGCCAGACGATCATCGAGCCGTCCAGCGGCAACACCGGCATCGCCATGGCTGCCATCGCCCAGATGAAGGGTTACCCGATCAAGATCCTCATGCCCACCAGCGTGTCGATCGAGCGCCGCCAGATGCTGGAGGTGTTCGGCGCCGAACTCATCCTCACTCCCGGCGAGGAAGGCAGCAACGGTGCCGTGCGCCGAGCCCAGCAGATGGCCGCCGAGCACCCCGAGTGGTGCTTCCTCTACCAGTACGCCAACGACGCCAACCCCCGCGCCCACTATGAGGGCACCGGCCCGGAGATCTGGCGCGACTGCCCCGAGATCACCCACTTCGTCGCCGGTCTCGGCACCAGCGGCACCCTCATGGGCACCGGCCGGTTCCTGAAGGAGCAGAACCCGGACATCCAGATCATCGCCATCGAACCGCCGCTGGGCGAGCGGGTCGAGGGGCTGCGCAACCTGGACGAGGGGTACATCCCGCCCGTGTTCGAGAACTGGCACGGCTTCGAACTGCTGGACCGCAAGCGCGTGGTGCGCCCGCGGGAGAGCCTGGAGTGGACTCGCCGCCTGGTGGCCGAGGGCATCTTCGCCGGGATCTCGTCCGGCGCCGCCCTGGCCGGCGCGGTGAAGGTCGCCTCGCAGATCGAGTCCGGCACCATCGTGTTCATCGTTTGCGACGGCGGCTGGAAATACCTCAGCACCGGCGCCTACACCGACGACCTCGACGAAGCCGAAGCCAAGGCGGAACAGATCATCTACTTCTGAGTGGCTGCCGGCGCGCCAACGTCGGTCGCGGCCAACTGCCTAGACTCGCCGCCGTGAGTTCGACGGGAGCCCCCACCGTGCGCGCGCACGCCCTCCGCCTGGCGCTCGCCCTCGTCACCTTCGTGACTGCTGTCGGCGCCGTGGCAGCAGCGCCCGCGGCGGCAGCCCTTCCTGCCGGCGCCTCCGCGTACGTGGCCGTCACGCCGCAGCGCCTGGCCGACACCCGTCCCAGCCAGGGCGCCTACGGGTTCACCACCGTGGGGGCGTCCACCATCCGTGTGGACATCCTGGGCGGCGATGGCGTCCCGGCCAACGCCACCGCGGCCGTGGTCAACGTCACCATCATCGGTGCCGGCGGCAAGGGGTACGTCACCGTCTACCCGTCCGGTGAAGCGTTGCCCACCACGTCCACCGTCAACTCCGACGTGGCCGGGCGAACCATCGCCAACATGGCCCATGTGAAGATCGGGGCCAACGGCTCGATCGACCTGTTCCGCAGCACGTCGATGAACCTCGCCGTGGACCTGGTGGGCGTGTACGTGCCCGTCGCCGGGGGAGTGTCCGAGGGGCGGCTCACCACGCTGGCGTCGGGTGCCGTGCGCATCTTCGACACGCGGGACCGTGGGTACGGCGTGGGTGCCGGTTCGGTCACGCCGGTGAACCTCGGCACCGCCGGGCTGCCCTCCGGCCAGGCGGCCGCGCTGGTCACCATCACCGCCGTCACCGGCAATCCCGGCTACTGGACGGCGTACCCCACCGGCGAGAACCGCCCCAACGTCAGCTCGGTGAACCTGGACACCGTGGGGCAGACCCGCGCCGGCCAGGCCATCGTGCCGCTCAACGGGCTTCAGACCTTCAACATCTTCAGCGCCGGCGGTGGCCATCTGATCGTCGACCTGGTGGGCTGGTACACCGGGCCCGACACCGCCTCCGGCACCGACGGCCTGTTCGTGCCCACTTCGCCGCTGCGGCTGCTGGACACCCGCCAACTGCGCACCATGGCGCCATGGGGTGGCAGCACGTACGAGTTCTCCGTGGGCGCGCCGTTCTCCGGCATCTCCGCGGTGGCGATGAACATCACCGGCACCCAGCCGTGGGACAAGGGTTATGTCACCGCCTACCCGGCGGGCGTCACCCGGCCCGGCTCGTCGAATCTCAACGTCACCGGGTGGGACCAGATCATCGCCAACCACGCCATCTCGCGGGTGTCCGGCCGTGGGGTCGCCCTGTTCACCAACAGTGGCATGCACCTGATCGGTGACGTGGCCGGCTGGTTCCTCGGCACCCCGTCCGCGGCCACCCAGCCGGTGCCCACCAACCCGAACTACACGAGCAACAAGGCCACCGCCGTCTACTCCGCCAAGGCCAGCGTGCTGGTGGGCATCAAGAGCGGCACCAACCTGGACTCCATCGCCAACCAGGGCTACGCCGCCACCTGGAGCGATCTGGCCAACGTGGCCACGCCCGGCAACGTGATGCTGTTCGGCCATCGCACCACCGGCAACGCACCCTTCTACTACCTGCACGTGCTGACCAACGGCGACTCGTTCTCCCTGCTGGGCTCGGACGGCCACTGGTACAACTACCGCGTGGTGGACAAGCGGGTCACGTACCCCTACTACACGACGATCGCCAACATCTCGGCCAACAACGGCCCGATGACGGCCCAGTTGGTGGCCTGCTCGAAGCTCAGCGGCCTGCCCACCAGCACGTACTACCGGATCGTGATCACCGGCCGCCTCTACAGCATCACCTGACCACCGCCGGGTCCCGCACCGGGGCGAGCGGTCTCAACCGCGGCCGAGCACCAGCAGCAGGATGCCGCCGGCCACCAGTCCTGCGGCGGCCAGGCGGCGGCGGTGGTCGCCCTCGCCGAGCAGCCGCCAGCCCGCCAGCGCGGCCAGGACCACGCTGCACTCCCGGAGGGCCGTCACGTAGCCGACGGGCGCCAGGCGGAAGGCCACCACGACCATCCCGTAGGTGACGGTGCTGGCGACGCCCGTGAACAGGCTGGTCTTCCAGCGCCGGCGCAGGACCGCCACCATCTCGGCGCCCCGGCCGGTGGCGAGCGCGTACGTGGTGTTCGTGGTGGCGGTCGCGATCATCGTCAGGAAGACGTAGGCGATGGTGTCGGGCTTGGTGCGCGACCCGGCGGCGTCGAGCACCGAGTACACGCCGACCGTCAGGGCCACGGCGAGCGCGATCAGCACGTGGGGGCGCGCTCCGCCGAGCGCCAGCAGGCCGAGCCCCGCGATGACCACGCTGATCCCGGCGACGTGCCATCCGGTGAGGTGGTCGGAGAGGAACAGCACGCCACCCACCGCTGCCAGGGCCGCGCCGCCGCCGCGGGCGATCGGATAGCTCACCGAGAAGTCGCCCACCGTGTACGCCTTGGCCAGCAGCACCACGTAGGGGATGTGCACCAGCCCGCTCATCGCGGCGAACAGGTAGGCCTTGCCAGGCATGCCGAACAGCACATGGTTGCCCACGGCCAGCGGCAGGCACAGCAGCCCCGCCATCAGGAACTGGGCCCACAGCACCATGTGGCGGTCGCCGTCCGCGGCCTTGGCGACGAAGTTCCAGCCGGCGTGGATCACGGCCGCGCCGAGCGCGAGGAAGGTGGCGAGCAGCACGGTGGCTCAGGCCGCGGAGGTGGCGGACGCGCGGCGGCCGGAGCGGACCCACCGCCGGCCGAACAGGAAGATCACGGGCAGGGTGAACAGCAGCGGGCCCACGAACGCCAGCGGCCGGTACAGCCACCAGCCCAGCGTGGGTTCGCGGGCCTCGTTCTCCTCCCCGGCCAGCGCGTAGCGGGCCGCCCGTTCCAGCGCCATCCCCGTGGTGTGGAACAGGAACAGGGGCATGGAGAACCGGTTGATGGTCTCGTTCGCCCGCTGCCAGCGTGGGCGTTCCAGCCGGCGCTGCATCGCCGGACGCATGGCCTCGGCCACACCGGCCTGGAACAGCACGAGCGCCACGATGCACAGCGTCGGCGGCGCCATGTTCGAACGTTCGCCGGGCACGCCGACCATCGACCCCGGGTACAGGCCGGAGAACACCAGCCCGGCCAGGCCCGCCAGCCCGGCCCACAGCAGGGTCCAGTCCGTGCGGCGGGCGGCGTGCACCAGCCGGTCGTAGAAGAACCCGAGCTGGTGGCACAGCCCCCACACCGTGATCATGTTGACCAGGCCCAGCCACTCGTACCCGTACCGGAAGCGGAGGATGTCCACCGCGCCGGCGGCCGCACCGAGCCAGACGAGCACGATGGTGTCCCATCGGCGGTGCAGCCACAGGAAGATCGGCAGCAACGCCACCAGCACCAGGTACACGGCCATGAACCACAGTGGGCTGACCACCAGCAGTACGGCCCGCCCGGCCCACTCGGCGTTGAACACATTGCCGAGGATCACCCCGAGCGTCACCCACACCGCCAGGAGGATCAGCGCCGGCACGGCCAGCCGAGTGATCCGCTTCCACACGAAACTGCCCAGCCGCTCGCCGCGGCTGCGGGCGCGCTCCCACGCCACCAGGTGGGAGTAGCCGCCAACGTAGAAGAACAGGGGCATCACCTGCAGCAGCCAGGTGGCCGCCCACAGGCCGGTGGTGAACCCGATGGGGTTGGTGGCGTGCGGGCCGTCGTCTTTCCAGATCACGATCGTGAACACCCAGTGCCAGGCCACCACGACGAGCAGGCTGAACGCCCGGAGGAAGTCAATGTAGGTGTCGCGCTCCTGCGGAGGGTCTGAAGTCACGGGGTACGCTCGGCTCGTGGCGGTCGTTGCACGCGCTGAGCGTACGCCGTGGGCGACGGTGGTTGCTGCGGTGGTCGCAGTCCTCGCTGCCGCCAACGTGCTCACCAACCGGGTGCTGCCGGGGTGGATCTACATCCCCTGGAACGTCGCCGTCGCGGTGGCCATCGTGGTGCTGGCCCGGCGGGTGATCGCACTGCCCACGATGGGCCTGGGGGAGTGGCGGCGGGGCGCGCTGTGGGGCGTGTCGCTGTTCACCATCACGCTGGTGCTGCTGCTGGTGGCGGTCGCCATGCCGGCCTTCCACGACCTCTACCAAGACCGCCGGGTGGACGGCGACACGGCCACCTGGGTGTACCACGCCTTCATCCGCATCCCCTTGGGCACGGCCCTGCTGGAGGAGGTGGCGTTCCGCGGGGTGCTACCCGCGCTGTTCGCGGTCCGCTGGGGCGTGCTGCGCGGGTCGGTGGCCGCGTCGGTGCTGTTCGGCGTGTGGCACGTGCTGCCGGCGATCAACCTCAACGAGGACAACGAGGCCGTCGCCAAGATCTTCGGCCATGGGCCGGCCGGCACGGTGGCCACCGTGGTCTTCGGAGTGGCCGGCACCACCCTGGCCGGGCTGTGGTGGTGCTGGATCCGCTACCGGGCACACAGCGTGCTGGCCACGATCCTCGCCCACATCGCCACCAACTCCATCGCCTACACCATCGCCTTCGTCATCTCCGGGTAGCCCGGACGGACGCCGCCGTCACCGTTAGCCTTGACCCGATGGATCGCCCGATCGGGATGTTCGACAGTGGCTTCGGTGGGCTCACCGTCGCTCGCGCCCTGATCGATCTGCTGCCCGACGAGCACCTCGTCTACATCGGCGACACCGGCCGCTACCCCTACGGCCCCCGGCCGCAGGAGGAAGTGCGCGAGTTCGCCCGCCAGATCGCCTGGAGCCTGGTGAAGGACTTCGACGTCAAGGCCGTGGTGGTGGCGTGCAACACGGCGTCGGCCGCCGCACTCGACGATCTGAAGGCCGAGTTGCCGGTGCCCGTGATCGACGTGGTGGAGCCGGGCGCCGACGCGCTGGTGCGGGCCACCCGCAGCGGGCACGTGGGCGTCATCGGCACGGTCGGCACCATCGGCTCGGGCGCCTACGACCGGGCCGTGGCCGCCACGGGGGCCGACGTGCAGCTCACCGCTGCCGCCTGCCCCGGCTTCGTGGAGTTCGTGGAGCGCGGCCAGACCCACGGCGAGGAGGTCACCATCCTCGCCGAGCGGCTGCTGGCGCCGGTGAAGGACGCCGGGGTGGACAGCCTGCTGCTCGGCTGCACCCATTACCCGTACCTCGCCCGCGTGATCGGCGAGGTCATGGGCCCCGACGTGGTGCTGGTGAGCAGCGCGGACGAGACCGCGTTCGTCGCCCGCGACGAGCTGGCCCGGCTGGGCCTGCTGCGCGCCCCCGGCGGCGAGGTGGCCGAGCACCGCTTCCTGTCCAGCGGCG
The DNA here is from genome assembly GCA_020637295.1 of Acidimicrobiaceae bacterium. Taxonomy (GTDB): domain Bacteria; phylum Actinomycetota; class Acidimicrobiia; order Acidimicrobiales; family Ilumatobacteraceae; genus UBA668. The sequence goes on along the minus strand of JACJWF010000023.1, from coordinate 5,105 downwards.
ACATCTCCTGGTTCGCCGATCTCGGTGGCCGCCTGCTCGGCCCCGAGCTGCGCGGTGCCCTGCAGTGGCACCCCAACTGACCCATTCGCCCCATCCCATCCCCGGAGGACCCCACCATGCCCCGCCCTGACGGCCGCACCGCAGACCAGCTCCGCCCGATCACGTTCGAGCGCGACTACACCGAGATGGCGGCCGGCAGCGTGCTGGTGACGTTCGGCAAGACCCGGGTGCTGTGCACGGCCAGCATCGACGAGGACGTGCCCCGCTGGATGCGCAACTCGGGCAAGGGCTGGGTGACCGCTGAGTACTCGATGCTGCCGGGAGCCTCGCCCGAGCGCATCGACCGCGAGGCCGCGAAGGGCAAGCAGAGCGGCCGCACCGTGGAGATCCAGCGGCTCATCGGCCGCTCCCTGCGCGCCGCCTGCGACATGAAGCTGCTGGGGGAGCGGCAGGTGATCGTGGACTGCGACGTGCTCCAGGCTGACGGCGGCACCCGTACCGCCAGCATCTGCGGCGGCTACCTCGCCCTCCACGACGCGCTCACCCGGCTGGTGCAGAACAAGGCCATCAGCCGTCATCCGCTGCACTCCTACTGCGCGGCGATCAGCGTCGGAATCGTCGGCGGCCAGCCGGTGCTGGACCTGCCCTACGTGGAGGACTCCACAGCCGAGGTGGACATGAACGTGGTGGTGCTCGGGGCGCCGGGCGAGGAGCCGCGGTTCGTGGAGGTGCAGGGCACCGCCGAGGGCCAGGCGTTCAGCCGCAGCGAGCTGGATGCGCTGCTCGGCCTGGCCACGAAGGGCCTGTCCGAGATCATCGACCTGCAGGCGGCCCTGGTGGCCGACCCGCCGCCGCCGAGGACGCCGGGCCGATGACCGCCGCCCTGCCACGGCTGGTCAGCGCCACCGCCAACCCGCACAAGATGGCCGAGATCGCCGCCCTGCTGGACGGCCTGGTGGAGATCGTGCCCCGCCCCGCCGACGTGGGCGACGTGGTGGAGGACGCCGGCTCGCTGGAGGGCAACGCCCGGCTGAAGGCCGCCGCCATCTGCGCCGCCACCGGTATGCCCGCAGTGGCCGACGACACCGGCCTGTTCGTGGACGCCCTCGACGGCCTGCCCGGCGTGGACACCGCCTACTACGCCGGCCCCACGGCCACGTACGCGGAGAACCGGGCCAAGCTGCTGTGCCAGTTGGACGGCGTGGCCAACCGTGCGGCACGGTTCCGCACGGTGGCGCTGGTGGTCTACCCGGACGGCAGCGAGATCGCCGTGCAGGGCGTGTGCGAGGGCATGATCGCCACGGCCGAGCGGGGCGAGCGCGGCTTCGGGTACGACCCGGTGTTCATGCCCCTGGAGGGTCGCGGGCGCACGTTCAGCGAGATGTCCGAAGAGGAGAAGAACGCGGTCTCCCACCGCGGCCGGGCGTTCGCCGCGCTGGTGGACGCGTTGCGCCGGCGGGCCGCCGAGCCGGACGGCTGAGGCCGGTCACCAACCGCGCAGGTCCACCGGCCAGCGGTCCACCACCTCGTGGCCGTTGACCACCCAGATCGTGTCGTGCTTGGCCACCGTGGGATCGATGTGCGAGGGCGTCACCCGCACCCGCTGGCCCACGTCGGCCACCCCCGTGTGCGGGGTGAAGGTGACGTGTTCGTCGCTGAGGAACCACACGTCGGCGCCGGGGCCGTCCAGCAGTTCCACCGTGGGATTGCCGTGGTCGGTGGCCATCGCCTTCAGCCCCACGTCGGCAACCGCGTACTTCGAGTTGGCGCTGACGACGGTGCCGATCAACCAGCAGGCCTGCACGAAGGGGAGGCCGAGGCGGGAGTAGTCGGTGTCCATCAGGGCGTAGCTGCCGGCCTGGACCTCGCCCACCCGATGGTGGAGGTCGTACGTGCCGGTGCCGCCGGCGCTGACCACGTCGCCACCCACCACGTCATGTGCCGCCAGCAGCCGGTCCATCGCGTCGTCCACCTTCGCCTGGCGCTCCGCCCGGTCGAGCACCATCATCAGGTGGCCCTCGTAGCCCATCACCCCACGGACGGTCATGGCAGCGCGCCGGGCCAGGTCGGCGATGCGCCCGGCGTGGTCGGGGGCGCAGCCGCAGCGGGGCAGCCCCACGTTCACGTCCACCAGCACCCGGGTGATACCGGCGGCTGCCGCAGCGTCCACGGTCTCTGCACTGTCGACGGCCACCGTCACGTGGGCCCCGTGGTCGCGGCAGACGGCCGCCATCTCCTGCAGGCGGTGCACATCGAGCACCTCGTTGGCCAGCAGCAGGTCGTAGCCCAGCCCCGCGGCCGCCATGCCGATCACCTCCCGGGTGGTCGCGCAGGTGAAGGTGCCGTGACCGTGCGCTGCCTGGGCGGCAGCGAGGGCGGTGCACTTGTGGGCCTTCACGTGCGGGCGCAGTGCAGCACCCGGGCGTGCCGCGGCCATCGCCTCCAGGTTGCGGCTGAGCAGTTCGTGGTCGACGACGAGCGCCGGCGTCGGGACGTCATGGAGGTCCATGCCGCGATCGTGGCAGGTCGCAGTGGGTGCGGGTGACGGAAGGGTGGCTGTCCCGCTGAATGTGTCGGCAGTGACGCAGCGGCTTAGGCTCACCTAACGTGAAATCGTCCCGGAGGGTCGTCGACGGCGTGATGGCGCTCTGCGATGCACCCGTGGGCGCCGTGGTCACGGTGGTGGAGGTGCAGCCCGGCCCGCACGGCCAGGGCCGCCGTCTGGAGGACCTGGGGATCGTGGCCGGCACGGAGGTCACGGTGGAGCGCCGGGCGCCGCTGGGCGACCCCACCGTGTACGAGGTACGCCGGGCGCGCCTTGCAGTCCGCCGGGTGGACGCCCTGCTGGTGCAGGTGGCAGTGGGCGACGCCGCCGAGGGGGCCTATGTCGCACTGTGAGCCAGAGGCCACCGGCTCGATCGCCACCGGCACGCTGCACGTCGCGTTCGTCGGCAGCCCCAACGCCGGCAAGACGACGCTGTTCAACGCGCTCACCGGGCTGCGGGCCAAGACGGCCAACTATCCGGGTGTGACCGTCAGCCGGCGCGAGGGCCGGGTGGACCTCGGCGGCCGGCCCGTGACGCTGGTGGACCTGCCCGGCACGTACGGGCTGGATGCCATCAGCCCGGACGAGCAGATCGTGGCCGACGCCCTGCGGGGCGAGATTCCCGGGGTGGACCGGCCGGATGCCATCGCCGTGGTGGCCGACGCGGCGACCCTGGAGCGCTCGCTGCTGTTCATGGCCGACGTGCTGCGCCTCGGCCTGCCCACGTCGCTGATCGTCACGATGACCGACGAGTTGGCCGTGCGCGGCGGGTCGCTGGACCTGGAGTTGCTCGCCGCCGCCATCGGCGTGCCGGTGGTGGGTGTCATCGGCCACCGGGGCATCGGGTTGGACGACGTGCGCAACCTGCTCGGCAACCCCGAAGGGTGGACCAGCCCGGTGCTGCCGCCGCCGGCGGAAAGCGGCCGGCGGTCGGCGTGGGTGGCATCGGTGCTCCGCTCGGCGTATCGCCCACCGGGGCGTGACCGGCGCACCCGGCGCGTCGACGCCGTGCTGCTGCACCCGGTGTGGGGCGTGCTGGTGTTCGTGGCCGTGATGCTGACGTTCTTCCAGGCCATCTTCACGCTCGCCGCGCCCCTGATCGACGGGCTGGACAGCGCGTTCAACTCGCTGTCCGCACTGCTGAAGGACCACCTGTCCGGCTGGCTGGGCGAACTGCTCGGTGACGGAGTGGTGGCCGGCGTGGGTGGGGTGCTGGTGTTCCTGCCGCAGATCACCCTGCTGTTCCTGATCCTCACCGTGCTGGAGAAGGTGGGCTATCTCGCCCGCGCTGCATTCCTGGCCGACCGGTTGATGGGTCGGTTCGGGTTGGAGGGACGCAGCTTCGTGTCGATGCTGTCGTCGTTCGCCTGCGCCATCCCCGGCATCATGAGCACCCGCACCATCCCCAGCGAGCGGCGCCGCATCGCCACGATGATGGCCGCCCCGCTGATGACGTGCTCCGCCCGGCTGCCCGTCTTCACGTTGCTGATCTCCGCGTTCGTGCCCAACCAGCAGGTGCTCGGGCCGGTTCGCACCCAGGGTCTGGCGCTGTTCGGGCTGTACGTGCTGGGCGCGGTGAGCGGGCTGGTCTACGCCGGCGTGCTGAACATGTTCGCCCTCTCGGGCTCCGCAGCACCGGTGATCATGGAGTTGCCGCCGTACCGCCGGCCCACGCTGCGGGCCGTGCTGTTGCAGACGTGGGACGGCGCGTGGTCGTTCATCCGCAAGGCCGGCACGGTCATCCTGGCCAGCTCGCTGGTGCTGTGGCTGATGCTCAACATCTCGTTCGGCACGCCGCCGCAGGGGCTGGACACCGTGCAGCGCGACTCGTGGAAGCTGGAACACTCCGTGGCCGGCGAGATGGGCAAGGGGATGGAGACGGTTTTCAGCCCGCTCGGCTTCGAGTGGCGAACCAACGTGGCCGTCATCGGCAGCCTCGCCGCCCGTGAGGTGTTCGTGACCACGCTGGCACTCAGCACCGCAGCAGAGAGCGAGAACTCGCTGCCCGCCCGCCTGCACGAACTGCGCAACGACGACGGCAGCAAGGTCTACGACGCTGCCACGGTGGCGGCGATCCTGGTGTTCTTCGTCTACGCGCTGCAGTGCTTCTCCACGGTCGCCGTGCTGCGGCGGGAGACCAACTCGTGGAAGTGGCCGGCGATCGCGTTCGGATCGATGTTCGTGCTGGCGTACGCGGGCGCACTGATCGCAAGGGTGGTGGTGCATGCCGTCACCTGACGCCACCGGCCCCGTCGTCGCGCACGTGCAGCGCACTGCCGACCCGGGTGTGTTGCGGTGGGTGGTGCACGAGCCAGTGGTGGCCGGGCCGCGCCGGGTGGTTCCGGCGTCGGACGTGTCGTCGCCGCTGGGGGAATTGATCGTGAGCGGCGCGGTGGCGGCTGTCGTGGCCGGGCCGGGCTACCTGGAGCTGACGGCCGGGCCGGGCGGCTGGACCGACGTCGCGGCCCTCGACGCCGCGGTGTGCGAGGCACTGGCCGCCGGCGCGCCGTGGCTGGCGGCCGGGGCCGATGCGGGGGATGGCGCTGCCGCGGCGGACCTG
>JACJWF010000022.1 GCA_020637295.1 Acidimicrobiaceae bacterium | reverse complement strand
CTCGGCTGTGGTTCAAGCAAAGCGCTCTGGTGTTCGGACCTGGATGCGATCTACTTCAGAATGATTGGAGAGGTGATGAACGAAGCCCTAATCCACCTCAATGGTGATGCCCATTTCAATCCGAATAACAGCTTCTACATGGAGGGCTCAAATACCAACAAGTCTCAGTACGCCTTTTACGACATCCTAGGAAGGCTAGGGGCTCCAACGCCTCCTAGCTGGGCTTCAGGTGTCTCAGGTAGCGGTGTCTACTCCGAATCGGGGGGTCCCGGCCTCGAGTTGGACAACGACTACGCCCAGTGGGCACTGGAAACGTGGAACAGGATCTCCCACAACGGCGGACCAGCTCAGCCCGCATCCCCACCGCACCCCGGTGTCCTATCGAGTGTGCCACGTGACAACGCTCAAGATCCCGCGACAGGATCAGAGACCGTCCAAGCTGGTGTCTACCTGTCGGCGACATCCGATGGGGTCATCTTCGCGTCGTCCTCAGACGCAGGCTCGCGCGGGACGCTACTACCGACCGCGACGTACCTCGTTGTGACTCCGTTCGACGCTACCGTCGGCTTCGCACCGGCGACATCGACGGGCAGTGGGGGTGCCACGCGCATCGTGGCGAGTCTCGATGATCTACTTGCGTCCGGAACGGTCGTCCAGGTATGAAGCGTATCCTGAGGCGTCCCCTCTGCCCCTTGGCAGCCTTGGTGGTCCTCGTATTGACCGCTGGCTGTGGTTCCCCCGCGATGAGCGCGGAGACGACCCAATTCGTCACGTCACCCGTCGCGAATGACCAAACGACCGGTGATCCAGTGCCGACGGATCCCACCGTTACAGACGGTCTCCCCGGCCAGGCCGACTACGAAGGCGTCATCGATCGTCTGGTCGAGTTGGACGGCAAGGACCTAATCACGGTGGCGCATCTCGCAGGAGGCGTCCTCTTCGACGAGGGCTTCCCATCGGATTGGTGGAGCAGGCTGGACTGGATCGTGGTAGGTGCGCTCGACCGCGAGAACTATCCGCCATTGACCCCGGTGTCCATCAGCCGCGGCGCGTCGGTGGGCTCGATGGAGATCTGCATCGGCGATGAGTGCCACGTGATGATCCTGTTCGGCGAGGCAACGAAGCAGATCGCCGTGGACGGTGTCGTGTTGGAGCAGTTCGTCGTCGAGGCTCCCGACGGGTTCCTCGTCTACGGCTGGTGTTCACCCGACACGGTGTACGCCTACGGCTACACGCCCTTCCAGACTCCCCTGCCTCTGCCCGGACTGTCCGACCTACGCGTGAGTGATCCTCCGACCGGTCAGAAGGTGGAGTTCGTCGTGGACATCGACCGTCACGTGCTCGCCGACGCACAACTCCCGACCGGATGGTCGCTCACCTGCGCTTGATCCGGCCCGGTCGGAGGGTTTCGTGTACACCTCCGAGCCGGAAACCCTCCAACCGGGTCAGGCGTTGGGGGCGAGCTTCACCAGTTTGGCGGCGGCGGCGTAGGCGAGCTCGGCGGGGCCCTTCTCGTCCTCGCGGAGCAGGTTGGCCATGATCCGCAGCACCCACTCCATCAGGGTGCGGCTGTGCATGCCCACGCGGGTCAGCTCGCGCATCAGCGTGGGCCGGCCGATGACCTTGGCGAACAGGCGGGCCACCTTGAAGTAGTCGCCGTACTCGTCGTCCAGCATCCGCGGGTAGCGCTGCAGCACCGTGGGGTCGCCGGCGGCCAGGGCCTCGTGCAGCACGTCGGCCGCCATCCGGGCGGTCTCGTAGGCGTAGTCGATGCCCTCACCGTTGAACGGGTTCACGCTGCCGGCGGCGTCGCCGATGACCAGATAGGTCGGCCCGGCCTTGGGGCCGACGGACCCGCCCATCGGGATGCGGCCGGACGTGGCCTTGGCCTCCGGGCGGTCGGGCGTGATCTCCCACTTGTCGGCCACCTGGTGGGCATAGGCGTCCAGCAGCTGGGTGGTGTTGACGCTCTTGAAGTCGCGGAACGTGGACAGCAGGCCGACACCGATGTTGACCGTGCCGTCGCCCACCGGGAAGATCCACCCGTAGCCGGGCATGGGGTTGCCGTTGCGGTCCTTCACGTCCAGCGCGGACTCGATCCACGGGTCGGCGTGGCGCGGTGTCTGCCAGTAGGTGCGGATGGCCGTGCCGTACGGCCACTCGCGGGTGCGGAACGTGCCCAGCGCGCGGCCGAAGCGGCTGTTGGCCCCGTCGGCCACGACCACGTAGCGGGCCTCGATGTCCACCGGCTCGCCGCCCTTGCGCTGCACGGTGGCGCCGCGGACGAAGCCACGGTCGACGATCGGCTGCACGGCCTCGTGCCCCTGCAGCAGCGTGGCCCCGGCGGCCTCCGCGTTGCGGGCCACCATCTGGTCCAGGTCGCGCCGGCGCACGACATACCCGTGCGACGGGTACACCGGGTGGCTCGGCCACTCCAGCTCCAGCTCGCGCCCCATGCCCGTGGCCCGCAGGCCGTGGTAGCGGTGGAAGGGCTCCAGCGCCGTCGCCAGGCCCATCTGCTCCAGCTGGTACACGGCACGCGGCGTCAGGCCGTCGCCACAGGTCTTCTCCCGCGGGAACGTCTTCTTCTCGACGATCGTGACGTCGTGCCCGTGGCGGGCCAACCAGTAGCCGGCCGCGGCGCCGGCAGGGCCGCCGCCGATCACGAGCACGTCGGTGCGGGTGGGCGTTCGATCAGTCACGGAAATGCAGTGTGGCCGCTCCCGGACGGAAGCGGCCACACGAGTTGGATGAGAGCGGGAGAAGGTCAGCCTGCCGCCGTGCCCGCCCGGGGCTCGGTGCCGATGGGCAGCACACCCTCTGCGGCGAACTGCTCGTGGACATTGCTGAAGTCCGCGGTGCCGGCTTCGATCGCGAGGTAGATGGGGGCATCCGCCGCGCACCACAGGGCGTACTCCGCGGCCCACTCGCCGGTGAGGTCTGCGCCGCCGAGGTCGTAGCGCTCGTGGCAGACCACCTCGAGGATCTCCAGTTCCGACAGCGTGGCGCCGAAGGCGGGCATGTAGGCGCCGTTGTACTTGAGGTGGCCGACCGACGGATCGCCGTAGGAGGCGAAGCCGTTGTCGGCGTAGGCCTGCGAACCCGTGTACACCAGGTTCAGCTGGTCCTCGATGTGCGGGAAGGTGGTGAGCACCATCCCCTGCGACAGCTGACGGCCTGCGCCGCCCTCGCCGCCGGTGCCGTGGCAACTGGCGCAGCCGCCGGCGCTGTAGACCGATGCGCCCGCAGCCAGCGGGCCCACGGCCTCCGCCTTCTGCGGGGTGAGGGCCCGCACGTACATGAAGCCCCACACCGGCAGGATGCTGAGCGTCAGCATGGCCCACACCGGGATCTTCTTGCGCTCCTTGTACGCCGTGACCACCGGGATGTCGGGCTTGGGGGCCGGGGCGGCGGGCTTGGCCGGAGCCGCCGCCTTCGCCGCCGCGGCGGGGGCGGCAGCGGCCGGCACGGCGGGGGTTGCGGCGGCGGCCGGCGCGTCGGCAGGCGCCTCACCACCAGTTGCCTTGGCCTTGGCCGCCTGGCTCCGCTTCAGCAGGTGCTCGGGAATCTCGGTCACGGGAGGCAACGATAGACGGCGGAGGGGTCGTCGGAGGAAATCAGCCACCGCCGCCCCGCACGCACCCCGGTGCACGAGTTCACGAGGGCGATGCTCTCTTGGTGATCGCGTGGTAGACCTGAACGGTGACATGCCTCCGGGGGGTGTTTCGCGCCAGTCGATCCGCGCACGAACTGGTATCCACCCCGGGTCGCATGGCTACAGTTCGTGCAACGGTTCACGAGGAAGGGCAGCCACTGTGCTGATCGCATACGACTGGATTCCCAAAAACTTCTGGGGTGGCGGGTGGAAGCACCTGTTCTTCTTCAACCAGGCGTTCCTCTTCTCGCTCGTGCTGTCCACCGGTCTGTCGCTGCTCGTGCTGCCCTACGCCAAGCGTCGGCCGAAGGGCACGCCCACCTCGTGGGGTGAGGCGATGCTGGCGGCAGTGTTCGCCTTCGGCACGATGTTCGTGGCCTTCGGTGTGGTGCCGCACCAGTTCATCGACCACGCGGACAAGAACCTGGCGTGGAACAAGGCCAACGTCATCTACGGCCCGTGGGACATCCTGAAGCCCAAGGCCCTCGGCGGCGGCTTCCCGTTCACGATGTCGTACGAAGCCATCCGCGACATCGTCGTGATCCTCATCCACGTGTGGTACTTCGGCCTCATCATCTACCTCTGGGGCAAGTGGCAGAAGCGGGGCGACGGCGCACCGTCCACCGAACTGGCCACCAGCACCTTCGGCCGCCCGCTGGTGAGGAAGGGCTGACGCATGGCGAAGACCGACGCCAACCCGCCGATGATGCCGTACACCGACGACTATGTGCTCGTCGAGGTGGATGCGGACTATCTCGGCCGGGCGGTGAAGCCCAAGCAGTTCATCCACATCGACCAGACCGAGTGCATCATGTGCGAGGGCTGCGTGGACATCTGCCCGTGGAAGTGCATCCACATGCTCTCCCCGGAGACCATCGCCGAGGCTGACGGCACCGAGAAGCCGGGGCTGGACCCCAGCGACAATGTGGTGTTCATCATCGACGACGACATCTGCACCCGCTGCCAGCTCTGCGTCGACCGGTGCCCCACCGGTGTCATCATCCTCGGCAAGGCCGGCGCACCCAGCAGCACCGGCAACGACCACACCCGCACCAACAACCACGGCTACGGCTACGGCATGAGGTTCTAGGAACAACGAATGGCCACGCGACTCGACGACTCTCCTCGCCCGACCATGAAGGACCGCGCCACCAAGATGGTGGACGGCGTGCATGGCAGCCAAGCCTGGAACAGCATCTTCCGGCCCGGCAGCATCTTCCGCAAGGGCTACACGGACAGCCCCCGCAACCGCAGCTACGTCATCATGAACTCGGTGCTCTACCACCTGCACCCGGTGAAGGTGAAGCGCCATGCGGTGAAGGTCAGCTACACCCTGTGCCTCGGCGGGCTGAGCTTCTTCCTGTTCATCCTGCTCACCGTCACCGGCATCTTCCTGATGTTCTTCTACCGGCCCTCGGACACCCTGGCCTGGGGCGACATCAACAACCTGCAGACGTCGGTGGCGTTCGGGCTCCTTGTCAGAAACATGCATCGATGGGGTGCCCACCTCATGGTGCTCAGCGTGTTCCTGCACATGGCCCGCGTCTTCTACCACGGCGCCTACAAGCCGCCGCGAGAGTTCAACTGGGTCATCGGCGTGGTGCTGCTGATGCTCACCCTGCTGCTCAGCTTCACCGGCTACCTGCTGCCGTGGGACCAGCTGGCCCTGTGGGCCGTGACGGTGGGTACCAACATGATGGGGTACACCCCGGTGCTCGGCGAACAAGTGCGCTTCGTGCTGCTCGGCGGCAAGGAGATCTCCGGCGACACGCTGATCCGATGGTACGTGCTGCACGTATTGATGCTGCCGTTCGTCATCGTGATCTTCATGGCCATCCACTTCTGGCGAGTCCGCAAGGACGGCGGCATCTCCGGGCCGCTGTGAGAAGGGCGACGTACCAATGACCGAGATCCCCGAACACCTCCTCAAGCGGGCCCAAGCCGCTCGCGAGAAGGCCGCTGCCAGCGAGGCGCCCGCCGAGGCCCCTGCTGCCGGCAGCGACGCCCCGGCAGACCCGCGCATCCCCGCGCACCTGCTGGAGCGCAGCAAGGCCCGCAAGGCCCAGGCCGAAGGTGGCGGCGCCGTGGCCGTGCAGGAGAAGGTGGCCAGCGTGGTCGCCGCACCCGCCGGTGGCGGTGGCGTGCCGCTGAGCGCCGGCCCCGGTGGCCACACCCAGCGCCTCCTCACCGTGGTGAAGAGCGGCAGCATCCAGGACGTGAAGGCCTCGCCGGTGGACAAGGTGCACACCTGGCCGCACCTGCTCGCCGCCGAGTTCGTGGCCGCCCTGGCCTGCCTGGCGTTCACCTTCTTCTTCAGCATCTTCGTCAACGCCCCGCTGCTGCAGCAGGCCAACATCAACAAGACGCCGAACCCGTCGAAGGCCCCGTGGTACTTCCTCGGTCTGCAGGAGTTGCTGACGATGTTCCACCCGATGGTCGCCGGTGTGACCATCCCCGGTGTGGGCCTGATCGTGCTGATCTTCGCCCCCTACATCGACAAGAACCCGTCCAACAAGCCGGAGGACCGCAAGTTCGCGATCTCGCTGATGACCGTGCACCTCATGTTCTGGGCCGTGCTCGTCATCATCGGGTCGTTCTTCCGTGGCCCGGGCTTCAACTTCACCCTGCCGTGGCGCGACGGCATCTTCTTCGAACTGTGAGGCGCTGCACGTCATGAGTTCATCCGTCCTCATCCTTCTCGTCGTCGGTGGTGCCGTCCTCCTGGCACTGCTGGCCTTCACCACCGTGCGCCGTCGCGACGTGCGCGGTGCCGGGGCCCTCAGCCGGGAGACCGTCAAGCGGGACCGCGACGCGGACCTCGACCTGCCCACCGGCCCCACTGGCCGGGAAGTGGAGCGCGCCGCCCACGAGTCCGCTCGTGGCAGTGCGCCCGCCATCGCCACCGTCGCTCCGCCGGCCCTCTGGGTGCCGCCGGACCGTGAGGAGATCGGCGTCAGCCGCCGGCAGTTCCTCAACCGGGCCAGCGTCACGCTGATGAGTGCCGGGCTGGGTGGCTTCGCCGCCGCCAGCTTCGTCGCCTTCCTGTGGCCCACGGCCGCCCCCGTGTTCGGTGGCAAGGTGAACGTCGGCAAGCTCGACGACATCCTCTCCACCATCGACACCAGCGGCGGGTTCTTCTACTCCTCGTCGGCCCGTTCGTGGGTCACGCGGTACCCCAGCGACGCCATCCCGAAGGCCAAGGGTGTCAGCGAGTACAAGGACCTCATCGGTGGCATGGAGTCCGGCATCATCGCCCAGTACCAGAAGTGCCCCCACCTCGGCTGCCGAGTGCCGGAGTGCAAGAGCAGCCAATGGTTCGAATGCCCGTGCCACGGTTCGCAGTACAACCGGGTGGGCGAGAAGAAGGCCGGCCCGGCCCCGCGTGGCATGGACCACTTCGTCGTCACGGTGGGCTCTTCCGGTGACGTCGTCATCGACACCTCGCGTGTCATCACCGGTGCCGCCATCGGCACCAACACCACCGGCCAGGAGGCCGAGGGTCCGCACTGCATCACCGGTGGCGGAGGTTCGCACTGATGCTCGCACTGAACACCACGGCCGTCGCGTGGGTGATCCTCACGGTCATCCTGCTCGGGTGGGTCGGCTACTACATCCTCAACAACTTCGGTGCCCGCCGCGAGCTGGGCTCCGAAGTGGAGATGGCGCCGAACCGCAAGCCCTACTACGACGACGACACGCTGGAGGGGCCGCGGCTGGAGCGCATGCAGTTGCTCGGTGTGCTCCTGCTGATCACGATGGTCATCGGCCTGCCGCTGTACTGGGTGCTCGAGCCCGGTCGTCAAGCCGGCGCCCAGGACAAGCGTGAGGAAGAGTTCATCACCTGGGGCGCGGAGTTGTTCGCCCCCACCGCCGAGGGCGGCTTCAACTGCGCCGGCTGCCACGGGGCCAAGGGCGTGGGTGGCGTCGCCGCCTACACGCTCACCGACCCGCGCACCGGTGAGGTGAGGGCGGTCAACTGGGCGGCGCCGGCGCTGAACACCGTGTACTACCGCTTCAGCGAGGAGGAAGTGCGCTTCATCCTCAACTACGGCCGGCCCTTCTCGCCCATGTCGGCGTGGGGTGCCCCCGGTGGCGGCCCGATGACGGTCCAGAACATCGACACCCTGCTGGCCTACCTGGAGAGCATCCAGCTGGAGCCGGAGGACTGCGCCGAGGGTCAGGATCCCTTCCGCGCCGACGGCGACCCGGCGGTGTGCGACGGCGGCATGGTGCCCCAGGCCACCCAGGACGAGATCCAGAAGGCCGTGGACAACTACCTCGCCGCCAACCCCGGCGCCAGCGAGGGCGAGGCCCTCTTCAACCTGGAGCTCGCCAGCGGCGCCTACAGCTGCGCCCGCTGCCATACGCAGGGGTGGAGCTACGGCGACCCCGGCGTCACCGGCCAGGGCGGCATGGGCTGGAACCTCACGGGCGGGTCCACCGCGTCCCACTTCCCGAACGAGGCCGACATGATCTCGTTCATCTCCGCCGGTTCGAAGAACGGCGCCAAGTACGGCCAGCAGGGTCAGGGTTCGGGCAAGATGCCCGCCTTCGGCCACCTCCTCACCGAGGACCAGATCAAGGCCATCGTCGAATACGTCCGGAGTCTGTGATGCACGCACTGCTGGCCATCAACTGGGAGCCCGAGCTTCGCGGCATCCTCATCGTCATCATCGCCGTCAGCGTGCTGTGCGGCAGCATCTACCTGATCCTCGGCACCAACATGGGCGCCCGGCTCGGCTTCCTCGTGGCGTTCGCCGCGCTGGCGGGGTGGATGTTCGTGATGGGCGCCATCTGGTGGAGCTACGGCAAGGGCCTGCTGGGCTCCGAACCGTCGTGGCAACCGGTGAAGGGGCAGACCATCATCCGCGAGGCGGTGCTGATGGACGACGTGGGGCTGATCCAACCAGGGTTCGAGCCCTCCGGTGACGCCACCGCGGATGCCGCCACCGTGCAGCAGATGCTGGTGGACAACGACTGGCTGAAGCTGGACTCCGCGCTGCCGGCGTATCAGCAGGCAGGTTCGGCCGGCACGGTGCTGATGGAGGAGTCCGGCGTGTTCGCGGCGGGCGAGTTCACCGTCGTTGCCGTGTACGACAAGGGCGGCGCCCGCCACCCGTCGTTCTTCGGCGACAAGCTGGACTTCCTGGCCTTCTGGCACGACGCCCACTTCTCCGTCGTCGAGGTGGCACCGCTGGTGCCCCAGCGCACCGAGCCCGGCCGCGCCCCGGCACGCCCGGTCATCGACACCTCCCGGCCGCACGAGTACGTGTACATGGTGCGCGACCTCGGCAACAAGCGGGTGCCGGCAGGCGTCATCACGGTGCTGTCGCTGATCATCTTCCTCATCCTCTGTTGGCTGTTGCACCGTCGCGACCGCGTCGTCGCCGAGAACCGGGCAGCACTTCCGGCGAAGGCTTGAACCGATGGGTCAGTACCTCCCGGTCGTCGCCCTGCTCGTCCTGGCGGTCCTGTTCGGTGCGCTGAGCTTCGTCGCTTCCCGCCTGCTGGCGCCGCGCCGCCCGTCGGCGGCCAAGGAGGCCCCGTACGAGTGCGGCATCGTGCCCAGCCGCGAGCCACCGGAGCGTTTCCCCGTCACGTTCTACGTGGTGGCGATGCTGTTCATCATGTTCGACATCGAACTGATCTTCATCTATCCGTTCGCGGTGGACCGTGTGTTCCTCGGCTCCTACGCACTGTGGGAGATGGTGGCGTTCAGCGTGGTGTTCTTCGGGGCCTTCGTGTACGTCGTGGCCCGTGGCGCACTGGAGTGGGGCCCGGTGCAGCGGCAACTGCGCCTCGGCCCGGCGGTGTCGCCCGAGCGCACGTCCACCAGCACCATCCGCCGGGTGGGCCTCGACGGCCGCCCCGACCAGGAAAGTGCGGCCTGACCGATGAGCCTCGTGCAGAACGTGCTCGACGACGGTTTCTCGGGCATCCCCCACAACGCGATCACCGGCAAGCTCGAGGACCTGGTCAAGTGGGCTCGCAGCCGCAGTTCGTGGCCGGCGTCGTTCGGGCTGGCCTGCTGCGCCATCGAGATGATGGCCACCGGCGCCGCCCACTACGACCTCAGCCGCTTCGGCATGGAGGTCTTCCGCGCGTCGCCGCGCCAGGCGGACATCATGATCGTCGCCGGTCGCGTCAGCCAGAAGATGGCACCCGTGCTGCGCCAGGTCTACGACCAGATGATGGAGCCCAAGTGGGTCATCAGCATGGGCGTCTGCGCCAGCACCGGCGGGATGTTCAACAACTACGCCATCGTGCAAGGCGTGGACCAGGTGGTGCCGGTGGACGTGTACGCCCCGGGTTGCCCGCCGACCCCGGAGACGCTGATCCACGCGATCGAGACGCTCCACCAGAAGATCGAGGACGGCGAACTGCTGAAGCGGCGCCGGGAGACGGGCGGCGGCGCCAACCTCCACATCGAAGAGATCACCGGCACCGAGCCCGTGCCGGTCGTCCTGGGACACAGGTGACCTGAATGAGCGAGGCAACCCCCGAGCCCGCCGACGCGCCCGTCGACGACACCCCCGAGCCGCCCACCCTCTACGGGGTGCCGCTCAGCGACAGCCGTGGCCAGCGCGTCCTGCACCCCAGCCGCGAGCAGTACGTGGCGCTGGCGCGCACCCTGCTGGACGAGACGTACACCACCTGCAGCGACCTCACTGCCGTGGACTACCTGACGTTCATGGGCCGCAGCCTCCCTGCCGGCGTGACCGCCGAACGCTTCGAGGTGGTCGTCAACCTGCTCTCCATCGAGCGCCGTGAGCGCATCCGCATCCGGGTGCAGGTGCCCGCCGACGACCCCTCGGTGCCCACCCTGTTCGACCTCTACCCCGGCACCGAGGCCATGGAGCGCGAGGTGTACGACATGTTCGGCATCGCCTTCACCGACCACCCGGACCTCACCCGCATCCTGATGCCCGAGGACTGGGAGGGGCATCCGCTGCGCAAGGACTACGAGCAGGGTCGCATCCCCGTGCAGTTCAGCGGCGACTTCGCGTCGAAGGGAGGCGACCGGTGACGTCCATCGTCGACACCATCCGCAGCGGCAACGAGCCCGCCCAGGGCCTGAAGCCGCGCAGCGAGCTCACCGCCCGCGAACTGCTCCGTGAGGTCGGTGCCGTGTTGCGCATGAGCGAGGCCGAGGCGGCCAAGCTCGGCGACATCCCCGTCGATCCTTCCGAGGACCAGACGATGATCATCAACATGGGACCCCAGCACCCCAGCACGCACGGCGTGCTGCGCCTGATGCTGGAGCTCCAGGGCGAGACCGTGCTGCGCTGCAAGCCGATCATCGGCTACCTCCATACCGGCATGGAGAAGCAGGGCGAGGCCCTCACCTACATGCAGGGCGGCACCAACGTCACCCGCATGGACTACCTCAGCCCGCTGAACAACGAGCTGGTGTTCAGCATGGCGGTGGAGCAACTGCTGGGCATCGAAGGCGACATCCCGGAGCGTGCGGTGTGGATCCGCATGCTGATGAGCGAGCTCAACCGGATGGCCTCCCACCTGCTGTTCCTCGCCACCAACGGCATGGACATCGGCGCCGTCTCGATGATGATCTACGGCTGGCGCGAGCGCGAGGAGGTGTTGCGGTTCTTCCAGAAGGTCACCGGCCTGCGGATGAACCACAACTACATCCGCCCCGGCGGTGTCGCTGCCGACCTGCCCGCCGGCTGGCGCGACGACGTGCTGGAACTGCTGGACCTCATCCCGCCGCGTTTGGAGGAATACGACATCCTGATGACCGGCCAGCCGATCTGGCGGGAGCGCCTCCAGGGCGTCGGCGTCATCACCCCCGAAGAGGCGTTGGCGCTCGGCGCGACGGGCCCGATCCTGCGTGGCACCGGCGTGCCGTGGGACCTCCGACGCGACCAGCCCTACCTGCGGTACCCGGAGATGGAGTTCGACGTCGTCGTCGGCAGCTACGGCGACGCCTTCGACCGCTACGCCATCCGCCTCAACGAGATCCGCGAGAGCATGCGCATCGTCCGCCAGATCCTGGACCGCATGCCCCAGGGCGACTACCGCATCCAGAACAAGAAGGTCACCCCGCCGCCGCGGGCCCGCATCGACGAGTCGATGGAAGCGCTGATCCACCACTTCAAGATCTTCACCGAGGGCTTCAAGGTGCCCGAGGGCGAGGTGTACATGGCGGTGGAGAGCCCCCGCGGCGAGGTCGGCTGCTACATCGCCAGCGACGGCGGCCCCACCCCGTACCGGATGCACGTGCGGGCGCCGTCCTTCGTCAACATCCAGTGCCTGCCGCACATGATGCGCGGCGGCCTGGTGGCCGACGCCGTCGCCGTCATCTCCTCGGTGGACCCGGTGCTCGGTGAGGTGGACCGCTGATCATGAGCCGACTCAACGAAGCCAACACGATCCTGGCCAAGGAGATCATCGCCCGCTACCCCAAGGCGCGTTCGGCCACCATCCCTCTGCTGCACCTGTCGCAGCAGCAGAACGGCTATGTCACCGAGGAGGCCATGGCCCATGTGGCCGAACTGGTCGGTGCAACGCCGGCCGAGGTGCAGGGCACGGCCACGTTCTACGAGATGTTCAAGTTCCGGCCGGTGGGGAAGTACCTCGTCAACATCTGCGGCACGATGAGCTGCCAGCTGATGGGCAGCGAGGCCCTGCTGCACCACGCCGAGGAAGTGCTGGGGGTGAAGCCCGGCGGCACCACCGCTGACGGGATGTTCACGCTGGAGCACGCCGAGTGCCAGGCCGCCTGCACCGAGGCGCCGAACATGCAGGTGAACTACCGCCACTGCCACCGGATGACGAACGAGGCGTTCGATCAGCTGATCGCCGACCTGCGCGAGGGCAAGCGCGACGCAGACATCCCCGCGCACGGCACGCTGGCCCGCATCCGCCAGCAGATCCCGGCCGAGAAGGCCGTCGGCCCGGTGTCGCCGGACGATCCTGCCCGCCCGGTCTGGACCCCCGCCCCGGAGGTGAAGTGATGGCCACCTACCCCTGGGCGGCCGGGTACGTCGACGACGGCGACCGCCCGAAGATCGTCACCGCCCGCTTCGAGCACGAGGACAGCTACACGATCACCCGCTACCACGCCACCGAGGGCTACGCCGGGCTGAAGGCGGCGCTGACCCGTACCCCCGGCGAGGTGCACGACGAGGTGCGCGGTGCCACCGTGCTGGGCCGTGGCGGCGCCGGGTTCCCCGCCGGCACCAAGTGGGGCCTGATGCCCCCGGAGAAGTACCCCCGCTACCTCGTGGTCAACGGCGACGAGAGCGAGCCGGGCACGTACAAGGACCGCCTGCTGATGGAGCGCGACCCCCACCAGCTGATCGAGGGCTGCCTGATCGCCGCCTACGCGGCCGGCCTGTCGCAGGTGTTCCTCTACATCCGCGGCGAGATGCCGCTGGCCCACGAGCGCGTCGCCACGGCACTGAACGAGGCCTACGCCGCCGGCTATGTCGGCAAGAACATCCTCGGCACCGACTTCAGCGTGGACATCATCCTCCACTGGGGCGCCGGCGCCTACGTGGTCGGCGAGGAGACCGCGCTGATCGAGTCGCTGGAGGGCAAGCGGGGCGAGCCGCGCCTGAAGCCCCCGTACTTCCCGGCCGCCATCGGCCTGTACGGGCAGCCGACGATCGTCAACAACGTGGAGACGCTCAGCAACCTGCCGTGGCTGCTGCGCAACGGCGTCGCCGCCTACACCGCCATCGGCACCGAGACCAGCCCCGGTACCCGGATGGTCGCGGTCAGCGGCCATGTCGCCCGACCCGGTGTCTTCGAGATCGTCAACGGCACCACCACGTTCCGCGACCTGCTGTTCGGCGACGAGTTCTGCCAGGGCATCCGCGACGGCAACTCGCTGAAGGCGTTCGTGCCCGGCGGCGGCTCGGCCCCATGGTTCACGCCCGAGCAGCTGGACGTGCCGTTCGAGGGTCGGGTGGCCGGTGCCGCCGGCTCGATGCTCGGCTCCGGTGCGGTGATGGTGATGGACGACACCACGGACATCCCGACTGCGGCGCTCACGCTCACCCGCTTCTACGCCCACGAGAGCTGCGGCCAGTGCACCCCGTGCCGGGAAGGCGGCACCTGGCTGATGCGAGTCTTGGAGCGCGTCGTCGAGGGGCAGGGCACGCGGGCGGACCTGGACCAACTGCTGGAGATCGGCGAGAGCATCTGCCCCGGCAAGTTCCCCCACGCCGCCAACTCGGCGCTCGGCCTGGAGGCCACGCCGTTCCCGTACAAGATGACCACGATCTGCTTCGTCGGGCCGTCCGCCTATGCGCCTGTCCACTCGGCACTCACCCACTTCCGCGACGAGTTCGAGGCGCGTGTCGCCGACACGCCGGCACGTCGCCAGATCCCCGTGACGGCGGTGCACTGATGAGCGACGAGATCAACGTCACCGTCAACGGCGTGCCGCACGTGGCCCGCAAGGGCCAGCTGGTCATCGAGGCCGCTGCTGACGCCGGCGAGTACATCCCCCGGTTCTGCTACCACGAGCGGATGAGCTCGGTGGGCAAGTGCCGCATGTGCCTGGTGGAGTGCGACACCGGCCGCGGCCCGGCCGTCACCGTCAGCTGCATGGCCACGGTGGCGCCGGACATGAAGATCGACACCCAGTCGCCCACGGTGAAGCGGATGCAGGAGGGCGTGCTGGAGCTCCTCCTCGCCAACCACCCGCTGGACTGCCCGGTCTGCGACAAGGGTGGCGAGTGCCCGCTGCAGGACCAGGCGTTCAGCCACGGCCCGGGCGAGAGCCGGTTCGTGGAGGAGAAGCGGCACTTCGAGAAGCCGATCCCCATCAGCGACCTCGTCTTCCTCGACCGCGAGCGCTGCATCCTGTGCGACCGTTGCACCCGCTTCGCCGACGAGGTGGCCGGCGACCCGCTGATCCACTTCACCAGCCGGGGCAACAGCACCCACATCGCCACGTTCCCCGACGAGCCGTTCGCCAGCTACTTCAGCGGCAACACCGTGCAGATCTGCCCGGTGGGCGCGCTCACCGCCAAGCCGTACCGCTTCAAGGCCCGCCCGTGGGACCTCCAGCAAGAGGAGAGCACCTGCACCACCTGTTCGGTGGGTTGCCGGGTGGTCGTCCAGTCCAGCCGCGACGAGGTGCTGCGATACATGGGTGTGGACAGCGAGCCGGTCAACCACGGCTGGCTGTGCGACCGCGGCCGGTTCTCCTTCGAGGCCACCAAGAGCGCCGAGCGGGTGCTGCAGCCGCTGGTCCGCGAGGGCGACGCCCTGGCGCCGGCCGCGTGGAACGTCGCGTTGGCCGAGGCCGCCCGCCTGATCGGCGAGGCCAAGGCCGCCGCCGGCGCGGGGAGCATCGCCGTGCTCGGCGGCGCACGCGGCACCAACGAGGACGCCTTCGCCTGGGCCCGCCTGGCCCACGAGGTCATCGGCACCACCAACGTCTACGCCCAGATGGGCGACGGGCTGCCGGTCGGCCTGCTCGGCCTGGACCGGGCCACCATCGACGACGCGGCCAACGCCGCGACCGTCGTGCTCCTCTCGCCGGACATCAAGGAAGAGTTGCCGGTTCTGTACCTGCGCCTCCGCGCCGCGGCCGAGCAGCGCCGCACGAAGATCATCGAGCTGACGCCCAAGCGCACGGGCATGACGCCCTACGCCTGGCGGCACGTCGGCTACCAGCCAGGCACCCAGGTGGCTGCGGTCGACGGCCTGCTGGCCGACGCCGACGTGGCCGCCCAGTTGGCCACGGGGCCGGTGGTCGTGGTCGCCGGGCGGGCCAACCTGGCCGAGTCCACCGCCACCACTGTCCAGGCGCTGCGCCGCCTGCTGGACGCCGTGCCCGGTGCCACCGTGCTGCCGGCGTTCCGCCGGGGCAACGTGGTCGGTGCGCTGCAGGTCGGCATGCGCCCCGGCAAGGGCGGGCTCGACACCCGTGGCACCCTGCAGGCCGCGGCGGACGGCAAGATCGAGTGCCTGGTCCTGGTGGGCAGCGACCCGCTGGCCGACTTCCCCGACCACTCGCTGGCCACCCGGGCACTCGCCGGCGCCCGCCGGATCATCGCCGTGGACACCTTCCTCTCCGCCTCGGCTGCCAAGGCGGACGTGGTCCTCGCCGCGTCGGCGTTCGCCGAGAAGGCCGGCACTCACACCAACCTGGAGGGCCGGGTCACCTCCCTGGCCCGCAAGGTCACCCCGGCCGGGGTCAACCGGGCGGACTGGATGATCGCCGCCGAACTGGCGCTGGAGCTGGGCAGCGATCTCGGCTACGGCACCGTGGAGGACATCACCGCCGACATCGCCGCCAAGGTGGACGGCTACGCCGCGGCCACTCCGGCCGCGATCGCCGCCGATTCGGACGGGGTGCTCACGGCGGTGCCAGGGGCCATCGATCCGATGAACCATGTCGAGGCCGTCATCGGCGAGCGCAACGCCTACGACTTCCGCCTCGTCGTCAGCCGGGTGCTGTACGACCAGGCGGAGGGCACGGCCCACTCGCCGTCGCTGGCCCACCTCGCGCGTGGCTCGGCGGTGCACCTGCACCCGCTGGACCTCGACCGTGTCACCAGCACGGCCGGCGCCCGGGTCAAGGTGTCCACCGCCTCGGCCAGCGTGGTGTTCACCGCCGTTGCCGACGACAGCGTGCTGCGCGGTACGGCGTGGGTGCCCTTCAACCAGCCCGGCCCGAACGTCGGCGAGCTCATCGACTGCTTCGCCGCCGTCACCGACGTCCGAATCGAGAACGTGTGATGCTGGCGCTCGACTCCCTCCTCGACGACCTGGACTTCACCGCCCTCCTCATCGTCCTGATCAAGGTCGTCGTCGTGTTCGTCGTCGGGCTGGTCGGCACCATGCTGATGGTCTGGTTCGAACGCAAGGTCATCGCGTTCATGCAGAACCGAGTCGGCCCCAACAAGGCCGGTCCGAAGGGCCTGCTGCAGACGCTGGCCGACGGCGTGAAGCTGTTCTTCAAGGAGGACCTCCTCCCCGACAAGAGCGACCGCATGGTGTTCAAGCTGGCGCCGTACCTGGCGTTCGTGCCGGCGTTCCTGGTGTGGTCGGTCATCCCGCTCGGCGGCAACTTCGCCGGTGGCCGCGACGGCACGGTGGAGATCCTCGGTCGGGCCACCAAGCTGCAGCTGGCCGACCCGCCCGTCGGTGTGCTGCTGCTGCTGGCACTCAGCAGCATCGCCGTGTACGGCATCATGCTGGCCGGGTGGTCGTCGGGTTCGAAGTACCCGCTGCTCGGCTCCGTGCGGGCCTCCGCCCAGATGGTCAGCTACGAGGCCGCTCTCGGTCTCAGCCTGGCCACCGTCATCCTCGTCGCCGGCACGCTGAGCACGAACGGGATCGTCGCCTCGCAGAACACCCTCGGCCGCTGGCACGTGATCGCCACCGGCGTCGTGCCGTTCATCGTGTTCCTCATCGCCGCCACGGCGGAGATGAACCGGCCCCCGTTCGACCTCGTGGAGGCCGAGCAGGAGCTGGTCGGCGGGTTCAACACCGAGTACTCCAGCATCCGCTTCGGCCTGTTCTTCCTGGCCGAGTTCATGAACACCATCACCATGAGCGGGGTCATCGTCACCCTGTTCTTCGGCGGCCCGCAGCCGGTGCCGATCGCCGGCCGCGAGGACGTGCTGCACTTCCTCGGGCCGCTCAGCGGCACGGTCTGGCTGCTGTTGAAGGTGCTGGTGTTCCTGTACGTGTACGTCTGGTTCCGGGCCACCCTGCCCCGCCTGCGCTACGACCAGCTGATGCACTTCGGGTGGAAGATCATGATCCCGCTGGCGCTGGCCTGGTTCATGCTGCTCGCCTCGTTCCGCATCGGCAACGACGAGGGCTGGAACCGGGTGCTGGTCGGCCTCGTCGGGCTCGTGGTGCTCGGCCTCGGCTGGGCGCTGCTGGCCAGGGCCACGAGGGTCGCCCAACGCAACCGTGAACGAGAGGGGGCGATGTTCTGATGGGCCTGCTCGACGGGTTCGCCGTCACGATCAAGCAGCACCGCATCTTCGGCGGCAAGCTCGTCACCACGCCCTATTCCGGTGGCCGAGTGGCGAAAAAGGGCAAGGACGTCGAGGGCCGGGACGAGAAGATCCCGAAGCCGGAGCGCCTGCACGGCCGCCATGTGCTGAACCGCTACGAGGACGGCATGGAGAAGTGCATCGGCTGCGAGCTGTGCGCCGGTGTCTGCCCCGCCAAGTGCATCTATGTCCGCGGTGCGGACAACGACCCGCTGGAGCCCACCTCCCCTGGCGAGCGCTTCGGCTTCGTCTACGAGATCAACTACCTGCGCTGCATCCACTGCGACCTGTGCGTGGAGGCCTGCCCGACGGAGGCCATCACGGAGAGCAAGCTGTTCGAGTTCAGCTTCACCAGCCGGCGGGACGCGGTCTACACCAAGGCGGAGCTCGTGGTCGGCGACGACGGCAAGCCCAAGCAGCTCCCCTGGGAGGACTGGCGCGCCGGCGAGGACCTCCACACCAGCGGCTGGATGCGGGCCACGTCGCCCGGCGGCGACGCCGACTTCGTGGGTCATGTGGGCTGGAGCAACGAGCTGGGCTACGGCGTCCGTGCTGCCGAGCCGACCCAGGCGGAGGCCGACGGCGCCCCCAAGACGGTGAAGACGGTGCAGCGATGATGGCCTGGTTCGTGTTCGTGGTCGCTTCGCTGATGGTGCTCGGCGGGGCTGTCGGGGTGATCACCCGCACCCACCCGGTGCACGCCGCGCTCAGCCTGATCCTCACCCTGTTCGGGGTGGCCGTGCACTTCGTGGCCCTTGCGGCCAACTTCCTGGCCGCCGTGCAGGTCATCGTCTACGCCGGCGCCATCGTGGTGCTCTTCCTCTTCGTCATCATGCTGCTCGGCGTGGACAAGGTGGAGAACCTCCAGGTGGAGCCCTTCCGGCTGCAGCGGCCGGTGGCCGTGGTGGTCGGCGCCGCAGTGCTGTCGTTCCTGGGCATCGCCATCATCGTGGCGAAGGACGCGCCGATCGTGGACGTCGCCCAGAGCACCGCCGTCAGCGACGCGGTCCGCGGCGGGGCTCACGACAGCAACATCCGCGCCCTCGCCCGCGACCTGTTCAGCGACCATGTGCTGGCGTTCGAGCTCACCTCGGTGCTGCTGGTGATCGCCGTGGTCGGCACCGTGGTGCTGGCCCGCAAGCCGCGCAAGGGGGAGCTCGCATGATCGCCACCGCTCCCACCACCACGTGGTACCTCGGCCTGGCCGCGCTGCTGTTCGTCATCGGCATGATCGGCGTGATGGTGCGCCGCAACCCGCTGGTGCTGTTCATGTGCATCGAGTTGATGCTCAACGCGGTGAACCTCACCTTCGTCGCCCTGGCCAAGCGGATGGGCGACATCGGCGGCGAGACCACCGTGTTCTTCGTGATGGTCGTGGCTGCGGCCGAGGTCGTCGTCGGCCTCGGGATCATCGTGGCCATCCTCCGCCGCAAGCCGGGCGCGAGCACCGACGACCTTGCCGAGTTGAAGGGTTGATGTGATGCTCGACCTCGTCTGGTTGATCCCTGCGCTGCCGCTGGCCGGCTTCCTGGCGATCCTGGTGTTCGGCCGCCGGCTCGGCGACCCGAAGGCCGGCTGGTTCGCCACGCTGATGGCCGCCGCCAGCTTCGTCGCCACGCTCGGCGTGTTCCTCGACCTGCTGTCCAAGGGGGAGGAGGAGCGGCACCATGTCGTCACCCTGTTCTCCTGGGTGCCGGTGGCCGGCAAGAGCATCGACATGGCGTTCCTCGCCGATCCGCTGAGCATCACGATGGCGCTGTTCGTCACCGGCATCGGCTCGCTGATCCACCTGTACGCCATCGGCTACATGCACGGCGATCCGCGGTTCAGCAAGTTCTTCCTCTACCTGAACCTGTTCGTGTTCTCCATGCTGATGCTGGTGCTCGGCTCCAACCTGCTGGTCACCTTCCTCGGCTGGGAGGGCGTGGGCACGTGCTCGTACCTCCTGATCAGCTTCTGGCACGAGCGCGACAGCGCCGCCACGGCCGGCAAGAAGGCGTTCGTCACCAACCGGGTGGGCGACTGGGGCTTCATGATGGCGATGTTCTTCGCCTTCTGGCAGGTCGGCTCGCTGGACTACTCGGCGCTCGGCGGCCTCACCGGCACGACGGCCACGGCTGTGGCCCTGTTCGCCTTCATCGGTGCCTGCGGCAAGAGCGCCCAGCTGCCGCTGTACCTGTGGCTGCCGGACGCGATGGAGGGCCCGACCCCCGTGTCCGCCCTCATCCACGCGGCAACAATGGTTACCGCCGGTGTGTTCCTGATGGTCCGCCTCAACCCGGTGCTGCACGCCGCGGACAGCTACGCGGGCACGATCATCGCCATCGTCGGTGTTGCCACGGCGCTCTTCGCCGCCACGGTGGCGGTCGCCCAGAACGACATCAAGAAGGTGCTGGCCTACTCCACCGTCAGCCAACTCGGCTACATGTTCCTGGCGGTCGGGTCCGGCGCGTACGTGGCGGCCATCTTCCACATGGTCACCCACGCCTTCTTCAAGGCGCTGCTGTTCCTCGGTTCCGGCTCGGTCATCCACGGGATGCACCACGAGCAGGACATGCGCAAGATGGGCGCCCTGCGGGTGCTGATGCCCATCACCGCCGGCACGTTCATCGTCGGCTGGCTGGCGATCGCCGGCGTGCCCCCGTTCGCCGGTTTCTGGAGCAAGGACGAGATCCTCCTCTTCGCCTACGACAAGAGCCCCGTGCTGTACGCGCTCGGCCTGGCTGCCGCCGTCCTCACCGCCTACTACATGACCCGCCAGGTGATCATGGTCTTCTTCGGCCAGGCCAAGTGGAAGGACGCCCACGAAGAGCACGGTGCCCACGGAGACTTCGAGCCCCACGAGAGCCCGAAGGTGATGCTGATCCCGCTGGTCGTGCTGGCCGGCCTGAGCATCGTCGGCGGTGGCCTGCAACTGCCGTTCAACGAGTCGGTGAAGAAGCTGGAGCACTGGCTGGAGCCGGTGGTGGCGCCCGGCGAGCACCACCTGTCCACCGGGGCCGACGACATCAAGTACGTGCTGATGGGCGTGGCCATCCTGGCGGCCGTCGCCGGCATCGTCGGCGCCTACCTGGTGTACGCCAAGCACAAGGCCAAGCCGATCGAGCCGACGATCCTGGCTGAGGGTTGGTACTACGACAAGGCCGTCAGCGACTTCATGGGCGGCCCCGGCCGAGCCGCCTTCGAGGGTGTCGCCTGGGCCGACGCCACGATCGTCGACGGGGCCGTCAACGGCGCCGGGGCACTGGTGCAGGCCGCTGCCGGTGAAGCCCGCAAGGTGCAGAGCGGCAATGTGCGCAACTACGCGGCCGTCATCGGCATCGGGGTCACACTGCTCCTCGGTTGGTTCGTCATCGTCCGGGGGCTGCTGTGAACTTCCCGATCCTCACCGTGCTGGTGCTGTCGCCGGCCGCCGGCGCGCTCGCTGTCGCCCTGCTGGCCCAGCGCCGCCTCGAACTGGTCAAGCTCACCGCGCTGCTCAGCAGCGTGCTCACCGCCGGCCTCTCGCTGTGGGTGCTGTTCGCCTTCGAGAAGGGCGTGCCCGGCTTCCAGTTCGAATCCATCCACACCTGGATCGAGCCGTGGGGCATCTCCTGGCACCTCGGCGTGGACGGCATCTCCCTGTTCCTCGTCGTGCTCACCGGCCTGCTGTTCCCGCTGGTGATCGTGGGGATCGACCCGCACCACGGCCACAAGCGGTACCTGTCGTGGATGCTCCTGCTGCAGGCGGGCGTGATGGGGTCGTTCATCAGCCTGGACCTGTTCCTGTTCTTCGTGTTCTTCGAGATCGTACTCGTGCCGATGTACTTCCTCATCGGCGGGTGGGGCTACGAGGGCCGGGTCTATGCGGCGACGAAGTTCTTCCTGTTCACGATGATCGGCTCGGCCTTCATGCTCGTCGGCATGATCGCCACCGCCGTGCTGGCCAAGGCCGGCGAGGGAGGTGCTGTCACCTTCGACCTCATCAAGATCACCGAGCACGCCAGCTTCGCTGCGTCCACCGGCCGCTGGCTGTTCTTCGCCTTCGCCGTGGCGTTCGCCGTCAAGGTGCCGCTGTTCCCGCTGCACACCTGGCTGCCCGACGCCCACACCCAGGCGCCCACCGGCGGTTCGGTCATCCTCGCCGGCGTGCTGCTGAAGATGGGCACCTACGGCCTGTTGCGGTTCGGGGTCTTCCTGTTCCCCGAGGCTGCGGTGTGGAGCCGCCCGCTGTTCCTGACGTTGGCGGTCATCGGCATCATCTGGGGCGCGATCGCGGCGACCATGCAGAAGGACCTCAAGCGGGTGGTCGCCTACTCGTCGGTGGCCCACCTCGGGTTCATCGTGCTCGGCACGTTCGCTCTCACGTCGGGTGGCATCACCGGCGGCGTGGTGCAGAACATCAGCCACGGCGTCAGCACCGGCGCGCTGTTCATCCTCGTCGGGATGATCTACGAGCGCCGCCACACCCGCGAGATCTCCAACCTGAAGGGCCTGCAGGCCGTCGCCCCGGTGTTCGCCGGCGTGTTCACGTTGGTGATGCTCAGCAGCATCGGCGTGCCCGGGCTGAACGGCTTCGTCGGCGAGTTCATGATCCTCATCGGCTCGTTCGGCAGCGCCCGCTGGTGGGTCGTCGTCGCGGCTAGCGGCGTCATCCTCGCAGCGTTGTACCTGCTGTGGGCCTACCAGCGGGTGTTCCACACGGAGCCCGACGAGGAGAACCAGCACTTCGCCGAGTTGAAGTGGCGGGAGGGCATGCTGCTGCTGCCGTTCATCGCCGCCATCGTGTTCGTCGGCGTGTACCCGAAGCCGATGATCGACCGCATCCAGCCCTCGGTGGACGCGCTCATCACGCACATCGAGGAGCAGAAGGACGTCAACTGGACCCCACCGGAGCCGGCGGTCGTCGAGGTGCCGGCGGAAGAAGGTGAGGGCTGATGCTCGCCGAAACGTTGCAAGGCCCCAGCGTCGACTGGATCTCGCTCAGCCCGCTGCTGGTGCTGCTCGGGGCCGCGATGGTGCTGCTGGTCGTGGACGCCCTCACGCCGCCGTGGCCGAAGCGGCTCTACGCCCTGGTCACCGCTGCCACCGGGCTGACGTCGGGTGTGCTCACCGTCGTCCTCTGGCACCAGGTGGACCGCGAGGGGCCCACCACGTTGGTGGGCGACGCGATGGTGCTGGACAAGGTGGCCCTCTGGGTGACCCTGGTGATCTCGGTGGCCGTCGTGCTCGTCTCGCTGGTGACGGACGACTACCTGCGCCGCGAGGGCATCGACGGGCCGGAGGTCTACGCGCTGTACCTGATGGCCGGCATCGGCGGCATCGTCATGGGCTCGGCCAACGACCTCATCGTGCTGTTCCTCGGCCTGGAGATCCTGTCCATCGCCCTCTACGTGCTGGCTGCCTCGCACCGCAAGCGGATCGAGAGCCAGGAGAGCGGCATCAAGTACTTCGTGCTCGGCGGCTTCTCGTCGGCGTTCTTCCTCTATGGCATCGCCCTGCTCTACGGCGGCACCGGCAGCACGAACATCGGCAAGATCGCGTCGGCGTTCGCCCAGAACCTGCCCGCCCGCAACCGCGACGAGGCGCTGGTCCTCGCCGGTGTCGCGCTGCTGCTGGTGGGTCTGATGTTCAAGGTCGCGGCGGTCCCGTTCCACTTCTGGGCACCCGACGTCTACCAGGGTGCGCCCACGCCCGTCACGGCCTTCATGGCGTCGGCCGCCAAGGCTGCGGCGTTCGTGGCGATGCTGCGCGTGCTGGTGGGTGCGTTGCCGACCTGGAGCGACGACTACCGCCCGGTGGTGTGGACCATCACGGTGCTCACGCTGGTCGGCGGTGCCGTGATGGCCGTCGTGCAGACCAACGTCAAGCGGATGCTGGCGTTCTCCTCCGTCAGCCATGCCGGCTTCATGCTGGTGGGTGTGGAGGCCGCGGTGCAGTCCATCCGCCCCGGCGACCCGATGGCCGCTGCGGGGGTGGACTCCGTCCTGCTCTACACGTTGATCTACGCCGTGCTGGTTGCCGGCACGTTCGGTGTGGTCACCGCGGTGTCCCGCACGGGTGACGGGGCCACCGATCTCAGCGGCTTCCGCGGCCTCGGCCGCACCCGGCCGGTGCTGGCGATGGGGATGACCGTCCTCCTGCTGGCCCAGGCCGGCGTGCCATTGACCAGTGGCTTCGTGGCGAAGTTCGGGGTCATCACTGCGGCGGTGGACGCCCACAGCTATGCCGTGGCGATCATCGCCATGGTGGCTGCGGTGATCGCCGCCTACCTCTACCTGCGGATCATGATCAGCATGTGGATCGCCGACCCCGAGTCCGGCGACGACGGCCGTGAGCCGGTGCGAGTCCCCGCGCTGCTCGGTGTGGCCATCGCCCTCTCCGTGCTGTTCACGCTGGTGATCGGCTTCTTCCCGGGCGCCCTGGTCGACATCGTCCCCTGACCACTCAGCGCGAGGTCGGCAAGACCTCGTCAATCCCCCCATAGCCGCTCGTGGGTGTGCTAGGACGGGCGCCCTATGGGTCGGCGTAGCTCGCTTTCGGTGTTGGTCGGTGCAGTCCTGTGGACCACGATGGTGGCTGCGCCGCCCGCCGAGGCCGCGCCGCCCGCCCCGTCGCTCGTGCCCACCAGTTCGCTTGCCGACCGGTACGTGCCGCTCACTCCGGCCCGGCTGATGGACACCCGCACGATCGGCGTCACGGTGGACCATCAGGACGAAGCAGGCGGCCCGTTGGGCGCGGGCACGGTCCACGAACTGACGGTGCTGGACCGTGGTGGCGTGCCGGCCAGCGGCGTCGCCGCCGTGGCCCTGCAGCTCACCAGCACGGGTGCCACCCAGCGCACCTGGATCACCGCCTACCCGCACGGCGACAGCGTGCCGGGCACGTCGAACCTCAACCCCGAGCCGTTCCAGGTGCGCAGCAACCTGGTGATCGTGCCGGTGGGTGCCGACGGCAAGGTCGACCTGCGCAACGCACTCGGCTCGGTGCACCTGATCGTCGACGTGCAGGGCTGGGTGCCCACCGCCGACGCGTTCACCCCGGTGACCCCCACTCGCCTGCTGGACACCCGCGCCACGTCCGCGCTCACGGCCGGGGCGACGGTGGACGTGGAGATCGGCGGGGTCGCCGGCGTGCCCGCGTCGGGTGTCGGCGCGGTCGTCATCAACCTCACCGCGCTCACCGCCAGCCAGCGCACCTGGCTGACCGCCTACCCGAAGGGGTCGGCGCTGCCGGCCACCTCCAACGTCAACGTCAACGGCAACGCGCCGGAGGCCAACCTCGCCCTCGTGCCGCTCGGCGACGACGGCAGCATCACCATCCGCAACGCGGTCGGGACGGTGCACGCGATCGTCGACGTGCTCGGGTGGGTACCCGAGGGCCCCCGCTACAACCCGATCGAACCCGTACGCGTGGTGGACACCCGCCCCGGCGCCCCGCTCGGTGCCGGTGAGACGGTGATGGTGGACGCGGACGACGTGCCGGGGGTTCCCGCCGCCGGTGTGGGCGCCCTCGTGTTCAACCTCACCGCGCTCAACGCCACCACGGGCACCTGGCTGACGGTGTATCCCGGCGGCGAGGGGGTGCCCATCGGCTCCAACGCCAACCCGCGCGTCGGGGCGGTCTCGGCCAACCTCGTGATCGCCAAGGTCAATGCCGACGGGGAAGTGGCCATCCGCAATGCCAACGGCAGCGTGGATGCGCTGGTGGACGTGGTCGGCTGGCTGCCCAGCGACGTGCAGGCCACCGCGGACACGGCCACGGTCACGGAGGACGACGCCGCCACCGCGCTCGACGTGCTGGCCAACGACACCGACGGCGACGGTCGCCCGCTGCTGATCGACACGGTGGATCAGCCGGCCAACGGCACGGTGGAGATCACGGGTGGCGGCACCGGCGTCACGTACGAGCCCGACGCCGACTACTGCAACAACCCGCCGGGTGGCTCGCCGGACACGTTCACATACCACCTGTTCGGCGGGGTGTCCTCCCCGGTCGCGGTCACGGTGGACTGTGTGGACGACGCGCCGGTCGCCGTGAACGACAGCGACACGGTCAGCGAGGACAGCGCGGACAACGCGATCGACGTGCTGGCCAACGACACCGACGTCGACGGCGGCACCAGGCTGGTCACGTCCATCACCCAACCGGTCAACGGTTCCGCCACGATCACCGGCGGCGGCACGGGTGTGTCGTACACGCCCAACGAGAACGTGTGCAATGATCCCACCGGGCCGGCCGAGAGCTTCGACTACACGCTCAACGGCGGCAGCACGGCCACGGTGACGATCACGATCACCTGCGCGGACGACGCGCCCGTGGCGGTGGCGGACACGGCGACGGTGGCGGAGGACAGCGCGGACAACGCCATCGACGTGCTGGCCAACGACACCGACGTGGACGGCGGCACCATGCTGGTCCAGTCGGCCACCGATCCCGCCCATGGCACGGCCAGCGTCACCGGTGGCGGCACCGGGGTGGACTACACGCCCGATGCCAACTTCTGCGGTGAGGACACCTTCGACTACACCCTCAACGGTGGCGACTCGGCCACGGTCACGGTCACCGTCACCTGCGGCGACGATGCCTCCGTCGCGGTGGCCGACAGCGTGAGCCTGGACGAGGACTCCCCGGCCACGCCGCTCGGCGTGCGCGGCAACGACACCGACATCGACGGGTCCGTGGAGCTCATCAGCTCGCGCACCGACCCGGGTCACGGCACGGCCACGGTCACCGGTGGCGGCACGGACATCAGCTACACGCCCGCTGCCAACTACTGCGGCCCGGACGACTTCGACTACACCCTTGCCGGTGGCTCCAGCGCCACCGTGTCCATCACGGTGACCTGCGTGGACGACGCGCCCGTTGCGGTGGCCGACCCGGCGTCGGTGGCCGAGGATGCGGCGGCCACGGCGGTCAGCGTGCTGGCCAACGACACCGACATCGACGGCGGTCCGATCTCGATCGCGTCGGCCACCCAGCCGGCCAACGGCACGGTAGTGATCACCGGCGGTGGCACGGGCCTGACGTACCAGCCGGATCCGAACTACTGCAACACCCCGCCGGGCTCGTCCCTGGACACGTTCACCTACACGCTGACCCCGGGTGGTTCCACCGGCGTCGTCACGGTGACGGTGAACTGCGTGGACGACAATCCCGTCGCGGTCAACGACTCGGCCACGGTGGCGGAAGACTCCTCCGCGACGGCGGTGGATGTGCTGGCCAACGACACCGACCCGGACGGCGGCGCGATCTCAATCGCGTCGGTCACCCAGCCGGCGAACGGCACGGTGGCGGTCACCGGCGGTGGCACCGGCCTCACGTACCAGCCGGACGCGAACTACTGCAACAACCCTCCGGGCTCGCCCCTGGACACGTTCACCTACACGCTGGCGCCTGGCGGCTCGCAGGGCACGGTGGGGGTCACGGTCAACTGCGTGGATGATGCACCGGTTGCCGTCGATGACCCCACGACGGTCAGCGAAGACTCGGGAGCCACGGCGATCGACGTGCTGGACAACGACACGGACATCGATGGCGGGCCGAAGTCGATCGCGTCGGTCACCCAGCCGGCCAACGGCACGGTGGTGATCACCGGTGGCGGCACTGGCCTCACGTACGCGCCCGACGCGAACTACTGCAACAACCCTCCGGGCTCGTCCCTGGACACGTTCACGTACACGCTGGCTCCTGGCGGTGACACCGCCACGGTGACGGTCACGGTCACGTGCGTGGACGATGCCCCCACTGCCCCCGATCTGGACTTCGACGGTGTGGCCAACATGCGCATCGACGTGGCTGCGGGCAGCGGCCTGCTGTCCGGGGCCGCCGACGTGGATGGCCCCGGCCCGGTGGTGCTGGGCACCGTCGGCTCCTCGTCGCCGGCCGGCGCCGTCATCAGCAGCAACGCCGACGGCTCGTTCTCCTTCACACCGCCTCCGGGCGTCACCGGTGACGTCACGTTCACCTACACGGTGTGCGACAGCACCACACCCACGCCCGTCTGCTCGGCCGACGCCACCGTCACGGTCACCGTGGCCGGGCCCGTGGTCTGGTTCGTCGCACCCCCGGCCGGCGGGGCCGGCGGCAACGGCGGGCTGCTCAGCGTGGGCACGCTCGACAACCCGTTCGACGGCCTCGCTGACGCCCAGACGGCACTGGCGGCCACCTCCGGCGCCCGTGTGTTCGTGCTCAGCGGCTCGTACCCCGAGAGCTATGCCATGCCGGCGTCGAGCTGGCTGATCGGCCAGCAGTACGCAGCCCCGGGTGGGTTCGACAGCTACTTCGGGATCACCGCGGTCACCGGGCTGCAGAGCCGGCCCGCCGTGGGCACGGGCACGGTCACCATCGGCGGCCAGGTGACGCTGGGCTCCAGCAGCACCGTCCGCGGCCTGACCATCGTGTCGTCCGGCAGCAAGGGCCTGGTGGGCACCAGCGTCACCACCGACGTCGCGGCGGTGTCCATCAACATCTCCGGGTTCACCGCGCTGGACCTCACGTCGGTCGGCGGCACGGTGCACCCGACGTCGGTCACCGCCACCGGCGGCGCCACCGGGATCAGCATCGTCAACGGCACGGCGACGGTCACCGTCGACGCCGGCTCCGTGAGCGGCACCACCACCAATGCCGTGATCATCGACGGCGGGACCGGGTCGGTGACGTTCGCGTCGTCCTTCACGCTCGGCACCATCTCCTCCGGCCGCACCCTGGCCGTGCAGAACCGTGGCGCGTCGGCGACGGTCAGCCTGGCCGGCCCGATCACCGCGACTGGTGGCACGGGCATCAGGCTGTCGACCAACAACGCGACCTCGAGCGTCTCCCTCACCGGGACGATCACCCTCAGCACCGGCGCCAACGGCGCGATCGACGCCGTCAACGGTGGCGTCCTGCAGACGGCGTCCACCAATCAGGGCAGCACGCTGACCACCACCACGGGGATGGCCCTCAAGCTGGCCAGCACCAGGATCGGCGCCAACGGCCTGGTGTTCCAGAGCATCTCGGCGAACGGTGCGTCCAACGGCATCCTGCTCAACGACACGGGCGTCGGTGCCGGTGATGGCAGCCTCTCCGTGGTCGGCACGGGCGCCGCCAACAGTGGCGGCACGATCCAGAACACCACCGGTGCCGGTGTGGTGCTGACACTGACGAAGGCCCCGTCGTTCGCCCGAGTCCGGATCATCAACACCCAGGGAAGCGGCATCGAGGGCACCTCCGTGGTCGGCTTCACGCTGAGCGACAGCGTGCTGGACTCCAACGGAAGCGTCGCCTCGACGGACACGTCGAACCTGGCGTTCAACCAGACGGCTCTCGGCACGGAAGCCAACCTGACGGGCACGGTGTCGATCACCAACAACACCCTCACCAACGCTGCGTGGCATGGCATCGACATCCGCAACTTCAGCGGCACGCTCTCGTCGCTGACCATCACCGGCAACACCATCACCAGTTCCACGTCGACGGCGTCCTCGAAGGGGTCGGGCATCCGGTTGCAGGCGCTGGGCAGCACCTCGGGAGCTGCCACGGTCAGCGGGGCGACGATCTCCACCAACATCATCACCAACTTCCCGTCGGGCAGCGGTGTGATCGTGCAGGGTGGCAACACTGCGGGCAGCCCGGCGGGGCAGTTCGGCACCGTCGGCACGCCGATTGCCGTCACGCTGAACACCATCCGGGGGGCGAGCACGGCGAACCCGATGGCCGTCAACGCGATCTCAGCGACGGTGAACGGCAACGGCACGGCCAACTTCAACGTGTCCAACAACGGCACGGCCGGATCGCCGCTGGCCAATGTCGCCGGCACCGTGATCCTCGCCGCGGTCAACGGCAACGCCACCGGCACGTTCACGGTCAACAACAACTACATCGCCAACGCCGGCGCCAGCCTGTTCGGTTCCAACGGCATCGGTGGTGGCACCGGCACGATCACGTCGAACAACACCGAGGCTCCGACGATGACGATCACCGCGTCGGGCAACACCCTGAGCGGCCACGACGGCAACGGCATCCTCCTCGTCGCCCGCGGTGCCAGTGGCCTGCTGAACGCGACGGTGCAGAACAACACCGTCGGCGCGCCGGCCGGCGGCATCCGTGACGGCATCCGCATCGACGCCGGCAACGCGTCGTCGGCCAACGACCGCGTGTGCCTCAGCATCTCTGGCAACACCTCCGCCGGGTCCGGTGGCGCCACGGGGATCGGCTTGCGGCAGCAGGCGACGGTCGGGACCTTCGGCATTGTCGGGCTGAACCCGCCCTCCGGTGCCTCGACGGCGCAGGTCACCAACTACGTCAACACGCTCAACCCGGGCAGCCCGGGCACGGAGATCATCGCCGGCACGGTGTTCAGTGCGTGCTCACTGGGGGTTTGAGATGGCCGAACCGTTCCTGTCGGAGATTCGGTTGATGTCGTTCAACTTCGCCCCGAAGGGGTGGGCGCTGTGCAACGGGCAGTTGCTCCCGATCAACCAGAACCAGGGCCTGTTCTCGCTGCTCGGCACCACCTTCGGCGGTGACGGCCGGGTCAACTTCGCCCTGCCGGACTTCCGCGGCCGCGTGCCGGTGCACGTCGGCGGTTCGATGACCCTGGGTGAGCGAGGCGGCGAGACCTCCCACACGGTGTCGACCGGTGAACTGCCCACGCACACGCACACGATCCAGGCGTCGGGCGACCAGGCGACGACGAACACGCCGAGCGCCGGGGTGGTTCCGTCGGCCAGCGTCGCCGCCAACCTGTACGGCAGCGCCACCAACCTGGTGGCGATGGCGCCGAACGCGCTGGGCAACACGGGCGGGTCCCAGCCCCACGAGAACCGCCAGCCGTACCTGACCCTCAACTTCTCGATCGCCCTCCAGGGCATCTTCCCGAGCCCGACCTGAGGAGGACCAGATGGCACAGCCGTATGTCGGTGAGATCCGGATGTTCGCCGGCAACTTCGCGCCTGCCGGCTGGCAGATGTGCGAGGGGCAACTCCTCCCCATCTCCGAGAACGAGACCCTCTTCCAGCTGATCGGCACCACCTACGGCGGCGACGGGCAGAGCACGTTCGGCCTGCCCGACCTGCGTGGTCGGGCGCCGATCCACATGGGCACGGGTGGCGGCTCGACGTACGTTCTCGCCGAGACGGGTGGCGTCGAAGAGGTGACGCTGACGGTGAACCAGATCCCGTCGCACACCCACGCCCTCCTGGGCACCGGCCACGCCGCCGACAGCGCCGTGCCCAACGGCCAGGTACTGGCGCCCACCCAGGCGAGCACCATCACGGCCTACGGCACGGACAACCCGCTCGTCGGTCTCACCACCCAGGTGGTCGGCGCCGTCGGTGGTTCGCAACCGCACGAGAACATGCAGCCGTTCCTGGCCATCACGTTCATCATCTCCCTGTTCGGGATCTTCCCGTCGCCCACCTGACCACCTGAGAGGCGTAGCCATGGCCGACCCCTTCGTCGCCGAGATCCGCATCTTCCCGTTCAACTTCGCGCCCAAGGGCTGGGCCTGGTGCGACGGCCAGCTGCTGCCCCTGTCGCAGAACACCGCCCTGTTCTCCCTGCTCGGCACCACCTACGGCGGCAACGGCAAATCCAACTTCGCGCTCCCCAATCTGCAGGGCAGGGTGCCCATCCACCCCGGGCAGGGCCCGGGCCTGTCCCTGCGCGACCTCGGCGAGACCGGCGGCTCGGACACTGTGTCGCTGCTGGAGAGCGAGATCCCCTCGCACCGCCACACCGAGCAGATCTCGGCGGCGGACGGGATCGAACAGGGGCCGTCCGGCAACCTGCTGGCCGGCGGGGTTGGCGTGGGGCA
This sequence comes from Acidimicrobiaceae bacterium, assembly GCA_020637295.1. GTDB lineage: Bacteria > Actinomycetota > Acidimicrobiia > Acidimicrobiales > Ilumatobacteraceae > UBA668. The sequence continues at coordinate 2,341 of JACJWF010000022.1, read as the reverse complement.
GTACCACGCCCCCACCAACATGGTGAACATGGCGTCGCAGGCGATCGCCCCGGCGGGAGGCGACCAGCCGCACAACAACCTCATGCCGTACCTGTGCGCCTACTTCTGCATCGCCCTCCAGGGCGTGTTCCCCCCGAGGACGTGAGGACGATGGAGCAGCAACGCAACGGCCACGGACGGCGGGCCTTCCTCGCCGGGGCGGCGGGGCTGGCCGGCGCCGCGCTGCTGTCCGGCGACCTCGGGATCGGGCCGTCCGGTCTGGAGTTGCTGGCCGGCGGGGCCCCTGCCGCGCCGGTGGGCTATGTGCAACCCGGCGGCCGCGTCGTGCCGGCGTCGTCGCTGCGTGCCGGCCCGCTCGACGGGCGAGGTGTCGTGGTGCGCCTGGCGGGCCTTCGGGGCGATGTCGCCGGTGACGCGAGCGTGCTGGCGGATCTCCACCTTCCGTCGGCGACCCGCCATGGCTCGACCGTGCCGTTCTACGCGTACACGCGCCGCGCCGGCGGCTCGTCGACACCGGCACGGCTCGGCGTCGCTGCCGCCCGGGGTGCCCGCTTCGGCGTCTACCACCAGGTCACCACTGCCGCCGGCCGGCAGGACCGGGTTGCCGTGTTCGCCAGCGGCCGGCGCAGCGGGATGGTGCCGCTGGTGCCCGGCACCTACCTCGTCGGGCTGGACGGCGACCCGGTGGCCGGCGCCGCGGCGCTGGTGCTCGAGGTCGCCGAGGCGTGACGGCGCCCCAGCCGCACCTCCAGTTGCGGCCGGAACGCCCGGAGGACCGGCCTCTGCTGTTCGCCCTCTTCGCCCAGTCGCGGGCCGCGGAGATGGCGCTGGTGGACTGGACGGCGGAGCAGCAGGAGGCATTCCTGGAGCACCAGTTCGCCGCCCAGACGGAGGCCTACCGGGGCGCCTACGCCGCCGGCCGCTTCGACGTGGTGGAGATGGACGGCTTGGCGATCGGGCGGCTGTACCTGGCCGACCTCGGCACGGACCCCCGGGCGGAACTGCGGATCGTGGACATCGCCCTGCTGCCGATGTGGTGCGGCCGTGGGATCGGGAGCCGGCTGCTGGCCGCCGTGCTGGCCGAGGCCGACGCGGCCGGCCGGCCGGTGAGCCTGCACGTGGAGCACTGGAACCCCGCCCGCCGTCTGTACGAGCGCCTCGGCTTCCAGCCGGTCAGCGAGGACAGCGTGTACGTGCTGATGCGCCGAGGTCAGTTGAAAACGGCTTCGTAGCGGTGCCGGCCGTCAGGCCCCGGGCCCAGCGGCACGACGAAGATGGTGACGTCCCCGAGGGTCGCGTGCGTGAACGTGAACGTCCCCTGCGGCAGGTGCGGGCCGGGCGGCCCGTCGAACAGCAGGGTGAACGGCTCCGCCCGCGGTGCCCCCGGCGTCGCCGTCAACCGCGTGCACGAGGCCAGTGCCACCGCGTACGTCCCGCCGTCGGCCAGCGGCAGCGTGAACTCCGTCTCCACCACCGCCTCGAACGCTTCCGGCGTCACATCCTCGTGCTCCACGCCCCGCACCGTACCGCCCCGCCCCGTACCGCCCCGCCCCGTACCGCCCCGCGTCTCCGGCCCGGCCCCGGCCCCTGCCCCAGCTCATCCACGCGACCTGTTTCCGCGCCCATGGGCGCGATTCCACGTCGTGCGTGTCGTGTTTGCGCGCCCTTGGGCGCGGGATCAGGCCGTGGCTCGTCGGCGCGCGATGGTGGCGGCGACGTCGCCGATGGGGACACGGAGGCCCGCGCCGATGTCCGCCTCGGTGACCCGGACCACCACCCAGCCCACCGCCGCGGCGCGGCGGTCGCGGCCGACGTCGCGGTGGCGTTCCTGCGAGCCGGCATGCCATGCCGGGTCGTCGACCTCCAACCCGACCTTCCATTGCGGCCAGCCGAAGTCGGCGTGGACCACCGTGCCGTCGGCGAAGGTGATCGGGCACTGGCGGACTGCCACCGGCAAGCCCTGGCGCTCGATCTCCTCCAGCACCAGCGACTCGAGATTCGAATGGAGTGCCGTGCTCCACTTCGGGCGGGACGCCAGCACGAGCAGCATCGTGCGCGAGCCCGGCCGGCCCGGGTGCCGCAGCCGGGTGTACGTGTCGGCGATCGTGCCGATGGTGCACATCCCCTCGTGGATGAGTTGCTCGGTGACCGACCGCGCCGCCGACACCCCCAGCAGGTCGGCGCTGTCGAAGAGGGATCGGGGAGGGCTGGTGAGGCGGATGCCGTCCGGCCGGTCCACCCGGTCCACCTCGTCGATGGTACGGCACCGGTGGACGGTGACGCCGTGCAACTCCGGCGACGAGCCGTGGGGGACGAGCAGGTGCACGCCGAGGTCGGGCAC
>JACJWF010000021.1 GCA_020637295.1 Acidimicrobiaceae bacterium | reverse complement strand
GAGGGCTGCAACCGCCGCCCGGAGGACATCGTCACCGAGCTGTGGCAGGAGGTCTTCGCCCCGCCCGACCGCGGCGACGGTGAGGGCGGTGATGGCGGGGGAAAAGCCCCGACCCCGGCGGGGGGCACCAGCGACCCGACGTGAAGGAGGGCGACGACGCCGACGCGGAGGTGGCCAAGAACCAGAAGCGGACGACGTCGCGGCGGGAGCTGGCCCGCAACCCGCGCTTCGAGCAGATCTCCCCGGAGGTCGGCGAGCTGGACGAGAGTGCTGTCGAGGACGCGATGCGCGAGGACCCCGACGAGACCCTGGCCACCCTGGCCGACCTGGTGGGCGCCACCGACCGCCGCCTGCGCGAGTTGGCCCGCAGGCTGGCCGCCAAGCTGTTCCTCGACCTGGCCCGCCGCGGCCCGGTGCGCCCACGGGGCATCGGCAAGCTGGCTTCCCTGCCCTACCGCCCCGACGGTGGCGACCTCGACCTCGACGCCAGCATGGAAGCCCTGGCCGAGCACCGGGCCACCGGCGTGGTGGACGTCGAGCGCCTGCGGGTCCGCAGCTGGGTGCGCCCCGGCACCGCACTGTGCCTGCTGGTGGACCGCAGCGGCTCGATGGGCGGCAAGCCGCTGGCCACCGCCGCGCTCGCCGCGGCCGCCGTGGCCAGCCGCAGCCCGGAGGACTACAGCGTGCTGGCCTTCGGCAAGGACGTCGTGGTGGCCAAGGGACAGACCACCCCGAAGCCGGGAGAGTTGGTGGTCAACGACGTGCTCTCGCTGCGGGGCTTCGGCACCACCGACCTGGCGGGTGCGTTGCGGGTGGCCGGCGACCAGCTGGCCCGCAGCCGGGCCGGCCGCAAGGTGGTCGTACTGCTCAGCGACTGCCGGGCCACGGTGGAGGGCGACCCGGTGGCCGCCGCCGGCTGCCTGGACGAGCTGGTGGTGATCGCCCCGGACAGCGACTGCGACGAGGCCACCGCGTTCTGCGCCCGAACCGGCGCCCGGCTGACCACCATCGGCGGCCCGAGCGATGTCGCCGAGGCCCTGACCCTGGCGCTGGAGCGCAGCTAGCAGGAGATGTTCTCGTCGGGGACGATGTCGCCCTTGACGTTCTCCTCCGGCCCCGCCACCGTCGTGGTGGTGGCCGCCGGCACCGTGGTGGCCGCGGTGGTGGTCGTGGCCGGCACCGTCGTGGTGGTGGCCGTCGTGCGCGGGGTGGTGGTGGACGGCGCCGGCAGGGTGGACGTGGTGGTGGTCTCGAACACTTGCTCCGGGGCGCTGGCCAGCGGAGCCGTCCCCTGGAAGATGGCGAGGATCGCCTTCATGTTGTCGCCCTTGATCCGCGGCTCCAGCACGGCGTTGCCGTTGATCATCGTGCCCGAGCCCTCGATTTGGTACGTGTTGATCGTCGACGGGTCCACGTCGCGCAGCACGCCGGCGAACTCCAGCATGTCGTTCAGCTGCTGCAGCCCCTCGTCGCGCACGATGTACGTCTGGAGGGAGTCGATCAGCGCCGACGCCACGGCGGGGTCGAAGATGCCCTTGTCCAGTGCGGCCTGCAGGGTGCGGCGCAGGAAGTCCTGCTGGCGGGAGATCCGGCCCAGGTCGCTGGCCCGGTCCTCGTGGGCCGTGCCGTCCTCGTCCACCCACTTCAGGTGACGGGAACGCACGTAGGCCAAGGCCTCGTCACCGCTGAACACATGGCAGCCGGCAACGGGGATGTCCAGCCCGACGTTGGCGTCCTTGATCGGCGTGGAGAACGGCACGGCCACGCCACCCACGGCGTCGACGATCCGCTTGAACGCACAGAAGTCCACCGTGAGGGTGTGGTCCACGACGATGCCGAAGTTGTCGTAGATCGTCTGGGCCAACTGGTCGCCGGCCGAGTTGATCCGGTTCTTGCCGCGGCCGGGGATCTTCACCCACAGGTCGCGGGGGAACGACAGCACCGCGGCCTGGCGGGTGACGGGGTCCAGTCGCAGCACCATGATGCTGTCGGTGCGGCTGCCGATGCTCTCCCGCTGCGGGTCGGCGGCGTTGGCCCACGGCGAGTTGGGGTCCACGCACGGGTTGGCGTCGGCGCCGGTGATGAGGAAGTTCTTGGCCTCGGGGTCCGCCGCCGGGAACGTCTCCGGTGTGGAGGTGGACGGGCCGAGTGTGGTGGTGGCGCCCTCGACGGTGGTGTCCGGTGCCGCAGTGGTGGGCGGGGTGGTGACCACCTCGGGCGGCGGGGCCACGAGTGTGTCGTCCAGTTGCTGCTTGCCGTAGAGCAGGACGCCGGCACCTGCGAGGCAGGCGATGATGACCACGATGTTCAGCGCCAGCACCGCCCGCTGCCCGTTGGTGTGCCGGCGCTTGAACGGTTTCGGCGGCTTCTCGCTGGCCTCGCTCATCGGGCCGTAAGGCTAGCGGTGGTGTCGGGGTAAGGTTCCGCGGGTGCGACCTCGGCGACCGGAATGGGTGGACACCCTGAACGACCTGGTGCAGAGCCCGCCGGTGCGGATCGTGCTCATCTTGCTGTCGGCCTGGGTGGTCACTCTGATCCTGCGGGCGGTCCTGCGCCGCACGCTGCGCCGCACGTTCGACATCCCGGGGATGGACCCGTCGCGGGCAGAGGCCCGTCAGCGGGCCGCGGGCGCCGCCATCCGTTCCGCCCTGGTCGGCACCATCTGGACGATCGCCGTCATCACCGTGGTCAGCGAGATGGGTGTCAACATCGGGGCGTTCGTCGCCGCGGCGACGATCATCGGCGGTGCCGTGGCGTTCGGTGCCCAGCAGGTCATGCGCGACATCCTCTCCGGCTTCTTCGTGTTGACGGAGGACCAGTTCGGCGTCGGCGACGACGTCGACCTTGGCGTGGTCACGGGTGTGGTGGAGCGGGTCACCCTGCGCTCGGCGCGCATCCGGGACTACACCGGCCTCATCTGGTACGTGCCCCATGGTTCCGTCACCCGCGTGGCCAACGTCTCCAAGGCCGTGTCGGCGGTGATCGACCTCGAGGTGCTCCGCACGATGGACCGCGCCGTGCTGGACGACGTGGCCACCTCGCTGTGCCGGGCCCTGGCGGAGCACCCCGACGTGGAAGGCATGCTGGCCGGCGAACCCGTGGCCGTCGGCGTCATCGACGTGCGCGATGACCGGCTGATCTACCGGCTGCGGGTGGCCGTGCACCCCGGTCGGTACTACGCGGTGCGCAGTTGCTGGCGGCTGCTGGCACTGGCGGCCTTCGACGACGGGCGCCTCCACGCGCCGCTGCCGGCCAACGTGCTGCGCATCCGGCCCGACGGGCCCACGCCGGCGTAGGTCCCGCTAGGGGACGACGACGACCTTGGTGCCGATGTTGGCCCAGCCCCACATGAACATTGCGTCGGCCGTGCTCTGGCGGACGCACCCGCTGGACAGCGCCTGGCCCAACTGGGCGTTGCTCTGCAGGGGGACGCCGTTGTCGCGGGGGATCTCGTGGAAGCCGATGTTGTCGCCGCTCGGCCCCTTGGCGAACCGGACCATCCACCGCATGCACACGTTGGGGTGGTTGATGTTGCACGTGTACGAGGAACGGGAGAACACCGCGTAGGTGCCGTAGTTGGGCTGGTTGTAACGCCCCGAGACGAGATAGGTGCGCACCAAGGTGCCGTCGGCCTCGATGATCCACACCCGCATCCGACCCTTGGAGTAGACCACCCGCCGCCCGGAGCCGGAGTTGGCCGGCACCGCCAGCGGGTTGGGTTTGGGGAGCGTCGTGGTGGTGGTGGTGGGCGGTGGCAGCGTGGTGACCAGTTGCACCGTGGTGCCGCGACTGGGCGTGGCGATGGTGGTGGCCGTGGTGGTGGCGGCGGTGTCGATGGTGGTGTCGAGCACGGTGTCGATGGTGGTGTCGAGGACGGTGTCGGCGAGAGTGTCGCCGGGCGCTGCCCCGGCAGGCGCGGCGCCCACGTCCATGAGCGCGCCGACCACGAAGATCGTCGAGATGGCTACGGTGAGTGCTCGCCGCATTCGGGCAACGCTACCCGAGCGAGACGTCACATGCCAGGGCCTCGCCCGCGGACACCGTCAGCTCGGCGATCGAGCCGGCATCGCGCAGGTCCTGCCCGGCGACGTCCAGGTGCCCGGCCTGCGCGGCCGTGGCGGTGACGGCGAGGAGTGCGACGGGCGCTTTCTGGCTGACCTTGGCCTCCGTCTTGGTCCGTCGCACCGCGGCGAGCACCTCGCCGATGGTGTCCGCGACCGCGGCGTCGCCGCCCAGCGCAGTGGCGGTGGGCCATGCCTGGGTGTGCACCGACCCCTCCTGCCACCAGCGCCACACTTCCTCCGTGACGAACGGGAGGAACGGGGCGAACATCCGGTGGACGGCGTGCAGCGCGGTGCGCAGCGCGGCCCGTGCCGACGCCGCGCCCTCTTCACCGTGGGCGCCGTAGGCGCGGTCTTTCACCAGCTCCACGTAGTCGTCGCAGAACCACCAGAAGAAGTCCTCCGTGCGCTCCAGCGCCCGGGTGTAGTCGAAGTCCTCGAAGGCTGCCGTGGCGTCGGCCACCACGGTGTCCAGCCGGGCCAGCATCGCCAGGTCCAGCGGCTGCGACGGCGCCGTGCCGGCGGGCGGCTCGCCGAAGGACAGGGCGAACTTGGTGGCGTTGAGCAGCTTGGTGGCCAGTTTGCGGCCGACCTTCATCTGCCCCTCGTCGTAGATGGTGTCCACGCCCGGCCGGCCGTTGGCCGCCCAGTAGCGCACCGCGTCCGTGCCGTGCTGCTCCAGCAGGTCGATGGGCGTGGTGGTCGAGTTGCCCTTGCTCTTCGACAGCTTCTTGCGGTCGGGGTCGAGGATGAACCCGCTGATGGCGGCGTTGCGCCACGGCACGCAGTCGAACTCGTGGTGGCTCCGGACCATCGTGGCGAACAGCCAGGTGCGGATGATGTCGTGGGCCTGGGGCCGCATGTCCATCGGGTACACCCGCGGGAAGAGGTCGGTCTCGCCCTCCCAGTCGCCGGCGATCTGAGGGGTCAGCGACGACGTGGCCCAGGTGTCCATCACGTCGGGGTCGCCGATGAAGCCGCCCGGGCGGCCGCGCTGGCTCTCGGTGAAACCGGCGGGGCAGTCGGTGGACGGGTCCACCGGCAGGTCGGCCTCGGCAGGCACCAGCACGTCGTCGTAGATCGGATCGCCCTCGTCGTCCAGCCGGTACCACACGGGGATCGGCACGCCGAAGAAGCGCTGCCGGCTGATCAGCCAGTCGCCCTTCAGGCCGTTCACCCAGTCCGTGTAGCGGGCCTGCATGTACGGCGGGTGCCACTGCAACTCGTTGCCGCGGGCCACGAGGGTGTCGCGCAGGTGCTCGTCGCGGCCGCCGTTGCGGATGTACCACTGGCGGGTGGCCACGATCTCCAGGGCCCTGTGGCCGCGTTCGTAGAACTTCACCGGGTGGGTGATCGGCCGCGGCTCGCCGAGCATCTCGCCGCTGGCGGCCAGTTGCTCCACGCACTTGCGCTGCGCCTGCTTCGGGTTGAGGCCGGCGATCTCGGCGTAGTGGGCGCGGCCGGTGTCGGTGGTGATCCACTCCGGAGCGTCCGCAGCGAAGCGGCCGTCGAAGCCGATGAGCGCCCGCGACGGGAGGTCCAGCTCGCGCCACCAGGTGACGTCGGTGATGTCGCCGAACGTGCAGATCATGGCGATGCCCGTGCCCTTGTCCGGTTCGGCCAGGTGGTGCGCGACCACCGGCACCTCCACCCCGTACAGCGGGGTGGTGACCGTGTGGCCGAAGAGGGGCTGGTAGCGCTCGTCGGCCGGGTGGGCCACCAGCGCGACGCAGCTGGCCAGCAGCTCGGGGCGGGTGGTGTCGATGAGGATGTCGCCGTTGCCGTCGGTGCGGTGGAAGGCCAGTTGGTGGTAGGCGCCGGCGACGTCGCGGTCCTCCATCTCGGCCTGGGCGACAGCGGTGCGCTCGTCGATGTCCCACAGGGTGGGCGCGTCGTGCTGGTAGGCCTGCCCGGCGGCCAGGTTGCGGAGGAACGCCCTCTGGCTGACCCGGCGGGCGCGGTCGCCGATGGTGGTGTAGATCAGCGACCAGTCCACACTCAGCCCCAGGCGCCGGAACAGGGCCTCGAACTGCTGCTCGTCCTGGGCGGTGATCTCGTGGCACAGCTCCACGAAGTTGGCCCGGCCGATGGGCACGGCGCGGTGGTCCTTCGGCACGTCGCCGCGGTACGGCGGCTGGAAGCCCTCCACCGACGGGACCGACGGGTCGCAGCGGACGCCGGTGACGTTCTGCACGCGGCGCTCCGTGGCCAGGCCGTTGTCGTCCCACCCGATCGGGTAGAACACGGTACGCCCGGCCATGCGCTGGTAGCGGGCCACGAGGTCGGTGTGGGTGAAGCTGAACACGTGGCCGATGTGCAGGCTGCCGGAGACCGTGGGCGGCGGCGTGTCGATGGCGAATACGTCATCCCGGCTCGCGTTGCGGTCGAAGCGGTAGGTGGCGTCGGCCTCCCACCGCTGCATCCAGCGGGCCTCGATGCCGTCCAGTGACGGCTTCTCAGGGATGTTCGTCATAGGCGTTCAAGGCTAGCGAAATGAGTAACGACTACTCAGGTGCGTTCCGCCGCCGCGGCGCACAGTGACGGCACACCGAATCACACACGCAAGGAAGTACACGACCATGGGTCTCTTCAAGAGCATGAAGGACATGAAGTCCGCCGTCGCCGCCGCCCCCGGCATGATCCAGCAGGGCCAGCAGCTGGCCGCCAACGCCGCCGTCATGCAGCAGGCCTACGCCGGCCAGATGCAGCAGTCGATGGCCTACAACGCCGGCCTCGCCCAGCCGCTGACCCCGGAGCAGCTGGCTCCGATCAACGGCGTCGACCTGCCCACCTACGCCTGGGTCGGCAAGCGCCTCGCCGGCGTCGGCTACGACCAGGCGCAGGCCCCCGCCTTCGCCGCCCAGCGCGGCATCTCCGCCGCCGACTGGGAGGCCGCGGCCGCCGGCTGGACCGCCCGCATGCAGCAGGTTCCGGCGCTGGGCCAGGAGTTCCGCCGCCACTACGACGCCGCCTGAGCGCAGCGCCGCAGCACGGCAACAGATCAGGGCCGGTGGGTGACGGGAGTGCCCACCGGCCCTTTGCCGTTTTCTCCCGGGCGTCGGCACCTCCCCGCCTCGTAGGCTGGCGGGCATGCTGCGCCTGTACGACACCGCCACGCGTGAGGTCCGCGAGCTCGCCATGCGCGAGCCCGGCACGGTGAGCATGTACCTGTGCGGCCCCACCGTGTACGGCCCGCCGCACCTCGGGCACGGGCGGGCCACGCTGGTGTACGACGTGCTGCGCCGCTACCTGGAGTGGACCGGCATCCGGGTTCGCCTGGTCAGCAACATCACCGACATCGACGACAAGATCATCGAGCGGGCCAACCGCGAGGCCCGCCCGTGGCAGGACATCACCCACCGCTGCGAGGACGTCTGGTTCGAGGCCATGGGCCGGCTGGGCGTCGCCCGCCCCACCGACGTGCCGCACGCCACCGAGTACGTGGAGCAGATGGTCGCGATGATCGGCCAGTTGGTGGAGATCGGCCGCGCCTACCCGACGGACGACGGCGTGTACCTCAGCGTGGAGACCGTGGAGGACTACGGCCTGCTGGCCAACCAGTCGCTGGACGACCTGCTGGCCGGTGGTGGCGAGCGCGAGGTGTACGGCGCCGAGCAGAAGCGCCACCCGGCAGACTTCGCGCTGTGGAAGCTGTCCAAGCCGGGCGAGCCGTCGTGGCCGTCCCCGTGGGGTGACGGCCGGCCGGGCTGGCACAGCGAGTGCGTGGTGATGAGCCTGGACCTCCTGGGCGAGGGGTTCGATCTGCACTGCGGCGGCATGGACCTCAAGTTCCCGCACCATGAGAACGAGCGCGCCCAGGCCGTGGCGCTGGGCAAGCGCTTCGCCAACCACTGGATGCACAACGGCTTCGTGGTGGACGCCGAGGGCGAGAAGATGTCCAAGAGCCTCGGCAACGTGGCCAACCTGCTGGACCTCACCGAGCACTACGACCCGCGGGCCTACCGCATGCTGCTGCTGCAGTCCCACTACCGCGGCCCGGTCGCCGTGGGGCAGGACAACATCGACGCATCGGTGAAGGCCCTCGCCGGGCTGGACGCTTTCGCGGCCCGTACCGCGGGTGTGGCCGGCGCTGAACCCGACGGCGACGTGCTGGCCCGCTTCCGCGACCGGATGGACGACGACCTGGACACGCCCGCCGCCATGGCGCTGTTGTTCGACACCGTGCGCCGGGCCAACGCCGCGCTCGATGCAGGCGGCGCCGAGGCTGCCTCGCTGGTGGCCGCCGTGCACGAGATGTGCACCGCCGTGGGTTTGGAACTGAAGGCCGGCGGCGACGTGCCGGCGGAGGCCGCTGCCAAGGCGGCGGCGCTGGACGCCGCCCGGGCCGCCAAGGACTATGCGGCCGCGGACGCCTTGCGTGCAGAGTTGCAGGCCGACGGCTGGACCGTCGAGACCACCAAGGCCGGCACCACCCTCCGCCGCTGACCGGCTTCCAGCCGATAGAACGGTCCCTCGTGTCGGCCCGTGAACGCGCCCCGTTGCCCAAGGGCTACTGGACGATCTGGACCACCGTGGCCCTGGATCTGGTGGGGTTCGGCATCGTCGTGCCGATCCTCGGGGTGTACGCCGAGCGGTTCGGCGCGTCCGGCTACGCCGTGGGCTGGCTGTTCGCCACGTTCTCCCTGGCCCAGCTGGTGTGCGCCCCGCTGCTGGGCCGCCTGTCGGACCGCATCGGCCGCAAGCCGGTCATCATCATCTCGCTGGTCGGCACGGCCATCGGCAGCTTCGTCACCGGCGCCGCCGGCGCCCTGTGGGTGCTGTTCCTCGGGCGGGTGATCGACGGCGCCAGCGGGGCCAGCCTCGCCGTGGCCCAGGCCGCGGTGGCGGACATCGCCGAGCCGGAGCGCCGACCGCCCCTGGTGGGCATGCTCGGTGCGGCGTTCGGCGTCGGCTTCGTGCTCGGCCCGGCCATCGGTGGCCTGGCCGCGCTCGGGGGGCCGCACGTGCCGTTCTACGTGGCCGCCGCACTGGCCGCCATCAACGCGGTCGCGGCGATCATCCGTCTGCCGGAGACCCGCAAGCCGGACCGCGCCGCCCCTCCGGAGGGCCGTCGTCGCTTCGCCGTGCCCGGGCAGCCGGCCCTTCGGCATCTGGCCGTCGTCGGCTTCCTCACCACGTTCGCCTTCGTCGCGTTCGAGGCCACGTTCTCCCTGTTCGGCAAGGCCCGCTTCGACCTCACGGAAGGGTCCACCGCCGTCGTCTTCCTGGGGATCGGCCTCGTGCTCATCGCCGTGCAGGGCGGCGGCTTCGCCAAGCTGGCGGCGCGCATCCCGATCACCCGGGTGTACACGGCCGGTCTCGGCCTGGTCGTGGTGGGCCTCGTGGTGGTCGGCGTGTCGGACGTCTGGCCGCTGCTGATCGCCGGCCTGCTGCTGCTCTCGCTCGGCCAGGGCGTGGCCTCGCCGTCGCTGATCGAGATGGTCAACCGCACTGCGGGCGAGGACCGCCGCGGTGAGGCCATGGGTTTCCAGCAGTCCGCCACGGCCTTCGGGCGGGTGCTCGGGCCGCCGCTGGCCGGCTCCGCCTACGACCGCATCGGCGTCTGGAGCCCGATGGTGTTCGGTGGGGCTATTACGGCGGTGGCGCTGGTGCTGGTGGTGGTGTGGCGGATGCACCGTTCGATGACCGCCGCTGCGGCCTGACCGCCTGCGAAACTGGAGCATCGTGGCCGACGTGACCGAACACCCCGCGCTCGAGCGGCTGCAACGGCTGGACCGCCTGGGGCGCCGCCCTTCGAGCGCTGCCGCGGCCCGCCCGGCCGGCCCGGCGAAGATGGGCTACCAGCCGACGCTGGACGGGGTTCGCGCCGTCTCGGTGATCGCCGTGATGCTCTACCACGCCGGGTTCTCCTGGGCCCACGGCGGGTTCTTCGGGGTGGAGGTCTTCTTCGTCGTCTCCGGCTTCCTCATCACCTCCCTGCTCATCGAGGAGCACGACGGCAGCGGCAAGGTCGGCCTCGGCCAGTTCTACCTGCGCCGCGCCCGCCGCCTGCTGCCGGCACTGTTCACCGTGCTGATCGTCGTCGGTGTCTGGGCCGTGTTCTGGGGCAGCACGGAGCAACAGGTGGCGTTGCGCCGCGACTACCCCTGGGGCATCGGCTACGTCGCCAACTGGGGTGCGATCTTCTCCGAAGGCTCCTACTGGGGTGCCGGCGCACCCAAGTTGCTGCGCCACCTGTGGAGCCTGGCGGTGGAGGAGCAGTGGTACCTGCTGTGGCCGCTGACGTTCATCGCCATCCGCAAGGTCGGCCGCAGCGGTGCCCGCGCCGACGAGCGCATTGCGGCCAGGCTGGCCGGGGTGTCGGTCGCCGTGATGATCGGCACCAGCCTGGCCCAGGCCTTCGGGTGGGTGAGCAGCAACGCGCTCTACCTGTCCACCGTCACCCGCTCCAGTGGCCTGCTGCTCGGCGCGGCGATGGCGTTCGTCTGGCGGCCGTGGCGGCGGGTGGGCAAGCGCCCGGCGCAGGGCTCGGGGCCGCCGCTCGGACCTGCGGCCGTCGTGGCCTTGCTGGTACTGGCTGCCATGGTGGTGGTCGGGCGGGTGGAGTACTCCACGACGTACCTCTGGCAGTTGCCGCTGGTCACCATCGCCTCGGCGGTGCTGGTGGCGGTGGTCGTCCACCCGTGGGCGACCGGGCCGCGGGCCATCTTCGGCTGGCAGCCGCTGGTGGAGGTCGGCAAGCGCTCCTACGGCCTGTACCTGTGGAGTTGGCCGATCAGCGCGATGGTCGGTGCGGACGAGGGGTCGTTCTCCAAGTTCGTGCTGGCGATGGCGATCACCATCCCGGTCAGTGAGGCCTGCTACCGGCTGATCGAGGCCCCGATCCGGCGTGGTGCGCTCGGCCGCTGGTGGAAGACGCGGCAGCGGCCCGACTGGAACAGGATCACCGTCCAGGGTGCGGTGGCCGCCGTTGCGTTGGTGGTGCCGTTGACGCTGTTCTTCGCCGACCGGCCGGCGGTGTTCGACCCCGCGGCGGACGCCGGGAACAGCGACGTGGTGTTCGACCCGAACGCGGCGGCCGGGGTCGACCCGACCACCACCCCGTCAGCCGAGGCCTCCGTGCCGGCGTCCGAGGTTGCCGTCAGCGATCCGGCGACCTCCACGACTGCCGCCGCACCGGTCACGACGGCGGCGTCACTGCCCCGCAGGGTGGTGATCGTCGGCGACTCCACGGCCCACTCGCTGGCCATCAACCTGCCGAGCGGCATCGAGAGCACGTTCACCATCGGCGACGGCTCCGTCGAGGGGTGCAGCGTCTACGACAGCGGCAAGGGCGTGTCCACCCGCCCGTACACGCGCACGTTCGACGGCTGCGCCGGCTGGTCGGACAAGTGGGTGGCGGCGGCGCAGTCCGTGAACGCCGAGGTCGCGCTGGTGGTCCTTGGGGCGTGGGACGTGTTCGACGTGCAGACCGCCGACGGCCAGACACTGGTGTTCGGTACGCCGGCCAACGACCAGCGGTTCATCGCTGGCGTGCAGGAGGGGATCGACAAGCTCAGCGCGATCGGGGTCAAGGTCGCGCTGCTGGAGATCCCGTGCATGCGGCCCCAGGACGTGCAGGGCGCGGGTGTGCCGGCGCTGCCCGAGCGCGGCGACGACGCCCGGGTCGCGCACCTCAACGACCTCCTCCGCCAGGTGGCTGCAGCCAACCCGGCCACGACGACGTTCGTCAACGGGCCGGCCGAGTACTGCGCCGACCCGGCCATCGCCGCCGACCTGGCCTACCGGTGGGACGGCGTGCACGCCTACAAGCCCGGGGCCAAGCTGACGTTCGAGGCCGCGGCGGCCCAGCTGCTGGCGATCCCGGTCTAGTCAGTCGCGATCCCTCAGTCGCGGTGGTCCGCCTCGCAGGCGGCGCCGTCGCACACGTCGATCAGCGTGTCGTCGAACAGGAACGCCGCCTTCTGGGTGCGCACGTCGGGGTCGGCCCGGGGGTCCTCGTGGGAGTCGTCGCCCTCGCGGGGTGGCACGTTCTCGAGCGGGATCGGCGCCATGCCGCTGTCCCACACGATGATCGCCGAGCCGTCGGACGGATAGGTCACCGAGTCGAGGCCCCAGCCGGGCTCCTTCTCGTCCCAGCGGCCATCGATGGCCACCGGCCGGTGGATGGGGATGCCCATCGTGCGGGCGGCCACCAGCGCCGACAGTTCGGTCACCTGGTGGTCGCCGTAGGCGACGTCCAGCAGCACGGTCTTGGCCGGGGTGCCGGGGTAGGGATCCGAGGTGACGTGCTGCACGTAGCCGGCGCCCTCGCCGCGGTCCCACAGCATCTGGACGATGGCGAAGATGACGGTGCGGTCGGCGTCGTTCGGGTAGGCCGGCTGCATGATCGCCTCGTAGGTGTCGAAGTCCACCGAGCGGGGCAGCAGCAGCGAGTAGTTCATGCCCGGCACGCCGAGCACGGCGCGCTCGATGTCGGGCGACAGGGCGGCCAGCGCCATGCCCATGATGCCGCCCTGGCTGTTGCCGTCGTAGTCGAGGTGCGACGTGTCGATCAGCGGGGTGCCGTCGGGGCGCTGGAAGTTGGGGTCGTCGCCCAGCCCGCCGGGCCGGGTCATCAGCCGGCCGAGGATTATCTGGTTGAGGAAGCCCTGCTGCATCCGGTCGGCCATCGTGTCGAACGTGCTGAAGTTGCCGAGGGTGGCCGCGGCGTTGCCGATGTCGTCCTCGCTCATCCCCGCCCACTTGGTGGCGCAGTGGACCACGTTGTGCTCGTTGCTCATCGCCCGCACGTTGCCGGCGTTGATCTCGTCGTTGCTGCCGAGCAGCCCGTGGCCGTACTGCACGAGGTGGGCCGGCTCGGTGCCTTCCATCGTGGCGACGCTGATGTTGCAGACGAACCCGGCCTCCACCGTGCCGTTCTGCTCGGGCAGGCTGTCCACCGCGTCGCTGGCGTAGTTGAACGCATTGCCCGGGCCGCCGTCGCCGGTGAGGTAGTTGGGGACGGTGAACGTGCCCTCCACCTGGAGCGCGATGTTGTCCGAGCTGTTCGGGGTGACCGCGGTGACGGTGTACGCGGGGGCGCTGTCGCCGAGCTGGGTGAGGGCGTCGTCGCGGATGTGCAGCATGCGGCCGGCGATGCTGTCCGCGCTAGCCACCGTGAAGCTCCACGCCATCTGGAAGTCGGCGGCGTTGCCGTCGCCGGCGTCGGTGACCGCGGCAAGGGTCGCGTCCATGTCCGCCCGGCGGCTCTCGAACCAGTCGGAGGTCGTGACCGCGCCGGCGCGGTAGAGCTCGAAGTCGGGGTCCACCGGCAGGGCGCCGCCGTCGGCGTCGACCAGGCCGCGCAGGCCGATCGCGAACGTGTGGCCCTCCGGCAGGCTGATGGCCGGGCGGATGGTGAGCAGGCGGTCCGCCTCGTCCACGGCGTGGGCGTCCATCTCGGCCCAGAGAGCGATCCGATCACCGCTGGTCATGTCCACGAGGACGATCGGCGAGTCGTCGGCCAGGGAGGCGCCGATGTCGGTCCACATGGGGAGCGCGCTCGCCTCGGCGTCCAGGCCGGCGAGGTACACCAGCATCGGCGAGTTGGGGCTGAACCCGTCGTTGCGGTTCCACTCCGTCATGTCCATGGTGATGCCGTCGGCGTTGGAGAGCACGTCGGGCAGGGCCACCCGCTTGCCGGTGGCGGTGGCGCTGTCGGCCACGGTGAACCAGTCGCTGGGGTAGGGCACGAGGCAGCCGCTGTCGGCCGCCAGGCCGTCGTTCAGGAACTCGCACTCGGGGCGGGCCGCTCCGCCGTTCAACTCGTCGAGCCGGGCCTGGGCCTCGATGCTCAACTCGGGGGCCGCAGGTTCCGTGGTCTCCGGCGCCGCTGTGGTCTCGGCGGCGGCCGCGGTGGTCGGGGCCGCGGTGGTGTCGCTGGTGCTCCCGCCGTCGTCGCTGCACGCTGCCACCAGCAGGCAGACGCCCACCAGCCCGGCACTGATCCGCTTCATGGTTTCCCCCTCCGTGTCGAACACGTCCGACAGATGGCACTCTGCCACAGGGCGCGGGACGCGCATCGAGTGCGGGGTGGACAGGCGGGGTTACCGGTGGGTAGAGTTACTCACTGGTAACTTGTTTCGGACCCCCCGACCCCGTCCCAAAGGAGCGCCGCCATGGCCGACTTCTCGCTCAACGAAGACCAGCAGCAGATCCAGAAGTGGGTCCACGACTTCGCCGAGGCGGTCGTCCGCCCGGCGGGGCACGAGTGGGACGAGGCCGAGGAGTTCCCGTTCCCCATCGTGCAGCAGGCCGCCGAGATCGGCCTGTACGGCTGGGAGTTCATGTTCAACGCCATGAGCGACACGACGGGCCTCACCCTGCCGGTGGCCGTGGAGGAGCTGTTCTGGGGCGACGCCGGCATCGGCATGGCCATCATGGGCTCCGGCCTGGCGGCCGCCGGCATCGCCGGCAACGGCACGCCCGAGCAGGTGATGGAATGGGTGCCGCAGTGCTACGGCGACGCCCAGAAGGTGCAGCTGGGTGCGTTCTGCGTCAGCGAGCCGGACGCCGGCAGCGATGTCAGCAGCCTGCGCACCCGCGCCGTGTACGACGAGGCCAACGACGAGTGGGTGCTGAACGGCACCAAGGCGTGGATCACCAACGGCGGCATCGCCGACATCCACGTGGTGGTCGCCGCGGTCGACCCCGAGCTGAAGGGCCGCGGCCAGGCCTCCTTCGTGATTCCCCCCGGCACGAAGGGCCTGAGCCAGGGCCAGAAGTACAAGAAGCATGGCATCAAGGCGTCGCACACGGCTGAGGTCGTGCTGGACGACTGCCGCATCCCCGGCCGCTGCCTGCTCGGCGGCAAGGAGAAGCTGGACGCCAAGCTGGCCCGGGCCCGCGAGGTCGGCTCCACCGGCCAGAAGCAGCCGGCAATGAGCACGTTCGAGGCCACCCGCCCGACGGTGGGCGCCCAGGCCCTGGGCATCGCCCGCGCCGCCTACGAGTACTCGTTGGAGTACGCGAAGGAGCGCAAGGCGTTCGGCCGGCCGATCATCATGAACCAGGCCATCGCCTTCAAGCTGGCCAACATGATCACCGAGATCGACGCCGCCCGCCTTCTGATCTGGCGCGCCGCCTGGCTGGCCCGCAACGGCGGGTACAAGAACGGCGAGGGCTCGATGAGCAAGTACAAGGCCAGCGAGGTTGCGGTGCGGGTGACCGAGGAGGCCATCCAGATCCTCGGCGGCTACGGCTACACCCGCGAGTACCCGGTGGAGCGCTGGCACCGCGACGCCAAGATCCACACGATCTTCGAAGGCACCAGCGAGATCCAGCAACTCGTCATCAGCCGGGCGATCTCCGGCCTGCGCATCGAGTAGGTCTCAACGGCGGTGATCGGCCGCCGATCGTCGCCCGCTCGCCATTCGTCCCTCGTCGCCAGCCCACGAGGCTGTCACACCCCCGGCGTAGCGTCGCGGGCGTGGCGACGATCCGCGAGAAGCGCCTGGGCGTGTGGGAGGTCCGTGTGTTCACGGGCGCCGACGCGCGCGGCCGGCCTCCGCAGATCCTCGACACGTGGGCGCCGCCCTCGGCGCGAGACCAGCAGAGCCGGGTGCGGTTGATCAAGAAGGACCAGATCGGCCGGTTGCCGCTGGCCCGGCTGACCGTGGCCGATGTCGAGCGGTGGCACACGCGCCTGCGGGCGGGCGGCATGGCCGATTCGGGCATCAAGAACCAGCACGGAGTGCAGCGCGCTGCGCTGTCGCAGGCGGTGCGGTGGGGATGGGTGTCGTCGAATGTTGCGTCGCTCGCTCGGCTGCGCTCGACCAAGGTGCACCAGCGCGGCGTGATGACGGTCGACGAGGTCCGCTCGGTGATGCGCGCGGCGGCGTCGATCGACGCGGCAGCCGAGCTCGCGTTGCGGATCGCCGCCGTCGCCGGCGCCTGCCGCGCCGAGATCGCGTCGCTGCGCTGGACCGACGAGCACGACGGCCAGTTGCTGATCGACTCGGCCACGGAGATCACGTCCCGCGGCGACGGCTTCCCGGTCCTGCGCGAGGCCCCGACCACGACGGCCAACTTGCGCACCGTCACGCTCGACGCCGAGGCATTCGAGTTGATCGCGAACCTCCGCGGGGCTCGTGAACCGTACGGCCCGTGGATGTTCGGCCTCGGGCCCGATCTGGTCAGCCCCGATCGGTTCGGCTGGTGGTGGGGGCGAGCCCGCCAGATTTCGGGCATCGACTCCAAGTGGCGCCTCCACGACCTCCGCCACTGGTCGGCAACGGTCGCGATCGGCCGGGGCCACGACGTGAGAACCGTCGCCGGCCGCCTCGGCCACGCCAACCCGGCGATGACCCTGCGCGTCTACGCCCACGCCTTCGCCGCCGCCGACCAAGCAGTAGCCGCAGGCCTCGGCGAGATCCTGAAGAGAGACGACAAGTGAGCCGAAGGTTCCGCCCCACCGACGCGTTCGTCGACGAGTCGATCCGCGGCCAGCGCTACCTGATGGGCTGCGTGCTGATCGAAGCTCGCCATCTGACAGCGACCCGCGCAGCCATCGGCGCTCTACCCACACGCGGGCGCCGCCTTCACTTCAACAACGAGGTCGATGCGCAGAAGCGGGTCCTCCTGGCATCGATCGTCGAGCTCCCGGTACAAGCGTTCGTCGTGGTCTGTCACCGCCGGCATGGCATCACGGAGTTCGTGGCCCGCGAGGCGTGCTTGGCCGCGCTCGTGAGCGAAGTGCAATCGCAGCGGGTCGATCGTCTCGTCCTCGAAAGCCGGCAGGACGATCGCGAGGACGCGCGGATCATCTCGAAGCTGCGACAGCCCGAGCCGCCGCTCGTCTTCGAGCACCGCACGGCCCGGCGCGAAGCCATGCTGGGCATCGCCGACGGCATCACGTGGGCCGCGGGTGCAGGTACGAACTGGCAGGCACTCATCAAGCCGCTCGTGCAGCGCGTCATCGAACTTCGGCCGTAACGCGCAGAACCCGGTTCCCCCACCTACGGGTGGGCAACCGGGTCCACTTCCAAGGGCACTTGCCCGAGGCAGAACAAGTATGCGCCAGGGGTGCGCGATTCGCAAGCCAAGTCTGCTAATCGTTGTTCTGGGCCAGCAATGACGGCGGGGCCGAAAGTCGGTTCACGTTTGCGGCTGGCTGGCTGATACTGGTGATCTGTGTTCACGCGTGAATGGTGTACCGGGCGGCTGTCTTGAGCGGCCCGTCTGACGAGGTCGAAGCGCGTGTGCTCGAGGGACTGGAGGTGCCGCGCGCAGTTGGGGATCTGCTCTTCCTGTTCCCAGCGCTGAAGGAGGTCGGCCGTTCCCGTGTTGACGCTTCGATCGAACGGCTTGCCGAGGCTGGGCTGGTGCGGCGCGTGGGGAATCGCCTCTGGGAGCTGACCGAGTCGGGTTCTCGGTGGCTGGACGAGCAGGCCGAGTGGCAGATCCGAGTGGCCGAAGTCGTCGAATCGACGGCGCGAGGACCGATGCTGACTGGAACTCTCGACCGGGGTGTGGTCAAGGTCGGCGACTGGTTCCACAATGGAGTCGGTAATACGGGCCGTGTGGTCGCAGTGGATCGCTTCGACCCCGACAGCCGCTCCGTGTCAATCGGTTTCGAAGGCGCAGCAGGATTGTCAGCGCCGGGCGTTCTGCGTCGATGGACTCCGCTCGCTGGTGACGTCGACGAAGCCGTGCTGTCGCCACCGGCCTGGGATGCCGACATGTTCGGCGAGGATCTTCTCCTCGACGGTTCGTTGCCGGACATCTCGGCTCGATTCGCTCAGGGCCGGTCGTGGCAGGACGTCCACTCTTTGCTCGCTCGATCGGGGTTGCGTTGGGAGATTTGGAGGGGCAGCGCGCAGCTGTCGGAGCTCCCGCCCCTCGACGAGGTGTTCGCAGGCGATGGCGATCGGTACGTGCTGAAGACGTGGGTCGGCCCGGTTCAGTTCAACGCGCACTACTGGGTGCGTGAGGAGCTCGACTTCGATGTGGAGATCGGCGCGCTCGCTGAGCGGTCGAGGTTCGAGTG
Organism: Acidimicrobiaceae bacterium; assembly: GCA_020637295.1. Taxonomy (GTDB): domain Bacteria; phylum Actinomycetota; class Acidimicrobiia; order Acidimicrobiales; family Ilumatobacteraceae; genus UBA668. Next base: position 16,435 of record JACJWF010000021.1, on the reverse strand, counting down.
TGTCGTCGCGTTCATGGACTGGCTCGCGTCAATCGCTGGTGCTGGGGCCCGGCTCGCACATGAAGGCATGACGGGTGCGGTGGTACGCGTGTCGACGCCGGTTGCCACGTCGGACGAAGTGGTCGTGCGGGACCGGCTGCGCCTCGCCGAGCTTCGCAATCCCATGTTCGGCACCTACAGGGATGTGGTTGCCCCTAGGTGGCGACTCGACGAGTCCAACATTGATGCCTGGCTCGAGCGGCACCACGATCCTGATGTCGTCACGTCGGTCCTCTGCCACGTTCATCTGTGGGACGAGATCGAGTTCACCAGCGACGAGGTCGTCCTGGGCAGGGTGGCGGCGACGATCGCCGAGGGCTGGCGGGCCGCATTGGCGGCACAGTTCCCGGGCCGCGCCTTCGAGGTGGGGGTGGCCGGGGAACCTGAGGAGCACGGGCCGACCGTCTGGGCGTCCGCGGTGGCTCCGCACCAGCCCGCACGGCGGCCTCGATCAGCTTGACGCGGACCTGTGGGATCGATTGACTGCCGGAACACCCCGACGGAGTCCGCCGGTCTCGATGTCGGTGACGGTCGGGTGGTCGGCTTCTTCACCTCGTGGGGCGACGGCGCCTATCCGGTGTTCCGCGACCTCGACGACGCCGGTTCGCTGGTGCGGGTGCGGGTCGAACTGGGCTGCGAAGCGATCGTCGCTCGGACGCGCCGCTTCGAACTGTTCGGGTTCGGCGAGCTGTCGCACCTTGCCTTCGTCAGCGCACGTGTCGCCCGCGACGGCCTGCCGATCGGCTACATGTACCGCGAGCCGACCAACCGCGAGAATGACAGTGGATGGTGCTTGCTCGCTGGGAACGAGTCGGGCGAGTACCTCGACGATCCTCAGAATGTCGTGTTGATGCCTCTTCGCGATGTGATCGCCAGGGCACCGGACATCGAGCAGCTTCTCAGTGTCCTCGCCCCCGTAGCGTTCCAGCGCAAAGACGGTGGCGACTTCGTTGTCTGCCCGATGCCCGAACCACGCGCGTAGCCGTCACCCGGGAGGGGTCGGCGGCGGCACGTCGCAGGTGCTCTGCTGGCGCGGCGTCAGCGTGGTGCCGGGCAGGCCGAGGTCCAACGTGGCGATCACGGCGGAGCCCTGTTGCCGCCAGGTGCGAAGGCCGGCGGGCGCACGTTCCACCAGCGCCCGGCCGTCGGCGTCGAGGAACCCGCGCCAGATAGTGCAGGAGCCCTCGTCGTCGTCGGCTCGGCGGCGGGGCACGTCGGGGCGCTCGACGGGCAGCGCGGCGATGGCGTCGCAGTACCACTCCAGGTTCGCCGGTTCGAGCCACACGCCGAAGGCGTTGCTGCGGTCGGCTTGCCAGTAGGGGTCGGTCCACCACTGGGCCTCCAGCGGGATGGCGGTGACGACCAGCGTGCCGGGCTCCCACCGCACGGTGGCGACGAGCGCGGTCTCGAAGCCGTCGTCCTTCAGGTAGCGCAGCCTCACCATCAGGTCGGCATCGGAGAGGGCCATCGCCGCGTCCACGTCCGGAGCCGCCGGCGACGCCGTGAGCCGAAGCTCCATGCCGACCACGCCGAGCTCGGGGTCGGGGTCGATCAGCGCCACCAGCCGCGGATTGAGGGCGACGACATATTTCTCCTCGTCGTCGTCGAACCCGATCGTCACCGGTCGGCCCGACGGCAGCCGATGGGTGGCCCGGCGGCGAAGCCACGGAGGCTCGGTGCGGTCGGCCGGCTGGTCCACCCCCGGAGCGTACGTTGGCCACTGGCCTACGATCCGCCCATGCCGAAGCTGACCGACGACGAACTGCAGGACTTCCTCGACGAGCGGGGGCACCTGGCCCGGATCGGGACGGTGGATGCGGACGGGTTCCCGCGCGTGCTGCCGTTGTGGTTCGTGGTGGAGGACGGGGCGCTGCTGTTCACGCCGCGCTCGCCGGCGGTCATCTGGCACAACCTGGTCCGCGACCCGAAGGTCGGGATCTCGATCGACGAGGAGGCCGCGCCGTGGCGCAAGGTCACGGTGCAAGGTGTCGTCGAGGTGCGCCACCAGCCGGGTGACGACGACGCCTGGCGGGACGTGTACCGCCGCATCGCCAAGCGCTACGTGGCCGACGCGTCCGCGGACGCGTACGTGGACGGCACGGACGACCAGCCGCGGGCCCTGTGCGCGGTGCGGCTGGACGCGCCGACCACCCGCATCTCCACGTGGCGGATGCCCGTCCAGGGTGAGGACCCACGTGGCATCTGGGCCCGCCGCTACTACCTACCCGGCACCAAGTGGCGGCCGTGACGCGGCACGGCCGGGGCGCCCCCCGCAGGGCACCCCGGCCGCGATCGCAGTGGGATCAGTTGTCGGGCGTCACGGCAGCGGCGTGAGACCGACGGTCAGGCCCAGGTTCGACACGGCCTGTGCCGCCGTGGCGGCGATGGCGGTGCCGCCGCCGTGCCCGGCGTTCTGCAGTGCTACCAACACCGGCTGACCGGCGTACGGGCCGGACGCGACCAAGGTCGGCGCCGGGGCCACCTCCACGTAGCCCCACGCACCGACGGCGGCCATGGCGTCGACATCCTCGCTGGAGACCGTGCCCGGCAGGGTGACGGCCATGATTGTGTAGTTCGCCGGCTCGGCGTAGTCGGCCGCGAGCAGGCTGATCACGCCGGCGCCGTCACCGAAGAACACGATGACCGCGCTGCCGGTGCCCCAGGAGGTCGCGGGGAAACCGGCGTAGGTGGTGGCACTGCTGGAGGAGCCGCCGCTGCAGGCCGGGTCGGTGTAGGTGAGGGTGTAGCTCTCGGTGCCGACGGTGACGTCCATGAGGGCGGACTCATGCGCGAGCAGACCGTTGCTGACCAGCGTGGCCTCGTCGGTGTACTCGCCGAACTGGGCCATGTTGGCCTCTTCGGCCGTCTCGAAGGTCTTCAGGTCAGCGGCGCAGGCGGACTCCTGGCCCTTGTTGGTGATGCCGCGGACGGCGAACACGGTGATGGTGGCGAGGATGCCGAGGATGACGATGACGATCAGCAGTTCCACGAGGGTGAAGCCGCGGTCGTCCCGCCGGTTGTGGGTTGAGCGCATGGGTGACCCGCCTTTCGGGTTGGTGTGGGTCGAGGGACAACGCCCGCGTGCACGGAGCGCAGCGGAGTGATCGGCCCGAACCGGCAGGGCGAAAGCGGGGCGGGAGGTTCTTGAAGATCCCTTGCCGTTACGGCAGCGGAGTCAGCGTGTACCCGAAGTCGTTCGTCAGCACCGAGAGCAGCGTGTGCGACGACGCGTCGGCGTAGCGAGCGTTGTTCGAGCCGAGCTGGTTGGAGAACACGTTGATGGCATGCTCGCCGGTGTCCGACGTGTGGTGGTTGCCGATGTTCATCCAGATGACCCGATCGGTGCCGGCGCTCACCAGCGCGTTGATCGCCGCCGTCGTGGTCTGCGCATCGGGCGAGGTGTCCACGATCACCAGGCGCAACCCGGCGATCGGCTCGTAGTTGTCCACCAGGTTCGTCCACTGGCTGGCCGCTTCGGTCAGGCCGGCGCCGTAGCCGACGACCAGCACGGTCGTGCCGCCGCTGCCGTAGAACGCAGCGTCCATCCCGGCGAACGGGCCGAACGTCACCGACGGCGCCGGCGGCGCCGTGGTCGCCGGCGCCGTGGTCGGCGCGGCAACGGTGGTGTCGGGCGCGGTGATGGCAGTGCCGGTCTCGCACTTCGGCGTGGTGTAGGCGAGTGTGTAGTTGTCGACGGCCAGTGTGATGTCGACCATGTCGGAGCTGTCGCGCAGCAGCCCGGCGGACACCAGGCCGGCCTCGTCGGTGTAGACACCGAACTGGGCCATGTGGGCCTCCTCGGCGCGCTGCAGGGTGTTCCATTCGGCCTTGCACGCGGACGCCTGCCCGCGGTCGCTGATGCCCCGGACGGCGAACACGGTGATGGTCGCCAAGACCCCGAGCACCACGATGACGACGAGGAGCTCCACGAGCGTGAACCCGCGGTCCTTCCTCTGAGAAGCGAGGTGCATGGCTCGCCCCTTTCGTGAACGGTGGCTGGTCAACGCCTGCGTTCACCGGCGCACTTTTCGAATCGTCCATGCCCGGCGGGGCGTTGAGTCGCGCCTGCAGTTCTTGAGAACTCCTTGAGGGTCTGCCTCGATCGCGTGGCAAGTGTGGCGGACGTGTGTCGATCCGGACGGCCGTCCGCGACCCCTGGCTAGGGTCGAAGGCCGCTGCTGCGTCGCCCGGGCGTGGTGGGAAAGCAGGGAAGCAATCGACCGTTGACGCCCAAGATCGAACTCCGACACGTCTACAAGATCTTCGGCGACCAACCGCGCGGCCGGGCTCTCGAGCTGGCCAAGGCGGGGGTTCCGAAGGATGAGGTGCAAGCACTCACCCAGCATGTGGTGGGTCTCAGCGATGTGACGTTCGGCGTCGAGGACGGCGAGATCTTCGTGGTGATGGGGCTGTCCGGCTCGGGTAAGTCCACCGCCATCCGCACGGTCAACCGGCTGCACTCCGTCACGGACGGTGAGGTGGTGGTGGACGGCACCCACGTTCAGTCACTGCATGGCCGAGCATTGCAGGCCTTCCGTCGGCAGAAGATGGGCATGGTCTTCCAGCATTTCGCCCTCTTCCCCCACCGCAGCGTCATCGCCAACGTGGGCTACGGGCTGAAGGTGCAGGGTGTCGGGCGGTGGGAGCGCGAGCAGGCCGCCCTGTCCGCCCTGTCGCTGGTGGGGCTGGATCGCTACGCCGGCAGCATGCCGTCACAGCTCTCCGGCGGCATGCAGCAGCGCGTCGGGCTGGCCCGGGCGCTGGCCAGCGACCCGGACATCCTGCTGATGGACGAAGCGTTCAGCGCGCTCGACCCCCTGATCCGCCGCCAGATGCAGGACGAGATGCTGGCCATCCAGGCCCGCCTGCACAAGACGATCCTCTTCATCACCCACGACCTCAACGAGGCGCTGCGGATCGGCGACCGGGTGTGCATCATGAAGGACGGCGCCGTCGTGCAGATCGGCACCCCGCAGGAGATCCTCACCCAGCCGGGCGACGCCTACGTCGCCGAGTTCGTGCAGGACGTGGACCAGGGCCGCGTCATCACCGTGGCCGACGTGATGGCCGAGCCCCGCCCGGTCGTGCCGGGCGCCACGCTGGGGCAGGCCATGCGGGCGCTCGGCGAGCGGGCGGGTGCCTTCGTGCTGGATGCGTCCGGCGCACCGACCGCGGTGCTCACCGCCCCGGACGGCATTCGCGTCGCCGGCCTCGGCGGCGACGATCTCGCCGCTGCGCTGCGCACCGACTTCGAGCGGTGCGGGCCGGAACAGACGCTCAACGAGGTCTATGCGGCAGCCGGCAGAGGCTTGCCGATCGCCGTGGTGGATACGCACGGCCGCCTCGTCGGCAACCTCGACCCGCGGGAGATCATGGCCGAGCTCGGCCGGGTGGAGACCCTCATCGATGCCTTCGATCGCAAGGAGGTCGCGCCATGACGGGGTCCCTCATCGCCGCCGACAACGGTGTGCTCGATCGCTTCACCATCCCGTTCGGCACCTGGATCGAGCAGATCGTCAACTGGGTCACCCTCCACCTCGGCTGGCTGCTCGACGGCATCAAGTGGCCGTTCGACTTCCTGCTCCGCCACATCGTGGACGACTTCCTGGTCGAACTGCCGTGGTGGGTGCTGGTGCTCATCCTGTTCGTGGTGGCCTGGGGCGTCCGCAACCTCACGGTCGCCGTCGGCACGGCCGCCGGGCTGGTGGTGTGCGGCCTGCTCGGGCCGGAGTACTGGACCCAGACGGCGAAGACCATCGGGTTCATCCTCGTCGCGGTCGCGGTCTGCGTGATCATCGGCATCCCGGTCGGCATCCTCTCGGGCCGATTCGATTCCGTGTGGTCGGTGGTGCGCCCCACGCTGGACGCGATGCAGGTCATCCACGCCTTCGTGTACCTGCTGCCGTTCATCTACTTCTGGGGCGTCGGCCGGATCGGCGCCACCATGGCCACGATGGTGTTCGCCCTCCCACCATTGATCCGGCTCACCAACCTCGGCATCCGCCAGGTGCCCGAGGACGTGGTGGAGGCGGCGCGCGCCTACGGCGCGCCCGAAGGCCGGGTGCTGCTGGACGTGCAGTTGCCGCTGGCCCGCCCGGCGATCATGACCGGTATCAACCAGACCCTGCTGCTGGCGTTCTCCATGCTGGGCGTCGCCGCCATCATGGGTGCCGGCGGGCTGGGCCAGTTGCTGTTCCGTGCCCTCGGGCAGCAGGACGTGTCGTTGGCGGCGTCGAGCGGCCTGGCCTTCTTCATCCTCGCCGTCGTGCTGGACCGCATCGCCCAGCCGGCGACAGGTGCGTCGTCGGGGCTGTTCTCCCGCACGCTGGCGGCCTGGCGGGCGCGCAAGGTGCCCGAACTGCTGCTGGAGCATCCCGACTTCAACCCGGGTCTGTCGGCCGCCGAGGGCAACGCGGCGCAGGGTGTGGCGCAGGGCGTGCACCCGCGCGAGCGCGTGGCGATCGCTGTCACCGCCGTGGGGGCGGCGGTGATGGTGGTCGCTGTGCTGCTGCCATGGGCATCGGGTGCCGCGCTGGTCACCAGCTACTCCCGCCGGGCGGACGAAGCCCTTCCCGGCATGACGTTCAACGGCCTCGCCGCCCAGGGTGGCTCGTGGTTCGGGATCGTGCTGCTGGTGCTGGCGGTCGCAGCGCTTGCGGGCTGTGTCGCGGTCCTCGCCCGCCCGGGGCGGACGCCACGCTGGCTGGCGCCCGACGGGGCTGCGCTGCTGGCGACGGCCGGCCTGGTGGTGGCGCTCGCTGCCGTGCTGCTCCAACCGAACGACAACGCCGTCGACTTCGAACGCGGTGCCGGGCCGTGGGTGGCCCTGGCCGGGGGTGTGGTCGCAGTGGCAGGTGGGGCCGTGTGGCTGCGGATCGCGCCTGCGGCGCCGCGCCGGCCGCTGCGTCGGCGCGTCGGCTGGGCGTCGCTGGTGCTCGGCGGGCTGGCCGTGGTGCTGGCGCTGGCTGCCGTGTTCTCCACCTGGTCCATCGACCGTCGCGAGGGCGCCGTCATCACGCCCGAGCTCCAGGCCCAGATCGACGAGGTGATGGAGAAGGCCAGGGCGGGTGAGATCGAGCAGGCCGTTGCCGCCACCGAGGTGGCTGTCATCCGTGCCGGGGCCAAGGCCAACGCCGCCGACCTCATCGACGGGGCGTCGTCGCGCGGTGCCGGCCTCGGGCTGGTGACGCTGGGCATCGCCGCCGCGGCTGCCGTGGGCGCTGCCGTCACCGCCGGCCTCATCGGCTTCGCCGACCGCCGCCGCTGGGTAGGCGGCGTGGTCGCCATGGGCCTCGGGCTCGGCCTGATCGGCCTGGCCATCGGCTGGGCCGGCTCGCTGGCGCGAGCCACCGATCTCAAGTTCTCCAGTGGTGTCGGGGTGCTGTTCGCCGGACTGGCCGGATTGTCGGCCCTGTTCGCCGGACGCCTCGTCGTCGCTGGGTTCGAGCGGACCCTTGTCTACGAAGGCTCCGCTCAGGTGCATGCCACCGACAGGAAGGAAACAACCCCATGACCAGATCACGCACCGGGATCACCGCGTCGCTGCTGGCCGTCGGGCTGCTCGTGACCGCATGCGGTGACGACGACAGTTCGTCCGCCACCACGGCCCCCCCTGCAGCCGAGAGCACCGCTGCGGCCGGCGGCAACGACATGCCGGGCGATGGCGTCACCATCACCGAGATGAAGGCCGACTGGACCACCGAGGATCCCAACGCCTATGTCGCCAAGGCCCTGCTCGAAGAGCTCGGCTACACCGTCACCGATCCGAAGGAGCTGGAGCTCGGGCCGAGCAACGCGTACATCGCGATGGCCCAGGGCGACGGCGACTTCTGGGTCAACAGCTGGTACCCCGGCCACCGCAGCTGGCTGGAGAACGGCCTGCCCGACGGCTCCAAGGTCGGCGACCACCTCAGCGTGGTCGGCGAGATGATGATGGCCGGCGGTCTGCAGGGCTACCTGATGACCAAGTCGTTCGCCGACGAGTACGGCATCACCTCGCTCGACGACCTCAACAACAACCCCGACGCGCTGGCAGCGTTCGACGCTGCCGACCCCGAGCCGGGCAATGGCAAGGCCGACATCTACGGCTGCCAGGACAGCTACACCTGCGACGACATCATCGAGTCGCAGATCGCGTTCTCCGGCTGGGACAACATCCAGCAGGTCATCGCCGGCTACGACGCGATGTTCGCCGAGGCCGAGGCCCGGGCGAACGCAGGTGAGCCGATGGTGATCTACACCTGGACGCCCAGCGCCTACATCACCAAGCTGCGCCCCGGCGACAACGTCGTCTGGCTCACGGTGGACAACGTCATCGACGACTCCAACCCGCTCGGCGTGGAGGGTGGTGCGGAGCACGACCAGCGGCCCGGCACCGCCACCATCGGCACCGACCAGTGCCCCGGCTCGGTGGACGGCGTCTGCCAGCTCGGCTGGGTGGCCGCCGACATCCAGGTCACCGCCAACACGGAGTGGCTGGATGCCAACCCGGCGGCCAAGGCGCTCCTGGAGCAGTTCACCATGTCGGTGCTGGACGTCTCGCTGATGAACGTGGAGATGGACAACGGCGCCGACCCTGCCGACCTCGCTGCCCAGTGGATCGCGGACAACCGCGACCTGGTGGACACCTGGCTGGCCGCCGCCCGTGCCGCTGCGTGACCACACGCTGACGACACGCTGAACCGCCGCAGGGCCGGCCAGGGTCACCCTGGCCGGCCCTGCCGCGTACGATGCCCAGGTGACCGACCGGCGAGAGAACTACCGCAACGTCCGCGGCCTCGGGGTGGACCTGGAGAAGCGAGCGATGCTCTACGCCGCGCAGACGGAGTGCGTGGTGAACTGGACCACACGAGACGGTTGGCCGGTCGGTGTGATGCACCGCTTCGTCTGGCACGAGGAGCGCTTCTGGATCACCTGTGCGGTGGAACGCAAGCGGGTGGCAGCCCTTCGTGCCCGGCCACAGAGCAGCGTCGTGGTGTCCAGCGAGGGCACCTGGCTGGGCGGCGACGTCACCACCACCGCCAAGACCCTGGCCACCATTCACGACGACCGGGAGACGAAGGACTGGTTCTACCCCCGCCTCGCCGAGCGCCAGCGGCAAGGCGACGCCGGGATCGCCGAGTTCCTGCGGCGCATCGACACGCCCGGCCGGGTGGTCATCGAGCTCGATCCGGTGAGCTGGATCACGTACGACGGCAACCGGCTGGAGGCGTCGCTGCGCGGAATGGAGTACGACCCGGCCATGGCGAAGCCCACGCGCAACCCGGCCCGCCCACCGGACGGGTGGATCACCCGCTGGTGGACGGACGCCGGGTTGGGCGACTGACGGGTCAGAGCACTGCTCGCCGGCGGCTGGCGGTGAGGGCCGCCCCGCCGAGGGCCGTGACGATCCCCGCCATGGCGACGAGCACCCCGGAGGTGCTGCCGGTGTGCGGCAGCTCGCCTTCCCCGGCGCCGTCGCCCGGCTGGCCCGGGTCGTCGTCGGGTCGCTGGCCGCCGCTGTCGACGAGGGGCAGCTCACCGCAGCCGGGCGTGGTGAAGCGGCTGGCGTCCAGCAGCGCACCGCCGGCGAGCAGGTGGACCTCGTAGCACTCGTCGGCGGGGAAGCTGTTCCACTGGTGCACGCCGTTGATCGTGGTCTCCTCCTCGATCACCTTGATGTCGTAGCCGCCGCTGAACTCCAGCACGCTGCCCGCGTCGTCATAGGCAGCCGTGGACGTGGGCAATCGGTAGATGCGCAGGTTGACGTCGATGTCGCAGGTGTCGACGTCGTCGACGTAGCCGATGATGGCGTGGACGACGTCGCCGTCGACCACGGTCTGGTAGTCGAGCAGGGCCGGGTTCCAGGGGGTGCATTCGGGAGCGTCGCTGATCTCCACGCCGGGGCCGGGAGCCGGCGGCGTCTCGGCGAACGCCGGCGACGCGGTGGCCAGCGCGGCCAGGCCGAGGCCGATGCCGGCAGCGAAGCGGGTGGCAGTGCGGGTGTTGCGGTTGGTGCGGGTGTTGCGGTTCATCGGAGGTACTTCCTTCGGGTCGTGCCGGCGGCGCCGGCGGTGTGCCCGAAGAGAGCTGCGTGCCGCGCACTCCTCGCAGAAAGTTGGCGGAATTTCTGCGGCCGTCAGCGGCCCGACGCGTGCATCACTTCCTCAGCAGGACGTCGAGGCGGCGGGCGGCGAGTGCCAGCGCAGCCAACGACAAGCCGGCCAGCACGGCGACGTGGCCGATGACGCCGGCTGTCCACACCCCGCTGTTCGCGGCGCGCACCAGCGCCACTCCGTGGTAGAGGGGCGACAGCTGCACGACCCACGACCAACTGCCGTAGCTGGACGCGGGGAAGAACGTCGCCGAGAACAGGAACAGCGGCATCGTGGCCGTGGTGACGATGTCCATGTCCTGCCAGCCGCGCATGAACGTGGTGCCGGCGAAGCCGACGGCAGCGAACGTCAGGCCGATCAACGCGCACGCCGGCAGCGCCATCAGCACCCATGGCGAACCGACCAGGCCCATCGACCACATCACCACGAGGAAGCTCAGCGCGTAGAGTTGGCCGCGCAGCAGTGCCCAGCCGATCTCGCCCATCGCCACGTCGGCAGGCCCCATCGGCGTCGCCAGGGCGGCGTCGTAGAGGCGGAAGTACTTCAGCCGGCCGAGCACGTTGCCGGTGCTGTCGAAGATGGCCCCGTTCATCGCCGAGGAGGCCATGAGGGCGGGGGCGACGAACCGGTCGTAGGGCACCTGCACGCCGCCCACCGACACCGTGCCGACAAGGTCGCCCAACCCGGCGCGCATGGACAGCAGGTAGAACAGCGGCTCGAAGAAGCCACTGACGATGATCAGCCACTGGCGGCGGTACGCCACCACGTGGCGCTCGATCATCCGCTGCGGGCGGCGGACGGCGAACACCGGCGGCACGATCCGCAGGAGCAACGAGTTCGAGCTCATGTGGACAGCCGCTTCCGCATCCGCACCGCTGCCAGCGTGGTGCCCGCGGCAACCCACAGTCCGATGTAGCCGAGGTGCAGGGCAGCCGCACCCCACTGCACCGTGCCGGTGGTGCACTGCCGGGCCATGACCACCCCGTGCCAGAGGGGGGCCACCCGTGCCAGCCAGGCGATCGCGGCCGGCAGTTGCGAGAGCGGGTAGAAGGCCCCGCCGAACAGGAACAGGGGGATGACCACGAAGCGCTGGATGGCAGCGAACGCCCCGTCCAGCTCGGCCTTGATGGAGAACGCCATGACCGGCATCGCGAACGCCAGCCCCACCCAGACGGCGATCAGCACGGAGGGGATGAGGCCCCACGAGCGCGTGTCGGGGAACAGCGCGAGCGCGGCGGCCACCGACGAAGACGCCAGGCCGGTGCGCACGGTCATCCAGACGCCGTGGCCGAGCACGATGTCGCGCGGCGTCAATGCGGTGGCTGCGATGGCGTGGTAGCCGCGGCTCCACTTCAGGCCGCCCATCACCGGCCACATGCTCTCTCCGGCGCCGAGCGCCATCGCCGTGGTGACCAACAGGCCGGGCGCGACGAACGCCACGTAGCTGGCGCCACCGAGCACCTCGGTGGCGCCGGTGTTGCGGTCCACCAGTGCACCGACGCCGACTCCGAGGCCCAGCATGTAGAGCAGGGGTTGCACCAGGCCGCTGAGCACATTGGCCTTCCAGAAGCGCTTGTACGCGACGAGGTGCCATGAGAGCACGCGCAGTGGGCCGGGCGTGGTGACGCGGTGGGTGTTCACGTCAATCCACCAACGTGCGCCCGGTGAGGTGGAGGAACACGTCCTCCAGGCTGGAGCGGCGGACCAGGGCGCTTTCCGGCTGCAGGCCACGAGCGTGCGCGGCGGCCAGCGCCTCCTCGCCGTCCCGGGCGTAGACGAGGATGCGGTCCGGCAGCACCTCGTGGCGCTCGCCCAGCCCTTCCACCTGGGGGCCGTGCTCCTCGTTGCGGCCGGCGGGGAAGCGCAGCTCCAGCACCTCACGGGTGGAGTGCTGCTCGATCAGCGAGCGCGGCGACCCCTCGGCGACGATGCGGCCCTGGTCCATCACCACCAGCCGGTCGCACAGCTGCTCGGCCTCGTCCATGTAGTGGGTGGTGAGCACCAGCGTCACCCCGTCCTGCTTCAGCCGGTACAGGCGGTCCCACAGCACATGGCGGGCCTGCGGGTCCAGGCCGGTGGTGGGCTCGTCGAGCAGCAGGAGCTCGGGGTTGTTGATCAGCGAGCGGGCGATGGACAGGCGCCGCTTCATGCCCCCGCTGAGGTTGTCCACCACGCTGGTGGCCCGCTCGCTGAGTTGGGCGAACGCCAGCAGTTCCTTCGTGCGCCGCCGGCACTCCGCCCGGGGGATGTCGAAGAACCGGCCGTAGATGTGCAGGTTCTCCTCCACCGTGAGTTCGGTGTCCAGCGTGTCCATCTGGGGGACCACACCGATGCGGCCGCGGATGCGTGGCCCGTCGGTGGCAGGGTCCATCCCGAACAGGCGCAACTCGCCGGAGGTGACCGGCGAGACGCAGCCGATCATCCGCATGGTGCTGCTCTTGCCGGCGCCGTTGGGCCCGAGGAACCCGAAGGCCTCGCCACGGCGGACCTCCACGTCGATCCCCGCAACGGCGGTGAGCTCACCGAACTTCTTGACCAGGTTGCGGGCGGTGATCAGTGCCTCGGACATGCCGGGTCGACTGTACCCGGACGCGACGGTGCCCCGCCCGAGGGCGGGGCACCAACGGAGTTGGAAGTTCCGACGCTCAGCCGGCGGGCGGCGGGGGCGGCGGGGGCGGGGTCATGCCGGGGGGCGGCGGCGGGGGCGGCGGGGTGGAGCCACCACCACCGTTGCCACCGAACTGGCTCTTGATCTTGTCCATGTCGGTGAGGTCGCTCATCGAGCCACCCGACGCGGTGAAGTTCATGAACGCACCGGCGGCCGCAGCCGCGGCACCGATGAACGACAGGTACATGCCGGCTGCGCGGTCGAGATCGACCTCGAACGGGTCCTCGCCCACGGAGCCTCCACCGAGGATGAGACGCAGCAGCATGAGCAGGCCGCCGAGCCCGGCGGCCGCAAGGAGGACCAGGGGCCAGGGCAGGCCGTCGCGCTTGATCATCCCACCGGCGAGGAGGAAGGCCACCACGCCCGTCGCGACCACCAGGATCCAGGCGATGCCGCCGGTGAAGAAGTAGTCGAACGCGTTGTTGCCCGAGTAGCCGCCGAAGCTGGCCCAGTTGATGAACATGCCGCAGATCAACATGACGGCGGCACCTCCGATCATGAGCCAATCGGATGTCTTGAACTTGCTGAAATCCACGGATGCCTCCAGGTGAGTTGGGTCGATTTGCACTCTCAGCTCAAGGTCGAACCGTACACCTTGTAAAGCCCCGGCCCGCGCACCATCAGGCCCCGCGTACATTGGCCGCATGCCCACTGCGCTGCTCTCCGTCTACGACAAGTCCGGCATCGTGGAGCTCGCCGCGGGGCTGCACGCGGCGGGGTGGAGGATCGTCAGCAGCGGTGGCACGGCGAAGGCCGTCGGCGACGCGGGCGTGCCAGTCACCGACCTCGCCGAGCTCACCGGGCTGCCGGCCATCCTCGACCACCGGGTCGTCACCTTGCACCCGAAGGTGCACGGTGGCCTCCTCGCCGACCCCACCAACCCCACCCACCAGGCGGACATGGCGGCGCATGGCATCGAGCCGATCGACCTGCTGGTCGTCAACCTGTACCCGTTCACCTCCAACCCGACCATCGAGCTGATCGACATCGGTGGTCCGGCGATGGTGCGGGCGGCGGCGAAGAACCACCTCCACGTGGGCGTCGTGGTGAACCCCTCCGACTACACCGTCGTGCTGGAGGAGGTGCGAGCACACGGCGCGCTCGGCGCGGGCACCAGGCGGCGCCTCGCCCGCGACGCGTTCGCCACGATCGCCGCCTACGACAACGCCATCGCCAACTGGTTCGACGACCCGGCCACCGACACCACCGAGGTCCTGCCGCCCGGCCTGCACCTGTCGCTGGAGAAGGCGCAGAGCCTCCGCTACGGCGAGAACCCCCATCAGCAGGGCGCCCGCTACCGCGTGGTCGGCAAGGAGAGCTGGTGGGACACCGCCGAGCAGCACCAGGGCAAGGAGCTCAGCTACCTCAACCTGTACGACACCGAGGCCGCGTGGAAGCTGGTGCACCGGTTCGGTGGCCCGGCGTGCGTCGTGGTGAAGCACGCCAACCCGTGCGGCGTCGCCGTGGCCGACGACATCACCGAGGCATATGTGCGCGCCAATGCGTGCGACCCGGTCAGCGCGTTCGGCGGAATCGTCGCCGTCAACCGCCCGGTCACCGTGGCGATGGCCGAGGCCCTTGCCCCGGTGTTCACCGAGGTGGTCGTGGCCCCCGGCTACGACGAGGGTGCGCTCGACGTGTTCGCCCGCAAGGGCAACCTGCGGGTGCTCACCGCCCGCCAGCCGTTCGGCTCACCGTTCGACATGCGCAGCATCGACGGCGGCCTGCTGGTGCAGCAGGCGGACACCGTGTCGCCGGACCGTTCCGGATGGCAGGTGGTCACCGAGGCCCAGCCCACACCGGAGCAATGGGCCGACCTCGCGTTCGCCTGGCACGTGTGCGCTGTGGTCAGCTCCAACGCCATCGTGTTCGCCAAGGACGGGCAGGCGTTCGGCGTGGGCGCCGGCCAGCAGAACCGGGTGGACTCCGCCCGCATCGCGGCCACCCGCGCCGACGGGCGCGCCGATGGCGGGGTGTGCGCCAGCGACGCCTTCTTCCCGTTCCGCGACACGCTGGACGTTGCCGCCGCCGCAGGCATCCGCGCCATCATCCAGCCCGGTGGCAGCGTTCGCGACGAGGAGTCCATCGCCGCAGCCAACGAACACGGCATCGCGATGGTGTTCACCGGCGAGCGCCACTTCCGCCACTGACCGCGGGGCTGTCTCACTCGATGGCGGCGAAGCCCCCGGTGTCCGCCACCGGCGGTTCCGGCGCCGGCTGCGGCACCTCGGGCACCACCGGCAGCTCGGGCACTACCGGCTCGTCGGCGTACTGAACGCTGGGCTCGTCCTCCATGGCCGGGCTGCCGGCGACAGCCAGGCCGAACGCCGTGCCGGCGATCGCCAGCCAGAACGGCACTCCGTCCATGCCGTCCGCGTGCGCGGTTGCCGCAAGGGTGAGCATCAGCAGCAGCGCGTTGGCGATGACCAGCAGCGTCCGCCCGCGGGCCGTGCGGCGCAGCCCGCCGATGCCGGCGGCCACCAGCAGCACGGTGAGGCCGGCTGCCACGAGGCCGGCGACGGGCCGTGCGTCGCCGCGGATCCCCACCACGGCATCGGCCCCGCCGGTGCCCGCGGCGACGGCAACGAGGGCGGTGAACACGCTCTCCACCAGCGTGATGACCCCCGACGCCAGCAGGCGGGCGCTGGCCGTCAGCCGGGCAACCCCAGCGCCGCCGCCGTACGGCACATAGGCGGGCGGCACCGCGGCAGAGCCCGCGGGGCCGGCCGAGCCGGCCGGCCCCGGCATGGTCGTGCCCAGGGGATCGCGGAACGCGCTGCCGCCCGCTGAGACGTAGGCAGTCCAGGCCGTGCCGTCCCAGTACCTCATGGGGTAGCGACGCAGCGGATCGGCGTGCCAACCCGGTGGGATCTGCGACATGCCCGCGGACCGTAGCAGCGGGCCGCGCCGCGGTCATCCGTGAAGTGGCGTGCATGTCGGCCGATCCCCGGCGAGACTGTCGGGAGTGGCTCGCATCTCCGACCTCCTCGCCGCCGGGCGCACCGTCTCCTTCGAGTTCTTCCCGCCCAAGCACGATGCCGGGTGGCTCAGCCTCGGCCGCACCATCGCCGAGCTGGAGCCGCTGGAGCCCAGCTTCGTCAGCGTCACCTACGGCGCCGGCGGCAGCACCCGCACCAAGACGGCCGACCTCGTCAGCTGGGTACGTCGCCAGACGGCGATCCCGCCGATGGCTCACCTCACCTGCCAGGGCCACACGCGGGCGGACATCCGCGGCATCCTCACGGACTACCGGGCGGAGAGCGTGGAGAACATCCTCGCCCTCGGCGGCGATCCGCCGAAGGATGGCGATGCGCCCAGCGACTACCGCTACTCGTCGGAACTTGTCGAGGATGTTCGTTCGTTCGGAGGGTTCTGCGTCGGTGTGGCCGCCCACCCCGAGCTGCATCCCCGCTCGGCGGACCGGGCCACGGACCGGCGCCACCTGGCGGACAAGCTGCGGGTGGCGGACTTCGCCATCACCCAGTTCTTCTTCGACGCCGACCACTACCTGGGGATGATGGACGACCTCGCCGCGCTCGGCGTGGACAAGCCGGTGCTGCCCGGGATCATGCCGATCTCCAACCTCGGCCAGGTGGCTCGCATGGCGCACATGAGCGGCGCCGACGTGCCGGCG
>JACJWF010000020.1 GCA_020637295.1 Acidimicrobiaceae bacterium | reverse complement strand
CTGGGCCCAGCCCAGCGGCGAGAGCCAGGAGAGGGTGCCGTCGCGCATGTCGCCGATGGCCCGCAGCACGTACGCCACGCCGAGCGTGGTGCCGGCCATGCCGTTGGCCAGGCGATGGTTGTCCGTCACCTGGGCCGTGACGAGCGTGACCCCGCAGAAGACCGCGCCGACCGCCGTGTACCCGAGACCGAAGGCGACGGACCCGGCAACAGGGAGCCCCAGCGCGATCAGGGAGACGGCGGACACCAGGCCGACCGCGACGCTCATGCCGGCCACCACCACCGACGCGGCCGCAATGGTCGCGTTGCGGCCCACCGGCAACGCCCGCAGCAACTCCAGCCGACCCGCTTCCTCCTCCGCCCTCGTCAGCCGGCCGGTCATCAGCACCGCCATCAGCGCCATGATCACCAGCCCCGGTGCACCGATCTGGAACGCCACCTGCCCGCCCAGCGTGTCCAGCGCGAAGCGCGGCCCCTGGAAGGCGAGGATGGCCGGATTGGCCGAGGTGGCGGCCGCCTTGTCCAGGTCCGCCTGGGTGGGGAAGATGCCGCGGACGCTCTCCGCCGAGATCGCCACCATCAACGAGATGCCGGCGATCCACACGGCGATGCGCACCCGCTCGCGCCGCAACCCCGCCCGCACGAGGGCGAGCGTGCCCGTCATGACGGCGTCCCCGCAGTGCCGTTGACGGCGACGTCGTCGTAATGGCGCAGGAACAGCTCCTCCAGCGTCGGCGGCGCGCAGGTCAGTGCGGTGACACCGGCGGCCGACAGCTGCGCCAGCGTGGCGCCGAGCTGGGCGTTGTCCACATCGAACGTGGTCCGCCCGTTGTCCGTTCGGAGATGGCGGATGCCGGGCAGCGCGGCAAGGTCCACCGGCCGGTCCGTCCGTACGGACACCGAGGTGTGGCTGACGTGACGCAGCTCGTCCAGCGTGCCCGTCTCCACCGTCCGGCCGGCGCGGATGATGCTGACCCGGTCGCACAGCGCCTCCACCTCGGCGAGGATGTGGCTGGACAGCAGCACCGTGCGCCCCTCGGCGCGGACCTCGCGGATGGTCTCCTGGAACACGGCCTCCATCAGCGGATCGAGACCCGAGGTCGGCTCGTCCAGCACCAGCAGCTCGGCGCCGGATGCCAGCGCCGCCACCAGCCCGACCTTCTGGCGGTTGCCCTTGGAGTAGGTGCGGGCCTTCTTCGTCGGGTCCAGCTCGAACCGCTCCATCAGGTCGTCGCGGCGGTGGGGGTCGAGGTCGCCGCGCAGCCGCCCGAGCAGGTCGATGATCTCCCCGCCGGTCAGCTTCGGCCACAGGCTGACGTCGCCCGGCACGTAGGCGAGGCGGCGGTGGAGGGCGACGGCGTCGTCCCACGGGTCGCCGCCCAGGAGGCGGACGGTGCCGGCGTCGTGGCGGAGCATGCCCAGCAGCACGCGGATGGTGGTCGACTTGCCGGAGCCGTTGGGCCCGAGGAAGCCGTGCACCTCGCCGCGGCGGACGGTGAGGTCCAGCCCGTCGAGGGCCCGGACGGTACCGAACGTCTTGACCAGGCCGGCGATGTCGATCACCGGCGCGTCGGGGTTCACGGGGGTGTTCATGGCTGCTCCGAATCGGGGGCGGGCGCGGCAGGGGACGCCGGCGGGCGGAAGATGGGCGTGGTGAGGAGGTCGAACTCGGCGGTGATCCACCGGGTGACCACCGAGCGGTCGGTGAGCGGCGCGTCGAGGATGCGCTCCACGTGCGGGCGGAGGAGGACGAGGCCGAGGTCCATGGCGAGGAGGATCAGCGACGCCATCACCGGGTCGTCGAAGGTGCGCACCATGCCGCGCTCCGCCATCTCGGCCATGCCGTTGCGGGTGAGTGCGTAGAGGCGGTCGAACCATTGGCGCCCGGTGGCGTTGTCCTCGTGGAGGGCGCGAGCCACGTACAGCAGCAGCACGGCCGCCTGCTCGTCGGCCATCAGGTACTGGAAGCCGGCGTCCGCACCGGCGGCCGCCATCTCCGCCAGCATCCCTTCCATGGTGCCGAGCACCCGCTCGTCGCAGGCCGCGACCAGCCCCTCCTTGGAACCGAAGTGGTGGAGGACGAGCGGGGCGGACACGCCGACGGCGTCCGCCACCCGGCGCACCGTCGCCGCCTGCACGCCCTCGTTGGCGATCAGTTCGATGGCCGCCTGGACGAGACGGTCGCGGGTGGCCGGCAGCGGGGAGGCTGAACTCACGTTCAGCACCCTACTGAACGTGTGTTCAGTCGGCAACCCTGATCGACTTTGTTTAGACTGACTACAGGAACAGAGGGGGTTCGACATGAGCGAGGTGGACGTCGACGTGCTCGTCGTCGGCTCGGGCGCGGCGGGGCTGAGCGCGGCGCTGGCCGCCGCCCAGGCCGGCGCGGCGCGGGTCCTGGTGGCCGAAGCCGAGGGTGTGGTGGGCGGCTCCTCGCGATTGTCCGGCGGCCTGATGATGGGCGCCGGCACCCGCTACCAGCGGGCCGCCGGCATCGAGGACAACGGCGACCGGCTGTTCCGCGACTACCTCCAGCTCAACCGCTGGAACCTCGAGGTGGCCGCGGCGCGCCGGCTGGCACGCGAGGCCGGCGACGCCGTCGAGTGGCTGGGCGACATGGGGCTGGAGTTCCACCCCGACCTCGTCTACGGCGGCGACGAGCCGGTGCCGCGTGTGCATGTCCCGATCGGGCGCGGGCAGGCGGTGGTCGACCTGCTGGCCGCCCGCTGCCGCGACGCCGGCGTGGACATCGCGCTCGGCCGGCGGGTGGACCGGCTGCTGACCAACGGTGACGGCGCGGTGTGCGGTGTGGCGGTCGGCGACGACGAGATCACTGCCCACGCGGTGGTCGTCGCCAGCGGCGGCTTCGGCAACGCACCCGAGCTCCTCGCCCGCCACTTCCCTGCCGCCGCCGACACCGGGTGGGCCTGGTACATCGGCGCCGACGGGGCCAGGGGTGACCACCTGGCGCTGGCCGGCCAGGTGGACGCCCAACTCGTCGGCCACGACCGCGGGCTGCGCCTGCTGCACGCCAACTTCGACCGCATCTACGAGGCCTACCTGCCAGGCTGGCTGGTGCTGGTGAACGCCGACGGCCGGCGCTTCGGCGACGAGACGGCGCCGTACGGGATCATGAACTTCCTCGTGCGCGAGCAGGGCGACCGGGTGTTCGCCATCTTCGACCACACCATCCTCACCACCGCCAGCGCCGAGGGCCTGGCCCGCTACAAGCAGACCATCCCTGGCAGCACGAAGCGGCAGAGCCCGCACTGGAACGCCGACATCGTCTCCCAGATGGTGAAGGAGGGCCGGATGCACGCGACGCCGACGGTGGCGGCGCTGGCCGGCGCGCTGGGCGTGCCGGCGGTCAACCTGGAGGGCGCGGTGGCCACGTACAACCGCAGCGTCGCCGCCGGCGAGGACCTGGAGTACGGCAAGGCGGCGACGTTCCTCGAACCGGTCGCCACCGCTCCCTTCTACGGCGCCGAGCTGCGCCCTGCCACCGTCTGCTTCACGGCCTACGGGCTGCGGATCGACCGTGAGGCGCAGGTGTTGGGCAACAACGGCAAGCCGATCGCCGGCCTCTTCGCCGCCGGTGAATGCACCGGCGGGGTGGTCGGCGCCCAGTACGTGGGCAGCGGCAACTCGTGCGCCAACTGCGTGACGTTCGGCCGCATCGCCGGCCGGTCGGCCGCCGCGCTCGCCGGAGGTGCAGCATGACGGCGGCACTCCCCCACCTGTTCAGCCCCGTCGCCGTCGGCCGGTTCACGCTGGACCACCGGCTGGTCGTGCCGCCCCACGGCGGCGGCGCCAGCAACCTGGTGGGCAGCGACGACGAGTTCGAGACCCTGCTCGCCATGTGGCTACCGAAGGCCACCGGCGGGTTCCAGTGGATCGGCGGCACGCCGTCGCACGTCCGCAACCCACTGCCGCAGGGCTTCGAGCCGTCGGGCGTCGGTGCGCACGGCCCAGGCCACTTCCGCCACCCCCGCTACGCGGCGCGCATCGGCCAGTTCGTCAGCCGCCTCAAGAACGCCGGCGCCACCGCCGTGACGGTCCAGATGGTGCAGCAGGGCGGCAAGCCGATCGCCCCGTCGGCGACGTTCAGCGCCTACGACGACCACCGCATCGCCCACGCCCTGGACGTCGACGAGATCGAGTGGCTCGTGCGCGAGTACGGCGAGTCGGCCGCGCTGGCCGTCGATGCCGGGGGGGACGTCATCGAGATCCACGCCAACCACGACGACGTGGTCCAGTGGTTCCTCTCCCCGCTCACCAACCTGCGCACCGACCGCTACGGCGGCAGCTTCGAGAACCGCATCCGCTACCTGCGGGAGATCACCGACTCCATCCGCCGCCACGCGCCACGCCCGTTCACCTACGGGCTTCGCCTGTGCATCGACGAGCTCATCGACGGCGGGTACGGGCTGGAGGAGTGTCAGCGGCTGGTGGAGGCGTTCACCGCCGACGGCACGGTCGACTACTTCAGCCTCGACGTCGGCAACAACTTCGGCTCCCCGTCGTACGTCCCGTCCGGCTGGCACGACGACATCGAGTGGGCGGCGCTGTGCGGCCAGGTGAAGCAGGCCACGAACCTGCCGGTCGTCTACACCGGGCGGGTCACCTCTCCCGAGCAGGCGGAGGCCGTGCTGGCCGCCGGCCACGCCGACCTGGTGGCCATGGCCCGGGCGACGTTCGCCGATTTCGACATCGTCCACAAGGCCCGGGGCACGAACCCCGTGCCGATCCGCCCGTGCATCGGGCTGAACGAGTGCATCAACCGCAAGCAGGTGGAGGGGCTCGGCTACGCCTGCGGCGTCAACCCGCTCTGGGCGCACGAGTGGGAGCTGCGCAACCTGCCCGAGCGGACGTCGCAGCCGCAGCGGGTGCTGGTGGTCGGCGGCGGCCCGGCGGGGATGGAGCTCGCCGGGCTGTGCTCCGAGCACGGCCACGCCGTGACGCTGTGGGAGAAGGGGCCGACGCTCGGCGGTCTGTTGTCCGTGGCCGCCATGGTGAGGGCCAACGCCAAGTACCAGCGGTGGATCGACTGGCAGGTCGGCCGGCTGGAACGGGCCGGCGTGGACGTGCAGTTGGGGCGCGAGGCGACCGCCGCCGACGTGCTGAACGGCGGCTTCGATGTCGTCGCCCTGGCCACCGGCGCCGCCCCCCGGCTCCCCGCGATCCCCGGGATCGAGGGGCCTGATGTGTTCCCCGCGGGCGCGGTGGTGAAGGGCCTGGCCACGCCCGGGCGGCGGGTGGCCGTGCTGGCGGAGGACGACGGGCCGGCACCGATGTCCGTCAGCGACCACCTCGCCGGGCTCGGCCACGAGGTCACACTGGTCGTCCAGACGGCAGGGCCGGCGCCGCTGGTCGGCAAGTACTCGATCGGCACGATGCTGGCCCGACTGGTGGACGGCGGCGTGCGCATCGTCCCGATGGCCCGCGCCACACGCATCGACGACGGCACCCTTCACCTGTCCAGCACCTACGGCACCAGGGAATGGACGGAGGGGCCGTTCGACAGCGTGGTCGTCGTCGCCGGGGGCATCCCCAACGACGCGCTGTGGCGGGAATTGAAGGGCCGCCACCCGAGCGTCCACGTCCTCGGCGACGCCTATGCCCCGCGCCGGGTGGTGTGGGCCACCCGCCAGGCCCACGCCCTGGCCCGCACCCTCCTCTGACAACCGCTCTGACGCGGCGGGCCGCCGCCGGCGTCAGCGGGCGAGGTAGCCGGCGTCGACGGCGAGTGCGTGGCCCATGGTGTAGCTGGACGAGTCGCTGCACAGCCACAGGGCCGCGGCAGCGATCTCCTCCGGCGTGCCGAAACGGCCGATCAGGCTGAGACGGTTGGCGACATCCTGCGGATCGCGGCCACGGCGCTCCATGGCGCCGCGCAACATCGGCGTGTCGATGCCACCGGGGCAGATGGCGTTGACCCGCACGCCGAGGGGGGCGTAGTCGATGGCCGCCTGGCGGGTCAGCCCGAGCACGCCGTGCTTCGACGCCGTGTACGCCGTCTGGTGCGGCTGGGGGCGGAACGAGTTGGTCGAGGCGATGTTGACGATCGCCCCGCCGTTGCCCGCGGCCAGCATCGCCGCCAGTTCGTACTTCAGGCAGAGGAAGGTGCCCTTCAGGTTCACCGCCTGCATCCGGTCCCACGACTCCTCGGTGGCCTCGTGCAGCAGCACCGTCTCGGTCTCGATGGCGGCCGCATTGACGGCGCAGTCCAGCCGGCCCCAGCGCGCCACGGCCTCGCCGACGGCGGCCTCCACGTCGGCGGCGGAACTGACGTCTGCCCGGCGGTACACGGCCTCGCCACCGGCGGCCACGGCCATCGCTGCCGTCTCCTCGCCGCCGGCATCGTTGACGTCGCACAGCAGCACCTTCGCCCCCGCCGCGGCGAAGGCGAGCGCGCACGCCCGGCCCATGCCGCCGGCGGCGCCGGTGACGAACGCGACGTCGCCGGCGAACGACGGAGTGAACGTGCCCATGGTGGAATCCCCTCTCGGTCGCCGCGCGGCGACGTGCAATAGTAACTTGTCACCGACTTCGCTTACTAGCCCCCGCCGATCGAAGGAGGCGCCGTGCTGCTGCGCATGGACGAGTACCCGTACCACCAGTTCACCGAGACGTTCGCCGGCGTCCACGGCAGCGACCCGATGTGGAACGACGGGCACTACGTGTGCGGGGCGGACCAGGCGGGCACGGTCGGGTTCACGTCCAACGTGCGCCTCTACGCCAACAACGACGTGCTCGACGGGTTCGTCTGCCTGCGGCACGGCGGCCGCCAGTACAACATCCGCGTGTCCCGCCGCTTGCGCAGCGACATGGACCACCTCGGTGCCGGCCCGTTGCGGATCGAGATCGCCGAGCCGCTGGAAACCGTACGGCTGGTGCTGGAGCCCGGTGACCACGGGTTCGCCATGGACGTGCTGGCCCACACCACCGGCGTGCCGTACATGGGCCCGATCGAGGTCAAGCGGCTGGACGGCCGGCTCCTCAGCGAGCGGGCGACCTACGAGATCTCCGGGGAACTGGAGGGCTGGGTGGAGGTCGGCGGCGAGCGGGTCACGCTGGAGCGCAGCACGGCGGCGATGTTCCGCAACCATTCGTGGGGCAACCAGCCCGGCCGCGGCGGCCCCCGCCTCTACGGCGTGCCGACCCCCAGCCGGCGGGTGCCGGGCGTGCGCCACTGGGTGCTGTTCCACATGCCCGACCACAACGGCTTCTTCTTCGAGGACCCCAACGGCCGGGCGGCCAGCGGGAAGGGCGCGATCCTCACCGCCGACGGCGTGGTCCCCGTCGTGCGGGCCGAGCAGGACGTGGTGTTCCACGAGGGTGGCCGGCGGGTGCAGTCGGGCACGTTCCGCCTCACCGACGTGGACGGCGTGGTCCGCGACTACTCCTTCACCGACCTCGGCTGGGTCTACTGCCAGGGCGGCGGCTACTTCGGCGGGTTCGACGACGGGCTCGGCCAGGGCGTCTACCGCGGCGAGTACCACCAGGAGGGCGAGGTGTGGGACGTCACCCACCCGACGCTGATCCGCGACGTCGCCACCGGGCGGGAGTTCGAGTTCGCCCACGACTGGGCCGAGAACTTCACCCTGGTGCGGTCCGGCGAGGCCACCGGCCTGGCCCACTACGAGTGCGTGGTGATCAGAGAGCCAGGGAACTGAGCGAACGGCGGATCACCCGAGCCCGCTCCACCGGGTCCGGGTAGCCCTCCATCAGCGCCCGCGACCGCAGCTCGACGGACACCGGGACGCCAGGCGCCGCCGCGAGCACCGCGTCCAGCGGCAGGTCGCCCTCACCCGGCAGCAGACGCCCGTGCAGGGCTTCCTCGCGCAGCGCAACCGGGTCGGCTGGCCCCACGGCCGGGGCGTCGGCGAGTTGCAGGTACGGCACCACCCCGGGCGGCAATGCGGAGAGGTCGGCCGCCGTGCCGCCGGACCTGGCGAGATGCAGGGTGTCCACCAGCACGCCACTGTTCGGCGCACCCACCTCGCGCACGACCTCCACTGCACCGCCCAGCGAGCCGATCGAGAAGATCGGCAGGAACTCCAGCACCACCGTGAGGCCGGGGGCCACGGTGGCGGCCTCGCCGCACAACTCGGCGAACCTGTCGACCACCTCGCCCCGCTCGGCCGGCCCGCTGGCGACCAGCAGGAACCGCACGTCCAGGGCCGCTGCCGCCGCGATCATCCGCTCGCCGGCGTCCGCCCCGCGGCCGAGGATGACCGGCTCGATGTCCAGCGCGACCAGGCCGGTGGCGTCCAGCCGGTGGCGCACCTCGACGGTGGTCGCATCGGTCCAGGTGGCCGGGTCGAACCACAATCCCACCGCCGGCCAGCCGGAGGCGGCGGCGACATCCACGGCCTCCGCCGGGCCGACGTCCAGCACGCAGCCTGCGGCGAGCGAGGCGAGGCGATCCATGCCGTGCACGCTAGGGGACCTCCCAGGGACTTACTTGATTGCGACTGGTGTTTGTGCGATACAGTCCCGCTACCCAGAGGGGAAGGGGACAATCACATGGGTGAACTGGACGGACGCGTCGCCGTCATCAGTGGTGGCACTCGCGGCATCGGCCGGGCCATCGCCGAGGCGTACCTGCGCGATGGTGCAAAGGTCGTGGTCAGTGGCCGCGACCAGGCGAAGGGCGAAGGGGCCATCGCCGAGATGAACGCCGGCGACAACGCCATGTTCGTGGCCGCGGACTCTGCCGTCCGCGAGGACTGCGAGCGGCTCATCGCCGAGACGGTGGCCCGGTACGGCCGCATCGACATCCTGGTCAACAACGCCGGTGGCTCGAAGGACAACGCGCCCGTGGCGCAGCTCACCGACGAGGCCATGGACTGGGCGTTGAAGGTCAACCTGTGGAGCACGTTCTGGTGCAGCCGGGCCGCATTGCAGCACATGATCCCCCAGCAGTGGGGCCGGATCATCAACATCTCCTCCACGGAGGGCAAGGTCGGCAAGCCGGGCATCGCCATCTACGTCACGGCGAAGCACGCGGTCAACGGCCTCACCAAGTCGATGGCCCAGGAGGTCGGCACGCTCGGCATCACGGTCAACGCGCTCTGCCCGGGTGCCATCGAGACCGACATGATGAAGACCGACGGGCCGCCCGCCGCGGAGGCCATGGGCATCACCTACGAGGCGCTGCTCGACTGGTTCGCCCAGGAGTCCGCGATCAAGCGGCTCAACGACGTCGAGGACGTCGCCATCGTGGCGTCGCTGCTGGCCTCCGACGCCGGCGCCGGCATCACCGGTTCGCTCATTTCCATCGACGGCGGCTCGGCGCCGTACTGAGCCAGGGGGACACGAGAACAATGGGAAAGCTCGAAGGTAGGGTCGCCGCGATCACCGGCGGCACTCGCTCCATCGGCCGTGGCATGGCGGAGGCCTTCCTCCGCGAGGGCGCCAAGGTCGTGGTCAACGGTCGCGACGCCGCCAAGGGCGCGCAGGCCATCGCCGAGATGGGTGGGGGCGACAACATCGCCTTCTTCGCCGGCGACGCCACCAAGCAGTCCACCGCGGAGGGCATCGTCGATTTCGCGGTGGAGCGCTTCGGCCAGCTGGACATCATGTGCCTCAACTCCGGCGGTGTCATGCACACCGCCCCCGTGGCGATGATGTCCGACGAGGAGTGGCAGCTGGAGATGGACTGGAACCTCAACAGCGTGTTCTGGGGCATGCGCAAGTCGCTCCAGCACATGCTGCCGAGGGGCTACGGCCGGATCATCGTCACGTCGTCGGTGGAGGGCAAGGGCGGCAAGCCCGGCCTGCCCGGCTACAACGCCACCAAGCACGCGGTGCTCGGCCTGACGAAGGCGGCGGCGAAGGAGACCGGCACCACCGGTGTCACCGTCAACGCCATCCTCCCCGGCCTGATCGAGACCGACATCGTCCGCGAGACCGGTCCCGAGTCGGCGAAGATGATGGGCCTCGAGAGCTACGACGCGATGATCGACCTGTTCGCCGCGGAGTCGGCCATCAAGAAGCCGAACACCGTGGAGCAGGTGGCCGCCGTCGCCGTGCTGCTGGCCTCCGAAGCCGCCCGCAACTTCACCGGGTGCATGTTCCCGGTGGACGGCGGCTCGCTCCCCTACTGACACGACCTGCCGGCCGCTGTCTCCCCGGCGGTCGGCATTGACAAAGGAGTTCCGCCGTGGCTGCCGACCAACCGATCATCATCATCGGGCACATCGACGTCGACCCCGCCGACCGTGACACGGTGGTGGCGGCCACGGCAGATCTCCAGCGCAGCACCCGTGAGGACGAACCCGGGTGCCTCACCTACACCATCGCCGCCGATCCGGCGGACCCCGGCCGCATCCAGATCGTCGAGATGTGGGCGGACGCGGCCACGCTGGAAGCCCACTTCCAGCACCCCAACTTCGCGGCCACCGGCGCGGCCATGCGCGCCGTGCAGCGGCTGGGTGGCAGCGCGATGAAGTACCGGGTGGACGCCACCGCCCAGGTCCGGGGCCCCGACGGCGGCGCCACCGCCACGTTCCCGGAGGGCTGACCGCATGAGCCTCGACTACTCCCACGTCGCCGCATCCAAGGCGTTCGAGCCGACGGAGCAGTACGAGGTGCTCCGCGGCCAGTGCCCCGTGCACAAGGTGACGGACTTCGACCCGGCGTTCTACGTGGTCAGCCGGTTCGACGACGTGGTCGCCACGCTGAAGCAGCCCGATCTGTGGGTCAACGGCAGCGGCCCCGGCGTCTTCTACCAGGAGTCCGGCGTGCTCGGCACCACGGACGACCCGGACCATCAGCGCCACCGCCATGTGCTGCGCGATGCGTTCCTCCCCACCTCGATCGCCCGGCTGGAGCCGCGCATCGCCGAGCTCGCCGACCACTACCTGGACGCCATGCTGCCGTTGGGCGAGGGCGACTTCGTGCCCCTCTACGCCGCCCCGCTGCCTGCCGTGGCCATCGCCGAGCTGTTCGGCATTCCCGAAGAGGAGCGGGAGGGGTTCCGCCAGTCGGCCGACGACATCGCCACCGCGTTGAGCACCGGCGACATGGCGATCTACGAGCCCGCCAAGCAGCGTCTCGGCGACGCCATCGACCGGGCCATGGCGGTGCGCGACCGCCTGCTGGACGAGGCCGACGCGCCGGCAGACCCCGCGGTGATCGGCGACGTGCTGCCGGACGACGTGATCAGCCGGCTGGCCGTGGCCCGGCGCAATGGCACGATCGACGGCGGCGAGGCCCGCCACCTCGGCCACCAGGTGCTGGTGGCCGGCCACGAGACCACCACCAGCCTCCTGGGCATGATGCTCTACCGGCTGATCCAGCGGCCGGAGCTGATGCAGCGCCTGCGTGACGACCCGACGCTGATCCCCATCGCCATCGAGGAGGCCCTGCGCTTCGACAGCCCCGCCCAGGGCCTGTTCCGCACCAACGCGCAGGAGTGCGTGGTGCATGGGGAGACGATCCCCGAAGGCTCCAAGCTGCAGCTGCTCTTCGCCTCCGCCAACCGCGACCCGCGCAAGTTCGACCACCCCGACGACTTCGACATCGACCGGCCGCAGAAGCAGATCATGGGCCACGTGGCATTCGGGTGGGGCATCCACCACTGCATCGGTGCGCCGCTGGCCCGCCTGGAGACCAAGGTGTCGTTCGAGAAGATCCTCCGCCGGATGGGCGACATCGAGCTGGCGGGCAACCCCGTCCGCAACGACTCGTTCATCCTCCACGGCCTGACGTCCCTGCCGCTTCGCTGGACGACGCTGGCATGAGCCTGCTCGACCAGTTCCGGCTGGACGGGAAGGTCGCGGTCGTCACCGGCTCCGGCCAGGGCATCGGCCGGGCCATCGCCTGGGCGCTGGCCGACGCCGGCGCAGACGTAGTCATCAACGCCCGCCGCCGTGGCGACTGCGAGGAGACCGCCGCCGGCGCGGAGGCCCGCGGGCAGCGGGCGCTGATCTGCGACGGCGACATCCGCGACTTCAGCGAGACGATCGCCGAGCGGACGATGGCCACGTTCGGCCGGCTGGACATCTGGGTCAACGATGTCGGCGGCTCCAACGAGAAGAACGTCCGCCTGCTGGTGGACACCCCGGACGACGTGTTCCGCTCCCAGCTGGAGCTCAACCTCACGTCGGCGTTCCAGGGCGCCAAGGCGGCGGGCAACCGGATGGTCGACGGCGGGGTGATCATCAACATCACGTCCGGCGCCGGCACCCGCGGCAGCCCGTACACCGGCCCGTACGCGGCGGCGAAGGCGGGCATGATCAACCTCACCCAGACGCTGGCGCTGGAGCTCGCCGAGCGCGGCATCCGCGTCAACGCCGTGTCGCCCGGCCCGGTCGTCACCGAAGCGTTCCGCGAGGTGCTCGGCGTGGAGGACCAACTCGACGCGCTGGCTCGCACCATCCCGCTCGGCCGCACCGGCACTCCCGACGACATCGCCGGCGCCGTGCTCTACCTGGCCTCCCCCGCCGCGTCGTGGGTCACCGGCGAGCACCTGCTGGTGGCCGGTGGCCGCACCCAGCGGGCCTACCAGTACCAACCCAAAGCCGCCCCGGAGGGATGACCATGGCCGACCAGCCCGACAAGGACTATGTGGACAGCTACGAGGACGTCAGCATGTTCGTCCTGTCCGACGAGCGCGAGGAACTGCTGCTCAACACCCAGACCGAGTGCACGTTCATGTGGACCACGAAGGACCACGAGCCCGTTGGCGTGATCATGAACTTCGTCTGGAAGGACGGCCGGTTCTGGATCACCTGCACCCGCCGGCGCAAGCGGGTGGCCGCCGTGGAGGCCCGCCCGAAGGTGGCCATCGCCATCTCCAGCCGGGGCACCAAGCTGGCGTCCAGCCAGGCCGTCACCTACAAGGGCGACGCCATCGTCCGCGACGACCGGGAGACGAAGGACTGGTTCTACGCGGCGCTCGCCGCCCGGGTCCGCCCGCACAGCGAGGAGCAGCAGGCGGCGTTCGTCGAGCACCTCGAGTCACCCGGCCGGGTGGTCATCGAGATCGTCCCGACGAAGCGGATCGGCTTCGACTCGGAACAGATGTTCAAGAACTCCCCCGCCGGCGGCACCTCCACAAAGATCTGAGGCGTCGTCGCGACGCCAAGTTGGCGGTGAGATGCGGTGGTACCGCACCTGAACGCCAACTTGGGTCAAGGGTCGAAGAACAGACCAGAGAGGTCGGCGGGGCCGCGGTAGGTGATCGTCAGGACCCGGGAGGCGAACTTCCAGCCGAGGCCCGTGCGGCGGTACCCGTCGTCGTAGTGACCGGCCATCATCGAGCGCCGACCGTCGCCCTCGTCGACCAATTCCACCAGCGGCACACGGCCGGAGGCCCGATCGCCCTGCACGTCGAACGCCGGCGCCAGGTAGAGCTGGATCACCCGGTGGTACTTGCCGAGCGCGGTCCGCCACGCCGCCAGGATGGCCTCCCGACCCTCCACATGGCGGCCGGGCAGCACCCACACGCCGTCGTCGGTCCAGGTGGCGGCCCAGGCGTCCGCACCGTCGACCACTCCCAGCCGGACGGCGTCGCCGTAGGCGTGGTTGAGGGCGACCAGGGCGTCATGGTCGGTCATGGCCATCGCGGACCTCCTCGATCAGCCGGGCGCACTGGCGCACGAACGTCTGGTGGAGAGCGGTCCCGATGAGTGCCATGTTCGGGGCTGGGTTCGCGGTGCGGAACGCCCTCAGGCACGTGATGTTGGCACAGGCGCCCTTGAAGTAGTTGAACACCATCCAGTAGCGCAGGTCGGCGTCGGTGACCGTGACGCCGGCGACACGTTGGAAGAGGGCCAGCCACTCGTCCTTGCCCATCGTGCGGCTGCCGCGCATGGACACCAGGTATGCCCAGTCCTCCATCGGGTCGCCGAGGTGGGTGAACTCCCAGTCGGTGAACGCCGTGACCCGGCTGCCGTCGTGCACGAAGTTGCCCGGCCCCGGGTCGCCGTGGACGATGCCGACCCGGGTGGCCGCCGGGGCATGGCGGTGCAGCCACGCCGCACCCTCCTCCAGCAGCGGGACCGGCAGCGGCGTGGCGTCGCGGTAGACCGCCAGCCAGCCGTCGATCGTGGCGTGGGTGGCGTCCGCGGCGGTGAGGGTGGAGTCCAGCTCCCGCGACCAGTCGGTGGTGTGCAACTCGTGCAGCCGCCGCACGAAGTCGTCCGCCAGCTCCGGGCTCATCGAACGGTCGTCGCGCCCCGTGGCGGCACCGTCGAGGAAGTCCATCACGAAGAACGGCTGCCCGAGCACGTCGCCCGTCGGTTCCACCCAGCGAACCGGCGCCACCGGGCAGCCGAGGCGGGCCGCCGCAGCCATGAAGCGGTACTCCTCCGCGGTGGACGTGCCGAAGACGCCGCCCTGCTCGACGCGAGCCACGAAGCGCCGGCCGTCGCTGAGGGCCACGAACCACATGGCCCGCGAGTTGCCGGTGGCGATGCGGCGCAGCTCGGTGACCTCCACGGCCTCGCCCGACTGCTCCCGCAGCCAGGCCTGGAGCGGGGCACGCAGGACCTCACTCATCGAGCTGCCCCCGGAAGGCGGCGACCAGCGGGCCGGTGACGGCGAGCTCCTCGTCCAGGTGGCGGACGGCGATCGGGCGCAGGACGGCGCGCACCTCGTCGCCGTCGGCACCGTCGTCGTCCACCGCGGCGACGAGCACGGCAGCGACCGCGGCCAGCACGTCCGCCACGTCGACCACGTCGTCGCCCCGCCAGTGCGCGGCGACGAGGGCGTTGTGGCCCAGCGAGTCCAGCGCGGCGGCCAGCTCGGCGGCACGGTCACCCGTCGGATCGGCGGGGCGGCGCTGGGCGTAGCGGGCCAGGCCGACCAACTGCACCGCGGCGGCCCGCGCCCAGTCGTCGGACAGGGCCGGCAGCAGCACGTTGCGGACCGTGGCCTCCACGCCCCGCCACAGCTCGGCGTCGGTGGGCAGGCCGGTGGGAGGCACGTGCTCAGCCATTCGCCAGCCGCTCCGCCAGTGCAGCCTCCGCGTCGAAGTCCCACGACGACTTCCACACGGGGTCGGCCAGCGGGCCGTCCAGGCGGTCCCAGCCCTGGGCCAGGAACCAGTCGTAGGTGTGGCGGTGGCCGGACACGACGTCGTAGCGGTAGCGCCAGCCCAACAGGCGCTCCGCCTTCTCCGTGGTGAACATGGCGTGGTGGCGCACCTTGAACAGGTGGCCGTACACCGACGCTGCGCCGGGTGCGTTCAGCTCGGGGAGGAGGGCGTCCGGTACATGGCGGACGTCCGGCTCGGCGCCGACGATCTCGGCCAGCACCTTGACGTAGCGGTTGACGTCCAGGGTGTCGCCGGTGATGTTGAACACCTCGCCGCGGGCGGCCGGGTGGTTGGCCATCACCACCAGCGCCTCGCACAGGTCGTCCACGTGGCCGTACGTGCCGACGACCAGACCGCCATGCGGCACGAGGATGGGACGGCGCTGGAGGAGGCGCAGGAACATCGGCGTCTCCATGTCGTAGATGTTGTTGTCCGGCCCGTAGATGGCAGCCGGGCGGGCGACGCTGGCGGGGAAGCCGGTGGCGGCGTGGCGGGCCAGCATGGACTGCTCGCTCATCGCCTTGAAGCCGCCGTAGCTGGTGGGGCCGTCGGGGTTGAACGGCTGGTCCTCCGTCCACGGGAACCAGCCGACGTAGGACTGGTCGTAGGCCATGATCGAGCTGACGAAGACATAGGCACCGACCCGACCGTCGAGCAGGCCGATCAGCCCCTCGATGTCGCTGCCGCCCGCGGCCATCACGAACCCGCTCACGTCGAACACGGCGTCCCAGTCCCGACCGCCGAGCGCGGCGGTCATCTGGGCCATGTCCGTGCGGTCGGCCTTCAGGTGCTCCACCCCCGGCGGCAGCGCCGTGGGCGTGACGCCGCGGTTGAGCACGGCCACCTCGTGCCCCTCGGCGACCAGCAGGTCGACGAGGTGCTTGCCGACGAATACCGAACCTCCGAGCACCAGTGCCTTCATGGCGGCGAGCATACTTGACTCGGACTACAGTTAGCCCCTGTGACGATTCCCGACCACTCCCACCGCTCGCTCACCGATCTGCTGTCCCTGGCGGGCCGCGTCGCTGTTGTCACGGGGGGCGCCAAGGGCATCGGCGCGCAGATCGTCCGCCGCCTCACCGAGGCCGGCGCGGACGTGGTGGTCGGCGACATCGACGCCGCCGGGGCCGCCGAGTCGGCCGCCGAGGTGGCTGCCGCCAGCGGGCGGCGGGTCATCGCCTGCGGGATGGACGTCGCCGACACCGCGACGCTGGCCGCCGCCGCCGACCTCGCGGTCGTCGAGCTCGGCCGGCTGGACATCTGGGTCAACAACGCCGGCATCTTCCCCACTACGGGCCCGGCCATCGACGTCACCGACGAGTTCATCGACCGCATGCTCACCGTCAACACCCGCGGCTCGTTCGCCGGCGCCCGCGAGGCGGCACGGCGGATGACGCAGGGCGGGGTGATCGTCAACATGCTCTCCACCACCGGCTTCAAGGGCAACGTCGGGATCAGCGCCTACATCACGTCGAAGCATGCGATGGTCGGGGCCACGAAGGCGCTGGCGCTGGAGTTCGGCCCGATGGACATCCGGGTGCTCGGCGTGGCGCCGTCCTTCATCACCACCCCGGGCACGGACGACCAGCTCGCCCCGCTGAAGGCCGCTGGTCTGGACATCGCCAAGCGGGTGGCCAACAACCCCCTCGGCCGCGCCGGCGTGCCCGACGACATCGCCCGCGTGGTGCTGTTCGCCTGCAGCGACCTGTCCGCGTACATGACCGGCTCCACCCTCGCCGTCGACGCCGGCTCCCTCGCCAGCTGACCCGCCCGACCCACCCGACCCGCCTGACCCACCGCCCACCCGAGTGCCAGCCCGCCCACCCGAGTGCCAGCCCGCATCCGAGTGCTCACCCCCATCCCGTGGTCGGAGTGAGCACTCGGATGGACGCTGGCACTCGCACCGGGGCGCTGGCACTCGGACCCTTGCCCGGGCGGGAGGGGTCAGGGCGGGTGGGGTCAGGGCGGGTGGGGTCAGGACGGTGGGGTCAGGAGGGCGGCGCGGAGGCGGTCGACGGTGCCGTCGGCGATCGGGAAGCTGCGGACCCAGGCGTCGAGCGAGCCGTGCCGGTCCAGCGAGCGCTCCACCAGTGCGGCCATCGCCCCGGCGGGTGACCGGAAGAGGAACCGCGGCGCCCGCCATGCCGGCGGGTCGTCGGCCAGGCGCTCCCGCATCAGCCACTCGTAGCGGCGGATGGTGGGCTCGTCGGAGCGGGCGTAGTCCTCCACCAGCACGTCCGGCCCGAAGCCGAGCGCGGCCTGCACCAGCGCGACGATCACTCCGGTGCGGTCCTTGCCGTACGCGCAGTGCACCAGCACCGGCCCGTCCCCGACGTTGGCGGCGATGAGGTCCAGCACGTCGGCGATCTGCGGCACGCTGCGCGAGATCATCTCGTCGTACATGTCGGCGATGTGGGCCGGCTCGGACAGCGGCGGCGGGTTGTCCAGGTCGATCACCCGGTCCACCAGCGGGCGGTGGTAGGTCACCTCGGGCACGAAGCCGGGCCGGCGGACGAACTGGGGATGCTGGCGCACGTCGACGACGGCACGGAGGCCGAGCGCCGCCACGGCCGCGCGACCCCGTTCGGTCAGGCGGATCTGGTCGTCGCTGCGGTACAGCAGACCGGTGCGCATCAGCCGGCCGTCGGGCAGCGTCCAGCCACCCGCGTCGCGGAAGTTCACGCACCCCTCCACGGCCAGGTGGCCGGGCGGCAGCGGGTCCCAGACCGGCGGGGTCAGGTCGGCCGGAGCAACCACCGGCGGGCCGTCGGAGGCGGGCGTCATGCGGCGCCCGCAGCAGCCAGCACGGCGCGCATCCCGTCGGCGGCGCGGTGGGCGGTCTGCGCCGCGGGCAACGCCCACAGCGCGGTGGACGCAACCTCCAGCGAGATCGGCGCAGTGACGCCGAGCGACTGCATCAGCCGGATGAAGCCGACACAGTCGAACTCACCCTCCCCCGGTGGCATCCGGTACGCCAGGCAGTCGGCCTTGTAGTCGTCGATGGTCGGGGCCAGCGGGCCGTCGTCCATCTGTACGGCGAAGATCCGCTCGCCGTCGAGCGCCCTCAACATCTCCAGGTCGTTGGCACCACGGGTGTGGTGCCAGATGTCCGCGCAGTACCCACCGTTGGGCCGGCCGGCGGCATCCACGATCCGCTGCGCGTCCGCCGCCGTGGCGATGTTGGTGTACGGCAGCCACTCGATGCCCACCAGCAGGCCGTGCTCGGCCGCACGGTCGCACAGGCCGGCGAACTGGGTGACGGCCTGGTCGAACGAGCAGTCGTACGGCCCGATCACCTGCAGATAGCGGGCCCCCAGCACCTCGGCCATCTCGAACGCCAGCGACTGGGCATGGGCGGAGTCCGCAGCCGCCTGGCCGTCCACGGCCCACCAGCCCTTCAGGGCCTCCAACTCGGCCAGGCACAGGCCGTGCCGGTCGAACGCAGCCACGAGGTCCGCAGCCGAGCGCCCTTCCTCGTCGCGCAGCCGTTCGTACTCGTACAGGTACAGGCCGATGCCGGCGAACCCGGCGGCGGCAGCAGCGGCCAGCCGCTCGTCGAACGCCCCGAACCGCGGCCTGCTGAAGTGCGACCAGACGAGGTCGGGCCAGGTGAGGGCGCGTGGGTCGCGCGCCGTGCCCACCGGGCTCAGCCCTGGACCTGGGCGATGCGGTGGTGGGCCACCTTCGGGCCACCGACCCAGCCGCACAGCTGCGGGTCCGCCTCGAACAGCTCGCCTTCGATCCAGGTGCCGTCGGCCCGGAACAGGCCCCACCGACCGTCCTTGGCCGTGACCCGCACATTGCCGTTGCCGTCCTGCTCGTAGAGCGCCTTGCTGAAGGGGTGGACCATCCCGAGCATCACTCACCCACCCACTGGCCGAGCAACTGGTGCAACCAGCGGACCTTGCTCTCCTGATACGTCGCCAGTGTGGAGCCGGCCTTGGCCGTCTGGGTGAGGCCCTTCTGCACCATGGGCATGTTGAACCCGTCCTGGTCGAACACCTTCCCGAGCATGCCCAGTTCGGCAGCCTCGGTGTAGCTGTCGTCGGGGCCGAGGTAGGTGGTCTTCGCCGCCATCGGGCGCTCGCCACTGAACGGGGCGAGCAGGAAGATCTCGTGCAGCGCGGTGGTGTGGTCGTCACCGTTGGGGCGGAAGCGGTAGACGATGCGGTTGTACGCACCCCACGGGTGGAAGTTGGGGAACAGGGTGTAGTCGATGTTGTCGATGAACTCGGCGTCGCTCCACTCATCCACCAGGTCGCCCACCACCGGACGCCAGCGTTCCCGGGCGGCGGCGGCCGAGGCGGCACGGGCCTTTTGTCCGGGGGCCAGGCTCACGAACGTCTCCTCGTCCACACGGATGTCCAGCATGTAGCGGAGGATGTCCTCCTCCGACGGCTCCCACGCCAGCAGGGGGCTGGCGGTGCCGCCCGGCGTGATGACCCGCGAGAACGTGTCCCAGATGTCCACCTGGCTGTTCACGTCGCCCAGGTACGGCACCGCCTGCGGGTGCGTGCCGCCCACGTGGTAGCTCTCGCAGAAGGCTTCCTGCACCACCTTCCAGTTGGCCCGCACCACCTTGCACACATGGCCCTGGATGTAGCGGCCCTCCATGTCCCACCGGGCGAAGTGCTGCGGCAGGGCCCCGAGGAACTCGTCCAGCGGCACGCAGTTGGGGTCCGGGTTGATGAACACGAAGCCGCCCCAGGTGCCGACCTTCACCTCCGGCAGCGACCACTGGCTGTCGTCGACGTGCTCGAAGTCCCACCGGGCGGGAACATGGCCGAGGCTGCCGTCCAGCTTCCACGAGAAGCCGTGGAACGGGCACTGCATCAGCCGACGAACCCTCGACACAGTCGAACTGACCCTCCCCGGTGGCAGCCGGTACGCCAGGCAGTCGGCCTTTGTAGTCGTCGATGGTCGGGGCCAGCGGCTGTCGTCCATCTGTAATGGCGAAGATCCGTTCGCCGTCGAGCGCCCTCAACATCTCCAGGCTGCTGGCGCTGCGGGTGTGGTGCCAGATGTCCGCAGTACCCGCCGTTGGGCCGGCTGGCGGCCCCGACGATCTGCTGGGCGTCGGCCGCCGTGGCGATGTTGGTGTACGGCAGCCACTGATGCCCACCAGCAGGCTGTGCTCGGCCGCACGGTCGCACAGGTCTGGGTGAGCCCCTTCTGGACCATCGGCATGTTGAACCCGTCCTGGTCGAACACCTTGCCCAGCATGCCCAGCTCGGCGGCCTCCGTGTAGCTGTCGTCGGGGCCGAGGTAGGTGGTCTTGGCAGGCAGGGGGCGCTCACCGCTGAACGGGGCGAGCAGGAAGATCTCGTGCAGGGCAGTCGTGTGGTCGTCGCCGTTCGGGCGGAAGCGGTAGACGATGCGGTTGTAGGCGCCCCACGGGTGGAAGTTGGGGAACAGGGTGTAGTCGATGTTGTCGATGAACTCGGCGTCGCTCCACTCGTCCACGAGGTCGCCCACCACGGGTCGCCAGCGTTCCCGGGCGGCAGCGGCCGACGCGGCGCGGGCCTTCTGCCCGGGCGCCAGGCTCACGAACGTCTCCTCGTCCACGCGGATGTCCAGCATGTAGCGAAGGATGTCCTCCTCCGTGGGGTCCCAGCCGAGCAGGGGGCTGGCCGTGCCACCGGGCGTGATGATGCGCGAGAACGTGTCCCAGATGTCCACCTGGCTGTTGACGTCGCCGAGGTAGGGCAGGGCCTGGGGGTGGGTGCCGCCCACGTGGTAGCTCTCGCAGAAGGCCTCCTGCACCACCTTCCAGTTGGCCCGCACCACCTTGCAGACGTGGCCCTGGATGTAGCGGCCCTCCATGTCCCACCGGGCGAAGTGCTCCGGCAGCCCACCGAGGAACTCCTCCAGGGGCACGCAGTTGGGATCCGGGTTGATGAACACGAACCCTCCCCAGGTGCCGACCTTGACCTCCGGCAGCGACCACTGGCTGTCGTCGACGTGCTCGAAGTCCCACCGCGCCGGCACATGGCCGAGGGTGCCGTCCAGCTTCCACGAGAAGCCGTGGAACGGGCAGCGCATCTCGCTGCAACGCCCGCTGACGTCTTTCAACTGCCGCCCGCGGTGGAGGCAGGCGTTGTAGAACGCCTTGATCTCGCCGGGGGCCGAGCGCATGACGATGAAGGACAGGTTGGCGATGTCGTAGACGACGTAGCTGCCGACGTGCTGGATCTGCTCCTCACGGCAGGCGAACTGCCACACGCGCTTCCACAGGCGTTCCACCTCGCGCTCGTGCCAGTCCCGCGACGTGTACCGCGAGTTGGCGATGTCCTCGTCGCCGAGGTACTGAGGGCTTTCCAGGCGCAACACCTCGGGCACCGGCTTGGTGTCCGTGTCGAGCAGTTGCTGGTAGGTGATCCCGCTGGATCGTGCCTGGCCGGGTCGGGCGGGGTCGGGCATGGCGGTCCTTCCGAGAGTTACTAGAGATTGACACTACCCCGGTTCGGGGCGTCAGCCGTTCGGGAGCACGACGGCACGGCCCTCGAGCGTGCCCTCGTGGAGTGCGTGGTAGGCGGCCGGCGCCTGGTCGAACGCGAACGTGGTGAGCTTCGGCCGGAGCACGCCCTGGCCGGCCAGCGCGATCACCTCGCGCAGGTCGCTGACGCTGCCCCACATCGACGACGACACCTGGACCTCCCACTTGGTGGACCACAGGTGGTACGGGAACACGCCGCCGGCGGCGCCGATCAGCTGGACGCGGCTGCCGGCCCTTGCCAGGGTCATGGCTGCGGCGAGGGTGGCCTCCGCACCGACGATGTCCAGCGTCAGATCGATGCCCTGGCCCTTCGTGATGGCCATCACCTGGTCGACAAGATCGTCGCCCGGGGCGAGGACGTGGTCGGCGCCGAGCGCTGCGGCGAAGGCCCGCACCTCGGGCTTGGCGTCCACGGCGATCACCGTGGCCGGCGACACCGCCTTCAGGATCTGCACCGCCAGGTGGCCGAGGCCGCCGACACCCAGCACCAGGGCGTGGGAACCGGGCAGCAGCACGTCCATCGAGCGCTTGATGGCCCGGTACGGGGTGACCGCAGCGTCGGTGAGCGGCGCGGCCAGCACAGGGTCCAGATCCCCGAGCGGGGCCAACTGACGGGTGCTGTCCACCACCATGTACGGGGCCATGCCACCGTCGACACCGAGGCCCCAGCCCGCACCGGGCAGGGCGCCGAGGTTGTCGCAGATGTTGTCGTTGCCGGCCAGGCAGTGACGGCAGTAGCCGCAGCCCAGCGGGCCGTAGACGGCGACCGCCTGGCCGACCTCGAAGCCCTTGGCACCGTCACCCAGGGCCTCCACCCAGCCGGTGGTCTCGTGGCCGAGCGTGAAGGGAAGCTCCGCGTTCATCACGCCGGGGTCCATACCCTGGACCGTGAGGTCGCTGTGGCACAGGCCGGCTGCCGCGACCTTGATGAGCACCTGGCCCGGCCGCGGGTCGGGCTGGGGCACTTCCTGGAACTCGAAAGGCTGCTTCCAGCCCACCATGCGAAATGCCTTCATCGTTCCTCCTGCTCGGCGCGCCCCAGGGCCGGAACTGTACTCCATGACAAGAAAGCTAGGATGATCGAGCCATGGACGCCGGGGACATCATCGAGATCCACCAGCTGCTCGGCCGCTACGGCCACGCCATCGACGCCGGCGACTGGGAGCGCTTCGCCGCGCTGTTCACACCCGACGCGGTGCTCGACTACACGGCCGTCCGCGCGCCCCAGGTGCTCAACGGCGTCGACGAGATCGTCGCCCGGTTCCGCGAGGCCAACCACCCCGCCGCGCACCATGTCACCAACATCGTCGTCGACGAGGTGGACGGGCCGGCCGGCGTCGAGATTCGGGTGCACAGCAAGTTCTTCGCTCCGTACACGCAGGGCACGCACACGCCCAAGCGGTGGTTCGGTGGCGACTACCACGATCTCGTCGTCCGCCACGAGGGCACCTGGCGCTTCGCCCGCAAGGAGTGCATGGGGCGCTGGCAGTTCACCCCGGAGGAAGCCGGCGTGGACGTGCCGGAGCACCGCCGGACGTATTGACCCGCACCGGGTCGTTGCCGTTCCACCCGTCGGCGTCGGCGGCGATCCGGGCGTAGAAGGCAGCCAGGTGCTCCGTGCGCTCGTACAGCTCCACCATGTGGCCGAGCGCCGCCGACGTGTCCACGAAGTGGAACCGGGTGCCGCCTCGCGTCGCTGCCGTCATCGCCGTGGGGTGCCCGGCGGCGTTCAACCTGGCCGTGGTGGCGTCGAGGCCCTCCACGAAGAACGCCAGATGGTGCAGGCCGGACTCCCGCGGCCCGTACAGGTCACGGACGGCGCTGGGGCCGGTGCCGTGGTCCTGTACCAGTTCCACCATCACGCTCCCCCACTGCCCGTACGCGGAGGTGTGGTCGAACACGGCCGGCACGCCGCGGTGAAACACGTCCACCACCTCGATGTGCGGCAGCACCGTGAATGGCCCGGCACCGTATTCGGCCGCCCAGTGGTGCGCCGCGGCACTCGCGTCGGGCACGGCATAGGCGATCTGCACCGGCGCACCGAGGCCGAGGCCGAGGCCGAGGCCGGGTGCCGTCACCGTCAGACCCCGATGCCGAGGGACTTGGCCCGCGCGCCCTTGTCGTGGAAGTCGGCCTCGTAGATCACCCGGTCGCCCTCGAACCGGAGGAACGACATGACCTCCACCGACCAGCGCCGGCCCACGTACTCCGGCCCGAACGTCTCCGGCAGGATCACGTCGCCGCTCATCACGTAATGCAGCGCCAGCCCGTCGTCGCTGGCCCAGAACTCGTCCGGCACCAGCGTCAGGTTGTTGGTGCGGGTGAGGCCGCGGGCGAAGAAGTTGCGGATGTTGGTCCACCCCTCGAAGCGGCCGCTGGCCACGTCCATCAGCACCCCGTCGGGGTGGAAGTACGGCTCGGGCGCATCGGGGTTGCCGGAGCTCCACCCGGCGAACAGGTGCTTGGCGATCTCGATCCGGCGGAGGGCCACGTCGTCCATGTCGCGAGGTTAGTTACTTGTGAGTGATACTGGTTACTCATGGGGACGAACGACGACCGCACCGCCATCACCGAGACGCTCCAGCGCTACGGCTGGACGATCGACCAGTTCGACTGGGCAGCGGTCGGCGCGGTGTTCACCGACGACGCCGATGTGCGCTACGGCGCGTACCCGCCGCTGGTGGGCGGGGAGGCGACGGCGGCGTTCCTCGCCGGCCGCTGTGAGGGCATCGCCTGGCACCAGCACCTGGTGCAGCCGATGAGGATCGACATCGACGGCGACACGGCCACGACGCTCTCCTACTTCACCGCCCACGCCGTCCTCGAGGGCTCGCCGGACGCGGTGGTGATGAACGTCGGCGAGTATCGCGACCGCCTGCGCCGCACCGCCGACGGCTGGCGGATCTGCGAGCGTCGCCAGCAGACCGGCTGGAAGGAGCGTCGGGACCGTGCGGCCGCGGACCGGGCCGAGATCATCGCCCTGACCATGGCCTACACGTGGGCGCTGGACACCAAGCAGCCGGAGTTGCTGCGCGACGTGTTCACCCCCGATGCCACGGCCGACCTGCGCAACTCGCCGTGCGACGGCATCGACGCAATCATCGCCCGGGTCGGCGGCGCGGTCGCCCGCTTCGACGCCACCCAGCACCTCATCGGCAACCACGAGGTGGTCATCACCGGCAACACGGCCACGTGCCGCTGCAAGCTCCAGTCGCAGCACACCAAGTACGGCTTCCCCGGCGGGGAGAACTTCATCGTCGGCGGGATGTACCTCGACGACCTGGTGCGCACGCCGCACGGCTGGCGCATCAGCCACCGCACCCTGCAGCAGACCTGGAGTGAGGGCAACCCCGACGTGCTCAGGCGGTGAGCGTGGCCACCCAGGTGTGCAGGTTCTGATTGCCGCTCTCGTTGCGGCCGAACACGAAGTCCGCCCCGCACATCCCGGGGATCGTGCGGTTGATGTCGATGACCGTGTCGAAGTCCTCGTCACCGGTGATCGCCGCGTAGAGCTTGCGACGGGTCTCCATCGCCTGCACCTTGTCCGGCGAGTCCAGCGGCTCGCGGCTGTAGTGGAACTGGACGACCGTGGCCTCGGAGACCGACGGCCCGGGCAACAGGCGGCTGACCATCGTGGCCCGACCCGGCTGGCCGGAGATCGACACGTTGGGGAAGACGTAGTGGACCAGGCTCATCACGTCCGGCAGGTCCCACGTCTCCACCGGCTGGCCCTTCTGGGCGACGATGGTCTTGTTGGCGAAGCCGAGGCGCACGTGGGGGCCGAAGAGATCCCACGTGTTGCGGTTGTTGACCTGCTTGAGGCCGAGGTTCGACGAGTGCAGGAACCCGATGTGGTAGCCGTCGAGGTAGCCGTCCGCCGTGCTCTTCCAGTTGCCGCTCGGCAGCGACGTCGTGGTGGTGTGGGGGTACACCTTCTCCAGTTCCAGCAGCTCCAGCGCGCCCTGCATGTCGCCCAGCCACTCGTCGATGTCCATCGTGGCGCCGGGGGTCAGCACCGAGAACACGATGCCCACGCGCTCCGCCGTGGGCAGTTCCAGCAGGCCCATGTCGCCGAGGTCGCTGATGTCGCCGAACTGCTCGCGCTGGGGCAGGCCCACCAGGCTGCCCTTCGTGTCGAAGACCCAGGCGTGGTACGGGCAGGTCATCCGCCGTGCGGTGCCGGCGCCGTTGCACACAACGGGTGCACCACGATGGCGGCAGGCGTTGACGAACGTACGGGCCACGCCGTCGTCGCCACGCACCACGACGATGGCCCGGCCGGCGATGTCGTACGCCAGGTAGTCGCCGGCGTTGGGGACGTCCACCGTGAGGGCGACGGCCAGCGGCACCTTGTGGAAGATCTGCTCGATCTCCCGCTGGTACATCGCCGGGTCGGTGTAGTTGGTGGTCGGCAACCGCATGATGCCGGGCGCGAGATCGCCGTGGTCCTGTTCCACGTTGGCCAGCAGGCGCTGGGCGACATCGGTGAGCGGAGTGGCGGCCATGGCAAGTCCCCCTACATGTACTGGGCGGCATACTTACTTGAGATTGAGTTCACTGTATGGAGCCGCATTCCGGCCCTCCCGAACTAGGGGCGAAGGTCCCGAGTGGCTAGCATCACGGAGGTGTCCGACGCCTCCTCGCCCCGTTCCCTCGACGCCGTCTCGGCCGCCTGGCTGACGGCTCGGTTGCAGGCCCACGGTGTGGACGCAGAGGTCGCGTCCTTCCGCCCGGAGGGCCTCGGCGAGGTCCACGGCCTGCTCGCCGAACTGCAACGCCTGCACCTCGCCTACGGGCGCGGCGACGGTCCGAAGTCCTTGATTATCAAGTTCTGGGCGGCATCGGAGCAGAACCGCGAGGTCGGCCTTCGGTTCGGCGTGTACCGCCGCGAACTGCTCTTCTACCGCGACGCTGCGGCTGCCACCGGCATGGCGCTCCCCGTGGTCTACGCGGCCGAGATCGACGACGACGATGCCTTCGTCCTGCTGATGGAAGACCTCGGGCACCTGCGCACCGGCGACCAGGTCGCGGGGTGCTCCGTGACCGACGCCGAGGCATGCATGGACGAGCTGGTGAAACTGCACTCGACCTATTGGAACTCCGTCGACGGGCCGGAGTTCGACTTCGCCCCGCACGTCAACGGGCCGGTCAACGGCGACCCCCTGTGCCAGGCCGCCGAGGCCTGCTGGCCGCTGATGCTGGAGAAGATCGGCCATGCCGTGCCGGCAGAGATGCAGACCGCCGGCCCGTCGATCGTCGCTGCGTTCGCGGCGATGCAGGCCCATCTCGGCACGGCGCCGATCACGCTGATCCACAGCGACTTCCGCCTCGACAACCTGATGCTCGGCACCCGCCCGGAGGACCCGAAGGTGGTCACCCTGGACTGGCAGGGTGCGCTGCGCGGCCGTGGCATCCAGGACGTCGCCTTCTTCCTCTCGCAGAACCTCGAGGTCGAGCTGCGGCGGGCGAACGAGCGGGCACTGGTGGAACGGTGGCGCACCGGGCTCGCGGCCCACGGCATCGACGCCGGCACCGCCGACGAGGTGTGGGCGGACTACCGCCGCGCCGTCCTCTACTGCTGGCTCTACCCCATCGTCATCGCCGGCTCGCTGGACGCCACATCGGAGCGCGGCACCCAGATGACCGTGGCGATGGTGGCGCGGTCCGCGGCCGCCATCCTCGACCTCGACTGCCTCTCGCTCCTCCCCGAGTTCGGCTGACCCCGAAGGAGACCCCATGCTGCCCACCTCCACCCGCCTCGTCACCCTCCAGGGCCGCCCCGGCCCCGACGGCCCGGTCGCCTCGGACTTCGCCGTCGAGGAGTGGCCGATCCCCGCGCTGCAGCCGGGCCAGGTGCTGCTGCGCAACATCGTGATGAGCGTGGACCCCTCCATGCGCGGGCGCCTGGAGACCTCGGAGAAGCAGTACACGACGAACTTCGAAATCGGCCAGCCGCTGGACGGTTCGGCGATCGGCGTCGTCCTGGCCGGCGAGGGCTTCGCCCCCGGCACCGTCGTGCGGCACCGGATGGGGTGGCGCGACCACGCCGTCATCGACGCCTCGACGGCCACGGTGGTGGACACCGCCGCCGCGCCGGCCGGGTCCTGGCTGGGCGTGCTTGGGCAGACCGGGTTCACCGCCTGGGTCGGCCTGCAACGCACCGGCGAGATGAAGGCTGGCGACGTG
Source organism: Acidimicrobiaceae bacterium (assembly GCA_020637295.1). GTDB lineage: Bacteria > Actinomycetota > Acidimicrobiia > Acidimicrobiales > Ilumatobacteraceae > UBA668. The sequence continues at coordinate 16,168 of JACJWF010000020.1, read as the reverse complement.
GTGTTCATCAGCGCCGCGGCGGGTGCCGTGGGCAGCGCGGCCGGGCGCTTCGCCAAGCTGCTCGGGGCGTCCCGTGTGGTGGGCAGCGCCGGCGGGGCGGAGAAGGTGCGGATGCTGGTCGACGACCTCGGCTACGACGACGCGTTCGACTACCGGGCGGAGCGGGCGGCCGAGGGCCTGGCCCGCGTGGCACCCGACGGCATCGACGTCTACTTCGACAACGTCGGCGGTGAGCAGCTGGTGGCGGCCATCAACGCCATGCACATCGGTGGCCATGTGGCGCTGTGCGGGATGATCTCCCAGTTCGACTCGTCGTCGCGCAGCTACGACATCAACCGCCTGATCGAGGCGGTGCTGCGGCGGATCACTCTGCGCGGCTTCATCGTCCGCGACCACGAGGACATGCGGCCGGAGTTCGAGCGCACCGTCGCCGGCTGGCTGCGCAGCGGCGACGTCGTCAACCGGCAGACGGTCACCGACGGCATCGACCATGCCGTGGAGGCGTTCCTCGGGATGCTGAAGGGCGGCAACGTCGGCAAAGCGCTGGTGCGGCTGGACACGGACTGGGAGGTCTGACGATGGGTGCGGCAGGCGTGCAGCGGGCGGCGATCGTCACCGGTGGGGCCTCCGGGATCGGGCGCTCCACGGTGGAGCTCCTGGTGGAGCGCGGCTACGGCGTGGTGGCCGTCGACCTGACGACGGACAACTTCGGCTGGGTGCCGGAGGGCGCGCCCGTTGTCCCGATGGCGGGTGACGTCACCGACGAGGGCGTCAACTCGGCGATGGTCGCGGCCTGCATGGAGCGGTTCGGGCGGCTGGACGTCAGCGTGCTCAACGCCGGCATCCCCGGCTCCGGCTCGCTGGAGACGCTCGACATGGCCGTGCTGGACCGCTGCTACCAGCTCAACGTGCGGGCCGTGGCGCTGGGCATCCGCGCGGCGATCGCCCCGATGCGGTCGGTCGGCGGCGGGTCGATCGTGGTCACGGCGTCCACCGCCGGGCTCGGCGGGGAGAAGGGCCGCTGGCCGTACAACACCACCAAGGCGGCCGTGCTGAACCTGGTGCGCTCGGCGTCGATCGACCTGGCGCTGGACCGCATCCGGGTCAACGCCATCTGCCCCGGCCCCGTGCGGAGCGGGATGACGGACAAGCACCTCGGCACCGACGTCGGCGAGGGGCTGCGGCGGATGATCCCGATGCAGCGCTGGGGCGACCCGGACGAGGTGGCCGCGGCCATCGTCTTCCTCGCCTCCCCCGAGGCCAGCTTCATCACCGGCGTAGCCCTGCCGGTGGACGGCGGGGTCAGCGCCGGCAACGGCCACTCCCTGCCGCCGCAAGGCGAGGGCGTGCGCGGCTGACGGTCGGCCGCTCAGCGGCGGCCCGTCGACGCCCCGGTCCGGGCCTTCACCAGCGCCCCGTTTCACTTCATTCCGATTTCGATTCGGTCTCGGACCTCCGACCCCCTGCTCGAGCCCCGGCGACGACCTGGCCGACCGAGGCGATGGAATCGAAAACGAACTGACGTGAACGGGGCCAACCTGTGCACCTGCGGCGCGGCCGGCCGTCCAGTGCCTCGACCGCCGGCGCGGCTACCCGGCGAGGACGGCCTTGTAGAGCATCTGCAGGGCGGACAGGTGGATCGCCGTACCGATGGCCAGCAGGTTCGGCGCCGTCTCCACCCGCTCGGCGTACAAGCGCGTCGCCGTCTGGTCGATGGCCACACCCATCAGGTGCTTCACGGCCCGCCAGTAGCGCAGGCGCTCCGGGTCGATCTCCACCCCGACCACCTCGCGGATGCGGGCGATCCACTCCTCCGGCGACCGCACGCGGCGGCCGCGCATGTAGATGAGATACGCCCAGTCGTCGTACTCGTCGCCGAGGTGGGTGAACTCCCAGTCCACCACTGCCGTGATGGTCGAGCCGACGTACATGTAGTTGCCCGGGCCGGGGTCGGCGTGGACGATGCACAGCCGGTCGCTGTCCGGCGCGTGGCGGCGCAGGTAGGCGATGGCTTCCTCGACCAGCGGCGACGGCTCGCCCATCAGCCCGCTGCGGTAGGTGCGGTCCCAGCGGTCCACCTGGTCCAGCGCCGGGCCCTTCGGCAGCGGCGGCTTCGGCAACGACCCGAGCCCAATCGCGTCGGGGTCGTACTGGTGCAACTGGTGCAGCAGGCGGACGTAGTCGTCCAGCGTGGACAGGTCCTCCTTGGAGATGCCCTCGACGAACGCCATCACGAAGAACGGCTGACCGACGACGGAGCCCGTCGGCTCGTAGGCCAGGATCTCCGCCACCGGGTAGCCGGCACGGAACAGCGCCTGCATCACCGGCACCTCCAGCGTGGAGTCGCTGCCCAGCAGGCCGCTCTGCTCCACCCGGGCCACCAGCGTCTGGGCGACCCCGCCGACCACTGCGTCCAGCAGGTACATCGCCCGCGACTGACCCATCGCCACCCGCCGCTGGGCGTTCACCAGCACCGTCTGGTTCATCGCCTCCGTCAGGTAGGCGGCGAAGCGCTCCGGCGTCGGGGCCAGCGTGTCGGGGGTGTCGCTCACTTCTGGTCCGTCCCGCGCATCGCCACGTGCAACGCCGTCAGCAGGGGCTCGGACGCCGCCGCCTCGCGGTCCATCTGGGCCGCCAGCACCGGGTGCAGCACGGCGCGCACAGCGTCGGCCTCCGGCCCGTCGTGCTCCCGCGACCACACCAGCGCGGCCGAGGCCCGCTCGAACGGCGAGCCTTCGCCCTGCACCTCGCCGGCCACACCCCGCAGGGCGACCTCCAGCTCCGCCCGGTACTCGGCGGCGCGGTCCTCCTTCAGCAGGCCGATCGCGTAGTCCAGCGCCCCGGCGATGACCCGCGCGCAGTTGCGGGGCCACTCGTCGGTCAGATCGGGCAGCACCACGTCGCGCAGCACCTGCGCCGAGTTGGCCAGGATCGTCTCCACCTCGGGCAGCACGGGCAGCGTCATCGCCCTACGCCTCCGGCACCCAGAAGCCGCTGACCCCGCCGCGCCGGGCCTTGCCCAACGCCTGGCGGGCCGCGAAGTGGGCCTCCCAGTCGTCGCACTTGCCCTGACGGCCGTGCCAGAAGTCCACCTCCAACGAGACCAGGCCGTCGCGGAAGTACAGCAGGCTGTTGCCCTCGCCCATGTCCCACCGGCCGGCATGCTCGCCCTCGACGATCTTCACGTAGACGAACCACTGCACCACGATGCTGTCGCCGTCGACCCCGACGAAGATGTCCTCCACCGGCAGGCGCATCCGTCCGGCGACGTGCCGCCAGCGGTTGGCGATGGCCTCGTGCCCGGTGATGGCCTCCGGCCCGGCCTTCATGGCGATGTCGCGCATCTGCACGTCCTCGGTCATGTAGCGGGTGGGGCCGAGCGGGTCGTCGCCCGACCACCCGATGTTGAACAGGTCCCGCGCGCAGTCGATCTCTCGCTGGGTGATGGCCATCTGACGCTTCTCCTCGTCCTCGGTCTAGTCCTCGACGACACCCGGGTAGGGGCCGCCGACCACGCCCTCGAACTCGCCCAGCCCCACCTCGGTGGGGTCGTCGAGGTTCTCGAACACGGCGATCTCCTCCGCCCACGCGCCGTTCCGTTGCGGCACCACCTGGCCCGCGAGGTCGCGCACCACCGTCGGGTGCGACACGTCCCACACGTCGTGCTCGACCTTCAGTTCACCCCGGTACACGCCCCGCCCGAGCCCGTCGTCGAACCCGTCCCAGTAGCCGCCGCCCTTCATGTACAGGGGCCGGCTGACCGGCCGGATGGCGAAGCGGTCGAACCCGCCGTCGGGCCGGCCGAGGCGCACCACGGAGCGGGCGATCCGCCGCCGGCCCTCGACGAACTCGACGGACTCGACCTCCTTGGAGACGTACCCCCAGCCCTCGCGACCGGAGCCGTAGGGGTAGTCCACCCAGCTGTGGTCGTCGGTGATCCGCCCGTCGGCTGCATGGTGGAAGCGGAAGAACACCGACCGGGTCGGGAAGCGGACGAACGTGAAGTGCCGCAGCCCGAAGTGACGGAGGGTCGCGCCCTGGTGGGCGGAGGCCGGGCCACCGGCGGGCGCGGCGAACCCGCGCTGGTTGCCGTTGCCCGTGTCGCCGATGCCCCAGGAGTGGTCGCGGGCACCGACCCACGACGAGTCCACGTCGAAGCGGCGGCCCTGCACGGTGATGGAGCCGCTGACGTTGCCGACCTGCACGAAGTTGCTGCGGGCGCGCACCACCCGGCCGTCCTGGTAGCGACGGATGCCGGACGTCTCGTCGAAGCACGGGCTGAACCCGTCCCACCGCAGGTCGAACTCGATGCCCGACTCGTTCGGCGTGGCGCCGACCTCCAGCACCCGCAGGCCCTCGACGATCCGCATCCACATCGGCCCGCACGACAGGTCGTCGATGGCCGGGCGCATCCGCCGGCTGACCCGCAGGTTGTGCTGGCGGCCGTCGTCCAGGGCGACGATGGCGTAGCCATCCACCACATTGGTGTTGGGGTACCAGCGCAGGGCGGTGATGAGGTGGCACGCCCCCGCCGGGTCGCCCACGCAGATCCACGAACCGTCGCTCCAGCGCTCGCTGTCGCTGGCCACCATGTCGAACGTGTCCAGCGTCTGGTGGCGCGGCCATTCGTCCAGTTGTGTGAGGTTGCGGGGCATCAGCAACGTCGCTTTCAGTAGACGATGCAAAGAAACTACTCTGTCCGCATGGGTCTTCTGGAAAACAAGCGGGTCGTCATCCTCGGGGCGTCCAGCGGCATCGGCTGGCGCATCGCCGAGTTGTTCGCCGAGCACGGCGCCCAGCAAGTCGTCGCCGCCCGCCGCATCGACAACCTGGAGCGCCTGGCCGACGCCACCGGCGCCCACGCCTGCCGCTGCGACGTCGGCGAGCACGACGACGTGAAGGCACTGGTGGACTTCGCCGCCGAGAAGATGGGCGGGATCGACATCGCCATCAACTCTGCCGGCCTCAACATGAAGTCCTTCATCCGCGACATGACGCCGGAGATGCTGGAGACCGTGACGAAGGTGGACTTCTGGGGCGCCTTCTGGTTCATGAAGCACTTCGGTGCGTACATCGCCGACCAGGGCACCGGCGGCTCGCTCATCAACATCACGTCCACCACCGCGATCCTCGTGCCGGTGAAGCACTCCGCCTACTCCGGCAGCAAGGCCGGCATCAACTTCGTCACCAAGATCGCCGCCCGCGAGTTCGGCGCCGAGGGCGTGCGGGTCAACGCGTTGGCCCCGACGTTCGTGCCGACGGCGATGAACGACTTCGGCGGCCTCACGCCGGTGGACGACGCCCGCGTGGACATGAGCGGCGAGACGCCCATCACCGAGGCCTACATCAACGAGTCCGCGCTGCGACGGGTGACCACGGTGGACGACTGCGCCAACGTGGCGTTGTGGCTGGCCAGCGACCTGTCCAGCTCCATCACCGGGCAGGTGATCCCGGTGGACAACGGCAACCACCTGATGCGCCTGCCGGACAGCAAGCGCAACTGAGGCTCCTCAGGCCGGGTCGATGCCGGCCACCCGGTCGGCCAGGCGCTTCACCTCGTCGACGAACCGGCGCGACCCCATGCTGCGGTACGCCACGTCCTGGTTCAACGCCGACGCGGCGGCCGTCTCCAGCACCGACACCAGTGCCACGCCGATGACGCCCACCTCGGCGGGCATCAGCTTCCCTCGCGCCGCCTTCGTCGCCTCGCCGAGGAGTGCCACCATCTCCAGCCGGGTCTCGCGGCGCAGCGCCTCCACCAGCAGGTTGAGACCCACGGACCCGACGAAGTAGACGGTGGCCGCCGTGCGGTGGCGCTGCACCCAGGTGAGCATGTGCGCCACCAGGCTGCGCACGCCCTCCTTGTCGCCCTTCGCCGACAGGTGGCCGCGCATCTCCGCCAGCATCTTCTCGGCGAATGCCTCCATGCCCTCGAGCAGGATCTGCTCCTTCGACGCGAAGTGGTAGTAGACCGCCGCTGGGGTCATGTCCACCGCGTTGGCGATGTCCAGCACCGTCACGTCCTCCACCGGGAACGAGGAGAACAACCCCATCGCACCCTCGATGACCGAGTTGCGGCGAGAGGGGCGGTGGGCGGGGCGGCGAGGAGTGGTGGCAGCGGCGTCGATGAGCTGAGGCTAGTTGGTGACTACTTACTCAGCGCCGATCCAGCGCATCAGCTCGTTCTGGATGCAGCGGATCTTGGTCTCCTGGTAGCGGGCGAAGACCACCTCGTCGATCGCACCACTCTCCAGGCCCTCCTGCACCTTCGGCAGGTTGTAGACGTCCTGGTTGAACACCCGGGTCAGCAGGCCCAGCTCGAAGGCGTCGGTCCAGTCGTCGTCCACACCGAGCATCTTCAGCGGGGCGGCCTTGGGCCGCTTGCCCTTGAACGGGTTGAGGATCATGCACTCCATGATCGACAGGTTGTGGTGGTTGCCGTAGGGGCGGAAGCGATAGACGATCCGGTTGTAGGAGCCCCACGGGTGGAAGTTGGGGAACAGGGTGTAGACGATGCTGTCGCACAGCTCGGCGTCGGTGACCTTGTTGGCCTCGTCCACGCCGATGGTCTCGGCGAGCGCCGCTCGGCGGTGCTCCGCCAGCACGGTGCGCGACTTCTGACCCTCGGGCACGTGGATGAGTTCGTCGATGTCCAGCGTGCGGTCCGTCAGCGCGTCGATCATCTCCTGCTCGGTGGGCTCCCACCGCACGTGGGTGCTGGTGACGCCGTTGGGCGTCAGGCCGCGGGCGAAGTTGCCGAAGCAGTCGTACTGGGTGATGGTGTCGCCCATGCCGGCCAGCAACTGCGGGTGCGTGGCCACCACGTGGTAGCTCTCCATGAACGCTTCCTGGGCCAGCTTCCAGTTGCAGCGCAGGATCTTGCCCACGTGCACCGCCTTGTAGCGGTTGGCGAGGTCCCAGGTGGCGAAGTGCTCGTCCAGCTCGCCGATGTGGTCGGCCAGCGGCGCGCAGTTCGGGTCGAGGTTGATGAACACGAACCCGTTCCACGTGCCGACGTTGACGCTCGGCAGCGGCCATTCGTCGGGCACCTGCGGGAAGTCCCACTTGCACGGCACGTGCTTCAGGCTGCCGTCCAGGTTCCAGGCGATGCCGTGGAACGGGCAGCGGAACTCCTCCGCCCGGCCGGGGTACTCCTTCAGGGTGCGGCCGCGGTGGAGGCAGATGTTGCGGAACGCCTTGATGGTGTCCGGGGCGGAGCGCACCACGAGCACCTGGATGCCGGCGATCTCGTACGGGATGTGGTCGCCGACCTCGGGGATGTCTTCCTCCCGGCAGGCCATCTGCCAGACCTTCTTCCACACCTTCTCGACCTCGGCCTTGTGAAAGGCAGGGTCGGTGTAGCGGGACACGGGGACGGTCATCGACCCGTCACCCATCGGCGACTGCTTGCGCAGCACCACGGGGACGACACGGGAGTCGTTGTCGAGCAACTCCTGGTACAGGGCGCCCTGGGTGGTTTCGTCGAGCGTCTGGCTCATGGGTGGTTCCTCTTTCTCACTCGCTCGGCGACTTACTCGACCGGTACCGGGAAGTCCTTGGGGTTGCCGGGAACGCCCGGCGGCAACTGCGGGCCGGCCAGCCAGCCGCAGAGCTGCGGATCGCAGTGGCGCAGCTCACCGCTGACCCACCGACCCTCGGCGTCGAACACGCCGGCGACACCGTGCTTGTCGGTGATGTCGAGCAAGCCGTCCTCTCGCACGTCGTACTTCGCCCCGCTCAACGGATGGACTCGGGTCCTCATCTCAACCCCCTGTGTAGTTGTAGTCGGAATATAGAAACTGCCCCTCGGACCGGCCAGGGACCTAAGTCCCTTCGCACGGGTGGGCGGCGGCGTGGTGAACTCGCGCCATGTCGTTCAACCCCTTCGACGCCGAGGTCATGGCCTGCCCGTACCCGCACATGGCCCAGGCGCGACGCGAGGCGCCGGTGGCGTGGAGTGCGGAGGCCGGCGCCTTCGTCGTCACCAGCCACCACCATGTGATGGAAGTCCTCCGCCGGCCGCTGGTGTTCTCCTCACGGTTCGGTCGCGCCGGGCGGCCGGTGCCGGCGGGCTGGCGCGAGCAACTGGACGCGGTGATCGCCGAGGGGTACCCGCGGTCGGAGGTCCTGCTGACCACCGACCCGCCGGCGCACACCCGCTACCGCCGCCTGGTCGCCCGGTCGTTCACACCCGCCGCCGTCGCCCGGTTCGAGCCGGCGGTGCGGGCGATCGTGACGGAACTCATCGACGGCTGGGCGGAGTCGCTGGCCTCCACGGGCCGCGTGGAGTTCATGGCCCAGTTCGCCAACCCGGTTCCGGTGCGGGCCGTCGCCAACGCGCTGAACGTGCCGGACCGCGACATGAAGAAGTTCAAGGAGTGGAGCGACCTCACCGCGTCGGCCATCGGCACGGACATCTCGCTGGACGGCCTGCTGCGCAGCGAGCGGGCCATCAACGAGTTCCAGCGCTACTTCGAGGCCGAACTGGACCGCCGCCGCACCGAACCGCAGGACGACCTGCTCACCCACATCCTCACCGCCACCATCGAGGAGGACGACCCGGAGGTGACGGACCGCCGCCCGCTGGACATGGCCGAGATGCTGCGCATCCTGCAGATGATCCTGGTGGCCGGCAACGAGACCACCGCCGCGCTGCTGGGCGATCTGATGCGCCTGCTCGGGGAGCAGCCGGACGAGTGGGCCCGCCTCCAGCGGGAGCCCGAGCGCATCCCAGTGGTGATCGAGGAGGCCCTGCGCCACGCCAGCCCCAACGGCGCCATCTGGCGCGTCGCCGCGACGGACACCGAGCTCGGCGGCGTGGCCATCCCCGCCGGGTCACGCGTGATCATCACGTACATGTCGGCCAACCGCGACGAAGCCGTGTTCGGCCCCGACGCCGAGGAGTTCCGCCCCGACCGCGAGCACGTCAACGAGCACATCGCGTTCGGCTTCGGCAACCACTACTGCCTGGGCGCGCCACTCTCCCGCATGGAGACCCGCGTCGCGCTGGAGGAGCTGACCCGCCGCGTGCAGTCGTTCCGCCTCAGCGACGACAACGACGGCGCCTACGCGCCCAGCTACTTCCTCCGGGTGCCCACCCGGGTGACGATCGAACCGGTCATGGCCTGACGACCCTGCTCAGGTGCTGCGGACCGACACGGCGTGGCATGCCACCTCGTGACCCTCGGCCACGACCTCCAACTCCAGGTCCACACCCCGGCAGCGGTCCTCGATGCCCAGCCTCGCCGCCTCGCCGCTGGCCACCACGGGGCAGCGGGGATGGAAGCGGCAGCCGCTCGGCACCTTCGACGGGTCCGGGGTCTCGCCGGTGAGGATCTGCTGCTCCAGGTGCCCCGTCTCCGGCACCACACTCAGCAGCGCCCGGGTGTAGGGGTGCTGCGGCGAGCGCAGGACGGCCTCCGCCGGGCCGACCTCGACGATCCGCCCGAGGTACATCACGGCCACACGGTCGGCGATGTTCCACGCCAGGCCGAGGTCGTGGGTGACGGCCACGATCGACACCCCGTCACGCTCCACGTACGAGCGCATGAGGGCCAGGATCTCGCCACGGATGGAGGCGTCCAGGCTGGCCACCGGCTCGTCGGCCAGCAGCAGCGCCGGCTGCAGCGCCATGGCCGCGGCGATCAGCACCCGCTGCTTCTGGCCGCCCGACAGCTCGTGGGGGAAGCGTCGCAGGTAGCGCTCCGGCGGGCGCAGGCCGGCGGCAGCCAGCGCGTCGGACACCAGCGCGGCCTCGTCACCCTTCACCTTGTGGATGCGCAGGCCCTCCGCCACGGCCTCGTAGATGGAGTGCCGCGGATTCAACGCACCCGTCGGGTCCTGGAAGATCATCTGCACCCGGCGGCGGACGGCCCGCAGCGCTCGCCCCTTCCCGCTGGACCCGATCGGCCGGCCCTCCACCTCGACGGACCCGGCGGCCAAGGGCTCCAGCCCGACCACGGACCGGATCAGCGTGGTCTTGCCGCAGCCGGACTCGCCGACCAGCGCGACCACCTCGCCACGGCCGACCTCCAGTGACACCGTGTCCACCGCCCGCACCCGGCCGGCGTCGAATCGCACCTGCACGTGCTGGGCACGCAGCACCGGATCAGCCACGGTCCACCCCCACGTGCACACATGCGGCCCGCCACCCGGCGGCCGCACCGTCGGCCACCGGTCGCAGCGTCACGTCCGCCGTCGCGCACTCGTCCACCGCCCGGTCGCACCGCGGATGGAACGGGCAGCCGGTGGGCAGGGCGGAGGGGTCCGGCGGGTCGCCGGGCAGGCCCTGGGGGTTCATCCGCGACGCGGTGTCGCCGATGGTCGGGAATGCCGCGGCCAGCGCCCGCGTGTACGGGTGCTCCGGCCGGGCGAACACTTCCGCGCTCAGCCCCTCCTCCACGATCCGCCCGGCGTACATCACGGCCAGCCGCCGGCAGGTGTGGGTGAGCACCGAGAGGTCGTGGGTGATGAACAGCAGCGACAGGCCCCGCTCGCGCTGCAGCTCCTCCAGCAGGGCCAGCACCTGGGCCTGGACCATCACGTCCAGCGCGGTGGTCGGCTCGTCGGCGATCAGCAACTGCGGGTCGCACGCGAGCGCGAGTGCGATCAGCACCCGCTGGCGCTGCCCGCCGGACATCTGGTGCGGGTAGCGGGAGGCGTGCGCGCCGGGCAGGCCGACCCGCTCCAGCAGGTCGTCCACACGGGCCGCCATCTTCCCCACCGGCACGGTCTGGTGCAGGCGCAGGGCCTCCTCGATCTGCAGGCCCACCCGGCGCACCGGGTTCAGTGAGTGCAGCGCTCCCTGGAACACGATGGCCGCACCCGTCCAACGCACGGCCCGCAGCCGGCCGGGCTTCATCGAGTAGACGTCCTCGCCGTTCAGCAGCACCTTGCCGGTGACGCGGGTGCCCTTCGGCAGCAGGCGCAGCACCGCCGCGGCAATGGTGCTCTTGCCACACCCGCTCTCCCCCGCCAGGCCGACGGTGTCGCCCTCCTCGATGGTCAGGTTCACGCCGCGAACGGCGGGCACCTTGCCGCCCTCGGTGCGGTAGGTGACGCACAGGTCGTGCAGTTCCAATACGCTCATCGGGCACGCAACCTGGGGTCCAGCACTTCCTCCACGGCCCTGCCGATGATCGTGAACGCCAGCACCACCAGCACGATCCCCACACCCGGCGGCAGGTACTCCCACCAGTAGCCGGCCTTCACCGCGGTGGTGCCGGCACGTTCCAGCAGGCCGCCCCACGACACCTGGGTCGGGTCGCCGAGGCCGAGGAACGACAGCGTGGTCTCGGTGAGGATGGCGATGGGTACGGCCAGCGTGGTGTTGGCCAGGATCAGCGGGGTGACGTTGGGGAGGATGTGCCGCCCGATGATGTGGCCCTTCCCGGCGCCCAGTGCGCGGGCTCGGTCCACGTACAGCCGCTCGCGGATGGACAGCACCTGCGAACGGATCAGCCGGGCCGTGCTGGGCCACGAGGTGATCCCGATCACCAGCACGATGGTGCCCACCCCGCGCTCCAGCACGGACGCCAGCACGATGGCCAGCGGCAGGAACGGGATGACCATGAACCAGTCGGTGATGCGCATCAGCACGGCGTCGATCCAGCCGCCGAAGAAGCCGGCAGCCAGCCCCACCACCACACCGAGCACGATCATCAGCACCGTGGCGGAGAAGCCGACCAGCAGGCTGATCCGCGCCCCCCACATCACCTGCAACGCCATGCTGCGCCCCAGGCCGTCCGTGCCGAGCACGAACTGGCCCGAGGGCGACGAGTTGGTCGGGTTGCCACCGGTGTTGATGGCGTCGAAGTCCGCCCGGTCCGACACCAGCGGGGCGATCAGCGCCATCACGACGAACGCCACCAGCACGATCAGCGCGGTCATCGCCAGCCGGTCCCTGCGCAGGCGGCGCCAGGCGTCCGCCGCCGAGGCCCGCCGCCGAGCCCACGCGACCGCGGCGCTCACCTGCCCACCACACGCGGGTCCAGCCGCCCGTACAGCAGGTCGGCGATGAGGTTGGCCACGATCACGGCCGCGCTGATGAGGAGGAACAGCCCCTGCAGCACCGGGAGGTCCGGGCCGCGGATGGCGATGTAGGTGGCCTGGCCAATGCCCGGCCAGGAGAAGATCGACTCCACCGCGATGGCGCCGCTGACCACGAACCCGAAGTTGATGGCCGACAGGCTGACCACCGGCAGGCGGGCGTTGGGGACGGCGTGCTTGCGGCGCACGTCGTCGTCGCGCATCCCCTTGGCCCGGGCCAGTTGGAGGTAGTCCTCGCGCAACGTCTCGATCATCGCTGAGCGGGCGACGATCATGTACTCACCGACATAGGCGATGGCCAGCACGATGGCGGGCAGCAGCATGTGGTGGAACTGGTCGAGCAGCTTGGAGAAGCCCGTGGCCGTGCTACCGGGGTCCTCCAGGCCGCCCACCGGGAACCAGCCGAGCTTGGCGGCGAAGATGCCCAGCAGGACCATGCCGATCCAGAACTCGGGCATCGAGTAGGTCAGCATGGACAACGACGTGGACGTGGTGTCGAAGCGGCTGCCCCGCCGCCAGCCGGCCCGGTAGCCGAGGCCGATGCCCAGCATGGCCAGCAGGGTGGAGAACCCGACCAGGAGGATGGTTGGCCACAGCGCCTCGGCGATGACGTCCACCACGGGGCGGTTGCCCTTGAACGACAGGCCGAGGTCGCCGCGCAGCAACTGGCGGACGTAGCCGACGAACTGGTCCCACTTCGAGCCGTCGAGATGGAACTTGCGGGTCAGCTCGGCCTTCTGCGAGGCGGTGAGGTTGCGCCCGCGGAACATCGAGTCCACCGGGTTCTTGTTGACCACCCGGAAGAGGAAGAAGTTGAACACGACCACGAACGCGAGCGTGCTGACGGCACCCGCCAACTTCCTCAGGATGAACGTGGCACGCACGGTGCAGGCCCGACGTGCGGCTTACTCGCGGTCCTCGCGGCTGGAGCGGCTGCGCATGGCGAAGAACACGATCAGCCCGACCAGCACCACCGCCCCGGCGATGATCGCAATGAGTGCCCCAGTGCCCAGGCCACCGTCATCGCTGCCGGAGGACTCGATGGGCGTCAGGTTGAAGTAGGTCGGCGACGAGTTGCTGAAGATCACCGGGCCGGTGCCCTTCGGCTGCTGCAGCCAGCCGGTGAAGCGATCCGTGCGGTACGCCTGGGTGTCCGCGTCGTGGTACAGCACCACGTAGGTGGACTGGGTGTTGAACATTCGGATCATCTCGTGCACCAGCTCCACCCGCTTGGCGTGGTCGAGCTCCTGGTTCTGCTGCACGTACAGGGCGTCGTACTCCGGGCTGCACCAGTTGGCGTCGTTGTACCCGGCCTCGTCGGCGTCGTAGGTCACCTGGTCGCAGGTGAAGTAGCTCAGCATCGGGTCCGGGTCGACGAACGGGGTCCAGCCCCACACGAACAGGTCGTAGGTGCCGGCGTAGATGATGTCGCCCAGCTGGGTGTCGTCGTACACGGACACCTCGGTGCCGATGCCGACTTCCTTCAGCCAGCCGGTGATCAACTCGCGGATGGCGGCACCCTGAGTGCCCTCGGAACGCTCCGCGTAGCGGAACACCAGGGGCTCGCCGCCGCCGGGCATCTCACGGATGCCGTCGCCGTCGGTGTCCTTGTACCCGTTGTCCTCCAGCAGTGCCTTGGCGGCCTCCGGGTCGTAGCCGAGCTTCTCGGCGTCGGGGATCTCCGGCAGCCACTCCTGGTCCGGCGACACGCCGAGCACGGTCAGTGGCAGGCCGATGCCCAGCGCCACCCGGTCGAACAGCTGCTGGCGGTCGATGGCCATGGCGACGGCGTGGCGCACGTTGAGGTCCAGCAGTGCGGGGTGGCCGTCGCCGATCCCACCCGCCATGCCATTCATCGCCAGTTCGGTGAAGCCGCCCTGGGCGCCGGCGACGGTGACGATGTTCGGCTGCGTGCCGAGGTCGGCGAAGAGCTCGGCGGGGATGTCGTTGGCGGCGTCCAGCTCACCCTTCTCCAGCGCGGTGACCATGGCGCCGCCCTCGGTGTAGACCCGGAAGACCACCTGGTCGATCTTCGGCTGCCCCTGCCAGTAATTGGGGTTGGCGACCATCGTCCACTCCTGGCCGGGCTTCCACTCCTTCAGGGTGAACGGGCCGGAGCCGACGCCGTCCAGCGCGTCGAAGGCCGTCACGTCGTCCGCCGCCGGGCCCTCCCAGATGTGCTTGGGGAGGATGTAGACGTCCATCGTCGGCAGCTTCGGGTCCGGCACGGCGGACGTGATCTGCACGGTGACGTCGTCCAGCGCCACCGCGTCGAGGTTGGCGGTGACGGACGAGTGGTTGTACCACTCCTGGTCGCGGGAGGTGTTGACCGTCCAGGCCACGTCCTCCGCCGTCAGCGGCTGCCCGTCGCTCCACTTCAGGCCCTCGCGCAGGTGGTACGTGTAGGTGAGGCCATCGTCGCTGGCGTCCCACGTGGAGGCCAGGCCGGGGATGGTGGCGAAGTCGTCCGCCGCCTTGTCCGTCAGCGTGGCGTACTGCAGGTTCCACAGCTCGTAGGCGGCCACGGTGTAGCCGACGGTGACGTTGGGCGAGTCCACGTCCTGGGTGACACCGACCGTGAGGGTGACGGTGCCACCGCCCGACGACCCGGAGACGGGTGCGACCCAGACGACTGCGCTCCCTGCTGCGGCAAGGGTGACCGCTGCCCCCAACCAGAGTCTCCGACTTGCTGTCCTGTTCACGTAGGACCCCCAACGCATTCCGGCACCCTTGGTGCCACCGTTCCACGATCTTGACACACTGGTGCGGCTGCTCCGTTCACGGAAGCAGGTACCAGTCCAGGAACCGCTCCAGCCGCTGGTGGAAGTGCACGAAGGGCTCGGTGCGCAGCAGGCCGTGACCCTCCGTGGGGTAGGTGACGTACTCGTACTGCTTGCCCAGCCGCTGCAGTTCGGCCACCAGCTCCTTCGACTGGGCGGGGCTGACCCGCTCGTCGCGCTCGCCGTGGGCCACGAGGAGTGGCGCGGCCAGGTGCTCCAGCCGGTGCACGGGCGACCCGGCGCGATAGGCACCGCGGGCGTCGCGGGGGTGGCCCATCATCCGCTCCAGGTCCAGCCGGCCGACCAGGTCGCCCTGCGCCCAGGAGGTGAGGATGTCGCAGTCGCCGTACTTCGCCACGGCGCAGGCGTAGCGGTGCTCGGGGTCGTCCACCACCGACAGCAGCGCCATGTAGCTGCCGTAGCTGGCGCCGAAGATGGCCACCCGGGTGGGGTCCACCCAGTCCAGCCCGGCGAGGAAGGTGTGGGCGGCCAGGCAGTCGGCCGTGTCGGCCACGCCCCACACGCCGTGGTTGGCCCGCTCGAAGTCGCGCCCGTAGCTGGTGCTGCCGCGGAAGTTCACGGCGAACCAGCCGTAGCCCTTGTCCACGAAGTACTGGGCCACACCGTCCCACTCGTCGCCGGTGACGGACGTCGGCCCGCCGTGCGGGTAGACCACCACCGGGCAGGGGCGGCCGTCGGTGGCACCCGGCGCCGGGCGGTACAGCCAGCCGTGCACCTCCAGCCCGTCGGACGACCGGTAGGACACGTGCGCCGGCACCGCGTGCGGTGCCACCGTGACGGCCGCGGGCGTCGGGGCGTGCAGCACCCGGACGGCGCCGTCGGCCTCCACCACGCACAGGCGCGGCGGGGTGGCGAAGGCTTCGTGGACTGCGACGACACCGCCGCCGGGCAGGCGGCGCGGCGAGGACCATGTGCCGCCTTCGGCCAGCACGGTGACCGCGCCGGTGTCGACATCGACGGACACCAGGTCGGTGACGCCCCGCCGGGAGCGCGTGGCCAGCAGTGAGGCACCGTCGGGCGACCAGGTGAGGTCGGCGAAGTCGGCGCCGTCGTGGGTCACCTGGCGCGCCTCGCCCCCTTCTCCCTCACCCGCGGGCACGATGAACACCTCGTACCAGCCCGGCTCTTCGCAGGCGAACGCCAGCATCGCCCCGTCAGGCGACCAGGCCGGGCTGCGGTCCTGCATGCCCTCCTCGTGGTGGGCCGTCCACGACCGGCCGGTGTCCAGCGACACGACGTGCAGCGACGTGCAGTTCAGGTCGTCGTGGTGGAACACGGTGTAGGCGACCCGGGTCCGGTCCGGCGACACGACGGCCGTC